>NZ_JAFEUS010000002.1:1406646-2813293 GCF_027853335.1 Leucobacter sp. UCMA 4100
CAGTGGGCCGTGTTGGTCTCGTTCTTGAACGCGAAGCGGCCCTCCGCTTCAGCTTCAGCGAGGGAAGCGTGCAGCTCGAGGGCGCAGGATCTGAATCTGCACGTGCAAACGAGACAGCCGATGCTCACCTCGTCGGTGACGAAATGGTCGTCTCACTGAAGCCACAATTCTTGCTCGATGGTTTGCGCTCAGCTCATGCCGAGTACGCGCGCATCGGCTTCACGAGAACCGATAACCCTGCAAAGCCCGGGCCAGTACTCATCTCAGGGCAGCACAGCCGAGACGAGCAGACTTCAGCAAGCTTTAAGTACCTTCTGCAGCCAAACCTGCTCTTGCGATAGGGGCAACCCTGAGTGCAGATTCGTCATCTCAGTCTTGCAAACTATCGAAACTATGCTCACGCTGAGCTAGTGTTTGCCCCAGGCATGAATATGCTGGTTGGGCGCAATGGTCAGGGCAAAACGAACGTTGCAGAAGCGCTCATGTATCTCGCGACGCTTCGATCACACCGTATTTCGCAGGATGCTGCACTCATTAAAGCGGGGGAAGACTCCGCTATTATCCGATGCAGGCTCGCCCAGGGCGAACGTGAGGCTCTTCTTGAGCTGCAGCTTAACCGCGGTAGCTCAAATAAAGCGCTCATTAACCGCCACAGCGTGAAAACTCGTGAACTCACGCAGCTTATCTCGGCTGTCCTGTTCGCCCCAGAAGATCTCATGATCGTTCGTGGAGAACCGGCCACTCGCCGATCGTTTCTTGACGATGCGCTTATCTCGCGTCACCCAGTGGCTGCTGGCGCCATTGCCGATTATGAGAAAATCCTCCGGCAGAGAAACACGATGCTCAGAGATTTCAAGCACACGGGCAGAAGCGCAAACTCGATCGAGACCCTCCTTGACGTCTGGGATGAGCAGCTTGTCGAAATGGGTTCGCAGATCATGCTGCACCGGCGAATGCTTATCGAAGATTTACGAGATCCGCTGATCCAGGGCTATTTTTCGCTCGTTGACCAGGATCACCAGCCAACTATCGCGCTCATGGAAAGCGTTCAGGAGACACTGGGTGTTTCACGTGAAACAGGAGATGCGGCAACCGTAAGCGCGAGCGTTTCACGTGAAACAATAGCCGAAGAGTTTCGCGATGCATTGCGCCTCGTCAGGGGGAGGGAGCTCGAGCGCGGGCAGACACTCGTTGGTCCACATCGCGATGACGCGGTCCTTCAGCTGAAGTCGCTACCTGTAAAAGGATATGCGAGCCACGGAGAAACCTGGTCCTATGTCCTCTCACTGAAGCTTGCCCTTGCGAGCGTTCTCAGCACTGACACCGTAGAGGGTGATCCAGTCTTGATTCTCGACGACGTTTTTGCCGAGCTTGATCTTGGTCGTCGTGAAAGGCTGTACGCTGCTGTCTCTGGTTATGAGCAGGTGATCGTAACAACTGCGGTCGAAGGTGACGTTCCGCAGGGGCATGAGTGGCACACGATCCGCATCGAAGCCGGGGAAGTGGTTGCCATTGAACCGGTTGCTGCCCACGAAAGACCTGATCAGGCTGGTGATACTGATGAGTGAGCGCATCTCGTTTGCGAGCGAAGCCTATATTCATGCGAAGTCACTTTGGAGCGGTAAGCGCTATAGCGCGATGGCTGCGAGGCGTCGAAAGGTCGACGGGACGTCTATTCCTTACGCTAAGGGCAGGGACCCAAAGAGCATCGCAGCGGTTCTCGAGACCATGACCAAAGACATGGGGTGGGGAGAGCAGCTCAGTCAAACGACGCTCATCGTTGAATGGCCTACCCTCGTCGGCAAGGATATCGCCGAGCACACAGAAGTCGTTGGCATCACCGGCAAAAAGCTCGAGATTCAATGTGACTCGACCGCGTGGGCGACGCAGCTTCGACGAATGCGCCACCAAATCGTCACGAAGCTTTTGGAGCAGTATCCCGAAGCCGGGATAGAAGACATTCTCTTCCGTGGCCCGCACACGCCTTCGTGGCGTCACGGGCCACGAAGTGTGCCTGGAAGAGGCCCGCGAGACACCTACGGTTAACCTTGCTCTTGACCAGGGGGTGTCCCTGCTGAAAATAAGCGCTAAAACGGCCCTGTAATACGCCTAAAATCGCCCAAAATTGGTAAGATGGACATCTAGGCTACAAATAAGCCGCATCGGCGCTAAGAAATGCTGGGAGAAAAAACACAAGATGGCTACTGAAGACGGTACTGGAAATAACTTATCAGAGTACGGTGCCGACGCGATTCAGGTGCTTGAGGGTCTTGAAGCGGTTCGCAAACGCCCCGGCATGTACATTGGTTCGACAGGGCCACGAGGGCTGCACCACCTGGTCTACGAGATCGTCGATAACTCGGTTGATGAGTCACTTGCGGGGTACTGCGACCTTATCGACGTAACGATTCTCGAAGATGGCGCTGTGCGCGTTCGAGATAATGGCCGTGGTATTCCCGTTGATATGCACCCGACTGAGGGGCGGTCAACGGTCGAGGTCGTGCTGACTGTTCTGCACGCCGGCGGCAAGTTCGGTGGCGGCGGCTACGCGGTCTCGGGTGGTTTGCACGGCGTGGGCTCGTCAGTGGTCAATGCTCTTTCGACGAGGTTCGATGTTGAGGTGAAGCGCCAAGGTTTCACGTGGAACATGTCGTTTGCCGGGGGAGTGCCAAATGCTCCGCTCGCGCAGGGTGAGCCTACCGATGAGACCGGCACAACGATTACCTTCTGGCCAAGCGCTGATATTTTTGAGACCGTCGAGTTCGATTACGAGACATTGCGTACTCGTTTTCAGCAGATGGCGTTCTTGAACAAGGGGCTCCGTATTAGGCTGCGTGACGAGCGGCCGCAGGAACTCGTGATCAATGATGATGGCGAAGAGGTCATGGCCGATGCGCCCCACAACGAGTTCATGTACGAGAACGGTATTCAGGACTACGTTCAGCACATCAACAAGTCAAAGCGTGCCGAGATTGTTCACGAAGAAATTATTTCGTTCGAGCAGGAGAAGGAAGACAAGTCGATTTCGCTCGAGGTAGCGATGCAGTGGACGAGTGCTTTCTCAGAGAGCGTGCACACGTACGCGAATACGATTAACACCCACGAGGGTGGAACGCACGAAGAGGGCTTCCGTGCGGCCTTGACGACGCTCATCAACCGGTACGCGCGCGACAAGAACCTGCTGCGCGAAAAGGACGAAAACCTTTCAGGCGATGATGTTCGTGAGGGCCTCACAGCAGTTGTCTCAATCAAACTTGCTGAGCCACAGTTCGAGGGCCAGACCAAAACGAAGCTCGGCAACACCGAGGCTAAGGCGTTCGTTCAAAAGCTTGTCGGTGATCAGCTCGGAGACTGGTTTGAGCGCAACCCCGCGGCAGCGAAAGACATCACTCGCAAGGCGATTCAGGCCGCTACGGCTCGACTCGCTGCCCGAAAGGCGCGCGAAACCGCACGCAGAAAGGGGCTGCTCGAGTCGGGTGGCATGCCCGGAAAGCTGAAGGACTGCTCGTCGAAGGACCCATCAGTCTCAGAAATTTTCATCGTTGAGGGTGACTCGGCAGGTGGATCAGCGGTGCAGGGAAGGAACCCTGACACCCAGGCCATTTTGCCGTTGCGCGGAAAGATTCTGAACGTCGAAAAGGCGCGTCTTGACCGTGCACTGAACAACGCCGAGGTTCAAGCAATGATCACGGCATTCGGTGCCGGCATTGGCGAAGAATTTGATCCTGAGAAGGCTCGCTATCACAAGATCGTGCTCATGGCCGATGCTGACGTTGACGGTCAGCACATTACAACGCTGCTCCTCACGTTGCTGTTCAGATACATGAAGCCGCTCATTGAGCTCGGGTATGTGTATCTCGCGCAGCCGCCCCTGTACCGCCTGAAGTGGTCGAATGCTGAGCATGAATATGTCTACAGCGACGAAGAGCGAGACCAGCAGCTCGCTGCAGGTCAGGCAGCCGGCCGCAGAATTCCTAAAGACAACGGAATTCAGCGTTATAAGGGCCTCGGCGAGATGAACTACGAAGAGCTCTGGGAAACCACGATGAACCCCGAAACCCGCAGCCTTCTGCAGGTGACGATGGAAGACGCCGTGGCATCCGACGAAATTTTTGCAACCCTCATGGGTGAAGACGTTGAAGCGCGTCGCACCTTTATCCAACAGAATGCGAAGGACGTGCGTTTCCTTGACATCTAACGAGACTCCAGAAACCGAACCGCAGCAGACTGGGGGAAACATCTCGCAGATCGACCTTCAGGTTGAGATGCAGCGTTCGTACCTTGACTACGCCATGAGCGTGATCGTTGGACGTGCGCTTCCTGATGTTCGTGACGGCCTGAAGCCAGTACACCGTCGTGTGATTTACACGATGTTTGATGGCGGTTACCGCCCTGACCGGGCCTTTTCAAAGTGCGCCCGTGTGGTCGGCGACGTCATGGGCCACTACCACCCGCACGGTGACAGCGCGATTTACGATGCGCTCGTTCGCCTCGTTCAGCCCTGGAGCATGCGTTACCCCCTGGCTCTTGGCCAGGGTAACTTCGGTTCGCCGGGTAACGACGGAGCGGCAGCCCCGAGGTACACCGAGACGAAGATGTCACCGCTCTCGCTCGAGATGGTGCGTGACATCGACGAAGACACCGTCGATTTCCAAGATAACTACGATGGGCGTGCCCAGGAGCCCACCGTGCTCACGAGCCGCTTCCCGAACCTGCTGGTCAACGGGTCAGTGGGCATCGCGGTTGGCATGGCCACAAACATCCCTCCGCACAACCTTCGTGAGGTTGCCGACGGCGCGAAATGGCATCTTGAGAACCCTGATGCGACGAAAGAGGAGCTGCAACAGGCCCTCATGCAGCGCATTAAGGGCCCCGATTTCCCGACCGGCGCCCAGATTCTCGGCACCCGAGGCATTCAGGAAGCCCAGAAGACGGGACGCGGATCAATTACGATGCGCGCGGTCGTCAACATCGAAGAGCTGCAGGGTCGCACCTGCCTCGTCGTTACCGAGCTTCCGTACCAGGTAAACCCCGATAACCTCGCGGTGAAGATCGCTGACCTCGTGAAAGAGGGAAGGGTTCAGGGCATCGCTGATATTCGCGATGAGACGAGCGGCCGTACCGGTCAGCGCCTCATCATTGTTCTCAAGCGCGATGCGGTTGCGAAGGTTGTTCTCAACAACCTGTATAAGCACACGCAGCTTCAGGAGAACTTTGGTGCGAACATGCTCGCGATCGTTGATGGTGTGCCACGCACGCTCTCGGTCGACGGGTTCATCACCTACTGGGTGAAGCACCAGGTTGAAGTTATTGTGCGCCGCACGCAGTTCCGCCTGAACAAGGCTGAGGCTGAAGCTCACATTCAGCGTGGTTACCTGAAAGCGCTCGACGCCCTCGACGAGGTCATCGCGCTTATTCGTCGTTCACCGACCGTCGATGAAGCCCGCGAGGGCCTCATGGGCCTGCTGCAGGTAGATCAACTCCAGGCAGACGCTATTCTTGGACTCCAGCTCCGTCGTTTGGCTGCCCTCGAGCGCCAGAAGATCATGGATCTCGCGAAGAAGCTTGAGCTTCAGATCGCCGAGTACCACGAGATTCTCGCCTCTGACGAGCGCCAGCGCAGCATCATCGTTGACGAGCTCGATGAGATCGTCGATCGCTACGGCGACGAGCGCCGCACCGAGATCATGTACGGCTACGACGGCGATATGTCGGTCGAAGACCTCATTCCCGAGGAAGACATGGTCGTTACGGTAACGCGTGGCGGGTACATCAAGCGCACGCGCATCGACAATTACCGTTCACAGCACCGTGGCGGCAAGGGCGTACGCGGGGCAACGCTGCGAGCCGACGATATTATCGAGCACTTCTTTGTCACGACGACGCACCACTGGTTGCTCTTCTTCACGAACACGGGACGTATGTACCGTGCGAAGACCTATGAAGCACCCGAGGGCGGTCGCGATGCAAAGGGACAGCACCTCGCAAACCTCTTGGCGCTCGGCCCCGACGAAACTATCACTCAGATCATCGACGTTCGTTCGTTCGATGAAGACGATGATCAGCTCGTGCTTGCAACCCGCAATGGGCTGGTGAAGAAGACCCCGCTCAATGAGTACGATACGAACCGTACGGGTGGCATCATCGCGATCAAGCTCCGTGACGAAGATGAACTCGTCTCGGCCATGGTGCTTCGTTCAGAAGACGACATTCTGCTCGTTTCAAAGCACGGCATGTCACTGCGTTTCACGGCAAACGACACCGCGCTACGGCCCATGGGGCGTTCGACGAGTGGCGTTCGCGGCATGAACTTCAGAGATGACGACGAGCTTCTGGCAGCCCGTGACATTCGCAACGATGAAGACTTCGTGCTCGTCGTCACCGAGGGCGGTTATGCCAAGCGCACCTCGGCGAGCGAATACCGCGTTCAGAACCGTGGTGGCTACGGCATCAAGGTCGCGAAACTCGATGAAACCCGCGGTGATATCGTCGGTGCGCTCATCGTTTCTGAAGATGCTGAGGTTCTCGCGGTGCTCGCGAGCGGTAAGGTGGTTCGAACCGACGTCGCTGAGGTTCCTGCGAAGGGGCGCAACACCATGGGTGTTGTTTTTGCGAGATTCCCAGACAGTGACCGTATTATTGGCGTCGCGCAAAATACCGAGCGTAATCTTGAAGAAGAAGGCGGGGAAGAAGCCCCGGCTGACGCAGCACAACCTGAGGATAGCAACGCATGACCAACACCGTAGCTGACAAGCTTGCGCAGAAGACTCGCAAGAAAGCCCCATCAAAACAGGTTCGTCTGAAGCTTGTATACGTCGACTTCTGGTCTGCCGTAAAGTTCAGTTTCTTGCTGTCACTGTGTCTGGCGGTCGTCAACGCTATTGCTACGGTGCTCATCTACGCTGTTCTCGCTCAGACCGGTGCCCTCGGCAAGATCGATGAGTTGTTCATGGACGTTGTCGGCGGAGACGAGACAAGCCTCATGAACTTCCTCGGCTACCCGCAGGTCATTGGCTTCGCGGTCACCGTCTCGGTGATCGGTCTCATCGTGGGCACGGTTCTCGGCGCAATTGCTGCGTTCGTGTACAACCTGCTCGTTCGAGTCTTCGGTGGTTTCCAGCTCGGATTCACCGGAAACTAAGCGCACACGCGCGGCCAAGGAAGTCGATTTGACCAAATCGACAGACATGCAGTAATGTTAAACCTTGGTTAAGGGGCTATAGCTCAGGTGGTTAGAGCGCTTCACTGATAATGAAGAGGTCCCAGGTTCAAGTCCTGGTAGCCCCACCAAATATCGCAAGGGCAGTCGAGAAATCGACTGCCCTTTGTCGTTGGTTCGTGAAACATTCTCCCGGCCGAGCGGGGCACCATCACCCGTGTTTTGCGGCGCACACAACGCGCCGGTGTTTGAGGCGAAGAATGTGGGCTCGTGGGCTGCGTTCTGCGGGGCGTTCAGGCCCGGGGGAGGGTGCGAGTATCACCAAGGCTCTGAACGGCGTGCAGAGCGCCGTATGGGCACAAGCGATGTCTTTGCGGCGGATCAAAGCCGGTGCCAACACAAAAATTCGCACAACACGCCTTCTCGTTTTGCGCGAGAGAAATCAGCCGGGTATAGTTGTTCGAGCAGGCACGGCAACCGAAGAAGAAACCGGGTCAAGCACGAAGTAGTTGCCAGGGTAAGAACGTTGTGATAAGATATACAAGGTTCAGGACAAATGGACTAATTACGGGCCCTTAGCTCAATTGGTAGAGCGTCTGTTTTGCAAGCAGAAGGTCGGGAGTTCGATTCTCCCAGGGTCCACCAAACACAAGAAAAGCCGTCCGATTCGTCGGGCGGCTTTTGTATTGTAAGGGACTCTTCACGCAAGTGAATGGTCAGGGGATGAGAAGAAAAGGTTTGGAGCTCATGGATCTTCCAGATGACGTTGTCGCTTTCGCGCACCAGCTCTTTGACGCGGCGCGCAGTGGCGATGCACCTTTTGTGCTCTCAGCGGTAAAGCAGGGCATCTCACCAGATCTCAGCGACGCGAGCGGTAATACGCTGCTCATGCTGGCCGCTTATCACGGGCACGCTCGCCTCGTGGCAGAGCTCGCATCTCAGGGCGCCAACATTAACCAGACGAATGATCGAGGCCAAACCCCTCTGGCCGGCGCGATCTTTAAACGTGACGAGGCCGTGATCAGCACGTTGCTTACGCTCGGTGCTGATCCCGACCTCGGCTCACCGTCAGCTCGCATGACGGCCAAAATGTTTGAGATTTCTCTCGACGCTTACCGCGCTTAACGGGGGCATGAGCAGCGGTCAGCCGCTGCGACACCCTCGAGCGCAGTTTCAATGTGCTCGCCGCAACCTTCCCAGGTTGCGAGGCCACAGTGAGAGCACGTTACTTTGACGCACATGAGGCGCCTCCCTTCGTTGTACCAACGGCTTTGATCTTACAAGCAGTGGTCGTGAGGCACTCTCAGTTCTACTCGTCAGGGTCTTCTGGGTCGAGTGGCTCGTGGTGGTCGAGCTCTGCAACCCCACGCTTCCAGTAGCCCTGTGCGTCGAGTTGGTCGAGGCGCACGCCGGCTTCGCGGCGTAGATAGCGGCGCAGGGTGTGATGGTGATTGCCTCGCCAGCGAGAAACGCGAACGTCGTGTCGGTGATCGTGAGCTTGCGCAGCTCGGCGAGAATACCTTCTGGGGCCTCATCGATGTCAAACCAGGTGATGTCGTCTTGATCGTCGAAGTATGCGCGCATGCGCTCGTCGACGGTGAAGAAGAACTTGTGCACCGTGACGGCATCGCTCACGGCCTCGAGCCAGCGGGACACCGCGGGAAAGGCGGTCTCGTCGGCGACAAGCACCATCTCGGTGATGCCTGCGGGTGCAAGTTTTGACCCACGTGGCCCAGCCTGCTGAATGAGCTGACCGGGGGCGGCTTCCTTCGCCCAGTCTGAGGCGGGGCCATCGGTTTCGTGCAGCACCATGTCGATGTCGAGCTCGTAGCCCTCGGCGGTTTCACGGAAGTTGAGCGGAGTGTAGTCGCGCATGATCGGCCGACCGTGGGCTTCGCCGAAAATGAGTTTGATGTGGTCTGCCGGCCCCGGTGCCTCAAAGCCTTCTAGTTCGGGGCTCGTCACGGTGATGCGGGCATAGTCTGGCGCAACCCGTGTCACGTTCGTGACTCGAAGGGTTCTGCGCTTGAGCTCGTGCATGACCCGTTCGCGTGTAAACTGCATAAATTCTCGTCTCCTTCGTCAAACTTAGGCTACCCTAACTTCTTGAGCGCCTGTCAAGCATGTGCCGGTAGACCCCTGATGTCTTGTCAAGAGGTCACAAACGAAAGAAACCTGGGGCACACCCCTGAAAGCAAGTAGGCTTAGACCCTATGGATATGAGAGTTGCGGCATACGCGGTTATTGAGAGGCAGGGACAGATCCTGCTGACTCACTGGCGCCGCGGCCGCATGAGTGGATGGACCTTGCCGGGCGGCGGCATAGAGTCTGGTGAGTCGCCAGAGGCCGCTGCGAAGCGTGAAGTGAAAGAAGAGACCGGGCTTGATGCCAAGATCGGCAAGCTTATTGGCGTCGATTCACGAGTGTTCAGCCGAGAGGACGTTCCCGAGGGCACCGACCCTGAATTACATACGATCAGGATCATCTATCGAGCCACCGTCAAAGATGGCCCGCTGGTCAACGAGGTTGACGGCTCAAGCGACGAGGCACGCTGGGTACCCCTCGCTGAAATTGCGGAGCTGCGAACGCTCTCGCTCGTGAACACGGCGCTGCGCATGGCGGGCCTACGCGGTTCATCGTCGAGGCGCTCTCGTGGCCGCCGGCGACGGCGTTCCCATTCGGGTCAGCCGCGCCAGCAGCAAGAGCGGTAATGCCGGTTTAGAAGTCGTCGGCTGAAACCCACATGTCGTCGTCTTCGCGGAAGGCCTGCCAGAGGGCGTAACCGACAGCGCTTGCTGCGGCAATGCCAACGCCGAGGGCAATGAGGCCACCCTTGCGCTTCTTCTTCACAGGCTCGATGAGCCCGCGCTGCTCTCCGAAGCCACGCAGCTGGCGTGAAGCCTCGGTCTGTTCCATGCGCTCGAGTGAGCGAACGGTGCCAGCGAGAGCCGCTGCGACAACGGGCGCTGCGGCAACGCGCACGCGATCCGCTGCGCGACGTGCGCAAGCGACGTTCTTCTGCACGAACGGGCGGGCCTGGTCGACGGCCGACTCTACTCGTGGCATGACGTGTTCGTTGCCAAGCTCCTTCGCCTGGCGGCTCGCTTCGCCGAGCACATGCCCAGCGTGACCGAGCACTTCGCGCTGGTGGTCAAGCAGAACCTCTGCCTGGTTACGAAGTTTCTTCAGTTCGCGCCTGCGTTTGCGAGACAGTTGCATCTTGGCCTCCGAATGTTGGTTGCTGTGCTTCAACGGTACACCGAGTGCCCTGGAATTTACTAGCAAATGGCAAGTTTGTGCCCGGTAGACTGGGCAACATGACCATTCCATCGGCAACAGCAACCATTCACACAAACCACGGTGACATCAACCTTGATCTCTTTGGCGATCAGGCTCCGAAGACCGTGAAGAACTTCATCGACCTCGCTGAAAAAGGGTTTTACGACAACCTCATTTTTCACCGCATCATCAAAGAGTTCATGATTCAGGGCGGCTGCCCCCAGGGCACCGGCACCGGTGGCCCCGGCTATACCTTCGACGATGAGATTCACCCCGAGCTCACCTTCGATCGCCCCTACCAGCTCGCAATGGCGAACGCTGGCAAGCGTCCCGACCTCACCGGTCGCCTCGCGGGCACGAACGGCTCACAGTTCTTCATCACCACGATCGCTCCATCATGGCTCAACGGCAACCACACCATCTTCGGTGAGGTCAACGACGACGAGTCGAAGAAGGTCGTTGACGCGATCGAGGGCGTTGCAACCGGCGCTATGGACCGCCCCGTTGAAGACGTCGTGATCACCTCGATCACCATCAAGCAGTAAGTTTCGTCATACTCCATGGGACACAACGTGCCGCAGTTCGGCGAGCGGGCGAGCTACGGCCCGTCTGACGTTTGCTACCGACATAAGAATCGGCCTACTTTTACGCTGTGCCAACGCTGCGGCAATAACATTTGCCCTGATTGCCAGGTGCAGTCGGCCGTCGGTGTGTTGTGCCCCTCGTGCGTGAAGGAGACCTCGCCAGGCGTATCTCGGCGCAGCAAACCTTCACGCACGAAAATCGGTCGGGCATTTACCGACCCCCAAATCCCGGCCGTCACGTACACGATCATGATCCTGTGCGGGCTGGTGTTTCTCGCGCAGCTCACGAGCGATAGCGTCACGAACGCGCTCTGGTACCGGCCCGCGTATTCGACGCCGATGTACTTTGAGCCGTGGCGCATGTTGACGGTCATGTTCACCCACTCAACGAGCAGCTATTACCACCTGCTCGGCAACATGTTTACCCTGTGGATCTTCGGCCGAGAGCTCGAACGCGCGGTCGGCAAGCTCAATTACATCCTGCTCTACGCGATGGCTGGCTGGGGCGGATCGCTGGCCGTTCAACTGTGGGTCTATGTCAACCCAGAAACCATTTTGACGCCTACCGTGGGCGCCTCCGGTGCGATCTTCGGTGTGATGGGTGCGATGTTTGTCGGGCTGCGCTCGGTGAACGTGAACGTGACCTCGCTTGGCGTGCTGCTCGCGATCAACTTTGCGATCGGCCTGCAGCCAGGGTCACAGATCTCGTGGCAGGCTCACCTTGGCGGCATGCTCGTCGGTGCAGCGGTCATGGGCGTGCTCGTGAACTTCAAGGGCCCGAGGCAGCGCACGAAGCGCATCAGCTTGCTCGTTGGTCTTGCGGTGTTGCTGGTCGCGCTGTCAGCGTCGTATTTCGTGGTACTCCCGTTACCTGTTGCGTGATCTTGCATACATCTGCGTGATGTGCGAGTTCGGCAACGAGTGACGGGAACTTATTCACAGTTCTATGCACAGCTGGTGATAATTACACCGTTGTAATTCACACCTGTGCATAAGTAGGCGGTGGTTATTAACGCCACCTGGTGGTCATCAGGAACCCGATGAGAATGAGCCCAAAGCCGACGAAGATGTTGTTCTGTCCCAGCTGAGGAATGGGCAGCGCAAGCGTTGCCGCGGTGACGTAGTACAGAACGATCCACACCAGGCCAACGATCATGAAGCCGAACATGACCGGCTTAAACCATGCCGGGTTCGGTGCGGGCTCTCCCGAGGGGGTCTCGCGGTTCTGTGAGGTCACTTCAGCCTGTTGTTTCTTGCTGAGATCTTTTGACTTTGCCATAACCCACATCTTACTTGAGGTTTCACGACGCTGGGCTGAATAGAATGAAGCCATGGCACGAAACGACACACCGAGGCGCAAACGCAAGCGTTTGCGGGTGAGCACAGTCATAGGCGAGACCTTCATTGTGCTCGGTCTCGCCATGCTCGGATACATCGTCTGGCAGCCCTGGTACACCACCGTTGTGGTTCAGGGAGAGCAACGTGAGCTCGCATCGGGCCTCGTTTCACAGTGGGAGAAGCCAGAGGCCGAACCCGAGCCCGGTGTCGTACCCATCGTTGCGAAGCCCACCGAGGGCGATTACTTCGCGGTCGTCTACATTCCGGCGTTCGCGACCGACTTCAAGAACACCCTCAGCGAGGGCACCGATGCTCACCAGGTGTTGAACCTCGACGAGAAGGGCATTGGGCGCTACTCGAAATCGAGCGAGCTCGGCGAGCTCGGTAATACGGCGTTCGCTGCACACCGCTCGGGTGCCTACACCGCTCCCTTCCGCGAGGTTGATGCTCTGCGCGTTGGTGATCCGATCTTTATTCAAACGCCCGAGGGCTGGTACACCTACCGGTACCGTTCGTCAGAGTATGTCTGGCCCAACGAGACCGATGTTCTCGCTCCCTTCCCCCGCATTGAGGGCAGGGTCGCCGAACAGCGCATTCTGACGATGACCTCGTGCCACCCGAAGAACCTCG
Source organism: Leucobacter sp. UCMA 4100 (assembly GCF_027853335.1). Lineage (NCBI taxonomy): Bacteria > Bacillati > Actinomycetota > Actinomycetes > Micrococcales > Microbacteriaceae > Leucobacter > Leucobacter sp. UCMA 4100. Next base: position 1,419,637 of record NZ_JAFEUS010000002.1, read on the forward strand.
GCATCTCAGAGCGAGTGATTACGTATTCGGTGTTCGAATCGTTTAGCCCCACCTCAGAGGGGATCCCGAAGGAGCTTCTCGCCCTGAACCCCGCACTTGCCGAAACCGGAGAGGCTGCTCAGTAATGTTTTCGATCGTATGGCGCTTTTTTCCTGGACCAGCATGGTTTCGTGTGCTCGTGCTCGTCGCACTCCTGGCAGCGGTCGTTTACGCGCTCATGATGTTCGTCTACCCGTGGGTCAACACGGTGATTCCCGAGCCAGAATCAACGCTCGACGACGCGGCGGCGCTTCACCAGGGGCTCAGCCCCTTTGCCGGCTTGTGACGGTACCGTTCACGGGTTCGCTTGAACCGGCTGGAACCAGCTGGAATCTGCGCGACCCGCTGAACCTCCCGGGCTCGTGGAAGCTACTGCTTAACCGCTGCAGTAGAAGAGGGTCACCGTCGAGCGCTGCTCAACCTGCCCCACAACCGACTGGTTAATGACCGGAAGGTCGTTGATCTGACCGCACGAGCCGTCGCCCTGCTGTTCAATGTTCACGCCGGTCGGATCGAGCATCTCCTGTGCGGTGGGCATCGCCATGCCCTTCACATCGGGAATCGTGACCTTGCCGTTTGAAACGGTGAGGTCGACCGCGCTTCCGGTGAGCACGAGCTCGCCCTCAGCGGGGCTCGAGCTGATCACTGAGCCGCCAGGAATGCTGGGGTCGTCGAGCTCGTTCGTGAGGCCGACCGTGAGACCGAGGTCATTGAGCTTCGCTGTGGCGTCTTCGATCGACTTGCCCGAGAGATCGGGCAGCGTCGCCATGAACGGCCCTGATGAGACGTACACCTTGACGGTGGTGCCCACCTCGACGACCTCGCCGGCTGCCGGGTACGTCTTAAAGACTGACTCGGCTGCGATATCGTCGTTCGGTTCGCTCACGGGAACGGCCACGAGGTCGAGGTCTTCGAGCGTTTGCATCGCGACCTTCTCGGTGGTGCCCTCGAGATCGGGAATCTCGCGCGCCGAGTTGATCAGCGTATTCGGGGGCACAAGCTGCGTGAGCCAAAAGATGACGGCCACAACGACGGCAACGACGGTGAGGATCGCGGCCCAGGTCCACATGACCGGCGGCCTCGGCTGGCTCTTTGGTGAGCTCGATGACTCGGTGAGCTGGCGAAGCGCGAGCTCTGACTCAGAGATCTCGTCGCCGCCTGAAAAGAGAATGGGCCCAGAGTCGGTCGTGAGCGCGAGCTCGGGCATCTTGCCATCGGCCGCGAGTCTCAGGGCCTCGCGGAACTCAGCGGCGCTCTGAAAGCGTTTGGCGCGGTCTTTGGCGAGGGCGTGCATGACGACCCGATCGAACTCGGGGGTGATCGCCGGGTTGCGCGTGCTCGGAAGCTCTGGGCGCTCACTGACGTGCTGGTACGCGACCGCAACGGCTGAGTCGCCGCGAAAGGGTACGTCGCCAACGAGCAGTTCGTAGAGCACGACGCCAGCTGAATACAGGTCGGTTCGTGCGTCGACCGATTCACCCTTCGCCTGCTCTGGCGAGAAGTATGCGGCGGTGCCGAGAATGGCGGTGGTCTGCTGCAGCGTCGACGACGTCTCAGAGACGGCCCTGGCAATGCCAAAGTCCATGACCTTCACATGGCCGGTGTCGGTCACCATGATGTTTGCGAGCTTGATGTCGCGGTGCACGATGCCTGCACGGTGCGAATACTCGAGCGCGGTGAGTACCGCATCGAGAACGCGCGTGATCTCAGAGGTCGAGAGAGGCTTTTCTTGGACGATCTCGCGAAGGTTCTTGCCCTTCACGTACTCCATGACGATGAACGGGAGGCGCTGCACCTCGGTTCCGAGGTTAATGAGCTCGTCGCCGGCGTCGAAGACCCGCACGATCGAGGGGTGCGCCATGCGCGAGGCAGCCCTGGCTTCCTGACGAAAACGGTCGCGAAACTCATCGTCCTGAGCGAGCTGCGCCTTCATGATCTTGATGGCGACGGGTCGCCCAAGCTTGGTGTCAACGCCACGGTATACCGTCGACATGCCACCCTGGCCGATGAACTCGCCAACCTCGTATCGTCCCGCGAGTAAACGCCGGCCAGATGCCTCAGTCACGGCGATCTCCTCTCGTTTCGATACATCTGATAATTCTAGCGATAGCAAGCTCTAGAGTCGGTGTGGTTACCCCGATACTTGGCCCGTGTTGCCGAGTTGTTATCGGGTTATTCGGTATCGCCGTCGGTATCGGTGTTCTCGTCAGGCTTTTCTGGCTTTGGCGGATCAACCGGGTCGGGTTTCGGGGCTTCCTTAATAACCACGCTGGTCACCGGCGAGGTGACGATGCGGGGGTCGACACCCTCGCGCTTACAGGTCACGGTGTAGCTGAGGCTGAGTGTGCCAGCTTTGTCGGCACGAACCTGCGCCGATCCGCCGTCGACGGCACCGATGAGCATTGCCATGCCGTTGTTCGGCTCGAGATTGAGCTGGAAGTTTTCGGCGAGGCCTGAGGGGCACGAGCCCGCACTGATGCCCTGCACCGTGAACGTTTCGCCGACGGTGACCTCTGAGGGAGCCGAAGGGCCGTTGGTTGGCGCGGTCGCGTCACCGTAGGCGACGTTGTAGGTGAGCGTGATCGTCTGCGTGAGCTTGACCTTCTCGCCGGTCGGGGTGACGTTCGTCACCTGACCAACTACCGCGTCGGGGCTTGGGCCGCCGGGCTGCTTGTGAATGCGCGTGAAGCCGAGGCCCTCGAGGTAGGCGTACGCCTCGTCGACGTTCATGCCCTCGATTTCACTGGCTGAGATCGTCGCGCTGGCCTCTTCTTCGGGCTCTTCCTTTTCTTTGGGCTTCTCTTTTTTCGGCTTCTCTTCTTTTTCAACGCTGGTCTGGTTCGCTGACCAGATCGCGTATGCCGTGCCGCCGCCGACGATGAGCAGAATCGCGACGAGGGCAATGATGGGCCACTTCCACGGATTCTTTTTCTTCTCTTCGAGCTCTTCTTCGGCCTCTTCTTCAGAGACTTCGCCCTCGGGCATGACCTGCGTCGGGTCGAGCACGGTGGTCTGGCCGAGAACCTGGGTTGTCGGATCCATCGCGGTCGTCGCCGGCAGCAGCGTCGTCGAAGCGTCTTCGGTGGGCTTCAGGCCGAGAACGGCGGGAACGTAGCCCGCAGCGGCCTGAACGTCGCCCTTGTGCAGTGCTGCTGCCGCGAGAGCGAGCTTACCTGCCGTCTCGGGGCGCAGATCTGGGTCTTTCTCGAGGCACGAGAACACGAGGTTGCGCACTGGCTCGGCGATCTCTTCCGAGAGCGCCGGTGGCTTGTCGTTGATCTGCGCCATCGCGATCGCGACCTGCGAGTCGCCGGTGAAGGGACGCTTCCCGTTCAGGCACTCGTAGGCGACGATACCGAGCGAGTACACGTCGGTCTTGGCGGTTGCGTTGTGGCCGCTCGCCTGCTCGGGTGCGAGGTACTGCACGGTGCCCATGACCTGGCCGGTCGCGGTGAGCGGCACCTGGTCGGCAATACGAGCGATGCCAAAGTCGGTGATCTTCACTCGCCCGTCGGGGGTGATGAGCAGGTTGCCCGGCTTGATGTCGCGGTGCACGAGGCCAGCGTCGTGCGCGGCCTGCAGTGCCATCGCGGTTTGAGCAACGATGCCGAGCACGCGGTTGGGTGGCAGTTTGCCCTCGCGCTCGATGATCGTTGAGAGCGGCTCGCCGGGAACGAGCTCCATGACAATGTATGCCGAGCCCTGTTCTTCGCCGTAGTCGTACACGTTGGCGATGCCCTCGTGGTTGACGAGTGCGGCGTGCCTTGCCTCGGCGCGAAAGCGCTCGAGGAAGCCGGGGTCGCCCATATACTCGTCTTTAAGAATCTTGATCGCGACCGTGCGCCCAATGACGCTATCAGTCGCCTTCCAAACCTCGCCCATGCCGCCAATCGCGACCCGTGAGCTCAGCTCGTAGCGACCACCGAATGTGACTCCTGCAGTTGGTCTCATTGGCTTAACACCGCTTCCATGACTTGTTTTCCGATATTCGTGGGAATCTCGTACGAGGTTCCCTGAAAATTGTGGGCTTCTCCGCCGCCGTTGGCGATGACAACCGCCACGGCAACCTCGGGGTTTTCAGACGGAGCGAAGCCGGTAAACCACAGCGTATAGGGCAGGTCATTCCCCGCCGCGTCCGTTCCGTTCTGCGCGGTGCCGGTCTTTCCCGCCACCGTCGTTCCCTCGATGCGCGCCTTGTATGCGGCGCCGTCGGTCTCGTTGACACCCGCGACCATCATCGCGGTGAGTTGCGATGCCGTCTTCGCCGAGATGGGGTTCGCGAACTCTGCCTCGGTAAACGATTTCTCGACCGAGAAGTTCGGCGCGAGCACCTGGTTCACCAGCTGTGGTTGCATGACCACGCCGCCGTTCGCGATGCCCGCCGAGACCATCGCCATCTGCATCGGGGTCGCGCGCACATCGAGCTGGCCGATCGAGCTGATGGCTGCCTCTGCGTCGGTCTCTGGAACGGGTGCCTGGCTCGGCGTGACCGTGAGCGGAATCGAGAGTTCCTGGCCGAAGCCGAAGGCCGCGGCCATCTTGGGAATCTCGTCGCGATCCATCTTGCCCGCGAGCTCACCCATGGGGACGTTGCACGAGAACTTCACCGCGTCGGCGAGCGTGACCTTGTCGCCGCTGCCGCACAGGCCGAGGCCGTAGTTGTGCATCTCGTTGCTCGAACCGGGCAGCTTGAAGGCCTGTTCGTTCTTGAACTCGGTCGATGGCTCTGCGGCACCCGACTCGAGGGCAGCGGCCGTCGTGAGCAACTTGTACGTTGACCCCGGGTGAAAGAGATCGCCGCCAATCGCGCGGTTCATGAGCGGCTTGCTCGGGTCGTCTTGCAACGCCTTGTAGTTATCGATGATCTCGAGGTCGTTGTTCGATGACATGAGGTTCGGGTCAAACGAGGGTGTCGAAACCATCGCGAGAATCTTGCCGTTCGTCGGGTTGAGAGCCACGACCGATCCCTCGTAGCCCTGCAGCGCATCCCAGGCCGCCTGCTGCACGGCAGGGTCGATCGTGAGCTCAACGGCGCTCCCCTGCGGCTTTTCGCCGGTGATGATCCGCATGACTCGGGTAAAGAACTGCGTGTTTCCAAGGCCAGACAGCTCGCTGTTCATCGCGGCCTCGATGCCGGTGATGCCCTGGTAATGCGAGAAGTATCCCGTGATGGGTGCGTAGAGCGGCCCGTTCTCGTACACGCGCTGAAACTGGTAGGCGTCAGAGGTCGGGATCGACGAGGCGATCGACGAGCCGTCGACGAGAATCTCGCCGCGCTCAACCGAGAACGCGTTGTAGGTCGTGCGCTTGTTGAGCGGGTTCGCCCTGAGCTCTTCGGCCTGCACGACCTGAATGATCGTGATGGCTCCGAAGAGCACAATAAACATCGCGAAGATTGATCGCGTGATGAACTTCAGTTGCTTATTCATGCGCGAATCACCAGCTTCGGTCGGTTGCGCACGGCATTCGACAGGCGCAAAAGAAGGGCCACGATGATCCAGTTCGAGACAAGCGACGAACCACCCGCCGCGAGGAACGGCGCCGTGAGGCCCGTGAGCGGAATCACGCGGGTGATACCACCGAGCACGATGAACACCTGGAAGGCGATCGAGAACGAGAGGCCCATCGCGAGCAGCTTGCCAAAGTCGTCCTGCCCCGCGAAGCTCACGCGCAGGCCACGGCCGACGAAGATGAGGTACACGAGCAGAATCATGAAGAGACCGACGAGGCCGAGCTCTTCACCGAGGCTCGCGAAGATGTAGTCACTCTGCGCGTACGGGGTGATCTCGGGGAAACCGCCGCCGAGGCCCGTGCCGAGCATGCCACCGTTCGCGAGCCCGAAGAGCCCCTGAATCATCTGATATCCGCTGTTTTGCGGATCAGCCCAGGGGTTAAACCAGTTTTGAAACCTCGTGCTGACGTGGCTGAACACCTGGCTCGCGATGATGCCGCCGATGAGGAAGAGGCTGATGCCGAGCACGAGCCAGCCCTTGCGCGCGGTGGCGACGTAGAGGGTCGAGAGGAACAGCCCGAAGTAGAGCAGCGAGGTACCGAGGTCGCGCTGGAAGATGAGCACGATCATCGAGGTGAACCAGATGACGAGCAGCGGCCCAAGGTCGCGGCCACGCGGGAAGACGATGCCAAGGAATTTCTTACCGGCCATCGCGAGCGCATCTCGGTTCGAGATGAGGTACCCGGCAAAGAAGATTGCGAGCAGAATCTTCGCGATCTCGCCCGGCTGGAACGACATCGAATCGCCGATCCTGATCCACACCTTCGCACCGTTAATTTCTGAACCGATGCCGGGAACCATGGGCAGAATGAGCAGGACGAGCGCGCCGAGGCCCGAAAGGTATGTGAACCGGTACAACGTGAGGTGGTTGCGCACGATGATGAGCACGACGGCGGCGATGGCGATCGCGACGGCGAGCCAGATGAGTTGGCGCACCGAGTCGGCGCCCCACCCTGACTTGTCGTTCGCGAGGTCGAGGCGGTAAATCTCGATCACGCCGATGCTACTGAGGAAGGCCGCGATGGGCACGAACAGCGGGTCGGCATCTGAGGCAACGAGCCGTACAACAATGTGCAGGCCAAAGAGCGCCGCGACGTAGATGAGGCCGGGCACGAGCATGGTGGTCGACAGCTCGCCGCGCACGGTGAGGTCGACGATGATGATTCCGGCGACGCCGATCGCGACCGCGAAGAGCAGCAGCATGAGCTCCATGGCCCGCAATTTGCCGGGCGCGCGCAGAGCCACGATGCGGTCGAGCACCGTGTCACTCGTGATCGCTTCCTGGAAGGTGGGCGATGCGGGCTTACTCTCTTGGCTCATCGCTCAAATCACCCCCTTCGCCGTCGCTCAAGCGAACGACGATGTTGCGTGCCTCTTCAAGCGAGCCGGCGGTGATGGTGCGCTCGACCTGCGAACGCTCGTAGCCGGTGAGCTCTTCGAGTGGAATCTGCGTGTCTTCAGCCTCAGAGTTGAGGCTCAGCGACCCGATTTGCGGGCGCACGCCCTGGTAAATGATGACGGTATCGCCGTCGGTGCCGACGAAGTACTGCGTCTGGGTCCACTGGTAGCCCACAAACACGAGGCCGGCGAGCGAACCGATCGACAGCACGAGCGTCGCGAGCATGAGCAGCCTGCGCTTGCGCGTTTGGCGCTTGGTTTCGGCAATGAGCTCGGCAAGGTATTCGTCGACGCGCGGCTCGAAGTGCGACTCTTCGACCGGCTGCAGCTTGCGGGCGCGGCGAGACTGGCCTGAGAACTTCGAGAAGCGTCGAATCGGGCTCGTATCGACCGATACGCCCTCTCCGCCTTCTTTCGCGGCGGATCCAGCAAAGCGTGGCCCGGGGTCTTCAGCCGGGGCAGGGTCGACCGTTTCGACGAGCACGACCGTCACGTTGTCGGGTGCGCCGTTGCCGAGCGTCACGTCGACGAGTTGCGCGACGGCTTCGTCGAGCGAGGAGCGCTGGGAGAGAATCTGCGCGATGATGTCGTCTTCGACGTAGCCGCAGAGGCCGTCAGAGCACAAAAGCCAGACGTCGCCCGGCCTCGTGTTGAGCACCGCGGTGTCGATTTCTGGCGCCGAGTCGACGTCGCCGAGCACGCGCATGAGCACTGAACGTCGGGGGTGGGTCGCTGCCTCTTCTTCGGTGATGCGGCCGCTGTCAACGAGGCGCTGCACGAAGGTGTGGTCTTTCGACTGCTGCGTGAGCACGCCGTCGCGGTATAGGTAGAGGCGGCTGTCGCCGATGTGGGCTGTTGCGAGTTGGTCGCCGACGGTGAGGAAGCCGCAGAAGGTGGTGCCCATGCCCGCGAGTTCGGTGCGGGTGGTGACCGTGCGCGAGAGCATGCGGTTTGCCTCGAGCAGTCGCTGTTCGAGGGCTTTCGCCGCGTCTTCGGGGTCGTCAAAAAATTCGGTGTCAATCGAGGCAACGTCACGTGTGGTGAGTGCAGAGGCAACGTCGCCGCCAGCGTGGCCTCCCATACCGTCGGCGACCATGAACAACCGCGAACCGGCAAACCCCGAGTCCTGGTTGTTGCTACGGATCATGCCAACGTGAGAGGCGATCGCGCTCTCGAACCCAATTGTCACGGTTAGGGCCTCAGCTCAAAGGTTGTCGTGCCGATCGTGACCGGGGTGAAGGTTGGCAGCGGCATGGGCTGCGTGATGCGCTGGCCGCTGACCTTTGTGCCATTTGTCGAGTCGAGGTCGGTGATGCTCCACTGGTCGCCCGAACGCTGCAGTTTCGCGTGATACGTCGAGGTGTACTCATCGACGATGACGAGGGTTGAATCGGGTGAACGCCCAATGGTGACGTGGCCATCATCGAGGGGAATCGAGGTTCCCTCGGCAACGCCGGTCAAGATGACGAGCTGCTTTGCTGGGCCGCCGCTGCCACTCACCGGTGACGAGCCGGCCGAAGGCAGGGCACCGCCAGAGGGCGTGACCACGGGGGCCGTTCCCTGGTGCATCGGTGCGCCAGCGGGCTGCGGTGCCGGGGGTGACGAGACGGGGCTGCCGCCTGAAGCGACCGGGGTGTCTGACTTCTTGAGCCGACGCACCGGCGCGCCGAAGAGATCGCTCCTGAGAGCAAAAATAACCGAGAAGACAAAGAGCCACAGAATCAGCAAGAAACCGAGGCGCAGAACCATGAGCGTTAGCTCACTCATCTCACTCATAGGTCCCTCCAAAAGGTGTCGGCGTCGCTCACCGGGAGCTGTACGGTCTGGTTCGTATTGCTTCCAGCCTTACGGTGAAACTGTTGTTGACGTTGGGGCAGTAAGACAAACTTCATGTGCGTTTGCCCGACTGTAATGACCGTTTCGGGGGTAAGTTTTGCTTCTGCGAACCGCTGGCCGTTGACCTTCGAACCGTTCGTTGAACCGAGATCGCGTGCGATGGCTTCGCTGCCATTCCAATCGATCTCGAGGTGTTTGCGTGACGCGCCGTTATCGCTGATGCGCACGTCAACGTCGCTACCGCGGCCGATGACGTTGGTGCCCTGCTTGAGCTCGTGATTCGTACCGTCGATGTTGAGCGCTGCGCCCCAGCTAATGTGACCCTCGACGCTCTCTGGTTCGATCTCGAGCACGCCCGTGCGCAGGCGCTCATCGGGCGTGATCTGCACGTCGATCTGGCCGAGCGTGGTGTAGCCCTGCTTGCTCGCGTACTTCACGGCAACCTGACGCAGCTCGCGCTCGAGCGTCTCGCCAAGGCTTTGCAGCTTCTGATAGTCGCCCTGCGACACCTTCACGATAAAGCGGTTCGGCGTGATCACGCGGTCGCGGTCAACGATGACCGCGCCGATATCAAGCTGGCGTTTAATCGCGGCAGAGATCTCGACGGGCTGAACACCCGAGCGAAACGTGCGCGCAAAGGCTCCGTTCACGGCACGCTCGAGACCACGCTCGATTCCATCAAAGATTCCCACGTGGCCTCCCTTCATTCATGACACTCGTCTTCTCAAAGTACCGTCTATACCTGAAATGCTACCTGCGAACTGCTCGATTCAGCGCTTTTTCTCGCACTTCACCCGTTCAATCACGGTTTTTTCTCACACGATTTTGCTCGTACTCGTCGCTTGCTGGTAGGCTGAGCGGGTTGATTGTAAAGATGCGATCACAAATCACGCGCGAGTGGCGGAATTGGTAGACGCGCTGGCTTCAGGTGCCAGTGCCCGCAAGGGCGTGGGGGTTCAAGTCCCCCTTCGCGCACTCAATGAGCGATGTTGTAACCCGGGCCTGAAGAAACAGGTCTCGGGTTACAGCATCGCTCTCCTCGTCTGAGGACGAGCGTGCTTCGGCCCAGGTGAGGGCTTGCTGCTTCGTGTTCTCGTCGAGGATCGTGGCGAAGGGTGCGGCGGTGTCGGCGGTGAGGGTGCCGCCCTCGTTCAGGTAGATGCGGGTGAAGAAGGTCTGGTTCGCGAGGCGCTTGTTCTGCTCGTCGCAGCGCTCGTAGATCTTTGCGAAGTCGCGGGCGAGATCGAGAGCTCCGTCGATGAGGGCACGGGCTCCTTGGTAGTCGTTGTGGTGCTCGGCGATCTGCGCTTCGATCCCGTCAAGTTCGGCGCGGAGCCGGGTCTGGAACTTCTTCAGCTGGTCCAGGGACAGGGCGTCGGCGAGGTGGGCTTCGAGGAGCTTGTCCTGCTCGGCGAGGATCTGCTTACGCCGTTCGGTGAGGTCGCGGATGGATTGGTTCGTGCCTGCGGTGAGCTGGTCGAACTCGTGGGTGAGCATCCCCCGGAGCGCGTCGGTCATCGCTGGGGTGAGGGTGATGCGCCGGTAGTAGTCGGCGACGAGCTTCTCGACCCGGTCCACGGGTGCGTAGGGCATGTCGCAGGTGGTGCGCTTGTTGTTGCGGCCCAGGCAGATGAAGTACGGGTAGATGTTCCCGTGCCGGTTCTTCGCGTGGATGATCGTCATCCGCTGGCGACAGCGCCCGCAGTACAGGGTGCCTTTGAGGTAGTGGTCGTGCTTCTGGGTGCGGACCCCGGACTGGGCGTGGGCGCGGAGCACGGACTGCACCTGGTACCAGATCTCGGGCTCGACGAGGCGCTCGTGTGCACCGTCGTAACGGACGCCGCGGTAGACGACGTCGCCCTTGTAGTACGGGTTCTGCAGCATCCGGTGCACCGACGATAGCCCGAGCGGACGTGCGGGACGTTTCGGCGTCGGCACGCTGCGCAGACCCTTCTTGGTGAGTTCGGTGCGGAGCTGGGCGAGGCTGTAGTTCCCGGACGCGTACGCGGTGAATGCCCACTTGACGAGTCGTGCCCGATCGGGGTCTTGGGTGATGCCGCGCACTTCACGGCCGAGGTCGTCGCGGTGGAGGGTGTTGCGGTACCCGATCGGGGCGCGCATGGGGGTGCCGCCGGTGGAGGCTTTCTGGACGAGGCCTTTCATGACCTCGTTGGCGAGGTTCACGGAGTAGAACTCCGCGATCGAGGACATGATCCCGTGCAGCAGCATCCCCGATGGGGTCTCGTCGATGTTCTCCGTCGCCGATACCAGCAGCACGCCGGCCTCGCGGAGGGCGAGGTGGATCTCGACGTCGTCGGCACGGTTGCGGGCGAGCCGGTCGACTTTATGGACGATGCAGTACGCGACCTTGTGGGCCTTGACGTAGGCGATCATCTCCCGCAGCGCGGGACGGTCGGCTTTCTTCGCCGACTCCCCCGCGTCGACGAACTCCTTGACGATGCTCGCGCCGAGGGTGTCGGCTTTGGCGTGGTTCGCGCCCCGCTGCGCAGGGATCGAGAAGCCCTCGTCGTGTCCGCCTTTGGTGGCCTGCTCCTTGGTCGACACCCGCAGATAGGTCACTGCGGGAGCAAGCATCGTTTCCGCGGGCGGGGATGGTGGTGCGATCGTGTCAGTGGCGTACAGCATGGCGGCGGTTCCTCGGCTTTCTCCCCGCCGGTGCGTGTTCTGGGCGGGTGGTGATGTTACCTTCCTTCGGCAGTGAGATCCCGGTCCGTGCTGAGTTTCAGCACTTCCGGTCGTACGGTCACCGGCTCGTGCTCGGTGTCGCGGTTGGCGTGGGCTTCGGCGAGCGTGAACCGGACGAACAACTCCGTCAGCGCGGTCATGTTCGGACGCTCCCGGTGCACCACCCGGATCCCGTATGAGCGTTCCGCTTGCGGCACATACCCGGTCTTCCGCTCATACGGGCGACGCCTCCCCGCCATCACCGGGCCTGCTGTTCCTTGGCAATCACGTCACGGATCGTTGCGTCCTGCTCCTCACGGCGCGCGGCAACCTGCTCGGCGACGAATGCGAGGAAGTCGTCCGTCCGCGCCGCGACGGGTCGTTCCGTGGTGTCGGGCTCCGTCCAATCCTCAGCTTCCCCGCCGGGCCAGGCCGTGATGCGGGTGGGCCGGTCTCGGTCGAGGCGGGTGCCGGAGATCGTGGCCCAGTCCCGCAGCCGCTCCCGTGCAAGGCTGAAGTCGTGGTGCCAGGCGAGAGCCTGGTTGCCTTTCGCTTGGGGGTCGAAGCAGAACAGCCAGTGCTGGCGTAGCGCGGACAGCTCCCAGAGCAGTTCGGGGTGGCGATGCCACATCGGCGGGATCACCTGGGCGGGCAGGCCGTAGGTGTGGCGAAGCCAGTCCACCCACCCGTTCAACTCGAGAAGCTCGGCTTCGAGGTCTGCGGGTGGGAGGGTGCGCCAGTTGATCGGCCGCGCCACCGCGGTGAGCGACTTCGCCAAGTCCGCCTGGAACGTCTGCTTCGCGAACGCTCTCGCTTTCTCAGCGACGTCTGCGGGCAGCCCGGACAGGTCGATCCCGTCGAAGTCAGGCCCCTGAGCGGTCGGATCTGTATCGGGCAGGTCAGGTGGTGTGGGGTTGTCGGTGGTCATCAGGATGCTCCCGGAACAAGGGCGAGAAAGAAGAAGGAGAGCCGCGAAGGACGCGGCGAAGAGCAGGGGGCGGGCGCGGCGACCAGGTGGAGGTGGTGGGGAGGCTGGTCGCCGCACCCGCGGTTTATCGGGCGACCGCCTCGCGCTGCACTGCGCCGGTGCTCGCGGTCGCGGCGGGTGGCTCCGGGTCGAGCTGTGCTTCCCGCTGGGCGAGAGCCTGCTGCACCTGCTCCCGCAGCGGCGCCTCCTGCTGCGGGGCTTCTCGTTCGAGCGGGGCGCGGTCGACGGTGTAGCGGGTGAGGTTGTTGTCGTGTCCGATCCGGGACGCGACGAACTGCTCCCGTTCAGCGCCGTCACTGCCGGTGTAGGTGCGGGTCTCGCCTTCGGCAAGGAAGTTGTCGCCCTTACGGAACTGCTCATGGGCGAGTTCGGCAGACTTGCGGAACATCACCAGGTCGGTGAACTCCGGGTCGAGCTGGGTGAACGTGCCGTCCTGTTCGAACCGGGCCTGGGGCTGCCCGATACGCATGTAGACGCGGGCATCACCGTTGCTCGTGAACGTCAGCTCCGGGTCCGTAGCGACGAACCCGGAGAGGGACTGCTTGGTGCGGATGGTCATCAGCGAGTACTCCTATCGGTCTCACACCCGCAACTGCGGGGGCTACTGGACAGGTACGACCGCCACCCTGAAGTCGTGGCCCTGCTACCGGGCACCGCCCTGGAGGGCCTGCTCCACCTCACCCCGGTCAGCTCTCAGTTGCTTCGCGTCGGCGCGGGACGGCCAGGGGCGCAGGTTCGTGATGATGGGCCGGGCGGTGCGGAGCATTACCACGCCCGTGCCGAACGGGAGCGTGCGCAACACGTCTGGGGGGAGGATAGGGACGCGGCGGATCGAGCGCTGCGATGAGTGCGCCCCATACGCGTCGGTCGTCACGCTGTTGGTGGTTTCGTCGCGGTCGCCGATGAGGGTGGAGAGGTCTTGGAGGTCGCGGCTGTTGGAGGCTCCGCCGAGGATGATCTTGACGATGGAGGCGTCCCAGATCGCGTTCGCCTGGTTCTCGCTCCACTTCTCCCTGGCCTGTGCGAGGGACTGCAGGACGGGGAGTGGGGTGATGCCGGTGCCGCCGCCTTCCGCCATCAACGTCGGCAGCGACGGGAGCGGGGCGAGGTTCCCGATCTCATCCAACGCGAGGAGCAGGGGCGGGTCCATGCGGGCACCGGGTGACCGGGCGGCGATCTTCCTCGCCGTCTCAACCAGGTCCTCGATGAACGCCGCCACCAGCGCTGACGACGCCCCAGCCCCCGCACCCGTCGCCAGGAGGTAGAGAGTCCCGTTGCCGCGAAGGAAGACCTCGGGGTCGAACTCCTCACCCGGTCTTGGTGAGACGGCGTCGAGGACGCGGGGGTCGGCGAGGGCGGAGAACGCGAGGGACACGCCCTGCCAGATCGAATCCCTCGTCCGCGGGTCAGCCTGCACCATCGCATCCAGGCTGTCCGCCCACCCCTCCGCCGCCCCAGGATGCGAGGACAGCACCCGTACGGCGTCGGCGGCGAGGGTCGGGTTCAGCGCCCACTGATACAGGGTCTTCGCATCCCTCCCGTCGAGAGCGGCGGCATGCAGGAGCGCTTGGATCGCGGCGGTGGTCTTCCCTTCCCAGAACCCGGCGTCTTGGACACCGCCGAATCCGGTGGCGGTGGCGAGGCCTTTGGCGCGGATCATCGCCGTCAGCGGGTCCTGGCAGCCCCGCACCGGCGACCACCGCATCCCCGCAGACAACCCTGGGGCGAGCTGCTGGGGGTCGAACACCGCGACCTTCCCCTTCTTCGCCCGTGCTTTCAATGTCGCGGTGAGGTTGTCCGGGCGGGTGCTGGTGGTGATGACGGCGCCGGGGGCGTCGAGGATCGCGTTGATCACCACATGCAGACCCTTCCCCGACCGGGGAGGACCGATCAACAGGATCGAGTCCTCGACCGTCGCCCACACCTGCCCTCCCTTCCCCGTGCCGAGGAGATACCCGACGTCGCTCGGGGCTGGCGTCCCGGTGAGAGAGGGCCGCAACGTCGCGGCCTTCTTCACCAGGGCCTTCGGGGAGGCGACGCGGGCGACCTCGGCGGCGGTGGCGGTGCCTGCGAGCCGGTGCGGGTCCGTCTTCGACCGGGAACGGTGAACCGCCCGAACCACGAAGAATCCCGCTGTCCCGAGCACACTGAGGAACAGGGTGACGACTGCCCAGTAGGCGAACGGGTTCAGGCCTTCCGCGCCGAGCGCCGCACCCGGGTCTGCTGGGGTGGCAAGGACGGCGAGGCCGGTCGTGAACCCGCTGGCCGGTTCAGGGAGCCCGGTGAGGAACGCGGTCACGGAGCCTGCGACGCGCAGGATCCCGGTGAACACGGCGGCGGTGACGAGCAGGCCGAGGGTGATGTCGATGAAGAGGTCGTTGGCGGGTTTCGCCTGCGCAGGACCAGACACGGTGAACGCACCTTCCCGACCCCGCAGAAGGGAAAGAAGCGGGGTCAGGACAACAGGTACGACGACGAGAGGATGAGCCGGCGGTCAGTCGATGCGCTGCACCGAGGTGGTGCTGGAGATCCGCCCCAGCAGGATCACCTCACCGGTGATGACGGGGTTCTCTCCACGTTCGATCAGGGCGCGTGCCGTCCCGGTGGGGCCAGCGGAGCTGTGGCGCAGGATGAGCGCGACGGCGACGTCTTCACCGGGCACGAACCCGCTCGCGGTGAACTCCAGAAGGTTCGGCAGCGTCACCAGTGCGGGTGCGTCGTCTTCCGGTGAAGCGAACGGCGACCGCGGCACAGGATCGGGCGGGGTGAGGATGTCCGCATGGATGCTGCCGTCCAGTTCTCGCACCTCCACCCGGGTTGGTGATCCGAAGCGCCCGACGAGCTCCGTCACCGTGGCCGTGATCTCGCCTCGGCGGATCGGGGTAGTGGCAAGGCGGTTACCGTTCACGGTCACGACGAGAGTGTCCGCGTTCACGGCTTCGAGGAGAATCTGCGGCAGCACCGCAGGCACCACCACCCCCTGCTTCGGGGTTCCGGAGGGTTGCTGGGTGCGCGTGCGTCGGTGGCGTCGAAGGGTCATGTCAGGAAGGTGCGACCCGGCTCCGAACGCCCCGCCCCGTCATCGCTGATGGGGTCAGCGGTGAGGGCTTCTTCCCGGGCGATGAGCTCGCCCAGTGCGTCCGCCCACCCACCGGTGATGTGCAGCAGCGTCTCGTAGTCAGCGGAGGCAACTTCACCCTCGGCGAGCGTCACCCACGTCCAGCTCCCATCCGGTTGCGGAAGCCGAGCCTCGGATGCCCACGTCCAGGACACCGGGACCCGGTCCTCGTCAGCCCAGTCGACTCCGGGCGGGTACTTTTCCTCGATCGCGAACCGTGGCGAGGACCCGTGTAGGGGATGCAGCACGAAATGCCCGGCTCCGAACGTCTCCGGATCCTCATACAGCAGGATCAACCGGCCCTGGGAGTGCTGCTCGATCCGCTGCAACCCGTCATCAAGCGCCATCATGGTCCGCACCAGATCCTCCTCCGATGCCCCGCCCGAATCACCCGGATCCGGGTGTTCCGGGGCGGGTCCGTCTACGCTCAAGACAGGTCTCCGGAGCGTCCAGGATCCGTGAATTCCCGGGGTTTCTGGGTCATCCGCTGGGTGGTGTCGAAGGCCCGCAGCTCTTCCGGGTGCAACTGATGTTGGACGACGTATGAGGATTCTTTGATCCTCCACAGCCCCTGCCCGGTCCCAAGAGACGGGAGGAGTTTTTGTTCGGTGCCGGTGAGGCCGAGGGTTTTCCCGGTGGTCCCGATCTGGTCGGATTCTTGTCGGTAGACGATCCGCGACTCCGCATTGGCCAGCAACGAGTTGGCGAGGGATCGCATGGCGGAGCCGTGGTCGCCGACGTTGTCGAGGTCGGTGAGCTTGTGGAAGATGAGCAGGTTAGCGATCCCGTAGTGCCGGGCGAGACGCCAGTGCGCGTCCATCCGCTTCAACAACGCCGGGTGCGACATCAGCCGCCACGCCTCGTCGTACACCACCCACCGTTGCCCGCCGTTCGGGTCCAGCAGTGCGGACTCCATCCACGCCGATGAGCACGTCATGAGCACCGAGATGAGGGTGGAGTTTTCGACGACGCGGGACAGGTCGAGGGTGATCATCGGCAACGTCGGGTCGAAGGTCACGGTGGATGGGCCGTCGAACAGGCCTTGGAGGTCGCCGGAGACGAGGCGACGCAGGGCGTGGCCGACCATCCGCCCGTCCTCGGCAAGACGGTCGTCATCGCTCGGATCGGGGGTGAGGATGCGGTCGACGACCATCGGCAGGATCGGCACATCGTTACTCGCAACAACGGCTTGGAGGGCGATATCGATCACCGTGTGCTCCAACGGCGACAACGACCGCTCGAGCACGGTCTCCGCTAACGCTCCGATCAGATCCCGACGACGAGACGCGACTGTGGACGCCCACTCGGCATCCGACAGCCCGCCGGGCCGGTAGCCCTCATCGAGCGGGTTGAGGCGATTCTTCAACCCGTGGCCGAGGACGATCGCTTTCCCGCCTACCGCCTCCGCGACGGCGGTGTGTTCGCCTTTCGGGTCGCCGGGGACGTAGACGCGTCTGCCGAATGGGATCGAGCGGGTGTATAGGGACTTGGCGAGGGAGGACTTTCCGCTGCCGACGATGCCGGCGAGGACGAGGTTGGGGGCGGTGATGATGCCGCGCTGGTACAGCACCCACGGGTCGTAGACGAAGGATCCGCCGGAGTACATGTCCTGCCCCACGAACACGCCCTGGGAGCCGAGGCCTCCTTCGGCGAGGAACGGGTACGCGCCCTGCAGCGCGGCTGAGGTGTCCTGATGCGCGGGCACCCGAAACCCCCGATACGACCGCAATCCCGCGGGACCTGGCTCGCCGCTCCGGGCGAGGTAGTTCGTCGAGCGTGCTTCTGCCCGTTCTGCGGCGAGCTTCGACTTCACTGCTTGCCGTTGCTCGGCGTGCTCGCGGGCGATGACTTGCCGGGCGGCACGTTCCCGGGTCTTGCGGTTCTTCCGGCCGGTGCCGTCCTCGACAAGGACGGTGGAGTAGAGCTTCTTTGGGCTGCTGTGCTGTCTCATGAACGGTGACCTTCCGACGGAGTGTGCAGTGACACCCGTCAGGTACGCCTCACGTCTCAGACGCCCCGGCAAAGCGGCAGCGCTGCCGCGACGAACGCCTGTGCCTGCTGCCCGACCAGCCGCCTGGTTTCGCACGACGCCTGGATCGCCGCCTGTTCGATCGCCGATACCGCAGCTTCCAGCTCATCGGCGGTGGGTGCGGAGACGGCGAGGAGCCCGGTGTAGCGCAGGACGCCGTGGCCGCTGGTGAGATCGGCTTCCTGCTGCAGCACGTCCTGGTATTCGGCGGACTGTTGGGCGTCTTCGATCTGCCCGACCTTCTGGCGTTGCGCCGCATCACTGATGTATTCGGTCTTCTTCTTCCGAATGTCCCGCGCTGCTTGGTCGGAGCGGATCGGATCGCACAACAGCGTGAACGCTCGCCGGATCCCGCTGGAGAGCAGTACGGGGGCGAGGAAGCCTGGGTAGACGAGTGAGCGCGGCCACTCACTGATCCACAACACCGAATGATGCGCGGAGTCGGAGCGCAGCTGGTCCCAGGTCTCTTCCACCGCGACCGGGCCTGCCGTGGCGAGGTCCTGCCCGATCTCGCCAGAGCGTTCCAGGGTGGCGGCGATCGCGGGGTCATACGCACTGCGGAGCATGATGGCGAGCTGGCCCGGCGTGTACCAGTCGGAGGGTTTTAGGTCGGCGGTGCGCAGCGCTGTGGTGAGGGTCTCCATCTCCTGCTTGAGGACGGCTGCGGCGCCTTTGAGGCTGCCGCCTGCGGTGCGGATCGCGCGGGATGCGGCGCGCATGTCCAGGGACAGCGAGATGGTGGAGATGTGGCGTTCCCCGGCTGGCCCTGCCCGGTCAATGAGCTCCCGGTAGGTTCTTGCGACCCAGGAATCGTCGTCGTTGCCGTGCTCTGCCCACCATTGCGCGAGCCCCGACCCGGAGTCGGGGACGGTGCGCTCGAGGACTTGGAGGCGGGCGATCCTGGTCGACCGGCACGCGGTGGACAGGACGCGGCCCCAGGCGTGCACGCGGCGCTCCTGCTCACCAGGATCCAGCAGGATGAACGAGGGATGCGTCACTTCCACCAGCGCGGTCAACGTCTGCCCGTGCGGGTCATGGACCATGACCGCACCGGTTTCCGGGTCTTCGTACTGGCGCAGCGGTGCCGCATCTCCCGGCAGCGCGAGCGTCCCCGCCGGACGAGGCTTCGCGACCCGCTTCCGGTATCGGGTCTGGTGAAGGGCCTGCCGGATGACCCAGTGGAGAGTGATCGGCACCCACTCGACAAGCTTCCTACCACCGACAGGCACCCAGGCGAGAGCCGCGGCAGTGCCCCAGATCGGGAACGTGTACAGGGCAGCGGGACCTCCGGTGTAGAGGGAGGCGATGAACACCGCGACCGCGACGGAGAGGGCGATGACTTGTGGGAGGGAGAGCCCGAGGATGATCCCGCGTTTGGTGAGGCGGGAGAACTTCACCGCTGACAGTTCGAACTCGGTGCGGGTGGACGCAGTGCTGGCCATAAGGTGCTCCTGAACAGGCGAACGGATCGGGGTCGCCGGTCAGGTACGGACACCAACAGTGGGCGGTGGCTCGTGAACCACCCGCTGGGGTCAGGTCGCTTCTGACCACCGGGGTGTGCTGTTTACGGGCCACCGCCCAGATGACGGAGTGCTTCACCTCTTCTCCGTCGCGGATCGTCTCCAGATCAGGTCTTCGGTGTCGGCTTCGGCGGCGGCGGAGCCTGCCCACCACTGTTGTTCGCAGGCGGTGCCGGTGGCTTCGATGCAGGCGCGCTCGGGGCCGGTGTGGTGGGCCGTGCGGGCGGTGTCGACCGGTCAGGGGGAGATGGCGTGGCCTGCCCCTCGCTGGCGGCTCCGGCGTGGTTGTCGGCGGCGCGTCCGATCGCACCACCGAGCTTCGGGCCGGCCTCCGCTGCACCCTTAGCGATCTTCGCCCCGGCGACCGCGGCGATCCCCACCGGGCCAGCAGCCGCCCCGGCACCGGCACCGCCTGCTGCGGCAGCACCGCCACCACCGGCCGCCGCACCACCCGTACCTGCCGCCGCACCACCCGATGCTGCGGCCGTTCCGCCACCCGCACCAGCATTTGCTCGGGCTGTACCACCGCCTCCGGCAGCGGGCTGCGGTGCACCACTCGGTGGCGGCGGATTCCCACCACCACCACCGTTTTTGCCGTCGCCGCCCCCACCGTCGAGGACCTTCTGCGGGCCACCACCGTCGGGTTTCCCGGGGAGGGGCGTGGGCCGGTTCATGGCCTGCTTCGACTCCTGTTCGGCGGACATGACGTGGTACATGTCGAAGCCGACGAAGGAGATGAACTTGTAGACCATGTAGGGGGCGAACGCGGCGATGAACATCAACACGATCCCCGCGATCGGATCCGCAATCGAACTGAGGTCCATATCGATCGGTGCGTTGACCTGATTGATCGCCACTAGGAACACCACGACGATCACGAGTTTCGAGAAGATCAGCGCGAGCACAAAGCTTGCCCACTTCCCGAACCACCCCTTCGTCGCATCCCAACTCGCCCCGGATAGAGCGATGGGTGCCATCACGACCGCGACCAGAATCAGAGCCTTACGGATCAGGAGGCTGAACCAGACGATCGCTGCCGCGCAGATGGCCAGGAAGCTGAGGAAGATGGTGATGATCGCCCCGGCACCGGGGGCGGTGAGGTTGATCGCGGTGAGACCTGCGACGAGGACCCCGATCTTCCCACCCATCTCTTCGAGGGTCGTCCCGGTGGCCTGGATGATCCCGATCGAGAGCTGGTCGACGACCTCCAGCAGCGTTGCCGTCAACGTGATGACCAGGAACGACCCGAGCACCGACTTCGCTAAACCCAGGGCGGCGCGGGACAGGGCGGTCGGGTCGCGTCTGATGAGCCCGGTAATGAGTTGGAGGCAGAAGAAGATCAGCATGAGGAAGATCGCGATGCCGAAGATCACGTTGTACACGCCGACATACCCGGCCCCGGTGATGTCGACCAGGGTGGTGGAGTCGAACAAGGCCCAGACGCCTTGGAAGATCCAGGACGCAGCTGCTCCGATTGCTTGGGCGAGCCAGTCGAATGGTGCAGCCACGAGGGTGGCTGCTCCTTCGCCGACGGCGTCGCAGACGTTGCTGATGATGGGGACGTCACAGATACCAGCCACAACACCCCTCCCTTCCGTAGGTTCGGGGTGGTGGTTAGGAGACGGTCTGGCCGACGTTCCAGAAGAAGTTGATCAGCGTCACCGCTGCGCCGGTGATGATCGCGGCCCCGCAGGAGATCAGCACCCCGACCTTCCCCCGCGACGCCAGATGCGGGTTGGACGAGTTCGATCCGAAGCCCCAGACGACGGCGGAGATGATGAGGGCGAGGACGGACAGGATCAGCCCGATCGTCATCACCGCCCCCACGACCGTGCGCAGCGCGGCGATGCCGGGGAGGCCGGAGTCGTTCGGGGAGATGTCGATGTTCGCGGGCAGCACCCAGGTGATGGTGGTGAGGGTGTCGAGGACGGCAAGCATGGGTGGGCTCCTTCACAAGCGATTCGCCTCCGCGAGTGGAGGGTCACTTGGACAGGTGTGTCGCGCTCCCGTGAAGGTCTACGGGTGTGCGTGAAGGAGCGTGAGGTCTCGCGTGCTAACGCTGCTGTTCGCGGAGGATGCCCGCCATGCGGATGAAAAGGTCCCGGTCGACGGCTTCGAAGGGGATCCCGGCGACGTGCCCGTCGTCGAGGATCTGCTCGACCTCTTCTGCTGGCGGTAGCCCGCGAGGATCGATGCGGATCGTCTCTCTCAGAGAGTGATCCTTAGCCCAGTCCTCGGGCCATCCCATCAGCGACACCGGATACTTCGCGACCGGGATGTCCCGGCCTTCATGGTTCTCGGTGGAGTCGTGGATCGTGTGAAAGTGGTCTTCGTCGAAACCGATGATGGTGACGTGGCGACCGAAACTGTCGGTGCAGAAGAATGCGGGCAGGTCGGGGCCTTTGCCCATGCCGAGGAACTCGAGCACCCACTCGGGAAGCATCCTGCCGCCCTCGATCGTCAACTTCATGCCTGGGCCTCCTCGCCACATCCAGGGTATCCAGCAGCGTCGTGAACGACCAGAGACCCCAAGCCACTCCGTGCGGGTGGCTACAGGGCGTCGCCGAGACCCAACAGGAAGTTCATCCAGGTCACCCCCGCGCCTGCGAGGACGGCGGCTCCGAGGGCGACGAACACCCCGACTTTCCCTTTCGCGGCGGTCTGCGGGTTCCCCGCCGACGAGGACACGGCCCAGACGATCCCGGAGACGACGAGCATGAGGACGGAGACGATCAGCACGATGGTGAGCAGTGCGCCGACGATCTCGATGAGGGTGGAGCGGCCTCCGACACTGGAGAGGTCGGGGTAGACGTTCTCGGTCGATAGCAGGGCCAGGGTGGTGGCAGGCATGCGGTTCTCCTCAAGACAATGGGGTGGGCGGGCACCGGTCAGGTGCGTCGGCCACCCCGCCAGGCTTCCTTCAGCTTGGGTCAGGTGGTGCAGCCCGGTCCGCCACCGACTGGCGCGTCGATGCCCTCGACGCCGTGCTCTGCGAGCCAGGTCTCTGCGTCGACGGCGGGGGCGTTCGCGCCGCCGGGGTGGACTTGGAAGTGCAGGTGCGGGCCAGTCGAGTGGCCGGAGGATCCGACGTCGCCGATGTGTTGGCCTGCGGTGACGCGGTCCCCGGTGGTGACGTGGATGCCGTGTGCCCACATGTGGATGTACTTCGTCGCGACCTTCTCGCCGCTGATGGTGTGTTCGATGGTGATCTGCCCCGAATACCCGTCCACCATCCCGGCGTAGGTGACCAGGCCGTCGGCGAGGGCAAATATCGGGGTGCCGTCGGGGGCGGCCCAGTCGGTCCCGGCGTGCAGGCGCGCCTCCCCGGTGATGGGGTCGATCCGCGGCCCGAACGACGACGTATGCACGTAGCTGCCCGTCGGTAGCGGGAACACCAACCGAGTGCTCTCGGGAATGTTCGTGTCCCCAGGCACACCGCCGCCATTCCCACCGCTGTTGCGGGTGAGGGTGTCGAGGATGGTGCGGGCGACGGGCTCGTAGTTCTGGTACCGATCCGGGTATGCAGACACTTCGACGGCTTGGGCGGCTTCGCCCTTGTCCATTTGCTGCCACCCCGGAATATCGAGGAGGCCGCGGGGTGAGGGGTGGTTGGGGCCGTCGGGTCCGCCGTAGAACGCTCGCGCCTGATAGGTCGTGTCCATGAGCTCAGCAACCGTGCCCCACCCCGACTGCGGGCGCATCTGAAACAGACCGAGCGAGTCATGATCGGAACCGTTGCCATCGTTCGGGTAGTTGCCGCTCTCGGGGTAGGTGCCGGTGTTCGCGAGTTGCCGCAGCGTCGACTCTGTGAGCGCCGCCATCAACGCGATCAGAATCCCGTCCCGCCCCACCCCGGGGATGCTGCTGCCGACGGTGATGATGGTGCTGGCGTGGGTGAGCTGCTGCTTGTTGAGGGTGAAGGTGTATCCGTCTTTCATCGTCACTTCCAGCTCGTCCGGGATCGGTCCGGGGATCACACCGCTGGCGATGCAGTTCGCCTGGTTGAGGACGGCCGGGTTCACCAGGACCCCGATGCTGAGGAGCCCCAGCATCGGGGCGAGCAGCATGAACGTGGCTGCGGTGGCGAGGAGCTTCTTCATCACAACCCCCTTCAACTAGTGGAGGGGGTTGTCGAGTTCGGACAGGCGCAGCAGATGGCACCGGTCGAACACCGGCTCGCAGGACACGAACACCGTGAACGCCACCGCATGCTCATTGGTGACGGGGTCGTCGTACCAGATGCCGTCCCGGTGCCTCGTGCCCTCGACCGTGTACGCCACGGTGCCGTCAGCGATCTGCCCACCAGAGGCGGCGACCGCTTCCTCCCACTGCGCGGGGACGAACACCCGGTCGATGGTGATTGTCTGGCCGGTGCGGTATTCGGCAAGATCCCGCCACGTCGACGGCGACGGGAAATACCCGTCCAGGTCCGCGATCAACCCCGGCGTCTCGGTACCGGTTGGGTCGGCGTCCTCGATCAACACGCCCCGGTGATCCGCCGGCGTCAGGAGGGTGAAGGTGTCCCAGTCGAACAGCGCCGCAGCGACCGCGCGCACGTAGGCCTCGGGGTTGTTCGTGCGCGGCAGAGCTGGCAGCGCCGCGTCTTCCGGCTGACCGTTCGGGTCGGTGGGGTCAACCGGTGCCGTGGACGCGGGCGGGCGGGCCCCGGGAGCGTTGGTGTTGTCTCGGGGTCCGGTGATGAGGCCGTAGATGCCGATCCCGGCGAGCACCGCGATAAGGAGACCGGTGGCGGTGAGGGTAATGATCAGACGGCGGCGACGACGCTGACTATCGGGGTTCAGAGAGGACATGGATGAGGCCTTCCAACGAGAAACGGGCGGGGCACCCAATAGGTGCGCCGCCCGCCCGTCCTCCTCGTCAGCGGGTGAGGCCCGTGCTCTGGTTGGTGTGTCCGCTTGCTGGGGGTTCGGGGTCGAGGGTCGCTTCCCGTTCCGCGAGTGCTTCAGCGAGCCCCGCAGATCGTGCCGGTGCGGCATCGGGCTGCCAGGCGATTCGCCCGTTCTCACTGTGGGCTTTCATCACGAGCTGAACCACCTGCTCCGTGGAGGCCGCGGCGATCATCAACCAGCCACCGGCCTTGACCGCGTGATCGTGTCCCGCCGCCCGGTCACCGTCGTCGGTGGCAGCGAACGGCGCGTGCCGTTCATGCCAGGCCGCGAGCTGCTGCAGCCCCTGCTGGATCCGCGACAACGCCAGATGCAACGACCCGAGAACCTCATACGTGTCCTCTGGGGTCTCGATCTGCCGCGTCGCATACGCCAACACCCGTGCCGCTTCCGCCAGCTCATCCGCATCCCGGGACGGATCCTCAAACGTCGGCATCGCCGGCCTCCTCCTGCCCCGCACGGGCCTGCCGTGCGCGGTCGAGGAAAGCGCTGGCTTCGGTGATGTAGGTCTCGACGAGTTCCCACTGCTCGGCGTCGGCGTATCTTCCGAAGTCTTCGGGGTTGTAGCGGTCCCACCAGCCGTGTTCACGGCGCAGCAGATCGACGAGCTTGCGGATCTGGTGTTTCTCCCGCAGCAGTGGGTCCACGTCTTTCCACCCGACCTGTGCGGGGTCGGTCGCTGCCTTCTGGATATCGGTGACGCGGGCCAGCGCGAGCCCGGATTCCTTCAATGCTTCGGCCGGTGAGTCAATGTCGTGAAGGGTTCGCAGTTCTGTGGCTGCGGCGGTGCGTGCCTGCTCGGGGGTGTCGGGGTGTTCGGCGAGCCGGGTGAGGCGGGAGAGGTTCTGTCTCGTCTTGACGGCTTGGAAGCGGCCGTTGACTTTCCGGTCTTCGTTGATCTCCAGTAATGCTTCGGCGGCGTGTTGGCGCACATAGGGGTCTTCGTTGTCGTCGGCAGCGATCTGTTTGAGCTGGTTGATCTGCTCCAGCATCGTCCGCGAATCCCTCCCCGTCACCGCGCGTGCCGCCTGCACTCGCGCCTTCCTGTCGTTGAGATTGGCGAGGTCAAGCGGTGGTGCCGAATCGGCACCACCGCTCCTGTCTTGCTTTTTCCCGCCCTCTCCGAACAGCGATCCCGCCTTCACCCGTGCCGTGTCCTCTGCGTAGAGGGCTTTCAGTTCTTCGTAGAGTTCTGCTTGTTCCAAGGGTTTCAACGCTTTCTGGAGGGTCTGCTCGTCACGGACCGCGAGAACGTAGGAGAGCTTGTCGGACACGCCCGGGACGACCCAGATCGGCGTTACCCGCATCCCGAGACGCTGCATCGCCGCGACCCGGCGGTTCCCGGTGATGATCACGTACCCCTCGGTCACCGCGGGCGGGTTCAACACCCCAGTGCGGCGGATCGACTCACACAGGTCATCCAGATCCTCATCCGGGTCACGCCGGAACTGCGACCCGCTCTTCAACTGATCCAGCGCATGCTCCAACACCAAATGCCCCCGACTCATGACTGCTCACCTCCGTTGTCTTCCTGCCGGTCAGGTATGGAGGTCATCCGGCGGGAGGTGTTCACGAGGGTCTCGTCGCGGAGGAGGTCGGCGACGTCGTCACCGAGGAGGACGCGGGCGAATAGCCCGTAGTCCCCGCTCTTGCGCCGGCCGGTCTTCGTCCCGACAACCAGGCGGACGAGGCCGGCCCATTCGTTCGGGGTGTAGCCGAGACGGATCGCGATGTGCAGTTCCTTGGCAACAATCTCCAGCGCTGAGGTCCCAGAGGAGAGGCCGGTGACGCGGTGGGCGATGTAGTCCACAGCCTGCTCAACCGGGCGGGCAGGCCAATCGGTAAGGACCAAGAACACGCATGTCGCGCGGATCACCCGATCCACCGACCGATCCTCCCCGCCGTCGTCCCTCGCGTACAAGGTGTGGGCGTGGGGGTGGACGTCGTAGAAGAACTCCTCGTAATGCCCGGCCCGCATCGGCTCCTCGACCGGCCTCTTCGACGGACGCCGCGCCTTGTCCTGGCTGGTCATGTTGCGGTCGGCGTGGACCTCGGCGGCGATGCCGAGCGCGACCGCCCGCGTGATCACCGCCCACGGATCATCCGCGCGCAGCGTGGTCGGTTGCCGCATCGCGAGGAATGCCTCATAGGCGGCGTCGGCGGGATCGCGGTGCCAGGCTTTCGCGATCGGCGCATACTTCCCGGTGGCGTAGACCATGAGCTCGGCCGCGACCGGGCTGGTGGCCCAGGCGTTGTGCTCGTTCAGCTCGGTGAGCAGCTCGCGCAGCCCCTCACTCGTGCGGAAATCCGGCAGCGGTGATGCCGCCTGGGTGGGTGTGGATGGGTGGTGGTTCATAGCGACTCCTGAAACGTGATGAGATCCGTCGACAGATAGGTGCGACGCCCATCCCGACGAACCCCGAAGAGGGCTCCGCCATCGCAGGCACGACGGCCGTGCGCAGGCATGGGGAGACCAGCAGACCGGCCGCATCCGTGCGGGTCTGTGCGGTGCTGCCGGGTGCGGCTGTGAGCAGCCGGGCGGCGAGATCGCTGGTTTAGGGGGTGTGGGTGTCGTGCGGCACTCGGGTGGTGCCGGGACAGGCAGCGGTCACCGGCTCACCCCCGTCCTCCCGACCCCACGCCCTACGGCGCTCGTCGGACTGCTCACATCTGGATCCAGGGCTTCCTGCCTGCGGGCGAGACGTTCCTGCAACTGGGCACGCCCTTCACGGACCCCGTCGAGAACCGCGTCCCGCAGGCGCGTGTTCAACTCGGCCCCGCGGTCCAGGACGAGGGCCCCGGCGCGGGCGGCGAGATCTGTAGGTCGCACCCACTGCACTCCTGGACGCTTCGCGACCGGATCCGTGCCGTTGCGGGTGATGGTGGGGTCGCCGTGAGTGGCGAACTCCGACGCCCGCGCCCCCTCAGCCACCTCACCCGACGACGGCGTCATTGGCGTATCGGTCCGCGCGTCCGCCTCATGGTCGTGATCCGCGAGGCGCTGTTGGTCGACGTGCTGGGGGTTCGGGGTGGTGGGGTCAGTCATGAGGGTCTCCGTCCTGTTGACGGTCAGGTGCGTTCACCCATCGGCCAACAGTGGTCGGGTGCACCCCGAGCTGCGCGGCGATCTGCCGCTTCGACACCCCCTCCGCATCAAGCGCAATCGCCCGAACCCGGGCATCTTCCTTACGCCCGCTTCCTCCGCGGGCCGCCACCGGACGCCCCGCGGTGATCGTCTCCGGCCGCGCCGCGACCGTCGCTTCCGGCGGCTCGAGTCCCGCGTCCTGTTCGGACTGGGGTGGGGTGTCGACCGCCGTGGCTGTGCTCGCATGGTCGCTCGTCAACGGCCGAATGCTTGGCTCGCGAATGGTTGGGGTGGGTGTGGTGTTGCGGGTGAGTTCGACGGTGAGATGCGTCATCGCCAGCAGCACCAGCGGTGGCACCGACGCGACCAGAGCGGCGATGAGGGCGGGGACGCGGGTGTCGGCGGCCACGACCGCGTGGGTGATGTTCGCCGCCACCGACACTCCGGCACCCGCGCCCAACAGCAGCCACGCGAACCGCCTCGCGGTGCGGGCAGAATCCCGCAGCGCGACGACGCTGATCGTGGCTTCCAAGATCACACCGTCCACGATCAACGGCCACATCCACGCCTGCCCCTCCGGAATCCCGGAAAGGACCGCGAGATCACGGAGCGTCGTGAACGACAACCAGAACGCACCCAACGCGAGCAGGATCGTTCCGGTGACCGCGAGCACGACCACGAACCGCGACACCCCACCGGATGATGGGCCGTCGGCTGCTTGTTTGCCCGGGCTCAGGTCTGGATCGCGCGGGGCGCGAGCTGTCACTGCCGGGCGGGTCATGGCTACCTCCCGAGCCCCGACAACGAGCGCACGCCCTGCGCGACGACGGGGTCATCCGGTACATCGGCGGCCCTCGTGGTGCGGTGGGCGGAGCGGATCGTCGCGGTGATCTCCCGCGGCTCCAGCCCGGCAGCGGTCGCAGCAGGTTCGAGCACCCCGAAGGTGTCGGGTTCGGGCAGGCCGGCCTCAGCAAGCCGGCTCGCCGCCCAGAAAAGTCCCGCGTTCCGATTCCCCTCCGGCAACGCGGCGACCCAGGCTGCAAGCTGCTCCACCGGCCGCTCCCGCAGCGCCGCCGAACCGGCCGGGCGGAGTATCCGCTCAGGCTGGGGTGTCAGAAGTTCGCGGATCGCATCCGCATCGAGAGGCCGCGGGTTGCGACCTCGGGCAATGGTCTCGTAGCGGCGGTCCCCACGAGTGGTGGTGATGGTGGAGGGCGGGGCGATGATGAAGCCGCCGGTGCCGCGGAAGTCCACATGCGCCCGGCCCCCAGACCACGACCCCCGCGCCACATCTGGATCTGCCGGGTAGTACAAATGCAGGCCACCGGATGGGGAGCGCACGGCCTGCCCCCACCCGCTGATCAGCCCCTCCTGCTGCAGGGTGCGGAGGACCGGGTATCCGGTGCCGGTGGCGTGCACATCCACATCCAGCACCTCGACCATGACCCCGGTGGGGATCCCGATATTCGCTTCTGGATACCTTCCCCACCAGGCGTCGATCTGCGTGGGGTCGGTGGTGGCGTCGTGGAACCCATGCGCGGTGAGCGGGCGCTTCTGACCGGGTGCGCAGGGGAACACGGGGATGCCCGCGGCGGCGTAGACGGCGGCAGCCTTCCCAAGCTCCTTGGGGAGGCTGGTGGGCATCGGCCAGGCAGTGGGGTCGGTGATGGTCATGTGCACCTCCTTCAGGACACGGCACGGGCCGGGGCTCGTGCGCGGTATCCACAGGGAAGGTGCGTCAACAAACCGTGCTGGCCGCAGATTCTCCGCTCTGAGCATCCCTTCTGAACCTCAACCCCTACCCGAGGTCGCGTGGTTGCCGCGAGCATTTTTGGGCGGGATGCGCCGTTTCGTCAAGAACATGCGCCAAATCGTCAAACACACCGGCTTCCAGCTCCACCGATCAGAGATGACTTTCTGCTACAGGCTCCGGCCAGAACCACGGTCTGGGCATGGCGGCTCGGGGCCGTCCGGGTCCATGCTCAGGTGTTGTTCCCGTTCGGCGAGGAGCTCGCTCAGCAGTGCCCCACGTTCCAGCATGGTCAGCGCCTGCCCGGGCGCACGAATATCCGAGGGTGTGGCAGCCGTCCGTCCAGTTTCGAGGACCGCGGCGTTGATCCGGTCAAGAATCTCAGCCGTGTTGTGCTGTTCGGTGTCCTGCTCCAGGATGCGGGCGATCTCGTTCACCACGACACTGTCGTGCTCGGCCGGTGGGAACGCCGCCGACGCCGTCACCCCATCCCCGACCGGGACACGGCCCACGACGAGCCGGAACTGGCCTTCTCCGTCGTACCCAGTCGCGTCATACACGCCGGGCGGCATCCAGTCGTGTGCGTCTGACGCCTGCCCCGCATACAACTCAGCCCCAGCCGGGTCGTCAGGGTCAACCACGCGAATGTCGGGATCGGCAGCGAACAGCATCGCTGACAGTTCCTCCCTCTGCGCCCGGTCCAGCAAGGGTGTGCCTTCCCCGGCTTTCTCCCGTTCCACGAGTACACGGAGGGTTTGCAGGGCGATCAGATCCGAAGGCACCCACTCACGGTGAAACCGCTCCGGAAGGAACATCGTCCGCGGCCCCCCCTTGGCCACGAGCCCCTGCAGGGCGTGTTCGCGGCGCAGCGCGGTCGCGGTGAACTCGGACCGCCACTGGGCGTGGTCGGATCGGAACCTCATGTCCTCGTACTCGCCCTCGAACGACGGGGCGACCGTGACGAGATAATCCTCCTTCACCGGCTCCACCGGCAACCGCTCCCGCTCCAACAGATCCACCAGGCCATCACGGACCCGCTCAGCCCGCTCCAACCGATCCAAAGTCTCCGGGAGACGTGACGCCTGGACCGCGAGGGAGAGACACTCGTCCCGCCACCGCTCATGCGCGTCCTCAAAGCTCTCCGGATCGGGCGTGCCGTCCGGGAGGCGGAAGTCACCGGTGCCCGGTTCGGGTGGGAACATCTCCGCCACGATCTCCGGAATCCCCGACTCCTCGAACGCCTCCCACCCGGGTGACGGCACCGCTACCGGCGGGGTGGGAGCGGCGTCAGCTGCGGGTGTCCAGGAGCGGATGTGCGGGACGTCGTCGCCGAAGTCTTCACCGAATACCCGGTCGCCTTCTGTGCGGAGCTGGTCGGGAGGACCGGCGAGCCCCTCGATCAGCACCTCAACGACCATGTGCTGCGCCTCGGCTTGGGTGCGAGCGAGGACATCGAAAGCGACCACCACCCGATGCGGGCGCGGCGGCTCAGACGAATACCCCAAAGGGGGGATCGTGATATCGGACATGATGAAAGACTCCAATCACACTCGGATAGACAGGACACGCCACTGCACCCGATCGCTCAGGTGTCACAGGTGGTGCTGTTCCAGAGGTACGCACAGAACCGAGTCAAGGGCGAGGCATCCCGGCAATGACGCGTCGAAACACCAAAAACACGCGCCGAAACGTCAAACTCCGCCACCGGGTCAGCGTGCGAGGTGACGCCCTGACGAGGGGCCAGCGACGGAGCTCGGCGTCGAGTCAGGGGTGAGAGCATCCTCGCGTTCCTGCAGCGCATGCTGCAGATAGCGGTTGATGACGGTGTGGTTCGTTCCGTCCGCACCGCCCGTCAGAGGTACGTGGTGGAACGAGTACGCCGGGTACGGCGTCGCCTCCCGCAGCGCCTCCAACCACGCATCCACGTCCTCGGGCAGTACCCAATCCTGCGGCGGCGGATTCGACTGTAGGAACTCCGTCGCCCCGGCATATACCTCAGAGTCTTCGAGCATCTCGTGGATCGTGACCGCCACCGCCCGCGCCAACGCGACCGGGTTCCGGCCTGCGATCACGGTCGGCTCGACCTCCGGGTCATCGGTCCAGACGATGATGCCGAGAGACAGGGCGCTCGGCGGGCTTATCTTGCGCCGAGGATCCGCAGCGTTCGTGGACGTCGATGCTGATGCTTCGCCCGGGTTGATGCTCATGGTGGTGGCTACTTCCCTCGCAGGTTCGCGCGCACGATGGCGTGGTCGGCGTACTTGTGAGGCAGGACACAGTTGGCGGCCACTGGTATCGAGCAGTCGTCTATGGTCGAGAGATTTGCCGATACTGCTGCGGGGACAGACCGTGTACCTGACGGAAGGCGCGTGAGGCGTGGCTGGGGTCGGTCCATCCGACGCGACGTGCGATGGTTTCGACGGTGTCGCTGCTTGAGCGTAGAAGGTCGGCCATGCGTCGTGAACGTTCGTTGCGAAGGAACGCTGCTGGGCTTGTGCCGACGTGGCGGGTGAAGAGTCGGGCGAGTTGCGATCGAGAGATCGCGGCCTCGTCGGCGAGAACATCCATGGTCCACGCGCGGCCAAGATCGTTCATGAGCAACGCCATTGCGTGGCGCACCGAGGGGTGTTCGGGCGAGTGCTCGGGGACGGGTCGCGTGAGGATATCGAGCAGGTCCACTGCCAGACTCAAGCGGCGAAGTGTCGGCAAATGGTGCCGTTCACCGTCGATCAACCGTTGCAGGGAAGCACTCACGTGCGGGAACACTGTGGAAGGCACGTCGAGCACGGTCGGGTCTGACCGGTGACTATCTGAAAGCACAAGAGGAGCAGGAGCGCTGGACTGAGTGATCCAGCGCTCCTGCTCCTCAAGGAATGCCGTGTCGATGTATGCGGTGGTGGTGATGACTAGACCGGCGGGTTCTCCCGCATACCAGCGGCCTGGAGGGAGCAGCACGACCTGCCCTGCGGCAAGATCGACTTCACCGGTCTCGTGACTGAGCGTCGTGGTGCCCGAGTTCACGATCATCACCTTGGTCGCGTCGACAGCAACCCGACCCGTCGAGGCGGAGTGGAGCACGCGCTTTACCGTCAGTGGAAAGGGATTAACACGCGCGCCCAGAGCCTGCGCTCGTGCTTCCGGGGATGCAGGCATCGCATCAACGCACCGAGTTCTGACCTTCGATGATTCGAGCGAAGCGGAGGATGTAGTCCCGGAGGAACTGCACGGTCGATTCCTGCGAGATGTTCCCATCCTCACCGAAAAGGGTGGGTGATTGGGAAAGAAAGACCTCGGGCTGTCCGGGGGTGGGCATGTCGAAGTATGAGAGTGCGAGCCGGAGGTTCTTCTGCGAGCTGTACCCGCCCATGCGGCCAACGGAGTGGCTGATGATCCCTGCGGGCAGGTTCTTCCAGGCGACATCGCTGTTGGGTTTGGAGCCGATGTCGATGGCGTTTTTCAGGCAGGCGGGGATGGTGCGGTTGTTCTCTGGTGTGACGAACAACACGCCGTCGGAGGCTTTGATGATCTCGCGGAACTGGGTGTATTCCGGCGGGGTGGGTTTGTCGGTGATGTCGGGATCGTCGTAGTCGAAGTCGTAGAGAGGAAGGTCGCGGATCTCAACGATGCGTGCGTCGTAGTCTTCGGGAAAGTAGCCGATGGCGTTGTGGGCGATCTTGCGTGCGTAGGAGCCGCGGCGCAGACTGCCGACAAGGACGGAGACGTTCTTACTCAAGGGGTGATTCTCTTTCTCTGGGGTGGATGTTGTGGGAGTGACGGTCGGTTAGAAGTCCCAGTCGTCGTCGCTGGTGTCGACGGCTTTGCCGATGATGTAGGAGGACCCGGATCCGGAGAAGAAGTCGTGGTTCTCGTCTGCTCCGGGGGCGAGGGCGGCGAGGATTTCGGGGTTGACTTCGGTCTCTTCTGGAGTGAAGCGGGCAGGGTAGCCGAGGTTCATGAGGGCTTTGTTCGCGTTGTATCGGACGAAGACGGCGACGTCGTCCATGAGGCCGAGCGGTTCGTAGAGCTCACCGGAGTACGCCAGTTCGAGTTCGTAGAGCTCGTCGAGGAGCGCATAGGTGAACTCGCGCATGTGTTCCTGCTCGGCTGCGGTGTGGGTTTCGAGGCCGCGCTGGTATTTGTAGCCGGAGTAGTAACCGTGTACGGCCTTGTCGCGGAGGATGAGCCGGATCATGTCGGCGGTGTTGGTGAGGGTTGCGTGGACGGAGAAGTGCAGCGGCAGGTAGAACCCGGCGTAGAGCAGCAGCGAGGACAGCAGCGTGGAGGAGACCTTCCGTTTGAGCGGGTCATCCCCGTAGTAGTGCGCGAGCACCTTCTTGCACCGTTCCTGGAGCAGGTCGTTGGCGACGGCCCACCGGTACGCGTCGTCGATCTCTGGGGTCGAGGTGAGCGTGGAGAAGACGGAGGAGTAGGAGCGGGCGTGCACGGACTGCATGAACGCGATGTTCGTGTAGACGGCCTCTTCGTGTTCGGTGCGGGCGTCTTGGATCTGGCAGATCTCGCCGACGGTGGCTTGTACGGTGTCGAGCATGGTGAGCCCGGTGAACACGCGCATGGTCAGCGTGCGTTCCTCCTGGGAGAGTTTTTGCCAGGCGGGGAGGTCGTTGGAGAGGGGCACTTTCTCGGGGAGCCAGAAGTTCGCGGTGAGGCGGTTCCATACCTCGAGGTCTTTGTCGTCTCCGACGCGGTTCCAGTTGATGGGCCGCAGGCGGGCTGCCGGGTCGTGCCGATAGCCCGGCGGAGTGACGGAGATCTCGGTGATGGGGCGGGTGATATCGGTGAGGGTCATGGGTGTTCCTTCGGGAAGATCGGATTCTGGGGTTACAGCGCGCAGGAGACGCAGCCTTCAATCTCGGTGCCTTCGAGTGCGGGCTGGCGCAGGCGGATGTAATAGAGGGTCTTGATCCCGGCACGCCAGGCGTGGATCTGGGCTTTGTTGATGTCGCGGGTGGTCGCGGTGTCGCGGAAGAACAGCGTGAGAGACAAACCCTGGTCGACGTGGCGGGTGGCGGCGGCGTAGGTGTCGATGATCTTCTCGTAGCCGATCTCGTACGCGTCCTCGAAGAACTCGAGGTTGTCGTCGGTCATGTGCGGGGCCGGGTAATAGACGCGGCCGAGCTTGCCTTCTTTGCGGATCTCGATCTTCGCCGCGATCGGATGGATCGACGCGGTCGAGTTGTTCACGTACGAGATCGATCCAGTCGGCGGGATCGCCTGCAGGTAGGCGTTGTAAATGCCGTGCTGCCGCACGGATTCCCGAAGTTGCGCCCAGCCGTCGCGGGTGGGGATCGCGACGCCTGCCTCGGCGAAGAGGGCGCGGACACGTTCGGTGGCGGGCCGCCACTCGCGCTCGGTGTACTTATCGAAGTGCGAGCCGTCGGCGTAGGTGGAGGTCTCGAACCCGGTGAAGGTCGTGCCGCGTTCGATGGCGATCCGGTTGGAGGCGCGCAGGGCGTGGTAGGTGACGGTGAGGAAGTAGATGTCGGTGAAGTCGATGCCCTCCTCGCTGCCGTAGCGGATGCGTTGCGAGGCGAGGAACCCGTGCAGGTTCATCTGACCGAGACCGATCGCGTGCGACGCGTCGTTCCCGGCTGCGATCGAGGGGACCGCGTCGATGTCGGTCTGATCCGACACACTCGTCAGCGCCCGCACTGCGGTCTCGACGGTCGCGCCGAAGTCCGGTGAGGCGAAGGCCTGGGCGATGTTGAGGGAGCCGAGGTTGCAGGAGATGTCCCGGCCGACCTGCTCGTAGCCGATCGCCGCGTCATAGGTGGAGGGCGTGTTGACCTGGAGGATCTCGCTGCACAGGTTCGACATGTTGATGTGCCCCTGCAGCGGGTTGGCGCGGTTGACGGTGTCCTCGAACAGCACGTAGGGGTATCCGGATTCGAACTGCAGCTCGGCGAGGGTCTTGAAGAACTCCCGTGCGCTGATCGTGGTCTTCCGCACCCGCGGGTTCGCGACCAACTCGTCGTAGTGGTCGTTCACGGACAGGTCCGACAGCGGTTTCCCGTACTCGCGCTCGACGTCGTAGGGGCTGAACAAGTGCATGTCCCGGTTCTCCTTCGCGAGCTGGAAGGTGACATCGGGGATCACGACGCCGAGCGAGAGCGTCTTGATGCGGATCTTCTCGTCCGCGTTCTCCCGCTTCGTGTCCAAGAACCGCAGGATGTCCGGGTGATGCGCGTGCAGATACACTGCGCCCGCACCCTGCCGGGCCCCGAGCTGGTTGGCGTAGCTGAAGGAGTCTTCGAGGATCTTCATCACCGGGACGACGCCGGAGGCCTGGTTCTCGATCTGCTTGATCGGTGCTCCGGTCTCGCGCAGGTTCGTCAGCAGCAGCGCGACTCCGCCCCCGCGCTTGGAGAGCTGCAACGCAGAGTTAACGCTGCGTCCGATGGACTCGAGGTTGTCCTCCAGGCGGAGCAAGAAGCAGGAGACGAGCTCGCCGCGCTGCGCCTTGCCCGCGTTCAGGAATGTCGGGGTCGCAGGTTGGAACCTGCCCGAGAGCATCTCGTCCACAAGCCGGGTCGCGAGGGCTTCGTCGCCCTGTCCGAGGAAGAGCGCGGTAGCGACGACGCGCTCCTCAAAACCTTCCAGGTACGTGGTGCCGTCGAACGTCTTCAGGGCGTAGGAAGTGAAGAACTTGAACGCGCCGAGGAAGGTCTGGAAACGGTGCCCGGCCCCGCGAGCCCGCTCATGCAGGTCGGTGAGGAACTCCGGGGCGTACGCGTCGAGGAACGCCCGCTCGTAGTAGGCGTTCGCGACCAGCCACTCCAGGCGCTCGGCCACGCTCGGGAAGGTTCTCGTGTTCGGGATGACGTGCTGGCGCAGGTACTCGTCGGCGGCTTCCTTGTCCTTGTGGAACTGGATCGACCCGCCCGGGGCGAACAGGTTCAGTTGCGCGTTGAGGGCGTGGTAGTCCTTCCGCGCACCGATCCCGGTGCTTGCCCGAGCCGCTGGGGAGATGATGGTCATGCGGTCTTCCTCTCAATGGATGTCAGATTGTCGGAGGCCTGGTCCCAGAAGCGGGTCAGGCCGATGTTCACGTGTTCGATGTCGCGCTGGGTGCCGAGCAGCTCGAAGCGGTACAGCTCCGGAACCTGGCATTTGGCAGAGACGACAGGGCCGGCGAGGCAGTAGTGCTCGCCGAAGTTCGTGTTCCCCGCCGTGATCACCCCCCGGATCAGTGCCCGGTTCGCGGGGTCGTTGAGGAACGAGATCACCTGCTTCGGCACCGCCCCGGCACGTTCCCCGCCGCCGTACGTGGGGACCACGAGCACGAAGGGCCGCGCGACCCGGATCAGCCCCTCCACTCGTGGCCGCAGCGGGATACGGACCGCGGGCTGGTCGAGCCGGTCGACGAAGCGGCGGGTGTTCTCCGACACGCTTGAGAAGAACACGAGATCAGGCGACTGGGCGGCGGCGAGTTCGCGCACTGAGGGCGCTGCGCGCCGGGACTCAGGTGGGGGTGGCATAGCGATCCTCCTCGCTCTCTCTGGCTGTGACGCGCCACGCCACCAACCACTACATGTTGTGCCTCACCGATGTTTGGAGCGGCGTATCTAGGAATAACATCGATGTGGTTCACTTGTCTACGCCACGCCGCTGTTTGTAACTACGGCTTGCCGAACACTATGCTGTGGGGCATGAGACGAACACCCACGGACGAGCGCAGCGAGGGTGTGTGGCTGGAAGCCATCACGTTGTTCCAATCCGTGCGAGACGCTGACCATGACGCTGCGGCTCACCTGTTGCGAACGTCTTCCGACCCCGAGGCGGTGACGCTGAACCTGCTACGCATGCTCAGCGTCTACTTGCGCGGAGAAGCTCCCGACAAGCTCGACCACTTCATCGCCGCGTCCCATCGTGCTGGCCCGCCCCCAAAGCCTCGCCCTCCGCTTCCACCACTCACGTGAACTTCCACCCGCGCCTCGTCACCCGCTCAGCTAAGGAACTATCCATGCCACGTACCACCCGCCTCTTCTCCCGCCGTGCCCTGTCGCTGCTGGCAGCGTCCGTGCTCGCGTTCTCTCTTGCTGGATGCGCAACATCCGGCGAGAACGATGCGGGAGCAGACGATGAGCGTCCCGTGGTGCTGACGACGTTCACGGTTCTCGCGGACATTGCCGAAAACGTCGCGGGTGACCATCTGAGGGTGGAGTCGATCACGAAGGCCGGGGCCGAGATCCACGGCTACGAGCCCACACCCGGCGACATCCGCAGAGCGTCGGAGGCTGACCTGATTCTCGACAACGGAATGAACCTGGAGGCGTGGTTCGCACAGTTCGTCGAAGGGCTGGATGTGCCTCACGTCGTCGTCAGCGAAGGAGTCGAGACGATCGACATCACCGAGGACGCCTACGCGGGGATGCCGAACCCACACGCATGGATGAGCCCATTGAACGTGCAGATCTACGTCGACAACATGGTCGACGCCTTCAGCGACCTCGACCCCCAGAATGCAACCGAATACCAGGCCAATGGTGAGGCGTACAAGGCCGAGCTGCAGACGGTGCAGGACGAGCTGGTCGACGAGCTGTCGGTCCTGCCGGAGAATCAGCGAGCGTTGGTCACCTGCGAGGGTGCGTTCTCCTACCTTGCCAGGGATGCCGGGCTGACCGAGAGATACATCTGGGCGGTCAACGCCGAACAGCAGGCCACCCCGCAGCAGATCGCCTCGGCGATCGAGTTCGTCCGCGACGACGCCGTGCCCGCGGTGTTCTGTGAGTCCACCGTGTCCGATGCCGCGATGCAGCAGGTCGTGGAAGCCACCGATGCTGATTTCGGTGGTGTGCTGTATGTCGATTCTCTGTCCGAAGCGGAGGGCCCTGTCCCGACCTATCTGGATCTGATCCGCCACGACGCGACCACCATCATCGACGCGCTAACGGCACGGAACTGATGACGGTCGCGATCTCGGTGCGCGACGTCACCGTCCACTATGGTGAGGTCCTCGCTCTCGACCGTGCCACCCTCGACATCCAGGTCGGGCGGGTATGCGGGCTCGTGGGGATGAACGGGTCGGGTAAGTCCACCCTGTTCAAGACGGTCATGGGTCTGCTGCGCCCTGATTCCGGCACGGTGCGCGTGAACGGCGAGAACCCGGGCAAAGCGCGCAAGTCAGGGGTCGTGGGTTACGTGCCGCAGAGCGAGGTCGTCGACTGGGCATTCCCGCTCTCTGTGCGCGATGTCGTCATGACCGGCCGCTACGGGCACATGGGGTTTACCCGCCACGCGAAGAGAGCCGACCATGAGGCTGTAGATCATGCGCTGGAACGGGTGGAGCTGACCGAGTACGCGAACCGGCAGATCGGGCAGCTCTCCGGCGGTCAAAAAAAGCGCGCGTTCGTCGCGAGAGGCATCGCTCAGGGGGCGACGATCCTGCTGCTGGATGAGCCGTTCGCCGGCGTCGATAAGCGCTCCGAGGCTACGATTACCCGGCTGCTGCGGGAACTCGCCGACGATGGGGCCACGATCCTCGTCTCCACTCATGACCTTCATGCGCTGCCCGGCCTCGCCGACGAGGCGATCCTATTGATGCGACGCGTGCTCATGCACGGGGACCCGGACGAAGTGCTCCAGCCCGACAACCTTGCCCTGGCCTTCGGCCTGGACGTCCTGAACCGAGGCACCACCTCATGAACCTGACCGACTTCTTCCTCGAACCCCTCAGCTACGACTTCATGGTCCGCGCCCTCGCAACCACCCTGATTGCCTCGATCGTGTGCGCGGTGCTGTCTTGCTGGCTTGTCCTGATCGGCTGGTCGCTCATGGGCGACGCCGTCTCCCACGCCGTCCTCCCCGGCGTGGTTCTCGCCTACATCGCCGGCGTCCCCTTCGCGCTCGGAGCAGTGGTCTTCGGCTTTCTTGCTGTCGCGCTCATCGGAGCGGTGAGAGACACCAGCCGTGTCAAAGAAGACGCCGCGATCGGGATCGTGTTCACCACACTGTTCGCTCTAGGGCTCGTGCTGATCTCGGTCACGCCGTCGCAGACCGACCTGAACCACATTATCTTCGGCAACCTGCTGGGCGTCTCCTGGGCCGATCTCACCCAGATCATCATCCTCGGTGCGATCACCTTCACGATTCTCGTCACCAAACGCCGCGACTTCACTCTCTACGCCTTCGACTCCACCCACGCCCACGCCATCGGACTGAACCCGAAAATCCTCGGCGCCGTCCTCCTCGGACTCCTCGCCCTGACCGCCGTCGTCGCCCTGCAAGCGGTCGGCGTTGTCCTCGTCGTCGCGATGCTCATTATCCCGGGAGCTACCGCCTACCTGCTCACCGACAGGTTCGGACGCATGCTCGTCATCGCCCCCGCGATCTCCGCAGGCTGCGCCGTTATCGGCCTGTACTTGAGCTACTACCTCGACACTGCGTCCGGCGGCATGGTCGTCCTCGCTCAGGGAGCCGTCTTCGCGCTCGTCTACCTCTTCAGCCCCCAGCACGGTCTCATCGGGACCCGGATTATGAGCACACGCCGCAGACGCGCACTCGCTTCCGCACAGTAAGGGCATCACGCATGCGCCGCAAGAGCGACAAGTCAGGGACCAGAGCACGCTATCTTCGTGCCATCTGGTCACTGACCGAGAACAGTGACGCTCCAGTCACGGTCACCGGCCTAGCCGGTGCGCTGCGATTCGTACCAGGGAGCGTCTCCGAACAGGTAAAGCGACTCGCCGAGGACGGTCTCGTCAACCACGAACGGTACAAGAGCATTTCGCTCACTCCTACGGGACGACTCGAATCGATGCGGGCAGTGCGGACGAACCGGATACTGCGGTGCTTCCTCCACGACGTCCTCGACCTGCCCTGGAGCGAACTCGCCGCCAATGCCGACGCATTGGAAGCCAGCAGCTCACCCCGCTTCCTCCAACGAATCGAAGCCTCCCTCGACCAGCCCACCCACGACCCCTACGGGCAACCCATCCCCACGCCAGACGGCCGCATCGAGACTCCCACCGATATCCCCCTGCGGGAACTCGCACGCCCGCGATGGGCTCCAGTGAAGATCACACGCATCGCGGACGCGCCACTTGAAACACTGGTATTCCTCGACGAGCGACACCTTCGCCCCGGCACACGGTTAGACATCCAGGCCTGCACAGCGGAAGTCAACATCATCGAGGTCCGCACGGCGCAATGGCATGGCACGTTGCTCCCTGCCGGAACAGGCGTGCTCCATGCATCACTCCACGACGAAGCTACGGGGTGACCGCATCAACTGGCGACGACAGACACATAGAGTGCGTCTGTCGCCGAACGCCCCAGTGCTACCGAGGTGTCCGATCCCGTAACTCGCGCATCCAGTGCGTCCGAGAACGGGGCACCTTCGCCGATCTCCAGCGTTGATCCGATCACGAAACCGTGCTCATCGAAGAACTGCAGGAGCGCCGGATCCGAGTCCGAGATGCGCTCGACCACGACTCGGTGCCCCGCGCCGACTTCGGATAGCTGTGTCGCGTCCGGGATATGCACCGTCCCATCGGCTGATGGGATCGGGTCACCATGAGGGTCGCGGGTGGGGAACTCCAAGAACTCGTCGATCCGGTCAATCATGAAGTCGGACACCGCATGTTCAAGGTGCTCCGCCTCGTCATGCACCTGATCCCACGAGTACCCCAAGACACTGACGAGGAACGACTCAATCAGCCGGTGCCGACGTACCATCGCCAGCGCGTACGAGCGCCCCGTCTCCGTCAACTCCACCGAACCATAAGGCGCATGCTCGACAAGACCCTGCGTAGAGAGCTTACGGACAGCATCCGAGACCGAAGAGAGCTTCAACCCTGTTCGCTCCGCGAGGAGCGTCGGCGTCACCGGCACCGACGACCACTCCGTCAGACCCCACACGGCCTTCAAATAGTTCTGGGTGCTCGCGGACAACTCAGAGACGGACATGAACTCAGCATAACGCCGAACATGCAACTACGTCATGGCTATGCTCAAAAGTACGGCGTCGAGGCGGCGCGCTCATCGACAGGCGTTCCCCGGCCACAGGAGCTACTGGTCCAGCCTCGACTGGACCAGTGGAACGTATGACGCATCCTTCTCGAAGCACAGCACGCGATAGCCATCGCTGACCGCTGCTTCCACCGTCGTCCCCGATCCAGCGAATGGCTCCAGCACCACTCCGTGCGGCGGGGTCACCAACGTGACGAGCCAGCGCATCAACGCCAACGGTTTCACGGTTGTGTGCGATACCCCGAACGCGCGGGGTCGTTCCGCTGTGGAGGGCTTGTGGTCGAAGCGGAAGATCGGGAACTTCCGCGACAGTGACTCGCCCTGCCACGTCCCCGTCAACACATCCAACGCATCCGCCTGACCCGGATCGAACGCGACGTTCGTCGGCCACCGGCCGTCAGCGAACCTCGCCCCGTCGATGTTGATCCCACCGACGCCGTGCTCGAGGATGTTGCGGACGACGTTTCCTTCGGGTGGCTTGCGGGCGATGATGATCGGCTCGAATGCCGGCCGCAGTGCCGTGCCCCATCCATCCCACTGCTGCGCGTCCTCGGTGACCGGGGTGCCTTTGGACAGGACCGTGCGGGTCGCGCCGAGCACCCCGTCATGATCAGTGGTCTGCACGATCCGATCAGCACGATGCACGCCGTGATGCTTGTCGATCGCGTGCGAGAGGTCCATCGATTTGGGCATCCCGGTGGTGTGCAGCCATGCAATCTGGTCGCGGATCTCGAACCCTGCGTTCTCGATCCCGCGCACCATCCGGTGCCAGGTGCGTGCACCACCGAACGCTGCAACATACGCCCCCGGCTTCAACGCATGCAATGCTCCCGCAGCCCACGCCGTGCACCACGTCTCGAACAACTCCGGCGCACTCATCGCACCCGTGTCGAGGTGCGGGAGGGATTCCCTGAACCCGGACGCGTCATCCCAGGCCTGTCCGTTGAAGCTCAACCCGTACGGCGGGTCAGTGACCAGAGCGTCGATGCTCGCCTCGGGCAGGAGCGGGAGGAGCTCGACCGCGTCACCGAGATAGAGCGTTGCCCGCTCATCAGCGAAGACGGGCTTCGGAAGTTCGGTCAGCGGCGGGGTGGGGTTGGACATGATCGTGGCTCCCTGCTGTTCGGGGCCTGTCCGCGCTCGTGTGCGACGAACAGGGCTACCCAGCAGGTACGGGCCAATCCGACTACGACGAGCCGACACAGCCCCAGCGTCGACGCCACGTCAGAGTCAGTCGCAGCGCGCCGAGTCCGTGATCAGCGAGGTGCCTGTGCCTCGCTGATTCCCAGCGCCAGATTTTCTCCCACACACGATCGGCAATCAACGAAGAAAGCCCCATTAACGCAGTAGTGATCGCTCGACCAGCTCTTGAGGCCCCCGGGTGCGTGTTGCGAAAGCGCTAGGGGTTAGGCCATAGCGACGTTTGAAAGCTCGGCTGGCAGCGGAGGCGTTTTGCCAGCCCACGGATCGGGCAGCCTCGGTGATGGTCACGTCAGAGGACGAGAGTAGCTCCGCCATACGGTCGGCGCGGGCGTTCCATAAGAATGCGGCGGGGCTGATCCCGAGATCTTGACGAAATAGTCGCGTTAGCTGGGACTCCGACAATGCAACTTCGCTGGCCAGGTTTTCGATCGTCCATGCGCGGCCAAGGTGCTGATGCAGGACCCGTATGGCCTCGGCAACTTGTCGATGCGGCGCTGGAGGCTGTTGAGCTGTCTTCGCCATCCGATGCTGAGATGTATTGCCTGCAAACAGGGCGACAGCTGTCAATACATCGGCAACTCGAGCCAACCTGGTGAGCTCACTTGAGACACGGCGGTCTAGTGCAGAGAGTGCACTCAACGCTGGCCGCAGCGCCTGGATTCCGCACAAGCCAACATTGAGCATGGTTGGAGCTTGCCTTCCGCTCTGCGCAACAACGAGGTGATGCGCGAGCGGGTGTTGAGGTGAAAACCACTGCAGCTGGGTTTGAATGAATTCCTCATGCAGATAGAAGGTGACGGTATGAGTGAAGCTCCTAGGAGTTGCTGAGCACCAGGTCTTTGCAGGGATCGAAACCACGCTGCCAGGCCCGAGCTGAGTTGTGCCTTCTGCAAATGTCAGGTCGGACCATCCAGCTGTAACGAATACGACTTTCACACAATCCGTCAGCACTTGCTGTGTCTGCTTGATATGAACCATCTCGTGGACCATCAACGGCCCGCGCTGTCCGCGAAAGAGGAGGTCGTCCGTCAGATGGATCATTTGCGGACCTCAGAGGTTCATCGCTCTGGGGGCCTGCACAATCGTCCTGTTCAAGGGCTCAGGGACGGGGTGAGGTGATGCACGTCCCGCTCGGGCATGCCAGCGGCGCGTACGGTGCTCGATCTCGATAGGGTACGAAAAGCACTCGCTGACCAGTTGGGTGGTGAGTACGTCGTGAGCTGGACCGGATGCGTGCACGCGTCCGTCCTTGATGAGCATGGCGTGTGTGGTCGTCTCGGGGAGTTCTTCAAGGTGGTGGGTCACCAAGATTGTCGCGAGCGCAGGCTGTTCCCGATGCAGTTCGTCGACGGTCGTGAGGAATTGCTCTCGTGCAGCGACATCCAGGCCTGTGGAGGGCTCATCTAGGAGCAGGAGAGGCGGGTCAACCAACAGAGATCGTGCGATCAAGGTGCGTCCCCGTTCACCTTGCGACATCGTCTCCCAGGTTGCGTGTTTAAGCGCGCCCAGTCCAAGCATTCGAGTCAGTTCAGTGGCTCGCTCGACGACTTCGGTATCAGGTCCCACCGCATCATGAGTTCCGTGGTGCCTGTCGCGCCAGTGAGTACGACCTCGAGCACGGTCAGGGGTGCACGGAGGGGGTGGCGGGGATTGACGTGACCAATCGACTGTCGTAATTCCCGGATGTCAACCCGTCCTAGCTTGCGCCCGAGAACGTGCACGCTGCCACGCGTCGGGTGATTTACCGCCCCGCACATGCTCAGGATCGTGCTCTTACCTGCGCCGTTCGGGCCGATGAGGGCCCAATGCTCTCCGGCTCGAACTGTCAGATGAACGTCGGTTAGGATTTCGCGTGCATCACGGACGAAATCGACGGAATCTAGTCTCAGAATCTCTTTTTCACTCATGACCGCCCTCCAGCGCGGTTACGCGATTCCCTGCGTAGTCGTCTCCGTGGGGGCTGTTCTGCCTTTCCTTGAGAGTGAAGGAGAGGCTAAAGCCCGCCATGACCAACGCCGCCATCACGATGAAGACGATTTGTATGTTTGTGTGGTCAGCGATCATGCCCAGAATCGGGCTCAACAGGCCCCCGAGTGAGAGTGTGAGCCCCAGCGTGACGCCACTTGCGACACCGATCCGATTCGGCAAG
Source organism: Leucobacter sp. UCMA 4100 (assembly GCF_027853335.1). Classification (NCBI taxonomy): domain Bacteria; kingdom Bacillati; phylum Actinomycetota; class Actinomycetes; order Micrococcales; family Microbacteriaceae; genus Leucobacter; species Leucobacter sp. UCMA 4100. The sequence goes on from NZ_JAFEUS010000002.1 coordinate 1,463,844, forward strand.
TACGAGTGCGAAAGAGTGATCTGCGCAGCGAAGGGAAGGAATAGGCTCACCCCCAAGCACGCCGCCGCGACGATGACCACGACCGGCGAAGGGGCAAGCACAATCGCAAGTGTTGACAGAGCTGCCAACAGATACCCGGTGCGAACGATCCGCAGCCGTCCAAAACGATCCGCGAGCCAGCCACCGGTCAGGGTACCGATCGCACCGGCCGCGGGAAACAAGGACAATGCGATCGATGCGTAACCCGTGCTCACGTCGAAACGTTGAATTGAGTACAGCGAGATAAACGTGGATGTGCCGACGTATGCGACCGACCACGTTGCAAGTACAGCGGTGAGCAACATGAACGCCCGCCAGTCATCCGGAATGGTCACCTTTGGGCGGGCGGGAGCCGCTTCAGTTGTAGAAGCACGTGCAAACATGTGCCGCCAGGAAACGGCAACGTACACCAGCCCGAGCACGATAGCTGGAATGATGAGTAGCCCAGTGCCGGGCAAGCCAAACCAACCGACCACGAGGATAACGGCAGAGGGAGCAAGGGCAACTCCGACATTGCCGCCCACTGAGAATAGGCTCATAGACTTGCTCGTGCCACCGCCAGCATCGCGCGCCTCCATCGTTGCGGCCGGGTGATAGGCCGCAACTCCGATCCCTGAGATGGCGACAACGATCCAAACCGCGAGGTAAGAGTCGGACACCAAGCCGCTCAATGCGATACCCACGCCAGCGGCGAAGAGGCCGGCCAAGCTCATCCAACGCATTCCATATTTGTCGCTGAGGTGCCCGAAAATCGGTTGGGCGATGCTTGATAGTGCGGTCGCCGCGAGGGTGATTCCTGCGACAGCGGCGTAGGAATATTCCGCGTGCAGGACGAAGAATGGAAGCAGAGCCGCGACTGCGCCGGTGTAAAAGTCGTTGGCAGCGTGGGTAGCCGTCAGCGCCCAGAGGCCCATCCGGTTTCGAGTATGTGTCGGAGTTGAATTCATGTGTTCCTCTTGGAGAGTGCGCGTCTCCGGTGGGTGGTGGTCAGGAGATGCCGCACGGTGAAAGCAGGGCTGACTGGCACGGGAGGTCGCTCCGCTAGCAGGGGTGCCGGTCGGGCTAAGACCTGCTGCGGCAACGAAGAAGTCTTCCAATCATGAGATACACTGTACACAACATCTCAGACAAGTAGTGAAGTGAGGTATCATCGTGGCCCAAGTGAGACGCGCGCCGCTAGCCGAGCAAGTGTCCGAGCTACTCCTCGATCGCATCAGATCCGGAGAGTGGCCGCTGGGCGCAAAGCTGCCCGGAGAGAACACCCTCGGCCCTCAACTTGGAGTGGGCCGCTCGACTGTTCGCGAAGCAATCCGTCAGCTCGCAGGTCGCGGTGTGCTGGCGACCAGGCAGGGCGCTGGAGTGTTTGTCACTGCACTCGACGTCACCGAAGACTGGGACGCTGTGCTGCGTCGAGTTGATATCGTCGAAGTGATTGAGGGGCGTGTTGCTATTGAATCCGAAGCTGCAGCCCTTGCCGCAGAACGGCGAACTCCCCAAGACCTCCGAGCGATCCGCCGCATGCTTACGCAGCGTGAGAACCACGACACTCGGGAAGGCTATGTCGATGCTGATATGCGCTTCCACCGCGCGGTAGTCGCTTCTTCGCATAACTCACTTCTGCTGGAAATGTTCGACAACTTTGTGCCCAGACTCCGTGAAGCGATGATTGATATGCTCCGCATCAAACGGACATTCGACGACCATGCTGACCAGGGAGCTCACTCACAGCTGGTTGAAGCGATTGCTCAGCGCGACAATGCATCCGCGAGAGATCTGAGCCGCGCGCATCTGATGTCACTCAAAAATGGAATGGAAGCGGGCTAGAAAGTCTGCACAAGCTCACGATGCCGAAGATGCTTGTGGGTATTAGTGGATCGCGAGTACCCAACTGAGCTGTAGGCCGTACCTGCGCGCCACCGAATGAGGCGATGGAGACGCAACTGGCCAGCGCGAATCTGCCTTTGGGTCACGTATGGACAGCGCACCTTCTGAATGTGACGGTGTCGATCAGAGTAATGGCCGCCGGCGACGGATACCGGTACTTACTGAACTCCGTTGTGACTGGCGACCGTGATCGCTATGCTGCATCGTCCCTGACGATGTACTACCTCAAGTCCGGCATCCTGCGCTCCACGTCGCCCCGAAAAACACGAAGTTTTGGCCGTTCGGAGGGAAGAATGTGATGGGAGTCGTCGGCGATTGGTCCCAAGGGGCAGGCTGCCAGAGTGGCGACTGCCTCTAGCGACGCGCGGCGGATCCAGTATGTGTGGGGGCGGGGTGTGCGTCGTCTCTCGTGAAGGCAGACGCGGGAGCCGCCATTCCCCAGATGTACATCGCGTCCAGCACCGGTCGCAGCTGCCAGCCCAACTCGGTGAGCTCGTAGACCACCCGCGGTGGGATCTCAGCGTATGCGGTGCGTGTAACGATCCCTCGCGCTTCGAACAGGCGCAGCCGGTTGGTCAACGTATGCGCACTGATGCCGTCCAATGCCTCGCGCAGCTCGCCAAAGCGCTGCGGGCCGTGCATCAGCTCGCGCACGATCAGCGTCGCCCACGGCCCGTTAAACAACATCAGGAACCTGGCGACACCACACTCAGGAAGCTCCACCTCACTCATATTTCTCAGCATACGCGCCATTGGTGCAGTTGACGTAACCGATGCACCATGTGCACTAATAGAAGTATGACATACATCGTGCATGGCGCTACCGGCGCCCAAGGATCCCCCGTTCTCACTGCTCTCATCGCAGCCGGCAAGCAGACTATCGCCGCCGTCCGAACTCCCGCGGGCCTGCCCGATGGAGTAACCGCTGTCTCCGTCGATCTCGTCGACGCCGATGCGCTCACCGCCGTATATTCCGGCGCAGAAGGCGTGTTCGTACACCTGCCTATGGACGGCCCCGACCGGGCTCCCGCGTACGTCGAAGCGATCACCGCCGCGGTGGCTGCCACCCGTCCGGGCCGGGTCGTGATCTCCACGAGCGGACAGGTCGTCGACCAGCCCGGCACTTCGTTGCAGGCGCCGGAGAACAGCCCGATCGCGACCCTGATCCGTAACGTCACTGATACTGGGGTGTCCACTGCCGTGGTCGCGCCGCGGCTGTACCTGGAGAATCTGCTGCTTCCCGTGGTCGCGGGACCGGCCGGGGATGAAGGAGTGCTGCGCTATCCGCTGCCGGAAGCGTTCCCGGTGTCCTGGAGCTCGCATCTGGACGTCGCCGATGTCGTCGTCCGTCTCCTCACAGACACCTCGGAGACCGGCACTATCGCGATCGGACACCTGCCCGCACTCACCGGCCCCGACCTCGCGCGTGGGTTCTCCGAGCGGCTCGGCCGTGAGGTCCGGTACGAGGCGATCACGCCGGACGAGTTCGGGAAGCTGATCACGCCTCTGTTCGGCGCCGACGCGGCCGCGCCTGTCGTCGGGCTTTATCAGGCGCTGAACGCGCAGGATGGCAATACGATTGCCGAGGCCAACAGCACCCAGTCACTCCTCGGGCTGCAACCTCGCACGGTGGCCTCCTGGCTTGATGCGGTCGGCGTCTGAACTGGGGCGACCTGAGACCGGTCGTGGGTTCCGTCAGAAATCTCGGGAAACCACGACAGCTTGACCAAGAGAGATTCGTCTTCTTCCGACGGGGGCGGCGGGAGCGTTTCAGCGTCTCGTCAAGAGTGACGAGAACGGGAGCCTTCATAGAAAGGAAGCTCATCGAGATGCCACAGCACCAGGAGCCAGTGGTCACCGAAGTGCGCGGAGCCCGCGTGCACAATCTTCGCAACGTGAACGTTGATGTTCCATTGCGGCAACTCGTGGCGATCGCCGGGGTGTCGGGGTCGGGGAAGTCGTCACTGGCGATGGGAGTCCTGTACGCGGAAGGATCGCGGAGGTACGTCGAAGCACTCTCTACCTACACGCGACGTCGTATGTCTCATGCATCTCGCGCCAAGGTGGATTCCGTGCGCCACGTCCCTGCCGCGCTGGCGTTGCGTCAGCGCCCCGGAGTCCCCGGGGTTCGCTCGACGTTCGGAACCTCAACCGAGCTGCTGAATGTTCTACGAGTGATGTTCTCCCGGCTCGGTTCGCACCCGTGTCCGAACGGACACCGGCTGCAGCCGACGATCGATGTTGCGGCGAACAAGGACCTAGTCTGCCCGGTCTGCGGTGCGGAGTTCTATCCCCCGGGGGCGGAGTCGCTGGCGTTCAACTCCGATGGGGCCTGCCCCACCTGTACCGGTACCGGTCTCGTTCGGGACATCGACGATGCGACGCTGGTCCCGGATCCCTCCCGGTCGATTGTGGACGGTGCGGTCGCACCATGGGCTATGTTCGGGCTCTCGGTGATGCCTCAGGTCGCCGCGGCAATGGGGGTCCGTATCGACGTCCCCTACGCCGATCTGACCGAGGCGGAGCGGGAAGTTGTGCTCGATGGCGCGGCGGAGAAACGTGAGATCACGGTTCCTTCGAAGACCGGGAAGCTGTTCGATCTGAACTTCACGTACCGCAGCGCCCGCCAGGCAGTGCGTGAGGCGATGAATAACGCGACCAGCGAGAAGGGGCTGGCCCGTATCAACCGGTTCATCACCGCGCATACCTGCCCGACCTGCCACGGCACACGCCTGTCCGAAGCCGCCCGGGGCACCCAGGTCGACGGCAAGAACCTTGCTCAGGCCACCGCGCTGACACTAGCCGAGGCCATGGAGTGGGTGCCGAAGGTGACGGCAACGCTCCCCGCGGATATGCGGCCTATGGCGGAGATGATCGCGCAGCAGTTCGCCGAGATGGGTCGCCGTCTTGTGGAACTGGGGTTGGGGTACCTCACGCTCGACCGCGCCAGTTCCACACTGTCCACTGGCGAGCGGCAACGAGTGCAGCTGGCCCGGGCCGTGCGCAACGAGACGACCGGAGTGCTCTACGTGCTCGACGAACCCTCCATCGGGCTGCACCCTGCGAATATCGAAGGACTGATCGGAGTCATGAGAGACCTCCTCGCCGGAGGAAACTCGGTGGTCCTCGTCGACCACGACGTGCAGGTGCTGCGCGAGGCGGACTGGATGATCGAGATCGGTCCCGGATCCGGGACCGCCGGTGGCACCGTCCTTGCCCAGGGCACCATCGATGATGTCCAGCGGGATCCGGCCTCGCTCATCGGCAGCTTCCTTACCGGGGACGCGTCTGTTGTCATCCGCGACCGCGTCGCGGAGCCCGATCTGTTCGCCCACGGTACGGTACGGCTGGAAACAACGCCGATCCACACCGTCGGCGCGCTCGAAGTCACGATCCCCAAGGGCCGCCTGACAGCAGTCACCGGCATGTCCGGGTCCGGGAAGACCACACTCGTGCTCGACAGTCTCGTGCCTGCCCTGGCTGCTTCTTATGCTGAAGAGCGGTTCCCCGCGCACGTGAAGATCGTTGACGCATCGGGGGTGAGCCGGGCAGACGTGGTCGACGCGACGCCGATCGGCACGAACGTTCGCTCAACCGTTGCCACCTACAGCGGCGCCCTCGATGATCTGCGCCGTGCCTACGCCAGCCTCCCCTCCGCGAAGGAACAGGGCCTCACAGCCAGCGACTTCTCGTACAATACCGGTTCGCTGCGGTGCCCTCGTTGCGAAGGCACTGGGCAGGTCGTCCTCGACGTACAGTTCCTCCCCGACGTCGATATCCCCTGCCCCGACTGCGACGGCACCCGATACAGCCCAAGCGCCTCTCAGTTCCGCCTCACCACCCCCGACGGCTCCGTGTCGCTTCCCGATTTGCTCCGCACCACCGTGGCGGACGCTGTGCAGTTGCTTGAGAAACACCCCCGCGTGCGCAAGAAGCTGGCAACTCTTATTGATCTCGGCCTCGGCTACCTCACCCTCGGAGAAGACACGCCCACGCTGTCCGGCGGCGAAGCACAACGTTTGAAGCTCGCCGCCGAGCTCGGCCGCACCCACACCGGATCCTTGTTCGTCTTCGACGAGCCCTCCGTCGGCCTGCACCCGCTCGACACCCGCAATCTGCTGGGCGTACTGGACCGGCTGCTTGCCACCGGCGCAACCGTGATCGTCATCGAGCACGACCTCGACATGATCGCCAACGCCGACTACATCATTGACCTCGGGCCCGGCGGCGGCGCCGACGGCGGACGGATCATCGCCACCGGCAGCCCACAAGCTGTCGCTGCGAGCCTCACCAGCGTCACCGGACGCTTCCTCGCTCAGACCCTTCACCAACGCTCCTCAGCGGAAGGAACATGCCGCGGTGGATCTTCCGCCGCCTCAGTTGAAACATCACCGCCATCGGACTTGGCCCGGCGGTCGCCTACGCCAGCCACCGATACCTAACCACCGCATACCGCATCAACTCTGCCGCTTCACGGCCATACCGCCATGCCCCAAGCCCGGACTCGTTCGGGCGGGTCAATAGGACACGCATCCTTTCGGGGCGCTCTGAACCGCTCGCCGCAGGCCGATCAGATTCCTCGCCGGTAGAGCAAAGAGATGACAACGTAGCGTCGCCGGAACTTACCCAAGGCCGAATGACGACTGAGGTCGCATGCACCATCGTCGGTGCGTGTCTAGTGGCACTGATCACGAAGCCAAGTGGCCTGCGAGGGCGAGCGCGATGGGCATCGTCGCGAGCGCTACGAGAGTCTGGACTCCGGTCGTGCCCGCGATGAGCCGGGTATCACCACCCATGCGGGAGGCAAGGACGTAGGCGCTTGGGGCGGTGGGGACAGCGCAAATGAGGACAATGCTGGTCAGCGATGCTCCGGCCATCTCGAACTGCAGCGCGATGGCGATCGCTGCGGCGGGGAGGATGGCGAGCTTCAGGATGGTAACGATGCCGATATGGAGTAGATCGCTGCGACGGAAGGTGAAGTGCAGAGCTGCCCCGACTATGAGAGTGCCGCACGCGAGGGCGGGCGCGGCGAGCATGTCCAGCGTCGCAATCGCGACGCTTGGTAGCGCGACCGGCAGCACGTTCAGCAACAGTCCCATGGCGCAGGCCAGGATGAGCGGGTTGCCGATGAGTTCACGCCACAACGGCACACGCTTCACGGCGTGGTCGCGTGCGCCGTAGACGGCGAGCGTGCTCACGCAGATCAGGTTGACCAGAGGCACGATGACGGCGCTAGCCAGTGCGAAGGCCGCCACTCCCTCTTGCCCGTGGAGGGCGGACGCGAAGATCAATCCGATGTAGGTGTTGATGCGGATCGATCCCTGCACGAGCGAAGTCAACTGGGGACCATCTGCTTGGGTGAGGCGAGCGGCGACGAATGCGAGTGCAGCAACGACCAGAGTCGGGACCGCGAGGCTGAGCATGAGCGCGCCCGGTTGAATGACGGTGAGATCGGTCTGGCTGATGGAGCTGATGAACAGGGCGGGCGTGAAAACCCAGTAGCTCATCCAAGACAGTCCACCCCAGGATATCGCGTCCGTCAGGCACCGTCGCCGCAGAAGCGCACCGAGGGCGAGGAGAAACAGGATCGGGACGATTGCGGTGACGACTACATTCATTTCACCAACTGTGGTGCAATGAGTCAATGCAGTTCAACCATGACAATATGACCGGGGTGTGGCTCGCCGCGGATCTCGCCACGCTCGCCGGTCGAGTGTGGAACCAGGATGACGCCACCGAGATCCTGGCCGACCACCAGATCCGCCGCCGATCGCTCACTGCCACCGCCGCGGAGGATCTTCGTGAGTGGGCGCTGCAGTTGCGCACTCCGTTTGTCGTCGAGGACGAGTCGGAGCGGTGCGACGCGATCAATACGCTGCTGGATGCGGGTACGGCGCGGGCATACCTCACCATGCACGATGGCCTGCGTCCACACTTGCATTTCGCCGCCGACGAGGACGATATCGTCGCGCGGGTGAAGGCGGTCACCGCAGGCGGACTGGCGATCTTCACCGTTGAGTCCGACGGAGGCCGCTTGGGAGGCTGCCGGCGCGAAGGCTGTCCTGTCGTGTTCGTCGACACCAGCCGCAACGGCCGACGCGTCTACTGTTCCACCACGTGTGGGAACTACGACGCAGTGCGTCGCCACCGGGCGACCACGCACTGAACCCGAGAGCCACCAGACGCGCGCACCGCACCTGCGTAGGGAAATGAAAGGTGTCCGCGCGAGAACGGGCAAGCTCAATGACGACCGCCATCGTGCACGCTCAACGCAGGCACGGACTTGGGCAGCTCGCCCCCGAACGACTACGGCGAGGCGCCCAAGACACCGGCAACGAACTCAGCACGCACCTGCGCGCACCCGGACATGCGGCTCCTCAGATGTTCGCCCGTGAGAGAGACATACCCTGCCCCGCAGAGAGCAACAGGTGCACGACCTCATCCACGAAGGCCTCAGCCGCCGCGAGATCGTGGCACACCTGCACCTCTCGCCCTGCACCGTTGAAGGCCACATCACCCGCCTCTACTAAAAGATCGGAAATACCAGACGAGCCCCGCCCGCCCCCAACGCTAAACCCCCACCTATCCTTAGCTCAGTAGCAGCAACGACAAAGAACGCACGCAAGCTACGAAGTCGTAGAGAGGGAAAACACTGGCTCGACGTTCGCAACTCTCCACTGTGACTGTGTCCATCAGAGTGATGACGGCCGGTGAGAGCTACCGGTACCTACCGAACTCTGTGGTGAACGGCCACGGCGACCGTGATGCGACCGCGGCGTTGACGAGGTCTTGTCAGGAATCTGGAACACCTGTCTCCGGGTGTTAGCACGCGAGCAGGAACCGGCTATTCGCTCCGTTTGAACACGACCCCTGCGCCAGTCGCCACCTTAAGACGGACAGGAGATCGCCCATGTTAGCCACATCTTGTAGAGTTGATCTAGGAGGTTAGTTATGATTGGTGAAGTGACTCGCGAACGAGGCGAACTCGAGCAAGAGATCATGCGGTTACTGCGTGTTCAAGCCCAACCGATTGGGGCCCGGGAGCTTCAGGAGATGTTCTCTGTCCAGGTGCCGGCATATACGACCCTAATGACTGTGCTTACCCGACTTGAGAAGAAGGGTGAGGTCATTCGCTCGGGGAACTCTCCGCGGAAGGTGAAGTTTTACCCGGCTCGATCGGATGAGGAGCATGCGAGCCAGACCATGTTGTCTGCGCTAGGTGGCGCGGGAGATCGGCGCGCCGCACTTCTGGCATTTGCTGGCAATCTCGACGAAAATGATGTGGCCCTGTTAAGTTCCTCCTTCGCGACACCTCGCAAGAAGCGCTAGCCCTGCTCGTGCTGTGGATAGTATTGGCCTGCTTCGGTGGCGCATTGTTCATGTCGCTGCTGGCCCCGCTGGTGCTGACCATCGGACGTTGGCAGCTTCTGCATCCACGGACTGCTCTCACCGCTTGGTTCGGCGCGCTCTTTACCGGCATGGCGCTCATTCTGGCTAGTCTTGCGATCAGTGTGATCGGTGCAGTTTCTGCGCCGGATTATGTGGGTGGGACCGAGTCTCTTCTGCTCACTGTGGTCGCTTGGCTCGGACTCGGCGTGTTCGGAGCAGTTTCAGCCATGGTTTCCGTATCGTCCGAGCCGATTGTTGAGGCGCGAAGAGAAGCCTTGAAAGTGTTGGCTCCGGTAGCACGGTCTCGTGAAGCGCGACAGGGGTTCACCCTCGTGCGGGTCGACTCTGACGAGGCGGTTGCATTTGCTGTTCCAGGCAGGCGTCCCGAGATATTCGTCTCCTCAGCGGTGGAGGATTTGCTTTCTAAGGCGCAGCTGGGTGCGGTGCTCGCGCATGAATATGCGCACCTACGCCACCGTCACGGGTGGGCGCTCCGCATTGCCGCTGTCAACGCCTTTTGCCTCGGACGCCTCCGTCCGGGCCGGGCCTTGTATCGCGCAACAACACTCCTGGTTGAACTCGCAGCCGATGATGCGGCGGCGCGTCAGGCCGGGGCCGCGAACCTTGCGAATGCGCTCACGCTGCTCGCAGAAAGCGATGGGGATGCGGGGATGCGGCTTCGCGCGACACGTTTGACGAGTAAGCGGTGGCCATCTGCATCCCGTCGACGGCTTCCGAAGGCTCTTGCAGCGACCGTTCTTCCGTAGATCTCGCAACCCGCCACGCTCGCTGGGTCGGCATTTGTGGGGCTCGAGTTCATCAATAGCTCGCTACCGAGATGATGACAAACAACAGCGTCCGCGTATAGAAACGGGCTCGGCCGAGCCGCTGCCAACTCGTGCTTCGAGAATCGCAAGGAGCCTGATCGAGCGCGACGCTCGACGACGCTGAAGCTCGCCTGCTGAACGAGTTCTTGTGCAGCTAAAGATTGAACATGCTCCGGTAGTCCCAACTGGCATTGCGCCAGTCTTCTGAGTCAAGGCAATGCCTGGCATCAACGATAAGCGGGCGTCGAACCGTGGGGAGGAGTGCTTCCGGGTTCAGGCGCCGATATTCCGGCCAAGCCGTCGCCACTAGCGTCACGTCGGCCTCCCGCATTGCCTGCTCGGCCGTTCGTACGAACTCAAGCCGGCTGTCCTCTCCAAGTGACGCGGTCACTACAGGATCCGCGATACGCACGCGCAGCCCGGCGTTGATGAGTGCGTCTGCGAGAGCGATCGAGGGTGACTCGCGTATATCGTCCGTCTCAGCTTTGAAGCTCGCTCCGAGGATCGCGACCTGCGACCCCTGGCGTCCAGGGAACTGTGCAATAACCCACTCGGCGATGTGCTGCCTCTGTGCGGCGTTGATTGTGTCGACTTGCGCGAAGAACTGGGCTGCCTCCATAGCGCCTGCATGCTGGGCATAGTACGCGAGCCCGCGGGTGTCTTTCGGGAGACAGCCGCCACCGTACCCCAGGCCGGGGGTCAAGTGAGAGGCGCCGATCCTGGGGTCCGCACCGAGAAGCTGCGCCGCCTGAAGAGCATCGGCGCCACTGGTCGCGGCAAGTTGCGCGATCGTGTTGATGAAGGAGATCTTCGTGGCAAGGAACGCGTTGGTGGCGAGTTTCACGAGTTCAGCGGTCGCGAGATCCGTGATGACGCGATGAGTCCCTGTGTCGAGGATCGGTTGATAGACCTCATCGAGCCGACCAGCGGCTTCCTGGCTGCTCACACCGTAGATGAGCCGTTGGGGGGCGAGGGTGTCTCGCACTGCGGTTCCCTCTGCGAGGAACTCGGGATTCCATGCGAGCTCGGCATCGGGACTCTCTCTGTGAAGCTGGGCAGCGAGAGCCACTGCTGTCCCGGGCGGGACCGTGCTCTTGCCGACGACGAGATCGCCTGGCTGTAAGAAGGGTACAAGGGACCGCAGCGCGCTTTCGAGGTAGCCAGCGTTGAACCCCTCGTTAAAGGCGAGTTCGGGTGTGCCAACCGTGAGAAAGTGAACCCTTGCTCCCATTGCGGCGCTCGGTTGGCTAGTGACGTCGAGCGTACCGTCTGTGAGTGCCGAACGGACAAGATCCGCGAGTCCAGGTTCGTGTATTTCGAGCGTGCCATCAAGAATCTTGCCGACGCGTTCCGTATTCGTTTCGATTCCGACGACCCTGTGCCCGAGCGAGGCGAGGGCGGCGGCGTGGACGAGGCCGAGACGCCCCAGCCCGATGACAGATACTCTCATTCGTTCTCTTCCTGAGCGCCTGGGTCCCGCTTCCCGATGCTGAAGATCCTTCTTGCGAAGCGCTTCCACAGTCGTTTCGCGCCGTAGTAGAGGTCTTCAAGCTCTTCACGGACCGTGGGAGGTTCCTCGTCTTCTCGCCTCGCAGGCCCACTCAACCCGATCCACAGGATCAGGACCATGCCCGCGAACAGCGTGGTGAGTGTAGAGAGAATGGGCCACACGGTCACGCTTCGAAGAGGGTATGACCGATGAACTGACCTTCTTCGCATCCGGGTGGTATCGCGAACACAGCAGAGCCGATGTGCACGATCCATTCGTTGAGGAGATCGAGCTCGTCGAGGCGTCGCTGCACTGGTGCGAACTGCGTTGCAACGTTGTATTGGTAGGCGGTGAAGATGAGCCCGGAGTTCGAGATCTCATCTCCCGTGGGAAGCTGATCGTAGTTGTAGGCGCGACGGAACATCCGCTCGTGCGGGTCTGCTGAGCGAGCCCGTCGGATGTGCGCGAACTCTGCGACGACCGGGAAGCCGATCGGGGTACGAGCTTCGAAATCAGGTTCGTCGTGCTCTTTCGTACCGGTGAGTGGTGCCCCGGAGTCCATCCGGCGGCCGACCGCTTGCTCACGTCCGCTGCGGTCGAGCCGATCCCACTTGTCGAGCAGCATCTCGATTCGTCGTACGACAAAGCCTGTTCCGCCATCGAGCCAGGCCGGGTTTGCGACGGGGCCTTTCCAGACGACGCCCGCGAAGTCGTCACTCCCCGGTGACATGTTGACCGTGCCGTCGAGCTGACCGAGGAGGTTCCGCTGGGTCCTGCCGGGCTTCTCTGAACCATAGGCTCGTCGGAACCCCTGCTGCACCCACCGCAGTGACCCGAAGGTGCGTGTGTCTTTGAGGAGCATGCGCTGAGCATGGGCCACGGTCAGTGGATCATCTGAGGCGATCTGCAGCAGCAGATCACCGTCGTTCCACTCTTCTCGGAGTTGGTCGAGCTTGAACGCCGGGATGCGGTCGAGCCAGTCGGGCAGGGCCGCAGGATTCACGACATCGACAAGGCGTCGACCGAATCCGAAGGTAATGGTGAGCCGCGCAGGCCGCAGGGAAAGCTCGGGTTCCGAATCCGCCAACGCGTAGGTTCCCTGCGTGAGCCTGGCCGCATCCTCGGTGAAGATCATCAGCATGCGCCGCACATCTTCGCGGGTGATTCCCTCTCGCAAGGTCACGGCTACCAGGGACTGGTGAGCCTGTGGCACCATTTCGATCCCCGCCTGATGGACATCATAGAACGGGATAGTCTCACCGCCTCGCAGCTGCTCCGCATCCTCGAGCGCCTCAGCCCGTGCCGCGGCCTCTCGGCCCGTGACAAACGCATCGGCACCCACGACCGCGACCGCTCCTGCGGCGGCCGCCACTCCACCGAACAAGAGTCGACGCCGCGACAATCCCGACGACGGGTCCTTCATGGAATCTGCTCCCGTCCCGTCAGTGGGCGCCACGTTTTCCTGCTTACTCGTCGACATAGGTCTCGTTCGCCCCTGTGTAGTCCTTTGCCGGAGCTTCGAATTCGAAAACTGACCCATCCTCAAGCTCGAGAGCGAACGACACGGTGTTGCCGGCGAGTACGGGATCGACGATGTCCATGAGCATCAGATGGTTCGCGCCCGGTTGCAGCACGTACTCCGAGTTCGCTGGGATGACGAAGCCACCGTCTTTTTCCCGCATCACCATGTTCCCGTCCGCATTCTCGACGGTCTCATGCAATTCCATGATGGGCGAGGCGTCAGACGTGGCCGACACCACACGGATATCTTCGGCGCTGTCATTGACAAGAACTCCGAAAGCTGCGGACATGCCCGACTCGGCGGCCTTGACCCACGCGTCCTTGATGCTGATCGTCGAGGACTGTTCCTGTGTCGAGCTCTCCGACGATGCTGAAGGCGCGCCGGACTCGGTACTCACGGGAGTCGTGCTACACCCAACTACGCCGAGTGCGAGCGCACCGGCCAGCGCGAAGGATGCGGTGACTCTGGGGAGGGAGACAGACTTCATGATGTGGTTCCTTTCGAACGTCGAGAAGATCGAGTGATTGCGACACGGCCCAATGCAAACAACACCAGCGCGGCGAGCGCCCCTGCGCTCGCGAGCACCGCGGTCCGTACCGGTCCGGAACTGCCGGAGGTTTCATCGTCACTTGCGCCGTCGAGCGAGAATTCGCCCTGGTTGGCGTTGTCGGCTGCAGACGCCGGCGTGCCTGCAGATGCAGGCTCCGGGATTGGTGCCGCATCAGTGACATCGCCGACCGAGAACAAGAAGCTCTCACTAATGGGATGCCCGTCACTCGACACGATCCGCCAGCGCACCTGATAGTTGCCGTCGGGCAGCGGGCTTTTCAACTGTTGTGTCGCGGTGAAACCGGAGAATGTTGGTTCGCCTTCTTCCCAAGATTCGCCTTCCGCGTCGACGACCATGATGATCGCACCAACCGAAAGGGGCTCGCCAGTGAACGTCAATGCGACATCGTCAGGCGCACTATCGAAATGTTCTCCTGCGGCAGGTGTCTGATTCGTCACCTGATCATGCGCATAGGCGGGTACCCCAGAGGCAAGGATCAGCCAGGCGATCAAACTGAGTACCCCAAGGAGTATGGCAACAGGCCGATGGGCGACGGTTTGGTGAGACATCGCCACTACTCTACAACATGTAGTTCTAAACTTGATACTCAATCGCTCCGAGTGGCACGATTCCAGCCGGGATCACCAGAACCGGCAAGATCTCCGCTGGTCACGCGTTCGAAGCGGGTCGCGCATGATGGATCGCGCGTCGCTTGATGAACGTCCAGGCCGCCCCGGCCCCGAGAACAACGATGGCGAGGATGACTAGCGACAGCAACGGGATGGCTGGGGTGGTATCGCCTATGAAGCGTTGTTCCCATCCTCCCGCAGGATCCTCTCCGGTGGCCTCCCACCCGTCTGCGACGAAGCGCAGCGAAGGTGCTCCGACGCCGATGACTTGCACCGCTTCGAGGGAGGTGCCAGAAAGAGTGTCGCCGGGGAGAACCACCACGTCTTCAAGAATAGGCACCTGAGACGAGTGAGAGAACAGGGTGGTAACGTCAACCTCGAGCGCGCCAGTGACGACCGTGTTTCCGGTATTACGAAGCTCGTAGTGTGATTCGCCGCGCATAGGCGTCAGCGGCCAGGTGCTCACTCCGTCGAGTGACAACGTGCTGGTGGCCTCGAGCTGTGTGTTTCGGTCTTCGCCTGGGATTCGGAGCAACAGTGGAAAGCTGAGGCTCCTGCCGCTGATAGCGTCGGTAACGACAAGACCAAGCGGATAGTCTCCATCGTGGGCGGTGTTGGGTACGCTGATCGTCAACGGAATGCTGCCTGAAGAGCTGGCTTGCACCTCGACTGGGCCGTCTGCTTCGGCTCTGCTCGCCCAGTTGCTCGGATCGAGACGCGAATCCGCCTCGCGGTACTCGAGCATGCCCTGCGGAGCGGATACTGCGATGGATCTGATCGATAGGGAGATCGCGTTTGCGGAGGTGTTTTCAACCTCGACGGTGATGGTGTCGCGCACGCCAGAGAACGCTTCTACCGCGACGAATGGGCCGAGTGTCGCGTCGCTCTCGGCGATCTGCACCGACCACGACCCCGAGTTCTGCTGGGTCTGGGTGGAGGGAGTCGACGCCTGAGCAGGGGTGCTAGTTCCTAGCAGCGCGAGCACCACTGCTGCAATGACTCCACGTATTCGCATGCTTAGTTCACCTGCCGGTCACGGTCTAACCAGTGCTGTTCGCGCAGCGTGCGGCGCAGGATCTTCCCACTCGGGTTTCGTGGAATCATATCGACGAAGAGATACTGGGTCGGTCGTTTAAAGGCAGCAACCCGGTCTCGCAGGAAAAGTGCCAGGTCCCGACTCGTGGGTATCGTGTCGCGAGGAACGATGTAGGCAAGTACGGCTTCCCCTGCAGCATCGTCCGGTATCCCGATGACGGCAACATCCTTCACGGCTGGGTGCTCGGCAAGCGCGTTCTCGACTTCTGCGGGGAAGACGTTTTCGCCCGCGACGAGGATCATGTCTTTGACGCGGTCTTCGATGAACAGGTATCCCTCGGCATCCAGTCGGCCGGCATCTCCGGTGCGAATCCACCCGTCGATGAGAGTGTCGGCGGTCGCTTCAGGGAGGTTCCAGTATTCGAGCATCGCTGCGGGGGTGCGCAGCCACACTTCCCCGACTTCTCCTTGAGGCATCGGAGATCCGTCCTCATCGATGATGCGCACTTCTATTCCGGGGTAGGGGCGACCGGCTGCTCGTAGCCTCATGGAATCCGGGCCGTGCTGGTCGGGCGGGAGGCAGATAGCGGTGTTGCCGGTTTCTGTGAGGCCGTAGATCTGTGCGAAGTCAGCGCCGAAGTCGCGGGCAGCGCGGCGGAGCAACGACTCGGTGATGGGGGCGCCACCGTAGATGATCTTTCGGAGGGTCGTGAAGTCGCTGAGGCTCCCCGGTGTGTCGAGGATTTGTCGCAGCATCGTGGGCACGGCGATCGCGGTGGTGATGCCCAGGGAACGGATGGCCGTGCGTGCGGTCACTGCGTCGAACTCCGGCATGCTGAAAACCGTCGCCCCAGCGTGGAACGCTTGAGTGGCGTACCAGAGCCCGCCAACGTGGAATCCGGGGATTCCGATCATTGCGATATCGCCATCGCGCCAATCGATCCAGTCGAGGTTCGCGTTGCCAAGTGCGTCGCGGATTGCGGTGAAGCTGCGCTGCCCGAGTACGACGCCTTTCGGGAGGCCGGTGGTGCCACTGGTGTAGAGCTGCGCGATCGGTGTATCCGGGTGCGCCTCGAACGGCGCGGCATCGGATCCGGAGTCTCGCCAGACAGTGAAGCTCGGGAGATCTGCGATGATCTCGGTGCGGCCGGTGAGCCCTGCGAGGGGGTGGTCGTGGTCGATGAATACGAGTGCTGCGTCTGCGTCGTCCACAATATGCTCCACTTCTGCGGCAGACAGAGCGGGGTTGATGGGGACGAGCACTGCGCCGGTGGCGGAGGCGGCGAAGAGGAGTTCCCAGTAGCTCGGGATCTCGCGCCCGAGGCAGGCGATGCGGTCGCCGGGACGAATGCCTGCGGAGCGGAGCGCGCCGGCGAGGCGAGTGCTGCGGTGGTAAAGCTCCCTGTAGCTGACGGTGGCGCCTGTCGGGGTGAGAATCGCGGCATGCTCAGGAGCATGCTGCGCGTGGAACGCGATCGTGTTGTTGAGGGTGGTGAGATTGGGATGGAAGATCACGGCATGTCCTTGCTTGGCGACGGTTGTGCGGGAGTGAGCGCGGACCATACCTCCCCCAACGCGGCGGGGTCGCTGAGTATGCTCAAATGGGTGCCCGAGATGCGGTGCACCTGCTCCGGAACCGCGAGTCCACCTGCCCACCGTGCGGCCTGTTCGGCGTTCTCATCGGATACGAGGACTCTTGCGTATGGCGGGAGCGGTGTGGGCCTGTGGCGGTTTTGGACGCGGATGCCCTGTTCCCAGAAGGTTGTCTGCTGGATTGGAGGCGAGTAGCGGACCACTCCGGCAGTGGCGACACGGAGGTGGGTGCGCAGTCGCTGGCTCAGCGGTGGTGGCGAAGCAGTGCCGCTTGCCTGTCGGTAGTCAGCCACGGAGGCGGAGTCGATACCTTTCAACACGGTATCGAGCAGCAGCAGCCGCTCGACCGTTCGCCCTTGCTCACTGAGGAGCTGTGCGACTGCGGCGGCGATGTGACCACCGAACGAGTGCCCGAGAAGCCTGTACGGGCCTTGGGGCTGTTCGCGTAGCAGGGACTTGAGGTGGCGACGTGCGTGCGATCGAACGGTCCAGGAGGGAAATCCTCGCGACTCAAGACCGTGCGCCTGGTAGGCGATGACGGCGCTGCCAGGGTCAGCCATGGACGCGAGGCCGAGGAAGCTCACGCTCCCCGCTCCCGCACCCGCGAAGCAGTGCACCGTGGAAGTCGCTGATTCGGGGTTCGTCAGCCTCCGATGCGCGGGCGTGTGACGGGTGAAACGGAGTCGCTGTGCGGTTTCGATGCGTGCGCCGATCTCGGCGAGTGTCGGCTGACCAACGAGTACCTCCGCCCCGAGATCAACCGCCAGGCGGCGTCTAAGGAGCACTAGCACCTTTTCCGCGGCGAGCGAAGTCCCGCCGAGCTCGGCAAAGCGATCATGTCTGCTGATCGGTTCAATTCCCAGCACCGTGCCCCACGCGTCGGCGAGCACTTCTTCAAGCGGCGTGGCCGCAGGAACGACTTCCTCTGTCACGAACGGCCTCCTCTTCTGAGGATCACGACTTGTCCTGAATAGGAAAACCCGCCACCGAACCCGAGCAACAGGACCGGCCCGTCCTCAATCGCTCCCCGTTCGATCATGCGCGATAACGCGACAGGAATCGTCGCTGCAGATGAGTTCCCCAACTCGGTGACCTCTTGTGCAGTCAGTTCCAGAGGAATCTCAAGCTGGGTAGCGAGAGCAGTGATGATGCGCAAGTTCGCCTGGTGCGGAATGAATCCGGCAAGGTCTGAGGCCGTGATGCCGGCCTTTTCGAGTGCATCGCGAGCGACATGCTGGGCACGGGTAATGGCCCAGCGAAACACTGTTGGTCCTTGCTGCCGGAAGAGGTGATCCGGTGCAGCGATGGTGATGGCCTGCGCAAGATCTGGGTCTGACCCCCACGCCACTGGACCAACACCGGGACGCTCAGAGGCAGAAAGTACGACGGCCCCGGCACCGTCAGCCATCAGGATTGCAGTGCTGCGGTCCTGCCAGTCGAGAACTTCGCTCATTGCATCCGCACCGACGACGAGTGCGTGTTTGGCCGCGCCGCATCTGATTGCGTGGTCGGCGATTGCGAGCGCCTGCGAGAACCCGGCGCATGCCGCGTTCACGTCGAACACCGCAGGGGCCGTGGTGCCAAGCCGCGCCCCCAGTTGTGCAGCGAACGACGGGCAGCGGTCGGGAGCAGTCATTGTCGCTACCACGATCAGGCCCACAGCAGAAACGGGGATGCCCGCATCTTGGAGCGCATGCTCAGCCGCACGGGTTGCGAGGCCGAGTAGCGTTTCGTCGGCGAGGATGCGGCGCTCGCGTATCCCTGTTCGCGTCACGATCCAAGAGTCATCGGTGTCGAGGAATGCCTCCAGCTCAGAGTTTGGCATCCTGCGGGATGGCAGCGCGTGCCCGGTGCCGCTTATCGCGGATCCTGGGCGCACGGGGGGAACAGACAACACAGAATAACTCTACAACAGGTAGTATCTACGAGTGTGTCCCGTTCCTTTCTCCGCATCCTCGGTCGAAGAGGAACGGGCGACTCCCGTCGGGTAGCGTCAGATTCGATCTTCCTCGTGGGCGGGAGCGCGGGGACAGCAAGTCTGGGACTCGTCTTCTGGATTGCAGCCACAACGCTCTACCCGGTTGCAGATGTGGGCCGAGCAACGACAGCAGTCAATACGGGAACCGTGCTCGCATCGGTCGCGAACCTCAGCATGGGGCCGCTCCTAGAAAGGTTCCTGCCAGCTGTGGGGAGATTGCGCGGACGCGCGGTCGCTCTCGCGTTGGCCGGTTCCGGGCTATTTGCGCTGTTGCTCGGCGGTGGCTATGCGTGGTGGATGCCGGGCGCGTCATTGTTTGCATCGGCCGGGCAGCGGGTGGGCTTCGCGATTGCCGTCGTGGTGTTGGCTGCTTTCGCGCTCCTGGATTCCGTGCTGATCGGCGTGCATCGCGCCCGGTGGGTGGCATTGAAGAACGTGGGGCACGCGGTCGCCAAGCTTGGCGCGATTGTGCTGCTTGCCGGCGTGGGTGGGGGGATGTCGCTGGTCGGATCGTGGATCGTGACCGCAGTGGCTGCGGTGGGTGCGGTGGAGCTGGGGTTGTGGATCACGCGTTCTCGCTGGAACGGCGCAGGTATAGATCCGATTCTTCCAAGGCGGCGTGAGCTCGTTCAGTTCGGTGTGGTGTCCTTGGGGTGGATGCTCGCGCAGGCGCTTCCCGGTATCGCGATCCCCACTATCGTCATCACAGCCGCTGGCGTTGACGACGCAGCCTATTACAACATTGCATGGACTATTGTCGCGGCCTCGCTCATGATGACGAGCCTGGTCACCGGGCCTTTTGTTGCTGCGGCATCGAAGCCCGGTGCGGATGTGGGGGCGCTTGTGCGCTCTTTCGCGCTGGTGTTGTGTGGAGTCAGCGTGGTTCGGGGAATCGGTGTCGGAGTGGTTGGCCCGATTGCGCTGCACTTGTACGGCAGTGAATATGCTGAGCACGGAAGCGAACTGCTGATACTGATGGGGATTGCACACGCAGTGTCGGGGGTCGCGATGCTGTACGGCGCGCTCGCCCGCGTCGCCCGACGCATCGCCTATCCGATGATCGTTCAGCTTGTGGCATCGCTCGTTGTCGTCGCACTGGTCGCTCTGTGGATCAAGCAGCTCGGTATCGTGGCGGTCGGGTGGGCGTTTCTCACACATGACGTTCTGATCCTCATCGCCGCCATTCCACCGCTGTGGATCTTGCTGCGTCGCCTGCGGACAGATGGGTCCCTGTGATGGCGAGGCGTGTGACTGTTTGGCGGTTGGATTCCCTTCCAGGGTCTGAAACGTTCATCCGAAACCAGCTTGATGCGATGGTCAGGTGGGAGCCCACGCTGCTTGGTTCTCTTCGAGTTTGCTCTCCGCTGTCTCGCGAGGAGGATCCGGTGGTCTTCACTCGTTCGCTGTGGGATCGCGTGGCGCTCTTCTGGGCGTCGGTCACGGGGCGTTCAAGCCAGATTGAAGAGGCCCTCAGGCAGACTCGGCCAGACCTCGTCCATGCGCACTTCGCGAAGGACGCATGGATGATCCTCCGCGCATGCCGGGCGTTGCAGATTCCGCTTGTCGTCACCGTCCATGGATACGATGTCACGGCGCTCCCGCGCGTTCGTGGTTTCCGGGGCTGCATCAATCGCTATCGAACCCAGAAGGTGCTCCGCAGCGCCGATGCTGTGGTTGCCGTTTCCGAGTTCATCCGTGACGAGGCTCTCAGGTGGGGTGCTCCACAAGGACGAGTACGTGTGCTCCCGATCGGCGTTCCAGTCACTGAGCCCGCCATTGCTGTCTCTCGCCCGGTCGATGTGGTGTTCCTGGGCCGATTGGTTCCGAAAAAGGGTGTGAGAGATGCGTTGCAGGCGATCGCCGCTCAACCCGATGCGCACGCCCTTACCTGTGAAGTGATCGGAGACGGACCACTCCGCGCTGACGCTGAATCGCTTGCGAAGCAACTTGACCTCCGGGTGACCTTCACCGGATCGCTGCCACCGACGCGAGTGGCGCAACATCTTGCGCGAGCACGCATCTTATTAGCCCCCTCTCAGTACGCCGCCGACGGTGACGCTGAGGGTTTCGGCATGGTCTTCCTCGAGGCCGCCTTCGCGGGTGTCCCTGCTGTTGCGTACCGTCACGGGGGTGTGCCGGAAGCGGTCGTCGATGGAAAGACAGGGCTCCTGGTGCGGGAAGGCGACACAGCCGAGCTTGCTTCCTCGCTACGTGAACTCCTCGCTGATGAAGACCTGCGGGCCTCGATGGGCGAGGCTGCAGGGCAGCGAGTGCGAGAACAGTTCGATGTCGCTCTGCGTACACCCCCTCTCGAACGGCTATTCGATGAGGTGACAGCGGCCGCAATAGCGAAAGACTCTGGTGCGCGGAGCCAGCGACCGCCGACGCAGAACGAAGGCGAATCGTGAAGGTGCTCATCACTGGCGGAGCGGGATACATCGGAACCCATACTGCGCTGGTGCTTCTGCAGAACGGCATGGATGTCGTTGTCGTTGATGATCTATCCGCAGGGAGCGCTGCAGGCATTCGGAGGGTACAGGATCTCGCAGCGCGACAGCTGCGACTCGTCGTCACGGATCTCACAGATGCAATCGCTACCGAACAGGCGCTCAGCGGTGTGGACTTCGACGCAGTCATCCATCTCGCTGGAGTGAAAGCAGTTGGTGATTCCATGCTCCACCCCGTCCGCTACTTTCGGCAGAATCTCGATTCACTGTTGACGGTGCTCGAGCTGATGCAACGGCGCGGGATCGCGAAGCTGGTGTTCAGTTCATCGGCCACCGTATACAGCGCACCGCACGCGCCACTCCTCAACGAAGCACACAGCACCGGTACCGGCGCGATGAGTCCCTATGCGCGATCGAAAGCGATGTGCGAGCAGATCATCTGCGACACGTCTGCGTCTTGGCCGGAGCTTGACGCCACCATCCTGCGCTACTTCAACCCGATCGGCGCACACCCCAGCGGATGTATCGGCGAGGATCCCCGCGGCACACCGAACAACCTGCTCCCTTTTCTGACGCAAGTTGCCGTCGGCAGGAGGGAAGTTCTCTCTGTGTTCGGAACGGACTATGACACACCCGATGGCACCGCGATTCGCGACTATCTTCACGTTCTCGACATCGCAGATGGCCACGCTGCCGCCCTCAACGCCACGGAATCGGGTACTCGAATCATCAATCTCGGATCGGGCGTGGGACATAGCGTGCTCGAGGTGATTACCGCATTCACGCGCGCCATCGGGTTCACAGTGCGATGGGATCCGGCGCCCCGGCGCCCCGGCGACGTCGCACGTCTTGTCGCAGACCCTTTGCGAGCCAAGACACTTCTCGGATGGACCCCGTCACGAACGCTCGAGGAAGCATGCCGGGACGCCTGGGAGTGGCAAGCGGCCAACCCTCGGGGCTACGGCAACATGGATTGACGAACGCCGGTAGTGCTGGTTCGCTGCCTGGGAACTAGTTGACCGTGACGGATATCGTGACGATCGGCTGCGCGAAGGTGGATACGCGGGCGAGCACTTGTATCTCCCATTCTCCGGTGACGGGCATGTCTAGATCCGCGGAGTATTGACCGGTTGCTGGGTCGAGTTCAGCTGTGGTCTGGAACGGCCCGAGATCGTGCTCGGCCTGGTGGGTGCGAATGGTCACTTCGTCGGGCGTGACTGGTTCGGCGTCGTATTCGAGTGTGAAGGTGATCCTGTTCTCGCCGGCCACCGCTGGTTCGAGCTCGCCCCGCAGCGATAGCCCCTGGGCATCCGCGTCGATAGTGACGGTCTGAGCGGTGGCGGCCGTGTTCTCGGTTGGCGTGTCGTGGTGTTCGTGTGTGGGGCTGAGATTGGTGAGGAAGCCGGTCAGGAGCAGAATGGCAATGAGGAGTGCGGCTTCGTAGCTGAGGGTTCGGGTCAGCGTCTGCCATTGCATGCGTGCGGTCGGTCGTGACGCGATGCGTGGGAGGAGTCGGGTTCTGTTGTAGGCGGCGATCGCGATGACGGGGATGATGATCCCGATCTTGAGCAGGAGGGTGAGCCCGTAGCTGGTCGTGACGAGAGCGTCGAGGCTTCCGACGATCATGATGCCCATGAGAGTTCCGCTGACTGCGAGGATAAAGACGCTCCAGACCGCGCCGCGGGAGAACCTCTGCACGACCTTCGCGGCGAGAGTCGGTGCGGTACGTGCCTCTTGGGTACTGGTCACGCGGGTGGCGGCGAGGAATAGGAGGAGGCCGAGGACTCCTCCTGTCCAGAAGGAGCCGGCGAGAAGGTGTCCGAGGTCGGCGGCGATGATCAGTGCTCGCGGTTCCATCAGTTGGGTGTGTCCGGCGAGCACGGGCGCAGCCAGCGCGAGGAGCGGCGGCAGCACGGCGAGCAGGCGCATCCCCCTGCGCTCCTGCTGACGCATCGATAGTACGGCGGCTCCGGCGAGTCCTGCGCATACGATGATGGCCGCAGCGACCGGTGCCCAGAGGACACCCGACCACCATGCAGTCGGATCGATCACCGCGGTCAGTGGGTTTCCGGTCACGTTGAGCGCTGACGTGGGTATGAGCAGCAGCGAGGCGGTTCCCGCTCCGATGCCGGTCAGTCGCAGGATGTTCCTGGACCAGTATTCAGGTGGTGCTGTGCTGCGCAGCACCAGTCGCTCGAACAGGATCAGGCCGGCGAAGACCAGGAGCGAGAGGTATTGCAGTGCCGTCAGGGCGCTGACGGCGAACTGGGTGTCTGGAGGTGTCGCGGTTTCCACGATGGGAGCCGTCGCGCTGTCCGCCTGGCCGTCTCCGATGGTGAAGGTGATCGCGCCGGAGATGGGGTGCCCGTCTGCTGAGACGACGCGGTAGCTCAGCGCGTAGCCCGCATCCGCTAGGTCGGCGGGGAGCGCGGCGATGACGCTGGTGTTGGTGACGTGCGCGTCGAGGGTGAGGGGGTTGTCATCGCCGGGAAACAGGCGGATGCTGCCGTCGATGAGCTGTACGGGCTCGTTGAACGTCAGCACCGCCTCAGCGGGAGCCTCATCGAGCACGGCACCGTTCTCCGGTGTCGTGGACAGCAACTCGGCATGCGCGGACGCTGCCTGCGCTCCCGTCAGCGTCAGCAGTCCTCCTAGGAGGAGGGCTGCCAGCGCACGGAGGACCAGGGCGGAACCCTGTCGCGGTGCGTGTTTCCCGGCGATGAGAGTGCTCACGCCTTCTTGCGTCCCCTCAGCAGCGCGATGACAGCGACGATGAGGCCGATACTGCCGACGGTGAGCGAGGTTACAACGAGCGGCGTCTGATCTGCAGGAGCCTCCGCGGATGCCGAATCCTCGTCGTGCGCATCGACGGTGGCGTCAGTGTTGTCACCGTGCCCGTGCGATCCTGCGTCACTGGCTGCGACGACGTCGACGCTGGGGGCTGGCGCGTCCAGATCGTGGCCGTCCTGGCCTTCTTCCGGGATCTGCACCCAGGCGGTCTCGCCCTGCTCGCAGGTCTGCACAGTCGGGAAGTACAGGGCGGTGTCGGCGGCGTCCTCGGGGATCTGCAGCGAGAGTTCGAACGCGTCTCGCTGCCCATCGGGGAGCGGCGTCGCCGCCGTGTAGACGACCTGCGCGACGCGTTCGGTGACCTCGTTGCCGTGGCTGTCAGTGATCGGGGTGTCGAGGTCTTCCATCACCTTCTCGACGGTGTACAGGCTGTTGCGGGTGGGTGTGACGGCGTTGATGCCCTCGGGGATCTGGATCGCCACCTCCGTCGTCGCAGCCCCATCGCATCCATGTGGCACGCTGAACGTGAGGATCGAGTACGAGCCCGCCTCCACCGGGCCTTCCGCGATACTGACGTGTGCGTTCGCAGCGACGGCACCGCCCAGAACCAGTGCGGCAGTAGCCGCGAGGGCTCCGGTTCCGATCAGAAGGGGCCTCTTGGTGCGTCGTGTGTTCATGGTGTCTCTCTTTCTTGTTGGCCCGCCGGCAGGAGCGGCGGATTGATGGTGGTGTTGAGGGTTTTTAGCCGGTGATCATCGGCCAGCACATCGCTGCCATGCCGAAGCTCATGAGAGTCCCGGAAGCGACGTCGCCGGTGTGTCCGAGCCAGGTCGTGCGACCGCGCAGGCAGCGGATGAGCTCGACGAGAAAAAGGACGCCGGATGTCGTCAGCGCCGCGGTGATGGCAACCCCTGTCAGGGCGGCCCACGGCTCGAGTCCGCCATGGTGGTGGGCATGCATCGTGGCGTCGGTTCCGGAAGGCATCGCGAGGATCATCCAGACCATCGCGAGCATCATGCCCGCGTGTGCCACCTGATGCCACGCGCTGTGTCCGCCCACGGCAGCCCGGGTGATGCGACGCCGCGTCTGGAGGAGCACGATCGCACCGAACCAGGCCGTGCCGGCCGAGAAGAAGAGCGTCTGCGGGAGTGGCGGCAGTACGGTCCACCACGGCCAGCACATGGCGATCATCACGAGGCTCATCACCAGGTGCAGAGCGTTGCCCACGATGAGCAGCGGCTTGCGGTCTGTGAAGAGTCGCAGTGTTGCGTAGGCGGCGGTCGCGGAGAAGGCGAGTGTCAGCGTCCATTGGAGCACCGGGTCAGACAGCATGCCACACACCTTATCTCTACAACATGTAGTAGCAATGCTAGCGAAGGAAGGCCCCGGAGGTCAAAGCGCCCCGCAAGGCCCCTCGAGATCAGGCCGCCTCTCGCTTCACGTGAGTGTGACCGCCCGGTGGAGCGTTCCCGATGTCAAGGGAGAAGCGCAAATCATTCGCAGTGTGGCGCCCAGGTGCTCGAGAAGAGAAGGGCTGGCGGTCCTGGTGAGTGGCTTGTGTCGCGCATGACCTTTATCGCGTGCTGCCGGCGCAACTGTCCACCTGGCGTTTGCCTCCTTCTGCAAGGTAGGCAGCTGTGATCTGCAGGGAGAGCCGAGTCGGGAAGGCGAGCCCGCCCGTCCGAGATTGCCCGCGAATACGCTTCTGTTTGGCAGAACCGTCCTCGGCGGTTGGCACTCAGGCGCAGGGGGCTTCCGAGGCCGTGTTAGGGAGCTTCTCTGTTTCCAAGCAGTAGAGAAGCTCCCAGACACCTGTCGGCCTTAACGCTTCGCGCGCCGCCTCAGCTGGAGCAGCACCACTCCTGTTCCCAACAGCACGATGCCGATGGCGCTTCCGAGGAATGGCAATGCGCCGTCGCTTCCTGTCACTGCCAGTGCACCTCGCGATGCTTCACGTGCCCCCGGTTCCGCCCGAGGATTCGATTCATCGGGAGCCATCGGAATATCAATGGAGACCCAACCGAGGAGCGAGCCCGCGACATCTTGCAAGGCGAGGCGGTGTGTTCCCGAGCTGAGTGAGCTGATGGGAAAAGCTGCTACGTTCTGCTGGTTTACGCGGATCCACCCCAGCGGAGTGGGAGTCGAGAATGCTGTGGCGTGCACCCAATCGCCCGCGTGTTGCTGGAGTTCTGCGGGTAGAGTCACTTGGGCCATGCCGTTTGACACGTGAACCGAAAGGCCACCGTTGCTCAGCTTGGAGAGTTCCTCGCCATTCGCTGCCGACGGCTTAGGAGTGATGATGGGTTTCTCTGATACGAGAACCTCGTCGACTTCCACTTCGATGGAGCGATAGCCCGCGGCATGAGCTGTCAACACGGCCGAGATCCGTGAACCATGATCGGACGCTTCAAGCAGCAGGGTTCGGCCGGTCGTACCCGGAATCGGTGTCCCGTTCCGAAGCCACTGAATGTCGAGTGACGAGAGCTGCGGATTCCATTTTCCGGTGTCGATCACGAGCTGACCTCCGACGCCAGGATAACCTCCAATAGCTGGAGTCGACGTCACGTTGATCTCTCCGAGAGCAGGAATCATCGCATCGGAGGCCACGGTGACGGGCAGGTATCCTGCCAGTGTCAGTGTGGCCTGCACCGTAATAGATGTGCCAAGGTCTGTCGCAACGATGCGGTATTCGGGTCCCGTTGCCCCGGCGATTGCCGCGGTGTCCCTGAACCATTGCCATTCGATGCTGTCGGGCGCGGGCTCAGACTGTGCCTCTGCCGTGAGCGTGCCTCCGACGACGGCGTTTCCGGACAGGACCGCCGAGGCGTCGGCGAACTCGCCGGGTGCCACTATTACTGCGTTTGAGAGGTGAACGGTATCAGCGTATCCCGGAGCCGAAAGAGTGAATTCTGCTGAAAGTCGGGTGTCAAGATCCGCCTCACTGATTACGTACTCCATCCCTGTCGCTCCTGAAATCGCGGTCCCGTCGCGCATCCACTGCACTCCCACGGATGCGGGAACTGGGTCCCACACGCCTGCGTTGGCCGTGAGGGTGGCTCCGATACTTCCGTCGCCCGACACCGTGGGCTCTTGTTGCAGCAGAAGTGTTCCCTCGTTCACGAGGACTGGTTCGGAGGTGAGTACGATCGGTGCGTGCCCATCCGCGCGATGCGTGACCTGCAACGACACTTGAGTGCCTGCATCTGCAGGGAGCAATGCGTATTGCGGCAACGTCGCGCCCTCGATTGGTGTCCCGTCTCTCAGCCACTGATAGTCCTGACCAGAAGATGCGGGAGCGGTCGTGCCTGACGTTCCGAGGAGCGTGCTTCCCACTGCGGCAGTTCCGCTGAGTCCGGGCGCAGTGTGCTGCTGTAGCTCGGGAAGAGTCACGGAGAGTAGCGCTTCCTCGCTCGTCACCGCACCGCTTGCGTTGGTGAAAACCGCACGGAATGCAGTGCCATGCTGGTCTGTTGCGACATCCTGAATCACATACTCGGTGCTTGCGGCGTTCTCAATGTCGGACCAGTCGGCGTCGCCGATCTTTTGCTGCCACTGCACGTCCGGGGTGGGAGTTCCGCTTGCTGTCGCGCGGAACACTGCGCTGTCTCCCGGTCGAGCCGCCACAGCGACAGGTTGTTCCAGGATGGAGGGTGCGACGCCAGGCTCCGCGACAAGAAGCGTCACGGTTCGACTGAAGTAGCTCCGGGAGCTGTCAATAGTCACTTTGAAGCGCTGCTCGGTACCGTCGGCTGAGAGTACAGCGCTCGGATACGTCCAGGTAAGTACGTTGCCGACGTTCTGAACCGGAAGATTCGGGTTCGTCGACCATGACGTTTCTCCCGGCTTCCTGAACTGCAGAACCGCAGACGTTACTCGCAAGGCCGGATCCACGGTAATCGTCCGTACGACGTCACTGCCTACGTCGACGTGCAACTCATCTGGATCGCTGTCGGTAACGATCACTCCGTCAGCCGACGGCAGCTCACGCGTATTAATCTTGACCTGTCCCAAAGTGGCATTCGGTGTAGCGCCGGTGTAATCCACATACCGGAACGCATTCACGGTAAGAATGCCCGTACTCTCATCAAGGACACGCTCATTCAGGAAGGTCTCCCAGGCAAGCTCGCCTGTATCTGGATCAAAGTGCCGGTAATTCGGATAGGCGTTGTAATCGATCCATGCGCCTCCCACGAAGACGGCGTACCAGGACCTATCAAAGTCCACCCTGGAGGCACCATCCGGCTCGACTTTGAGAGTGAGGCCGTTCACTCGTAGCGCGGATGCGCGTTGCTCAGCGATAGTCTCGTTCTCGGGTGAGGTCATCTGGCGGTACGAGCCGATGGACACGGTCGAAGAGCCGTCGACATGTGTCTTGGCACGAACGTTCTGCGCATCGATTCGCGCACCCTCGGCCTGGACGGATTCGACGTTTACCTCCTGTTCGCCAGGTGATGCGATTGAGGCAACGGGATCCAGTAGCCGGGCACCTGTTGCAGTGCTCGCCTGAACTCCGGCAACGCGCATATCATCAACGGGCTGCTGCTCATGAGGGGCGCACTGAACCTGCCCGAGATCAAGCTTCCAGACTTCGAGCATCATTTCTGGGTCATTGAGAGTCAGTGCAGTCGTCGTTGTCTTCCCGCTGGTGTCGGACTTCACGCGATTCAGTTGCAACGAGAAAGCGGAGGGGCGACCGACCCCGGGCGGCAGATCCAGCGTGAACTCACCCGTAGCGCGCAACGCGCGCGTTGCATCTCCGGTAATGTCGTCTCCGTCGACTGTGAGTCCTCCGATAGATGTGTACGAACTCCCATCCGCAGCACAGCCGACACTCAAATCCCGAACGACGATAGGTACCTGACCGCGGAGTGAGATCGTGGCGCTTTCGATATCGATGCGAGAGCCAGTGTCGGACAGAGCGACTTCCGTCGGGCCGGTGCGAATGTCGTAGCCATTGCGAATCGCAGCTCCCTCGGCCACGATCTCGTCCACAGCATACTCTTGGCGTGCCCCTTCAGACCATGACTCAACCCCGGAAGAAAAGACCTTTCCGCCATCGATATCCGTCACAGAGAGCACCTGGGCGGAGCTGAGCGGTGGCGCTGCAGCAAACGCGCCCGTCGAGCTTCCCAACACGGCCCCGCTTGCGACAAGCGCGGTCACTGCGACGGAGGCCAGCACTCGCAGCGAACCCGCCTTGTGTCGACTGTCCATCCTGAGGGGCCAAGCCCCACCTCTCTCCGGTTCCATTCCGTCTCCTTTCATCCGGGCGCGCAAAGCGGCGCACGATTTTAACTCTACAAGATGTAGAGTTGTACGTGGCTCCGCCTGGAACGTGCGGGTCGCCGTATCCAGGCAGAGCCGAGCGACGAAGGAGTTCTCATGTCAGTACTTGGTATCGACCCTCGCTCAGGAAGAGCGTTGTTAGTGACGGGTTATGTCGCGCTGGTGGGGATTGGCGCATCGTATGGGATTGGCGCAATCGCGCGATATGGGTTGCTGATCCCGCTCGCGGCACCCTTTGGTCTTCTGTGCATCGCTGCGCTGATCTGGCTTCCTCCGAAGGCGCAGTTGATCGCGTGGGCGGCGCTAACCGCATGGTTGCTCGCGCCGACGTATCTCGGTCAAGGCGACCAAGAGATCGCAGCCCTTGTGGTGATCGTGCTGCTGTCCCTGCTGGGGGTGTTTGTCTCGCCATGGTTTCTCGTGGCGGCGTGGGTGCTGCATCCTTTGTGGGATGTGTTGGTGAATCGGGATCTGCACGGTCACATGGAAGATCTGCCCTGCGCCTGCTGCATCTACGACCTGATCATTGGCGCCTATCTCGCCTTCGGCACGTGGCGGGGTCATTTCAGGGCCGTCGGGACACCGCAGCCGGTGTCCTGGCGGCAAGGCTTGCGGCGGACAGGGATCGCCGTGTGGGTGGGAGTTCTGTTGCTGGTGCAGGTGGTCTTGGTCTGGCTCGGCAGCGAACAGGGATGGCTTACGCTCGCCGCCGCCGCCGCTGGGCTCACTGTGGCGGCTGGTCTGTTCTGGCTGCATCTGCAGGCCCAATCCCTGGCGTGGGTGGTGATCACTGCGTGGATGGGGATGACGTATGCGCATTCCGGGGCATGGTTCGAGATCCTCGCGTTCGTGGGCATCATGCTCGTCGGGATACTGGGCTATCTCACCTCACCTTGGTGGTTTGTTGCCGCGTGGGGTTTCCATCTGCTGTGGAACTTCCTTCCGCGCGAGACCAACCACCACGCCGCGCAGGCGACGATGGGTCACCTCGGGATCTCCCCGGCCGCATCGGCCACCTACGACGTGATCATCTTCGCGTATCTCTTGTTGGCGGTTCTTGCCGGTCGGCTCGGCCATACGCAGCAGGAGCTGATGCACTCTGCCTCTGTGGCGGCACAGCTTGTGAACGCTGAGCTTCAGAGTGACGTTGTCGGTGGGCGGCGACGTGCCGTCAGGGTGAGCTCGACGTGAGCAGTGTTCGTCTCCAAGGCGATCTGCACCCGTTCGCCATCGTTGAGGCGGTGATCGAGGCCGATGAGCATACCGTGCAGCCCGCCGGGAGTGAGTGTGATGCTGCCTTGGGCAGGAATAGTGATCCCGTTTGCGAGCTGGGTCATCTGCTTTCGCCCGTCGTGTTGGATGATGTCGTGGAGTTCGACCGCGTTCGCGGCGGGGCTGCGCCCGCCGCGAACGGTGATCTCTAACTCACTGCTGTTGTGGAGGGTGCCGAAGAAGCCGGTGACGTCATCACGGCCTGCCCTCACCCATCCGTGTTCGAGATGGAGCATTAGTGGTCGTGACCGTTGTCGTTGTCGGAGCCGTGGTCTTGGTTATCAGTGCCGTGTGATCCGTGATCGCTCTCGCCACGAGCCCCGTGACCGCCGTCGGTGATTTCGTCCAAGGTGTGGCCTCCCAGTGCGGCGATGATCTTGTCGACGTTGAGGCGGTAGAGAGCGATGACATCGAGGTCTTTCTCTGGATAGTTGACGACGTTGACCTGGATCGCGTCAGAGTCGGGCAGTACGCGTCCACTGGTCATGTGGATGTTGTCGAGCACGAGCCGAGGTGCAGCTCCGGTGAGGTCTGCGACTTCGCGGACGGTGGGCTGTGACGGGCCGAAGGAGCGCACGTCATCGGTGATCAGGTCGGCAAGCCAGGTGGTGTACACCTGAGAGACGATTACAGGATCAGCGTGGTCGCCGAGAGCGGTGTGGATCTCGTCACGGAATTCATCGAGCGCAGTCTTGAACTCAGCAACCCATGCTTCGGCCTCTTCAGTGGTGCCGAACGCCTCGCCGAGACGGGTGACTTCAGCGATGACGTTCTCGGGGGCGTTGTCGGCGTTCACGGCGATGAGTTCGGCGTCCGCGTCGGCGGCGTCCGTGAGCGTGGGCACGAAGGATTCGAAGTCGCTGTAGAGCACGAAGTCAGCTCCGGTGAGCTTCGTCAGGTCGCTCGGGGTCGGGTCGTACTCGGCGGCATGCTGCGCGGAGGGTGGGACGATGATGGTGACGTTCTCCGCTCCTGCGGCGGTAGCGAACATACCCTGCCAGGTCGTGGATGCTACCACGGTGACGCTTTCCTCCTGCGTCGGAGCGGTGCCATTCGCCCCCGGTGCGGTGGCGCATCCAGTGAGGAGCGCGAGGGTGGCTGTGGTCAGGAGTGCGAGACCGGCGCGGGCTCGGGTGTGGGTTGCCATGACGGGGTGGTGCCTTTCTTTGGGGTGAGGTTGACCGCCAGCGCAATCGCGCCGGCGACGAGGACAAGAACGGGTCCGGGCGGCAAATCGAAGAGAATCGCGACGAGGAATCCGATCGTCGAGGACGCCAGGCTGATGATGACCGCCCACCAGCAGATCGACCGCAGGGTTCGTCCGAGACGCCTTGCGGCAAGGGCTGGAAGCAGGGTGAGTGCGTCAACGAGGAGCGCCCCGGTGAGTTGCATTCCCGTGGCGATGGCGATCGCGATAAGGACGAGCATCGCCCCGGTGAGCAGGTTCACCCGGATGCCTGCAGCAACGGCAAGTTCTCGGCTGGCGAAGAGCACCGCTATTCTGCCTCGGCCCCAGATCAGGAGTGCAGGTACGGCAATGGCGAGGGCTGAGACGAGCACAATGTCGCCAATACTCACCCCGAGAATTGATCCCCACAGCAGCCCGAACGTGTGAGCGGCGTTGATCCCGGAGATCGCGATCAACAGCAGAGCTGCGGCCATCGCCATGCTCATCAGCAACCCGGTCGCGCCCGATAGCCCGCCAGGGGTGCGCGCAAGCGGAGTCAGTGCGCCACCGGTGATCGCGCACGCCACGAGCGCACATAGCAACGGGTCCAACCCAGTGACGATACCGACAGCGATGCCGAGGAGTGCGACGTGCATCATCGCAAAACGGACGGGAACGATGTTCAGTCCGATGATCATCACCCCCACCAGCGGAAGGCCTATCGACCCGACCAGAAGGGCAATCGCGGCCCGCTGCACGGCGGGCATCCCCATCACTTCGATGAACTGCTCCCAGCCGATCACGCGTCTACCAGCTGTCCTGATTTCACACGGATGACACGGTGGCAGGCAGAGAGCAGGCGCTCGTCATGGGTCACCACGAGCGCGGCGGCATTGCTCTTGCTGAGGAGCGAGTGAAGCAGGCCAAGGCTTCGGCTGTCCAAACCTGTTGACGGCTCGTCAGCGAGCAACAGACCTCCGCTCCGGGTGATTTGACCGAACGCGCGCGACAACAACAGCCGCTGCAACTGCCCGCCGGAGACCTCCCGGACGGGTACGTCGACCAGCTCGCCGACGCCGAGCCGTCTAGACACCTTTACCGCTTCCGCGCGGGCATTTGCCAGGTCGAAGAGGTCGCGTGCGGTGACCGGGAAATCTCCGAATGCCGGTGATTGCGGCACCCAAGCTACGCGCCGGCGAGCCCGTCGATGCGATGCCAGGCTGGTCACCGGTACGCCTTCGATGGTGAGCCCCCGCCACTGTGCAGGAATCAGCCCGAGCAGTGACCGCAGCAGAGAGCTTTTCCCGGCACCGTTCATACCCAGCACCGCTACCCGCTCGCCAGCGCGGATCGACAGATCAACCCCGCCGAGGACAGTTGCGCCGGAGATGTCGACCCGCAGCGACGATACCGAAAGCGCGGGGGCAGCGGCGAGCGCCGAAGAATCAAGCATGTCTTTACTCTACATGAAGTAGAGTTAAAGTGAATTCACTTCGTTAGGGTGTGGTGTGTGAGCAATTTATCAAGCGGAGGCCTTCGCGCCGCCGACAGCGCCGACCGTGTTGCTCGCGTGCTGGCGGTGGAGATCATTGACGGGACTCACCGGCCAGGAGCACGCTTGGTGGCCGGGGAGATCGCCGACCGGCTTCAGGTCTCCCGTGTCCCTGTCAGGGAAGCGTTCCGGAGCCTCGCGCGCCTGGGACTCGCGGATGTGGTCCCGAACAAGGGTGCGACGGTGCTCCCCGAGAAGGAGCCCGCCGACCTGGTCCCGATCCTCGAAGGACGGCTTCACCTTGAGCCATGGGCGATGAGTTACGCAGCAAGAAACCGGACAAATGACGACCTCGCCCGCATTGCGGAATCGCTCGACGCTGGGCTATCCGCAACGCTCGACGGGGACGCACTGACCGCGATCCGCGCACATGCGAACCTCCTCGAGTACCTGGCCGACGCCATCCATCAACGCGCCGCCGAAGCCGCCCTCAGGCCCCTCTACGCCCAAACAGGTGCGATCGTCACACGCACGATCGGTCACATTCACCGTGCAGGCTGGGATAGTCATCGGAAGATCCTTCACGCACTGCAACGAGCAGATGCTGACGCGGCGCAGGATCTCACCAAAGCCCATCTGGGTGAAATGATCACCCGCGTGGCGGGGACCTGACACTACTGCATCCTGGTCTCCCGGGTTGCAGATATGTCCGACAGGCGAGCCAGTAGTCAGGGCCGGATCCCGAGGCTGCGCTCCGGTCCTGCGGATTGACTTGGGCTCCCGCCGTTAACAGCGAGCCTGTTCGCGCGTTCAGCACGTGCGCGCTCAGCCTCGACTCTCCCTGCTTCGGCTTGCGCCTGCCGCTGCCTTCTCAGTAAAGGGAGCGCTTCGATCTCGTTGAGCGTCTGCCGGTTCGCCACCCCGATCGTGCTGTCGTTCTTCCGCGCCTGAATCACATCGCCTGCGCCAATATCGAGACCGTCACTACTTGAGACAGTGTGGGCGTGGTCGATGCAGCGGCCTGTTTAGTCCGGGGCCAGCTCTTGACTGTCCGGTGCGGATATCCGAACCCAGTCAATCCACACAAATTGAGTCTGTCTGCTCTGCCCTTGCATCGACCCAGCGAGGCGGGTCTCTGTCTGCAGGGCAAGGAACATCGGCGCGTGCGGTACTGCCAACCCTGTAGCTTCGCCGTAGGCTTGGCCGTTGAGGGAGAAGCGGACTACGTCTGGAGTCCATTCCACGGCTACGGTATTCCACTCTGAGAAGTTGCCGTTGACGGAGAAGCTCGTCTGCTGCCGGGTTCCGCTCTCGTCAATCCAGTGCAGGAAGGACTGTGAGTTCGTTCGTTCTCGTGAGTATCCTTCGGTGATGTCGATCTCGGGAGGCCAGCTTTCTGCCTGCGGCCACAAGAGGAAGTGGTAGCTGAGGACCTGGCTGGCGTGGGCACGGAAACGCACCTCCCATTTCCCGTAGGTCTGTGCGGCTTTCCAGTTGGAGACCGCGCCGGTGCGCCACAAGTTCGTATGCCCGGTGGACGGGGCGCCGGCAAGAACGAGTGATCCGTCGCTGAGCCACACCATCGTGGGATCCCACCAGGTGCGCGGATCTGAGCTCGGCCTTCCTGTGTACGCGGACCAGTCGGCACCGAGAGAGCTGCGGTCGAAGTCGTCGAAGAAGACCGTAGACCAGTTGTCATCGTCGGTCACAACTTCTGCACTGTCGTTGGCCTGTGCCTGGACGGCTAACGTCGTAACACTGTTCTCCGCAGCGGTGATGGGTTGGCTGTGGCTGTGCTGACTGAGGGCGCTTACCGGCGCCTTGTCGATATGTGAGTATCCCTGTGATGCAGCCGGTGAGCAGGCGGAGAGCGCGATCACCCCGGCGATCCCGATGGTCACACTGCGGCGAGTGTGAACGGCTATAGCTGCACTGCGCTGGCCCATCATTGCCGGTCCATCACTTTTTCTCCACATTTCGTAGATTACCGGTGCGGAGCCCCCGTGTCACCCTTCTCGACAGACGGTAAAGCGTTGGGTAGTAGCGCCCGCTGGCCCGGATGAGTGCCGCATGCGCGGCGACGGAAGGCTGCTTCCGCGCCAAGTGGAGAATGGTCCGCCAGACGATCTGTGAGGTGAGTTCTTTTCGCACTGCGGTGGCGTCTTCGTTGGCCCAGCCGCGGTGCACTGGTGTCGCGATCGCCGGTACCAGGTAGAACCAGAGCGTGAACGCGTCGGCATTGCGCTGCTCACGCTGTGTGGGATGCGCTGGCAGGAGACGTTGCATCGCTTCATTGCGGCAGCGTTGTATGTTCTCTCGCCGTAAGGTGGCCCCGGTACTTATTGAGTCTGTTTGTTCCAGGTACCGATATTTGATGTCGGGGATGAGGCGCACGCGGTGGGTGTGCTCGAGGATGTCGAGGATCATGAGGAAGTCGTCCTGAGAGGAGAGGGGCTCTCGCTGAAGCGGTGGGATGAGGGTGCGGCGAATGAGTTTGTTCCACAGATACCCACGGAGTTGCCCAGTCCACACGAGCGACGACAACTCATGGCCGGAGGCACTGAGTGCTTGGGGCGAACCTTCCATGATCCATCGGCGACCATCTGCCTCGACCCGTTCCGCGCGACAAGCAACAAGATCGGCGTCGTGCGACGTGGCTTCGTGGAGCAGGGTGGTGACGATGTCGGTTTCCCATTCGTCGTCGACGTCGCAGAACCAGATGTAATCGCCCCGAGCGGCGTCGACGCCGGCCATGCGTGAACGTGTTGATCCACCAGCTGTGGTCCGGCGGACCACACGTGTCCGGGGGTCGTTGCGGCTATAGGATTCGGCGAGTTCAAGGCCGTTATCGGTGGAGGCGTCGTCGATGAGAAGTATCTCCACTGGCCCTTTGAGACGCGCGAGTTGAGTGAAAGCGTCTGGAAGGTCTGCGGCAGCGTTCCGGAACGGCACGATCACGGATACTTCCGGCCACGGAGTCATGCTTCCGGCCCGATCGTGGTACTCGCGAAGACATAGCCGTTATCTATCCACCAGTGGCCCTGCACCTGCAAGTCATTGTTGATGGTGAATGTCCCGTGGTGTTCTTCCCAGTCAGCGAGTTGGAGAGGAAGACTTCGTGGGTGCCAGATCTGCTCGGCGTCGGCCATGTTCAGTGCTTTGAAGGTGCTCTCCTTCGCGACGTATAACAGCGTGTGCAGGAGCGGAGAGTTCAGCGGCAGACCGCTCCGTGAATGCGCGTCCGCGAGTTCGCCGGGAGTGGTCACGGAAACTGCTACGTCAGCCGGTACGGCACCGACCGGTTCGAGGTCAATGCCGATCAACATGCCGGGGGTGCCGGTAACGGCAACGGCGATGCGGTCGCCGGAGTGAGCAATGCTGCCCGAGACTCCCTGCGGCCAGACCGGTGCACCCGTACCAGCTTGCCCGATGCCTTGTGGCGCCATGAGTCCAAGACTTGCGAGGGCGTCATGCGCGAGGGCACGTGCCGAACAGAACTCAGTGCGCCTGGCCGGCCCCATACCCGCGGCAACTCCCTGCTCAATACCCACCGCCGGCGCACCCTCAGAGACGTGTCCGGCTCGGATCCGCACCGATCCAACCACGGTCACCGACCGCCCTCGAGGAGAGCCTGCATGAGAGGGTCGAGGTCGTTGGCAGTGTTGGTGAGGGCGACCACGACGCGCGACAATGACGGATCGAGAGCGACCGCGGCCTGGAAGCCTCCGGTCTGCCCCGTCTTCGACACGACAAAGCTGTCCCCTGCTTCGGAGACGTCCCATCCAAGGCCTGTTCCTGCCATCACGGTTCCGATCACATCAACGTCTGTCTCTGCCGCATCCGATTCGTGCGTGTTGACGAGCCGTACGGCGTATTGGCAGAGATCGGTGACGGTAGAGTAAGCGCCGCCCGAGGGCGCATAGGCGCCGAGCCGCCACGGAGGTGCCGCACGACCGTCGGCGCGATACCCTCGTTGCGCATTTCGGTCAGCGTCGGAGGTTAGTCCTGAGTTGCTCATGCTGGCTGGGCCCAGCACCCGCTCGTGCAGCAGGGTGTCGTAGGAGACTCCCGCCGCTTCGGCGAGGGCATGACCGAGGAGCGCGAAGCCGATATTGGAGTATCGGTACTCGCCTCGAGTCGTCAGAGAGTCGGTGCGTGCACGATCGTAGAGTGATTCGAGATCGAGGTTGTGGATGGTGTCGCCTCGGATATCTTCCACCCACCAGCGCATCCAGTTGTCATCTCGCTCATCGTCACCCCATTCCCCCAGGCCGCTGGTATGCGCAGCAAGCTCACGGAGCGTGACCGAGGCAACCGGTGCGTCGTCAAGCGGCAGGTAGCGGCCGACCGGGTCGTCGATATCGACTTCGTCGCGAGCGACTGCGTCGGCGAGAAGCATCCCGGTGAATGTCTTGGTGATGGACCCGATCTCATATCTGGTGTTAGCGTCCGCTCCGAAACCAGCTGTCGTGAACCTACCGTCCTCCCACACGCAGATCGACACGCGGTCCCTCACACCGCCGAGGTATGGTGCTGCTTCCGCAGCAAGGCTCCGGTCGCCGGTCCGGCTTGAGGACAGCGCGGGAGCAGCATTGCCGTGCGTCACGCCGAATGCTCCGACGGCTGTGACAGCCGCGATGAGCAGCGCCGTGACCCAGGTCGACTTCTTCATGAGAGGACTCCAAGACGCAGCACCAGGAGTGCTACTCCAATGGCGGTGATGAGCACGAACAGTGTGGTGAATACCGGCCGCGATTGGCGCAGCGTCACTGTATGGGCGTCGGGGCCGCGCCGCTCACGGAGCAGCACCGACCAGGCGTACATTACAAATGCGGCCGCAGCGGCGCCCCCCGCGATCCCGCCGATCAACCAGTCCAGTAGCGTCATCACTCGTCCTCTCCGAGGCCGGGTATCCGTTCGAGCACGATCACGTGCTCAGTGCGATGGGTCACCTGGTACTGGCCGCTGGCTTCCAGGAGCGTCGCAACGTTTTCGTACCAGCCAGGTCTTGCGCCCCTGGTGATCTGCTCGTACCGCTCTCGCATGGTGGTGAGAAATACCACA
This sequence comes from Leucobacter sp. UCMA 4100, assembly GCF_027853335.1. Lineage (NCBI taxonomy): Bacteria > Bacillati > Actinomycetota > Actinomycetes > Micrococcales > Microbacteriaceae > Leucobacter > Leucobacter sp. UCMA 4100. The sequence goes on from NZ_JAFEUS010000002.1 coordinate 1,502,298, forward strand.
TCGGGCGCCTGCTGCAGCAGGCGTTCGAACGCGGTGCCATCGCCGTCCACGGAGGGCGGGTGGTGGAGATCGCCGATCCGGGCGACCCGTAACGCGCCCTCGGTCGCCAATGGGCGGATCGTGCTCCCGGTCGGGGTCTCCCACAGCACCGCGCGTGCGACCTCAAGCACATCCGCGGGCGTGCGTTCGAAAGCGACGTTCACGCCACGCGCGGTGGTCACTCCCGCAGCGGCGAACACCATGATCAATGTGAGGGCAACACGAGACAGAGCGCTTCGCGCCCGGATGAGCGGTGCGATGCCGCCTGCGGCGAGGACGGCGAGAATCGGCAACGCATACAGATACACGCGAAGCACGACCTCACCACCGTACGGCTGCCCAAGCACGAGCGACACTGGTGCGACCACGAGAGCAGCGGTCACGGGCATCGGAAGCCTGCCGCCGCGAGTCACCCACCAACCGACAAACCCCGCGATGGCGAACAACGCAGACCAGCCGATCCGCCCCGCCTGCATCGCCTGGTAGACGGGGTCACCGGAGACGCGCTCTACGACCCCGGTGCCGACGGCCTCATCGAGACGCCCGAACCCATCGATGAGTACGCTCAGATGCCCCGTCCACCAGTCGGTTGCACCAAAGGCGAACCAGGCTGCAAACACCACTGAGACTCCGAACCACAGGGTTCGTGATCGCGTCGCACCGAGCAGGCTCAGCAGCAGCAATACGACGATGAGCGAAACCGGGGTGAGCTGGTGAGAGACGACGATCGCGCTCGCGATCACCAGCAGAGCCGCTTCGAGCATGAGTGCGCGGCAGGCAGAATATCCCGGAAGTCGGGCTGGACTCCGGCGCATCGGATCGAGAAATCGCCGCCAACCCCATGCGGTGCCTGCGGGGATCCCGGTTTCGCTGGTCTGCCAGAGCAGCACCGCGATGACCGTCAGCATCAGCGGGAATGCGACCGCCTGCGGGGCGAAATAGTCCTGCTGCACCCAGTTGCCGAGCACGAACAGCAACACCCCGGTCCAGGCAACCGCACGGTCCCTGAACACCGCCATGCCAATGACGTACACCGGCGCCATACTCAAGAGCACCACGAGTACGGGGAAGAACACGACGAACGGCGTCGCGTCGGCAAGGCCCGCCCAACCGGTCACAGCCGAGGCAGCGGTGAAGAACCCAGGCCAGCTAAACCGCGCATCCATCGCCTCGCGTAGGGTGCCGGTTTGGGAGATCCAGTCCACGAAGCCGACATGCACATAGGCGGTGCCGACCGGTGATCCGCCGTCCGCGATGCCGACGAAGGTGGCGACCATGACCGCCAAGGCGGCGACCCCGATCGCCGCCATGACCCCATCTGGCGCAGGCTTGCTGGTGATTGCGAAGACCGCGACAGAGACGGCAAGGATAAGTGCCAGCCAATAGGTCCAGGGCAGAACGGTGACCAGGCCGGCAGCACCAGCCGCGTCGAGATCGACGCTGGTCGTTGCCGCCCACCACAACGCGACCGCGATGAACAGCGCGACGGCGGATACGATTCGGCGATGCCCGGGTCTGCGCAGAACCGGGCGCGTGATTCGCAGGGGCGGTGTGCGATTCCACGCGAACGCTGTGCAGGCCACGTTTCCCAACCCCAGAATGGTCGCGGCAGTCGGCGCACTCCAGGTGCCAGTCGTGACCTGCGCCACGGTGAGGAGTATCACCGATGAGAGCGAGAGCGCGGGGATGAGGGCCCAGAGCACCGCTCCGGATCGGCGGATAAGGATGATGGCGAGGGGCGCTCCTGGGACCAGGAGTACGAATGCGATTGCGAGGCCGATGCGGCCTGGCACGGGCAGATCCCACCACGCGAGAATCGGCACCAGCAAGGACAACGCACAGGAGAGAACGATCAGAGGACGCATCAACGCACCTTCACGCATCGGTGCCTCCCTTCCTGCGCCCCCGGAGGCCGAGTCCTGTTCGGATCGCTTCGAGCAGATACAGACCGGGGCCGGCAACGTACCCGAGCCGTTCGACCCACACGAGTGCACGCGGATAGTCGCCAGGCCGCTGACTGTTCTTCGTCGAATCCTTGGAGAGCAGCATCCTGAGGCCGGCCGGCAACGCGCGAAGCACCGACACGATGTGGCGGGGTGAGGTCGCTGCGAGCCGGGTCACGTTCGCGGCCATGCCGGTGCCATACCCGAACAATTGTGTGCGCAGCGCCGGCAACGTGTCCCGGTGACGATGCTTCACCAGAGCAGCAGGTTCGTAACGCAAGATCCTGCCTGCGAGAATCACCCTTCGGAACATGTCTAGGTCTTCGCCGCCTCGCGTGAGCGCCCCCGCCCCGAGAGTGTCAGCGAAACCGTGCTGCTCGACGAGGAACGCGCGAGGAAAGGCCATATTGTTGCCGGAGCCGAACTCACCCGCAGCAACCGGGTACACAGGTCCCTGAGGGCCCGTTTGCCAGCCTGGGGCGGCAGCGTCGCCGCGTCCCCATTCGCTGCGTGTCTCTCCCTTGTCAAAGCCGATCGCTTCCTCGAACCAGCGTTCCACGTCTGCGTCAGTCGACATCGGTATGACTCGGCCAGTCACGCCGCCCACGACCGGATCCAACATGGCCGACAGGAGAGCATCGACCCACCCCGGTTCCGGGTGCGCGTCATCGTCAGTGAACGCCACAATGCGACCCCGGGCAGCGGAGATGCCGCAGTTTCTCGCGAGTGAGAGGCCCTTGCGTGGTTCGGTCACAATCCGCAACCGCGAGTCGTGGAGATCATGGAGGGTGGCGCGAACACGGCCGGAGCGGGGATCGTTATCGACAACGAGCACCTCCACCTGGGCCTGCGAGTGAGTCAGGATCGCCCGGACCGTTTCTGCCAGCGCACGACTGCGACCGAGGGTTGCGATGCACACGGTGACATCCACGCCGAGGTGCGGGCTACCCTCGAGTACAGCCTGACGTCGATGCCGTCGCCGCGAGGTAATGAATCCCGTTCCTGCCGCGCAGAGGCCGGCCAGGCGCATGAAGTTCCGGGGGAACGCTGAGCGGTCGCCCCCGAGCATGCTCCGCACGTCCGTGAGGACCGCGTGTCTGACCGTGGTGAGGACGTGGGTTCGTTCCGATCCCAAGCTTCGCGGAAGAGAAGCACGTGCCTGGAGCAGCGCTTTAGAACGGCCTTCCCAAAAGCATCGGCGCAGCATGTAGGAGACGCGTGCTCGCGCATGCGGTACGAAGTGGCGCACCGCCAGGTCCGCATCTCGGATGATCTGGGCATCCGGCATCTGTCTGCGAAGCCGGATGCCCAAGTCCGTCTCCTCACCGCCAACGGGGTGGGTGCCGATCCTTCCGAGTCCCTCGGCGAAGAGCCCGATGCCGGCAAATACCTCCCTGCGGATTGCCATACACGCGCCGATGGGGTTGCGAACCTCTGACCCACTCGCGGCCATGCCGACATAATCGCAGCCCACCACCCATCCGAACTCGGGTGGAAACCATGTTGGGGCACCAGTTGCGCTCTCCCAATCTGGCAGAACGGCACCGGCGATGACGGCAACCTTGGGGTCTTCGAGCCGGGAAGCAAGTGCCTCGAACCATCCCTCTTGCAGGATGGCATCGTCATCGATGAAGAGCAGCACGTCAGCAGTGCTGGCCGCGATCGCCGTGTTCCGTGCACCGGAAAGTCCGCGCTGCCTCGCATTCTCCACCAGCTGAACGCGAGGAATGTGCCGGTAGTGATCTCCAAGGGCCCGCGCGTATGCGTCCGCGTGATCGACCACGAGAGTGATCGTGCCGGTCTCAGGGAGTTCCTTGAGACCGGAGGTTACGCAGGCGTCCACCAGGTGGCTGCGGTGCTCCGTGTATGTGCAGATGACGATCTCGAGGCGCATGGAACTACGAGAGGGGGAACTGACCGCGAACCGACAGTGGGGTGTCGGATTGATGCATAGGGTCAACTGCGATCAGGCGTTCTTTCGCGGTGCGTCGCTCACGGATCAACGTAGCGAGCACCCGTTTCCCATCGCGCCAAGCGTTGAGATTGCTGACTCCGTGGATACGGGAGCGTTCATGGCTCGGAACCTCAGTGATCGGGACACCGGCGAGCGCAGCCCGCACGTTGATCAGGGTCTCAATCTCGAATCCATCGCCCCACTGGGGTGCCCCTCCCGCAGGTTCTGTGTCGGGGAGGTCGAGGAGCGGGAGCAGGTCGCGGTGAAGTGCGTTGTACCCGTAGCACAGGTCGGTGTAGCGCACCCCAAACATTAGGTTCGTCAGTAGCGTCAATCCCACGTTTCCGGCATTGCGAAGGTGAGTGATGTCGTCACTTCCTCCGCCCCGCGACCGGGTGCCTTTCGCGAACATCGCACCGTCGGTGATTGCCCCCACGAAGCGTGGGATCTCATCAGGATCGGCGGAGCCGTCGGCGTCAAACATGACGATGATGTCTCCGGTGGCGGTCGCGAAGCCGCACGCCACCGCATTGCCTTTGCCGTATCGGGTTTGTTCGATGACACGGGCGTCAGGCCGGAGGGCCCGCACGAGCTCGCTCGTACGGTGAAACCTCGCCCCTTCCACGATGATGAGTTCGTACTGCGCCGGAATCTTCGGGAGCACTTCCTCAAGATTCTGCGCTTCATCAAGCGACGGGACAACGACAGTGACAGTGGCATCAGTAGTCATGCTGGTCACCTGCTGCGGGAGCGTTGACGAGAGCGAGCGCCACCTCACCTTTCGCGCGGCCGCCGTTGTCGTCTTCGAAACGGATGCTCGTCTCCAGAGTGAGCATGCCGCGCGAGAGCGCGCGGGTGCTGAGATTCGTAATCGTGAACTCGGCACGAAACCCGCGTGCATCGATCGGTCGCTGGTAGCTGCTGGAGAGCTTGTGGATGAGGACATCGGGGAGCTGCCGCGCCCAATAATCGTCAAGTGTCCAGTGCGAAAACGCGGGCAGGAGGGAATGCCGCACGGCGACCGCAAGGGTCGTGTACATGAGCTGGTTGTAGCAGATCACGAACTCGGCCGCGTTGAAGTGGCCGGTGTCGTCGATGTAGCAAGACTCGCCGATCCGGAACTGACCACGGGAGGTGACCTGCCCCTCTTCGGAGCGGGTCACCTCCGCGCCGGTGAGATAGATGCATCCCTTGGCCCGGTAAGGGTTCACCGCACGATGAAACACCGGCTCGCGGTCATCGAGCCGCCCCGTCGAGAACCGCGCGGTCACAATGCGCGAGCGTAGAGGGGGAGGCCGTCGAGCGCGGTGACGCGGTGGGAGACCGTCGCTGCAGGCGTGGTGGTGTGCAGTGCACGGTGGATCAGCGTGCGGTTGTCCCAGATGACGATGTCTCCGGGCTCGTATGCGTGCTGGTAGATATTGGGGTGCGCGAACTCCTGGTCGAGTTGCCCGGTCGCTTCGAAGAGCTTGTCAAGCAGGTCGGGATCGTCGCTGCCGTTGAGCTCGACGGTGAAGCCCTCGCTGATGAAGAGGATCTTCTCGCCGGTGACGGGATGCTCCATGACGGTAGGGAAGGTCACTGCCGGCGTGTGTTCTTCGACTTCGCGGATGATCTCACCGAGAGGGCGATAGACATCATCGGGACGAATCTTGAAGAACTTCCGCACACTATGCGAAGACGTGGTCCCCGCTGCAGCATCCTTCAGTTCCTGCGGGAGCGCCTCGTATGCGGAAGCCATGTTGATGAAGAACGTGCCGCGGTTCTTCGGCGGCAGCACCTTCGGGGAGAAGATCGTGAACGCGAACGGCTGCGGCATGAACTGGTAGTCAGCGTGCCAGAACTTCCCTGTCTTCGGCACGCCGATCTGCTTGCCGTCCTCGGGGATGTTCGAGGAGACGAAGATCTCCTCAAAGTCCGGGTGGTGATACATCGGTTCGTGATAGCTCACCAGATCGCCAAACATGCGGCCGAGTTTCACGAACTGCTCCGGGGTGATGTCGCCCTGGTTCCTGAGCACGGCCACCTTGTCTCGGTAGATCGACTGCTTCAGCCGGTCGATGTCCTCGGACGTCACGGTGTCGACGTTGAAGTCCTTGACCACCACGCCCATGGTGTCGCCGTTCCCCTGCTCTACGATCACGCCTGCCTCCTCCTGATAGCACTACAAGACGTAGTAACTCTACATGACGTAGTTGCTGCGAGCATGCTGAGAGCCCCTGCATATCGACATGTCGTAGACTTATCAGAGATTGTGTCAGATGAAGCGAAAGGTTCATGCCCCGATGAATGAATTGGAGTTCCGCGTCAATGGGATGACCTGCGGACACTGTGAGCGGGCACTCTCCGCTGAGCTTCTTGAGATAGGTGGCGTTGTCTGGGCGGACGTCGACGCCACTACAGGGGCAGTCGCAGTGCGCTATGGAGGTTTGGTCGAGCGATCTGCGATTGAGAACGCCGTTTCTGAAGCGGGTTTCGAGCCGGTCTCCTGGGAGAACGAGGGTTCTTGACCACGGTTACTTCGACCCAGCCTGATGAGGCTCGTGCGAACGATCCAGTAGTCATCAACAGGCGTTCAGGCGTCGTGCGCACCCTGGCTGCCTTGTGCGCCGGTCTCGTTCTCGTACCTGCACCGCTGGTCACGATACTTGCGGGTCCAGCACCCTACGATCTACTCCGCCGGAGCTTCCCGGGCCTTGACGTCGGTATCCTCACAGCAGCCGGCCAGGCCATCGCTGATGTCGCCGCAATGGTGACCATCGGCGCGCTACTGACGCTGCTGTTCTTCCGGGATGCGCGAGGGCGGAATGCTGATCTTCTGCGCAGCCCGCTGGAGCTGAAGGTGCTCCAGATCGGTTCAGGGGTGTGGGCTTCTGCCGCGGGCGCGATGGTGGTGTTCACTATCTTCGATAACAACGGACAGTCTTTCGCGCGGCTGGAGAGTTCGAGCGCACTGTCTTTCCTGTATGAAGCGAGTTCCTTCCCCAAGGCGTGGACAGTGACGTTGCTCGCCGCTCTCGTCGTGTTCTTCTTCAGCATGTTTATCGAGCAATGGACGGGCCTGCTGATTCCCCTTTGGGCAGCGTGTTTCGGCGCACTAGCCCCCGTGGTAGTCGGACAGATTCTTGTCGGGCCCGAACACGACTTCGGAAGCGACGCAGGCATCTATCAGTCCCTGCTTACCAGCGCAGCGTTCGGAGTGATCCTGCTGGCAGCAATCCGGGTCGCCTCCGGACGCCTGGTCTCTGTAGAGATTCTTCCGCGTATCTTCCTGCTGCTTGCCTTCGCTCTTCCGGTCGTTGTCGGAGCTGATCTTCTCCTTGCCTGGTTCAAACTGGCGGGAACCGGGCTTCTCGACTCCGTCACCGGTTGGCAGATCATTACGCGGTGGATCTTCCTGGCGATCATCTGCGGGCTGACGATGTATTCGTGGAGCATTTGGCGACGTCGGCGCATTAACGAGCAGCGGCTGGTGCGCATGCTTGGCGGTATGGCCATCGCGATCGCGGGATGGGTGGGCGTCACCGCCGCGATGACCCGTTTCCCGCCTCCGCACTATTTTGTCCCCACGAGCATCTCGCAGGTGTTCTTGGGCTTCGAAGTGAATGAGGCGCCCACACCGCTCGTGCTCTTCACGCATTGGCGGCCGAACATTCTCTTCCTGCTCCTCGCAGTGGCAGCGGTCACGGCGTATCTCGTCGCAGTGAATACTCTCCGCCGGCGTGGGGATGCTTGGCCGGCGGGACGGGCCGTGGCCTGGGTGAGCGGCTGGATCGTGGTGGTGTTTGTCACCAGCTCGGGTTTCGGCAAGTACTCAGCCCCCGATTTCGGCATCCACATGATCGTGCACATGAGCCTGAACATGCTGGCGCCGATTCTGCTGGTCATGGGCGGCATCGTGACACTTCTCCTGCGCTCGACCAAGTCGAATCCGAAGCTCCCTGCCGGGATCCACGACTGGGTCACCTGGGCTTTGCACTGGCGGGTGCTTCGTTTCATCTACAATCCTCTGATCGTCTTCGCGCTGTTCGTCGGCTCGTACTATGGCCTGTATTTTTCGGGCATCTTCGGCGAATACATGCGTTTCCACTGGGCCCACCAGTTCATGAACGTGCACTTCCTCATCGCGGGTTATCTGTTCTACGGCTTAGTCATCGGCGTGGACCGTCCTCCGCGACCGCTTCCTCACATCGGCAAGCTCGGCTTTGTGCTTGCGGCGATGCCCTTCCACGCCTTCTTCGGTGTCATCCTGATGTCTGGCGGCGATATCATCGCCGAGAACTTCTACCGTTACCTTGCCTTGCCCTGGGCCGACCTCAAAGTATCCCAATACTTGGGCGGCGGAGTCGCCTGGGCAGGCGGAGAGATCCCTCTCCTCCTCGTCATCATCGCGCTCGGCGTGCAGTGGTCGAGACAGGACGCGAAGGATGCACGCCGCAAAGATCGTCACCTCGACGCGGGGCTCGATGACGAGTTCGACGACTACAACCGGATGCTTGAAAAGCTCAGTGCTCGACAGGCTCGCAACGTGCGAGGTCCCCAGCTTCCCGGCACGAAGGAAGGCAGCAGCTCATGACGATCCAACAGAACGCCACGGATCCCCTTCAACTCGATATCTCCGGCATGACCTGCGCTGCATGCGCGGGCCGAGTAGAGCGTGCCTTGGGGCAACTCGACGGAGTGACGGCAAGTGTGAACTACGCAACGGAACGCGCCATCATCACTGGACTCTCACCCGCCGAGGCCGACCTCGCAGTGCGTCGAGTGGAGAAGGCCGGATACGGAGCGCGTGTTCACGATGACGCCGACGACGCCTGGTCGAGACGCGCAACAGAGGTGAGGATCACCTCCCTGCGGCGCAGACTCCTCGTCGCCGCGGTCCTCACAGTTCCACTGATGGACATCACGATCGTTCTCGCGCTGGTCCCAGGCTGGCGTTTCCCCGGTTGGGAATGGCTCTGCATCCTGCTCGCGCTTCCCATCGTCACCTGGGCGGCATGGCCGTTCCACAAAGCCACCCTCCGCAATCTCCGCCATGGCAACGTCAGCATGGATACTCTCGTGTCACTCGGCATCGCCGCATCGTTCGGATGGGCGGTCACGTCTCTTCTGCTCGGCATCGGGCAGGATGGTGCTGGATACTGGCTCGGATTCGGCGTCACTCCGGAGGGAGCGAACTCAATTTACCTCGATGTTGCTGCCGGGATGACGACATTCCAGCTCGCCGGGCGGTACTTCGAAACACGCTCCAGAAGAAAAGCGGGCGATGTCCTCGGCGCACTGGGTCAGCTTGCCGCTACCCACGTACGCATTTCCCGGGACGGCGGCGAGAGCATCGAACCGGCCGGGTCGCTCCGAGTTGGGGATACTTTCGTGGTCCTTCCAGGGGAGACGATTCCTGCGGATGGCACGATCAGTGCCGGATACGCGTCAGTGGACACCAGCATGTTGACAGGGGAACCTGTCCCGAAAGACCTCAGTCCTGGAGACAACGTCGTCGGCGGAACGATCAGCACCAACGGAAGACTCGAAGTCTGTGCAACGTCAGTCGGAGCGCACACCCAACTCGCGCAGATGGCCGCCCTTGCCGAACAAGCCCAATCCCGTAAAGCTCGAGTACAGACGCTCGTAGACCGCATCACCACCTACTTTGTTCCAGCAGTCATCGCTCTCGCGATTCTCGTCACACTCGCCTGGATGCTTGCAGGCACCGCATTCCAAGACGCCTTCGGCATCGGCATCGCCGTCCTGATCATCGCCTGCCCCTGTGCACTCGGCCTCGCAACGCCCACCGCACTCATGGTAGGCATCGGCAGAGGCGCCAGCCTCGGCATCCTCGTCAAAGGACAAGACGCACTCGAGGCAAGCGGCACCATCACCACCGTCGTCCTGGACAAAACCGGCACACTGACCGCCGGCACCATGACAGTGACGAACACAGCCACCGCAGAAAACATCCAAGAACACGATTTGCTCCGCGTCGCAGCCTCAGTCGAACAGGGCTCAGAGCACATCATTGCCCGCGCAATCATGTCCGCAGCAAAGAAGCAAATCACGGATCTAGAGCCCGCAACTGACTTCACCATCTTTCCCGGGAAGGGAGCGACAGCGACCGTCTCTGGCAAACTCGCCATTGTCGGCAACAAGGCGCTTCTGACAGAGCATGGCGTACCCCTGAACTTCAACGAACCGAATGGGAGACAACTTCACAAGAATCCCGCCGAGACCACGGTGTTTGTCGCAGTCGAGGGGAAGCTGATCGGCGCTATCAACCTCGCCGACACCATCAAGCCCGGGGCCAAAAAGGCCATCGAAGCACTCCGGAAACAAGGACTCAAAACCGTGCTCCTCACCGGTGACTCCAAGGCCGCAGGCGACTACACCGCCTCACAACTCGGAATCGACACGGCCCTCAGCGAAGTCCTTCCTGCCGACAAAGCCGAAACCGTGCGCGCCCTCCAGACCCAAGGGGAACGGGTCGCAATGGTCGGCGACGGCATAAATGACGCCGTCGCGCTCGCCGCCGCAGACCTCGGCCTCGCGATGGTCAATGGCTCCGACATCGCCCTCAAATCCGCAGATATCATCCTAGTTCGAGACGATCTTGCAGTCATCCCGGATGCCATCGCACTCTCCCGAAAGACGTTGAAAACGATTCGGGTAAACCTTGTCTGGGCATTCGGATACAACGTTGCTGCGATTCCGATCGCTGCAGCCGGGCTTTTGAACCCGCTCATTGCTGCCGGCGCCATGGCACTGTCTTCCGTGCTTGTCGTCTACAACAGCCTTCGACTTCAGAATTTCAAAGGCTAGGCCCTGCCCACAAGCTTGTGGGCTCGAGTCAGTGGAACATCGGAAGCTATGAGCGAGATCTACCAGGCAGATAACAGCGTGATCCGACCGCCCTCCGTAGAGATCTTGTCGGGAGATCGGATCTTTCCAGATGTCTTCGCTCCGTTCCAAGTGCGAGCTGCGCTCACGCTGGAACCCACCGGTGTAACCAAAGCCGAGGCTGTCAAGCTCATGTATGTCTCGTCCGGGTGGTCGAGACTCTCGTTTCGTGGCGTCCAACTCGCGGTCGGCCCCAGTGACCTCATATTGATTCCGAATGAGACTCTCTGCGTTGGAGAGCCTCTCGTGCCGACTCGCACGTTGACACTATATGTAAGGCCAGAGTTTGTATCAGACCACTCTCGATGGCTTCCCCAGATGCATCCCCTTACGATGGCGTTGGTTCAGTCACTAAGACCCGGCCCTCCAGTCCACTTCGGAACCGTAAATGAGGAACTCTCTTTTTCGCTAGGACAGGGTTTAGCCTTACTATCCCGACTGAGTATGAACGAAGCAACCGCGCCGAAGATCCTGGCCGGTGCCGCTCAGGTCTTCGCCGATCTCTTCCTACATCTTTCTGGTACTGGGTCGGCTGCCCAAACGAACCTTCCGGGCAGAGACGTCCTACGCGCAATAGATCTACTAGTTTCACATATAGAACGTCCTTGGAGTGTCCGGCATCTCGCAAATGAAGCTGCCCTTTCTCCTGCGCAACTTACCAGACTGTTTCGCAGGGAAACTGGCCTGACCCCCGCTCGATTTTTGAGGAAATTGAGGGCGAAAACTATGGCTGAAGTGCTTTTGCTCAGTGACGATCCAGTGGCGGTGATCTCTGCTCAGATTGGGTGGTCCAGCCCAGAAGTCGCCAGTCGGGCTTTTCGCGCGTACTGGGGCGTCAGCCCCTCCTCATTCCGAGCAGCGGCCCGTCTTGATGAAAACCTCATAAGGAGGCGCTTCTGAATCATTTTTTGGTAGCTGGTAGGGCTGTCTAGATGGGCTCGGTTGTGACCAGTGTCGGGGAACCAGATGCTGCGGCAAAGCGGTGTCACTAAATCGAAGTAGAGTCCCCTCATTGTTACACCGCACCTTGATGGTGTGACGGTTTCAATCAGGGTGATGACGGCTGGTGACGGATACCGGTACCTCTTGAGCTCTGTCGTCATTGGCGATGGCGACCGCGATGCTGCCGCAGCCCTGACCAGGTACTATCTGAAATCTGGAACCCCACCCGGCACCTGGGGCGGAACCGGTGTCATTGGACTACCCGGAGGTGAGATTTCCGCTGGAGACTCGGTGTCCGAGGAGCAACTGCGGCGGCTTATGGGCTACGGGCAGGACCCGAGCACGGGTGAGCAGCTTGGTCGCCCGTACCGGAAGTTCGCGACCGCCTCGCAGCGGGTCGAGCGTTGCATCGCGAAACTCCCCGTAACTCTCACTACTGAAGAGCGCGCGACACAGGTCGGGTTGATCGAGGCTGAGGAAGCAGCGAAGCCGACCGGTGCGCCGGTCGCTGGTTTCGATCTCACGTTCTCCGTCCCGAAGTCCGTTTCCACGCTCTGGGCGGTCGCCGACGGAGGAACCCAAGCGCTGATCGCGCGAGCACACCACGCCGCAATCCAGGACGTGATCGAACTACTGGAACGGGATGTTGCCGCGACGAGGGTGGGCGCGAAAGGTCCGCGGGGCGCGGTCGCTCAAGTACCGGTGCGGGGTGTGATTGCGGCGGCGTATGACCACTATGATTCGCGGGCGTCTGATCCGCAGTTGCATACGCATGTGGTGGTTGCGAACCGGGTACAGGCGGCGCGGGATGGGAAGTGGCGCACCCTCGATTCCCGCGCACTCCACGCAGCAGTGACCGGGCTGTCTGAGCATTACAATGCGGTCCTCGCCGACAGAATTACCCAGGTGCTCGGGGTGGGGTGGGAGGCGCGTGAGCGTGGTGTGGGTCGGTCGAGGGCGTGGGAGATCACCGGGGTCTCGCAGGGCTTGATGGATGAGTTCTCTTCCCGTACCCGCGATATCGAGCAGGTCAAAGACCGCCTCGTCGCTGACTATGTGGAAAGGCATGGCAGGCAGCCGTCCCCGAAGCTGCTGTGGCAGTTGCGTCAGCAGGCGACGCTCGAGACCCGGCCATCGAAACAACAGCACTCCCTGAGCGTCCTCACCGCACAGTGGCGTGCACGCGCCACGAATGTACTCGGGGAGGACGCACCGACCTGGGCTTCGGCCTTGCTTGCGGGAAGCGCTGCTGATCCGTTGCTGCGTGCTGATGACATTCCGCTCGATGGCCTCGGCGCGGTAGCTGCGGTTGTGATGGAGCGGGTGGGTGATCGGCGGGCGACGTGGAAGCGATGGAACCTCCACGCAGAAGCCGTCCGCCAAACGATGGGGCTCCGGTTCGCCACCGCCCAAGACCGTGACACCATCACACGGCAGATCGTCGACGCCGCTGAACACGCATCCCTCCGGTTGACGCCGCCGGAGCTGGCGTCGACCCCGACCATATTCCAACAGGCCGACGGTACGAGCGTGTTCCGTCCGAAAGCCTCCACAGTGTACTCCTCCGAGCGGGTCATTGCTGCCGAAGACGGGCTCCTTGCCGCAGCAGAGAATCGCACCGGGCCAACGGTGCCGCTCGCGTGGATCGAGCAGGCCGCCCGTACAGAGAACAAGGACGGGTACACGTTGTCGCCCGATCAGGAGCAAGCGATCGCAAAGATCGGCATCTCCGGCCGCACCTTGGATGTTCTCGTCGGCCCCGCAGGTACCGGGAATACCACATGTCGAGTTTGACGCCAGTAGGAACCTCGGCAACCGTCATCCGGGCGGGGCGCTCGTTCCTCGTCGTGGTACAACGTGGTGAACAAGAGATGCTGGCCCGGGAGTTCCATGAGGACGCGCATAGATACCAGAACGGCGAGTGTATTGTGTGGGCCGCGGGGCATGTGCTCGTGGGTGCGTCGCGCGGTTCGCGACCTGGTGTCACTGTAGGTGATACGAAAGCCAACGATGTGCCGGGCATAATCGTGAAGCTCAGTGGGATCTCACAGGTGCTGTCGTTGCAGGTCCGTGACGGGCGCATCTATCGGCTCTTCGGCCAGTGCAATCCTGACAGATCTGAAACCCTGGCTGCCCCGGCGAAGCCGGCGGCTCTGGAGAGCTAGTATTCCAGCGGTGGCGGCGCGAGATGGGTGGAGACCCCGATGCGGTTCCAGAGATTGATCGTGCCGATCGCTAGCACCAGGTCTGACAGCTCCCGCTCGTTGAATACCTCGGAGGCTTCCCGCCAGACATCGCCATCGATGCCGTCGAAGACGTGGGTGATCTGCTCAGTCAGTGCTAACGCAGCGCGCTCCTCCTCGGTGAAGAAGTTCGTTTCCTGCCACACATTGACGGCGAAGATCTTCCGAGTCGGCACACCGTGCTTCTCAAGGTCGGTCGCGTGTATGTCCACGCAGAATGCGCACCCGTTGAGCTGAGAAGCACGGAGCTTCACCACATCGAGCAGTATCGGGTCGAGGTTGCGGCTGACGTAGCCATCGAGCGCGGCGACCGCCTTGTATCCCTCGGGGGCGTGATGGCTGATGGCCAGGCGCATGATTCCCTCTTCTTTTCGTCGTGACGGACTGAGTGTCTGCTCAGTTGGTGAGTGGCACACGCCTGTGCAGGGCCTACTTTACGGGGATCACTCAATGTGATCCCCGTAAAGTAGGCCCTGCACAATAGGGTCACTCCGGCGTAGAGTGGACCCCCGAGACCGTGCCGTTGAAACTGGTCGCACTTCTACTATCTTATGGCATGCCGTTGGCCACGGAGTGGTTTGATCCCGCGGCTACTGGCCTACGGCAGCTTGCCGCGCCCTGACTATTGGAATCGGCCACAGCGCTGCCCCGGCGTACAGAAAGGCCTGTCTGCGTTTGGGCGGGTTTTGCGGGCGGGTAAGTGGGCCAATGCGACTCTGCCGATGATGGCAAGGGGCTCGCGCTGGCCCTGTGAGACCTCTGGGAGCGGGGACTTCACAGCGTGAATCACCCTGAGCCGCTGCGGCACTGAACCAGGCAGTCACATCGGGGGTTGGAACAAGTGTGTCCTCTGCTCTGTCGCTACTTGCTCGGGCATCAGCCTGAGCGGAACCCAAGCAGTTGGCATCAACGGCAGGCATGGCCTTGCTCATTGGGCAGAAGTTTCGGGATCGGCTGGGTAGCCAACGGGAAGCATGCCCAGCACCGAGTGAGATCGTGGTATCCACAGTTGCGTCGCTGAGCGCATCCTGGCCGAGTCTAGACCGCCGAGAAAGACCGTTCCGAGTCCATTTTCCGCGGCCCAAAGGTAGACGTTCTGGCTCACAAGCCCTGCCTCGAACCAGCAGAAACTCTCACCCCGACTGGCCCTCTGGGACTCGAAGGCACGGTTGGCGGCGGAGAGATCGGCCGAAAGGACCAGAATGAGCGGGCATTGTCTCAGCCAGGCCGCGTCAAGTGTTCCTTCCGCGAGCCCGGTTCGGTGATCACCGTATACAGCTCCAGCGAGGGAATGCTCTTCAGGGAGATATTTGTAGGCCCCGGGGTCCAAACCATCCACAGCGGCTGCGACCACGGTGACCTGAATGTCGTATCGCGCGTGCGCCGAACCGTAGGGCCTGCGGGTATCTGGTGCGGAACCAACCGCTTCTCCCAGCAGGCGGCTCATTGTCGCAAGGGCGATCTGATCCGGGCGGTACATCTTTATTGAGCGACGCCGTCGCAGAGCTTCAGCGATAGCGCTCCCGCCCTGCACGGCGTTCAGAACAATCCCGCAATCATCCGAACGCCCACTCGTTCCTTCACTATCGGACTGCGATGACATACTCCTCCATCTCTTGATGACCAGCAGACGGTTCTCAACGGATACCGATAAGCGAGCAAAGAATATGGACCCCCACTCAACTCGCGAGTAGGGGTCCACATGCTCTTCGGGTTGCGTTGCCTAGCCTATTGGACTACCACTTCAACGCAGACTGTGGGCACGGATTTTGCGCGACCGGTAACGAGTGAGCGCCGTCACCCCCGCAAGCATGAGCAGTGCGGCAGATCCGAGCATTCCCTCAGCTCCGGTCATGCCCGTTTGTGCGAGCCCCGCCGAGGCTGCCGCTGCTGATGTCACCTGAACGTCAAGGGTGTTGCTTTCTCCAGACAGTACATAGGTGTCGCCTCCATATTCTGCAACAACATGATAGCTGCCTGGCGTATCAAAGGTGTGGGTCACCGTCGCCACCGCTGCCATTCTGCCGTCAGCGTGAGCAGTCAATGCCACATCTGCAGCAACCACTTCACCATCAATGAGCAGGTTGATCTCGCCTGTGGGTACAAAACCGAGCCAGGTATGCTCTTGCCGGTCGGCCATCAACGGTGAGAGCGTCAGCGTACCTACGTCTTCCACTATGCTCGGATCTCCCGCGACTCCTTCAGACGCCGCGTACGGAGCTACTTCAACGGTAAAGGTGTGAGCTTGCCCCGCTGTCGCTTTTTCTTCTCCGCTCAGCGTGACATTGGGTAGTGCCTGCTCGACCGTGAACTCGGCGGTCTCTGATACTCCCGTCAGATAGTTGCGTGAGCCGTCGTACACGGCGTACATCTGGTAGTTACCGGGATCGAGCCCATCAAGATCTACGGTCGCTTTTCCTGCCTCATCCAGTGTGATCGCATCGGTAAAGGGTGTTTCCGTACCGTCTTCGTGTACGAAGATGAGCTGAACTTCCCCGTCGGCTGGCAACGGTGCACCGTTGCCGTAGTCGGGTCCGGACACGGTGATGGCCGCCAATTGCGACAGCCCATATGTGGTCGTTTCTGGTTGCGGGGTCACAGTCACGATGGGTGCCGCCTGGAAGACTGTATGCTCGGCAAGCGGTGAGACTGCGGCGAGGAAATTGTCTGTCTCAATGTATCGCGCTTGGAATTCGTAGTTGGCCACATCTAAACCAGTCACGATGAGCTGTGCGAGCTCTTCATGAAGTGCGACCGGATCTTTCAGGGGAATGAATTCACCCGCCTCATTTAGGTAGCCAAACTGTACGTCACCAGTGATCTCCCCGTCTCCCGGAGATACGACTGTGGCTGACGCCGTGAGCACAACGTCCTCACCGTACTGTGAAGTCGGATTGTCTACGGCCAATCCCAGGTCGGCGTCTGCGCGCTCCACAGTGTGGGTCACCGTCGTCTGAGCGGGCAGGAAGTTCTCATCCCCAAGGTAATGCACAGTGAATTCGTACTCACCAGCATCAAGACCCTCCCAGGGAACATTCGCTTCTCCAGCCGAATCAAGGATGACCGTATGGGTGCCATTTTCACCAAGCACCTGCACCTCGCCGGTTGGGATACCCGCCCCCGGTGCACGCACAGTGACCGTCGTTTGCATTTCGAACGACTGACCTGTCACCGTCGGTTGAGGTGTGGTGGTTGCCACGATCTTCGTGGCTGCCTGCTCAGTCATCAAAGTCTGCTTCGGAGACTGTGAACCGTTAAACCCTGCACTACCTGCAAACACTGCCCAGAACCGCTTTGTCACAGCCTCTGGCACGCCGACGGAGAGGGTGACCTGGTAGTTATCGGCGAGCGGTTCGGTACCAAGCAATTCCGCAATACTTCCGTCTTGATTGGACATCCAAAATTCGACGTTCCCCCTGACCGCGCCTAGAGCTGGCTGCAGCACCTGTACGGTGGCGGTGAAGTCCCGCAGCTGCCCGGCCACTGCTTGGCTGGGGTCGATGAACAGCTGCGTTTGCGTCTCAGCGTTCACAAACGTCAGAGGGGCGACTCCTGCCGCATCCCGCCAGCTTGACTGATTGCTTGACTGGTAGCTTGCACGCACCTGCGTGATGTTTGTAATTTCTGTACCGCACGGCGAAGTGCAGGTATAGCTGAACTGTCCCTGTGCGTTTAGCGGCAGGGTTGCAAGCGTGTGTGTCTCCTGTGCCCCATCATTTTCAACGCTCAGCGTGACGTGTCCTTCAGGCACGCCGCCACTTGGTGCTGGAGTGGTCACAGTACCGCTGAACGTTAGGGTATTCCCGGTGTGCGCAGAGTATGCGTCCTCATCAAAAGTCACCGTGGGGGTGTGAATGGGGCGAATTTCGATGCTGCCGTTCCCCCAGTTGCCGACAGTCATTGAACAGTTCCCGGCTGCGCAGTAGCTGGTCCCGCCACCGCCACCGCCGCCGCCATCGGTTGAGGCGTCAGCACCGCCACCGCCTCGGTAGCCGCCACCGCCGCCACCACCACCGCCCTGGCCGGAGCTACTGTTTGCGTTGCTACCCTGCGACCCGTGCCTCCCGCTGGCTGCGCCGCCCGCTCCGGGGTCGCCACCGTTTGAGGCGCAGTTATTATTGTATTTCCAACCGCTCTGACCTGCATCCCCGCCGGGGTTACCACCACAGACGGCATACCCGCCGCCGCCGCCGCCGCCGCCTGCAATTATCAGGGGCGCGCCGTCGCTCGACACTGCAGATGCGCCGCCGCCGCCGCCGCCGCCTTGGCCAGCTGAGGGGACAAATGGTGTGTAGCTTCCTGTGCCGCCGCGACCGCCTTGTCCGTAGCCTGAACCAGCGCTTCCCCATGAGCTGCTGCCGCCACCGGGTTCTCCGTCGCCGCCGCGAGAAGCGACCTGTAGGCTCAGTGACGTGATCGAAGATACGTCGAGAGTGCTGGTCACCACACCTCCGCTGCCGCCCTCATCATTGCCACCGGCACCGCCACGAACCTCGACTTCTACTGTGTCCACCCCTGTAGGTACCTGCCATGTGTATGAACCAGGTGTCGAGTAGCTGAACGTGTCAGCGGGTATCGCAGCGACCGGGCTGCTGTGCAAAGGCACGATCACGGCGCTCACCAGTGCGGCTATCCCGCCGAGAGATGCGATTCTCTTTATTTGCGGCCGCCACCCTTGCCGGGTGCGGTTTTCTCGATACGTATTCAAGGTTCCCCTTCGCTCCTATGGTGATATTTGCAATGCATGCGCCGGTCAGGACGCAGATCTAGCCCTAGTAAATCGAAACTGGAATTGCTTTGATAGCGTGGAGAACACCTGTATTGGGTTTCCAGTAGCGTGGAGAGGTCGAAGTAGTATTTGGAAAATTCAGAAGACATGAGTGCTCCAATTGCTGCGCGCCTAGTTGAGGGACACCTGCGCGAACTACTCCACTCACACGGCCGTCAACTGAGCGTTATCGTGGTGTTTGGGGCCGCCGGAAACGGGGTGCGCACGCTCATACGTGACCGGGTTCCGCAGATGGTTCACGGACACGCCATGCGTGTTTCGGCAGGAGCCTGGCCAGACCCCTGTGACCAGAAAGCCGTGCTGCTTTGCGAGACAGTTGAGGACCTTCCCCTCTCGCCGCCCCCATCTACTACGAGTGGTGTGTGTGTTGTGGTCGGGTGCCACCGCATTGAGGCACTCCCCGAATGGGTTCGAGGTCTTCCTGGGAATGCGCGTACCATCGTTCAGCTCGACACGCTCAGCCATGCTGAGTTACAGACGTTTCTTACCACCCGACTCGGGGGCCCGGTGGCGAGTACCGCGATCCGTGAAATTGGAGGTATGTGCGGGTTCGTGCCCACCCAAGTGGCTGACCTCACTCAAGTACTCGCACGTGAAGGTGCGCTGATGCCGGTAGAGGGAACCTGGACACTCATGTCTCCCATCGATACCCGGCTGTTTCTTCCGCTACTTCGCAACGCTCTCGCCGGTTTCGATACACCAACGATCGAACTCTTTCTGTATCTCTGCCTGGTCGGCGCTGCGGCACGGGATACCCTCCCAGTCCAGTCACGCGAGCAGTTGCGTGCACTCGAGCTTGCAGGACTCATTACAGTCGAAGCTGACGGCCGGAGTGCAGTGCGAAGCAAGTTGCTCGCTGAGGCCGGCCAGCAGCTCGCGGACCCGGTCACTACCAGCACGGTATACGCTCGTGCTCTTGAACGTCCGGACCCGCCAGAACAAGTGGTGCTGTGGGCGCTGCGCCACTACCACTCGGTCCCGTCCGAAGCAGTGCAGAACGTGCTACATCACCTGCTCAGCTTGCACGAATGGCGAGCAGCCTTGCACCTCGCAAGTCTCGCCTTGGAAGCTGCCGATTGGTCACCAAACACAAGCAATCGACATAGTGCTGAGCTGTTGCTCGCCAAAGCTGCTGCGTTACGGTTTCTTGACGAGTCCGAAGACGCGATCGCAGCGCTGTCAGATGTAGAGCATCTCGCTACGGCGTTGCCTGATGCTCATGACCTTCGTATTCGGGCAGTGGTGCAACGAGCCGAAATCTTGCATTACAAAGTAGGGGATGTTGACGCGGCGCTCGACGCACTCCGCACCGCACACGCACACAGCCTGGATACCCATTCACACCACCGAGGCACTCTGGCAGGCCATCACACGTTGCATCTTCTGTACGCAGGCCGCTTTCAAGAAGCTGCCTCACCTGGGCTCCCAGAGTCATCTGGTGCCACCACGGTACCTCGACACCTGCGCACCAGAATAGCGATCGCGCAGTGCCTCGCGCTGGTGGCGGAGGGTCGCATTCGGCGAGCTTTCACCCGCACTGTGCAGATGGGGGCGCGTCAACTTCTACCGCGCCCACGTAAGGCGTGGGTGACCGAAGAGCTGTCGGCCGCATACTTTGTTTCCGCGTTCCGCAAGAACGGGCCCGCACAGTTACGCCTGTTGATGCGCCAGTTCGCGGGGAAACATGCCCGAGACTACCGACCGGACGACACCTCCTTTCAGCTAGCTCACGCCACTTGGCTACTCGCTATTGGGAATCTCGCCCAGGCAGAGCGCGAGTCCAGAAACTGCCACGCCAACACTCAATTCCATGACCCATCCGGGATGGCACAAGCAGTCGCCGCATTACGAGCACACACTGCTGCCCTTCGCGGTGACTCGCGCACCGCTCGAGCAATGAGCGCTGAAGCACAACGGTTACCGCCCCGCTCAAGCGCAATAATTGCCGGAGGAGTATCCGCTCACCTGAGCGCCGTACGCTATTTACTCGGTCAAGCGGACGGGTCTGCGCAAACGCTTCGCATTGCAAAAGAGCACATACTCACTGGCAGCTATGGATTCGCAGCCGAGGTGCTCTATTCGGGGGTACGATTTGGGGACCGGGAAGCTGCTGCTGAACTCATCAGTCTCCTTTCTAAAATCGACGGACCCCTCGTCGAACTACATACTATGCATGCACAGGCAGTACATGATTCCGATCCGGTCGCGCTGATTCATGCCGGTGAGGCACTACACCATGCTGGGCTCCTCCTGCACGCATTTGAAGCATACGGCTTGGTCGCTCACCTTCCACACACCATCCCTGTGCCAGAAGTGGCTGCGCGACGAGCCGCGTATGAAGCCGCACAGCTTGCCGATAAAATGCGTCTTGTTGCTCATCCGTTCTATCTCAACCACACAGCTAGCCCAGTGGCGACGCTCACACCGCGAGAGTGTGAAGTGCAGCAGCTGATTTTGGCTGGCTTGACCAACCGCGAAATCGCGGTACGGCTTAACCTATCCGCCCGCACAGTTGAAGGTCATATTTCGCGACTCTACCGAAAGACCGGTGAAAAGAGACGAGCCCCCGGACGAAGAATCCAGACCACAAACGAGCCACACTCCATCAACAACAGCGCTCAATGACTAGTACCACATGTCGACGTTGATGCCACTACCTCCAGCTGAACGGCGTGGGGGTCGAACTGGCCCGCTCCGCCTCGCACATAAGATCACAAGTCGGCGTTCTGCTGCATGATTCCGTCATTTCGACGGAATCATGCCTGTGAGTAACTGCTCTAAGATCCATGGGCCTGCAGCGTCGGTAGCGCATGAGTTAGCACATGAAATACCACATGCAACCTTTGGCGCCACTACCGACCATCAGCCTGGAGTGCGTGATCGCCGTTACCGCCGTGAGAAGGGAATCGGCTTCCCCGGTACGGCGTAAATGACCCCGTTGTGGCCTGTGTTTACAACGATTCGGAGTGCGTGGAGTGCATAGCAAGAAGTCTCGTCGCCAGCGTTCGTTGCCTGAATGTTGCCATGTTTCCGCCACGCAGAGGCGGATGATCTGCTCCCTCTGAGCGCCCGCTGAGTGGGGGCACGAAACAGCTACAAAGTAGCGCTTCTGGTCTGCTCCCAGCTTGGGTTATTGCGTCGTGGGAGGTCGCTAGAGCTTGCCGCGAGGAAGAGAGCTGCTGGACGCCCCGCGATGAATGCACAGGGCTGAACCGAGACTGATCGCAAACGCAGCGTTGGTGCCCCGTGAATCACACGGCCCAAACTGGCTCGTACGACAGTCGCCTCGGAGGTGCCGATCTGATGAGAGTTGGCCAAGCTTTGAGCAAGCGCGTCTCGACCAATGACTCACGGACTTGAGCCCCTCAGCGAGATTGCTCCCATGGGCCATAAGGCCGCCTTACTCCCGCTCGGGGAGTCGACGAACGATCATCGCGCCGGCGAGCAACGCCGCCGACAGTGGCAGTGCGAAGAACGTAGCAACCCTACTGATGAACCTCAGTAGCGCCAGCAACTCCTGGTAGTGGACGTTGAGCTGGGTGAGAAGTTCCGTCAAACCCATGGTTCCGATGATGCCAAGCACGAGGAGCCAAATAGCGGAAACTTGCATTTTCTTGGCGAAGTCTGCGTTGGTCTGCGTGGTTTGTTCGATCATGTTCACGGTCTTGTATCCTCCCCGTGCTCCTCGCCCCCGAACTTGCTTCTTCACAGGAGGTGGCGTAGGCGTCTGGTTCCATTCCACCGTGCCATGTTTGATGACGAATCGCCAATCGTGCGTTTCAAACGGCTTTGAAGTCTGGTGCTCCGGCACCAGAAGATGACCTTGAGGCGCCTACTTCACCGCCAAGACCCTATTGACGCCGATGATCAGAGATGGAGATAAAACACAAGTGGCATTTTGATTCCTCCTGGCATACGTTGAAAGTAGCGCTACCAAAGAGGACCTCGCCTAATTGAAACTCAATGTGATTCAGGAGTGACTGTCGTGAAGACTTCTTGGAAGACTCGCACCGGGATCGCTGCGACGGCCGCACTGTCCGCCATGATGCTTGCGCTCGGTAGTCCTGCGTATGCAACCGAGGGCTCTGCACCGCCCGAGCCTGGCCAGACCAACAGCGACATCGAATACACCCCCGTGAAACCGACCGAAGACAGAGTCTTTATCAATGGGGAACCGACTGACATTGCCGTGATGCCCGACTTCGACCCGAAGGCTCCGGCCGTGGTGATCGACGACAACGGCCCGGTAGCGGTAGAGGATCTCTCGGTCGTCAGCTCTGATGGCTTGGTCAGTGAGCTGTCGACGGTGTTAGTAACTGACAAGGCAGCCCTCGCAAGCTGCTGGACTGGCTGGGTGGCTCCGGGCACCGGAACCTGGTACACCTCAAGTCCAGGGTGTTCCGTCATTGGCATCTCGCCTTCCGCAACCGCTGGCTACGACTGGACGGTGGATTTTAGTTCCAACGGCTCAGCTTGCCTGCAGGGACGGGGCTACAAGGCTCGCCATCTCCCTGGCGGTGGCACCGCCAGGGATGAGTATTTCGGCGGCCTCGGCTGCGGCGGCGGAGGTAGCAGCGGCGGTGGCGTCGTAACTTGCGGAGAAGTAGCCTCTACCAAGGTCGTCAAGGCGATGGCGACGTCAGCACCCGTTGGGGCAGCAGGAATGTTCCAGTAGGCATCTAACCGCCCTACGACTCCGAACGGAGAGGAGGCTCCTCCTCTCCGTTCGTTTCGTTTTCCCGGTGAGGTGAATACTCACTGCTAGGGAAAGGATGTCCAATCTCCGCACTCTTAGGCGAGGTGCCGTCAAAGTGGGGAATCCGGGTTCGTCCCAGATAGATCTGATTCAAGTCGTGGAAAGCACCTAGCGATTCGTGCCTCCTCCTGGTGCCACCCACGACCCGAATCACCAAGCCGATGCCAATGACCGACCACAGAATAATCGTGAACCACGGCGTCCACGGCGCTTGAATCGCCAGTGATATCGCCCAAGCGGTGATCGCCAGAGCCACAACAGTCCATACACCGCTCTTCAATAGGCGTTGACGTAGCAACAGAAACCCCCTTTCGCGAACGATACCGGCCAACGTAGGGCAGGGCAACTACTCCCCGAGCCCTCGCGCCGCGCACCTCGGCCTCGTGTTCTTCCTCATGTAATCAGCGATCTACGGCATATGACCCGTGAGTAGCTTCGTCGCGCTAGGCCGACCTTAAGTGTTGCCAAACACCCGAAATGCATGAGGAGCAGCCTCCGCCGCCTTCTCTGAATGGACGCAGGCTACGTTCATGTCGTAGGAGGCGACGAGTCAGAGCCCGATTCCACGTTCACGCTGTGAGTCCGAGCCTTGGCGTGTGGACGCTTCGGGTGAGGAGAGATGCCGTTGACGATGTTTGGCTTGCCGCTGCGCAAGTTCCCGCTCCACGCGTTTGATCTGAATGAGCTTGGCGGCATCGTTCACCGGCAGGCTGCGGATTTCCTCACTCTCGGCACGAAGGAGCGCTGCAAGGCCGCGGGCGTCGCGGGCGTCACGAGCGGGGTTGAGAGCGCGCATCCCGTACTGGTGAGCACGCGCGTTCTCAGGCCCGTACTCGCGGGCCAAGAGCGCCAGGCGTTCGTTGCGGTAACGCTCACCCGCTGTGGCCCGTTCGGCGTGCGCGGCTTCGACAGCTTGTTCAGCGTCGCGCACTCGGGCATCGGCTTCTGCTCGCCGCTCTGCGACCTGTGCTGCCCATTCGGGTAGCGCACTGGGTGTTCGTGTCGGTTCGGCCTCCCACGCATCGCGAAGGTGTGCCCGACTTGCTGCTGCTTGTTCGCTTGCAGCGCGGTGCTCATCGCGGGCCTTGCGCCGCCCGAACCGTCGAACAGCCGCGCGCCGCGTGTTCGCCGTCCTCTCTGCCTCGACGGCGGCAAGGTATACCGCGCCGTCTTGTTGTGCTTGCTCAGTGAGTGGCGCGGCGACCTCCGCACGTACCCGTGCAACTTCTTCCTCGGCCCGGCGAAGCACGGCGGTACTCTCTTCGTTCTCGGCACGGTGTGCAGCGCGCTGGGCGTCGAGCCGGTTCGCGGTCTGCTCCCACTGCTCCGCCAATTGTTCTGCGTGTTCGGCTTCGCGGTCGAGCTTGGCGAGTTCTTCGGTGACGCGCTGGATCGGGCCGTTGCTGACGATGCCGCGTACTTCTTCGGCTGCTTGCGCGGTAGCGTGGTCGAGGCCACGGTCGGCGGGATCGCGCTCCATCGCGGCGACGAACTTCGCACGCGCATCCGCCAGGTTCTCGGCAGCGACGTGCAGCCGGTTGTGTTCGCGGCCTCGGGTCATGCCGACGTAGACGCCTGCCGCGCTCGTCGCCTCAGTCAGGAACGTGTGCGAGGTGTCCACGGTCGCGCCTTGGACGCCGTACGCGGTGGCTGCGTAGGACAGGTGCGCGTGGTCACTCACGTAGTCCGGTGGGAGGGCGACGGTGCGGGGGTTTCTGCGCCCGCTGCCGGTTTCGCGGGCGTAAACGGTGCCGCCGTCGGTGACGTGCTGGACGATCCATTGCTGCCGGTTCGCCACGCCCAGGTCGCTGTCGTTCTTGCGGGTCTGGATCAGGTCGCCGGCCCCGATGGGCAGTTCGTCGCTCCCGGTCGCTGTGATCGTGTCATCGACTTCGCCCGCCTCGGCTCGTCCGGTGCGGATGCGTTCGTTTAATGCGGTTGCGTCGTCGTTCGAGGTGACTGTGATCGCTTCCCCCTTGGTAGCGTGGTCGGTGATGTGGTCGTGTGCCTGTTCCTCGTCCGCATGCAGCGTCACGAGCCCCATCGCGGTGAGCCGGTCGAACACGTCACCAGGGTTCTCCCGGTCACGCATCGTCAATGTGAGTGCCGCGTACTCGGCGTCGGTGAACCGGTGGAGTTCGGTCATGTCGTGGGTGCGGCCCCTGATCTGTGCGGCCATGTCGAGCACCCCACCCCGGCCAACGGCGGGGAGTTGCGCGCGGTCGCCGACCAGCGCGACGATTGCTCCTACTTCTTGGGTGATGGTGAGGAGGGCGTGGGCGGTGTCTTGGTCGAGCATCCCGGCCTCGTCCACGATCACCCGCTCACCCCGCAACAGCCGCGCATCGTCGGGCGGGCCGGTGTAGGAGCGCCCGGTGTCGGGGTCAACGTCGCCGTAAGTGAGGCGTGTCCACACGCCATCAGAGTTCCAGCGCCATCCGTACGCGTGCACGAGCGCTGCAACGGACGTGGCGGGGACGCCGAGCTCTCCATACGCGACCTGCGCCGCCCGCAGCGTCGGCGCAACCACCCGCGACGCACGCCCGTGCTCGATGGCGACGTCGATAGCGGTGCGCAGCATCGTCGTCTTCCCGCTACCCGCAGCACCCTCCACGACCACGAGCGGGTCAGCCGATGCAACCGCGGCAGCAGCCACCGCCTGTCCTTCATCCAGCCCCGCAGCGCGTGCGGCCTCGGTCACGTCCGGATGCTCCGGCCCTTGCTCCGGTACAGCAGCGGTGAGCAGGTCGCGCAGCGCGGTTTCGGCGGCGACCACGGTGAGGCTGGTCAGGTGCGCGACATGCTCCGGCGGCGCCGCACCCGGCTGGAGCACGGAGAAACAATCCGCGACCGCAAGCTCAGTCACCAGCATGATGAACTCTCGCAACTCGGCCGGGGTTGCTTGCACGCCGTGTTCGGTGGTGATACGGGTGACATGCTCCTGCACCGCATGCCGTGTCCATGCTGATGATGCGGCGGCGCAGCGATCCAGCGCCCGCGATGCAACCTCCTGCACACTCAGATCATCCACCCGCACCGGGCGTTGCACGGTGCTGCGTCGACGTGCAGCGGGGTCGTATCCGGCATCGGCGAGTTCCTGCACCCACCATTCCTCGTTCTTCAGATCAGCAGGCTTCTTCCCTGGCCGCTGATGTGCCCATGCGATGCGCTGCAACCTTGCCGTCATCACCGGGCCCAACTCCTCACCCGGATGCGCAGCCTCCCATTCGGCTTCGAGCCGGTCAAGGTTGCGCCTGATCTGCGCCGATCGCTTCGACATGACGCCGTTGAACGTCTGCAACTCCGCCACCTCACCGGACACCGGGTCGAGAGTCAGCCCGTGCTCAGCGAGGGTCTGCGCGAGGTGCGGGTGCGCGGCGATGACCGCGGTGCCGAGTGCACGGATCGCTCCCTGCTGCCTGAACAACCCCGCAGTGTCCAGCGCCCGCCACTTCCCAGCCGCGAAGATGCGTGTACCGATCTGCATATGGATATGCCGGTGCGGATCACCCGCCCGCGAGGTCTTGTGAGTGATTCCGACGACCTGCATCTGTTCGATAGGCAACACTTCCCGTTGGTCGCGCGGCCCGACCCTGGTGACGGAGTGCTGACCAAGCCACCGGCGAATCTCAGCCAGCGCGTCCTGCTGAGCGACATCGAGCGCTTCCGAGACTTCGGGGCGGAGGGCGGCGGCAACCGACAGGGACTTGGGGGCGTTGATCGTCATCTCCGCGAACAACGGCGACCCCTTTGACCTCTCGCCAGGCTTGCGTGGAGTGCCCATCTGCTCGCCGGTGACCGGGTTGATCCAGTCCACCCACCCCTCGTACTCCTTTGCCGACAGGGAACGAGAAGCGGTGACCTCGCCCTTGCCGTCGAGTACAGCGTACTGGGCGATGGCGTTGTCAGCGCCGAGGTAGTACTCGTCCGCCCCGGAGCGGTCGGCCTCGACATAGCGGCGTGCGGCAGCACCCGAGCCGCGGAACAGGATCACGCCACCTTTCACGCCTGCCACCACCTCCCTCATGAGTCGTCTCATGAGGGAGGTGCGCACGCCCCACCAACGGTGGCATACGTGCATTGATTTATTGATTTGTTAGGGGAGAGGATTCGTGACGGTGCTGACGGCGGCTCTGATGTCGGGGACGCCTATTCCGTATAGCGAATTGGAACGTTGGGAAGTTCCGCGGCTTTGACAGTTCGGATGACTTGACGTGTGGAGCATCCGGCTTCTAACGCGACAATGCGCTGAAAGTGAGATCTATTGAGCGGTTGAAGCTGAGAGGGCGGTCAGGGCTGTGAGGTGGTTGTGGAAGGCGAGCCGACCAGAAGGGCTGAGGCGGACCCAGACTCGGCTCTTCCCGCCACGGGCTGCGCGGCGCTGTACAACATATCCTGCGTCTATGAGCGTGGAGAGTTGCTTACTCAATGCAGAGTCAGTTGTTTGGAGGAGATCGCGGAGCGTCGAGAATTCTTCCTCTGTCACCGGATCGAGTAGTGCGCAGATCCGCAATCGTGGGATTGGATGTATCACCGGATCGAGCGATGAAAGCACGGGGACTGTCACTTTCCGATATGGCTGACCTGGCGCGCCCAGGAGCGGTCCATGAGGGGGGCCAAGGTTGTGACGATGGTGAACATGATGATCGCCGCGACCATAGGCACCCACCACCAGCCTTGCTCGGCGTAGACCGCCCGGCTAAGACCACCGATGATACCTGCCAGGAGCGCGAACCCTAAGAGCTGTGCCACCATCCGCCCTGACAGTTTGATCTTCCTTACGGCCGTCGGCTGCTTCCATGCCACAACGACCGCAATCACGACCACGGCGGCAAGGGGAACGACGAGCTGGAACACTACGGGCCAGCTTGACGTATAAGGCAGGAGTGCGAGCACGGATAGAAATAACCCGAGCATCACCCAGTAGCGTCGTGGGCGTTGTAGCCGCTCCGCATTGAGCTTCTGAGCCTCTTCAACGACATCCAGAGCTTCACGAGCATCATCAGCATCATTTTCCATACTGGAAACTCTAGCAGTCTCTTTCCCTCCTGGAAAGAGACGTTTGCTGTCGGCGTGAGGGAGCTGCGCGCGACCGTCGACAACAGGGCTGCGATGCTTTTGAAAAGCTTCAAGGCGTGCGGACTGCAGTTCGGGCCTGCGATTCGAGGGCGGAAGGTGCGTGCCGGGGTTTGGTTTGGATTGCAAGCCTTGAATGCTTAGGGGATGTATCTACTGGTGAACTCTGGTGAGAAATTGGCAAAGACCAAGGCCTGCCTTTGGTTCAAGTCGCCTCGGGCCGCTCCTGGTTCAGCAGGGTTGTAGTACGTTTCTTTCCTGCATATACTTGCTAGATGGAAAGTAGAAGCACTCAACCTTCGCCCGGGGAAGCAGCACGCTTGCTGCGGAGTCACGACGAAACTCGCGAACGAGCGGAGCAGCGGGCGGCTTCCCGGCCTTTCGCGCTGTTCATGCTGGGGGCAGCGGTCGCTATCGCAGCCTATGTGGGTGTGTTCCTGTTCTCTTTCGGCGGTCGATCCATCGAGGAGTCGACTCCCGGGCTTGGTACCTACTCCACATCTCTCCTGGTGTTTCCGATCTTGCTCTTCAGTGTTCTGGTCAGTGGGGCGCGTGAGCGGTTCGGTGTGCGCACGACCCCGTCACTCCACTACTGGATCGCCGTCGGAGTCATCCTCGCCAGTTTCTTGGCACTGCTCGCCCTGAGTGTCATTGGCGTCACTTACCCATGGTGGTTGACCATGTTCTTGCCGGTCGCCTTGTTCGGGGTGATGGCATTCAAGCCGGTCCGACAGCTCCGGAATGGGCGGACACCTGATGACGAGAGATGGGTCAACGAGCCGCTGAGCCGGCCAGCCCGGTGGACGACAGCAATTACTGGGACCACGTTAGGTGCTGTCGCCGCGGTCAGTCCTCAGGTGTGGTTTCCCGTTGTGCAGGTGGTGGTCTCGGTGCTGATCTTGGTCGCGATCATTGGCTACCGTTCTCGCTGGGGACTGGCACGGACGGGGCTTGAGTGGGGGCCAATCCATTGGGGTGCGTTTGCGATCACGGTCGGCATTCTGTTTGCACTCACAGCGCTACTGGTGCGCACGGACTGGATTACCGGATGGGTAGCGGTCGCTCTCGGCCTGGCCGCAGCTGCCCCCATGGTCATTGCCGCATTCCTACCGATCCGTGCTCAACGTAACCAAGAAGCGGGAGCATGACACACCCGAGACACCGCCTGGATGATGCGTTCCAGACCCCGATCCGCCTTTCCCTTATGGCCGCGCTCGGGAAGGATAACGAACTCGATTTCCGTACCCTTCGCGAGCTGCTGGAGACCGACGACTCCAACGTGAGCAAGGCAGTCTCACACCTGGAACGTGCCGGGTACGTCAAAGCCACCAAAGGGTATGTCGGGAACAGACCGCGGACCTGGGTCAGGGCCACCTCCAAAGGACATCGGGCGTACCGTGATCACCTGCTCGCGCTACACGCGATCACCGGCGGAACACAAGAACACTCATGACCCCAGATAAAGGGATTACATCCATCCGGTGCATTGGCGGCGCGCTCACGCGAAGCCAAAGATGCCCATCTGGGCCCTCAGGCGTGGCCAGGAAACATCGGTTTCGTCAGCCGACGGCGACGAGTGTCGACCAGGCGACATCGATCACGCAAAGACTATCGTCGGTTTCGCGGTAGAAGACGTCGCCGGGATGTTTGTCGCCGGGAGTCGCCCCCTCGGGAAGGCCCTCCAAATTGATGTTCCACTGCGGGTCGAGGGGTGCTTGTTCATCCCAGTAGTCGGCAACGAACCGTTCCGGCTCGCCTGCGGAACGGCCTTCCCAATCTTTTGCCGTGCCGAGGTCGGCTTCGGCGTCTTCGCAGAGGAGATCGGATGTTCCGTCAGAAGCGAGGTCTTTGATGAGGTTCTCGGTAGTCCGGATAACCTGAGCGCCATCGTTCCCCCATATTAGTGTGTCAGCGGAGCAGCCACTCAAGGCCGCTGCGCACACGGTTGCGAATCCGGCAAGAGCGAGGGCGCGACGTGGCTTCATGCTGTGAGGCTACAAGATGGCAGGCGCACGCGTCACTTCGGGCAGAGGCTCCTAGTGCCTGCGTGATTCTTTGTATGTGCCTGCTCCGCGTTGGCATGCAGGCACCAGGTCCCGGTCGGAGCGCGCTGTTGAATGCGCCATCACGACGGCCTGAGTATTCGCCCGGCACTGTGCAACAGGGGTGTCGCCCCCGCCCCCTGTCAGCAGTCGGTGGTGTTGTCGGCTGGGTTCCGTACCTATCCTGTGACGGAGACTCCGAGGCGTCGGGAAAGCTGGCAGGGTGACCTGTGTCAAGTTTCGGTGTGCCTGGATTCTGTATATCCACACGAACGACGCTCACGGTCGCCGCCCAATGATGAGCCATTCAGGTGGCCCAAAAGGAGACGCTGCGGGGGTGTCGAATCGGCACACCCGCTCTGAGGGGTGGGGTCCGATGCTTCGCCGGCACGGGTCGTCATGAATTCCGGCACCACCCTGTGACCGCAACCGGGTCAGAGGTGCACATATAGTACCTCAAAAGTCAAGGAACCCCTAGATGTTGTGGTTTGTGGTGCGTACCTGTCAGGTATGAACACCATTACTGACATCTCATCCAGCAGAAAACCCGCGACGACGAAGCCGCCTCCGATGCAAGCACGACGCCAGGTGCAGGCACCTGGCGAGCTGCCGCCTGCGTTCGATGCGGATGCGTTCACGCGGGAGGCGTGTGAACGGTCGGGGGTGACGTTCGGGGTCACCGACCCGGTCGCGCTGTCGAAGCTGCGCGTTCTTACACGCCCCAGCACCTGAGCGCGGTTTGCCCGGCGAACGGCGCAGGAGATTCATCTTTCCTGCGCCGTTGATGTGTGCCCAGGGTCAGGCTTTGAAGGTGATCTGCACCCGTTCGGGTCTGAATCTTGCCCCGCCGGTCGGTAGCGGTGTGATGATGAGGGTGTCTACCAACGCGGCGATGATGGCGCGTTTTTGCGGGATCGACCACTGCTCTTCCCATGCCGTACGGAGTGCCTTCTCGTCGCCGATGGGGATGCCCTTTAGTGCCGCGGATTTGCTGGTGCGCCCGAGGAGGAGTTCGGCTTCAGTGATCGAGTGTTGCGCCGCAGTTTTCGCCGCATGCAATTCGGCACGGGTGAGGATGCCTGCCCCGTAGTCACGGGCCATATCTTCCATCCGCTGCCGTGCCGCGGTGATCTGCTTCATTGCCGCCGACACTGCGTTGTCCTCGCCGGGCGCTATGTCCGGGAGGGTGGTGGCGGTGAGCCTGCGAATGATGGCCTCCGACACCACATCCTCGACCCCGGCGGCACTGGCCGACAGGCCGCCGCGCTCCGGACGACCCGGCAATGGCAGGCACCGGTAGAAATGTTGTTTAGAAGGTGCCGTCTGGCCGGAGCGCCAACCCCCGGTGACGAGGGTGTTGCCGCACTTGCCGCAGGAGATGATCCCGGCCAGCAAGCTCTTCGCGCTCCTGCCGACACGGCGGTCAGGGTTGGCGAACACCGCGCGGATACGTTCGGTCTCTTCCGGTGTGATGATCGCCTCCCAATTCCCCGGCCCCATGATCGCCCGACCACCCGGTTTCTCACCCCCACGGGGCGCGCCTGGGTCATAGGCGCGCTGCCCCGAGATGCGGGCTGAGCACAAGATCGACCGGACCGTCGAGGCATGCCAAATATTCAGGCGACTCTTCCCCTTCGACGGCGGTGTCGGCCCGTCATCACGATTCAGCCAGACCGCGATCTGCCTGATCGACTGCCCCGCGAGGAACCGGTCCGCCATCTCCCGAATCACGGCGGCTTCTTCGGGGATGAGAATGCCGCCGAGGCCGTACCCGTATTTTGGGGCACCATGCCACTCACCCCGTTCTGCTTTCTGCCGATTCGCGCGACGGATCCGATCCGCCTTATGCCCGGACTCGTACGACGCAATCGCGACGAGTTGTCTCGCCATCAGGCGACCTTCGTGGGCGTTCAGATCAAACGCGCCACCCTTGACCGTTTCGATCCGGATCGGGTGCGACTCCACCAAATCGATGAGGTCTTCCAACTCGCGCGGCTTCCGATACAACCGGTCGACGTGCCAGGCGACGATGCGTGATGGGCCGAGTTTCACACGTTCGAGGAGTTCGAGATATCCGGGCCGTTTCTTGTTCCCGTATGCGGAGATGTCGTTATCCATGAACACCGCTGGTTCGCTGATGCCGAGGCGGGCGCAGAGGTCGAGGCAGTCCTGCCGCTGACGATCCACACCCGCCTCCGCACCCGTCCTGTCTTCTGAGATGCGTAGGTAGACGACCACCTGCTCCATCGCGCCGCTGTTGCTGATATTCGTGCCGCTCATGACGACCTCCTTCACTGGGTAGGTACGTCGGTCAAACCCGACACGTCGACAAAACGACCACTATGAGTGCTCTCCGCAGGGCGTGGGAGAAGGACTACGGTGCCGGGTCGGTGGTCGGATTGGCTCCGTCCGCGGCCGCAGCGGATGTGCTCGCCCAGGATCTCGGCATCAGCACCGAGAACACAGCGAAATGGCTGCACGAGCACCGCCGTGGCACATGGAACCTCACCGCCGGTCGGTTAGTGATCATCGATGAAGCGTCCCTCGCGGGAACCCTTGCCCTGGACACGATCACCGCCCACGCCGCCGACGTGGGCGCGAAGGTGCTGCTGGTGGGTGATTGGGCGCAGCTGGCTGCGGTCGACGCGGGTGGGGCGTTTGGGATGCTCGTCCGGGATCGTGGCAATGCACCGGAGCTGCTGGATGTGCGCCGCTTCCGGAACGACTGGGAGAAACACGCCTCCCTGCAGTTGCGCCTCGGCGACACCGACGTCATCGACACCTACCTCGAGCATGACCGAGTCACCCCGGGAACCTACGAGGACATCCTCGATGCCGCCTACCAAGCCTGGGTCACTGACCAAGCTGCGGGCAAGTCGTCGGTGCTGATCGCAGAGACCCTCGACACGGTATCTGAGCTGAATACGCGTGCCCGCACCGAGCGGATCCTCGCCGGAGATGTCGCCCTGGATGGGGTGAAGTTGCACGACGGGAACGAAGCCTCCCGCGGGGACCTGATCATCACCCGTCGCAATGACCGCCGCCTCTCCCTCGGGCGAGGCTGGGTGAAGAACGGCGACCGCTGGCACGTCACTCAAGCGCACGACGACGGATCTCTCACGGTCCGCCGGGCGCACTCGAGGTGGAGGACCACGATCATCCTCCCATCCGCGTATGTGGCGGACCAGGTCGACCTCGGGTACGCGATCACGGCTCACCGGGCGCAGGGCTCCACTGTCGATACTGCGCATGCGATCGTGCACTCACCCGAGATGACCCGGGAATCCCTTTACGTCGCGATGACCCGCGGCCGGGAATCCAACCGCGCCTACATCGCGACCGATGAACATCACCTTGAAGATCACCAGCACCGGGACGACCTGCAGATGACCGCCCGGTCCGTGCTCTACGGCATCTTGCAGCATGTCGGTGCGGAGCATTCCGCCCACGAGACCATCACGACTGAGCAGGACATGTGGGGGTCGCTGGCCCAGCTTGCTGCCGAGTACGACACCATCGCCCAAGAAGCGCAGCAGGACCGGTGGGTCACCCTCCTCGAACACGGCGGCCTCACCCCACAGGCGATCGATGAGCTGGTGGAGACGGACTCGTTCGGGATCCTCACCACCGAACTGCGCCGACTCGAAGCCGACGGGCACGACATCAACGACCTCCTCCCACGCATCACCCGCGCCGGAGGCCTCGATGGGGTGGAGGATCTCGGGTCGTTGCTGCGCTACCGGGTCCAGAAAGTCGCCGCCACCTACCAGCCGTCAGCGCGCCGGGTGTCGCTGATCGCCGGCCTCGTCCCGCGTGCGACTGGCATCACCGACCCAGCCATGCGGCAGGCGCTCCAGGAGCGGGAGCAGCTCATGCAGCAACGCCTCGACGCCCTCACCACCACGGCCATCGAACGGCCCGAGCCGTGGATGAGCATCGTCGACGGCCTGGACCCCGACGCACGGGCGACGGCGGTGCGGGTGGTGGCCGCGTATCGGGACCGGTGGGGCATCACCTCCACCAGCCCCCTCGGACCCGTCCCCGACGATGACGCAAAGAGGATCGACTACGAACGCGCCCGAGGGCTCCTCGCCAGCCATCAGCCAGACCAGCAGGACGCATCGCCCGGGGCTCAGCAACGGCGCAGCCGCACCCTGTGAGCACCAACGACCGCCCGGCAAGGGATTGCTCTTCCTTTGCTGCAGGGCCGCCGGTATCCTGATGGTGGCAGGAGCAACCACACGCCGAGCCCCCGGACATTGTTCAGGGGTGACGCAGACCGTTCGAGCAGCATCTCGGGCACTCAACCACTCAGGACCAGCCACACCGCAATAGTCCTGCGTGCGAAAGTGAGGCCCACACCATGCTCCTGAACCGGCTCTGGAACGCCAGCATCCACACCCGCATCTTCCTGCGCCGATGGATGCCCACCAACATCCTCCTCGACCGACTCCGCACCCGTCGCTGCCTGCGGTGGGGTGTTCCAGCGATGCTCCTCGGCGTCGTCTACATCCTGATCGCCGCCACCTGCACCGAGCTCATCGACCAGGGCTGGAGCGAATGGCTCTACCTGGCCTTCTTCTGGGCACTATGGAACGGCCTGAAGTTCCTCCTCTTCGGGCCGTGGAGCCTCATCCTCCTGGCGCAGGTGCGAACGCGGGAAGCGATCGCACGTCGGCGGCAGCATCGACATGCTGCACGCTCCGAACACGCTCCGGTGTGACACGCGCCCATGGCGCGTGGTCGGTCATCGTTCCTGCTCGGCATCGCGCCAGGCCTTGAGACATTGTTAGTCGGCGGACGGCACGTCCTCTTGGGGATCTCGTTCAGATGGCCGGTGTTGATAACGTACTCGTGCATGTCGCGGGTCTCATGAAAGGTCACCAATACCGCTTCCCGATGCGGGAGTGTCTCGTAGATCTCGTGTTGGGCCCGCCAGGGGTGTACCTCGGACGCGCGAATCCGCGCCCGTCGAAAGCTCAGTCACGCCTATCTAGATTGGATGGTTCCTCAAGATCGGTCATAGCGCGGCGTTGGGTGAACGCGACCGCATCGTCACGCATCCTCTGCAGCACGTCCCAGTTGTGGAGCATGTCATCTGCGTCGTGATCGAAGCTCGGCACGAGTTCGCGCATACGGGTGAGGACATCGGTATCGGGCAGCGATTCCAGCCAGGCCCGCACGTCCGCGAATGTTGGAGCGTCGGGCATGTCGGCGATGGTGCCCGTCATGTCCGCTCGTACCGTCGCCGCACTCAGCCGGTCGCGGTTGCGGTCATACGCAGGGACCCGACTCCCTTCGGAGAGCGCCACCCGCAGATCCGGGTGGCCCTGCGATATCTCATGCCACGCCGGGATCTCGGGCTGGGGAGGATCCGTTCCGGTGATGAGCCTCGGGATGGCCTGCGTCCGCACCCAGGCAGCGATCTCGCCCAGCTCGTTCATCAACACCGGCCAGCGAGCGGTTTCCGGCAGGTTGATCCCGACGGTGGGGAACAGCGTCACCGGCACCACCTGGCCCGTGGGAGCCGAGAAGATGACCTCGCCCGGCACGAGCGGTTCCTCAGGCCGCTTCGGTATGTCGCGCGGATGCCGCGGTGTCACGTCTTCGCGAGACACAACAGGGATTCGAACGGCCGTGACCGCCGGGGTGCGGTGCTTCGCGTGATTCGTGTAAGCCACCAGCCGTGCTAACGGATGCGCCTCGGGATCGGTGTACCGGTGAAGTGGCTGGAGATCGTAGATGCGCCGGTTCAGATCCGCACCGCTGCGAAGCGCCGACGGCCCGTTCTTCGCCCGTTTCTGGGTCCACTCCACGAACTTGTCGTAGCTCGACGCAGCAGGCATCTCCACGAGCTTCGCCGCTCTCTCGCTGAGTTCGGCTCCCGCGTCGGCCTCGGCCTCGATGTAGATCGTGTGCTCGATCGCCGCCCGAAGCGCGTTGAGAGCATCAGCGGCCAGCAACGGGATCTTCTGCGGGATCGGCGCCACACTGTCAACCACTAGATGCCGAAGCTGCCCGTCGAGCACTTCTCGGAGGCGAACGACGTCCGAGGACTGGGCCTGGTAGTCAAAGAGCATCTCGCCGACTCTTCCGATCAGCTCGTCGACATGAGCAAGCGTCGCAGCAACCCCGAGGTGCCTATCGGGAAGCCAATGAGCAACCATCACCGCACACCTCCCGACTCTCTCGCTTTTGCTCAATCCTCCCAGAACGCCCTGACATCCCCGATCAAGCCGCTCGGTTCCGCAACCCGCGCCGGAGATGCTCCAAGAACCGTAGGGATGGCGTTCACTGCTTCGAGAGCTTGCGTCCGACGCGACGAGTATTGGGCCTGGACTCGACTTCCGCCCGCTTCAACGCCCGCCACACCATCGAGTGCCCTATACCGAGCTCCCGTGCGATCTCACGCGTCGTCAGCCCCGACTCATAGCCGCGAACCGCGTGCGCAACTTGCTCATCGTCCAACCCCTGACGACGGATCCTGACACCAGCATCCACGAGCAGATCCCGCACCGTTTCCTTACCCAAACGATGCTCACGTGCGATCGAGATCAGCGACGCCCTGGACTCGTACGCCGCGACCATCGCCTGCAACGTCTCGGGGGCGACCGGGGTTCCAGCCGTCTCAATCGGCGTCACCACCGGCCCACGAACATCACTTCGAGGCACAGCTAGACTGGAAACCGACACGCCCTGACCTTCGGAAGATCCGCGTGAAATCAACGATTTCAAGGTGACGAACGAGGATACAGTTTTCTCCCGGTTGGGGCACGTGTATCAATAAACAGATGACCCCTGACCTGAGAATGTTTCTCGAGTCAGGGGTCATTTGCGTCTGAGGCGCTCGAACACTGATCAGTTTTGACGCTGGTGGGTGGCTAACCCTCTCTGAGCTGTATCTAGTCGGCGAGGGCGACGGCGTTGCGCGGGAGCAGCGGCATCGCGAACAAGCAGAGCGCCGTGACCACAAGAATCGCTATCAGGGTTGTCGTCATTGCGGCAACGGTCCCCTGGGCGAGGGCGCCAATGAACAGGGTGGTGACGAGAGCGGAGCCGAGGCCGTTGGCGATCTGCTGAATGGCGCTGAGCGATCCGCTGGCTGAGCCGGCTTCTTCGGGCTTGAGATTGCCGAGCGCGGTATTGAAGACCGAATTGAAGCAGATGCCCGCGGCGATTCCGATGATGCTCGTTGCGATGAGGTTTTGCCACCAAGTCACCTCGACACCCGACATGATGACGAAGAGTAAGAGTGTCCCAGTGCCGAGAAGTGTGGTGAGCATTCCGGCGAGCACAAGCCGCCTACCAAGCTTGACGATGAGCGCGTTGGCGATACCAGAGCCGACGATAATGCCGATGGTGAGCGGAATCAGGTTGAGTGAAGTTTGGGTTGGGGTGTAGCCAAGGCCCAGCTGAAAGAAGAGGCTGATGACGTACATGAGCCCGCTGAAGCTCGCGAACACGCACAGGCCGACGATGAGCCCCGAGGTAAATCCACGGTTGGCGAGGAGGCTGCGGGGGAGCAGCGGCTCCTCAGCGCGGGCCTGACGCCAGCCGAAGAGGCACAGCAAGGTGATGCCTGCGACGGTGCTCGCGATGGTGAGGCCGTTCCACCCTTCTGACGAGCCGGTCACGAGCCCGAAGAGCAGAGTGAAGAGCGAGGCGGTGAGCAACGCGCTGCCGATAAGGTCGATTCGGGTCGACCGGTGGGCGGGAACCGACGGCAGGTAGCGCAAGGCGAGCACGAGGGCGATGCCGCCCAGGACGATGTTGAGCAAAAAGATCGGCCGCCAGCCGAGCCCGAACAGGTTGGCATCGATGAGGAGGCCACCCAAAATAGGCCCCGCTACGGCGAACACCCCGAGCATCGGGGCAAAGACGGCAAATGCCTTTTGCAGCATAGGCTTCGGGAACGTCGCGGCCATGATCGCCATGCCCTGCGGAATGAGCAGAGCTCCAAACGCTCCCTGCAGTACGCGTGCGGCGATCAAGACGCCCGCTGAGGGCGAAAGCCCGGCCAATGCGGATCCTGCGATGAACCCGACAAGACCGACGAGGAACGTGCGGCGCTGCCCGAACCGGTCGCCGAGCCGCCCGCCAAGTACGAGCAACGACCCGAGGGCGAGGGCATATGAGGCGCCGAGCCAGGGAATCAAACGGTCACTCGCGCCGAGTTCTCGAACGATTGAGGGGGCGGCGACGTTCGCGATCGTGGCATCCATGAGATCCATCGCATCTGCGAGGAGGACGACGAGCAGGGTGAGCCACATCGACCGTTTGGCGAGCGGTGGCGTTGTGTGCTGTGGCGTTGCAGTGGTGTTGGTGGTCATGGGATCCTCGATTCAATCGTAACGAACATGATCGTAGCGAACATGTTCGTTACGATCAAGGTCGGGATCAAGTACAGTGTGAGATATGAGTACCCCCGAACCCGTGAGCAGGCGAGAACGGCCTTCGAAGCCGGCGCTCTCGCGATCCGCAATCGTCGACGCGGCACTTGAGGTGCTGACACGAGACGGCGCCGAGAAACTCACGATTCGTCGGGTCGCTGCCGAGCTCGACACTGGCCCGGCATCGCTGTATGTGTACGTGAAAAACGTGACGGTTTTGCACGCCCTCCTGGCAGACCGTCTGCTCGCCGATCTCGATCTAGAGTGGGACGGCGCTGAGCCATGGCGCGAACGGCTCGTGCGCCTCTTAGAGGAATACGTTGACCTTCTAGCAGAGCAGGGAGAGCTCGCGCGTGCGGTCATGTTCGTGTGGCCCGACGGCCCCTTCTACCTCGACCTCATCGACGTGCTTGTGCGCCTGTTGACCGCCTCTGGCGCCAACGAACAAGCATGCGCTTGGGGAATCGACCTCCTTCTGCAACATGCGAGTACCTCGGCCGCCGAATGGGCGACACGAGCGGGCGAGAACGGGCAGCAGGTCGAAGATCTCGAAGCAACACTTGAATCGGCTGACCCTCAGCGTCATCCGGGTCTCGCGGCCTTCGGGGCAGACGCCTTCACCACGGGGAGCCGGTTCGAACGTCGCAGGTGGGCATTCGAGGCGCTGATTACTGGCATCACGGGTGTGAGCGCCTAACGTTTATCGTTCACTTTGCGCGAGTCGGGTGCGTGCTGCGGGACTCGCTTGCGCGATCCGCGCGGTAATTTCGCGTGATCTGCACCGGGATCTTGCGCGTTCTGCGACGTTTCGCTGGCGCGCCCCGTTGGGCTTCGTTGCGCTTCGTCGTGTGGTCACTTTTCGCGCTCGTGTGGTCAAAAAGTGTCGAAAATCTCGCGCGGGTTCTAACGGTGGTTGCAACACCCGAGACAATACAAGGGTGGACACTGACATGAAGTTCTCAAGGAACATGCTTGCTGAGCATGTGAACACGATCTGGGATATGCGAGCTGCTGGCTTCACCGCACGAGAGATTGGTGAACGGGTAGACAAGAGCGAAGCCGCGATCTTGTCACATATTCATTCGCAGGGCGGGGTGAGACCCCGAAGAGTAGCCCGGGTGTCGTCGTTATCGTTCGAGGAGCGTATCGAGATTCAGGCGTTATGGACGGCAAAGGCTGGGATTCGTGAGATCGCGAGGAAGTTGGGGCGTGCCCCGTCAACAGTGAGTCGTGAGATTCGGCGGAACGCGTTCTTTTCTTCTGAACGGGCTCGTAGGCCGAGGTATCGGGCAACACAGGCACAATCGCAAACGTTTCAGCGCGCCCGCAGACCGAAACCGTCGAAGCTGGTAACGAATCCGCGGTTACGGCGTTTTGTGGAGGCTGAACTATCGTTGAAGCGGTCACCGGAACAGGTTGTGGGCAGGCTACAGCGCGAGTTTCCGGATCAGCCGGAGATGCGAGTGTCACACGAAACGATCTATCAAGCGATCTATCTCCTTGCCAGGGGTGGGCTCAAACGCGAGCTTGAGGTTCGGGTTCGTACGGGGAGGAAGATCCGACACAGTCACCGTTCTGGCCAGTCTAGGCAGGGCCGAATTGCTGGGATGGTGAACATTGTTGACCGTCCCGCAGAAGCACTTGATCGGGCTGTTCCTGGGCATTGGGAAGGTGACTTAATTATCGGGAAAGATGGCAAGAGCGCTATCGGGACGGTCGTTGAACGCCACTCGAACTATCTATTCCTTGTTTGGTTAGACCCCTCGTTACCGCGGGTAGAAGCAGTCACTGAGGGGCTTATCGCGAAGATGAAAGAGTTACCTGATGTGCTTCGTCGGACTCTCACCTGGGACCAGGGCAAAGAGATGAGTAAGCATCAAGAAGTCGCTATGGGAGCTGATATTGATGTGTTCTTTTGCGACCCGCACTCGCCCTGGCAGCGGCCGACGAATGAGAACACGAATGGGTTACTGCGGGAGTATTTCCCCAAGGGCACTGATCTGAGTGTGTTCAGTCAGGCAGATCTCGATTATGTTGAGTGGGAGATGAACGACCGGCCCCGGAAACGGTTAGCGTTCGCGAAGCCGGCCGAGGTCATCGAAGAGATACTGTTGCGCTGACCGCTAGAAACCGCCCGCGAAAATCGACACTTTTTGACCACACGGTGAGAGGCGAAATAAGACGGGTGATGATGGATTAATGTCAACACCACTCGACGGGGTCTGATCTGCAAAACATGATCAAGATCTCAGTAGCCCGTGAGAGCGATCGCATAACTGCAATAACGAATCTTTAACACTGTGCTCAACATTGCTCAACGTTATGTTGAACCCCAAGAACTGAAAGTAAGACGCTCACCGCCGTATCCAGACCCGCTAAATGCACAGTGGCTTCTTATATTGCAGTTTCGTGTCGTTGCACGTGCGGTGCGTTGGAGTTCGAAAGATACTGCCGCTGTGAAGATCACTTCTTCTTTGTTCCAAGTACTTTTGTTCCATGCGGTCTGTGTTCCGCCATTCTTCTGTATGGCCTCGTTATGATGCTCCGCAAAGGCTTTGGGCTCCGTCGAGCGCTTGGCGCGTCACGCTCTTTCAGCGTCAGCCTAATCCTGCTCCAGACGGCTTTTGTCAGCTTCATCGGTATTGCAATGGGAATGGCGACTTCGGCCGTTGTTCTCATAATCTCGCATGACCCCCTGCCCGGCCTTACATTTTCTGGGGCTCTCGCTATGCTGACGCTCATTACCACGCTTATCGCGACACTCCTTTCGGCGTTCATCGTCACCAGTCGAGAGCCCATTCGTGAATTAAGAATTACCTAGTCTCAGCGCGAGCCCTCCCCAAGACAACAGAACGCATTGTCACCGGCTATCAAGCGCTCAGAGCCGCCGTCGGCGGGGTGTGCGAAGCCCGAATGGCGGGGAGTACCCCGGCGATGGCGCCGACCGCGATCGTTGCCGCGAGCCCTCCAATGGGAATCATCGCCGGCACGGCGAGCGGCCAACCATTGAGCAGCGCAACGACAGCGGTGACCCCGATGCCTGCCAACACTCCGGCAAGGCCACCAAGAAATGCGAGCAGAACCGCTTCGGCCAGAAACTGTGCGCGAATGTGGGGTCTCGTGGCCCCTAAAGAGCGGCGCAGCCCAATTTCTTTGCGACGTTCGAGCACCGTGATCACCATGGTGTTCGCGACTCCGATACCGCCCACGAGCAAAGCGATTGAGCCGACGCCCACGAGCATCCCGGTGAAGACCTGGTCGACAGTGTTCTTTGCTGAGAGCGCGTCTGAGGGACGAGACACCTTGACGTCGCCGGGCGACGAAGGATCAACGGTTTGCGGCAGTCTTTCCCGCACACGCAAGACGTCAGCGCCGTCAGATCGCTCATAAATAGTGGTCGGTATCCCGTCAAAACCGAGCACCGCGGTGGCGCGTTCTGAAGACACGATCGCCGATGTGTTCAGCTCGGGAGCTAAGAGTACGGGGTCGAGTATGCCGATGACGGTGAAAAACCGATCACCCAGCCACACCTGCATGCCAACCCTCGTGATGCCGAGCTTCTCGGCGGTTGTGCTGCCGAGCACGACCGTGTCTTGCTCTTGAGTTACCGACGTAAACCAGCTTCCCTGAGCCAGTGCCGCGCCAACCGTTTCGGGCAGTTTTTGCTCGGCAACCCGCACGACGAGTCCGTTCGTTGCTCCTTCCTGAATCGAGGGGTTTCGGTAGACGTGGCTCCTGAGGCCACTGGTCCATGAGGCCGCTTCTACGCCGTCGAGGTGACGCACGCGGGGCACTGCGTCGGGGCTGAGCTTGGTCTCGTTGCCGAGGTAGTCTTTGCCTGCGGTAACCGTGAGCATATTGGTGCCGATCTCGGCGAGCTTCTGCTGCACCAGTGCCTGGCTCGAAGTAGAGATGCCGATGACGGCGATCATCGCGGCAATGCCGATCGCGATGCCGAGCCCTGAGAGTATGGCGCGCATTGGGTGCGCACGAACGCCGTGTAGGGCGAGCCCGGCGAGATCGGCGGGCCGAAGGCGGGAACGCGGCACACTCATGACGCACCTCCCGCTTGTGCCTGCTTTGCGATACCTGGGTTCGCGGAGTCAGCCACGATAAGGCCGTCGCGGATCGAGACCCGTCGCGGCAATTGTTCGGCTAACTCACGATCATGCGTGATGAGTACGATGGTGGTCCCCTTACTGTTGAGCTCGCGAAGAAGCTGTACGACGGTTTCGCCGGAGGTGGAATCAAGGCTGCCGGTCGGTTCGTCGGCGAGGAGTAGCGCCGGGCGGCGCACGATTGCCCTGGCGATTGCGACCCGCTGGCGTTCTCCTCCTGAAAGTT
Organism: Leucobacter sp. UCMA 4100; assembly: GCF_027853335.1. Lineage (NCBI taxonomy): Bacteria > Bacillati > Actinomycetota > Actinomycetes > Micrococcales > Microbacteriaceae > Leucobacter > Leucobacter sp. UCMA 4100. Next base: position 1,545,707 of record NZ_JAFEUS010000002.1, read on the forward strand.
GTTTTGGCTTGTGATCGAGTCGGTGCCCGAGCCCAACCGAGATGAGCGCCTCTCTGGCTTGTTCGCGGCGCAACGCGCGACTCATTCCGGTGTACAGCAGCCCTGAGCCAACATTGTCGACCGTTGTCTGCCCGTCGCTGAGGTGGAACTGCTGAAAGACGAACCCGATGGTGTGCGCCCTCAACGCGCTGAGCCTGGCGTCTGAGAGGTCGTCGACCCTGGCTCCGGTAATGAGCACCTCTCCGGTGCTGGCCCTGTCGAGGGTGCCAATGAGATTCAACAGGGTCGATTTGCCCGACCCCGAAGGGCCCACGACCGCCACGAATTCTCCCTCGTCGACGTGAAGATCGACACCACGCAGTGCCTCGGTCGGTGGTGACCCGTACGAGCGGGTGACCTTTCGGAGTTGCAGAACGGGGGTCATTGCGCCACCACCACGGTGTCGCCCTCGGCAAGATCGCCGTCGGTAATTTCGACGAGGCCATCGCCGAAAGCTCCGGTTGTGATCGTGACGAGCCGGCTCTGTTCACCGTCAATAACCTCGACCTGCGTGATACCGTCTGGGCCGGCCAGAAGCGCGAGCACCGGGACACGAATCACGTCACTCGCGAGTGTACGGGTGAATGTCGCCGTAACCGTGACATCGATAAGATCGCCGCCGATCGCTGGATCATCTGGTGTGAGTATCAGTGATACTTTCATGACCTTCTCGCCATTCTCTCCCTCTTTCTGCACGGGGGCTCCGACACTGGCGACCGTTGCCTCGACGGTCACGCCGTCGGGTAGCGAAACCGAGACCTTGCTACCCTTCTCAGCCACAGCGACAAGGTCGGCATCGATATCGATGGTGATGCGTTTATCGGTGTCGGTGACCGTGAGAATGGATTCGCTGCTTGCCGAACCTGGCGCAGCATCGACCGAGGCGATCCGCACTGCCTTCGGCTCGAACACGAAGCTTCCGAAGGGAAGCTCTCCCGTGCGCTCTAGACCGCGCGCCTGCTGCCAACGGCGGATCGCCTCGGCTGTCCACCAGGTGAACTTCTCATCGGGCTCCTGTTCGAAGAAGCCAAGATCACGCAGATTCTCCTCGAGCTGGCGAACGTCTCGGCCAGGGGTCATTCCAGAGGTGAAGCCACGCCACGCAGGCAAGGAGCCGAAGAGCAAGACCACCGGCTGATCGTCAATGCGCAACAGTTCCTCGCCGCGCCCGACCTCGGTCCCGGCCGCTGCAACCGAGGTGACGGTACCGGGGAGTGATGACCCGAGCGGTCTGCCGGTTCCGTAACTCATTGTGCCACCGGCGCGCACGCGCTCCGTGAGATCGCCTCGGCTTACGACGTCGGTTCCGACGTTCACACGGGAGTCTTTCTGCTCGGGAGAGGGCTGAGCCATGGCGGGAACAATGAGTGCCGCTCCACCCCCGAGTGTTCCGAGTATCGCCACTGTCACGATGGCCATCACGATGCGGCGTCGCCGAGGAGTGTTCTCAGGTGCAGACGTTGTGCGCTTAGCCATGTGACTGTCCCGTTTCGAAGCCTGCCTTGACGGCACAGGCATCCAGCACCTTTTCGTCGTACGCGCCTGGCTCAAGCGGTGCTACACCGGGGGCCATACCATCAGACGGCGGTGTCGGGTCGTCCCAGTCGTAGCCGCTGTCACGCATACACTTCGCAAACGAGAGCTGCTGCTGGTGGTACTCCTCTTCGGTTGGCAGGTTTGGATCGACGGGAGCCTGACCAACCTTTTTCACGCAGACGCTGTCTGCCTCCTTGAATGTTGTCTCATCGACCCCGAGCGTGCTGAGATCGAGCATTTCGTTCGGTGACCGCGTTGGTATGTCGATGCCCTCGTCGCGCAGGCATGCATCGAACTTTTCGGTCCAGGCGGTCATTTCTTGTTCGAAGGTGGAGTTGCTCACGCCCCCATCGCTACCGGTCGAACTTGATCCGCGATCCGCCTCGCTTGCTTCTTTGGCCGCACCGCAGGCGGTGAGCGCCGAAGCCAATATGAGACTGATGCCCGCCGCCGCTGCAACGCGACGCCCTGCTCGTGCTCTTGTGAATGTCATGGTATTCCTTTCGTTGAGGCGCCAGGAGGGCGCTCAGAAAAGTACAACTCACAGGCGGTCATACTGACGTAAGCCAAATGCTTTACGTTTCTTTTACCGGTTACCGGGTTGAATGAAGAGCGCGCGGTCGGCGTGAACCAGGAAGGGAGGGCCACATGCGAGTACTCATTGTTGAAGACGAACCGCTGCTTGCCGAAGCGCTCAGAGCGGGCCTCGAACTCGAATCTATCGCCGCAGATATCGCGAACGATGGTGAGGCGGCGCTCATGGCTGTTGACCTCGTTCCTTACGACGTCGTCGTGCTTGACCGCGATATTCCTGTGGTGCACGGAGACGAGGTGTGCCGAGTAATTGCCGAGCGCTCCGTTCGCCCAGCGGTGATCATGCTGACGGCTGCCCATTCGCTGCAGTCGCGTGTCGATGGGCTCGCGATCGGCGCCGATGATTACCTGACGAAGCCCTTCGAGTTTCCCGAACTCGTGGCCCGCCTGCACGCACTTGCGCGCCGCCCGTTCTCAGCACAACCGACCGTGCTTGAGGTCGGCGATATTCGACTCGACCCGACCCGCCACGAAGTCACCCGACGTGGCCACTTCGTGCACCTCACCCGCAAGGAGTTTGCGGTGCTTGAGGTGCTCATGCGCGAACCCGAAGCCGTGGTGAGCGCCGAGCAGCTGCTCATCCGCGCCTGGGACGAGAATGCCAATCCCTTTACTAACACGGTAAAGGTCACCATCTCGGCGCTGCGCCGAAAGCTCGGCGAGCCCTGGCCGATTCGAACCCTGACGGGAACCGGATACACGATGCGGATCGAGCCGTGAGTCGCCCTACGTCTTCATCTCAGGTTGGGACGCCCCGTCGGCACCGGCTGACGTTTCGCATGCGGTTGGCGCTCACCTATTCGGGGCTGCTCACGGCCTCTGGGGCGGTGCTGCTCACGCTCACGGCAGTGATCATCATCTGGTTTCCGACCTACAGTTTTACCCCCAGCGAAGCGTTGTCGGTGTTACCCGACAACGCCGCAAGCCTGCCGGTTTCGCCGTTGAAGGGTGAGGCCAGTGATCTTTCGATACCCTCGGTCAAGGTGACGAGCACCGAAGACCTGATGCAACTGTTTCTGATCGTGAGCGCGGGTCTTATGCTCGCCGTCGCAGTGCTTGGCGGCTTTATTGGGTGGAAGGTCGCCGGCAAAATGCTTGCGCCGTTACACGAGGTCAGCGCCGCTGCGAAGCAGGCTGCGAGCGGTCATCTCGACCATAGAATCGGGCTCGGTACTCCTCGTGATGAGATCACCGAGCTTGCCAACACCTTTGACGAGATGCTCAGCAGTTTGGAGACCGCGTTTCACGCGCACCAACGGTTTGCGGCAAACGCTTCGCACGAACTGCGAACCCCGCTTGCGACCACGCGCGCGATGCTTGATGTCGCACTTGCCACGGGAACTCCTGCAAGCCGAGACCTGCTCGTCGGGCTCCGTGAAATGAACGAGCGAAACGTTGAAACGGTAGATGCGCTGCTCGCACTGGCTGACATTGAAGCAGTTCCTGGGGCGACAGATGCGCTGTGCGATATGGCGTCGATCACGGCTTCGAGTGCGGCTGCACTCACCTCTCTCTTTGCCGAATGCGGGATCGATCCGTCCCTTGATCTCGCTGCAGCCACTACCAGCGGTGACGCCCGCTTGCTCCGGCTGCTCGTCGACAACCTGCTCAGCAACGCGGCACGACACAACGTCGAGGGTGGGTTCGTTGCGGTGCGCACAGGCGTTGAGCAGGGCGAGGGGTTCCTGCGTGTCGAGAACAGCGGGCCCACGATCACGGCCGAGCAGGCACTACAGCTCACCGAACCATTCGTGCGCCTCCAAGGACGTGGGGCCGGGGGCCAGGGCCATGGTCTGGGGCTCGCCATCGTGGCCGCTATCGTGCGATATCACCGAGCCGACCTCTCGCTCGAACCGCGAGGGCAGGGCGGGCTCGTGGTTACCGTGAGGTTCCCGCTCGCCCGTGACTAGTCGTTGGGTGCGGCGGTAACGCGCGAGTTGTGCGAGCTCTGCCGGACTCGCTTGCGCGATCCGCTCGGTAATTTGGCGTGATCTGCACCGGGATATTGCGCGTTCTGCGAGGTTTCGCTGTCGCGCCCCGTTGGGCTTCGTTGCGCTTCGTCGTGTGGTCACTTTTCGGGCTCGTGTGGTCAAAAAGTGTCGAAAATCTCGCGAAAATCGACACTTTTTGACCACACGGTGCACGGTGGGCGGCGGGCGGCGTGAGGTGCACGAGCGGAACGTGCCACCGGGGGCGCACCATGGCGCTGAGCGCTACGGTGACGCCGTCAACGATGCGTTAGTGCTCAACGACCCGCGCCCGCGAATGCGGATTTCGTGCGTTGACCGCTACGAGCACCGTTGAGACGCCGGTGATGAGCGGGACGGCAGTGAACAGGAGCACCATGAGTACATCAGGGTAAGGGTGCGGCTTGGGGAAGAGGAATACGGCGATGGCGGTCAGGAGTATGAACCAGACCACCCAGCTCCACACGATGGCGTATTTGCGCCGGGTGCTTCGTTGAGGGTCGCGCACGTACAGCACAGAACTGATCGCGGCGCAGAACGTGGCTGAGGTCAGCAGGGCTGGGCCGATCAGATACCAGGTCACCACCAGGACGAAATATGCGAGCCATCCGGCTCCCTCGGAGTCGATGGTTACAGCGAACGGTGAGAGATAGGCCAGGACAGTGAGCGCGCCGAATGCCACGGCGATCCATCGTGTAGCTTTCATCGTGAGGTCACCTCATTGGCACGCGCGCTCGAGGGTCTCGCAGAGCTTCCCGAGGGGCTGTGCTGCCTCGTGTGGCGCGGCTGTGGTGGCCTGCCAGGCATCCGGCTCCTCGCCTGCGCCGATCTGCTGTTTCTTGAACCTGTCATCATGGATAAGAGTACTGCTCGCATTTCCAAGGGGCTACCGCTCAACGGTCGCGTTCTCGAAACTGACGCGTTCGGAGGCTGTTGCAGCGGCGAGTTCGTTCCATGACTCCATAACCTCTTCTGTGGGGAGGGCCTCGAGAATGTGTTGGACACGAGACCGAGTCTGCTTCTCCAGAAAGTGTGGTCTTGCTCCGGGTCTGTTTCGAGCCCGCTCCAAGCGGATATGTCCATGATCATGCTGGCTTTCGCCAGCGTTGCCGCTCAGGCTGCACTTTGTTTCGTATCTTGCCTGTTCTTTAACGCCCCCCCTCGCTGGAACGTCCCTCCGTGTGGTCACTTTTCGCGCTCGTGTGGTCAAAAAGTGTCGAAAATCTCGCGCAAATCGACACTTTTTGACCACACGATGAGGGGCGAAGCGGGAAAAGGGGACGGGAAGACGGGGCAAGCCAGGCAGGCCCGGCAAGTGTGAAAAACCCGAAACCGAGCGGGCCCCTCCACTACAGTCAACATATGGGTGCACGAAAGCAGAAGCCGCAGCGATATCAAGAGCCGCGTGAGAGTGCCGAGGCCAGGGGGCGCGCGAACGCGATCGTGTGGCGCGCGTGGCCGTTCATGGCCTGGGGGCTGCCCGTCGCGCTGTTCCTCGTGGGTTTGTTGCTCGGTACGGGTGGCTGGGAAATGGTCATCGTGATGCTCCTTTCGCCGGTTTTGCTGCCCGCTTTGGCGTTCACAGCCCTCCTGCCGCGCATCATCATGAAGCGCTCGGCCGGGCTGCGCTCATCGAAGACGCTCATCAGCGTGCTGCTCATCGTGCAGTGGTGGGGCACCGCGCTCTTCGCGCTGAGTGTGCGCGGCGTCGGTGACTCGGGCAGTACGGCATCGGTGCTCGGCTCAGTGTTCTTCAGTATTCGGGAGCCGCTCGAGCAATTGCTCATGGGGCTTGGCGTCGTCCTCGTTCTGGTGTCGTACCTGACGGTGCTCGTGCTCGCGGCGAACCTGCCGAAGCCACGTGATGGCGAACCGGTCATCGAGCCAAGCCCGGTTGCGAGATCGCAGGGCCGATGGTCCATCGTGGGGGCAGCCGTGCTCGTTCCGGCGGTGCTCATCGGGGTGACCGTCGCTGGCGTCGGGGTGGGCGATGCGACGCACGATCGTGTCGCCGCCGAGCAGGAGCACCTGTGGAACGACATGCAAGAGCAACTCAGCTTCATGCGCGACGTCATTGCCGCCGACCCCTGGTATGTCTCGGGCGGCGGCGCCTTAGACGATGGCAAGGACGCCTACCGCATGAATATCGGGTGGATCCTCGAGCTTGATCTCGCTCCCGAAGAGGTCGCCGAGCGCGCGGTGAACGCGGCGGGCAGCTCGGGCTGGCAGCTTGAACGGCAGCCGGTGACCGAAATCGAGGCTCTTGACGCGGCCAACGCAGGCAGCGTTCCCGGCAGTCTGCAGCAATTTCTCGCGACGACCGACGACGGTTGCGAGATCATCGTCACGATCGACCAAGCGGTGAACGGTGAACAAACCGAGGAAGGCTCGGAGGCCCCGTCGGCAGAGCAGCCAAGCGATGCAACGACCGAGGCGAACGAATCAAGCGATGCGAACGCCGCAGCGACCCGCATCGCGCTCTCGATGACGAGCCCGCCGAAGCCGGTCGCGCGAGACCTGTGGATCGACTGGCGTGAGCGCGTTCCGAGCGAAGAGCAATCGGTCAATCTCGATCACCGCTCCGAGCAGCGTCATGGCCCCGCTCGTGCCTTCGACCCTGACGAGTGGCCGAGCCTCGCGAAGGTCAGCACGACCACGTTCTTCTAGCGCCGGCCGCCAGCTCGCGGGGCAGGAGTGTGCCTCGCAAGCATCGAAGACACCTTCGAAATTACACCGGTGTAATTTATCCACAGCATCGATTGTGGATAAGTTGATAACTTTCGTCCGGGCCAACCGGCGATCCGCACGAGGGGCCTGGTCGCGCGTGCGATGGTTGACCGCACGCGAGCGGTTTCAGTACGCTTTTGTTGCATGAATATGCGAGTGCACGCGCCTAAACTTCAGCCCGGCGACAAGGTTGCGGTGCTCTCGCCCGCGTTCGCGGCACCGGCTATCGGCCCCGCGGTGCACGAGCAGGCGATGCGCCGGCTCGCCGAACTCACGGGGCTCATTCCCGTCGAATACCCGACCACGCGCAAGCTCGGTGCCACCGCCGAAGAGCGGGCCGCCGACGTCAACGCCGCGTTCGCCGACCCAGAGATTCGCGCGATTCTCGCGACGGTCGGCGGGAGCGACCAGATCACGGTCATCAGGCACCTCGATCCGGAGCTTGCGCGAGCCGATCCGAAGCCCTTTCTCGGCTACAGCGACAACACGAACCTGCTCAACTGGCTGTGGTCGCACGGCGTCGCAGGATTTTACGGCGGATCGACGCAGGTGCATCTCGGCGCAGGCCCCGCGGTCGACCCCGAGCATCTCGCGGCGCTCACCGCTGCCCTCTTCACGGGAGAGCGGCTCGAGCTGACCGAGCCCGGCGAGTCAGAAGACTACGGCAGGGAGTGGAGTGACGTGCTCGCGACGAGCGAGGGAGGGCTGCGCGAGGCGACTGAACCGTGGGTGTGGGCTGGCCCCGAGAAGGTCGCTACGGGGCCGACGTGGGGCGGCTGCCTCGAGGTGATCGACCAACTGGCAATCGCTGATCGTTTGCCGAGCACCGAGGCGCTTGAGCGCACGATCTTGCTCCTGGAGACGAGCGAAGAGATGCCTGAGCCGGGGCAGGTGCGGTATTGGGTGCGCGCGCTGGGTGAACGCGGGCTGCTCGGTGCGGTTGCAGGGGTCGCGGTAGCGAGGACCCCGGGCAGTGCACTGGGCCGGCCCCTGCCAGACGCGACGGCGCGTGCGAAGCGTAGGGCCGATCAGCGTGACGTGATGCTTGAAGAGATTGGCGCCTACAACCCCGACGCTGTGGTGTGTATCGGCCCGCCGTTTGGCCACACGAAGCCGCAGTGGATCGTGCCGTACGGCGGCGAGATGACGCTCGATGGTGTGGCTCGGCGCGTGTTCGCCGACTACGCCTAACCGGTGGGGCGGCCGAGACGTTTGCTCCTCGGGGCGAGCTGAGAAGAACCGCCCGGAGTGCGCATGAGCGACACCAAAACCCTGTTGAGCCTAGCCCGAAAACAGTAGGCTAAAGGCGTCAAAAAGGTGTGACGTGCGATGCGTTACACCGTCTCAAGAAGCGGGGGATACGCACGGTGTTTGAAGACTTTATTCGCGGCGAAGAGGGCGGTCTTGCGATCGACTGGACCCAGATGCCCACGTACAACACGATCATGGCGGTTGCCGCTGGTGCGGGCCTCATCTTTATGGTCATGCTCGGCCGCGCGCTTGTGCGCGATGAGCGGTTTAAGCCAGAGGGCTGGGCGCTCGGCGCGGGCGTGCTCGGCTTTATTCTCACGGCGACCGGTCTGCACATGACGCTGACCTGGCCGTTTGCGCTCTACTTCCCGTTCGACAACATTGTGTTCGGCGAGCCGAGCCTCGCGTTCGGTGTGCTGCTGCTCGGTGCCGCGTTCTACCTCTGGAAGCGTGGCGACCAGATCACCGCGGCGAAGGATCGCGCCGCAGAGGCAGCGAGCGTCGCGAAGCCGCTCGGCATCTTTGTCGTTGGCATGGGCCTCGCGCTCTTTGGCATTGCGGCCGCCGGCATGATCTACCAGCTGTTTGCGGCCCCAGCGCAGGAGCCCATCTCAGGGTTCTTCGCCGACTACCCAATGCTCGAGGCGACGTTCATGTCGGCGCTCTTCGTGCTCGTCGGGCTCGGTGCCGTACTCTTCCCGCTCAGCCTGCGTACGCTCTCGTCGACGGGCGAGCAGTCGAAAATCACGAGCACGGTGGGCATTGTGTGGCTCGTTTCGGGCATCATTTTCCTGCTTTTCGGTGCTCTGAACTTCTACACGCACATCGGTCTCATCATCAATACGATGGGCTAGTGTTGACATCGTTCAACGGCTCATCGCAAGAACACCATGGCATCTCTGCCCATACTGACGGTTAAGGAAGACACATATGGCTAGCAAGGTCCCTTTCTCATGGAGCGATCCGCTGCACCTCGACGAGCAGCTCACTGAAGACGAGCGTATGATCCGCGATGCCGCGCATCAGTATGCTCAGGAGAAGCTTGCGCCGCGGGTGACCGAGGCCTTTCGTACCGAGTACACCGACCCGAGCATCTTTAAAGAGATGGGCGAGATGGGGCTGCTCGGCGTCACGATTCCCGAGGAGTACGGCGGCAGTGGTCTCAACTACGTGAGCTACGGTCTCGTGGCGCGCGAGGTTGAGCGTGTCGATTCGGGCTTCAGGTCGATGATGAGCGTGCAGAGTTCGCTCGTGATGGTGCCCATCAACGAGTTCGGCTCTGAGGCGACGAAGCAGAAGTACCTGCCTGGCCTTGCGAGCGGCGAGCTCATCGGCTGCTTCGGCCTCACCGAGCCCGACCACGGTTCAGACCCGGGGTCGATGGCGAGCCGTGCGAAGAAGGTCGACGGTGGGTACGAGCTCACCGGAGCGAAAATGTGGATCACCAACAGTCCCTTCGCCGACGTGTTTGTCGTGTGGGCGAAAGATGAAGCGGGCGATATTCGCGGCTTCGTGCTCGAGAAGGGCTGGGAGGGTCTCAGCGCTCCCGCGATCAAGGGCAAGGTTGGCCTGCGCGCCTCGGTGACGGGTGAGATCGTGATGGATCGCGTCTTCTGCCCCGACGAGAACGTCTTTCCTGACGTGCGCGGCCTTCGTGGCCCCTTCACCTGCCTGAACTCGGCACGCTACGGCATCAGCTGGGGCGCGCTCGGTGCAGCCGAGGACTGCTGGCACACCGCGCGTCAGTACACGCTCGATCGTCACCAGTTCGGTCGGCCACTCGCGGCGAACCAGCTTATTCAGAAGAAGCTCGCCGATATGCAAACCGAGATCACGCTCGGCCTGCAGGGCAGCCTGCGTCTTGGCCGCATGAAAGACGAGGGCACCGCCGCGGTCGAGATCACCTCGATCATGAAGCGCAACAACGCGGGCAAGGCGCTCGATGTCGCCCGCCAGGCGCGCGACATGCTCGGCGGCAACGGCATCAGCGATGAGTACGGTATTGCGCGCCACCTCGTGAACCTCGAGGTCGTCAACACGTACGAGGGCACCCACGACGTGCACGCGCTCATTCTGGGCCGCGCGCAGACGGGCATCGCCGCTTTCTCGTAGGCCATGCGTTCGGGGCCACGGCCTTCTCGCTGCACCCGCCTTCGCCGCTTTCGCGGCGGGGCGGGTGTTTTGCTCTCTGCCCGTTGCAATCACTGTGAATAACCGTGTGGATGCCCTGTGCATGGAGTTTTCGGGTCGTTAGCAAAAATATGCCCTGATCAGCATCGAAGATACCTTCGAGAATTACACAGGTGTAATTTATCCACATGTACGCCTGTGGATAAGTTGATAACTCTCGTCGGCCCCGCGACTGCTGAGCAGGCTCCCAAGCTGCCGCGATACGGTTGTGGGGTAAGCAAGATATCCGGCGAAGCCCAGCGCTCGCGGAATCGACACAGCTGCCGTTTCGCCGGTTCTCACCAGTCAGACTGAGAAGGAGCCATGCCATGAAGGCGGTTATGTATTACGGCAAAGACGACGTGCGCGTCGAAGATATTGCTGAGCCGGGCGCCCCGGCCGCGGGTGAGGTGAAAGTTAAGGTTGCCTGGGCCGGTATTTGCGGTAGCGACCTGCACCTCTACAGCGCTGGCCCCTCGTACCCGACGACGCCAACGGCCGAGAAGGCCCACCCGCGCACGGGCGAGAAGCTGCCCATCGTGCTGGGTCACGAGTTCTCGGGTACCGTCGCCGAGGTTGGCGAGGGCGTGACCGGCTTGTCGGTTGGCGACGCCGTCGCGATCAAAGCGGTGGATCCCTGCGGCAAGTGCCCCGCCTGCAACGTCGGCCTCACGAACATTTGCCGTAATGCCCGCGGCTTTGGTCTGTCGGGTGGCGGCGGTGGCCTGAGCGAGTACGTGAACGTTCCCGAGGGCAACGCCTTTCAGGTCGGCGATTTGCCGCTCGACCAGGCGGCAATGATCGAGCCGCTCGCGGTCACGACGAGGGGCGTTCGCAAGTCGGGCGCTAAGGCTGGCGACATTGTGCTCGTCGGCGGCGCAGGCCCGATCGGCGTGCTCACGGCTGCCGTCTTGAAGGCCAAGGGGGCCCGCGTGATCATCAGCGAGCCCAACGAGGCCCGCCGCAACGCCGCAATGGAAAATGCCGTCGCGCATCGCGGGGTCGATCCGCTGAATGATGACCTGCATGCGATCATCGCTGAGGAGACCGACGGCAACGGTGTCGACGTTGCGATTGATTGCGCCGGCGTGGTTCCCGTGACGCACGACCTCATCAAGACGATTCGCCCCGGCGGCCACCTGCAGATCATCGCGATTCCGAGCAAACCACTCGACCTCAACGTGCAGGCCGAGATGCACCTCACCGAGATCTCGTACTCGGGTATGTTCGGCTACGTCGATGAGGATTACCACGATGCGATCGCCATGGCGCGCAGCGAAGACCTCGATCTGGCACCCTTCATCTCGAAGAAGATTCGTCCCGAAGAGATTGTCGAAGAGGGCCTCGCGGTGCTCATGGATCGCGAGAACACGGCGGTCAAGATTCTCGTCGACCCGACGGCGTAACCTCCGGGGCCGGTGAAGGCCCTTCACAATCGGCGTCTTTCGCCCCAGCGCTCCGAACGAGCGTCTCGGCGAAAGACGCCGTTTATGTGTTTTTGCGGGGTCTCTCCTGATCTGCGTTTGGGCTGAAGAACAGCGTCTTGAGAACACTCTTCAAAAAAGTTTTTCGAACCGCGTCACATTCTCACGCGTTCTCCCTCTGTATCTGTGTAAGGCAAGAAAACGCCTTGTGTACAGATGTGAAGGGGAACAGTGTCTACTACACAACGACAGAGCATGAAGCTGTCACGAAGGGTCGCAGCATTTGGGGCCATGCTGCTGAGCACCCTGGTGATTTTTTCGGGCATCAATATGCCCGCTTTCGCTGCCGACAATGACCTGTCGGTATCGATTCGCCCGCTGAGCACCGAGGTGACCTCGGGCGAAAATGTTTCGTTTGAAATCCAGTGGCAGTGCGGTAGCACGAACGGTGGCGGTTGCCAGGGGGCGCAGCTTGAAGTCCCTCTGCCAACCACCGCGCCTGATGACCTATCCCTCAGCGTTGAGGCATTTTCGCAGGTGATCTACGGCAAGCCCCCGGTCAGTTACCCCGCTGAAATCACTGGTCAGGGTGCCGATCGAAAGATCGTTTGGCACTTTCCCGCTTCGATGGCTGGTTCAAACAGCGGCGCTGTCACGTTCATGCTGAAAACCGATAACTACATCACTCCAAACGGGTCAACGATCACCCCAGAGGTGACGTTCTCGCTTGACAATGGGGCTCGACAGACGGCTGCGACCTCGGCTCCCGCTACGGTTCTTTCGGAAGCAAGCCTCAAAGTCGACAAAGTGAAAATCTCTCCAGCGGAAGACCCTTACGTGGGAAGCGATGTGACGTATCAAGTGCGTGCAGGCTATGAATTCCAGTGGGACCATGCGGGCGAGTACACGTTCTACGCAAACATGTGTGCACAGCCAGGACTGTGGGCGTTGAAAAATCCCACCGTCGTTGACCAGCTGCCGCCGGGAACCGTGTTTACTTCTGCAACACATGGTGGTGTGTATGATGCCGCTACTCACACCGTGACGTGGGCTTTGAAGGACAGCATCAAAGTCAATTCAGATGGGGTTCCAGAGTGCGATTCTACAAGCTTCGGCCAGGACCTGTTAGTCACCGTGAACTATCCCGAAGCCGCGTTCACTGATGCTGCAAATAATCACGCCCTTCAGACGAATAATGTTTCTGTGACCGCAGAGCCTTGGCTTCGCCCAGACGAGCCCCTTGAAGCTGTGGCAAAGGCAGAGCACTACGTGCGTATCGGGAGTCAAGGCGAATTCACGGTACAAAAGGGCGTTTCATATGCTGCCTCGAATCAACGATCGCGACAATTCTGGCGTGGGGCTCAATCGAGCGGTGGCGACTGGCTGCGCGGTTACTTGCACAGCTACAGCATTGAGGGCACGGGCAATGCTCAAGGCAAATGGTCATTGGTCGATATGCTCCCGTGCGGGTGGACCTCACCAGAGAACACTGACGAAACCGACTGTGCGACCCCCGCATACAAGGACATTTCGTTTGGCGCCAACGGCAGTATGTCTAAGCTCGAGGTGCACTGGAAAACAAACCTCGGCAACACCGGCGTGTGTGTGATTCCCGAAGGGCATACGGTCGGTGATGCTTCAATGAGGTTGTGCGAAGGCCTCACTGAGGGGCAAGCGATAGCCATGGATGACGGTGAGTGGATCACCAAGTTTTGGCTAGACCAAAACCCCATGAAGGGTGGCACCAATGGCAGGCTCTTGCTGTTCGGGTCGGTAAGCCGAGACATTCCGATCGACAACACCCAGGCCGTTGAAGACAAGGTGTACGAGCCTCACTTTCTCACCACGGGAGAAGCGGCGAACACTCCGGTCAAAGGCGTGACCCCCGCGAAAGATCACCCCCTGTGGGTCACCGTCGAGAACTGCACTGCCGACAATACGGTGACCTGGAACGGTGGCTCGATGAGCACCAACGGTGCCGTCGTTGACTCGAACCACGAGGGTCGCTGTGGGTACACCCGTATCGTGCGCGATCCGCTGAATATTTATGCGGTTAAGCGGGTGTATAACCCCGAGCTTGCTCACAATGACAACGATAAAAATAAGCAGGGGCTTGCTAAGCCGGGGCAGAAGCTTCGTGTTGAAGTTGTGACGCAGAGGGATACGTTAGGACCGACCGCTCCAGAAGATTACGTGGGCACGTTCAACCCGACGGTTACCGACATTCTTCCCGAGAACCTCGTGTTCGACCCCAATGACCCAGAGCACCCGGTCTATCTTGAGCTTCGCGGCGGTGAGGGCTCGCTTGCCCAAAAGCTTGGGGAGCCGAGACTGACGGTGAGCGAAGTGACGATTGACGGCAAAACTCGCACCAAGATTGTCGTTGACTTTCCCGAGGCAACCGACCTTGCAAAGTTATCGATGAACGATGAAATTTCGGTAGGGTTTGACGTTCGCGTGAAAGAGAACACTCCAGCGCGGGACTATGACAACTTCATGCTCGTACAAGCCGAAGAAGCTGCCACGAGCTACCTCGTTTGTGCGTCACCCGGAAGCTACGCCGACCCGAAACAGCTGAACGGCGAGACGACGTGGAGTGACCTCGACTTCAGCGGCGGGGTTCAAGGTCCAGATGCTGATACCGGATGCCGCACCAAGAAGCCGTACACGGTTGAAGAGGGCCCCGGCATGAACGCTGAAAAAGAAGTGAAGGGCAGCCGAGACGACGACTTCGTTGGTTCACCGCTCATTGGTTCGACCGATAAAGCAGGTGAAGCGGTCTACCGAATTCCCGTGAAGAACATTGGCAACGTTGATACGAAGAACGTTATCGTCTACGACATGCTTCCTCGCGTTGGTGACAACGGTGTGAAGCCAGGAGCAGACGCCCGCGACTCGACCTTTGATGTTTTCATGACTGGAGCCGTGACCGGACTTCCCGCTGGGGCTGTAGTGCAATACTCACAAGCGGCAGAGCCCTGCCGCGGAGAACTCGCCGATAAGGGGGGCAAAGCACGAGCGGCTGCCCCAGCAGGGTGCGTTGACGACTGGTCAACCGCTGCGCCGGCTGACTGGAGTGCCGTAACAGCAATTCGCATCGACTTTGGCGCCATGGTGTGGAAACCGGGCGATACCTACACGGGCACCTTCCCGGCGATTGCTGGCGATGGTGACCTCACGGGAATTGCGTGGAACAACGTCGCGATTGCCGGCCAGAGAACCTCAGATGGCACCTTTATGCTGCCCGCTGAAGCGCCGAAGGTGGGGCTCCAACTGACCCCAGACCTCGCGTGGAAAAAGGTAAACGGCGCAAACGCCGCTGAACTGCTCGCGGGTTCAGAGTGGTCGCTCATGCCGGTGGTTCCCGAGGGCGCTCCAATGCCAGCGGGCGAGTGGCCGCGCAAGGTCGTTGACTGCACCGAGGGCGCTCGCTGCGGTGAAGATCGTGACCCGGCAGCCGGTAAGTTCACGCTCGAGGGCATTCCATGGGGCACCTACGATCTCGTCGAGACGAAAGCGCCATCGGGCTTTGTGATATCGAAAGACCCGATTCGCATCGTGCTTGGTAAGGGCAAGCTCAACCAGACGACGTGGACGTATGAGCTTGGCGAGATCGAGAACTTCAAGCCGGGCACCGATGTGACCTGGGAGAAGGTCGACCCTGAGAGCAACAGACTCGCGGGCTCGCAGTGGCAGCTCGTGGCGGTTGATGACGACGGCAAACCGATCGAAGACGCAACGGTGATCGAGGTCAAAGACTGTATTCAGGAAGACGCTGCCGAGTGCGTCGGGGCCGACAAAGATCCCGTTGCGGGCAAGTTCACGATCAAGAACGTGCCGAACGGTGCATACCATCTCATCGAAACGAAGGCCCCTGCCGGCTTCAAGAAGCTGACAGAGCCGATCGAGGTCATCGTTGACGGTGACACGGCGGTAGCCCTCGGCGAGATCGAGAACGAACAGGTTGAGGTGCCGACACTTCCGCTCACCGGCGGAATCGGAACGTACCTCTTCATCATTGCCGGCGGTGTGCTGCTGCTCATCACGGCGTACTCAGGAATTCGCGCGGGCAAAGCCCGACGCGTTGCTTAATACACAACACACTTCTGTGCGGCCGTGTCTTGCGGCCTCGCTGAGCTAGTGCTGCCTACGGGTGGTTGAGAAAGGAATGGATTGATGTCAGGTATGGGTGTGGGGCGCGGGTTGCGTCGTGGTTTGGCGGTGACTGCGGTTGCTGCGGTTGGTGTGGCTGGGTTGTTTGCGGGGGCTTCGGCTGCGCAGGCGGTTGAGATTGATCCTGGTGCGCAGGGTTCGTTGACGGTGCATAAGTATGAGAATCCGGGTCAGGGTGGCATGCATCCTGATGGTTCGGGTGTGAAGCCTTCGTCGAAGCCGATTGACGGGGTGGTGTTTGAGTATTGCCCGATCGAGGATGTTGATCTGCTGGATGGGTCGAACACTGGCTGGGATGCGTTGACGGTTCTGGGCAAGGATGC
This sequence comes from Leucobacter sp. UCMA 4100, assembly GCF_027853335.1. Lineage (NCBI taxonomy): Bacteria > Bacillati > Actinomycetota > Actinomycetes > Micrococcales > Microbacteriaceae > Leucobacter > Leucobacter sp. UCMA 4100. Next base: position 1,561,910 of record NZ_JAFEUS010000002.1, read on the forward strand.
TGCAGCGTTGAAGGGTGCCCGTTCGGGGCAGTCGCTGGGTTCGTATTCGTTGGGTGCGTGTCATGAGCTTCCCGCGACGGTTGATGGTGTCGCGTCAAGTGGGCTGCTTGATTTGGGTGCGTATTTGGTGCGTGAGACGAAGGTTCCTGAAAAGGTGACAAAGAAGTCAGAGCCTTTCATTGTGACGATCCCGACGCCCGCGACGGGTGAGAAGGGTGATGGTGCGTCGTGGGTGTATGACGTGAATGTGTACCCGAAGAATGATGTGGGTGATAAGCCTTCGAAGACGATTCAGAACCAGCCCGAGAACGGGTTCGTGGTGGGTGCTGATGTTGATTACCGGGTGTCGCAGGTACTTCCCGCGGTGACTGATGATCATTACACGAAGCTTGTGGTGAGTGACACGCTTGATGCCCGCCTGAAGGGTGAGGGTACGCCTGTGGTTCAGGTGAATGGTGTGACGGTTACGTCGGGGTATACGGCTGCGTGGACGGTGAACGGTGAGGGCCGGTCAGTGTTGACGGTCTCGTTTGACGAGGCGGGTCTTGCCGGGCTGAAGACGGGTGACACGGTGACGGTTGATTTTGTTGCGGTGGTTCAGTCGTTGGGTGATGGTGAGATCGCGAACCAGGCGTTTGTGAATGTGAATGATCTTGATCTTGATGGTGACGGGAAGCCGGGTACCCCGACTGATGAGGTGTGGACTCGTTGGGGTGGTCTGATGGTGCAGAAGATTGATGCTGGTCAGGCTGGTAAGGGTCTTGAGGGGGCTGAGTTTAAGCTTCTGATTAGTGATGTTGCTTCGGGTTGTGTTGCTGATAAGACCCTGCCTGCGGTGACGGGTGCTGATGGGAAGGAACTGAAGCTGGTTTCTGGGAAAGATGGTGTGATCACGGTTCCTGGGTTGTGGATTGGTGATGATGAGCTTCAGGGTGGCACGATGACGAATGGGTTGAAGGAGCGTTGCTACGTGCTGGTTGAGACGAAGGCTCCTACTGGGTTTGTGTTGCCTGATGAGGATGAGGCGCGTACTGAGGTGGTTGTGAAGCCTGGTGAGGTGTCGGTGTTCTCGAAGCAGGTGAAGAACGTGCAGCAGGAGGTTCCTGAGTTGCCGATGACTGGTGGTGCTGGTCAGGTGTTGTTGGTTGTTGGTGGTCTTGCGTTGGTGGCGGTTGCTGCTGGTTCGGTGATGGTCACACGCCGCAAAAACACCACCGTATAACCCTCATCGATCGTGAGCCAACGCTGGTAAGCGATCGATGACACGCTCAGACTGAGCGTTATAGACCGATGGGGCACAGGTTCATCCCCCCCCCCGACACTTGGGTCCCATCCTTATGCTCGGTGGCTTGGCATCCCCCTCCCCGCCAAGCCACCGGTGCTAATGACCGCCGGCCGGTATCGCCCCTCAGGGTGAAACCGGCCGGCGGTTTACTGCGTTGCGGGCGCCCAGCGGCCTAGCTCAGCGAGTTCACCCACGAGCGGTGCAGCGAGGCGAACTTGCCGTCGAGCTCGATGAGTTGCGCGGGCGTGCCATCTTCGATGACTCTGCCGTGCTCCATGACGAGCACCCGGTCGGCGATCGCGATGGTTGAGAGCCTGTGGGCAATGATGATTGCCGTGCGGTCGGCGAGCAGGCGCTGCAAGGCATCTTGCACGAGCCGCTCGCTCGGCAGATCGAGCGACGCGGTCGCCTCGTCGAGAATGAGCACGGCGGGGTCAGCGAGAAACGCCCTGGCAAACGAGATGAGCTGGCGTTGGCCGGCCGAGACCCTGCCACCGCGCTTATTCACGTCGGTGTCGTAGCCATCGGGCAGCGACGAGATGAACTCGTCAGCGCCGACCGCAATGGCCGCCGCGCGAATCTCTTCGAGCGTTGCCTCTGGTTTCCCGAGCGCGATGTTCTCGGCCACCGTGCCGCTAAACAGGTAGGCCTCTTGCGTCACCATGACGATGGCCCGGCGCAGATCGGCAGGATCGAGCTCTCGCAGGTCGCGGCCGTCGAGCGTGAGCGTGCCCTCGGTGGGGTCGTAGAAACGCGCAACGAGCTTTGCGAGCGTTGACTTACCGGCGCCGGTGGTGCCGATGAGCGCGACCGTTTGCCCGGCCGCGATCGTGAGGTTGCAGTCGGCGAGCACCGTCTTGCTGTCGCCTGCACCACCGTAGCTGAAGTTGACTCCGTCGAATCGCAGCTCGCCGCTCGAGTGCTCGAGGGCGACGGGGTTCTCGGGGTCGAGCACGGTCGGCTGCTCCTCGAGCACGCCCGAGACCTTCTCGAGGGCAGCGACGGCCGACTGATACGAGTTGAGAAACATCGCCACGTCTTCGAGCGGGCCGAAGAAGTTGCGCACGTACAGCACCGCCGCGAGCAAGACGCCAATAGCGAGGGCGCCGTCGGTGACGCGAAGCGCGCCCCATAACAGCACGATCGCGACGGTGATGTTGCCGAGCATGACGAGGGCCGGGTCGAGCACGCCGAACAGGTTGATGACCTTGAGGTTCGCCTCGCGGTAGTCGTTCGAGGCCTTCGCGAACACGCGGCTGTTGTGCTTCTCGCGGCGAAACGCCTGCACGGCCCGAATGCCGGTCATCGTCTCGACGAACTGCACGATGAGCCGTGCGCTCACGACGCGGGTCGCACGAAAGCCCTTCTGCGATTCGACGACGAACCACCACATGATGAGTGCGAGCGGAACGCCCATGCCAACGAGCAGCAGCCCGCTGCGCCAGTCGATCAAAAACAGCGCGATGAGCGTGAACGAGCCGAGCAGCACCGCGTCGATGAGCTCGCTGAGGCTGCCGTCGAGCAGCTCCTGAATCGACTCGAGGTCGCTCGTCTGGCGCGAGATGATGCGGCCCGAGGTGTAGCCCTCGTGAAACTCGAGGCTGAGGCGCTGGGTGTGCCTGAAGATGCGGGTGCGCAGCTCCATCATCACGGCCTGGGTGAGCTGTGCAATGAGCACGACGTACCAGCCAACGAGTGCGGCACCGGCCCCGCCGACGGCAAGAAACGCCGCCGTGATGCCGATCGTGGGCCACCAGTCACCGCTCTCAATAGCGCGGGGAAGCGTCGTGTCGATACCAACGGCGATGAGGCTCGGCCCGACCGCACGAAGCACAGCCGAGAGCACCACGACCACGACCGTGAGCGCGATGAGTTTTTTGAACGGGCGAAGAATCGATCCGAGAAGGGTGAGCGACCTGCGGCGAATCGCCCGGCTCTCTTCGCGGGTGTAGCTTTCGCGGTCTTCACCGCGGGTTCCCTGAACGCTTTCGAGGCTCATCGTGCCGCCTCCTCTCCGGTTTCGAGTGAAGATATGAGATATCGGTAGTGCGCGCTCGTGCGCAAGAGATCGTGGTGGGTGCCCACCTCGGTCACGCGGCCGTCTTGCATGACGGCGACGCGATCGGCCATCGAGACCGTCGAGGGACGGTGCGCGACGATGAGCGCGGTCGTGCCCTGGAGCACCTGCCGCAGCGCGGCTTCGACGAGCGCCTCGGTGTCAACATCGAGGGCAGAAAGCGGATCGTCGAGCACCAGCACGTCGGGAGCCGCGGCGACGACCCTCGCGAGCGCGAGCCGCTGTCGCTGGCCGCCAGAGAGACTCATGCCCTCTTCGCCCACCTCGGTGTCGAGCCCCTCAGGCAGTTCGTACGCAAAGCCCGCCTGCGCGACATCGAGCGCCTCGCGCAAAACCGCATCGGCTTCTGGGCTGTGCACGTCGAGGTCGTGGCGACCGAGCAACACGTTCTCGCGAACGCTCGCCGAAAAGAGAATCGGCTCCTCGAAAGCCACGCCGATGCGCCGCCTGAGCTCCTCGAGCGTGAGGTCGCGCACGTCGATGCCATCGAGCTCGACCGATCCGCCGGTGACGTCGTAGAGCCTGGTGGGCAGAGTCGTGAGCGTGGTCTTGCCGCTTCCGGTTGCTCCGACGAGGGCGAGGGTCTCGCCCGGCGTGAGCTCAAGCGTCAAGCCGTCAACGAGGTCGCGCTCTGTGTCGGGCGCATCGCTGAAGCGAAAGTGCACGTCTCGAAAGGCGAGCGATCCGCGGCCCTCTGTGATGCTCTTCGGCTCGGCCGGGTCGGTAATCGTGATCTCGGCGTCGAACACCTCGAAGATACGGTCGGTCGCGGTGCGGGTATCGATCATGAACGAGAAGAGGAAGCCGAGCGAGTTCATCGGCCAGCGCAGTGCTGCCGCCATCGCGAAGAACGCGAACAGCTCGCCCACCGTGAGCTCCTCGAGCCCGACGAGCACGACGCCCGTGAGGAGGCACAGGCCGAGCGCCAGCACCGGCACCATGTCGTACCAGAACCAGATGAGGCCCACCTCGCGGGCCTTGCGCATCTCGGTCGAGCGCAGCGACTCTGCCTGCTTGCGGAACTGGCCGAGAGCGTGGCCGCCGCGACCGAATGCCTTGAGCACGCGAATGCCGTGCACGCTCTCTTCGACGGCGGTCGCGAGGTCGCCCGACTGGTCCTGGCTGAGGCGCGAGAGCGACCCGTACCGCTGCTCGAAGCGGTAGCCGACGATCCAGATGGGCAGCGAGGCGATGAAGAAGACGGTGCCGAGTGCCCAGTGCCAGCGAAAGAGCAGGCCTGTACCGATGAGGATCGTGAGCACGTTGACAAACAGCATGATCGCGCCGAACGTGAGCCAGCGTCGAATGAGCCCAATGTCTTGCATCATTCGGCTCAGCAACTGGCCCGACTGCCAGCGATCGTGGAAGGCGACCTGCAGACTCTGCAGCCGATCGTAGAAGGTTTGCCGAATCGTGAACTCGACCTCGGTCATGGGGCGCAGCACGAAGCGCCGCCTCAGAAAGATGAAGATGGCCTCGGCGATACCGAGCGCGAGCACCGCTCCCGTCGACCAGACGATGAGCCGGCGATCGCCCGTGAGCAGCGGGCCGTCAACGACCCACTGCAGCACGATGGGAATGGCGAGGCTCGCGAGCGCGGCGAGCAGCGCCACGATGGTGCCGCCGATAGCCCTCGGTAGCGCCGGTTTCACGAACGGAAAGAGGCGTGCGAGCGAGCGTGGCAGCGAGAGTGAAGATGAAGAAGACATGTTTCCTAGAAGAACGCACGAGTGTGCAGGGCTGGGATGAGAACGGAAGGGAGCGGCGATGAGCCGCGTCGACTACTTGCCGGCCAGCTGAGTGCCCGGAAAGGTCGGTGCCGTAAATGCGATGATGTTCGTCATAATGGCTCCTTTCCGAGTCGTAGGAATACAGTTCACAACACTATCGGGCGGCTGCGCTTTGGCGCAAGCCCCATTTGTGCGGATCGGGCGCGTGCGCTCGCGCCCTTCTTCCGTGCCTCGCGCACCTCTCTTTTCGGCCCCGCGCGCCCCCTCTTTCCCTCATCGTGTGGTCAAAAAGTGTCGATTTTCCGATCGTTTTCGACACCTTTTGACCACACGAGGAGGAAAAGTGACCACACGACGGCCGCGGGCGACGCAAATACCCCGAAGTCCACCCCAATCAAGGCAAGCAACACAGGAGTAACACAGGAGCAGGAGTGCAAACTTGCGCGAATTGAACGTCAAGAAACCCCACGGGAAATAATCCGGGGGTAGGCTGAACCCATGGACGACCCACAGATGAGCCGTGGCAATGATGCCAGCAGAGCTTTTTTCGAAGCACGCGACCAACTTCTCGAACTCGCAGGCAGGCCTGAACTGCAGCGCTCTCAGTTTCGATGGCCCGATGTGGGGCCTGAGTTTAACTGGGCGCACGATGTCTTTGACGTGATCGCCGAGGGCAATGACCGCCCCGCGCTCGTCATCGCCGAGGCCGATGGCTCTGAAGAACAGCGCACCTTCGCCGAGCTCAAAGAGCGCAGCGACCAGGTTGCGCAGTGGCTCCTGCAGCAGGGGGCCCGCAAGGGCGACGTGGCGATGCTCATGCTCGGCAACCGCATCGAGCTCTGGGAGATCATGCTGGCCGCGCTCAAGATTGGCGTGGTCATGCTGCCTACCTCGGTCGTGCTCGGCGCCCAAGACCTCAATGACCGGGTGAGCCGCGGCCGGGTGCGCTGGGTGTTTGCCGCCCCCGAAGACGCCATGAAGTTCCGCGATGTTCCGGGCGACTACCACGGTGTTGGCGTGGGGCTTGCGAAGGCAACGCAAGACCAGCGCGCGGCCCTCTACGATTGGCTCTCATATGACGAGTCGCGTTCGGCATCGACCGCCCCCGTCGCAAGGCGCACCGCGAGCGACGAGCCCGCGCTCATCTACTTCACCTCTGGCACGACGAACCTGCCGAAGATCGTCGAGCACTCGCACACGGGCTACCCGCTCGGCCACCTGAGCACGATGGCGTGGATCGGTGTGCGTCCCGGCGGCGTGCACTCGGTCGTGAGCGCTCCCGGCTGGGGCAAGCACGCCTGGTCGAGCTTCTTCTCGCCGTGGAACGTGGGCGCGACGATCTTCGTGCTCAACTATGACCGCTTCGACGCCAAGAGCTTCGTGGCCCAGCTCGATCGCGCCGGTGTCAACACGTTCTGCGCACCGCCAACCGTGTGGCGCATGCTCATTCAGAGCGAGTTGAGCGAGAAGCCCCGCGGCCTGCGCGAGGCGCTTTCGGCCGGCGAGCCGCTCAACCCCGAGGTCATCGCACGCATTCGCGACTGGTGGGGCCTCGAGATTCGCGACGGCTACGGCCAGACCGAGACGACGGCGCTCGTGGGCACCCTTCCCGGCGAACCGGTTGTGCCGGGCGCGATGGGAAGGCCGCTGCCGGGGGTCGACGCGGTTGTCGTCGATCCGCTGACGGGAGCCGAGGCCGAAGAGGGCGAGGTGTGCCTGCGGCTTGGCCCTGATGACGGCGGATCGGGCGCTGCGCGCCCAGTGAATCTCATGACCTGCTATTTCGGCAACGAAGAGGCGACCGCGCGGGCGACCGAGGGCGGGCTTTTTCACACGGGTGACGTCGCCGAGCGGGGCGAAGACGGGGTGCTCACGTTTGTGGGGCGCACCGACGACATCTTTAAATCGAGTGACTACAAGGTGTCACCGTTCGAGGTCGAGAGCGCGCTGCTCGAGCACGCGCTCGTTGCCGAGGCCGCCGTCGTTGGGGCTCCCGACGATACGCGCCTCAACGTGACGAAGGCGTACGTCGCGCTCGCCGCGGGCGCCGAGGCCAGTGCCGAGAGCGCGAGCGCGATTCTGGCGCACGCGAGGGCCTCGATGCCCGCGTATATGCGCGTGCGCAGGGTCGAGTTCTGGGAGCTGCCGAAGACGGCTTCGGGCAAGATTCGACGGGTTGAGCTGCGGCAGCGCGAGGTCGCGGCCTTCAACTCTGGCGAGCGTCTCGCGGGCGAGTGGCGCGACGACGACTTTCCGCAGCTCAAGGATGGCGGGCGCTAGGCGTCCTGGCTGAGCGCCGCATACTCGGCTTCGAGCCCCGCGAGCATTGTCGCGAGGCCGAAGTCGAATGCGGCGTCGGCTGCCGAGGCCTCGCCAAGCGACTCCTCGCGTGCAGCGTAGGCGCGCTGAAACGAGGGAGTGCTGTCGCTCACGCCGGGACGTAGTATCTCACTCGTCGCCGCGCGGTCGAGGGCCGCGCCGAGAATGAAGTTTTCGAGGGCCACGACGAGGCTCAGCACCCTGGCCTCAGGCCACCCCGCGTCGATGAGCCCGCGGCACACGACGTCGTACATGGTTCCCACGCGTGACTGCTCGGTGAGGGGCTGCACCGCGAGCAGGGCGATGGTCGGCGGGTGGGCGGCGAAGGCGAGGCGATATGACTTGGCCCAGCGGTCGAGGGCCGCGATCCACGGCTCGGTGCCAAAGCCGCTCACGTCGATGCGTTCGCTCACGAGCTCGCGCACACCGCCGATGACGTCTTCGTGTCCCGACACGTGGTTGTAGAGGGCCGAGGGCTGCACCCCGAGTTCGCGCGAGATGTCGCGCATGCTCGCTCCCGTCGCTCCGCGCTCGGTGATGAGGCGCAGCGAGGTTTGCATGATGAGGTCGCGGGTGAGCACGTTCGTCGTTGGCCTGCCCACGCGACGCTTACCGGTTTGCATGTTGCTCCCTCACTTGCTGTGACTCGGCAGTGGCATTGAGCGCGAGTTTCACTGTACACTCCCAGTGTAGATAAAAGAATCACGTTCATTTAACGTGCTGCCATCTTCGATCTTGGAGCAACGATGCCAAACACGACAACGATTTTTACCGGTGGTTCGGTGCTCGTCGACCTCAACCTCGGGGGCGACGAGGCGACGATGAGTGACGCGCTTGCGGTTCAGGGGCACACCATCGTGGCGCTCGGCGACGACGCGAAAGCGCTCATGAACGAGCCAGGAGCCGAGGTCATCGACCTCGCGGGTGGGGTGCTCACCCCGGCGCTCGGCGAGGGGCACGCACACCCGCTGCTCGCTGGCTTCGAAACCCTCGGGCCGGCGATTCGCGAGGCGAGCGACCTCGACGGCATTCTCGACGCGGTGCGCGAGTGGAAGACTAGCCACCCCGAAGACGAGTGGATCGTGGGCGCGAGCTACGACGCCACCTTCGCCGAGGGTGGCCTGTTTGATGCCCGGTGGCTCGACGAGGTCACGGGCGACACCCCGACCATTCTTCGGGCGTGGGACTATCACACGGCGTGGGTCAACACCGCGGCGCTGCGGGCCGGCGGCATCACGAGCGAGACCCCCGACCCCGAGCTTGGTAGGTACGTGCGCCGGGCCGACGGGTCGCCCATGGGTACGCTGCAAGAGACCGCGGCCAATAACTTCCTGGCAGAGGTCGTGCCACCGTACTCCCTCGAGATGAGGGTGGGCGCGCTTGAACACGCGACCCGGGTGTACGCGCGGCAAGGCACCACCTGGGTGCAAGACGCGTGGGTCGACCCCGAGAACATCGAGGTCTATCTCGCCGCCGCCCGCGCCGATCGCCTGCACACGCGCGTCAACATGGCTTTTCGCGCCGACCCCGCGCTGTGGCGGGAGCAAGTGGCCGAGTTCAGTGCGGCGAGGGCCGCGGTGCGCGAGCTCGGGCACGAGCGCCTGAGCGGCGAGACCATCAAGTTCTTTCTCGACGGCGTCGTCGAAAGCCACACGGCGGCGCTCATCGCCCCGTACGCTGACAAGCCTGACGAGCGCGGCATTCTCAACTGGTCGGTCGACGAGCTCGAACTCGCGATGCGGGCCTTTGCCGAGGCTGGGTTTCAGCTGCACCTGCACGCGATCGGTGACGCGGCAAACCGACACGCGCTCGACGGGCTTGAGGCCATCGCTGACATCACGACGCCAGAACGCCCGCACGTCATTGCGCACGTCGCGTTGCTGCACCCCGATGACGTGCAGCGCTTCGGCGAGCTCGGGGTCGTCGCGAACTTTGAGCCATACTGGGCGCAGTGCGATGCCGTGATGCGCGACCTCACGATTCCGCACCTCGGCCACGACCGTGAGGGGCAGCAGTACCTCATTCGCTCGGTGCTCGAGAGCGGCGCCACCGTCTCGTTTGGTAGCGACTGGCCCGTCACGACCGAAGACTGGCGCCCGGCGCTCGCGACCGCGATTGACCGCAGGGATCCGAGCGAGACGGGGTCGACGCCCTGGCTTCCCGAAGAGCGGGTCTCGGCGCGGCAGGCATACGCCGGCTACACGACCGGTATTGCGCGGCAGGCGCTCGCGCCCGAGCGCGGCACCCTCACGGTCGGCTCGACGGCCGATCTCGTGTGGCTGAGTGAGAACCCGACCGAGATTGACGTCGCGAAGATCACCGGGGTGCAGGTGCACGGCACCTGGCTCGCGGGGCACCGAACGCATTAACGCACACCGAGCAACGAATTCAAAGGAGCATTCATGACCGATACCGTTACACCCGTCAAGCTGAAGCGCACGCTGGGGCTCGTGAGCCTCACGGCCTTCGGCGTCACCTACATGACGGTGGTGACGGTGTTCACCACCTACGGGTTCGTCAATAAAGAGACGGGCGGTCACCTGCCCGCCGCGTACCTGCTGGCCATCATTGCCATGCTGTTCACGGCGCTCAGCTACGGTGCGATGGTGCGCAAGTACCCGATTGCGGGATCGGCGTACACGTACTCGCAGCAGTCGTTTGGCGGCGGTGTCGGCTTCATGACCGGTTGGGTCATGCTGCTCGACTACCTCTTCTTGCCGATGATCAACTTCTTACTCATCGGCATCTACATGAACACGCAGTTTCCCGCGGTGCCCGCCTGGGTGTTCTCGCTCGTGGCGATTGCGCTCGTGCTCGGCTTCAACATTCTCGGAATTAACTTCGTGAGCAAGGCGAACGCCGTCATCATCTCACTCTCGGTCATTCTCGTCGCGGTGTTCATCGCCCTCGCCTTCAAGTCGGCGCTCGGCGGCGACACCACGGTTGGGCTGCTTGAGCCCTTCACCTTCGGCGAGGGCGGCATCGGCGCGATTGCCGCTGGCGCCGCGATTCTCGCCCTGTCATTTCTCGGCTTCGACGCGGTTTCGACCCTCTCTGAGGAGGCGAAGAACCCGCGCCGCGACATTCCCCGGGCGATCGTGCTCGCGACCCTCGTGGGCGGCTTCTTCTTCATTCTCGTCGCCTGGTCTGGCGCGATCGCCTTCGACGTCGACTGGTCGACGATGAGCGAGGCCGAGCTTGACGCGGCTGGCGTGACGGTTATGAAGTTCGTGGGCGGCGACGCGCTCACCTCGTTCTTCGTGGCGGTGTTTGTCGCGGGCTCCTTCGGCTCGGCAATGACGAGCCAGGTCTCGGTCTCGCGCATCATCTACGCGATGGGCCGCGACGGCGTGCTGCCCCGGGGGCTCGCGCGCGTGCACAAGCGCTTCGGCACCCCGATCGTCGCGGCAACGCTCGTGTCGGTCATCTCGCTCACCTCACTGTTCATCTCGCTCGAGATCATCACGCACATGATCAGCTTCGGCGCGCTCGCGGCCTTCATGATGGTCAATCTCTCGGTCATTCGCACCTACCTCTTTCCCAGAGGCGGGCGCACCGCGCCTCTCACCGTGGGCACCCTGCTGCGTTACGGCCTCCTACCGCTCATCGGGGCGGGCGTGACCGTGTGGCTGTGGAGCTCGCTCGAAACCTTCACGTGGATCGCGGGTGGCATCTGGGTCGTGTTAGGTCTCGCCATCATCGTCGCCGTGACGCACGGCTTCAAGCGCCCCGTGCCCATGATGGATTTCTCAGAGGAGGGCGCCACGACCCGCGCCATCGACCAGATGGGCGCAGACTACCCCTTCGAGTCGCAGCGCTAGGGCAGTCGCACCACGCGCTCGAGCTCGGGCCACTCGTCGGCCGCAAAGGTGGTCGGCGAGTGGCTCCAGAGGAGTTCTTCGGCGAGCTGGGTGTCGGGCTCGGTGTTCCAGAAGACCGAACCGCCCTCGAGCCAGAATGAGGGGCTTGCGGCGTTGAAGAGCAGCGAGAACTCACCCTTCGTGTCGCCGGGCTCGAGCATGAGGGTGAGCGTGCCGTTCGTGCCCTCGGGTGAGTCTGGCTGACCGAGCCCTTCGTCTGGTTCGGCCGCTTCGAACTGGGCCTGGAAGCCCTGCGTCTTTGAACCAGAAGCGTCTTGGTATTCGGTAGGCCCGGGGTTCTCACCCTCGCCGCTCGTGATGAGTCGCCAGCCGCTTGCCTCGATGGCGGGCACGATCGTCTCGAAAAACTCGTCGCTCGTGAGCGGTGTCTCGCAGCGCCAGTTGCTGTAGAGCGTGTACTGGCTGTCGTCGAACGAGGTGCCCTCGTACACGCTCAATCCGCTGCCACCGCTCAGCCGCCACTCGGTGGGGCATGCCGCGGCGCGTGCGGGCGTGAGAAACGTGTTGAAGTCTTGCCAGCGCTCGGTCTGCAGCTGCATCGCGACCTCGGAGTCGATGTTCTGCGAATCGCGTGAAACGTGGATCGGCGCCGTGCCCTGCACCGCGGTGACGAGGGCGAGGGCAAGCGGTGCCACCACGAGTGCGGCGGGGCCGCTGAAGCGCCACAGCCCCCATTCGTCTTTCGCGGGTAGTGCGATGGCGCCCACGATGGCGCCGGCGAGGGCGATGACGAGCAGTGCGGTCGCGGTGCTCATGAGGGCGGTGAGCCCACGCGTACTCGCCGTCGCGGCCCCGCCCTGCAGGTCGCTGCGCACCACGATGGCGATCGCGATGGCGCTCACCCACGCCGTCACCATGAGCGCGCTGATGGGTGCGGGCGTGGTCTCGTGCCCTCGCGCCTTCAGTACCCACTGGGGCAGCGAGCTCACAAGCCCGAATGCCACGAGCACGACCGGCGAGAGGTACAGCATGACGATGGTCGAAAGGCCGTCGCGCGAGTTCGTGAGGGCGAAGGCAATGAGCACCACCGGCAAAAGCCACGAGATCCACGGCCAGAAGCGCCACACGGCGCGATCGAAGGGGTGGTCGCTCACGGGCGTGGCCTCAGTCATGCGCTCATTCTTTCACAGCGGGAGCGGGCCCCGCGGCATGCGATTACGCTGCTTGGCGGCTCGCGGCGAGCAGCTCCTCCTGCGTTGGGAGGCGGATCGCCTGCGGGTGCATAATCGCAATCGGCTGCGTCTTGAGCAGGGCCTCAGCGAACTCGGTTGGCGTGGGCATCGTGAGCAGGTTCGCTGCGAGCGACAGCTTGCGCTCGTGCCGTGCGCGGCGCGTTGCGGTGACGAGGCCGTGCAGGCCGATGCCTGCCCAGACGACGTTTGAGAAGAACGCGGGCCATGCCCCGAAGGCGAGTGCTCCGGCGGCCGCGAAGGTGCCGCCGATCATGTTGAGAGCAGCGTAGCGCTTGCCGGTCGGTGAGACCGTGCCGCGGGTGATGAGAATATACGCCGACAGGGTACCTACTGTTCCGATCCAACCGAGGGCCGTGCCGATCATGTCTTCCATTGCTGCTCCTTCCGAGGGTCTTGAGGCGCCATCACAAACAGGCACCGAGACTCAATTGTGATCTTTTTCTTGTTTTAGCGCAATTGGATAATGTGATACCGAGCATTTAGAATTTCTGAATATGAAGATCACGGTTTCTCGGCTGCCATATTTGCTGCAGATTTCGCGCAGCGGCGGCGTGCTCGCGGCGGCTGACGCCATGCGTTTAACGCCCTCTGCGGTGTCTCAGCAACTCTCACGACTTGAGACAGAGGTGGGGGTTCCGCTCGTTGAACGGTCGCCTCGCGGGGTGAGCCCGACGGCCGCCGGGCGTGAGCTGATCGAGCTCGCCGAGAACGTCGAACGCGAGGTCAACGAGGCGGCCCTGCGCGTTGCTGCGGCGAGCCAGCTGCCGAGCGGTCGGGTGCGGCTCGGTGCCTTTCAAAGCTTCATCTCGGCCGTGCTCGCGCCCGCCCTGCCGCGATGGAAGGACGAGCTCGCCGGCGTGCAGCTCGAGGTCGTCGAGGCTGAACAGGTCGAGCTCGTGCGCGCCCTGCGCGCCGCCGATGTCGACCTCATCGTGACCGAGCGTGACGACTCGATGAAGCCGGTTGCGCTCGGCCCAGAGATTCGCGAGATCACCCTCATGTACGACCCCTGGCTGCTCGTCGTGCCCGCCGGAACCCAGGCGGCGCTCGGCGTCGTCGAGCTCGAACGCCTGCAGGTGCCATGGCTCGAACTCGACGGGGCCGCGGGAGGCGTCAGCGCAGTGCGCCGCGTGCGCCGTGGCCTCAGCGATTCAGAGACCTCGCCGCACCGCTACGCCGGCTACCACGCCGCCCTCGCGATGATCGCCGCGGGAGAGGGGGCGACCCTCATGCCGCAACTGGCCCTGCAGGGCGAGCTTCCCTCGGGCGTCGAAACCCACGAGCTGCCTGGCCTCGGCTTTCGCCGCATCTCGCTCTGCTACCGCGAGTCACGCCGCCCGAACCCGGCGCTGCGGGCAGCGATCAACTTCGTGCGCGGCTTTGTTGCGGCGGGCGACGAAGCGGGCGAGGGTGCCGAAGCGCAGGGCTGAGTTCGCTCTGGCCGCTCGCCTTGAGGCGGCGCAGGACCCTACAGAATGCCGCAGCCTGGCGAGACCGTCGTGCCACACATGACGCCAACGATCGTTGCGAAGAGAATGGCGAGGGTAAAGAACGTCGCCGTCACCACGGGTGAGACGAAGAGCATGATGATCGACCAGATCGAGAGGCTCTTGCGAGACATGCGCCCGCCAGACTTCGCGACCAGGAAGCACACGAATGCGGCGATCCACAGCGCAATCGAGACGGGCAACAGGAAGAGCATCATGATCGCCATCTCGCCCACCGCAGCAGTTGCGGCCTCGACCGTGGCCGACTGCCAAAACGGCACGAAGAACATGATGATGAAGGGTACCATCGCAGCGACCAAGAGCACGAGGCTCGTGATGAGCAGTGGCTCACCGTTGCGCGGCTCGCCAGGCACGGTTGCCTGCGCGGCCGGTGCCGGCCTCGGCGCCAACTGCCGCGCGCGGGCAAGCTGTGCGTGAATGACCGGCTGCACAACCGCGACGCTCCAGCCGGCCGCGAGGAGCTCGCCCTCGATGGCGGCTCCGCTCGCTCCCGCGGTGAGGCGATCTGCAATGTACTGCTCGAGTGCGTTCATGATGTCAGTCTGCCATGCCCCGGGGCGCCCCAGTGAGAAAACGTGAGGCACCCCGGGCGATGAAGCTGCTAGATCTGGCCGATCGGCTCGCGCTTCTCGGCCTGGAACGTGTCTTCCTTGCGGCCGTGAGCCCAGTAGGCCGACAGCGAGAGCTGGGCGCGCTCGAGGCCGCGCTCCTCGGTGAAGTAGGGGCGTAGCGCCTTCATCGCACCGCGCTCGCCGTGCGCAAAGACCTGCACGCGACCCTCGCGCCACTCGGTCGCACGAACGGCGTCAGCGAGCAGGGTGGTCGTCCCGGCTTCCTGGCCATCGCGGTGCAGCCACTCGACGGTGATGCCCTCGGGAGCGCTCAGCTCGAGGTGATCGGCCGGGCCGTCGACCTCGATGAGGGCAACACCATTGGCGTTGGCGGGCATGGCCTCGAGTGCCGAGGCAATGGCCGGAAGCGCGGCGTCGTCGCCCGCGAGCAAGTGCCAATCGGCGGTTTCGTCAGGGCGGTACCCGCCGCCGATGCCGCCGAGCACGACCGCGTCACCCGGCTTCGCGCTGCCGGCCCAGGGGCCAGCAATGCCCTCGGTGCCGTGCGCGACGAAGTCGATCCACAGCTGTCCATTGTCGAGGTCAAAGCGGCGAATCGAGTAGGTTCGGCGCGAGGGCATGAGCTCGGGGCCGAGCTTCTCGCGCAGCGCCTCGAGGTCGTAGGGCGGGGTCACGTCGGTGTCGGGGTGGGCGAAGAGCATCTTCGTGTAGGCGTCGGTGAAGCCGTTGTTCTCGACCTCGGCCATGCCTGCGCCGCCCGCAACGATGCGCACCATGCGCGGCGACAACTGAATGCGTTCAATAACCTCGAGCACGATCTGGGTTCGCTTGGGTCGTGGGCTTTGCTGGGCGGGTGTCGTCACGAGGGGCCTTTCGCTCGATATACGTGTGGTGCTGCGTGCACCTGGACTACTTAGGTAAGCCTAACTGACGACCTTGGGTTCGGCTGTGCGCCAAGGTTGTCGCAGAGTGCATGAAACGACAAAGCGCGGGTCGCATCACGCGACCCGCGCTCCTGGGGGAGTGCCTCGAGTTTGGTACCAGGTGAGTAACCCGAGGCCCACCCGCTCGCCGTCAGGCGCTCGTGCTCACAAGCGCTCCGGCAGCGAGGCGGCGAACCACACCGGTGAGGTGGTTCAGGCCCGCAATCAGGTCTTCATCTTTCGTGAATTCCTGCAGGTTGTGAGAGACACCGTTCACGCTCGGCACGAAGAGCATGACCGTGGGTACCTCGTCTTTCATGTTCGTTGAATCGTGGCCCGCGACGGTCATGACCCGGTCGTGGGTGAGGCCGAGTTCGACGGCGACCTCACGCGCCAGCTCAACGCCATTCTCGGGGTAGGGGTTCTGCTCCCACGAGTGCTCAGCGACGATGTCGATCTCGACGCGATCGTCAACCTGAACGCGCTCGACGACCCGCATCATGCGCTCGTAGGCCTCTCGAATGACCTCGTTGCTCGGCGACCTGAGGTCAACGAGCAGGTGCACCTCGCTCGCGACAACTACCGGAGAGTTCGGGTACACGCTGATCTCACCGCAGGCGGTGTGCAGCGCGCCGTCGTCGAACCCGTCGACCAGCTCACGCGCGGCGACGATGAGGCGAGCGGCGCCGAGCAGTGCGTCGCGACGATCGCTCATGAGGGTCGATCCGCTGTGGGCCTGCTCGCCGCGCACCCGAAACTCGAACTTGTGGGCTGCCCAGGTCGCGTTGACGAGACCGATCGTCACGCCCTCCTCTTCCATGCTGCGGCCCTGCTGAACGTGAATCTCGGCGTACGAGGCAACGGGAAGCCCCTCGAAATCGCCGCGCTCGTCGATCGCGTCGAGCGCCTCACGCACCGTGGTGCCGCGGGGGTCGGTGGTCGCGAGCGCTTCTTCGAGGGCGAGCTTGTCGGTGAATACCGAGCTGCCCATCATCGAGGGCTTGAAACGCGAGCCCTCTTCGTTGAACCAGTTGACGACGGCGAGGTTGAACGTGGCCTTTTCGGGCGCCGCACGAAGCTCCTCGGCAACGCGAAAGCAGGCGTAGGCCGAGGCCATGACGCCGTAGGCGCCGTCGAAGCGGCCAGCGGTCGGCTGCGAGTCCATGTGTGATCCGGTGAGTACGTACGGTGCGCCCGGCACGAGCTCGAGCAGGCCGAACTGGTTGCCGATTGCGTCGCGGTGAACGGTGAAGCCGTGCGAGGTGAGCAGCTCGGCAAACCACTTGCGCTGCTCGCCGTCTGGTGCGCTCGCCGCCTGTCGGTCGACGCCGTCGGTGCCTTCGACCGCCCCGAAGGTGGCGTGAACGGCCCAATCATCGAGAAAAGCCTGGTCGTTGGTCTGCATGATGGTTCCTTTCGCAGAAGAAGATAAAGGGTGCGGGGGTGGGGAGTTGCGCGGGTAGCGCAGCGTTAGCCAGGCCCAGCAGCGGTTCGCGAGTCGAAGGTCGCCGCACCCCCAACGAAGGTTGCGACGATCTCGAGGTCGTTCATGTTCGCGGCGGTGAGGGGCGATGCCGAGAACGCGGTGAAGTCGGCGAGCTTGCCGGCCTCGAGCGTTCCTCGGTCGGCCCCCTGACCCGACGCGATCGCTGCCCACTCGGTGTAGCAGCGCAGCGCCTCGATCGGCGTGATGCCCTCGGCCTCGCCGAGCACCTTGCCGCTAGAAGTGAGTCGGTCGATGGCGCTCTGCATGCCGCGCCGCAGGTTATTGTCGGCGACGGGCAGGTCGGAGGATCCGGCAAGCAGAATGCCCGCGTCGATCACCGAGCGGCCGCGATACAGCCAACCCTCGCGTGATGGCCCGACGCGCTCGGCCATCTGATCGCCGATCGGGCCGATGAAGCCCGCCTGCGGGGTGACCGCGACGCCGAGCGCCGCAGCACGGGTGAGTTGCTCGGGTCTGGCGATACCAAAGTGCTCGATGCGGCAGGGCGCGGCGAGGGTGCCGTACCGCTCCTGCGCCTCGCCAATGAGGTCGAGCGCGAGATCGATCGCCTCGTCGCCGATGGCGTGCAGTGCGAGCGGCCAGCCGGCCCGGTAGGCAGCGAGGGCGCGTTCGCGGTAGGTGCCCGGCTCGTCGAGCAGGTAGCCGGTGTTGTGCGGATGCCCGCAGTAGTCTTCGGTCACCGCGGCGGTCGCGCCAAGCAGGGAGCCGTCGAGAAACACTTTGGTGTGGCCGAGCCGCACCATGTCGGTGCCAAAGCCAAACGTGACCCCGAGACTCGCCCCGAGCCCCGAGCCTTCGTCGTGAAAGTCGGCGGCGTGCGCCGTGAGCGGCTGCAACCCGTCGAGCGTTGGCATGAGCTGGGCCCGAGCGTGAAGGCGCCCGCTCGCGGCAGCCGCCTGGTAGACGCTGACCTCGATGGGGCTGTGGCCGATCCACCCGCCCGCAATGCCCGCCTCGCAAAACGAGGTGATGCCCTGGGCGGCGTAGCGCTTGGTGGCTTCGTCGATCGCCTCGACGAGACGCTCGGTTGAGTAGGGCAGCAGCAACGCCTGGACGAGCCCCTGCGCCGACTCTTCGATGAGCCCGGTCGGGGTGCCGTCTGCGCCTCGCACGACCGCGCCGCCCACCGGGTTTTCAAAGCCCTCATCGAGCGCGCCGATGAGGTTCAGCGTGGCGGTGTTTGTGATGGCCGCGTGGCCAGAGGTGTGCCTGATGTAGAGGGGGTGGTCGCCCGTGATCGCGTCGAGGCGTTCGATGCTCGGAAATTGGCCGCCCGTGAGTGCCTGATTGAAACCGGTAGCGTGGATCCACGCCCCGTGTTTCACGTGCAACGCCTGTGCCGCGTCATCGAGTTTTTCGTAGAGTTCGGCTAGCGAGCGAACGGTGCTGAGATCGACCGAGTCGAGGCTGAGCCCCCACCACGAGGTGTGGCAGTGCGCGTCGATGAGCCCGGGGGTGACGACCGCGTCGCCCAACTGCTCTTCGCGGCGGGCGGAGAGGCCGTCGAGTTCTTCGTCAAAGCCGACAATGCGGCCGTGAAGCACACCGACACGGTTGGCACGCGGCCGGTTCGGGTCGAGCGTGACAATGTCACTGGCGTGAATGATGAGGTCGAGTTGCACGGTGCTCCTTTCGGGTGTCGGGTCCTGGGTGCGCGTGTGGCCCGGAACGACTCCGGGCCACATCGCTTGGGGGTTAGTGCTTGTAGTCGGCGTACTGCTGGCTGTACTTCGGGGCGAGCTTCGCGCCGATCACGCTGAGCACCGCGAAGACCACGAGCATCGTGGCTGCCGGCCACCACTCGTCACCACTCGCGGTCACGAGGGCCGTCGCGATGAGTGGGGTGAGGCCCGCGAGCACGTTGGCGCCGTTGAAGCCGACCGCGACGCCCGAGAGACGCACGTTCGAGGGGAAGAGGCCCGTGAGCACGGGGCCCGCCGCAGCAAACGAGTAGGTGAGCAGCGAGACCGAGACGACGATGCCGATCGTGACGAGCACGAAGTTCGTGGTCTGAATGAGCAGGAAGCACGGGAATGCGACGAGCGCGGTGAGAATGCCGGCGCCCATGATGACCTTGGTTGCACCGTACTTCTGGCCGAGGCGGCCTGCGTGCAGCACCGAGAGCAGCTGGAAGACCGAGCCGATGAGGGTTGCCGCAAGAATCATGTTGCGCTCCATGCCGAGCACGCGGGTGCCGTAGTTCATGACGAAGGTCGTCACGATGTAGAAGCCGGCGGTGCCGAGAATGACGGCAAAGACACCCACGAGCAGCTGACGCCAAGCGGTCGTGAAGACGACCTTGAGGGGAGCCTTCTCGCCGTCGCCACTCGCCTGAACCTCCTGGAACACGGGTGACTCCTGCATCTTTGCGCGCATCCATAGCGCCACGAGCAGCAGCGGAATCGCGAGCAGGAAGGGAATGCGCCAGCCCCAAGCGTCAAAGTTGTCGGCGCTCAGGTAGTAGGTGAGCAGGAAGAAGAAGCCCGATGAGAGCAGCGTCGCGATGGGCGAACCGAGCTGCGGAATGGCCGCCATGCGCGCACGCATCTTGAGCGGCGCGTTCTCAACCGCGAGCGTCATCGCACCCGACCACTCGCCACCGATGAAGAGGCCCTGCAGAAGGCGCAGGGTGAGCAGGAAGATCGGGGCCCAGATGCCAATCGACATGTAGTTCGGGAGAATACCGATGAGGCCCGTCGCGACGCCGATGCCAATCACCGTGATGATGAGCACCGCCTTGCGGCCGATGCGGTCACCGAGACGCCCGAAGATGAGACCGCCGAGCGGGCGCACAATGAAGCCCACCGCAAGCGTTGCGAATGCCGCCATCGAGGCGAGCGCCGGATCGTCAGAGACGAAGTACTGCACGTTGAACACGAGCGCCGCTGCCGTGTTGAACAGGAAGAAGTCGTACCACTCAAGCACATTGCCAACGAGCGCCCCGATGGCGGCCTTGCGTGCTTCGCGGGGCGTGATGACATTGACGGTTGCGGTTTCCCGCTCCGCCGATGAAGTGTGTGACACAGAACTCATGTGTTCAGTCTCCTTTTATAGGTGATTCCGCTCGTCCTCGAACGGCCAAGCCGTCGGGCAGATACCAGACCTGCCCTAGAGAAGTTACCAGCGGGCTTCGCAGGCGGCACTAGGCAAGTGTCGCCGACCTGTCGCCCTTCAATGTGCACATGCATAGCAGCCGGTGTGCCAAGGTTGAACGCAGAATTATGCCGCCAACGTAAAGGAGCCGAAATGGCAAAGATCACCATCACCGACCGGGGCGCACTCGACCCGAACGAAGCCATCGCCTTTCTTGAGGGCCAGGGCCACGAGGTCACGCTGCTCGACACGCTCGACCCCGCCGAGCTCGTCTCGAAAACCCCCGACTGTGACGGCATCGTAGCCAGCTTCATCGAGCTCGACGCGGCAACGCTTCGCCAGCTGCCAAACCTCAAGGTCATCGCCACGACCTCGGTCGGCTTCAACAAGATCGACGTCACCGTCGCCCGCGAACTCGGCGTCGACGTATGCAACATGCCGAGCGTTGCAAGCGAAGAGGTCGCGACCCATGCCCTCGCCGGAATGCTCACGATGCTGCGCGAACTCCGCGCCTCGGTTGAGCAGGTTGAGGGTGGCGAGTGGGACTACTCGGCGCTGCCGCTCCCTCCCCGCGCGAGCGAAATGACCCTCGGGCTCTTCAGCCTCGGCCGCATCGCCCGCAAGGTCGCCGAGCGAGCCCTGCCGTTCTTCGACCGCGTCGTCGCTTACGACCCCTTCGTTCCCCAAGACGCCTGGCAGGATGGCGTCGAGCGCGTCTCGAGCCTCGACGAACTGCTCGAGCAGTCGCAGGTGCTGAGCCTCCACGCCCTGCTCACCGATGAGACCCGCGGTTTCTTGAACACCGAAAACCTCGCGAAGCTTCCGCAGGGCGCCTACATTGTGAACGTCGCTCGCGGCGAGCTCGTTGACACGGCGGCCCTCATCGCGGCCCTCGACAGCGGCCAGGTGCGCGGCGCCTTCTTCGACGTGCTCGAGGTCGAGCCACCCGCGGCCGACGACCCGCTCGTGCACCACCCGCGCGTGCTCGTCACCCCGCACTCGGCGTTCCGCAGCGATGCGACCCTGCGCGAGTACTTCATGGTGCCGGCCGACAACGTGAGCCGCGTGCTTCGTGGCGAGAAGCCGCACACGCTCGTGAACTAGGGGGGCGCGCTGCGCGGGCCGTTGCGCGGCGTTTTGCCGTTTACTTGACGAAAAGCAGGGTGTTTCGGGCGAAATACCCTGCTTTTCGTCAAGTAGAACCGTTTTCGGCGGATCGCGGCGACCCGGCAGCCCCACGAGCGTCGCCCGAGCCCCGAGCCCGGCAGCCCCGGCGCCCCCGCTCAGCTCATCACGCCCAGGCGAGCACCACGCGCGCCGCCTCGACCGGCACCGTCACGTCAATGCCGGTGAGGTCGGTGAAGCGCCGCAGCCGATTGGTCATCGTGTTGCGGTGGCAGAACAGCCGGGCCGAAGCCTCTTGCACGCTGCCGGTCTCGAGAAACACGCGCACCGACTCCTCGATGCTCTCGCGTTCGGCGGGGCTGCACTCGGCGAGCTTCGCCTCGATGTTGAGCACCGGCTCGAGGTGGGTGTCGACGAGGCGGGCGCGCACGAGCTGCGGCCAATCGTCGAAGCTGCGCCGGCCGCCCGAATGCGACGAAGGCAGTTTCGAGAGTTCGGCCGCGAGGCGCGTTCCCGACCAGATCTCTTCGAGCCCCGTGATGAGAATGAGGGCGCCGAGTTCGCTTCCGCGCAGCGCCTGCAGTTCCTGACTCGTGAGCCAGGTGCGTTCGCGCATGAGCAGCACGAGCATGCCCTCGAAGTAATACGAGGTGACGAGGGCACGCGCCCCGTACTCGCTCGTGAGGTGATCGCGCAGCGTCTGCGCCTCGGCACCAGCGGCAGCGACGAGCACGTATGGCCCGCGCAACGGGAGTTCGAGGGCCTTCGCGATCTCGGCGATCCGCTCGGGGCGGGGTTCTTTCGCGTCAACGAGTTCTGAAATGAGGGCCCGCTGGGCGAGCTGCCTGGTGTCGGTGAGCATCTCTTTCTCGGCGATGTAACCGTTGTGCGCCTGCCTTGCATAGTTGTCGACGACCTGCCAGACGGGGTCGGCGTGGCGCAGGAGCAGCTGGGCGTCGTCGACCGAGGCGACGGCGACGAGTGCGTTCCACAGCACTGCGTAATCCATGCGGATCGCGGTCATGAGCGCCGTGCGCGAGATCCCGGCCCGCGCTCGCGACGTGCCCACGTTGAAGGCGACCGACTCGAGTTCGCGCTCGCTGCCTTCGCGCATGCAGCCGATGAGGCCGCGAAATGATCCGCGGGCTGCCTTCGTCAGGTCGGCGCTCGAGATCTTGCCCTCTTGGTATTCCTCGACCTGCGACATGCGCTGCACAAAGTCGGCGCTCAACTCGTCGATGTCGAGCATCTCGAGCAGTTCGAGCCAGCGTTCGCGATCTTCGGGCAGGGGAGAACTCGAGAGGGTGGCGCTCGGGGCGGGCGCGGCGGTGCTGCCCGGTGCCGGGAGCGGCTCACCGTCGGAGGTGGTGACGGGGGTGACCGGTTCGTGGCTCATGCATGACCTCCTTGTGCGGATGATGTGCAAATACCCAGCATAGTGACGTTTTTTGGCGGCGTATGCCCCGTGCATTGTGCACGAAGACCTGAAAGGATGGTCGGGAGACGGCGCAAGATCATTTGGCGGCCGGCCCTTCGCGACGCGGCACTGAGCCGGTCTGTGCGGTGCCAGGCGAGGCCAGGGTTTTGCCCGGCAGCACATATTTCGTCACCTTCTCGAGAGGAACCCCGATGACTCAGTCGCGTTCAGTAGGCCACCTAATCGTCGATACACTCGCCAATCATGGCGTCGAGCGCGTTTACTCGGTTCCGGGTGAAAGCTTTCTCGACGTGCTTGACGGGCTCTACGACTCAGAGATCACGAACGTCGTGTGCCGCCAGGAGGGTGGCGTTGGCTTCATGGCGCTCTCAGAGGGGCGCCTCACCGGCAAGCCCGGCATCGCGATGGTGACCCGCGGCCCCGGCGCTGCGAACTTCTTCATTGCGGCCCACTGCGCGTACCAGGACGCGACGCCGCTCGTGTGCTTCATCGGCCTCGTGCCGTTTGCCGACCGCCGCCGCGAGTCGTTCCAGGAGTTCAGCATCGACAGCTGGTTCGGGTCGACCGTGAAGCGCGTACTCACGATTGAAAACGCCGACCAGGCTGGCGATATCGTCGCCGAGGCGATGCACGTTGCGGTGTCGGGCCGCCCCGGCCCCGTCGTGGTTGGCCTGCCCGAAGACCTGCTGCGCGAGATGACCGAGGTCACCGCTCCCGCCGCCCGCGCGATCGCGGCGCCCGCACCGAGCGCCGACGACATGGCCGCGCTGAAGGCCCGCATTCTTGCCGCAGAGCGCCCCTTCCTGCTCGCCGGCGGCGACAACTTCTTCGGGTCGACCGGCCGCGAACTCGCCGACTGGGCACTCGCCAACCACATTCCCGTTGCCGCCGACTGGCGCAACTACGACGCCGTGCCCAATAACCACGAGGCCTACATTGGCTGGCCCGGCTACGGCCGCCGCGACTCGATCGTCGAGGCGCTCTCGTCGGCCGACCTCTTCATCGGGGTTGGCGCCGTGCGCTCAGACGTCATGAGCGAGGGCTACACGATCGCCCGCGAGGCCGAGACCGTGCTCGTGACGACCGACTCAGAGCTGATGCAGCACTCGGGCCGCGTCGACCAGATCATCCAGGCGACGCCCGCGACGTTCGTTCGTGCCCTTGCCGAGCTTGGCGAGGTCGGCGGATCGCGCGACTCAGCCCGCGTCGCCGAACTGCGCGCGAGCCAGGAGCGCTTCGCCGCCGACACCGGCGGCGAGACCCCGACTGCCGGAGCCGACCTCGAGCGCATCTTCGCCGAGCTCGAGAAGCAGCTGCCTGCCGAGCGCGTGCTCACCTATGGCGCGGGCAACGCGACCATTTGGGGCCACCGCCAGATCACGCACGACGTGCCCAACAGTCTCGTCGGGTCGCGCAACGGTGCGATGGGCATGGCGGTTCCTGCGGCTGTCGCCGCCTCGCTCGTCTTCCCGGAGCGCAAGGCCGTCGCGGTGTGCGGCGACGGCGACTTCCTCATGAATGGCCAGGAGGTCGCGACGCTCGTGGCGCAGGGTTCGAAGGCCCTCTTCGTGGTCGTCGACAACGGCAAATACGCCACGATCGTTGAGCACCAGCAGCGCTGGTACCCGGGCCGTCCCTCGGGCACCACGATGGTCAACCCCGACTTCGTTGCGTGGATGGAGTCGTTCGGCGGCGCCGGCGCCCGCATCGACAGCGCCGATGGCGTCGAAGAAACCATCGCCCAGCTGCTCGCGCACGACGGCCCGGCCCTGCTGCACGTCGTCATCGACGCCGCGACCCCGTCGCCGAGCGGCGCGGGCTTCTAGCGCACCTGTTCGTGCCCCGCGCGCCGCGCCCCGTCGGCGCCTGGCTCCTCGCGGCTCTGCCGTTCGGGCCCTCGCGCCCCTAGGCCTCGCCTGTGGTCACTTTTCCTCATCGTGTGGTCAAAAAGTGTCGAATTCAGCCCGAAAATCGACACTTTTTGACCACACAGCGTGCGGATCGTGCGGATCGTGCGGATCGCGGGATTACGCGACCGCTCGCCTGATCGTCCGACCCAGATCGGTTGCCCGGCCCGCCCCAACTGGTCGCCCCGCCCCGACTGGCCCGGCCCTGACCACCCCACAACACCAAGGTTCGCCGAGGCGAACTTGCATGTTTGGTAAGCTGTGCGCATGTCGGTAGCAGCACTCTCAGAAAGCACGCAGAACTACGTCAAGGCCGTGTGGAGCCTCAGCGAGTGGAGTGACGAGCCCGTCACCGCCTCGACGATCGCCGCACGCGTCGGGGTGAAGCTGTCGACGGCGTCTGACGCGATCCGCAAGCTGACCGAGCAGGGGCTCCTGGATCACGCGCGCTACGGGTCGGTGACGCTCACCGACGAGGGTCGCAACCACGCGCTCGCGATGGTGCGCAGGCATCGGCTCATTGAAACGTTTCTCGTCGAGGTGCTCGGCTACCGCTGGGATCAGGTGCACGACGAGGCCGAGACGCTCGAGCACGCGGTGTCTGACTTCATGGTTGAGCGCCTCGATGAGCACCTCGGGCACCCCGAGCGTGACCCGCACGGCGACCCGATTCCGTCGGCGGCCGGCGTGGTGCATCGGCCCAACGCGCAGCTGCTGAGCTCGGTGGGCGAGGGGCAGCGGGTGCGCGTCGAGCGGGTGGCTGACGATGATCCGGGGCTGCTGCAGTTTTTCGCCGACCACGGCATTGGCTACGGCTCGGTGCTCGTGACGCGGCCCGCGGCGCCGTACTCCGACGCGGTCGAGGTGGTCGTCGAACAGACGGCGCGCGGTGGCGCGGGTTCACAGGCGGCCGAGGCCGGCGGATCGAACGCGAGCAATACCGCGAAGACTCCGCTACCGCTCGGCCGTTCGGCGACCGACTCGGTGTGGGTCGAGGTGTTCTAGCCCCGACCCACGACGAGCGACCCGAACCTACGCCCCGAGCCCCCGCGCAACCCGCGCGTGCGCGTCGCGAATGGGCTGCGGCAGGCCGGTGAATTGGGCGAGGTGGGCTTCGCGGTGGGCGATTTCTTCGATCCACCGCGGGGTGTCGATCGTGAGCAGCGACTCGAGTTCGCTGCGCGAGATCGGCAGGCCCGTGAGGCCTAGCTCGTCGGGGGTGGGAACGGTGCCGACGGGGGTTTCGCGGCCCGTCGCGCGGCCGGCCTTGAGGTCGGCGAGCCAGAGCAGAGCGCGCAGGTTTTCGCGGTAGCCGGGCCAGAGGTACTCGCCCGCGGGGCCGCGCTGAAACCAGTTCACGTGCGCGAAGAGTGGCTGGTGTTCGAGCGCGCCGAGCACGGTGAGCCAGTGCTCGGCGTAGTCGCCCTCGGGGTAGGCGAGGAACGGGCGCATTGACATGGGGTCGTAGCGCAGCTGGCCGTCGACGCCCTCGGCCGCGAACGTTGCCTCGGCTCCGAGCGTGAGCCCGTCGTACACGCCCTCGGCGAGGTCGGTGATGGCCCGAACGAGCGGCTCGCGGTCGCGGGTGCGGCCGCCGAAGATGATGATGTCGACCGGAACGCCCGCCGGGTCGGCCGCGTCACCGGCGACCGACTCGACGTTCGTGAGCGGGGTCGCGAAGCGGCTGTTCGGGTGCGCCCAGGGCTCGGCCTTCTCGGCAGCCTGGCGTTCGGCGATGGGTCGGCCGCGCCAGTCGATCCACCCGGCGAGCTCGGTCGGGGGCTCGGGTGTGAGGCCCTCCCACCACACGTCCTGGGTGATCTCGTTGTAGGCGACGTTCGTGAAGATGGTTCCGCTGTCGGGGCCGATCGAGCGCATCGCGGCGGGGTTCGTCGCCTCGTTCGTGTCTTTGGCGACGCCGAACACGCCGTTTTCGGGGTTCATGGCGTAGAGCCGGCCGTCGTCGCCAGGCCACATCCACGCGATGTCGTCGCCGTAGAACTCGACCCGGTAGCGGTCGCCGAGGGCCTCGGGCGCGAGCGTCATCGCGAGGTTCGTCTTGCCTGACGCGCTCGGGAAGCCGCCGCACACGTGAGTTTTCTCGCCGGTCACGGTGTCGACGATGCCGAGCAGCATGAACTGTTCGGCGAGAAACGCCCCCGAGGCCCGACCGTCGTACGAGGCGAGGCGCAGTGCGTGGGCGATCTTGCCGAGCATCGCGTTGCCGCCGTAGGCCGAGCCGTAGTGCACGATGAGTCGCTCGTCGGCGATCGTCGCGAAGAGGCGCTGGTCGCCCGGGGTTCCGTGCTGCATCTCGTCGAGGTTGCCCGTGATGTGCACGGCGCGCACGAAGAAGTCGGTGTCACCCGTGGCGACCGCGTCGCCCAGGTATTCGGCGCCGACGCGGGCCATGCGCATCATGTGCAGTACGACGGTGCGGTCGTCGGTGAGTTGCACGCCAGCAGCGTAGGGGGCGAGCTTCGTGCTCGGCACGGCCATGAGGTACGGAACGACGTACAGCGTCTTGCCCTTGGCCGCGCCGCTCATGCGCTCGCGAAGGGTCTCGAGGGTCTCGGCTGCGGGCTGCCAGTTGTTGTACACGCCCGCGTCTTCGGGGTTGCTCGTCGCGACGACGGTGCGCTCCTCTGAGCGCGCGGTGTCTTTCTCGTGCGACCTCGCGTAGTAGCGCCCGGGCCCGGCTGGCAGCAGTTCGCCCGCCTCGAGCGCCTCGTCGATGAGCCGCCCGTCGTCGTCGGAGCCGACGACCTCAATACGTGCGGATCGCGTGTGCCACGCCCAATCGGCAACAAACGCGTGAATTGCCGGGTTTAGCAGCCCCGCTGCGGTGAGGGTTTCGGTGGTCGTGCTGGTCATGCGCTGCTCGCTCCTGTCGTCGGGATTACCCGAGGTTGACGGTAGTTCGTGACATCAGCATACTATTGTTCGGTGCAACGTACTTGAAAAGGGCGGCGTGTCGTAGACAAGATGGGTCACTCGGTGTTATTACTAGATGTGCCGGTCATGGCGCATCGCAACCACAACATATAGTAATCGCGATGTTGGTGGTTGCCGGGGTGACACGAGGTCCTAGCGCACATTCGCGAGGCAACCGTGAGCGTGACCGGCGGCGCAGGGCACACGACGAGCGACACGAACGGAGCAGGGTGATGAGCGTACACACACGACGGGGGGAGCCCCTCCCGGTGCGAGAACTGGGGCAGGAGCACTCGCCCGACCTCATCTACTTTTCGAGCGTCTCTGAAAACACGCGCCGCTTCGTCGAGCGACTCGACCGGCCCGCCGAGCGCATACCGCTTCGGCCCAGGGTCGACGGCCTCATTCGCGTCGCAAACCCCTTCGTGCTCGTCGTGCCCACGTACGGCGGCGGCGAGCAGGCGGGAGCCGTGCCCAAGCAGGTCATCGGCTTTCTCAACGACCCCGTGAACCGCGGCCTCTTGCGCGGCGTCATCACGGCGGGCAACACCAACTTCGGCGAGCACTACTGCATCGCCGGCCCCATCATCTCGCGCAAGTGCGGGGTGCCAGAGCTGTACCGCTTCGAGCTGCTCGGCACGGGGCGCGACATTGAAAACGTGAACACCGGTCTCGCCCGTTTCTGGGCCGAGACGAACGCCCCCGCAGAAAGGAACGCCATATGACCACCGAAACGAAGGCACCCGAGAGCTCCGCGCCGGCCGAGGCCGCCGTGCCCGAACCGGGCGAGGGAGCCCCGGCCCGCGCGGGCATTGGCGAGCGCAAGGAGTACCACGCGCTCAACGCGCAGCTGAACCTCTATGCCGCCGACGGCACGATGCAGCTGGGCAAGGACCTTGAGGCAGCTAGAGCCTACCTCGAACAGCACGTCGCGCCGAACACGCGCCACTTCGAAAGCGTCACCGAGCGCCTCGAGTGGCTCGTCGCCAACGACTACTACGAGGCCGAGTTTCTTGCCGCCTACAGCCCCGCGTTCATCGAGCTCGCCCACGAGCGCGCTCACGCCGCGGGCCACCGCTTCACGACCTTTCTGGGCGCCTTCAAGTTCTTCTCGTCGTACGCGCTCAAAACCTTCGACGGCTCACAGTACCTCGAGGGCTTCGAAGAGCGAGTCGTGGCTACCGCACTCTTCCTCGGGCAGGGCGACGAGCAGCTCGCACTGGGCCTCGTCGACGAGATGATGAGCGGGCGCTTCCAGCCCGCAACCCCGACCTTCTTGAACGCGGGCAAGGCGCAGCGCGGCGAGCTCGTCTCGTGCTTCCTGCTGCGGCTCGAAGACAACCTCGAGTCGATTGGCCGCGGCGTGAACTCGGCGCTGCAACTCTCGAAGCGCGGCGGTGGCGTGGCACTGCTCATCACCAACCTTCGCGAGACGGGCGCCCCGATCAAGAAGATTGAGCAGCAGGCCTCTGGCGTCGTGCCCGTTATGAAGATTCTCGAAGACTCCTTCTCGTATGCGAACCAGCTGGGGGCAAGGCAGGGCGCGGGAGCCGTGTATCTGCACGCGCACCACCCCGACATCATGCGCTTTCTTGACACAAAGCGCGAGAACGCTGACGAAAAGATCCGCATTAAAACGCTCTCTCTGGGCGTCGTGATTCCCGACATCACCTTTCAACTGGCCAAAGAGAATCGCGACATGCACCTCTTCAGCCCCTACGACGTCGAGCGCGAATACGGCAAGGCGATGGCCGACCTGTCGATCAACGACCACTACGACGAGCTCGTCGCGAACCCACGCATTCGCAAGACGACGCTGAGCGCGCGCGAGTTCTTCAAGACCCTCGCCGAGCTGCAGTTCGAGTCGGGCTACCCGTACGTGCTCTTCGAAGACACCGTGAACCGCGAGAACCCGCTCTCGGGGTGGATCAACATGTCGAACCTCTGCAGCGAGATTCTGCAGGTCAACACCCCCTCGAGCTACGACGCCGCGATCGGTTACCGCGAGGTGGGCCACGACATCTCGTGCAACCTCGGCTCGCTGAACATTGCCCGAGCGATGAACGCCCCCGACTTCGGCGACACCGTCGAGCTCGCGGTCAGGGCGCTCACGAGCGTCTCGCTGCAAACGAACATCGACGCGGTTCCCTCGGTCGCCGCCGGCAACGACGCATCGCACGCGGTCGGCCTCGGTCAGATGAACCTGCACGGCTACCTCGCCTCAGAGCACATTCACTACGGATCACCCGAGGGCGTCGACTTCACCGACATCTATTTTCTCACCGTCACCTACCACGCGCTGCGCGCCTCGAACCGCATCGCCCGCGAGCGAGGCGAGACCTTCGAGGGCTTCGAAACCTCGAGCTACGCCGACGGAACCTACTTCGACAAGTACACCGAGCGCGACTGGCAACCCGCGACGGCTCGCGTGCGCGAGCTCTTCGCAAACGCAGGCGGCGGATCGGGCCTCGCGATCCCCACCCGCGAAGACTGGGCCGCGCTGAGAGCCGACGTGGCCCAGCACGGCCTCTTCAACGCGTACCTGCAGGCGATTCCACCCACGGGCTCGATCTCGTACGTGAACCATGCCACGGCATCGATCCACCCCATCGCCGCGAAGATCGAGATTCGCAAGGAGGGCAAGCTCGGCCGCGTCTACTACCCGGCGGCGCACATGAACGAGAGCAATCTCGAGTACTTCGCCGACGCCTACGAGATCGGCTACGAGAAGATCATCGACACCTACGCGGCCGCGACCCGCCACGTCGACCAGGGCCTGTCGCTCACGCTGTTCTTCAAAGACACGGCGACAACCCGCGACATCAACCGCGCGCAAATTTACGCGTGGCGCAAGGGCATCAAAACGATCTACTACATTCGCCTGCGCCAGCCCGCCCTCGAGGGCACCGAGATCGAGGGCTGCGTGTCGTGCGCACTGTAGGCGCGGGCGCCGCCGCTCACCCCTCACCCCGAACGCATCAGACCGAAAGAAGTGCACCATGACCGAACCCAGCCCCGCCCACGACCCCGCCGCGCACCTTGACCCCGCGCGCCCGCTCACCGAGATCTCGGTGACGCCGCCCTCGTACCGGCACGACCCCGCCGCGCGCCTGCGGCCCATCAACTGGAACCGTGTTGGCGACGACAAAGACCTCGAGGTGTGGAACCGCCTCACCGCCAACTTCTGGCTGCCCGAAAAGGTGCCGCTCTCGAACGACCTGCCGGCGTGGCAGCAGCTCACCCCCGAAGAGCGCACCCTCACGATGCGCGTGTTCACGGGGCTCACGATGCTCGACACCGTGCAGGCGACCGTCGGCGAGATCTGCCAGATCCAGGATGCCCGCACCGAGCACGAGGAGGCCGTCTACACAAACATCGCCTTCATGCAGGCCGTGCATGCCCGCTCGTACTCGTCGGTGTTCTCGACGCTCACGAGCACGCCCGAGATCGACGACGCCTACCGCTGGGCCGTCGCGAATGACCTCCTGCAGGAGCGCTCGAAGAAGGTGCTCGCGCACTATTACGGTGATGATCCGCTGAAGCGCAAGGTGTCGTCGACGCTGCTCTCGTCGCTGCTGCTCTACGCCGGGTTCTACCTGCCGCTGCACTTCTCGGTGCACGCGACGCTCACGAATACGGCCGATATGATCCGCCTCATTCTGCGCGACAAGGCCGTGCACGGCTACTACTCGGGGTACAAGTACCAGCGCGGGCTTGAGGCCGTGAGCCCCGCCGAGCGCGAGCGCATGCGTGAGTTCACCTACGAGCTGCTCGAGGAACTCTACGAGCTCGAACTCCAGTACTCGGGCGAGCTGTACGAGCCGCTCGGGCTCATGGACGACGTTGCCGTGTTCGTGCGCTACAACGCGAACAAGGCGCTCATGAATCTCGGGTACCCGGCGCGCTTCAGCCCCGAAGAGACCGAGGTGAACCCCGAGATTCTCGCCGCCCTCGCCCCCGGCGCCGACGAGAACCACGACTTCTTCTCGGGCTCGGGCTCGTCGTACATCATCGGCAAGGCCGAAGACACGAGCGACGACGACTGGGATTTCTAAGGGGCGGATCGGGGCTGGGCCGGCCGGCTGGCTGGCCTGGCTCCTGCCCGACCCGCGCCCTGGCTCCCGCTCCGGCCCGGCCCGCTTTCAGCCCAACCATTGCCTGATTTTCGAGCCGAAAACGCACCAAAGGGGGTAAAACCGGGCAAAAATCAGGCAATGGTTGGGCGCGGCCGCCCCGGGCCCCGCCCCAGAGCCAGCCGAGTCAAACCACCTCCTTCCACCACAGCCTCACCACGAAAGGACCCCATGACCACCCACCAGATCACCGTGCTCGTCGGCAGCCTGCGCCGCGCCTCGTATGCTCGCCAGATCGCGAAGCAGGCGATCGAGCTGCTGCCCGAGGGCTTCGAGGGCCGCATCGTCGAGATTCGCGACCTGCCGCTCTACGACTTCGACTACGACGACCCCGCGGTGCCCGACAAGGTGCTCCCGGCCGAGTACACCGCGTTTCGCGACACGATCAAGGCGAGCGACGGGGTGCTGTTTGTGACGCCTGAGAACAACCGGACGGTTCCGGCGTGCCTGAAGAACGCGGTCGACATCGGCTCGAAGCCCAACAGCGACGTGGCCTGGAAGGGCCTGCCCTTCGGCATCATCAGCCACTCGGTCGGCCGCATGGGTGCATACAGCGCCCACAAAAACCTGCGCCTCGCGCTCTCGTACTTCGACCTGCCCTCGCCGGGGCAGCCCGAGGTCTTTCTCGGCCAGTCGCCGACGCTGCTTACCCCAGAGGGCCGCTTCGCTGACCCCGCGACGGCAGGGTTCGTGCGCGATTACGTGGGCCGTTTCGCGGGCCTCGTGCGGGAGCGGTCGCCGCGCCAGTCGGCGTAACGGCCGACGCGCTTACCCGCGCAGGGTGCGGATCGGGGCCCGGCAGGCCAGGGGCTGGGCTGATCCGCACCCCGACCCGACATCGCGAATTGCGAAAACGGTGGCT
The DNA here is from genome assembly GCF_027853335.1 of Leucobacter sp. UCMA 4100. Lineage (NCBI taxonomy): Bacteria > Bacillati > Actinomycetota > Actinomycetes > Micrococcales > Microbacteriaceae > Leucobacter > Leucobacter sp. UCMA 4100. The sequence continues at coordinate 1,594,397 of NZ_JAFEUS010000002.1, forward strand.
CGCCGTTCACTCTTCGCTCACCGGCTGCAACGAACCGGTTACCTCTCGCTGTTTGACTGCCTACGTGGTGGCGTGGTCACTGCGGTCGGGGCCGCGCGCGGTCGAGAGAAACGGAGCACTTGCATGTCGTCTGGAACTACACAACTTCATCCACCGGGAAGGCTGTCGCGCTTCATCGCGGCCGCGCTTGCCGGGTCGGTGCTCATTGGCGGTGTGACGCTCGGCGCGACGCCGGCGACAGCATCGGTCGGCGGCGATCTCGTGACGCATCCGGTGGCGGCGACGCTGCACCCTCTGAGCGCTGACGGCACGACGAGTGGCCGACTGAATGGGCTCGTCGACCTGCCGGTGCTGCTCGGTGACATTGGCGACTACACGCTTGAGGGCCTCGGCGCCCCCGAGGGCGATCGCACGGGTAATGCGGTCGCCGAGAAGGCGTACGAGGCGGGGCCGATTGACGGCATTATGACCGACCCAAAGAAGGGCAAGGTCGATAGTGAGCCTGGCCGTGGCATCGAGATTGGCGGCGGCTCTGATCGAGTGACCCGCACGCCCTCGGGGATCACGGGCGAGACCGTGATCGAGGGCATCGTCATTGATCTTGAAGAGCTCAACGACAAAGTAGCGAAGGTACTGGGGCGCGGCGTTGTGGCCGAGGTCGACCGTGTGGCGACGACCGCGACGGTCGGCACCAGCGGCGAGTCGCTCACCACGACGAAGGTCGAGGGGCTGCGCCTGCTCGGCGAAACGATCGAGGCCCCGGGCGGCGTGCTGGAGCAGCCGGTGAGCCGCGAGCTCACGGTCAAGAGTAACGACGTGGTCGCGCTGTTGCGCAGCCTCGGCATCAAAGAAGAAGACATCGGCTCGTACTCGGGCCTCGTCGATTCGAGCAGTCTGAACGGCGTGTTCACGATCACGGCGAGCACTCCGGCCGAGGGCGGCCTGCACCTCGACGCGAACATCACCCTGAACATTAAAGCGAAGCTCATTCTTGGGCTTGGCGGCGCTGATCTGACGGCAGACTCGACGGTGCTCGAGGCGGTGTTCGCTGGGGCTTCGCTCTCGGCGCCAGCGGCGATGGCGCCGTCGGTCGCCTCGCTCAGCGCAACCGAGGCCGAGGCCGGCGAGAGCATCTCGGTTTCGGGAACCGGTTTTGTCGTGGGTGGCACGAGTGTGACCGTTGGCGGATCGCCGACAGCCATTCCCGAGGTTGCGTCCGACGGCTCGCAGCTTTCATTCGTGGTTCCGCAGGGCCTCGCGGCGGGCAGCTACCCGGTTGTCGTTGCGACAAAGGGCGGATCGGCCGAGGCTGGCTCGCTCACCATTCTTGGTGACGACGTGGTTGCCCTCTCGCTGACGGGCATCGCTCCAGAGCAGGCAACGCACGGCGAGACTGTGACGCTCACGGGGTCTGGCTTCGCACCGGGCGCCACGAGTGTTCGCATCATTGACGCAGAGGGCGTCGAGACGCGGGTCGCTGCGGCCGACGTGCAGGTGGCCGAGAGCGGCCTCAGCGCGACGCTGCGCCTGCCCGAGTCGCTCGCGGTTGGCGAGGCGACGCTCGAGGTAAGCGTGCGTGGGCAGCAGGCAAGCGCGCAGTTCACGGTGCTGGCGCTCGCCGCACCTGAGATTCCCGCATCGGGCGGTGCCACGGTCACGGGCCTCATGCAGCGCGAGAGCGCGGTGCGACTCACTGAAGACAACTCGAAGGCGATGACCTGGAGCAACCCGACGATCGCGAACCCGGTTGGCGAGACCGCGACCTCGACACTGTACAGTCTCGAGCCGGGTGCGCTCGACGCGACCGGGCACGGTTCGGCGGCGACGAGTGAGCATGGTTTCAGGGGCACGATCACCCAGGACCTCGCGGGCATGACCGCGAATATCGAGGCGCAGAACCTTGCGATTGAGGCCCCCGAACCGTGGCAGGCGCTGTTCGGCGGCGACCCGATCGTGACGGCCGAGGCGCTCGCCGCGACCGCGAGGGCAGAGGTCGGCGGATCATCCGAGGCCAGCACCACGCTTGAAGGCCTCAGGGTGCTCGGCAACCCCGCCAACCTCGTGAACGGTCGTCTCGAGACCACGCAAGAGTTCACCCGCACCTGGAACCGCGACGAGCTGAGGTCGAGCAGCGTGCTCGACGGCGTCTTCTGGACCGATGCGCGCGAGGGCTACGACCGGATGCAGTCGAACAGTGCCCTCACGGTATGGGTGCGCGTCGAGCCGGTTGCGCAGGTGACCGGGTCAGGTAAGGCTGAAGCGAGCGCTTTCCGCGTTGTTGCAGACGTACAGATGCGGTACGAGGGCGAGAACGGCGGGCTGCTCAAAACCCGTGCTCGCCACGGCACGGGCGACGACCGCAGCGGTCAGCGCGTGAACTTCTTCACCGGCGTGGTGGGCACCGTCCAGGCGCAGTCGCCAGACGCGGTGAAGCCTTTCGTGCAGCAGGCTGCGCCGAACACGGTCAAGGCGGGCGAGAGCGTGACGCTCACGGGTCACGGTTTCACCGCCGCAACGCAGGTCGTACTCGGAAGCGAGACACTCGCGCCGAGTGAGGTCTCGACCGATGGCACAAGCCTCACGTTTACGGTTCCCGAGGGTCTCGCGAGCGGCGCTCACCTCGTGAGCGTGAAGAACGCTGGCGGCGAGAGCAACACCCGCGGCCTGACGGTAGCGGGCGCCCCCGTGGTGACCGAGCACCCTGAGCCTGCGACGATCCGCGGTGATGCCGAGGTGAGCTTCACGGCGCGCGCGACCGGCTTCCCAGCGCCAGCGGTGCAGTGGCAGCGGCTCAGTGACGGCATCTGGCGCGACATCGAGGGCGCGAACAGCGAGACCCTCGTGCTGCAGGCGACCGCGGACGACTCGAACGCCGAGTTCAGAGCAGTGTTCACGAATGCTGCCGGCGCGGCAGTGAGTAACGCAGCGGCGCTCGCCGTCGAGTACGCGCCCGTCGTGACCGCCCAGCCGCAGGCCGGATCATGGCTCGAGGGAGCGACCGCGACGTTTACGGTTGGCTACCACGGCGCCCCGAGCCCGACGGTCGAGTGGCAGCAGAATCGCGGCTCAGGCTGGGTCGCCATCGCTGGCGAGACCGGCCCGACGCTGAACCTCGTGCTCGCGGCAGAAGATCACGGTTCGAGCGTTCGGGCACTGCTCACGAACGATGTTGGTGAGACGGCGACCGACGCCGCGGTGCTCTCAGTTGCCTATGCCCCGCGCATCATCGAAGAACCCGCGAACGTGACGGTCGAAGATGGCGGCGTTGCGACGTTCACGGCGCGCGCCGAGGCGAACCCCGAGGCTGACGTGCGCTGGCAGTTTCGCCACGCGCTCGGTGGCCCCTGGAACGACATTGATGCCTCGCAGGTGGCCTCTGCCGCGACCGGCGAGTTGAGCCTCACCGGCACGCTCGCCCAGAACGGCCTGCTCGTGCGCGCCATGTTCTCGAACGGCGTCGGCGAGGGCACCCCGACGGCGCCCGCGACCCTCACCGTGACGACCCCGACGAAGCCCGTTGACCCAGAGGGGCCGGGCGAGGGCGAAGCGGGCGAGCTGGCCGCGTTCGCCTCGCCGCTGACGGTGGGCAGCACGGGGCTCAAAGCGAGCGGATCTGCCATCGGTGGCGCCCTGAGCGGGCTCATCAACGCCGAGCTCAGCAAGGGCGTCGAAATTGGCGAGCCCGGTCTCTTCCAACTGCCCGAGGCGGGAACGCCGAAGCGCGGCGAGACGATCGAGCAGGAGCACGCAGCCGGTAAGCCGAGCGGGAAGCCTTCGGGCGACCTCGGCAGCGGCAGCAGCTACGGTGACGTCGTCGTGCGCAACGTGTGGAACGACGAGGGCATTACCTCGACCGTCACGGTTGACCGTTTTGAGCTGAACCACCTTGCGCTCGACAAGAAGGGGCGCATCGGCACGGTGCTGGGACTCGACGAGCTCATCACCGCCGAGAACGTGAGTGCGACCGCAGTCGCGCCAGACGATGAGGCGAAGCCCACGTCGGCGAGCGTGAGCGTTGGGTCGCTCAGCATTCTCGGCAAGGAGGTGGGCGAGAGCGACGGGCTCGTTGACGGCAAGCTCACGAAGCCGATCGTGCGCGAGTACACGCTCGAGATTGACGACATCAACGAGGTGCTCGACGCGCTCGGCGTCGACGTCGGCCAGTTCCTGGTCGAGCCCATCAAGGGCGGCGCGGTCGCGCACATCGTCGTTACGGTGACGCAGCCCCGCGAGGCGGCAGAGAACACGGCGTACGCAACGGGCCTGAGGGTCTCAGCAACCGCCGACCTCGAGGTGAACCTTGCCACGCAGGGCACCGATCAGTCGCTCGTCGAAACCGTGCACCTCACGACGAACGGCGCGGGAGAACTCTTCAGCGTCGAGATCGCGGGTGCGAGCGCAGCGCGTGGCGGGACCGAACTGCCGAAACCAGGCGACGGCACCGAGGTTCCGGTCGACCCGGTTGACCCCGTTGATCCTGGCGTGCCAAACCTGCCCATCGAGGCATACGCGCCGAGCGCGACCCCCGACCGCGTCATCGTGAGCCCCACGGCCGACGCGACCACGGGCCGCACCGTGACCTGGCGCACCGACGAGTCGGTCGCTGCGGGGCAGGTGGAGTACCGGGAGGGATCCGCCGCAGAGGTCATCGCGGTACCCGCGACGAGCCGCGACGCGATCGAGCGCAAGGGAACCCAGTCGGGCGAAACCTTAAGCTACAAGGCACGCAGCCACTCGGCTACCGTGACGGGACTCAAGCCCGGCACCCGCTACGAGTACCGCGTGGGCGACGGGCAAGACGCCTGGAGCGAGTGGTTGAGCTTCGAGACCGCGAGCGCGAAGGCCGACCCCTTCTCATTCATCTACGTGGGCGATGCGCAGAACGAACTTCGGGCGCACTGGGCCGAGGGCATGCGCGAGGCCTACGCCAAGCTGCCCGACGCCTCGCTCGTGCTGCACGCCGGCGATCAGATCAACCACGCCGATAACGACGTACAGTGGGGCGAGTGGTTCGACGCCGACCCGGCGAAAACCGCGAGCATCGACCAGCTGCTCGTCGCGGGCAACCACGAGTTCTTAGAGGGCGGCCTGTACAACGCGTGGCATGAGCACTTCACCATGCCGGGCAACGGGCCGGTCGTCGACCCCGCCGCCGATGCGTGCACGCTCGTGTACCAGAAGAAGATCGCCGAGTCGCTCGCGAACATCGTGTACTCGATCGACTACCAGGGGGTGCGCTTCATCACCCTGAGTGGAACGATCGGCACCCGCGACCTCATCCCGGCATCAGACGCGCTCGCCGCGGCCGGCTGTGGCACCTCGGTCGATCCGATTAGCATCTGGACGGGCATGCAGGCCGCCTGGCTCGACGAGCAGCTCGAGTCGAACCCGGGCAACTGGTCGGTCGTGAGCATTCACCAGCCGCTCTTCTCGACCTCGGTCGGGCGTGACAACGAGCACCTGCGTGCGGCATACCTCGACGTGATCGAGCGTCACAACGTCGACCTCGTGCTGCAGGGCCACGACCACACCTACGGTCGCGGTCACATGCAGGCGAACGAGACTGCCGCGGGGAGCGGCGTGCACGGCGGGCCCGTTTACGCCGTCTCGGTGCTGGGCCCCAAGAAGTACGAGCTCGACACCGCCGACCCCAATGATTGGACCGGCAACGGTGCGGTGCGCGTGACCGCCTACGAGGGCGTGCGCACCTACCAGGGCATCGAGATCAACGGCGGCCGCCTCACCTACAACGCCTACCAGGTGGGCACGGGCGAGGTCGTCGACTCCTTTGAGATCTGCAAGCAGGCCGACGGCACGAAGCTCGTGGGCGATGCGGCGTCGCTCCCGGCCGAGTGCGTGGCCGGGCCGACGAAGCCGGTTGATCCGGTTGATCCTGTCGATCCCGTAGATCCCGTCGACCCTGTGGATCCGGTTGACCCCGTGGAACCGGTCGAGCCGGTCGATCCCGGCCAGCCGGGTGACCCGGTCGCGCCCACTCTCACGACCCCGGATCCGCTCACGGATGCGCAGCTCGATGTTGCCGGCGCGGGCGGGCTCGAGATTGTGAAGCGCGACGGCGACACCCTCACGTTGCGGGTTGATGCGAAGTACGCGGGCGATCCGCTTGCGATGTTCGTGCACTCGACCCCGACGTTCCTCGGGTGGAGCGTGCCCGATGCCCGCGGCGAGTTCACCCTCACGCTGCCCGGCTCGCTCACGAGTGGCGAGCACCGGCTCGTGGCGCTCGACGCAGCTGGCTCGCTCGTCGGGTGGACTCCGGTGAAGGTCGAACGCAACGCCGACGGAACGGTCACCGTGCTCGCCGCAACCGGCGCCGCAGGCGGCCCCGCGCTCATGCTCGCCGGCGCGGGTGTGCTGTTGCTCGTGCTCGGTGGCTCAGTGTGGGTCGCGCGTGCCCGCCGTGAGGCACGCGCCGCGATGTAACGCGACGGGTGGGGCGGGGTGCGCCGGGGCTGCTGGCCCGGGTGCACCCCGCTTTCGCGTACCCGCGCAGGGTGCGGATCGGGGCCCGGCAGGCCGATGGCTGGGCTGATCCGCGCCCCTCATCAAATTGTTGGCAATGTTGCCCCGAAAACCACCGAAAACGCCCCAAAAGTGCAAACAATTTCGCGGCCCCAGGCCCCTCCCGTGAGATAGTCGAGGCATGACCGCACCCATTGACCGCGCCGCAGTACTCGATTTCATCCGCCGCGATGCCGCCGCTGGCAGGCTCGCCGCGTGGGGCCGCTCGACCGTCATCGACGAGAACACGGGCGTGCCCTCGTTCGACGAGCAGCTCTTCGCCGAGCTGCACGTCGCTGCAGGCATCGACGCCGACTTTCCCGTCGGAAACGCCGGCCTGCTGCACGTCTACGGATACTGGTTCTCACACGTCATGACCCCCTACGGCCTCAAACGTGAGCGCTGGCTGGACGGCAAACTCGCCGCCGCACTCGGCCTGCCCACCGACGCCTTTCACCTGCACGACCGCGGCGCGACGACCCCGCTCGAGCGCGTCATGAACGCGACGCTCGCGCTGCTCACCGACGCCCCCGAGGGCGCCCTCGTCGCCGAGGCCCCCCTCGACGCGGCAGCCGACGCGCTGGCCCTCGCCCAGACCCAGCTCCCGACGAAACCCGCGGCGGATCGCCCCACACCCACCCCACTCGCCCCGGCCACGGGCCCGGGCCCAGACCTCAGCCCGGCCCAGGGCCTCGCCCCGAACCGGGGCCTCGCCCGCCGAAGCCGGGTCGTCTGCCTGCCCGCCCGCGACGGCCACCCGGCGGTGCTTGTCTACGGCGTTGAGGCCGCTGGCGCCCACCCGACCATGCAGCTCGTTACGGTGTTCCCGTTCCAGGGCGACCCCTCTGGCGTCATCGCCGACTTCGCGCGCACCCCGCGCTACCGCTGGAACGTGATGCCTTAGCGGGTGCGGGGCCCCGGCGCTCCGCGCTTCGCGGGCGCACCTCGCTTCCCGCACCCTGCCGCGCCGCCCACTTGACGAAAAGCAGGGTGTTATCGCCGAAACACCCTGCTTTTCGTCAAGTAGATTGCGGATCGCGCCGCAGCTCCCCACGCCGAGCAGCGCGCGAACCGAGCCCAGCCGCCCCGGCTGACCGCAGCCGGGCCCCTGAGCGCTCGTGTCCCCGAGCCCAGCCTTGCCACCGAGCCTTGCCACCCAGCCGACCCCCAAAAACCGCAATCTTAAAAAGTTTGTGACACTTTTGCAGCCCACCGCGTCTCATTGGTAGAGCGATAATCTTCGCTCCAACGGTGGCATTGCCCTCGGGCGGTGTCACACCACACGGAGGGACATCTCATGGCTGCAGAAGAGACAAACAAGACGGTTGTTACTGGTGGCGATCTTGCCGCGAAGACTCCGGTACCGGGGTCACGCGTCGATCGTGTTTCAACGACCACCCCGAACCCATCGGCTGAAGACTCTGCTGGCAAGACCACGATCGCTGAGGGTGTTGTTGCAAAGGTTGCGGGCATTGCCGCTCGCGAGGTTCGAGGCGTACACGCGCTCGGGGGTGGTGGGGCTCGAGCACTTGGCGCGATCCGCGATGTCGTGAACGCGACCGACCTTACCCAGGGAGTCAAGGTCGAGGTGGGCGAGACTCAGGCGGCTGCCGACATCACGATCGTGGTCGATTACCCCGCACCGATTCAAGAGGTTGCGGGCAATGTCCGGGCAGCGGTCACCGATGCGATCTCGCGCCTCGTGGGGCTTGACGTTGTCGAGGTGAACGTCGACGTGAATGACGTGCACCTGCCGAGCGAAGACAGCGACCACGAAGGCGACGACAGCGAGGCGCGAGTCTCATGAGCACAACGCTAACCGGAGCCCTCGTTGGGGCGGTGCTCGGGTTTGCGGCGATGCTGTTCGGCTTTTGGGGCTTTCTGCTCGTCGCGCTCCTGATGGGCGTCGGTGCGCTCATCGGGCGGGTGATGTCTGGCGAGCTTGACCTTCGCGCCGTAGCTGGCGCATTCACGGGTCGGAAAACCTCATCATGAGCGCCGTGACCGCCCTGGCACCTGCAGGCGCGAGTCTCGGTATGGCCTCACACCCGTCAGGGCGCATTAGCGTTCGTGAGCGGGTACTCGAGAAGGTGGTGCGCGAGACCTCGGCTCAGGTGTTGTGTGTGCCGAGAGATGACGTCAGGGTCGCGCTCACCGAGTGGGGGCGCGGGCTTGCCATCAGTGTTTCGGCGAAGTTACCCATTCCTGACCTTGCCGACGCCGCGGCGGTCGCGAGCGCAACTCCCGTGTTACAGCGGTTGCGCGACGTGCAGGAGGAGCTTGCTCGAGAGTGCGGCTGCCTGACCGGCCGCACGATTGAGCGGGTTTCAATCACGGTGACCGGCGCGGTGGTTCCGACACGAAAGCGGGTGAGGTAGATGCGCGAAGGGGTATTAGCGAGAATTGTGCGTCGTGAGACGCACTCTCCTCGAACGGTCCTGGCCGTCGTGCTGCTCGTCATCGTTATGGTGGCAGCGGCCTACGGTGCAGCTGAGCTGGTGGCGCACATTGTTGGAGCCGCACCGCTCGTCATCGCGCCGCACGAAGCGCTTACGGCTGTCGCCGGGGTTCCCGACCTTGAGGGGGCTGAGGCGAGCGTCGCGGTGGCCATTGGGGTGGTGGCGGCGCTTGTCGGGCTCGTCCTGCTGTGGCTGTCGTTCTCGTCAGCCCGCAGACCTCGGCACGAGAGTCAAATCTCAAGGTACTCGGTGGTCGTCGACAACGGTGTTATTGCTTCGGCGGTGGCCGAGAACCTGCGCCGCGAACTTGACCTGCCGAAATCAAGCGTGGTTGTTGGTATCGGCCACAGAACCGCTGATATTACGATCCGCCCTCATCCAGGACAGATGGTCGATCATGAGCGGGCCTTGGTCATTGCAGAGATCGAGCTTGCCAGTTACGAACTTCGCCCTCCCGTGAAAGTGCGTACGAGGGTTGTGAAGACCGATGAGCGAGGAGAGTTCTCATGAATGAAACCAACCGTGGCCTGAATCGGGTCGTCATCGGTGTCGTTGGCCTGGTCTTGCTTGCCGCGGGAGCAGCTGTCGTCATGGCGCAGCTTTGGCCGGCAGCGGCCGAGGCCTGGCACTCAGTCACCGCCTCGTCTGAGGCGTGGCTGACCGAAGCGCAGCGTCTCAGCCAGATGGGTGATGGCGGTGCCCTGAACGGGGTCACCCTCGGGGCCGTGGTGCTCGCCGTCATCGTCGTGGTGCTCTGCATGACCATCATGGCGAGGCTCGGAGGTGGCCGGGCTGCATCGGTCATGCGGCTTGAGCCGGGTGATGGGCCGCTCGGCGCTATCACCCTCGAAGAGTCGTTTGCCGCCGATGCGCTTGCGCACTCGCTTGAAGCAGACGACGCCGTGGTCACCTCGAAAGTCTCGACTCGGCGTATTCGTGGGGTCGACGTGCTGCACATTCAGGTGGCTCCTCGCCAGAACGTCTCGCCGGGCATCATTGTCGAGCGGGTCTCTGGGCTGGTCAACAACCTCTCAACACTGCTCGGCCGTGACCTTGCGGCGCTCGTGTCAGTTCGGTCTGGCATTCGTGCGAGGCTCGCGGCTGACCAACCCCGAGTGCAGTAGGTCCGGCTGCTCTGGGCTCAAAACGAAAGGAACAGTGCAATGCGAAAGAATCTCTTGATTGTCGTGATCGTCGCGATCGCCGGTTACATGGTTGGTGCCGAGTCTGCGAAGAAACGTGGCAAACATTACGAAGATCTCAGGCATCAGGTCGAGCGTTTGTGGACGAGTCCAGAGGCGAAAAAGTCTCGCCGACGCCTCGCCAAAAACGCACAAAAGTCGTTTGATAAGACGCGCAAGGCGTTGCTTGGCAGCTGACGCGAGGGTGCTGTGAGAAGTGAGGCCGGGCGGATCAACGGGCCCAGTGCCCGCAACCGAAGCCCGGCTCGCTACAGCAGCACCCCAAACGCTGTCATCGTTCAGGTCACGAACAAGTGAACAACAGATGAAGATCCTTGAAATCTCGGCGAGAGCGGTTTCAGACTGGAACGAGAGGGGCCTGACTCCGGGCCCGTTGGCTCTCTACGACGAGAGTCTCTTCTCTGAAGGGGGAGAGGAATGAGAAAGAGGCAGGCCCACACCTCGCTCGCGTGCGCAGATGATCGGTTACTCGCTGATCGTGCTGTTGACGGTGATGCTGAGGCGTTTGCGGTACTCATCAGGCGCTATACACCCATGATGCGGGCTTACGTTCGGCGCCTGCTGCCTGGCACTGCAGAGATCGATGACGTGGTTCAAGAGACCTTTATTACTGCATGGCACCAACTGCCAACCCTCGAAAACCCGGAGCGGGTGAAGAGCTGGCTCATGCGCATCACAAGCCGAAAGGCGATTGATCGTATTCGTTCGGCGAGATCACACGACGGAATCGACGAGATTGAGCCTGCTGCACCCGAGCAGATCACGCCGCAACGTCAGGTCGAGGCGAGAGCCGGTGTAGCCGCGCTCTCGGAGGCCCTGCAGCAGCTTCCTGCCGCCCAGCGAGAGTGTTGGATGTTGCGAGAAGTGGGCGGTTACACTTATGAAGAAATCTCTCACGAGTTGGGCACTCCCCTGTCTACAGTACGAGGCTTGCTTGCCCGGGCGAGAAAAGACATCATCGTTCGAATGGAGCAATGGCGATGAACGATCCCCTGAATTCCCGGGCTCCCCATCTTGGAGTCAGCGCAGACGAGCTCAACGGTTACACCGTTGAGCAGCTGTCTGACTACCTTGATGCCGGGCGAACCCCAGATGACCCTGAAATAGAGCATTCGCCTGGCTGTCTCTTAGTGCTTGACGCGCTAGAGCGGCTTCGCGATCTCACCCCTGAATTACTCGAGGCTGATGCTGCCGCCGAACCCGCGCCCGAAGAAGGCTTTGTGCAGGGCATTCTCGCGAGCATCGCGCTTGACGCGCGCGCGGGCCGGCGTATTCCCATTGCAGCCGAAGACTCGGCATTTGACCTCGGCATCACTGAGGGTGCTCTTCGCGGCGTCATTCGCTCGGCCGAGAGCGCGGTACCCGGAGCGCTCGTTGGTAAATGCCGGTTTGAGGGTGACCTGACCACTCCGGACGCACCGGTTCGGGTGCAGGCCGAAGTGAGCATTCGGTACGGGTTGCCGATTCCTGAGCTTGTTGAACAGTTACGTTCAGAGATCCAGAACCGTATTCGCGTGCACTCAACCATTCGACTCGTCGCGGTCGACCTCACGGTGCGCGATGTGCATGAACGCCCCGCAATGAATGGAGACCAGCGGTGAGACACCCTGATGCAAACGCGGCAGAGCCCATGAGCGCCGAGCCGGCCGAAGCTGACCCCGCGAGAGCAGCGCACGCAAGAGCAGAACACGCGAGAGCAGCGCACGCAAGAGCAGAACACGCGAGAGCAGAGCACGCAGCGGCAAGTGCGACGCTGCCCTTGGGCGCGGCGACGATGCCGGCGTCGCACGAACTGGCTGCGGAGCTCGAAGCTGCGGTACGCGAAGCCGCTGGGGTTGCCGCGGTATACGACGTTGGCGGTGTGCTGCAGAAGGCGGTTGCCGCGGGGGCGCGTGCGCTCTCGAACGAGCCGGCTCAAGCTGCCCCGCGCGTAGTGGTTGAACATGGTGATGACGGCTTGCACGTAGACGTTGCGGTCGGAGCAGACGCCCACCCGGAGGCTACGGGTAACGCTGGAGCGTTCCCTGAATCGGGAGCCGTCGCGGCTACGCGAAATGCTGCAGCGGCCGTTACTGCCTATTGTGCTGAGCGCGGGCTTCCCGTTGCATCGGTTCGAGTGACGGTCGCTCGCGTCGGCGCTGTTGCCGCTTCGCGCAAAGCTCGCGGCTAGCCGCGAGCGCGCCCACTCGTGCGCTCGCGCTCGCGCGTACTCTCTGTCGGGGCAGTTCTGGCGCCGATCCGCGTAGCCATGGGCTCTGTCGGCCTTCGATCTGCGGTGCGCTGTTCTTGCCGGCGGCTGATGTGTGCCCCCGCGCCGTCCACTTGACGAAAAGCAGGGTGTTTTCGTGAAATAACCCTGCTTTCTGTCAAGTAGATTGCGGATCGCGCCGAGCTCCCAGCCCCAGCCCGAGCCCCCGCCCCGGACCCCAAAACCCCCAACCATTCACCCACAGTTCACCAAAACGTAGACACTTCGTCCATTTCTTCCTATACATTTGGAATCATCGTCCAAATTACTTCAGGAGATTGCATGGAACCCAGCATCGTGTTCGACTTCGACGGAACCCTCGCCCTCGGGCACGGGCCAGTGCGGGCATTCGCCCAGCAGGTGGCGCCGGCCACGGGCCAAGACGGGTTTCTTGAGCGGGTCGAGGCCGAGCTGAGCTCCTACGACGCGGGGCAGAGCGAGTACCGCGACGGCTACGACATCGTTGGTTCGATGGCGAAGGAGGCGGGGGCGAGCGACGAAGAGTTGCAGGCCGCCTACCTCGCGAGCCGCGACGTGCTCGGCAGCGCTGGGGCCGATGTCGATACGATGCCGGGCCTCGCAGCGTTTCTCACCGAGCTCGGTCGGGTAGCGCGACTCGTGCTCGCCACGAATGCACCAGAAGCCGGCATCGCCGAGTTGCTCGAGCGCTGGGGTGTGGCCGATCTCTTCGACGAGCGGCACTTCAACCTCGGCAAGCCCGCCGGGCTCGAAGGCCTCGTTGACCGGCTCATTGAGGGTGGCCCCGTGCTCTCGATCGGCGACATCGCCGTGAACGACCTCGTGCCCGCAGCGGCGCGCGGAGCCGCAACCGCCCTCGTCGGCGCGCGGTACGAGCACGCTCCGATTCCGGTGACGATGCAGGCGCCGTCGCTCAGCGAGCTGCGTGACGCCATCATCACCTGGGCGGCGCACCAGCCCGCCGAAAGCGCACCCGCGCAGCACCCCGCCCAAACCACACCCACCCAGCAACCCCCCAAAACTTGGGCCGCCCAGCAGCCCTCCCAAACCCCTGCGGCACCAGGCGCAGGCACCACCATCGAAAGGTAACCACTCATGCGTTCCACCCTCATTGCGGCGAGTGCTCTCACCGCCGCCACGCTCGCACTCGTCGGATGCTCGGCCGATACCGCCGACAAGGGCGACGCCCAGGCATCGGGCGACAAGGCTTGGCCCGAGTCGATCACCATCTCGCTCGTTCCCTCGGTCGAGGGCGAAGACCTCGCTGAGGCGCTCGATCCGCTCACCGGCTACCTCTCAGAGAACCTCGGCATCGAGGTGAACGGTGTCGTCGCGAACGATTACGCGGCGACGGTTGAGGCACTCGGCGCCGACCAGGCCCAGGTGATCATTAGTGACGCCGGTTCGCTGTACCACGCGATGCAGCAGTTCGACGCCGATCTCATTCTGCGCGATGTGCGCTTCGGCGCGACCTCGTACGCCTCGGTCGCCTACACGAACAACCCCGACAAGTACTGCGACGATGAGCCGGTCATGGGCACCTACGCGGCGAGCGGCATCGAGCTCTCGTTCTGCAACGGCATCGAAGAGGAGGGCTCTGAGCTCACGGGTCAGGGTGCTGCCTCGGTCGACGCGCTCAAGAAGATCACGTCAGACACGAAGGTTGCGCTGCAGGCCGCGACCTCGCCCGCCGGATACCAGTACCCCGTCGTCGCGATGCGCGACCTCGGCATGGACACCGACAAAGACTTCACGCAGGTTCCCGTCGAGGGCAACAACAACGCGGTGCTCGCCGTCTACAACGGCGACGCCGAGGTGAGCTTCGGCTACTGGGATGCCCGCACGACCGTCACCGAAGAGGCGCCAGACGTCGCCGAGAAGGTTGTCGCGTTCGCGTACACCGAGATGATTCCGAACGGTGGCGTGGCTGCGTCGAAAGACCTGCCATCAGACCTCGTCGAGCAACTCACGAAGCTCATGGACGACTACGCCGATTCGTCTGACGAGGCAGCCTCGGTCATGTTCGACCTCGTCGGCCTCTCAGACTGGACGAGCGAGACCGCAGAAGACGAGATCAGCCGCTACGGCGAGATTCTCGAACAGTTCGCGAACTAACCCTTCAGGAACCCACACCTATGCACAGTAATGCAACCCAGGGGGCGGCGGTTCAGGCGATGCCTGACACCGCCTCCTGGCGTATCGAGCTTGACCACGTTTCGGTCACCTATCCCAACGGCACCCGCGCCCTCAAAGACGTTTCGCTCGCTATCGAGCCGGGCGAGATCGTGTCTATCGTGGGGCTTTCTGGTTCGGGCAAATCGACGCTGATTCGCACGATTAATGGCCTCGTTCCCGTCACGAGCGGCAGCGTGACGGTCGGCCCGCACGAGATCTCGGCGCTTAAGGGCGCCTCGCTTCGCCGCGCGCGCGGCCACATCGGCATGATCTTTCAGGGCTTCAACCTCGCTGAGCGTGCGAACGTCTACCGCAACGTGCTCGTTGGCCGCTTCTCGCACACCCCGTCGTACCGCACCCTGCTCGGCATCGCCTCGGCGAAAGACCGCGAGATCGCCCTTCGCGCGCTCGACTCGGTTGGCATTCTCGAGAAGGTGTGGGCCCGCGCGGGAGCGCTCTCGGGAGGCCAGAAGCAGCGCGTCGCGATCGCGCGCGCCCTCGCCCAGGAGCCGGGCGTGATGCTCGCCGACGAGCCGGTCGCGAGCCTTGATCCGCCGACTGCGCACTCGGTCATGGCCGACCTGCAGCACATCAATGCCGAGAGCGGCCTCACGGTGCTCATCAACATTCACCTCATGGATCTCGCACGCGAGTACACGACCCGCATGATCGGGCTGCGCGACGGCGAGATCGTCTATGACGGGCCGAGCGCTGGCGCGACCGACGCCGACTTTGAGCAGATCTACGGCCGCCCGATTCAGCCGAAGGATCGCCTGGGAGCCGGTGCATGACCAAGCAGACGCGGGCCGCAGTGAGGGAGCAAGCGGCGGATCACGCGGCACCCGAGACCCCACACGATTTCGCGGCGCGGGAGCGCGAGCAGCGCGTGCCCAAGAAGCAGACGAGCCGGCTGCGCACGGCGCTCGTGATTGCCGCCTTCGTGGCGTTCACGGTCGCGACCTGTCTGCCGGCGATCGGCGGCATTGAGCTTGACCTCGCGGGTCTCGTGAAGAACTGGCGCAACGGTGTCGACAAGGTCGCGCAGCTCATGCAGCCGAACTTCGCGTTCTTGCCTCGCACGTGGGTGCCGATGCTTGAGACGCTGCAAATGGCGGTCGTGGGTGCGGTGCTCGCGGCGCTCGTGTCGGTTCCGCTGACGCTCTGGGCTGCCTCGCCGACCAACCCGAACGGGGTGACGCGGCGCATCGTGCGCACGCTCGTGAACGTTGTGCGTGCGGTTCCTGACCTCGTCTTTGCGATGGTGCTCGTCGCAATGGTCGGCGTCGGGGCTCTTCCGGGCGTCATTACGCTCTTTCTCTTCGACATCGGCATCATCGTGAAGCTCGTCTCTGAGGCGATCGACTCGGCCGATCACCGCTACATGGAGGCTGGCCGCGCCGCCGGCGGAACCCAGTTTCAGATCAACCGGGCCACCGCTCTGCCGCAAACCTGGCCGCTCTTCATGAACCAGTGGCTGTACACCCTCGAACTTAACGTGCGCATCTCGGCGATTCTCGGCATCGTGGGCGCCGGCGGCATCGGCCGGCTGCTCGATGAGCGCCGCGGCTTCTACGCCTACTCTGACGTGTCGGTCATCATTCTCGAGATTCTCGTTGTGGTCATCGCCATCGAGGTGCTCTCGAACGTGCTGCGAAGGAGGCTCGTATGACCCCCGCACCCCTCACGAAGCAGGGCCGCGGCACGGCAAGCCCCGCGTCCCTCGCCGTGCCGAAGCGCCCCTCTCGGCTCGGCGCAACCGTGTGGTCGCTCATCGCCGGCATCATCATTCTTGCCGCCGCGAGTGGCCTGCAGATCACGTGGAGCGACCTGCCGAAGCTGCCAGCCCAGGTCGGCAACTATCTCGAGCTCATGTTTGCCTCGCCCAACTGGGAGAAGCTGCCGCGCGCACTCATGGAGACGTGGCGGTCGATTTCAATGGCGTGGATCGGCGCGATTCTCTGCGTGGTCATTTCGATCCCGCTCGGCATGATCGCGGCGCGTGGCGTAGGCCCGTTCTGGCTGCGCACCTTCTTGCGGGGCCTCTTCGCGGTCATTCGCGCCGTGCCCGAGGTCATCATCGCCCTCATTCTGCTCACCGTCACGGGCCTCACCCCGCTCACGGGCGCCCTCGCGCTCGGCATCGCGGGCATCGGCACGCAGGCGAAGTGGGTGTACGAGACGATCGAGTCGGTTGAAGACGGGTCGAAAGAGGCGGTGCTCGCAGCAGGCGGAACGACCGCCGAGGTCACCCGCTGGGCCCTCTGGCCGGCGGCGGCCCCCGCGATTCTCTCGTTTGCGCTCTACCGGTTCGAGATCAACATTCGAACCTCGGCGGTGCTCGGCCTCGTCGGCGCCGGCGGCATCGGCAGCATGCTCTCGAACTACGCGAACTTCAGGCAGTGGGATACGGTCGGTATGCTACTCATCGTCGTGATCGTCGCGACAATGCTGATGGACGCGGTGTCGGGCAAGATCCGCCGTCGCATCATGGAGGGAGCCCCGGTTCGTGACCTGGCAAGGAGCAAGTGACTCACACCCGAGCGTGCGCATCGCGTCGCTCGCACCCTCGATGCAGCCGACCGAGCGTCGTGTTGCCCAGTGGATCGCGCAAGACCGTCAGGCGGCCGTCGAATGCTCGGCTCAAGACATCGCCGATCAGGTTGGTGTCGGGCGCACGACCGTCATTCGTGCGACCCGAACCCTGGGCTACGACGGGTTTCCGCAACTGCGAGTGGCCCTCGCCCAGGAGCTCGCGCTCGAAACGGTGGCCGACGACGCCGAGCCCTCTGACCAGACGAGGCTCGGCAAGCTGCGCCAATCGGTCGCGCAGTTCAGTGGCAGGCTCGGCGACTCGGTCGCGGCGCTGACCGCCGAGGGCGTCGACGCCTTTGTCGACGCCCTCGACACCGCCGACCGCGTGCTCGTCGTGGCAAATGGGCTCTCTGGTCCCCTCGCCCTCGACCTCGTGCTGCGGCTCAACGCGGCCGGCCGCCCCGCCGAATACTTCAGCGACGGCATGGCGCAGATGATCGCGGCCCGCCAGCTCGGCGAGGGCTCGACCTGCATCGTGCTCTCGGGGTCTGGCGCCAACCGTGCGACCCTCGACGTGATGGAAGCGGTGCGTGCGGGCGGCGCCCACCAGATCGTCATCACCTCGTTCGCGAAGTCGGCCGCCCACGACCTTGCCGATACGACCCTCGTGGTTCCGCCCGTGAAGGGTGGCTTTCACGACGAGCTCATGCACACCTCGCGTGCGGCCCTCATGCTCGTGACCGAGCTGCTCGTGCAGGCCTTCGTCGAGCACCGTGGCGAGCGCGGCCGCCAGGCGCGCCTCGCGGCCCTCTCGGTGCTGGCCGGCTCCCTGCAGGAGCCCCGCGGCGAGTAGCGGCGTGCCGGGTTTCGCCCGTCAAACCGTCAACCATTGCCTGATTTTAGGGCCGATTTGCGGGTTTTTCCCCTTTTCGGCGCCAAAATCAGGCAATAGTTGCCGAGCCAGGCCCAGACCCAGCCCCGCCACCACCCCGCGACAGGCGCGACGGCCACCAGATCGCGCGGCCGATGTCGGTCGCGAGGGCCGGCACGAGCAGCGAGCGCACGATGAAGGTGTCGAGCAGTACGCCGAACGCCACGATGAACGCGATCTGCACGAGAAACAGGATCGGGATCACCGACAGCGCCGCGAACGTCGCCGCGAGCACGAGGCCGGCCGAGGTGATGACGCCGCCCGTGATGGCGAGGCCGCGCGAGATGCCCTCGAGGGTTCCGTGGCGCAGCGATTCCTCGCGCACCCGGGTCATGAGGAAGATGTTGTAGTCGATGCCGAGCGCCACGAGAAACACGAAGCTGTAGAGCGGCACGGCGGGGTCGGCGCCGGGAAAGTCGAAGACGTGCTTGAACATCCAGCCGGCGACCCCGAGGGCGGTTCCGAATGAGAGTACGGTCGTCGCGATGAGGATGATGGGTGCGACGATCGACCGCAGCAGCATCATGAGAATCACGAGAATGACCGCGAGCACGATGGGAATGATGAGGGCGCGATCGTGGATCGAGGCATCGTTCGTATCAATCGCGGTCGCGGTGACGCCTCCCACGAGCGTCGCTTGGTCCAGCGCGTCGCCGGAGCCCGTGCTCCCGGAGCCAGCACCCCCGGAGTCAGCCTCAGCCCCACCCGAGGCCAGCGCCTCGCGCAGCTCCCGCACCGTCTGCTGCGCCGCATCTGAGTCGGCGGCGTCGGTGAGGGTGGCCTGCAGCAGCACGTCGCCGTGCGAGACCGTCGGGGCGGAGGGCTCGGTGCCGGGAGGTCCGAATGCCGTGATGCCGTCGGCGGTCACGGGGGCGGTGCCGCTCGGCGCGTCGAGGGCGACGACCGCGACCGAGTCGACGCCCGGGTTGTCGAGCAGGGTGTCAGCGGTCTGCTGCAGCGAGCCTGATGGGGTGACGACCATGGCGGGGCTGCCCGATCCGCCGGGAAAATGTTCGCCGAGGGCCGCTTGGCCATCGCGTGCCTCGCTCACGCCGAGCACGAGCTCTGATTGCGCGACGCCCGACGCGTCGAGGTGGGTCGCGCCGAAGAGCCCGGCGACGAGGGCGAGGGTCGTGACGATCCAGATGGGGCGGTGGTGGCTGCGGATCCACGCGGCGAGCCGGGCCCAGACACCGCGGGGCATACCGTGCTCTTCGGCAACGACCTCGGGTTCGTAGCGGGGGCGGCGGGGCCAGAACGCGGCACGGCCGAAGGCGAAGAGGATCGCGGGCAGCAGCGTGAGGGCCGCGAGCATCGAGAAGACGATGCCAACGGCGGCGACGGGGCCGAGTGAGCTGTTCGACTTGAGGCCTGAGAGCAGCAGGCAGAGGAGGCCTGCGATGACGGTACCGCCCGAGGCGAGAATGGGTTCGATCGAGCCGCGAATGGCGCGTATGGTGGCCTCGCCCTTGTCGCGCGTGAGGCGCAGCTGTTCGCGGTAGCGCGAGACGTAGAGCAGCGAGTAGTCGGTCGCGGCGCCGATGACGAGAATGAAGAGGATGCCCTGGGTTTGGCCCGAGAGCATGAACACGCCCCACTTCGCGAGCCACCAGTTGACGAGCAGCGCGACGGTGAGCGCCATCATGCTCGTTCCGAGCACGGCGACGGGCAGAAGGAGCGAGCGGTAGACGATGACGAGAATGATGAACACGGCGATGAGGGCGACGCCGAGCAGTAGCCCGTCGATGCCCGCGAACCCGTTGACGAGGTCGGCGGTGAAGCCGGCTGGGCCCGTGACCTGCACGGTGACGCCTGAGGGGGCCGCGTCGCGCAGGTGGTCGCCGAGCGCGTTGACGTGGTCGCTGAGGTTTTCGCCGCTGTCGAGCGGAACGAACGCCTGGGCCGCGAGCCCGTCTTCTGAGGGAATAAACGGCGAGATGTCGTCGCTCACGCCCTCGACCGAGCCGGGCAGCGAGTCGAGTGCGTCGGCGAGGGTCTCGAGTTCCGCGTCGCTGAACGCGGTGTCTTTCGTTGCGACCACGACGGCGGGAATCGCGTCGGAGTCGCGAAAGTCGGCGAGCCGCTCCTGCACGAGCGTTGCCTCGGCCGAGCTCGGCAGGTAGGTCGTCTGGTCGTTCGACGAGACCTCTGACACCTTGCCGAAGTAGGGGCCGCCGATGCCGCCAACGCCGACCCACACGATGATGAGTAGCGCGGGTACGAGCACTCGAAGTAGTCGTGCTGGTGCGGATCGGCGCTCGCCACGCCCCCGAGAGCGGCGCCCCGCACTCCCGTGCTCGGCGGGTGGCGCCTTGGCCACCTCTGTCGTTGCGCGCGTTTCGTTCTCGGTCACCGCTGCCTCCCGCTCGAATAGATTTAGCTAGCCAGGTTATCTAATAACCCTAGGTTGAAATATTCTATGCGTTAACATAGCACCATGTCGTCGCCAAGCCAAGGGGCGGGCCCGAACGAGCAACCCCGCATCAGCATCTACGACGTCGAGGCCAACGACCCCGACGGTCGGCTCGTCACGCGCGCCCACCTGAGCGAGAGCGACCTCACGCAGATCAGCGAGGTTATGGCGGCGATGGGCAGCCTGCGTGAGAGCGAGGACAAACTCTCGGAGGCCTCGCTCGCGTACATGAAGCTCGGCCGAACCGACATGCGGGCCCTGCACTTTCTCATCGTCATGGCCAATAAGGGCACGATCGTAACGCCCGGGGCAATTGCCGCTCACCTGCGCATCTCGACCGCGTCGACCACGAAGCTGCTCGACCGGCTTGAGCGTGGCGGGCACGTGACGAGGTCTATTCACCCGCTTGACCGCAGGGCCTTCGCCATCGAGATCACCGCCGAGACGCGCGAGGCCGCGATGCAGACGGTGGGGCGGCAGCACGCCAAGCGATTTGAGGCGGCTGCGCGGCTGAGCCCCGCGGAGCGAGAGGTCGTCACCCGCTTCTTGCTCGACACCGCACAGCAGCTCGATGTTTCGGGTGAGGGGTGGGCGCAAGGAGGCGCGGCATGAAACGTATCGTCATTGCGGGGGCCTCAGGGCTCATCGGCAGCGAACTGACCGAGCGGCTGCGGGCGCGCGGTGACGAGGTCGTGCGGCTCGTGCGCGGCAAAGCGGCCGGCCCGGGCGAAGCGGCATGGAGCCCCTCGCGAGGCGAGCTCGACCCGGCGGTGCTTGAGCGAGCCGACGCGGTGGTGTCGCTGAGCGGCGCGAGCGTGGGCAAGCTGCCGTGGAGCAAGCGCTACCGGCGCGAACTCTGGAACTCGCGCATCGACAGCACCCGCACGATCGTTACCGCGCTCGAGCGAGTGGAGGGGCCGAAGCCCGCCCTGCTCTCGGGCTCGGCGAGTGGCTTCTACGGGTCGCCTGGAGGGGGGGAGTGCACCGAGAGCGCGCCTGCCGGCGACACCTTCTTGGCGAGGCTCTGCGCCGCATGGGAGGCCGAGGCGATGCGCGCAGCCTCGTTCACCCGCGTCGCGACCCTGCGCACCTCGCCCGTCTTGCACCCGCTCGGTGTGCTGAAGCCCATGGTGCTGCTCACGAAGCTCGGCCTCGGCGGCCCGCTCGGCTCTGGCAGGCAGGTATGGCCGTGGATCTCGCTCAACGACGAGGTCGGCGCGATCACGCACATCATCGACCGGGGCATCGAGGGCCCCGTCAACCTGGCGGGCCCGACCCCCGCGACGAATGCCGAGATTGGCCGCGCGCTTGCGCGGAGTCTCGGCCGCCCGTTCTGGCTTCCGGCTCCCGAGTTCGCCCTTCGGGTCGCTCTTGGGCGTGACGCGACCGAGTCGCTGCTCACGGCCGATGCGACGGTCGTGCCAGAGGTGCTCATCGCGAGCGGCTACGAGTTCACGCACTGCACGCCAGAAGCGGCGATTGAGGCAGTGCTCGGGTGACCACGCTCGTCTGGTTTCGCGACGATCTGCGGGTGCACGATCACCCCGCGTTGCACGAGGCGATGCAGGCGGGCGAGGGCTCGCACGCCGTCGCGCTCTACGTGCTCGACGAGGTTTCGCCAGGGGTGAGGCCGCTTGGCGGTGCCGCTCGCTGGTGGCTGCACCACTCGCTCGAGCACCTCGCGGGCGAGCTTTCGGCGCTCGGCGTCGAGCTGCTCGTGCGCGAGGGGCCTGCGAACCGGGTCGTGCGGGAGGTTGTCGAGGCCACCGGCAGCAGTGCCGTGCTGTGGAACCGGCGGTATGGCGGCCCCGAGCGTGACATCGATGCCAGGCTCAAGCACGAACTGCGCGAGCGGGGCGTCGCGGCCCACTCGTTCTTTGCGAACCTGCTCATTGAGCCTTGGCACGTGGCCACGCAGGCCGGCACTCCGTACCGGGTGTACGGGGCGTTTCGTCGTGCGCTCGGCGAAAGGCTTCGCCCAGACCTGCCGCTCCCGGCGCCGTCATCCCAGCGAGGCGGCGACGCATCACCGCCAGCAAGCTCTCGGTCAACCTCGCTCGACGCCCTCCTCGCCGAGAACATCAGCGTGCTCGACCACGAACCGGCGTGGGCCGGGGGCCTCGCCCGCCGCTGGAGCCCCGGCACCGCCCACGCCCACGAGCGCCTGCGTGTCTTTCTCGAAGGCGGCCTCGAGGGCTACGCCGAGGGCCGTGACCTGCCGGCCAGCGATGCGACCTCGGGGCTCTCGCCGCACCTGCGTTTCGGCGAGCTGAGCCCTCGCGAGGTGTGGCACGCGACGCACGCCGCAGCCGCGCAGCAGGGGCTTGACCCCGAGAAGTTCCTCTCAGAAATCATCTGGCGCGAGTTCGCCTGGCACACCCTCTACGCGGCACCTGATCTCGCGACCACGAACCTTAACCCCCGCTACGAGGCCCTGGGGTGGATCACCGCCAGCGACGCCCAAACCGGCCCCGAGGCCGAGCTGCTTCAGGCCTGGCTCGAGGGCCGCACCGGCTTTGGGCTCGTCGATGCGGGCATGCGCGAGTTGTGGGCCACGGGAACGATGCACAACCGGGTGCGCATGACCGCAGCCTCGCTGCTCACGAAGAACCTCGGCATCGACTGGCGGGTGGGCGAGGCCTGGTTCTGGGATACGCTCGTCGACGCTGACCAGGCGAGCAACCCCTTCAACTGGCAGTGGGTCGCCGGCAGCGGCGCCGATGCGGCACCATACTTTCGGGTGTTTAACCCTGAGCGGCAGGCCGAACGCTTCGACCCCGACGGTGAGTACGTCGAGCGGTGGGCGCCGGACAGCCTGCTGATCCCGCCGATTGTCGACCTGCGCGAGAGCCGCCTTGCCGCTCTTGCGCGCTATGACGCGCTGCCCTGAGCCGCCGTTGTCGCCGCCGCGACGTGCACGAGTTCGGCCGCGAGACCCGTGAGGCGCTGCGGGCCCGCCCACACCGCCGTGAGCGGGCGGCGCACGCCCTCGCCCTCGTGAGCGATGCGCACGAGGGAGCCGTCGTCGAGGTGTCGCTGCAGGGCGAGCTCGCTGAGGGCCGCGGGCCCCGCGCCTGAGAGTGCGGCGACGCGCACGGCGGCGTTGCTGCCGAGCTCCTGCGCGATGGCGTGCTGTGGGTGGCCGGCGAACAGGGCCTCGAGGGCGTCGCGCGTGCCAGAGCCGGGCTCTCGCACGACGAGCGGGGTGCGGGCAAGGTCGGCGAGCGAGACAGCGCCGCCGTGGGTGGTGAGCTCGTGCCCCGGAGGCGCCGCAATGACGAGCTCGTCTTCGTGCACGACGTGGGTGTTCACGCGCACCGGAACCTCTGGCGTCTCGACGAAGCCGAGGTCGATGCGCCCCTGCTGCAGGTCGGCGAGCACGTCGCGTGAGTTCGCGACCTCGATGTGTAGCACCGCGCGGGGTGCTCGCCGCTTTACCTCGGCGATCCAGGCGGGAAGGAAGCTCTCGGCGATCGTCATGCTCGCGCCCACACGGCAGGTGCTTGGGCCGGCGTGATGGGTGTGGTCGATCCACTCGGTGAGCTCGCTCGCGCCGTCGACGAGCGTTCGGGCGCGGTCGGCGAGGGCGAGGCCGAGCGGGGTGGCGCGCGATCCGCGGGGGTGGCGAATGAGGAGCGGTGATCCGACGCGCGTTTCGAGCTCGGCGATCGCGCGGCTCGCGTTGGGCTGCGCCATGCCAACGGCGCGCGCGCCCGCGCCGAGGCTGCCGTGCTGCACGACGGCGACAAAGAGTTCGAGCACCTGCAGGTTGGGCCACGCTTGCTTCATATCAAAAGCATATGCCGCCATGCTGAATGGTGGGCTACCGGACGGTTTCGCCGCGCACAACAATGTGTGTCATGACCACCAACGCTCCCAGTCGCTCGCCTGAGCGCGCCGCCCGCCTTACCCGTTTCGTGCCCGGCCTCGCGCTCGCCGCTGGGGCCGCCGGCCTCTCGATGCTCGTGAGCGACCTACTGCAACGCGTGGGCGTGCCGAGCGTGAGCCCACTCATCATCGCGATCGTGCTCGGCATCGTGCTCACGAACGTCGTGGCCCTGCCAGAGGCCACGGGGCCGGGCATCACCTTCGCGGCAAAGAAACTGCTTCGCGCGGGCATCGTGCTGCTCGGTCTGCAGCTCGTCATGGGCGACATTCTCTCGCTCGGTGCGCCGATGCTCGTCGTCATCGTGGTCGTGGTCGCGGGCGGGGTCTTTGCGACGCTCGGCATGGGGCGGCTGCTCGGCATGAAACCGGCCCAGACCCTACTCATCGCGTGCGGCTTCTCGATTTGCGGGGCCGCGGCCGTTGCGGGCGTCGAGGGGGTCACCGATGCCGACGAAGAAGAGGTCGTGACGGCGGTCGCCCTCGTCGTGATTTTTGGTACCCTCATGATCGCGGTGATCCCCTTTCTCTCCTCGCTCTTCGGCCTCGGGCCCGAGCTCGCGGGCATGTGGGCCGGAGCCTCGATTCACGAGATCGCTCAGGTGGTCGCTGCGGGCGGACTCATCGGGGGTGGGGCGCTCGCCGTCGCCGTCGTCGTGAAGCTCGCGCGCGTGCTGCTGCTCGCCCCCATTGTCGCCGTGCTCAGCATCAGGCAGCGCCGCCTCGGAACGCTCGCTCCCGGCGCCAAACGCCCGCCTATCGTGCCGCTCTTCATCATCGGATTTCTCGCGATGGTCGCCCTGCGATCGAGCGGTTGGTTGCCAGAGGGCATCGTGCAGGCGGGCGGCATCGCCCAAACCGCGCTTCTCTCGGCCGCAATGTTCGGCCTCGGTTGCGGGGTCAAGGTGCGCTCGCTCATGAGCGTCGGCGCGAAGCCCTTCGTGCTCGCGACCGGCTCAACACTCGTCGTCGCGAGCCTCTCGCTCGCGGGCATTGTGCTCGTGCACTCCTGAGCCGCGGATCGGCGCGAGCTCGTCGCGAAAAATTACTCGCCGCGGCGTTCGTTCATCGCCTGCAGGTGCGCGGGCGTCGCCTTGACGACGTGCTCGGCATACTCGGGGTGCTTCGGCAGCCAGGCGACAACGTAGGGGCAGATGGGCACGATGAGGTGGCCCTGCGAGACGAAGTCGTCGACCACCTGGCGCACGAGCAATGAAGCGAGGCCCTGGCCGCCGTATTCTTCGCTCACGCCCGTGTGCACGAGCATGCGGTGAGTGCGGCCATCGACCTCGAGGTCGATGTAGCCCTCCTGGCCGACCTCGCGGTCGCCCTCGGCGGTATCAATGAGCGCGTAACGCTGCTCGTCGGGCAGGTGGCGTACAACAAAGTGATCGTGGCTCATGGCCCCTCCTGTTCACCGGTGACGTGGTGCCCCCAGGCTACGCGCCCTGGCTTGGAACACAAGGGGCAAAGTCAACGACCACTCGCGCGCCGCCCTCTGGCAGGAGGGTGAAGTCGAGCGTTCCGCCGTGCACGCGCACGATGTTGCGCACGATGCTGAGGCCGAGGCCCGCGCCCGCGTGATCGTCGCCCGTGCCGCGAACGCGCCCCGCGGCACGTTGAAAGGGCTCGAGTAGCACGTCGGCCGTGGCCCCGCTCACGGGCACCCCCGTGTTCACGACCGTGAGGCGAGCACCGTGAGGGGTGTCGGTGGTCATGACGGTGACGCTGCCGCCGCCACTCGGGCGGTTGTGCACGATGGCGTTGTGAACGAGGTTCAGCACGAGGGGTTGCAGAAGCGACTCGGCGCCGAGCACAAGCGCCTTTTCGCCCACAACCTCGAGCGAGATGCCCCGCTTCTCGGCGAGCGGCAGGAGGCTTTCGGTCGCTTCTTCGACGAGCAGCGACACGTCAACGGGTGAGGGGTTCGTGAGCCGGTGGCTCGACGAGTGCAGCAGGAGCAGCGCGTCGGCCAGATCGATTGCCCTCGTGTTGACGAGGTGCAGGCTCTCGAGCAGCGCTCGCAGGTCGGCATGCTCGTCTTCGCGCGCGACCTCGATCATGGTGCGGGTGATCGCGAGCGGCGTGCGCAGCTCGTGCGAGGCCGCCGCGGTGAAACGCTCTTGCTCGGCGACGTGCGTTTCAATCTCAGCGAGCATCTCGTCGAAGGTATCGGCGAGGTCGCGAAACTCGTCTCTTGGCCCGGGCATCGCGATGCGGTGCGTGAGCGATCCGCCGCTTGCAAGCTTCGCGGCCTCGGTGATCTGGGTGAGGGGCGCGAGCATGCGGCCCGCGAGCCACCAGCCGCCGATGAGGCCAAAAGCGATGATGCCGAGCGGCGCCCAGATGATTTTCGGGGCGAAGGCCCGCTCGAGGTCGGTGCGGTTGGGCACGTGCATGCCGTCGACAAAAATGGGGGCGTCGGGCACGTACCGCAAGAGAAAGAGCCACACGACCGCGAGGAGCAGCGCGCTCGCGATCGTGAGAAATCCCGCGTAGCTCAGGGTGAGCTTGACCCGCGCGCTCAGGCCGGGCCTGCGGGCCCCTCGCTTCTCGCTATGCACGGCCGGGCTCTCCCGTGTCGATGCGGTAGCCGACCCCCGCGACCGTCGCGATGGCCCAGGGCTCGCCGAGCCGTTTGCGCAGCGTCGAGACCGTGATGCGCACGGCGTTCGTGAAGGGGTCGGCATTCTCGTCCCACGCCCGCTCGAGCAACTGTTCGGCACTCACAACGCCGCCCGCCGCCTCGACGAGCACCTCGAGCACCGCGAACTGCTTGCGGGTGAGTGCGATGTAGCGCCCGTCACGGTACACCTCGCGGCGAAACGGGTCGAGCGTGATGCCCGCGATCTCGCGCACGGGAGGTTCGGCCCGGGAGCGCCTGCGGTCGAGCGCCCGAATGCGCATCACGAGCTCGCGAAACTCGAACGGCTTCGTGAGGAAATCGTCGGCGCCGAGTTCAAAGCCGCTCGCCTTGTCGTCGATGCGATTCGCCGCCGTGAGCATGATGATCGGGGTGCCGGTGCCGCCAGCGACAATGTGCTGGGCAACCTCGTCGCCAGAGGGCCCGGGAACGTCACGGTCGAGTACCGCCATGTCGTAGTCGTTGATGCTGAGCAGTTCGAGGGCGGTGTCGCCGTCACCGGCAATGTCGGCCGCGATCGCTTCGAGACGCAGCCCGTCTTTGATCGCCGCTGCGAGCAGGGGCTCATCTTCAAGAATCAGCACGCGCATACTGTGATCGTACACACCCGGGTGTATCGAAAACATATGCAAATTTCGATACGCCCTGGCAACGCGCCGCCTGGTGTTCTTGAGGCATGAACGCACAACGAAACAACACTCAGCACGACTACCGCCTGCGCAGGGCCGGCCTCATGGTCGTGCTCGCGGTCATCGCAACCCTCATCGCCATGCTCGCCGCCCACGGCATTCAGGCGGCCGCAGGCATGGTGCTCGCACCGTTTCGAGGAAGCGGCGACGCGGCCTTTACGAGCGCTGACGAGGCCGCGGGCGGCCCAGGGGTGACCTCGGGCGAAACGGGTGAGGTCGATGAGAACCGTCGCCCCTCGGTGTTTGACGAGCAGCACCCCGCGGTCGCGCACTTGGACCCGCAGCTACTCGCCGCGATCCAACATGCGGCGAGCGATGCGCGGGCCGAGGGCATCGAATTCTTCGTGAACTCGGGGTGGCGATCGGTCGGCCTGCAGGAACGCCTCATCGATGACGCGATTGCCACCTATGGCTCGCGAGAAGAGGCGCAGCGCTGGGTCGCCCCCGCCGAAACCTCGTCACACGTTTCTGGCCATGCCGTCGACATTGGCGACTTAGAGGCGACCTCCTGGTTGCAACGGGAGGGTGCCGCGTACGGCCTCTGCCAAACCTACGCGAATGAGGTGTGGCACTTCGAATTCGTGCCCGAAGCGGTCGCCGAGGGATGCCCTGAGCCGTACCGCGACCCGACCTATGATCCGCGGCTCTAATGCCCGCTTAGGCGAGTGAGAGAAAGAGCTTCTCGAGCTCTTGCGGGTCGGTGTTCTCGGCATTGTCGGGGTCGGCGATGCACTCTTGCAAGGCGCTCGAGATGACGAGGAAACCCGCGCGGTCGAGTGCCTTCGAGACGGCCGAGAGCTGCTGCACGACGTCGCGGCAGTGCGCGTCGTCTTCGACCGCCGTGATGACGGCGGCGAGCTGACCGTGGGCCCTGCGCAGTCGGTTGACGACCTTGCGCTTTGCGTCGGCATCGCGCGGCGATGCGGCGTTCGTGGTGCCGGCCTCGGTGGGGTGTGCTTCGGTCATGCTGTGGGCCTTTCTCGGGTTCGTGCTTGACACCGATCATACCCCAGGGGGTATAGTTGCTCAAGAATACCCCCGGGGGTATTTATTTTCGCGTCAAACCGACGACCCACGACAGGAGACGAATCATGTGTCGACCAGCAAAGTGCCGCACCTGCGGCAAGACCACCTGGGCAGGCTGCGGCCAGCACGTTGCGATGGTGAAGGCCACGGTGCCGAGCGGCGAATGGTGTGGCGGCAAGCACTCGCAGGCTGAGATGCAGGCGGCAAAAGAGGCCTCTGGCGGGGGCTTCTTTGCGCGGCTGTTTGGGCGCTAGGGGCGGGGTCACGCATGCTTCTCGAACGCATCTATGACGAAGATCTCGCGCAGGCGAGCTACCTCATCGGCTGCCAGGCACGGGGTGAGGCGATTGTCGTTGACGCCCGGCGCGACACCGAGGTGTACGAGCGCATTGCCTCGGCGAACGGCATGACCATTGTCGCCGTCACCGAGACGCACATTCACGCCGACTACCTCTCGGGCACTCGCGAGCTCGCGGCCAAGACGGGCGCCCGCGTGTACGTCTCTGACGAGGGCGGGCCCGACTGGTCCTACGGCGAGCGGTTCGACGGGGCCGTGCGTATGAAGCACGGGCACCGCATCGAGCTCGGCAACATCTCGCTTGAGGCGGTGCACACGCCGGGGCATACCCCAGAGCACCTCTCGTTTCTCGTGACCGACGGTGCGCAGTCGCCCGAGCCGGGGTTCATGCTCACGGGAGACTTCGTGTTCGTTGGCGACCTTGGCAGGCCCGACCTGCTCGACGAGGCCGCGGGCTTCACCGACACCCGCTTTGCGGGCGCGACCCAACTCTTCGAGAGCCTCAAGCGACACTTTGTGACGATGCCCGACTACGTGCAGGTGCTGCCGGGGCACGGCTCTGGCTCGGCCTGCGGCAAAGCCCTCGGCTCGATCGCCGCCACTACGGTGGGCTACGAGCGCAACTTTTCGTGGTGGGCCGAGTACCTGCGCGATGACGACGAGCAGGGCTTTGTCGCGGCGTTGCTCGACGGGCAGCCAGACGCCCACGCCTACTTTGAGCGCATGAAGAGGCAGAACAAGCTCGGCCCCGAGGTGATGGGCGAGCGGCCACCGCTTCGCGAGTACGCGGCCCGTGAGCTCGCGAAGCTCATCGAGCGCGACGAGGTGGTCGTGATTGACACCCGTCACCACACGGCCGTGCACGAGGGAACCCTCGCCGGGGCCCTCGCTGTGCCTGGCTCGGCGAAGGCCGCGAGCTACGGCGCCTGGGTCGTGAACCCAGAGGCCGAGCGGCGACCCCTCGTCGTGCTTGCCGAGTCGCGCGAGGCCGCCGAGCAGTTCGGCGACCATCTCGTTCGGGTGGGCATCGACACGCTCGCGGGCTTTGTCACCTCGTTCGAGGGGCTCCCGCTCGTGCGGCCGGCCGTGGTGAAGCCGGGTGAGGCCCGGGGGTTCCTGCTCGACGTGCGCAACAAGACCGAGTATGCGGCGGGCCACCTGCCGGGTGCCAAGCAGCTCTCGAGCGGAAGACTCCTGTGGCACCTCGACGAACTGCCAGCGCCCGAGGCCGGCCCCGTCGTGATGTACTGCCGCAGCGGGGTGCGAAGTGCGGTCGCGGCGAGCGGGCTTCGTCTCGCCGGCTACGACGTGGTCGAGGTCGAGGGTGGCTACATGGCATGGGCGGCGCTTCCCGGCAGTCAGCCACAACGCACTCCTGCACAGTAGCCAGCCCGGCTACTCGGCCGCGGCCTCCCGGTGGCCCCTCGCGCAGCGGGTCGCCGGGCCGTCGTTGGGTGGCACGGTGCCCGCGTTGAAGCGGTGCAGGGCGTCGCGCAAGACGAGCAGCTCGCTCGCGTTCCACCCTTCGAAGCGCTCGTGGTACGAGTGGGCCCAGCGGGTGCGCACCTCGGCCATGATCTCTTCTGACTCTGCCGTGCCGGTGAGCAGCTGCACGCGGCGGTCGTCGGGTGCGGGCCGCGCCTCGACGAGGTTGAACTCGCGCAGCCTGGCGATTTGCCTGCTCACGAGCGCCTTGTCCATGTCGAGTACCTGGCTGATGCCCGTGGCGGTGACGGGTCCCTTGCGCAAGATGAACTGCAGCACCATGAGCCCGCCGCCGCTCAGCTCGGGGTGCACCGTCTCGGCGTACCGCGACCAATTGGTGCGCGCCGAGGCGAACACCTCAGAGAACTCGCTGATGATGTCGGTGATGTATGCAGCGATGCTTCCCTCAGGGTGTTCGTGGCGCGGTGCGTGCTGTTCTTCGTGCATGGTGGTACCTAGGCGGTCGGTGTCTCGCTCGAACCACGGCGGTGGCTCGTCGGAAGGGTGATGGGGCCCGTCGGGTCAATCATGACACGATCGGCTGCGCGTTCTTGCAGGTGTGCCGCGGGGCCTCCCGCCGCCTCTTCGGCCTCGAGCTCGGCCATGCGTTCGGCGTTGCTCTTCGTGCTGAGCGGAATGTTCGGCAGGAAGATAATCGCGATGAGCGCGACGACCGCAATCGGCGAGGCGACCAAGAAGATATTGCCGATCGCGTGCCCGTAGGCCGATTCGACGACATCGCGGATCGGGCCAGGCAAGTCGGCAATCTTTGGCACGTGGCCGCCCGCGAGAGCCTCGGCCCCGGCGCGCTGCTTGAGGGGCAACTTCTCGATGCCCTCGGCGATGTAGTCGGCGACCTGCGAGGCGAGCATGGCGCCCATGACCGAGATGCCGGCGGTGCCGCCGATGGTGCGAAAGAAGGTGACGCCCGATGAGGCAACGCCCATCTCGGTCGGCTCAACGGTGTTTTGCACGACGAGCACGAGGTTTTGCATCGTCATACCCACACCGGTGCCCATGATGGCCATCGAGATGCCGACGTACCAGTATTCGGTGTCGTAGCGCAGCTGGCCCATCATGATCATGCCGACGATGAGGGCGAGTGCGCCCGCGACGAGGTAGCGCTTCCACTTGCCCGTGCGGGTGATTATCTGGCCCACGATGGTTGAAGCGATGAGCACGCCCGCCATCATGGGCAGCGTGAGCAGGCTCGACTCGATGACCGAGCGGCCGCGCGCGAGCTGCATGTACTGGCCGAGAAACACGGCGGTGCCCATCATGGCGAGGCCAACGGCGATCGAGGCGATCGAGGCCATGGTGAAGGTGCGGTTGAGAAAGAGCGTCATGGGAATGAGCGGCTCTTCGACCTTGAGTTCGATGAACACGGCGATGACGAGGGCCGCGATGCCGCCGCCCACCATTGCCGCGGTCTCCCATGACCACCAGTCGAAGTTCTGGCCCGCGAGGGTTACCCAAATGAGCAGGCTCGAGAAGCCGAGCGAGATGAACGCGGTGCCCCAGTAGTCAATCGTGATTTTCTGCTTGCGCACGGGCAGGTGCAGGGTGCGCTGCAGCATGATGATCGCGACGATCGCGATGGGGGCAGCGACGTAGAAGTTCCAGCGCCAGCCGACGGTGTCGGTGAGCAGGCCGCCGAGCAGCGGGCCGCCCACGGTCGCGACGGCCATGATGGCGCCGAGAATGCCCATGTATTTGCCGCGCTCAAGGGGGCTGACGATTTCGGCGAGCACGATCTGGCCGAGTGCGCCGAGGCCGCCGACGCCGATGCCCTGGAAGATGCGGCAGGTGATGAGCCAGGTTGGGTCTTGCGCGAAGCCAGCGAGGGCTGAGGCGAGAATGAAGACGATGAGGGCGATTTGTAGCAGCGCCTTCTTGCTCGTGAGGTCGGCGAGCTTGCCCCATACCGGGGTCGAGATGGCGCTCGCGAGCATGGTCGCGGTGACGACCCAGGTGAAGGCGGCCTGGGTGCCGCCGATGTCGGCGATGATGATGGGCATCGAGGTGCCCACGACATTCATGGCGAGCATCGAGACAAAGTTCGCGAGAAAGAGGCCTGCAAGCGCCATGTTTTTGGCGCGGCCGGTGAGCACCCCTGGTTGTGTGCTCGATTGGGGGGTTTGAGACATTCGGGTCTTTCAGACGTTGTGAGCGGTGTATTGCGCGCGTCAGGGTGAGGTGGCCCGGGAGCACTCGATATCTCGGTATCGGGCTGGCCGTGAGCTGGCTTCGAAGCGGGCCGCGTGAAGAACCAGAGCCCTGGCACGCAATGGTTGACGAACATCAACTGTATTGCAATGGTTGATGATAGTCAACTACATTCAGCATTTTTTCACCGTGTCACCATTCGGCCAGCGAGTATTCACGTTTTGGCTACCTTTCGGTAGGCCTGAGGTGTGGGTTCGCGGGGTACTCTCACAGCATGAACCAGACGCCACCGCTTCACGTGCAGCTGTATGAGGAGATGATTCGACGCATCAGAACGGGCGAGTGGCGTGCCGGTGACAAGGTGCCGAGCGAGAAGTCGCTCACTGAAGAGTTCGGCACGTCGCGAGGCCCCGTGCGCCAGGCCTTTGCCGCGCTTCGGGCCGAGGGCATGATCATTGGCGGCAGGGGAGCGCCGCCCAGGGTGCAGCACACGGCGCCCGCGCAGTCGTTCGACACCTTCATGTCGTTCACCGAGTGGGCGAGGCACCTGGGCTACGATCCGGGCCAGCGGCTGCTGCACTTAGATACCATTCAGGCGACCGAAGCGCAGGCGCGTGAGCTGCAGGTGCTGCCTGACGCGCCACTCGTGCAGGTCATTCGGTTGCGCCTGCTCGACGAGCGCCCTGCGATGCTCGAGCGCTCGCTCTACCCCTACGAGTCGGGCAAAGACCTGCTGGGCGCCGACCTGCACAACAATACGATTTACCAGACCCTCGGGGCGTTCGGCTGGGCTCCGGTTCGCGCCCGCCACGTCATTGACGCGATCGCGGCGCCGGCCCTCGAGGCTGAGCAACTACAGGTATCGCTCGGCACGCCGCTGCTTCGCGTGCGCCGCCTCGCGTACGACGAGCACGGCACCGTGCTCGAGACCGCCGACGATCGCTACCTGCCGAGCATGTCGTCGTTCGTGGTCGAGAACACCGCGGCCACGCACCGAGGCCCCTTCCGTTCGCAGGGCCTCGGTGTCTCGCCGGCGTTCTCGCCAAAACCCACCCTCGTGGGCCGCTAGACCGCGCGAGCGCGGCGAGCGGGGCGGCTACCGCTCGTGTTGCGTGGGAA
Organism: Leucobacter sp. UCMA 4100; assembly: GCF_027853335.1. NCBI lineage: Bacteria > Bacillati > Actinomycetota > Actinomycetes > Micrococcales > Microbacteriaceae > Leucobacter > Leucobacter sp. UCMA 4100. The sequence goes on from NZ_JAFEUS010000002.1 coordinate 1,628,170, forward strand.
CGGGCGCCTGGGGGTCGCGCTTGCCGCGCATGGCGACCGAGACCCCGACGATGAGCAGCAGCGCACCGAGGCCGAGCACGGTGAGCGCGATCCACAATCCTGTCTGCACGATGTCGGGAAAGAGCGTGCGCTGCGTGACCCACGCGCAAAAGGCGAGCATGAGCGTGCCCCAGACGATGGGGCCGCTGCGGGGCCGCGACTTGGCGGGCTGCTGCGGCGCTGGTGCCGGTGGCTGTGGCGCGGCTGGCGGCGGAGGCGTGACGCCCGCCTGCTCGCTCCCCGGCTGCGGATCGAACGCGTTCGTCTCAAGCGGCATTGTCTCGAAGCCTTCGGTTTCGAGGGGCTGCTGATCGTCGTTGGGAGTGGTATTCATCGCGTGATCTCCAAGGGTTTCAGGCTGCGTTCTGAGCTCGACGGGGTGATCGAGGCGTCTCCCGCCCCGACCGTCACGGTCACGTTCACCGGGGTGCCCGGGGTGTCGCCGTTCACGAGAAAGGTGCGGTGGGCGAAGAGGCCCGAGTCGCGGGTTACCTCGCGGGCCGAGCCCTGCGCGCGGGGCTGCAGCTCGGTGATCTTGCCAGCGCCAACCCTGACGGTCAGCTCGATCGGGCGGGTGCGGGGCAGGTCGACCGTCACGTTGCCGATGGCCTGTGTGATCGTGAACTCCTTGGTGTTCGGCTCTGAGTCGAGGTCGCCGAGATCGACGTTGGTGGTGCCGATCGCGGCGACGACGCCGGTCGATTCGACGCCCACGTCCTGCGTGCCGATGAAGAAGTAGCGTGACCCCCACGGCAGAACTGCGATCACGAGCAGCGACGCGACGCCGAGAAACCCGAGAAAGCCGATACCGCCCGTGTGCTTGCCGCGCACGCCTGCGATAATGATCGAGATGGCGAGCGTCACGGTTGCGGCGATGATCGCGATGAGGAGCGCGCCAGAACCTTCCCACGGAAGCGGCGGATTCGGCACGGCATTGCCCGTTGCAACCCACAGGAGGGCGCCGCCAGAAGCGAGCAGCATCATCGCGAGGGTGATGATCTTTTGCCCGGTGGGCATGCGGGTTTTCTCGTAGTGCTCGGCGTACTGGCTGCTCCAGGTGCCGGTCGTGTCAGCGACCGTCTGGCCCCACTCGGTGGCCTTCGACGATACCTTCTGGCCGAACTCGCCGGCCTGCGCCGAGACGGTGTTGCCGAGGGTGCGCATGCTCTCTTCAAACGAGGGCTCGGTACTGTGAGGCTCCTGGCCTTGGGTGTGCCCGGCAGGCGGGGCCTCGTGAAAGGCTGCGCTCTGGTGCGCACTTGGCTCGGCACCTGGCTGAGCGCCTGGCTGAGCGCCCGGCTGGGAGCCCGACTGCGCCGGAGCGCCGCCCTGAGCCGTGGCGTCGTATCCCGGCGTTCCGGCCGGTGGCTGCGCCGTCCCGCGGGCCTTGCCGTGCCGCACGATGAGGCGCTGAACGACGATAATCGCGACCACGGTGAAGGCGATCCAGAAGAGCACCGTGAAGGTGACGCTGATCCAGTGCGGCACGCCTGCGACGCGCCAGAGGTCCCAGTGCGAGAAGGGTGAGACGCCCCCGAAGAGCCCGATGACAAGCCACACGACGAGAATGACCGCCGCGATCGTTACACCGGGCGTTGATCGCCCCCGCAACAGCTCCTCAACGTGAATCTTGCCGCGCACGTCGGGCAAGAAGAGCCAGCCGATGATGTAGAGCAGAATGCCCGGGCCGCCGAGCACCGCGAGCACGACGAACACGGCACGAATAACGAGCGGATCGACGCGAGCTCGTCGCGCAATACCCGAGGCGACACCCGCGAGCCAGCGGTTGTTGGGGTCGCGCACGACGCCCAAGCCTCGGACCCACGGGAAGAACCCGCCGGGGTTGCCGGGCGCTTCGGGCCCTGGCTGCTGAGATGATGATTCGTTCATGCTTCTACCTTGCCGCGGGTGGGTGCGGCCCCGCCATCGGGGTTTGCCCTGAACGAACCCCGAGAGACCCCCTGCGGTGTTCCCCTGAACGCCCGGCAGGTGCTTGGATAGAGGTATGTCGAGCCCCGAACCCCGCCCGCCCCTCATGCGGCCCCGCAGTGAGCGCATGCTCATGGGGGTGTGCGCTGGGCTCGCGCAGCACCTCGGGCTGCCCCTCTTCTGGGCGCGGGTCGGCATGGTGCTCTTTGCCGGGATCGGCGGTGCAGGGGTGGTCGTGTACGTGTTTCTCGCGCTCACGGTTCCCGAAGAGGGCGAGTCTCAGGGGGTTGCTCCGCTTCGCAGCGCGCTCACGGCACCCGGGGAGGCATCGCAAGCCGCCGAGGGCGATCCGCGATCCGCGGGCCTCGGTCGGTGGTTCGGGGGCGGCGGCCCCGAGCACCAGAGGGAGCCAAAGTCGCGCGTGCGCGAGCAGCGCGAACGGCGCGCTCCACGCGAAACCCCGCAGGCTGAGCAGGGCAGCAGGTGGCCCATCGCCGAACTCTTGCTCGGAGGAGTGCTGCTACTCGCGGGCATCGCACTCGTGCTCGTGCAGCTCGGCGCGCAGCTGAGCCTCAACACGATTTTGCCCGCGCTCGCCGTGCTCGGCGGCGTCGGCCTCACCTGGTGGCTCATTGCCGATCGGGATCGCCCCGAGAAGCATCAGCTGCCCCGCGTGCTCGCTGCACTCGCGCTCGTCGCGGTCGGCGTGCTCATGTTCTTCATCACGGCCCGCGAGCCGAGCGTGCTCACCGTCATCGGTGCGGCGCTCGCCGTGCTCGCGGGCGTTGGCCTCGCGGTCGCGCCCTGGCTGCTGCGACAAAACCGGCAGCTTGGCGCCGAACGAGCGGCCCGTGCGCGCGAGGCAGAGCGAGCCGATATCGCGGCCCACCTGCACGACTCGGTTTTGCAAACGCTCGCGCTCATTCAGCAGCAGTCGACCCCCGGCTCAAACGTCGCGAGGCTCGCGAGGGGCCAGGAACGGGAGCTGCGTGAGTGGCTCTTTCGCGCGGCCGACGGAGCGCCTGTGCCCGACCGCGAGACCGCCGAGGCCGAGCTGAGCGCTCACGCCGCGAGCCTCGAGGCCAACCACCAGGTGCGCTTTGACGTCGTCGTGGTGGGCGAGCGCGTCGTCGGCCCCGAAGCGCTCATCGCGGCGGCTCGCGAGGCCATGCTGAACGCCGCGAGGCACGCCGGCGGCGAGGTGACCGTGTATCTTGAAACCACGCCAGAGCTTATGCGTGTCGAGATTAACGACCGCGGCCCGGGCTTCGATCTCGAGCGCATCGGCGAGCAGCGACTCGGCGTGCGCGAGTCGATCATTGGCCGCATGGAACGGGCCGGTGCGAGCGCCCGCATCGTGCCAGGCCCCGGTGGCCGTGGCACCTCGGTGCGGCTCGAACAGGCGCGCGCAGGGCAGGCCCCGGCGCCCGAGAACAGCAACGATCAGGCGGCAGCCCAGGCCGCACCCGAACCCCCGAAGGCGGCAGAAACCCCATGACGAACACGGTAGGCGAGCAGCGCGGCATCACGGTCGTGATTGTCGACGACCACGAGATCTTTCGCGCGGGGTTGCGCTCGTCGCTCGGCCCCGAGCTGCGCGTGCTCGGCGAGGCGGCGACGGTCGATGAAGCGGTCGAACTCATTCGGCGTGAAGCACCCGACGTGGTGCTGCTCGACGTGCACCTGCCCGGTGGCGCTGGCGGCGGCGGAGCCGAGGTTGCCCGCACCGTGCTCGGCCTGCCTGAGTGCGCGGCGACCCGCGTGCTGGCTCTCAGCGTCTCAGACGCGGCCGACGATGTCGTGAGCGTTATTCGTGCCGGGGCTAGGGGCTACCTCACAAAAACCTCGTCGGGGGCCGAGGTTACGAACGCGGCCCTGCGCGTGCACGAGGGCGACGCGGTGTTCTCTCCGAAGCTCGCGGGGTTCGTGCTCGACGCCTTTGGTGCAGGCGGCGGCGAGACGGCCGATCACGACGACGAGCTCGACCGGCTGAGCGCCCGCGAGCAAGAGGTCATGCGCATGATCGCCCGCGGCTACGCCTATAAAGAGGTCGCGGCCGAGCTGTTTCTCTCGGTCAAGACGATCGAGACGCACGTGTCGAACGTGCTGCGCAAGCTACAGCTCTCGAACCGCCACGAACTCACCGCCTGGGCGCTGTCACGACGGCTCTTGTAGAGTTTTGACCATGACTGATGTTCGTTACACCGTGCGCAAGTGGGTTAAGCCCGAAGACCTCAACCAGCACGGGGCCCTGTTCGGTGGCCGGCTGCTGCAGTGGGTCGATGAAGAGGCCGCGATCATTGCGATCACCCAGCTCGGCACGACCGACCTCGTGACGCGCCACATGTCTGAGATCAACTTCCTCTCGCGGGCCGACCGCGGCGACCTGCTCGAGATCGTCTACGGCGTGAAGGCCTTTGGCCGCACCTCGATCACCCTCGACTGCCGGGTCACCAACTCGGTCACGGGCGCCGACATTCTCACGCTCGACAGCATTATCTTCGTGTCGGTCGACGAACACGGCACCGCGACGCCGCACGGCCAGACGGTGGCGACGCCCACGACCGAGCGCGTGCGGCTCGATCACCTGCGCTAGCCGAGGGGCTTGGCGCTAGCGGCCACTCAACGCCCCCGCAACCCGCCCACAATCGCATCGATGCACTCGGTGAGCCGCCGCACGTCATCGGGCTCGACCGAGACGTAGGTGGCGATGCGCAGCTGGTTCTGGCCGATGCCACTGTAGGCGTCAACGTCAACGATGCCGTGCGCGCGAAGCTGCCGCGAGAGCTCGCGTGCGTCGACGTCGGCTGCGAACTCGATCGTCGCGTTGACGGGCGAGCGGTGCACGGGGTCGGCCACGAAGGGCGTCGCGAAGTCGCTGCGCTCGGCCCAGCGGTACAGCATCTCCGAGCTCTCTCGGGCGCGAGACTCTGCCCAGGTGAGGCCGCCGCTCGCGATGATCCACTGGAGTTGTGTCTCGAGCAGGGCCAGGGTGACGAGCGACGGGGTGTTCACGGTTTGCTGTGATCTCGAGTTCGTGATCGCGAGATGCAGGTTGAGTGAATCGGGAATGTGGCGGCCGCTTGCCGCGATGCGCTCGGCGCGCTCGATTGCCGCCGGTGAGAGCAGCGCGATCCAGAGGCCGCCGTCAGAGCCGAGGTTCTTTTGGGGTGCGAAGTAGTAGACGTCGGCGTTTGCCGCATCGAAGTTGATGCCGCCCGCGGCGCTCGTCGCGTCGATGAGGGTGAGCGCCTCGCTCGCGGGCACGACGCGTTCGACGGGTACAACGACGCCGGTCGAGGTGTCGTTGTGGGGCCACGCGTACACGTCGATTCCGGCCTCGGCGACGGGAGCGGCGAGACTTCCGTGCGGCGCGCTTCGCACCGACGGGGTCTCGAGCCAGGGAGCGCCCGCGGCGCGCGCAAACTTCTTGCCGAAGGCCCCGAAGCTCAGGCACTGAGCGCGGTGCTCGATGAGGCTCGCCGCCGCAACGTCCCAGAACATGGCCGCACCGCCGTTACCCATGACCACCTCGTAGCCGTCGGGGGCGTCGAAGAGGTCGAGCAGCTGGCGCTGCACCGAGCCGACGAGCGCTTTGACGGGGGCCTGCCGATGTGAGGTGCCGAGCAGATCACGGTAGGTCGTCGTGAGGCTCGTGAGCTGCTCAGGGCGAAGGCGCGACGGACCGCTCCCAAACTTGCCGTCAGAGGGGAGCATGTCGGCGGTAAGGGTGGCGGTGGGGCTTGCGGTGTTCACTGGGCGCTCCTCGCGAGTGACTGGGGTGATGAAGTGTGGCTGAGGTGGGTCAGGGTGGTGCGCACGCGGGCTCCGGCTGCCGAGACGGCGTCTTTGAGGCGGGCGCCGCCCAACAGGGCCGCGTTGAGCTCGGCGGTAAACATGTCGCCGAGCCCCTTGGCCTCGGTTGGTATTGCGGGGTGCCGGTGTACGTGCGTTTCGCGCTGCGTCACGAGCAGTTCGGCAATGTGGGGCTTGCCGCGGTGAGTTTCGCTCGTGACTCCGGTGACGATGATCCACTCAGTTTTGGGGGTCATGAGCGACCTTGCGGCGCGCTCGATCGCCGCGGTCGAGCTGAGCGTCTCGAGCGGCGTTTCGGTGAGCGTCGCGAGTTCGAAGAGGTTCGGGGTGAGACCCGTGGCGAGCGGCACGAGTTTGTCGCGCATGGGGCGGGCGACCTCGGGGTTCGTGTAGAAGCCGAGCTCGACATCGCCGAGGGTGGGGTCGAGCACCAGGGGCACCTGGTGGGCCGCGCACCAGGAGGCGATGGGGGCGACCTGCTCGGGGGCGGCGAGATAGCCGGAGGTTACGAGCTGGAGGCCGCCTAGGGCGCCGGCCGCTTCGAGATCAGTGAGCGCCTCACTGAGGTACTCGGGCGGCACATCGAGGTGGTGCGATCTGGGGTAGTGCGGCATGACGCTCAGCATGATCGTGGCGATGCCGATGGCCGCGATGTCGTGCTCGGCGTACACGCGTTCAGAACCGTTGAGCCCGACCGAGCCGTGAATCAGCCGCGACCCGAAGCCGAGAATGCGCGGCTTGGGGGTGGCGAGCTCAAGGCGCGCGGCTCCCGAAACCTCGCGGGCGATGCGGCCGGCGGGTGCTTCGGGAGAGGGTGCGTCAGGATTGGTTCTTATTGACATAGGTCAAATGCTAGCATGGTCGGTGTTAGAACAGTTTGAGCGGCTCGCACGAGCCGAGAAGCGGCAGATATGAACGAGCAATACGAGATGATTCCCTCGGCAAAGCCACTCATCGGGAACGAAGAACGAAGCGCGGTCGATCGGGTGCTCGCCTCGGGCGGCTTGGCCCAGGGCCCAGAGGTCGCCGCGTTCGAAGCAGAGTTTTCGCGGCAACTCGTGGGCGGCAGGCCCACCGTCGCCGTGAACTCGGGCACGAGCGGGCAACACCTCGGGCTGCTCGCGAGCGGTGTCGGGCCGGGCGACGAGATCATCGTGCCCTCGTTTACCTTCGCCGCGGTCGCGAACTCGGTCGTGCTCGCGGGGGCGACCCCGGTGTTCGTCGATATTGAGCCGCGCTACTTCACGCTCAACCCGGCCAAGGTGGCCCAGGCGGTGACCGAGCGCACGAAGGGCATCATGCCCGTGCACCTCTACGGGCACCCCTTCAAGGCCGACTCGATGCTCTCGGTTGCCAAAGAATACGAGCTCACAGTGTACGAAGACGCGGCCCAGGCGCACGGCGCGACCTGGCAGGGCGAACCCGTCGGCACCTTCGGTGAGTTCGCGATGTTTAGCCTCTACCCGACGAAAAACATGACCGCGATCGAGGGTGGCATGGTGGCCTGCCGCACCGAAGCGATCGCGCGGGGCGTGAGGCTCCTGCGTAACCAGGGCATGGAGACGCAGTATGCGAACGAGGTCGTGGGCTTCAACGCCCGCATGAGCGACGTGCACGCTGCGGTCGGTCGGGTGCAGCTCGGCAAGCTTGAAGCGTGGACCGAGACGCGGCAGCGCAACGCCACCTTTTACGAGCGTGAGCTTGGCTCGCTCGCGGGCCTTCGCACCCCGCAGACCTCGCCGCTTGCGACCCACGTGTACCACCAGTACACCGTGCGGGTCGACGGGGCCGAGCGCGACCGCATTCGCGAGGCGCTTCGTGAGGAGTGGGGCATCATGACCGGGGTGTATTACCCGACGCCGTGCCACCGGCTGCCCTCGCTCGCCCGCTACGCCGAGGGGGTTCACCTGCCCGAGACCGATCTCGCGGCGGCCGAGGTGATGTCGCTGCCCGTGCATCCGTCGCTCAGCGAGGCCGATCTTGAGCGCATCGTGTGCGGGGTGACGAGCGTCGTGGGAGCGGGGGCGTGATGAGCGACACCGGAGGGCTCGGGCTGCTTGAGCACCCTGCGACCCGGGCGGCAGAGGGCGTGGCGAGGGCCGAGGCCGTTCGTCGTGAACTGCGGCACGCCCGCCGTGCACTCGCGGCCGACCTCGCAAGCGGCGGTGAGCCCGTGGGCCATGCGAGGCTCGCGGCCGAGAGCGTGAGCCGGCTTGAGCGGGAGCTCGACGCGTTGCTCGCCGACCCCGAGATTCTGGAAAGGGCGCGCCGGGCCCTCGATGAGCGGGCGGCGGTGCTTCGCGTCGCGGTCACCGCGCACCGCTTTGAGACCGAGGCGCTGCGGCGCTGGGAAGACGGTGACGAGCTCATCGCCCACGCGGCTGTCACTGGGCGAAGGCTCACCGACGACGAGCGCCGTTTTCTTGAGGCCACACCAGAGCGCGCCGAGACCGCTCTCGAGCGTGCCTTGCCAGAGGCGGCCTCGGCTGCCCTCGTGACCGGAGCTGCCGAGGCACTCGCCACCGTGCGGGTGCGCGAAACCCGTGCGCAACTTCAGGAGGGGCTCTGGGTCTCGCCGCAAATGCAGGGGGCCGTTCGTGCCGCGCTCCCGGCGCTCGCCGCGGGTGCACCGCTGCTCCTCATCGGCGAGACAGGCGGGGCCAAAACGGCGCTTGCCGAGCACCTCGCCGCGAGGGTCGCCCCCGAGGCCGAGTTCGTTTCGGGCTACGGCGACATCACCTCGGCGCAGCTCGTCGGAACCCATGAGTTGCGGGCCGAGGGCGGGGCCACCGTGACGGCGTTTGAGCCGGGGCCGCTTCTGCGGGCAATGACCGAGGGCAAGCCGCTCATTCTTGATGAGGTGAACGCGATGCCGCCCGAGTTCTTGAAGCGACTCAACCGCATTTTGCAGCTGCGCCCCGGCGCCAGGTTCGCGGTGCAAGAGCAGGCCGGGCTCACCGTCACGATTGCCCGGGGCTTCTCGATCATCGCGACGGCAAACGAGCACGCGCCCGGCAGATATCGCGGCATCGAGCCGTTGAGCGCCGAGTTGATTAACCGCTTCGGCGCCAACGTGCACCGGGTGCACTACCCCGATGCGCACGTCGCATACGACGATTACCCGCACGAGAACATGCTGCTTGCCGCGGCCTCACTCGCCGACGAGAGTGGCGAGCTGCCGGGCACGATCACGCTCGCCGACCTCGAGCCCGTGGCCCGGGCGGCCTTTGTGAGCCAGCAGGTGTTCTCGGGTAACTACGGCGAGGGCTTTCGCGGCTTCGTGACGAGCGAGCGTGAGTACGATCGCGAGCCTGGCCTCATCGAGACGGTGATCGCACCGCGCACTCTCGCGGCGATACTCGAACAGGTCGCCCTCACGGCAACCACGCGGTCACTGAACGAGGCCCTCGCGCGCTTTCTCGACGGGGTCATGAACGCCCACGATCGCCGGGTGCTCGCGCTCATTTTCGAGGGCCAGGGCATCGCGCTATGACGGGCGCCGGCGACGATCGCCTTGTCGAGCAGCTCACGAGCCTCGGCCGACTGCTCGGCATCACGGTGGTCGTCACCGATGAGAGCGAATGGATCATTGCCCCCGAAAGCGTGCGCATAGGCCTCGGCTTTTATCGCGACCGGGGCATCGCTGAGGGCGACGTCATGGCTCTTGCCCTGCGCGACTTCTGGGTCGGGGTTCGCCTGCCCCTCTTCGAACCGGGTCGTGGTTACCGGCGGGAGGCGATCGAGGCCGCGCAGCCCGAACTCGCGCCGCTGCTCGCCACGGCCGATCGGCTCGATGCGATGGCGGCGATCGACGTGGCGCTGCCCGGTATCGCAGGCGAGCTGCGGGCAGCGACCGCGCGCAGCATTGCCGACGACGTGAGCGAGCTCTCCCTCGAAGCTCAGTGGCTCGCGGCGGTGACGAGGAGCTTCTCGGGCGCGGCCCTGCCCGTTGTCGCGCCGCAGCTTCGTCGCCAGCTCGCAGGTTTTGCGATGCTGCTCGAGCGTGCGGCGCACGATGGCCCGCTGCACGACGCCTGCAACGCGCTCGCCTTTCGTGAGGCAAGCGCTCCCACGGGGGTCGACCGCCTTGACCGGGTGCTCGCGCTCATCGCGCCGCCCTATCTCGAGCTGCTTCGCGGTGCTGGGCAGGGGCTTGCGACCCCGGGGGCGTCGCTGCACGCGAGGCCTGCCGACGGCGACGATGAGGGGCTCGGGGGCGACGAGGGGCGCGGCCCACGAAGCGGCGAGAGTGACGACGGCAGTGATGCCGAGGCGCAGGGGAGCGGTGCCTCGCAGGTGCAGGCCCTCGATACCGCGGCGCCTCAAGATGCCGAGGGCGGTGACGAGCCGAGTGTCGACGAGCGGCTGCTCGTCGAGTCGGGGTCGATGGTTGCCCCCACGGCGTTTCTTGAGACCCCACTTTCGGCAACCCGTGCGAGTCTCGCACCGCTCGAGGTTCCAGGCGATGAGTCGAGGCCGCTCAACGAAGCGGATCGCGAGCGCGTGGCGCGTGACGACGGGCAGGCCCCCCGGCTGGCATCAGCGCCGCACCCGGGGGTGCAGCGTGCGTCGGTCGCCGAGTATCGCGCCCGGCTAGAGCGCTACCGCCGGGAGGTCACGGCCACGCGCGAGGTGTGGCGTCTCGCGGTGAGTGAGCAGCTGCGGCTGCGGCAGGTCGCGCTGCAGCGCGGGGCTCCAGAGGGGGCAGAGCTCTTTCGTGAGCGACTCGCTGCCACCGTCACCGAGGTCGCCGCTGGAGTTCCGAGGCCCGCCGCGTATCAGCAGTATGAGCGCCGGCCTCGCCACGGTGACGGGCTGCGCAGCACCGACTACGTGCTGCTGCTCGACCGCTCTGGCTCGATGCAGGGTGCCGCGGCCGAGCTCTGCGCCGACGCGGCAATGGTCATGGTTGAGTCGCTCGCTGCGGTGTCCCGCGATCTGCAAGGCCGCGACGAACGGGCCGCGCGGGCGCTCGACGTGCGATTGCGCGCGGGTATCATCGCGTTCGGTGACGAGCCCGTCGTCGTGAAGGGGCTGGACACCCCGGTCGATGACGAGATCCGGGCTTCGCTGCACTCCGCGGTGCGCGGCGCGCGAGGGTCGACGAGGGGTGCCGCCGCGCTCGACGCAGCGGCCGAGCTCTTCGGGCCTGAGCTGCAGGGCGAACGGCCCCGCCGCGTCGTGCTCTGCGTGACCGATGGCGACCTTGACGACGTGGCCTCGCTCAAGGGGGCGATCGCGGGCCTCGACGCGCTCGGCGCCGAGGTGCACGCGATTGGGGTGGGTCGTTCACCCGGTATCGAGGTGTTTGCCCCGGCCTTCGAACGCATCGACACCGTGCGTGAGCTGCCGGGGCTGCTCGCCCGGGTCGTCGCCGCCGACGCTCAGGCGACGCTCGCCGGCCGAATGCCCACGTGACGGCCGCGATCGGCCCGAACACGGGTGCCCACCCGAATGGTGTTGCAGGGGGCGTCAAAGGTGTAGCGGGCGGCGAGGGCTGGATTGGGCAGGGTTCCCGCGATCCACGTGAAATGGTGCTGGTCGAGCTGCGGCGCGCCAGTCGCCGCGGCGCTCACGGCGAGCGTCAGCAGCTCTGCGAGGCTCGGATGGCTCGTCTCGGCCGAATGCTCGACATCGACGAGCGGGGGAGCGGCGGCCGCGGGCAACCAGCGCAGGCTCCAGTCGACCCGGCCGTGGCGCTCGCGCACCGTGACGGTCTCGCCAGGCCTGCCGGGCGCCACGTCGAGCGCCGCGAACCAGCGCTCGGCCTCGGTCGAGCACTCGAGCGCGGGTGGGGCCTCGGAGCTGCTCGCCGCGAGTACGCGCCGCCACCTCGCGAGGCCGAGGCCGTGCGGGGCGAGCACGGGAACGAGCGGGCCCATGTCGCCGGCGTCGGGGGCGGCAGGGCTGAGTCCCGCGGCAAAGAAACGCTCTGGCTCTGGCACGCCGATGTCGAGCACGCGCGCGATCGTCTCGGCCTCGGCGAGCGAGGCGTTCAGCCGCGCGCCAGGGTCTTCGGCGAAGCGGGCGAAGGCCGACGAGTAGTGGCCGTCACGCATCAAGAGCACGCGGTCGGCGAGCGGGTCGCGTTTCGCAGCCTGGCTCGACGCCCGCGCGTGACGCACCTGCCTCGCAAGATCAGGAAAGAGCGTCTCGTGGCCGTGCACGGGTCACGCCTCAGGAAACGCCGAGGGCCAGTAGTGACTGTCGGGCACCTGCCTTGCCCCGAAGATGGCCTGACCCACGCGCACGCAGGTGGCTCCCTCTTCGATCGCGACCTCGTAGTCGCCAGACATGCCCATCGAGAGCCCTCCGTCGCCCACGAGTTCGGGGTCGGTATCGCGCAGCTGATCACGCAGGGTTCGCAGCAGGGTGAAGCAGGTGCGCACGCGGGGAATATCACTGCTGAAAATGGCGAGCGTCATGAGCCCCCGCACCCGCAGCGACTGGAAGCTTGGCATCTCGCGCAAGAAAGCCTCGACCTCTTCGGGCGGCAGGCCGTACTTTTGTGGCTCGGCCGAGGTGTTGACCTGCACGTACACGTCGAGCGAGCGGCCCGCGGCCTGCAGCCTGCGGTCGAGCGCGGCGGCCGCACGAAGGTTGTCGAGCGCCTGAAACTCGCTCGCGAAGGCGGCGACGTCGCGCGCCTTGTTCGTTTGCAGGTGGCCGATGACCGACCACTCGACACCGAGGTCGGCGAGGTTTTCAGATTTGCGCTTGGCCTCTTGCACCTTGTTCTCGCCGAGCTGGTGGCAGCCCGCGGCGACGGCGAGGCGCACGCGATCTTCGGGCACCGTCTTGCTCACGGGCAGGAGTCGCACGTCGGCGGGGTCGCGGTCAACGCTTCTCGCGGCCGTGTCGATCTTCTCGCGCACGTCGTGAATATTGCGCTCAAATTCGGCAACAGAGGTCGCGGTTGGGAAGTCGTGGATGGGGAGTTCGGGTTCGACTTGATTTGACATAGGTCAAAGTGTATCATGAATGATGTCGGCCCCAACAGGCCAGATACACTCAGTGAGAAACCAGAAAGGAGACACGGTATGACTGACCAAAACCAAGGCATGAATGTCAGCGATCGCATCTCTGGAAGTACCGCTGAAGAGATCGTGGGCAGCATTCGCGCCCTCATTCACGACGGGTCGCTGAAGGCCGGCGATACGCTGCCGCCATACCGCGCGCTTGCCGAGCGGCTCGGGGTCAACCGCAACACCGCGATGACGGCCTACCGCCTGCTCGTGCAGGTGAACATCGCCGAGAGCCGTGGCCGGGCTGGCACCGTGATCGCCGACCCGTACCAGGAGTTTGCCGAAGAGGGCTTCGCGAGAGACAGCGTGCTGCTCGACGTTGGTGACGGCAACCCCGCGCCAGAGCTTTTGCCCGACCCGAGCGAGGTAACGCTCGAGCGAGTCACCCCGACGCTGTACGGCGAGCCGACGATTGACCCGGGCCTTGCCCAGTGGGCAACGCGGTGGATCGAAGAGCACCAAGACCGCCCTTTCAGGCTCACGGTTACCGCGGGTGCGGTCGACGCGATCGAGCGGCTGCTCTCGCAGGCGCTCACGCGGGGCGATCAGGTCGCGCTCGAAGATCCCTGCTTCTTGACGAGCATCAGCACGATGCACCAGAACGGTTTTCAGCCGGTTCCGGTCGCGATGGACTCAGAAGGCATGGAGCCCGAGAGTCTGCGAGAGGCGCTCGAGGCGGGTGTGCGCGCCGTCGTGTGTACGCCTCGCGCCCACAACCCGACCGGCGTGAGCCTCACGCCCGAGCGCGCCGCACAGTTGCGCGAGGTGCTCGCCGACTACCCGCAGGTCATGGTCATCGAAGACGACCACTTCGCCCTGCTTGCCACAGCCGAGTACTCGACCATCATTAGCCCCGAGCGTGAACGCTGGGCGCTCGTTCGCTCGATGTCGAAGGCCCTCGGCCCCGACATGCGCATCGCCTTCGTGGCGAGCGACGCGACGACGGCCGAGCGGCTCGCGGCCCGCATCAGTGGCGGCATCACCTGGGTGAGCCACCTCTTGCAGCGCATCACGCACGCGATGCTCTCGTCGAGCGACGCGATGCAGCAGATTCACGAGGCGAGCGCCCACTACGCGGCGCGCAACGCCGCCTTCGTCGCCGAGCTGCGCGAGGCCGGGTTCGCCTCGCCGAGCCATGACGGCCTGAACATCTGGGTCGACACCGGCGCGAGCGCGAAGGCCGTGCTCGCAGCTCTCATGACGAGGGGGTGGATCGCGCGCGACGGCGCCGCCTTCGCCCTCGCCGGCGATCACGAGCGCTGCCTGCGCTTCACCGTTCACGAGCTGAGCGACAGCGAGATGCGCCGGCTCGTGGGTGACCTTGCCGAGTCCAGCCAGGAAGCTGCCGCCAACGAAACGAAGTCGGGCAGTCTCAGCCGCCGTTAGTACCACCTGAATATCCATCGAAGGGAATGAACATGTCGATCACCGCACCAACCGCCGCCCCCGCGACGCTGCAGCGACCAGAGCTGCGCACCGCGATTCCCGGCCCCGTGAGCCTCGCGATCCAGGCGCGCCGAGAGCAGGTCATTCCCCGAGGGGTGGGCTGCGCCCTGCCGATCTACGTCGATCACGCCGACGGCGCGTGGATCACCGACGTCGACGGCAACCGCCTGCTCGATCTGGGCTCGGGCATCGGGGTCACGACCCTCGGCCATACGCAGCCAGCCGTGGTGCAGGCCGCGAAAGACCAGCTCGACAAGCTGAGCCACACGCTCTTCACGGTGACGCCCTACGAGAACTACGTGCGCCTGGCCGAACGACTCGCAGAGCACACGCCGGGCAACCACCAGAAGAAGACCTTCTTCGTGAACTCTGGCGCCGAGGCCGTTGAGAACGCCGTGAAGATCGCGAGGGCCTATACCGGCCGCCGCGTCGTCGCAGCCCTCGACCACGCCTTCCACGGCCGCACGAGCCTCACGATGGCGATGAACCACCGGGTCGCGCCCTACGGCACGAACTTCGGCCCCTTCGCTCCCGATGTGCAGCGCGTGCCCAACTCGTACCCGCTGCGCGATGGCTTGACCGGTGCGCAGGCCGCGGCCCGCACGATCGAGTACCTTGAGCAGCGCATCGGCGCGAGCGACCTGGCAGCGATCATCGCCGAGCCTATTCAGGGCGAGGGCGGCTTCGTTGTGCCGGCCGAGGGCTACCTCCCGGCGCTGCAGCAGTGGGCGACCGCCAACGGCGTCGTCTTCATCGCCGACGAGATTCAGTCGGGCCTCGGCCGCACCGGCACCTGGTTCGCGAGCGAGATCTTCGGCCTCGTGCCCGACCTCGTGCTTACCGCGAAGGGCATCGCCGATGGCCTGCCGCTCGCGGGCGTCACGGGTCGCGCCGAGATCATGGACGGAGCGCACCCCGGCGGCCTCGGCGGCACCTTCGGTGGCAACCCAGTCTCGATCGCGGCGGCACACGCTGTGTTCGACCTGCTCGAGACCGGCCAGCCCTTCGCCGAGGCGGCACGCATCGAAGCCGCCCTCAAGCGTGGCCTCGAAGAACTCGCCAACGAGCAGGCCGTCATCGGCGACATTCGCGGGCACGGAGCGATGGTGGCCTTCGAACTGCTCGACCCGGCTACCGGCGATCCGCTGAATGGCCTCGCGAGCGAGATCGCGGCCAAGGCTGCCGAGAGCGGTGTGCTGCTGCTCACCGCGGGCAGCTACGGAAACGTCATTCGATTCCTACCGTCACTCACGGTCACGAATGAACAGCTTGAATTTGCCCTCGGGGTGATTCGAGAGGCGCTCGCTTCGCGCGACGCCAACTAGCGGCTCAGGCCGCGGGCTGCCGGGGGAGCGGCGGCCCACCCGGTGGGGTGACCGAAAGGCGAGGTCACAGTGCGCAACGCTGTGTATGCAGGTTCGAATCCTGCCCCCACCTCTACCGCGCGAGAAGGAGAACGATGAGTGCGATGCTCGCGGCGCTGCCGCTCGTCGCGGTCGTCACGGGCCTCGTGCTTGGCCGTTCGAGCCGCACCGCAGCCCTCATCGGCATCGGCGCGGCCGTCGCCCTCATGCTCACACGCTTCGCGACCCCCGCGAGCGAGCTCGGCGCCTCGGCCATCGAGTGGGCACCCGTGATGCTGAACGTCATGCTCATTCTCGCCGGCGGCATCGCCTTCGCCGAGGCGGGCAGGCTCACCGGCAACCAAGACACGATCGCGACGTGGATCACCCGCTCACTCGGCCAGGGCATCGTCCCGGTGCTCGCCATCGTGCACGGCTTCACCCCGCTCACCGAGTCGCTCACGGGCTACGGAATCGGCGCCGCCCTCGCGATCCCGCTCCTGCTCGGCCTCGGTCTGCCGGGCCGCAAGGCCGCCGCCCTCGGGCTGCTCGGCCTGTGCGCCGTGCCCTGGGGATCCATGGGCCCCGGAACCCTCATCGCCTCACACCTCACCGGCGTCGGCTTCGACGAGCTCGGCGTCGCGACGGCCTTCTTCAACGGCGTCGTGGTCGCAGGCGTTGGCGTTGCCGCCGCCCTCATCGCCTCGCCCCCTGGCCGCCGCCTCAGCTCGGTCGCCGCTGGCCTCGCCTCGGCGCTCGTGCTCTTTGCCGGCGTGCTCGGCACGAACGTGCTCATCGGAACCGCCCCCGCCGGAGCCATGGGCGGCGCCCTCGTGCTCATCGTTCACCTCGCCGCCCGCCGCCTGCGCGGCCACCCCCTCACGTTCCCGGCCCCCGTCGCCCGCGCCGTGCTGCCCTACGCCTTCGTGCTCGCGGGCATGCTCGCCGCAATGCTGCTCGTGGCGCCGCTGGCGGCTGGCCCGGTCGCCTCGGCTGCTACGGGTGGCGGCGCCTCGGCTGCCGCGGCGGATCCCGGCCCCGCGATCCGCACCCTTGTCGCCTGCCTCACCTCGCCGGCCTTCTGGCTCTTCGCCGCGACCATCGTGCTGCTCGTCGTGCACCGTGGCCATGCCCGCACGGTCACCGCGCGCGCCCTCGAAACGTGGCTGCAGGTCGCCCCCTCGACGGCACTCTTCATCGCGCTCGGAGCGCTCATGGGCGTCAGCGGAATGTCCCAGGAGGTCGCCCAACAGCTCGCCCACCTCGGCTCGGGCTACTTCTTCGCGCTGCCCATCTTCTCGACCCTCATCGGCTTCATCACCGGCTCAAACTCGGGCGCCAACGCGCTCGCCGCCGGGGCCCAGGCCGATGTCGCCAGGCTGCTCGGGGCCGACGTGACGCTCGCGGTCGGCGTGCACAACGCCGCAAGCGCCGCCGCCATGATGTCGGCCCCGGCCCGCGTCGAGCTCGCCGCGCGCCTCGCGCTCGTGCCCGGCGAGGCGCGCGCGCTGCAGGGCACGATGCTCGTCATCGTCGGCGCGGTGAGCCTGGTGCTCGGCGGGGTGAGCTTCTGCGTGCTGCTCGGGTGAGGGTGGGGTCGCGCGGCTGGCGTGCGGCTGTCTTCGTCGCTGCCTGCCGATTTCGCGTCTACTTGACGAAAAGCAGGGTGTTTCGGCGCCAACACCTTGCTTTTCGTCAAGTAAACCCCGCGCGGCCGAAACACGGCCCGAAGTCGCCACCGCCAAACACAAAAAGAGGAGCGGCAGCCCACCCAGTGGGCCACCACCCCTCATCCACACGAGAGTAATCAGCTGTTCAGAATGGGCGGCTCGCTACTGTTCGAACTCGACCGCGGGAAAATCGACGGGAACGTCGAGCGCGATGTTGATGTAGTTCGTAAAGAGGTTGAGGCCGACCTGGGCGATGGTTTCGACGATTTGCTCGTCGCTCCATCCGTGCTCGCGAAGTGCCGGGATGGCATCGTCGCCCACTTCGCCCTGGTTTGCGACGAGCGTGTGCACGAACTGCAGCAGTGCGTCGACGCGGGGTTCATCGGAGTGCGCCCGCTGCGCCGTCTTGAGCTGCTCTTCGGTGAGCCCGGCCTGCGTGCCGAGGGCGGTGTGGGCCGCGAGGCAGTAGCTGCAGCTGTTGCGGTTGGCTACTGCGACGGCGATCTGCTCGGTGAGGGCAGCGCCGAGCGATCCGGTCGAGAAAGCTCCGAATGAGCCCCACATCGACTGCAGAGCGGCGGGTGAGTTGGCGACAACGCCGAACATATTCGGAACCGTCCCGAACGCCCCCTCGATCTTCGTAAGGTTTGACTTGACCGCGGCGCTCGCCTCGGCCACTGGAACAACGGGTATTCGTGCCATTGCTTCTCCTTCGTGACGTGAACACCGCTTCTGAAGCGGTGACTCCAGTCTCACAGCCACGTGTGGATGATTCGTGTCATATCACCCTCATTTCTTGCCCGATCGTCTCGACCTGGGTACTCTGGTCACATGCGCCCGCCCTTTGCCCCCAATGCGGATCACCCCATCGACCGCCTCGACGCCATGCTTCGGCGCTTCTCGGTTCGGGCGCAGCAGTTTCACGTGGGGCCGATGTGGGGCACTCGCCGGTTCGATCCGCGGCCGGGGCAGGGGTTTTTACATGTTCTGCGAGCCGGGCAGTTGACGCTCGTCGACGGGTCGGGGCGTGAGGCGCGCACGATCACCGAGCCGACCCTGCTCTTTTACCCGCGGGCCCACGAGCACGCGTTCGTCTCGCGGGAGCCAGGCGGGGTCGACCTCGCCTGTGC
Organism: Leucobacter sp. UCMA 4100; assembly: GCF_027853335.1. Lineage (NCBI taxonomy): Bacteria > Bacillati > Actinomycetota > Actinomycetes > Micrococcales > Microbacteriaceae > Leucobacter > Leucobacter sp. UCMA 4100. The sequence goes on from NZ_JAFEUS010000002.1 coordinate 1,646,568, forward strand.
GACGCTCGAGTTCGACGGAGCTTCCACCCACCCGCTCGTCGCCACCATGCCCTCCCTCGTCACGGTGCCAACCGCGCATGTGCAGGGCCTCGAGCTCTCGCTCGAGCTGCTCTCGCAGGAGGCCGGCGAGGTGCAGTGTGGCCACCGCCACGTCGTCGACCGGGTGTTCGAGATCGTGCTGCTGAAGCTGCTGCGCCACCTGCTCGACCAGCCAGACCTCGCCGAGGCCCCGGTCGGCCTTATGCGCGGATTCTCCGACCCCCAGATCGCCCGCGCCCTCACCGCCGTGCACGAGCAGCCCGGCGCCGAGTGGAGCCTCGACTCCCTCGCCGAGACCGCCCACATGTCGCGCAGCGCTTTCTCGGCCCGGTTCCGCGAGCTTGTCGCTGTGCCTCCGCACGACTACCTCATCGACTGGCGCATGACGGTGGGCAAGCAGCTGCTCATGCGCGACTACTCGGTGGCACAGGTCGCCGCCGAGGTCGGCTACACGGGCAGCTCCTTCTCCCGGGTCTTCGCCCAGCGCGAGGGCCAGTCGCCGCGCGCCTGGCTCGACTCGCGCCGCGCACTCCTGCCCTAACCGGGTGCGGATCGGCCGTCCTGCCGCCCCACACGGGTCCTGCCGCCCCGCGCGCTCACCTCACCCAAATTGTTTGCACTTTTCGGCCGTTTTGGGTGCTTTTAGCCCCAAAAGTGCAAACAATTTGCCGAGCAGTGGCCGAGCGGAACCCGCGGTGCTCCCGGAACCCCGGAACCCCGGAACCTACGCCCCCGGCTTCTTTTCGACCTCGACGAACACGATCGTGTCGGTCGCGCCGCGGTTTTCGACACGGTGACGCGAGCCGGCCGGGCGGGTGTACGAGACGCCCGGCACGAGCTGCGCAACGAGCTCCTGGCCGTCAGCCTGCACGACGTGCATCGAGGCGGTGACAAGGGGAACCACCACATACTCGTACTCGTGCGTGTGCATGTCGATCACTCCGCCGGGCTCGATGGTCCACTTGATGACCCTGAAGTGCTCGTTGTCGAGTTGCGTTTCGCCGTGCGCCGTTGCCATGGAACGTGATACTCCTAAATGCTCGTGATCGTGAGCGGTTGTTTGCGCAGCGCGAAGGCCTGCACGATTGTGAAGACGCCGATCGCGAAGAGCACGAGGCCGATGAACACGGCCACGATCGTGAGCGCGACTGTGGGCCACACGAGGGTCACGACGCCAGCGGCGATCGTGGCGATTGAGGGCAGCAGCACCAGGGCTGATCCGCCGGCTCGCACCGCGATGAGTAGGCCGAGGGCGCCCATGAAGAGCAGGCCGAAGCCCAGAACGTTGATGATGACGGCGCTCGTGAACTGGGCGAAGACGATTGAGAGCACGCCGCCCACGACGAGCAGCAGGCCGCCGATGGTGCCGGCCGGGCCGCGCTGCAAGAGAAAAGCGCTCGCGCCAGACGCGATGAAGCTCGCGCCGATGATGAAGGCGAGCAGGTTCACCGGTGCCCACGGGAAGGCCATGAGGCCGATCGCGGTGAGGCAGCAGAGAATGCCGACCACGAGAAAGATCCACCATGAGACCTGACGCACTGCGATGCGGGGGCCTGGCATGCCAGACGGATCACCCGCGGGAAAAATTGGGCCTTGAGACATGGTTTCCTCCTCGACGTGCTCCCTCTATGGTAGCGCGCCCGGGCTTAGCGAATGAAGAGCAGCAGGCCCGCGACCGCGATGAAGAGGGCGCCGAACACGCGGTTCATGGTGCGCTCGCCACGGGCGGTGCGGCTGAAGCGCTGAAAGGGCTGTGCGGCCCCGGCGAAGAATCCCCACATGACGACGGTGTCGATCGCCATGACGGTCGTGATGAGAAAGAGGTACTGGCGGGCGATCGGTTCGCCGGGCACGATGAACTGCGGCAGGAACGCGAGAAAGAAGAGAATCGCTTTCGGGTTCAGCATATTGACCCAGAAGCCGCGGCTGATCATGCCCGCGGGCGAGCTGGCCGGTGCGGCGGGAGCTGGCGCGGGGGTCTCGGCAGTGATTTCATGCGGATCGGCCCCGGCCGCACCCGCGGGAACCGGCACGGGCTGCTCGGCCTTCACGGGCGCGAAGAACATGCGCAGGCCGAGGTAGGCGAGGTAGGCCGCGCCCGCATAGCGAATGATTTCGAAGATGAGCGGCGATCGTTGCACGATGACGCCGACGCCGGCGGCAACGATGATGACGTGGGCGACGAGTGCGAGCTGCTGCCCGAGCACGCCCCAGCCTGAGCGGCGCCATCCCACGGCGAGCGAGTTCGACATGGTGTTGATTGCACCGGCGCCCGGCGTCAGGCTAATGACGAGGCAGGCGGTAACGAGCGAGATCCAGAGACTCAGGGGCACCACCATATTCTACGGTGGCGGGCGGCCCCCTCGCACCGGGCTACAGCGCGAGCGACAGGTTGCCGACGCCCGTGAACTCGACGTGTTCGAGGCCCTGCCACGTGGCGGCGCGGCGAAGCAGCGTGACCGCGGCCTCTGGCGTGCGTTTCGGGGCGCGGGGCTCTTGCCAGGCGGCCTGCACCACGAGGGTGCTGCGGGCGCGGTCGGCCTTGAGGTCGATGCGGCCCACGAGCCTGCCGCCCACCATGAGCGGCAGGCAGTAGTAGCCGTACTGCCGTTTCTCTTTGGGGGTGTAAATCTCGATGCGGTAGTGAAAGTCGAAGAGGCGTTCGGCGCGCGGTCGAAACCAGCTGAGCGGATCGAACGGGGTGAGCAGCGCATCTGGCGCAATGCGCCCCACCGGCTGGGTGTCGCGGTGCATCCAGGCGGCGATTGGCTTGCCGCGCGAGTCGATCCACCCATCGACCGTGGCGGGTACGAGCGTGCCCTCAGCCTCGAGACGGGCGACGGCTGAGCGGGCGTCTTTGAGCGGCAGGCGGTGGTAGTCGGCGAGGTCGGCGAGTGTGCCGACGCCGAGGGCCCGCGAGGCGATCTCGACGAGCGTGGCCTGTGCCTCGTCACGCGGGGTCTCAGCGAGGGCATGGGCCGGCAGTTGCTCGCTCGCGAGCGCGTAGCGGCGCATGAAGCGCTCGCGGCCGGCGCTCACCACCTCGCCGGTGGCAAAGAGCATCTCGACGGCCTGCTTGGTTTCTGACCAGTCCCACCACTCGCCACGGTTCGCGCGCCCCTGGGGTTCGAGCTCGTTCACGAGTAGGGGGCCTTCGGTGGCGAGGCGCTCTCGGACGAAGTCGGCGCTCGCCGCGAGTGCGTCAAGCCGGCCGCGGGCGTGAAAGCGTTCGCGAAAGTCGTGCATGCGCCACGCGAAGAGGTGCCGGTCGGCGACGGGAATGAAGGCGGCCTCGTGAGCCCAGTACTCGGTGAAGTCGTCGTCGCGCCAGAGCCGCTGGTCGAGGGTGTCGTGCGAGTAGGCTCCGAGCCTTGAGAACGCCGGCATGTAGTGGCTGCGCGAGAAGACGTTGACCGAGTCAATCTGCAGCACGTGTAGGTGGCCCATGACGTCGTCGAGCGACCTCGTTCGGCCCCTGCCGAAGCCCTGTGCCGCGAGGGCGAGCGCGCGGGCCTCGGGCAGCGAGAGGCTCGTGGGGGAGCGGTGCGGGCCCGGCGTCATTGCGGCATCGGCCGCACGGTGAGGGTTTGCGATACCTGGCCGATGGGGCCCGCCTCGTCGTGCAGAATCGTCTGGGTGAGGCCGCGCCCGCCCGCGCCAAAGGTGACCCTCGTGTCGTAGCCGGCCCACTCGCTCACGGGCTCGCGCACGAGGCTCACGGTGAGGTCAAGGTTCGGGAACATGACGGCTGCGGGGTCTTCACGCGGGGTGAGCCCGTTCGCGGTGTCGATGACGCCGAGCATTCTCGCTGTGAACGACGAAGGCTCTGAATCGAGAATCGCAAAGCCAGCCCGGGCCCAGCCCCTCGCGCGACCGGGCTCCTCCTGGTCGCGGTAGGTCTCGATTGACCGCACGAACTCGCCCTTCCAGTCGTTCGAGTAGGCCCACGGCTGCATGGTGTCTCGCCCCGGCAGTGCCTCGAGCGCGGTGCCCTCGAGTGCACTCGTGTCGCTCGCCGAGAGCATCCAGGCCCTCGCGACGAGCGCGGCGCGGCCTCCGTGCGAGAGCGTCGCCTCGACAAGTTCAATGGTGCGGCCCGGGCGAACGACGCGCACGTCGACCTCGCAGACATCGAGGGGGATCACGCCGAGAATGTCGTAGGTCACTCGCGAGAGGGCGAGCGAGCCGCCGCGCCTGGCGTGATCCTGCTCGATGAGGTGGGCGAGGAGGCCCATGGGGGCTGCGATGTGCTGCTCGTCTGACTTCCATGCGCCGCCAACGAGTGGTGTTGCGGCGAACTCACGGGCTGAGACCCTCGTGAAATAACTCTGTGCTTCGGGCACGCTACCCCCTTTGGTGATTCAGGTTCTAGCGTAGCGGAGCGGGCCAGCCCCTCACGAAGCGTTCGATCGTCGCCGTTTCGTGAGGGTCGAGGTCGAAGTGCGCGAAGAGGGCGGGGTCGCTCCAGACTCGGTCGAGCGGCAGGTCTGGCACGAGGCGAAACACTGCCGGGGTGTTGTGCCGCGTGAGCCTTCGCCGGGCCACGAGAAAGCGAAAGAAGCGCGTGCGCATGTAGCCAACGAGGGAGCGCGCCTCGGTCGCTGAATCGCAGAGCGCCGCGACGAGGTAGTTCCCCGTGCAGGCCTCGCCCGGTGGCGAGACGAAGGGGCCAGGCGAGTCCCAGATCATGCGCGGGAAATCGCGATCGCCGCCGCTCGTTGCTTGGATGAGTACTTTCCAGCGGTCGATCCACCCCTCGCGTGCGTTGACCTCGTCGCGCGCGATCCATGCGACGCCGAGGTGGCTGTGCAGCGTGAGCGGGTGTTCGGGTCCCGGCTCTGGCTCACCGAGATAGCCGGCGACGAGGCCGAAGGGGTTGAGCGGGCCGACGCGGTGCTCGAATGAGGGGTAGCCGAGCGCGAGGGTCTTGCGCACGATGCACCGGGTACAGGGGGCGTTGACGAGGTCGGCGAACTCGGTGAGACGCTGCTGCTCGGCCAGGTGGTCTGGGGTTCCCGTGGCGACGCGGGTGGTCGTGCAGTGGTTCGGCTGGGGCGCGTTCCACAGCACGTGAACCAGGCTCTCCGTGGGCAGGTTGCCCGGGTCTTGGCTGGAGCGAATCATGGCGTTCTTTCTCGGGTCATCGGTGACTAGACATACCGATAGTGTACTGGTACCCGGTCGCTAATGCCCTGGTTCAAGTATCCGGGTGCCGAGACACTGTTAGGTATGCCCAGGGTTCCTTCACGCGCTGCCGAACACATCGGCCAGCTCATGCTCGAACAACGGCGCATGCGTGGCATGACCCAGGACGAGGTCGCGGCCGTGAGTGGCATCGACTCGTCGAACATTCGCGCCTACGAGCGGGGCCGTTCGATGCCGAACGTGCAGTCGCTCGTGCGGGTCGCCGACGCGCTCGACGTGCACCCCGGAGTGCTGCTTGAGGGGCTTACCCCGGCGATCTTCCGCGAACCGCGGTCGGCCGACGCTGCCACGCCACGCCGCGCATCCTGAGTGTTTGCTTTGTATACGATCGCTTACTGAGTTCGCGATCTGGGGCTAGGCGTGCCACGCTTAGTGGCGAGTGCGAGCGACCTGCTCGTGAGAGAGGGTGCAGCATGGGTGTTTGGGTTCGGCGTCAGGTCGCGAGACTCTTTTGGCTCTTCTCGCGGTGGCGCCTCGTGCCAGAGGCAAACCCGCACCATGGCCCCAGGCTGATGCTCGGCGCACCCCACACCTCAAACTTCGACTTTGTGCTCATGCTCGCGATCGCCTGGCGGGCGGGCCTCAAGGTTCGCTGGCTCGGTAAGCAGGAGCTGTTTAAGGGCATCGCGGGCCCGATCATGCGTGGCCTCGGCGGCATTCCCGTCGATCGCTCACGCCCCGAGGGCATCGTCGGCGAGGTCGTCGCGCTCGCCAAGGGCGACGCAGAGTTCGCCCTCGTCGTGACTCCTGAGGGTACCCGAAGCGGATCGTCGTGGCGCAGCGGCTTTTATCGCATCGCGTATCGCGCGGGCCTTCCCGTGACGATGGGCTTCGCCGATGGGTCGACTCGCAGCGCAGGCCTCGGACCCACGATCGAACTCACGGGTGACGTTGAAGCCGATATGTCTGTTATTCGAGAGTTCTACGCCGATAAGACCGGCGTGAAGCCTGAGCTACGTACCGAGCCCCGACTTCAGGATGAGGCGCGGTTGACGGCGTACCTGCGCGAGTCTCGAAACAACTGATTCCGTAGTAAATCTTCAACTTGACAACGGAATGGGTTGTCTTGATACACTTTTGCGTATGTAATGCGTAGATTGAAGGCCATTACGAGAGCCTTCCGCGGTACAGTTCAAACGGAGTGATAACGTGTCCATCTCGGGCCACACCGCTAACATCGCCTTACCCGCTCTTCAGCCGCGCTATTTCGAGTTGCACCCGACGCTTCGTCGAGTCACGTTCGTCGCCGGTTACGAGAGCCTGGGCGTGCTCTTCACCACCGTCGTCCTTTCTGGCCTGCTCGGCCACGGCGGCGGCTCATCGTTCACCACTGCGATTCTCGTGTCGACCGCAGCGACCATCTGGAACTACCTGTGGAACACCATCTTCGAGAGCCTCGAACGCCGCCGCGGGGCCACCTCGCGCGGGGTGCTCTCGCGCACGATCCACGCCATTGGTTATGAGGGTGGGGTGCTGTTCTTCACCGTTCCGATCGTCGCACTCATGCTGCACGTCTCGTTCCTCGAGGCGCTCGCTATTGAGGCCAGCCTGCTCGTCTTTTTTCTCGTGTTCACGGTCGTTTACACTTGGATGTTTGACGCAATCTTTGGTTTGCCCGCGTCGGTCACCGGCACACGCGTGGAGTAGCCGGCGAAAGGCCGCCCAGCCGCTACCATCAAGGTATGACGTTTGGTGGTAGAGGCGGTGGCGGCGGGGGTGGCCGTATCTCGTCGGCCGATGTCGCCAAGCAGAAGTCGCTGAACGAAGACGCCCCAGAGATTCCGGGCCTCGGCTCGCACATTGCGGCGCTCTTCAGGCCCTACAAGGCGCAGCTCATCGTCATCGCGGTGCTCGTGCTCGTGACTGCGGCGCTCGGGATCGTGCCCCCGCTCATCACGCAGCGCATCTTCGATGACGCGCTGTTTCCGGCCGGCGGCAGCCCGAGCCTCACGCTGCTCACCTGGCTCGTCGTCGCGATGATCGCCATCTTTTTCGTCTCGAGCAGCCTCGGTATCGTGCAAACGATCATCACCGCGAAGGTTGGCAACCGCGTCATGGGTGACCTGCGCGTGAAGCTCTTCACGCACCTCCAGGCCATGGAGCTCGGCTTCTTCACCCGCACGAAGACGGGCGTCATCCAGTCGCGCCTGCAAAACGATGTGGGTGGCGTCGCCAACGTACTCACGAACACCGTCTCAAACGTTGTCGGCAACACCGTCACCGTGATCGCCGCCTTCGTCGCGATGCTGCTACTCAGCTGGCAGCTCACCCTCATCGCGGTGCTCATCATGCCCGTGCTCGTCATCGCGCAGCGCCGCGTCGGCCAGGTGCGTGCGCGCATCGCGGGTCGCACGCAGGAGTCGCTCAGCGAAATGACCGCGATCACGCAAGAGACGCTCTCGATCTCGGGCGTGCTGCTCGCGAAGACGTTCTCGCAGCAGGGCGCCGAGACCGCGCGTTACTCGACCGAGAACGATCGCCAGATCGGCCTGCAGGTGAAGCTCACGATGAGCGGCCAGGTCTTCTTCGCCCTCGTACAGGTGTTCATGTCGGCCGTGCCCGCCATCGTGTACCTCGTCTCGGGCTTCCTCATCGCCCGCGCGCAGGGCCAGGGCTTCGACGCTGGCATCACCGCCGGAACGATCGTCGCATTCACGACCGTGCAGTCACGGCTGCTCTTTCCGATGATGGCCCTCATGCGCATCGCGCTTGACCTGCAAACCTCGAAGGCGCTCTTCGCGCGCATCTTCGAGTACCTGAACCTCACGCCGCGCATCGTCGAGGCAGCTGACGCGACGGCTCCCGACATGAGCCCACCCCGCGGCGGATCGGTCGAGTTCGACCACGTCACCTTTCGCTACGACGACACGAGCCCTGCCGAACGGCCCACGCTCGATGACGTCTCGTTCACGGTTGAGCCCGGCGAATTCGTCGCGATTGTCGGCCCCTCGGGATCGGGCAAGACCACCATCGGTTCGCTCGTGCCGAGACTCTACGATGTGAGCGACGGTTCCGTGCGCTTCAGCGGAACCGACGTGCGCGACCTCACCCTCTCAGGCCTCATGGACCAGATCGGCATGGTCACCCAGGAGTCTTATCTCTTTCACGGCACCATCGCCGAGAACCTGCGCTACGCAAAGCCAGAGGCCACCCAGGCCGAGCTCGAGGCAGCAGCGCGCATGGCCAACATTCACGACGCCATCGCCTCTTTCGCTGGCGGCTACGACACGGTCGTGGGTGAGCGCGGCTACCGCCTCTCTGGTGGCGAAAAGCAGCGCCTCGCGATCGCCCGGGTGCTGCTCAAAAACCCGCCGGTGCTCATTCTCGACGAGGCGACGAGTGCCCTCGACACCGTGAGCGAGCGCATCGTTCAGGGCGCCCTCGACGGTGCCCGCGAGGGCCGCACCACGATCGCCATCGCGCACCGCCTCTCGACCATCATTGACGCCGACCGCATTCTCGTCATCGACCGCGGCCGCCTCATCGAGCAGGGCACGCACGAGCAGCTGCTCGCGGCCGGCGGCGCGTACGCGGAGCTCTTCTCGCAGCAGGCGCTGTAGGAGCGGCGGCTCCCGCCGCCGTCGCTCCGGCTGCTGCCGCTCCCGCCGCGGTCGCCGTCACGCCGCCGCTCCCCGCGCCCGCCACCGCCGTTGTTTGCGTTTTTCCCGTTTACTTGACGAAAAGCAGGGTGAAACGACCAAAACACCCTGCTTTTCGTCAAGTAAACGGCCGCAGCCCCGTGCAAACACGGGAACAGTCCCGCTGCGCGCAAAAACGGCGAGCCTCATGCGCATGATGACACTGAAACCCAAGCAATAACCCGCAGGCCCCGAAACGGCGTGCGCCCAAGCCCGAAAAAGACCCCCGAATATGAGTACTCTCTGTGAACGCGGGGCAGCCACCGCCCGTCATGTTGACGCTTCAATTTAGGCGTGCCTATGATTGGAGTACCAATTAAAGGCAATTAGGTTGCTGTGTAATTTGGCGAAGCATATAACCAGCAGCTGACCTGCTGGTGCTGAACTCACAAGGCTCGGTGCCTCTCGATCAGTTGCGCTGTGAAAGAGGGGTTAACACCATGAAAGCTGCACGCTACTACGGTCGCGAAGATATTCGCATTGAAGACATTGAGCCCCAACCACTCGAGGCCGGTACGGTTCGCATTGACGTAGCCTGGACCGGCATTTGCGGTACTGACCTTCACGAGTACCTCGACGGCCCGATCTTCGTTCCCGAGCACGGGCACCCGCACCCCATCTCAGGTGAGTCGGCTCCCGTAACGCTCGGCCACGAGTTCTCGGGCGTCATTTCAGAGGTCGGCGAGGGCGTTTCAGACCTCGCTGTTGGCGATCACGTTGTCGTCGAGCCGTACATCATTCGTGACGACGTCAACACCGGTCCCGATTCGAACGACTACCACCTCTCTGACGACATGAACTTCATCGGCCTCGGCGGCCGTGGCGGTGGCCTCGCAGAGAACATCGTCGTGAAGCAGCGCTGGGTGCACAAGATCGATTCGTCGGTTGCCCTCGACGAGGCTGCCCTCATCGAGCCGCTCTCGGTCGCTTACCACGCCGTCAAGCGTTCGGGCGTGACCGCTGGCCAGACCGCACTCGTTGGTGGCGCTGGCCCCATCGGCCTGCTCACCGCAGCGGTACTGAACGCGCTCGGCGTGAAGGTTATCGTCTCAGAGCTCTCATCGCTTCGCCGCCAGAAGGCACTTGACGCGGGCGTCGCCGACATAGCGCTGAACCCCGCAGAGGTCGACGTTGTCGCAGAGGTTAAGAAGCTCACCGATGGCAAGGGCGCTGATGTTGCGTTCGAGGCCACCTCGGTTCAGGTCGTTTTCGACACGCTCATGGACGCCGTGCGCCCAACCGGCGTTATCGTCGTCATCTCGATCTGGGGCAAGCCTGCAACCTTCGACATGCACAAGCTCGTCATGAAGGAGATCGATGTTCGCGGCACGATCGGGTACGTGAACTCGCACCCTGACACCATCGCGCTTGTCGAGTCGGGCAAGATCGACCTCAAGCCGTTCATCACCGGCAAGATTGCGCTCGAAGATCTCGTCGACGAGGGCTTCAACACCCTCATCAACCACAACGAGACCGCAGTGAAGATTCTCGTTTCGCCAACGGGCAAGGGTCTCTAGACCATACGCATTAAGCAGGGCCGGGGGCGAACCTCGGCCCTGCTTTTTCGTTTCCTACGCGCGTTCGCCGGGCCCAGCCGCGCCGCGACTACTCGTCAGTTTCGCCGTGCCCTGGCTGCGAGACGTAGATCGCGTCGGTCGCGGGCCTGCCGAGCGTGATGGTCTCGCCGTGCTCCTTGCCGTCTTCGGCAACGTGCGTGACGGTGATGGTGCTCGAGTAGGGGGCGCCCTCGGTGACGCGCAAGAGTGAGCCGACCGTGATCTTGCACTCGTCGCAGTGCAGGAGCAGCGCGGGGTCGTCGTCGGCGATACGCTCGACGCACACGGTCGCCGGCAGCGGAACGATGCTGAGCTGCGTCGCCTGCGGCATGAGCAGCTTGCCGTCGGCCGTGGGAATAGGATCACCGTGCGGATCCCTCACGGGGTGCCCGAGGAGCACGTCGATCCGCTCGATCATGAGGTCGCTCACCGCATGCTCGAGGTGTTCGGCTTCGTCGTGAACTTCGTCCCAGCCGTACCCGAGAACCTGCACGAGAAAGGTCTCGATGAGGCGATGCCTGCGCACCATTTGGAGGGCGTAGGCGTGGCCGAGTTCGGTGAGCTGTACCGAGCCGTAGGGGGTGTGATTCACGAGCCCCTGGGCAGCGAGTTTTCGAATGCCCTCGCTAACGGTCGACATGCGAAGGCCGAGGCGTTCTGCAATGATAGACGCGGTGATGGGTGCGTCTGACCATTCGGCACTCGCCCACACGACCTTGAGATAGTTTTGAGCACTGGTGGTGAGCTCTGAAAGTGTCATGCCCCCTATTGTTACAGACCGGTTGCATTCTCACACGGGGCGATACAAACGGGGCGAGAACTTCTATGATGAAAGTCACACGTGAGAAGGGTGAGGATGCCCTTTTCGGGTCGAAAGGACGACGATCAATGAAGATTCGCTACGCACTCCCAGCGATCACCGCCGCACTGCTACTCACCCTCACGGGCTGCGTTAATAACGCCGAAGGTGAGGGCGACGAGAAAGCCCCTCAGGCCGAGGGCATTCAGCCCGATAAGGCAGCGGTTGAGCTGCTGCCAGACGACGTGAAAGATTCGGGCGTGCTGACCATCGGCACCGACGCCGAGTATCCTCCGAACGAGTACAAGGACGCCCAGGGTAAGCCCACGGGCTGGGGCGTTGACCTCGCGAACGCGGTCGCGGCGAAGCTCGGCCTTGAGCCTGAGTGGGAGATGCTCGGGTTCGACAGCATCATTCCTCGTATTCAGGAGGGCGCGCTGAACCTCGGTTCTTCGTCGTTCACCGATACGCTCGAGCGCCAGAAGTCGGTTGACTTCGTGAACTATCTCGATGCCGGTAGCCAGTGGGCTGCGCCGGTTGACTCTGACGTTGATCCCGAGAACGCGTGCGGTCTCACCGTCGCGGTTCAGAGTGGCACGGTACAGCACCTCACCGAGCTCGTTGAGCGCAATGAGCAGTGCAAGGCCGACGGTAAAGATCCGATCGAGGTGCTGCCCTACGACGGTCAGCCCGAGGTGACCCAGGCCGTGATCAACGGCCAGGCTGACGCTTTCTCGGCTGACTCACCCGTGACTGGTAACGCTGTTGCGAAGAGCGATGGCGCGCTTGAACTCGTTGGCGAGCTCTTTGACGCGGCACCGTACGGCTTCGCGACGCAGATCGACAGCGACATGACGAAGGCGGTTCAGGCCGCGCTGCAGTCACTCATTGATGACGGCACATACCTGAAGATTCTGACCAACGCCGGTATTGAGTCGGGAGCCCGTGACGAGGCGACCGTCAACGCCGGCAACGAGTAGGCCGAAGAGGCCCTAGGCAACCATGTCTGACTCGACTCCTCGGGCTGCGGGACGACCGGTCTCGCAGCCCGACGAAATCCCCATGGCCGAACCGATCGAAGCGATCAAGCTGAAGCACCCGTGGCGCAACGTGTTTGCGGTCGTGCTCGTGATCATCGTCGGGCTGTTCATCTACGATGCGGCGTTTAACCGCCCCGTGTATAACTGGCCCGAGGTTGGCAAGTACCTCTTTGACACCCGCGTGGTCTCGGCGATCGGCTATACGCTGCAGCTCACGATCTACTCGATGATCATCGCGATCGTGCTTGGCGTGAGCCTCGCCGTGATGCGTATGTCGCCAAACCCCGTCGTGAAATCGGTCGCGTGGGTGTACCTCTGGATTTTCCGCGGTACCCCGGTGTACGTGCAGCTGACGTTCTGGGGCATGATCGGCGTCATCTACAAGACGATCGACATCGGCATTCCCTTCACCGAGCCGCTCGCGCAGATCGTGACGAAAGACCTGCTGAGCTACTTCACCCTCGCGGTGATTGGACTCGCGCTGAACGAGGCGGCCTACATGGCCGAGATCGTTCGCGCCGGTCTGCTCGCGGTCGATAAGGGGCAAGAGGAAGCCTCGACCGCGCTCGGTCTCGGGTGGTGGCACACGATGACCCGCGTCATTTTGCCCCAGGCAATGCGCGTCATCATTCCACCCACGGGCAATGAGGTGATCTCAATGCTCAAGACCACCTCGCTCGTGACGGCGGTGCCCTTCACCCTCGAGCTGTACACCCGCACCAGAGACATCGCGGGTGTCACCTATCAACCGGTGCCCATGCTCATCGTGGCCTCGGTCTGGTACCTCGTGATCACCTCGGTGCTCATGGTTGGCCAGTACTTCCTCGAGAAGCACTATTCGAAGGGCCACGGCGTGCGCCAGGAGGTCATGAAGCCGACGGTTGAGACGCAGACCATTACGGTGGCCGGCATCGAAGACCCGGCCGGTCCGAAGCACGGTGAGAGAGAAGGTGGCGATCGTGGTTAATGAGCAACAGCCGGTTCCCATGGTGTTGGCCGAGGGCATCTCAAAGAGTTTCGGCTCGAACCTCGTGCTGCGCTCGATCTCGCTTGAGGTGGCTCGCGGTGAGGTGCTCTGCCTCGTGGGCCCCTCGGGCTCCGGCAAATCGACGTTCCTGCGCTGCATTAACCACCTCGAAACGGTGAACGCAGGTCGGCTCATGGTCGATGGCCAGGTGGTGGGCTACCGCGAGAAGGGCGACAAGCTCTACGAGATGCACCCGAAGGAGGCGGCGAAGCAGCGCCGTGACATCGGCATGGTGTTTCAGCGCTTCAACCTGTTTCCGCACATGACGGCCCTTGAGAATGTCATGCTCGCGCCGAGCCTCCTCGGCAAGGGCAACAAGGCACAGCTCAAGGCGAAGGCGATGGAACTGCTTGCACGCGTGGGCCTCGCCGATCGCTACGATCACTACCCGGCGCACCTCTCTGGCGGCCAGCAGCAGCGCGTTGCGATCGCCCGCGCCCTCGCGATGGAGCCGAAGCTCATGCTCTTCGACGAGCCCACTTCGGCGCTCGACCCCGAGCTCGTGGGCGAGGTGCTCGACGTCATGAAGGGCCTCGCCGAGAGCGGCATGACGATGATCGTCGTAACACACGAGATGGGCTTCGCTCGCGAGGTCGCCGACAAACTCGTGTTCATGGATGGCGGCGTCGTCGTCGAGGCCGGCGACCCAGCCGAGGTGCTCTCGAACCCGCAGCGGGAACGCACGAAGGCGTTCCTCTCGAAGGTCCTGTAGCGGGCAACAATGAGCGAGAGGCGGATCGCGCTGGCCTGATGGCCGCGTGATCCGCCTCTCGTCTGTTTCGGCGTTGAGCCGAACGCGCTAGGCGTTGACGCCCAGGTCGCGCTTGATCTTGGTGGTCGAGATGCCCTCGGTGCGATCGAGGTACATGACGTCGCAGTAGTCGGTGAGAATCTCGAAGCGGGGGTCGCCCTCCCAGTCGCCGCCCATGACGACCATGTCGATCTCGTACTTTTGCACGTCGTTGATCTTCTGATCCCACGCGTCTTCAGGGATGACGAGGTCGACGTAGCGCACGGCCTCGAGCATCGCCTTGCGCGTCTCGAAGTCGTGGTAGGTGCGCTTGCCCTTGCCCTCGTTGAACTCTTCGGTCGAGAGCGCTACGACGAGGTAGTCGCCCTGAGCTTTGGCGCGCTGCAGCAGCCTGATGTGACCCCAGTGCAGTAGATCGTAGGTGCCGTACGTGAGAACTCGTTTCATGGCCTCTAGTGTAAGCGTTTTTTGCTGACAAAACCGGTGAACGGCGAAGAAGCGTTAGGTGAGACGGCGCTATTTGAGGCTTGCGAGCAGCTCGGGGGTCATCTCGTCGCCGTCGATGACGCGCTCAATGTACTTGCGCAAGATGACGAGCTCGCCCGGGCCGGGGTTGATTTGCGCGGCGATAAAGCGGTCGGTGCGAATCATGCGGAGTGCCTCGAGCGCGGGGGTGAGCACACCCTTCGGGTCGACGCCCTTGCGCCCGCTCGATGGCGCCTGGGCGAGGCGCAGCGCCTCCATCGAGGTGAAGAGTGGCAGCACGAGCTGGCCCTTGGTCGACCGGGTCGTGCGAATGCGAATGCCCTGCTTCTTCGAGTTCTTCGGCGCCCCGGTCACGTCGACGAAGAGGTACCCCTCGCGAAGCGTGTTCAGGAAGGCCGCGAGACGGTCGTAGTTTGGCGCTTCGATGAGCGTCGCGTGCGCGGTTTCGACGGGCTCGTTGACGTAGTCGGCTGAGACGTCGTCGGGCAGTTCTGGTGCAGACATGGGGTCTAGCTTAGTCGTTGCCGCTGACGTCGTCGAAGTCGTTCGCCCTAGGGCTTCGCGCGGGGCTCTGGCTCGTCGATTCCGCGGGCCTCGAGCGCCTCGCCGAGCAGTCTCGCGTGCAATACCGAGCGGATCACGAGCGGGGTCGCGTAGGCCCGGAGGTTGCGTTCGAGGCCGCGCGCGCGGGCAGCCGCCCGGGTCTCGTGGGCGATCTCGAAGAGGGTGGGAATGGCCCTCAGCGTGAGTGAAAAGGCGAGGGCGATGCGCTCGGGGTTGACGCCGAGCGGGGTGAGCGGGGTGAGCGCCCAGGTAATCGTGGCGACCATGTCGTCTGACCGGGTGGTCTGGGTGACGATGGTGCTCGCGATGATGAGCGCGATGAGGGAGCCCACTACCGTGAAGGCCTCTTCGACGCCGCGCTGCCAGGTATTGAAGGCGAACAGGAGCACGGCGACGATGGCAAAGCCGCGAATGGTGCGCATGAAGTCGGCGAAGGGCAGCCGTGCGAGCACGATGAGCGCGAGCATGAGTGCGAGGGCCGCTCCCGTGGCCCAAGCGTTGTGGAGCAACATGAGCGCGACCGCGAGCACGATGAGCGAGAGCAGTTTCGCCCCGGGGCGCATGCGGTGCAGCGGCGAGGTTCCGGGGTGGTAAACGCCGATGGGGCTCCAGGTCACGACTCGACCTCGTCGATGCTCGCGCGGTAGAAGTCGATCGCCTCGGCCGGGGCGCCGTCAAACGCGACCCTGCCTGACTCGATGACGAGGGTGCGCTCGCAGCGTGCCGCGAGTTCGAGCTCGTGGGTGGCGACGACGACCTGTTGGTCGAGGCTCATGAGGCGGTTGCCGATGAGCCTGCTGTTGCGCAGGTCAAGCAGGGTTGTGGGCTCGTCGGCGACGAGAACTTTGGGGCCTGACGCGAGCACGCTCGCGAGCGCGAGCAGCTGCTGCTGGCCGCCAGAGAGAGTGTGCACGCTCTGTTCTTCGCGACCGGAAAGGCCGTAATCATCGAGCACTCGCGAGACCGCGGCGGCGCGCTCAGCCTTGCGCGGGATGATCCGCTTGAGTGAGAGCGCAATGTCTTCGGCGACGGTCGGCATGACGATCTGGGCCCTGGGGTCGGTGAACATGAACCCCACGCGGCTGCGTACCGCACGGCCATCGGCGACGGTCTCGAAGGTGCCCTCGTCGGTGGTGAGCGTCACGGTTCCGCTCGTGGGCGTCACGAGTCCGTTGATGAGGCGCGCGATGGTCGACTTGCCGGAGCCGTTGGCCCCGATGAGTGAGACGCGCTGCTCGCTGAGTGTGAGTGACAGCGGGTGCACGATGACTTTGTCATCACCATGCACCCGCACCGTCACGTTGTCGAACGTAATCACGCGGTAAGGCTACTCGGTTTCGGCCGTTGCGCGGGCCGCCTTTGCGGCGCGGGGTGCGCGCTTGCCCCTTGCGAGGTCGGGGAATGCGCGCAGTACCGCGGTCGCGACGAAGGCGGCGAGCACGGTTTTGATGATGTCGCCGGGGGTGAAGGTGAGGTTCAGCATGAATGCTTCGGGAACCGTCATGCCTGCTCGCCACGCGAGGCCAGCGATGCCGAGGGGGTACATGAAGACGATGTTGGCGATCATGCCAGAGGCTGCGATCCATGCGACCTGCGTGGCAACCTTCTTCTGTGAGAAGCGGTGCACGAGGTAGCCCGTGAGTGCCGCGGCAAAGGGCATTGCGACGAGGTAGCCTGCCGATGCACCGGCGAAGGGTGCGAGACCGGCAGAGCCGTTGGCAAACACGGGAATGCCGATGGCGCCGACCATGAGGTAGAGCAGCACGGTGAGGAAGCCCCGCTTTGCGCCGAGAACGGCGCCCGCGAGCAGCACTCCGAAGGTCTGCAGGGTGATGGGTACGAGGCCGCCGATGGTGATGGCCGGCAGGATTGCGCACACCGAGATGAGCGCCGCGAAGGTCGCGATGAGGGCGATGTCGGCGGTCGTGGTGGCGCCTTTTCGTGCGGCAGCTCGTGCGCTGGTGGGCGACGGGGTGCTACCCGCTTCACTGTGGGTCATGAGTTCTCCATTGCTGTTGGCGAAGAGCAGGGCCGGGTGGGCGCCTGTCACAAGAGTACAGATTATGCGAGATCGCCTCGCGCATATATGTATCTTTCGTTAACGGTTTTCGGGAAAATGATGTGGGAACCACACTAAGGTGGCGGCGAAACCCTACAACGTATACGATTTATGTGGTGCGCACCACGCGCCAAACCCCGCGAGCAGCATAAAGGAGCGCCGCCGTGCTTGACGATACAACCATTGATGCCATTGCCGATGAACTCGCCGAGGCTGACCGAAGTCGCGGGGTGGTACCACTGCTCACCGCACGCTACGAGGGCATGACCATTGAAGACTCGTACGAGATTCAGAAGCGCTGGTCTGACCGCCGCATCGCCGAGGGCGCCCGGCTTGTGGGCCACAAGATCGGCCTCACCTCAAAGGTCATGCAGGTGGCAACGGGCATCACTGAACCCGACTACGGCGTGATCCACGACGATATGGTCTTTGAATCGGGCGCGGTACTGCCCTTCGACCGCTTCTCGAACGTGCGCATCGAGGTCGAGCTCGCGTTCGTGCTGGGCAAGCCGCTTCAGGGGCCGAACGTCACGATCTTCGACGTGCTCAACGCAACCGACTACGTCGTTCCCGCCCTTGAGGTGCTCAACTCGCACATCGAGATGCAGGGGCGCACGATCGTCGACACGATCAGCGACAATGCCGCAATGGGGGCCATGGTGATTGGCGGCCGCCCCGTGAAGGTCGACGACCACGACCTGCGCTGGGTCGCGGCGCTCCTGTACCGCAACGAAACCATTGAAGACTCTGGCGTTGCCGGGGCGGTGCTGGGCCACCCGGCCATGGGCGTCGCCTGGCTCGCGAACAAGCTCGCGCACCACGGTCAGTCGCTTGAGGCTGGCGAGATCATTCTTGCGGGCTCTTTCACACGACCCATGTGGGTTGAGCGCGGCGATACCGTGCACGCCGACTACGGCGAGCTGGGATCGATCACCTGCCGCTTCGCCTGACGAAGGCGCTGCGAGACCCCACTGAAAAGCGGGCAAGAATTTGTTCTGAAAAACGTATATGATTCTGAGTTTTCCGCTATTATGGCGATAACTCAGTGGGGTACCTCTCGAGCCAAAGACGTCGTGAAGGGGAAATCGTGGCACGCTCACATAATGTTCATAAGCAGACTACACGCGCGCAGAGTTTTGACGAATTTCGCAACGCTATTTCGTCATCGTTCGTTCCCCTCGTGACGCAGAGCCCCGAGAAAGCCGGTTTTCGCGGGAGGCTCGCGACGACCGAGATCGACCGCCTCGCATTCACCGAGATCAACGCCAACGCCCACAGCGTTGAGCGCACCCCCGAACTCATCAACGCCGGTGGGGGAGGCTACTACAAGCTCAGCATCATGCTCGCCGGCACGAGCGTGCTCATTCAGGACAACCGTGAGCTCGTGCTCCAGGCGGGCGATATCGCGATTTACGACACGAGCAGGCCCTACTCGCTCATGTTTGGCGAAGAGTTTCGCAACTACGTCGTGATGATGCCGAAAGATCTGGTCGATCTGCCGCAGGAGCTCGTGGGCGAGCTCACGGCGTCGCGCCTGCCGGCGAACACGCACACCGGAGCCCTCGTCTCGCAGTTTCTCTTGCAGGTGCCGCAGTCGTGCGCGCAAACGCCGAGCGTCGTGAACAGCCGCCTCGCGCACACCTCGGCCGACCTCGTCGAGACGTTGCTCACCCTCGCCCTCGGCACTGAACGGCTCGAGCAAAACCCGCACCAGGCGCTCTTGCGCAAGATCCGCGATTTTATCGAGCACAATCTCGGCCTGCCCGACCTCTCGCCGGCCCACATAGCTGCCGCGCACTACATCTCGACGCGGCACCTGCACGGCCTCTTCCAGACGCAGGGCATGACGGTTTCGGCCTACATTCGCACGAGAAGGCTCGAGCTGTGCCGCCAGGACCTCATGAACCCGATGTATGCCGACCGGCCCATTTCGCAGGTGGCCAGCCGGTGGGGCTTCGTCGACGCGGCGCACTTCAGCAGAGTCTTTCGTGCACAGTTCAACGCCTCGCCGAGCGAGATTCGCAGCGAGCTGTAAAAGTCCCAGCACCACCCCTTTTGGTGCATCGCGGCGGTACTCAACCTCTCTTTACACTGAAGTTGTACCTGGCGAAATGCCCACATATCAAGGAGGAATTACTGTGAGCAACTACGATGCACTGTTCGTGAAAGACATGCCGAATATCGGCGGCGACTTCAAAAACGAGGGCGATGCCGCGGGCCTGCCAACGCCCACCAACACAGGCGAGCCGCTCGGCCTCATGCACAAGGGAATCGTGCCGCAGAGCAAGATTCACATGTCGCACACGTGGATCTTTGAGACCGACGAGCCGCAGCACTGGGTCAACGAGCACGAGCACGACTACGACGAGATCTTGATCTGGACGGGAACCGACCCCGACAACCCCGAAGATCTCGGTGCCGAGCTCTACATGGACATCGAGGGTGTGCGCCACACGGTCACCACCTCAGGCTCGGTGTACATTCCCGCAGGCACCCGCCACTGCCCGCTCGGGTTCACGAAGGTCACTCGCCCCTTCAACTTCAGCGCGCTGTCGCTGAACGCTGACTACACCTCAGACGAGAACGAGGGCCTCGTCGAGCAGATGAAGGCGGCCAAGGGCGAGTAATCGCTCACGAACACGGTCTGGAATACATTGAAGCCCCGGCAGGTTTTCCTGCCGGGGCTTCGTTCTGCGTGGGCGGCTGTGAGCCGAGCGCGCTACTTGTAGGTCGGGGCGAGCGAGAGCGCGCTGAACCGGAAGGGGCGCGTCACCTTGTTCCACCCGAGGGGGCAGTGCACGGTTCCCGCGGGAATGTACACCGAGCCCGAAGTCGTGATGATGTGGCGTTCGCCCTCGATCTCCATGTAAATTTCGGCGCCGAGGTCGCGTGGGTCATCGGGGTTCGAGCCGGTCCAGATCAAGATCTCGTCGTAGTCGTGCACGTGCGGGTTGACCCAGTAGGCCTCTTCGTCTGATTCGTGAATCCAGATGTGCGACATGTTGATCTTGCTCTCGGGCACCTGCAGTGCGCTCATGAGCCAGAAGCCCTCGCCGAGGTTCTTGGGGTCGTCAAGGCCGGCGGCCTCGCCCTCGTTCGACATTGCGCCCTTGGTGATGACCGTGAGGTCAGTAAAGAGGTGCTGGTATTCGCTGGTCATAGCGGTTCCTTTCTTCGTTGAAAATGTGCGGATCATGAGAAGTCTGTGGCTCGGCTTGTCCCGCGCGGCTCGTGCCTAGACGCGTTTGTGCCAGGTCGACAGTAGCGGCCGGTAGCCCATGCGGCACCAGAACGGGCCGGAGCGGGGGTTCAGCGCCGCGTAGCCGAGGAGGCCGCGCTCGATGCCGGCCTCGTGCGTGAGTGCGTGCGCGAAGAGGGTGACCGATTCGCCGACGCGTGAACCGCGGGCGCTCGGGCGCAGGTACATGGCCTGAATGTACGCGATGCGACCGCCGGGGGCGAGCGTTGCGACGTGTCGGGGCTCGTCGATCTCGAGGCTCAGGTAGCCAATGGGGGCACCCTCGTGCTCGATGATCCACGTCCACTCGGGGTGCTTCGTCAGGCGCGTCTGGATGCCCCCCTGGAGGTGTCGGCCGGCGCCCTCGCGCAGTGAGACCCCGCCGTGCTGCGAGTCGTGCGTGAGCAGTTCGACGTCCATCTCGGCAATGAGCCCCGCGTCGCTGGCGGCAGCCTGTCGCAGCGTGATGCCCTGCGCCGCAAGGGCGTCGAGGTGCTGGGCGGGGTCGCCTGGGGCGCTGTGGCTGCGCACGCCGGTGACGCTCGTGACGCTAAAGCCGCGGTCGAGCATCGTTTGCACGATTGCCGAGTCGCGGCTCGGCAGCGTGATCTCGCAGGCGCGCTCGCGCGTGAGGGTCCCGGTGAACTGGGGCATGCTCCACTCGATCCACTGGTCGATAATGTCGCCGGCCGCGGCCTTGCTCGCGCCCCGTAGGAGCGTGAGCTGCGAGGTCTCGAGGGCTCCCCAGAGCGCACCGAAGTCGTTCGGGTGGTTTGCCGTGAAGGTGGCAGCGCCGAGGGTCGTCTCATCATGTTCGGTCGAGAACCAAGCGTCGGCGGCGAGCGGGGCAGAGGCGGCTGCGAGCTGCGCATCGACCTGGGCGGTGTAGGCGTTTGAGGCCTCAAGTGCACGCTCGAGGCTGCGCTCATCGGGTGCGGTTGCGGTCGTTGCCACGTGCCCTCCTAGTGGTGCGTTCTGGTATCTATCTGCGAGGCTATCCCGTTCACTTCGGCGTGTCTTGACTCACGATGAACAGCAGTTGTTTGTTGGGGTATGACGGGCCAAACGGGTAGCGATCAAGGCCCCTCAGTGGTGAGTATGGTTCGGAGACCAGAGTCTTTCGTGCACGAGCACGGCTACAGTCAAAGGAGATGGAGACGCAGTGAGTAATCGAGATATCGTGGCCGCACATTACGCGGCCGGTGAACGAGGCGACGTGCCCGCGATGATCGCGAATTTTCGTGATGATATTCGCTGGGTAGAGGCGGCGGGGTTTCCGTTGGCGGGACTGTACATCGGCAAGACCACGGTGGTTGATCACGTGTTTCAGGTGCTCAACGCTGAATGGCAGGGGTTTGGCATGCACCCCGAAGAGATCATCGAAGAGGGCGACCGGGTCATTGTGATCGGGCGCTATATTGCGACGCACCGCGGCACCGGGAGGGCCCTGAACGCGCGCACGATTCACCTCTGGAATTTTGACGCAGGCCGCATCGCAAGTTTTGAACAACTCACCGACACGCTTCTCGTAGCCGAGGCGCGGAGGCCGGTGGCAACTATGAACACGGGAGTGTGAAAATGACGTATGAAACAGGCGCCTCGGGGCGCAAAGCACGTGACCTTGGGCTTCGCATGGGCGACTTGCCGAACGGGCCCCTGAACGCGATAACCGACGTTGCCGGCGTTCGCGTCGGCCACGTCACGCTCATCGAGGGTGAGGGCGATCTTGTTCGCGGTGAGGGGCCGGTACGCACGGGCGTGACGGTCATCATGCCGCGCGACGAGCCGTGGAACCAGCCGCTCTTCGCCGCCCCTCACCGCCTGAACGGCAATGGCGAGATGACGGGGCTCGAGTGGGTGCGAGAGTCGGGCACGCTCAATAGCTACATCGGTCTCACGAACTCGCACAGCGTTGGCGTGGTGCGCGACGGCATCATCGCCCACGAGGCTCTGCACCGGCCGCAGGGCGAAGACTTCTGGTCGCTGCCCGTTGTCGGCGAGACGTGGGATGGCGCGCTCAACGACCTCAACGGGTTTCACGTGAAGCAAGAACACGTGCTTGAAGCCATCGCCAACGCCCGGGGCGGCCACGTCGCTGAGGGCTCGGTTGGCAGCGGCACCGGCATGGTGTGCCACGGCTACAAGGGTGGCATCGGTACCGCCTCGCGGGTTGTCGCTGACGAAGACGGCGGGTACACGGTCGGCGTGCTCGTGCAGGCGAACCACGGTCGCAGGCAGCGCCTCACGGTCGACGGCACGCACATTGGCGATGCGATTACCCTGCCTGACGATGAGCAGGCCTCATTCCCCGGCGACACCGATGCGCCTCGCGCGCCAGGCGCCCAGCAGGGCGTAACGGTGCCAGAGGGCAGCGGATCAATCATCGTCATCGTCGCAACCGACGCGCCACTCCTGCCGCACCAGTGCGAACGTCTCGCGCAGCGCGCCGTGATTGGCGTTGGACGGGTTGGCGGGGCCGGCGAGAACGGCTCGGGCGACCTCGTCCTGTGCTTCTCGACGGCGAACGAGCGCATGCCCGGGGTGTTCGACCGCGAGGCCGGGCGCGAGTTCCAGGCGACCGCGCTCAATAACAGCAAGATCGATCCGCTGTTTTATGCCGCGATCGAGGCGACCGAGGAGGCGATCGTGAACTCGATGCTCGCCGCCGACACGATGGTGGGCATCAACGGGAACACCCGATACGCCCTGCCGCACGACCAGCTGCTCGAGCTCGTGAAGCGCTAGTCGCGAACCACACGATAAAGGGCCCCTGCCGCGCGAGATGCGGCAGGGGCCCTTTATCGTGTGTGGCTTCGGCCGGTGTTGGCCTTGGCCGTTAGGCGCTCTTGGGAATGTCGAGCGTGTCGAGCAACAGCCCCTTCGTGTAGGCATTCTTGGGGTTGTCGAGCACGTGGTCGACCCTGCCGTGCTCGACGATGTAGCCCCGATTGAGCACCGCGACCGAGTCAGCAATGCTGCGAACCACCGCGAGGTTGTGGGTCACGAAGATCATCGTGAGGCCTTCTTGCTGCAGCCCGCGAAGCAGCTCAACGACCGATGCCTGCACCGAAACATCGAGCGCCGAGGTGATCTCGTCGCAAATGAGCAGCTTGGGGTTTGCGAGCAGCGCCCTCGCGATCGCGATGCGCTGGCGCTGGCCGCCCGAGAGCTCAGAGGGGTACATCGACGCCATGCGAGCCGGAATCTCGACGCGCTCAAGCGCCTCGGCAACCCGAGCCTTTGCCTTGGCGCCGCGAAGCCCCTCAAAATGCTTGAGCGGGGCCGCGAGAATCTCGCGAATCTCTTGCCTCGGGTTGAGCGAACCGTACGGGTTCTGGAAGATGTACTGCATGCTCTTGCGCATCTCGCTCGTGCGGCGTGAGGCCGACTGGTTGAGCTGCTCGCCGTGCAGAAGCGCATCGCCCTCCCACTGCGAGTGCAGCCCGATGAGGCAGCGCGACAGGGTCGACTTGCCAGAGCCCGACTCGCCCACGATCGCGAGGCACTCGCCTTCGGTGACCGAGAAGTCGATGCTGTGCAGCACCTGGTTCGAGCCGTAGGCGGCGCTCAGTCCACGCACCTCGAGCACCGCCGGTGCGTCGGGCGCGAACTCCTGCACGGGCGCGAGCTCGATCGGTTCGAGGCCGCCCTGAGCGACCTCGACGTGCCTGAAGCAGCGCACATTGCCGTCGCCCACAAGCTCGAGCTCGGGCTGCCGCTCCCTGCACAGATCAGTCGCAAAGGCGCACCGCGAGGCGTACACGCAGCCGGCCGGCCGGTCGGTGATGCTCGGTGCCCTGCCCGGAATGGGAATGAGCTTGTGCCGCTCCTGCGTAGAGGGCAGCGCCCGCAAGAGCGACCGCGTGTAGGGGTGGCGGGGCTCAAGCAGCACCGTCTTCGTCGGGCCATTCTCGACGACCTGACCGCCGTACATGACGGTCACGCTGTCGGCCACCTCGGCGACAACCGCGAGATCGTGCGTCACGTAAATCGCGGCGATGCTGTACTTGGTGCAGAGCTCTTTCACGAGCTCGAGCACCTTCATCTGGGTCGAAACGTCAAGGCCCGTCGTGGGCTCGTCGAGCACGATGAGGCGTGGCTGAGCGACGACCGCCATAGCGATCGCGATGCGCTGCTGCTGCCCGCCCGAGAGCTCGCTCGCGCGGCGCTTCAAGAAGCGGTCGTCTGAGGGCAGCCCGACCGCCTCAAGCGCCTCGCGAATCTTGCGCATGTTCTCTTCTTTCGTGCCGGTCAACGACTCCAAGAGCTGCGTCGATAACCGCATCGAAGGGTTGAGCGCGGTCGCCGGGTCTTGCGCAACGTAGCTCACGAGCCCGCCGCGGGCCTTGCGCAAGCCCTCGGCATCGAGCGAGAGCAGATCGACTCCGTCGATCGTGACCGATCCGCTCGAAATCGTGCCGCCAGCGCGTGCGTAACCCAGCAGGGCGAGGGCGAGCGTCGATTTACCCGAGCCCGATTCGCCAACGATGCCCATGACCTCGCTCGCGCCGAGCTCGAGTGAGACGTGCTCAATGATCGTAGTTTCGCTTGAGGTGAGCGAAACCGTGAGGTCTGAAACGTGAATGCCGCTCATGGTTAGTTTCCTTCCGTGCGAGCGATGACCCGGGCGCCGCCTTCAGCAATGAGGTTGCCTGCGACGGTGAAGAGGGCGATCATGACGATGGGTGCGAGCACCGCGAGGGGCTGCGATGCGAGGCCGGTGCGGTTCTCGCTCACCATGAGGCCCCAGTCGGGGGTTGGCGGCTGAATGCCGTAACCGATGAAACTGATCGAGGCGAGAATGCCCACCGCC
Source organism: Leucobacter sp. UCMA 4100 (assembly GCF_027853335.1). NCBI lineage: Bacteria > Bacillati > Actinomycetota > Actinomycetes > Micrococcales > Microbacteriaceae > Leucobacter > Leucobacter sp. UCMA 4100. The sequence goes on from NZ_JAFEUS010000002.1 coordinate 1,671,783, forward strand.
CACATGAGCCTGATGCCGAGCTCGACGAGCAGCGGCGAGGTGATGTTGGGCATGACCTGGCTGAGCAGCACCTTGTACCCCGGGGTGCCGATGGCCCGAGACCAGAGCACGTACTCGCGGTTGCACACGGGCATGGCCGCGCCGCGAATCACGCGGGCGACGCCGGGAACGAGGGCGAGAATGACGAGGGCCACGAGCAGCCACGGCTGGGGCCCGAGCACCGAGACGAACATGAGCGCGAGGAGCAGACCCGGAAAGGCGAGCAGCACGTCCATGATGCGCATGAGAATCGTGTCGACCCAGCCGCCGTAATAGGCGCCGACCATGCCGACGAGCGCTCCGAGAGCGACGCCTCCAAAGGCGCTCACCGGCGCCATCCACGCGAGGTACTTGCCGCCGGCCAGCACCCGCGAGAGCACGTCACGGCCGAGCTGATCGGCGCCGAACAGCAGGCCCTCACCCGGAGGGGCGTAGGGCGTCGACACCGGCTCGTTTGGCGGGTGCGGTGCGAAGAACTCGCCGAAGAACGCGAAGAGCATGGTGAAGACGAGCAGAATGATGCCCCAGCGAACCTGGTGCGAGGCGAGAAAGCGCTTCAAGACGCGCGAGCGTTCGACGCGCTCGGGCTGCTCGGGCTGACCCGCGATGGCTGGTGTTGATGCGTGAGACATGGTTATCCCTTCCGAGCGCCCGCGCCAGCCTCAGAGAGCAGGTCGGCGATGAAGTTAAAGACGAAGTAGGCGGTCGCAATGATGAGCACCACGGCCTGAATGAGCGGCAGGTCACGGTTGCCGACGGCCTCGATCAGCACCGAACCGATGCCCGGGTACGAGAACAGGTACTCAACCACGACGGTGCCACCGATGAGGAAGGCCGCGACGAGCGATGCCGCGGGGATGATCGGCGCGAGCGCGTTGGGCAGCGCGTGACGATACAGAATGCGGCGAGTGCTGAGGCCCTTGAGCTGCGCGGTCTGAATGTACTCGCTGTTCATGACGTCGATAAACGAGACGCGCACGAGCCGGGAAAGGTAGGCGACGCCGCCCGTCACGAGCGTGGTGATGGGCAGCACGAGGGCTGCAATGTGCCACCACGGCATGTCGGTGGGCGGAATGAGCGCGACGGGAGGGAACCAGTGAAAGACGGTCGTGCCGAACAGCGCGATGAGCACCGTTCCGAGCACGAACTCTGGCACGGCGTTGATGACCATCGAGGTGCCCATGAACAGGTGATCAAACGCGCGGTCCTTGAGCTGAGCGGCGATGACGCCGAGCACGAGCGCGATGGGCAGCATGATGACGAGCGCCGAGAGGCCGAGGGTCACCGAGTTACGAAGGCGCATGCCGAGAATGTCGGCGACCGGTGCGCCACTCGTGAGCGAGGTGCCCCAGTCGCCACGCAGAATGCCGAAGAGCCACTGGGTGTACTGCTGAAAGAGTGGCAGGTTGAGCCCGAGCTGCTCGCGCACGACCTCGAGGCGTTCGGGGGTCGCGTTCACGCCGAGAATGACGCGCGCGACATCGCCAGGCATCGCCTGGGTGGCAAAAAAGATGAGGAGTGAGACGAGAAACAGCGTGAGCACACCCTGCACGGCCTTGCCGATCCACTTTTTCATGGTGCGGCCGCGCTTGTGCTTTGCTGACTCTGTAGCTCGTTTCTCCGAGATCGCGATCATCTCGGTCATGGGGTCTCCCTTTCGATGAGTGGTGGTGACAAAGCGGGCAGCCCGGGTCTGGGCTGCCCGCCGGGGCAGTTACTTGACGCTGACGCCTTCGTACTGAATGGAGGTGCGGCCAAAGAGGTCTTCTTTGAGCCCAGAAACTCGGTCACTGCGGTACGCGGTGATCGACTGCGAGTAGGCGGGCACGATGTAGCCGCCGCGGTCAAACTCGATCTGCTGCATCTGGGTGATGAGCGCGCACTGCTCGTCTTCATCGACCGTCGTGTTGAGCTCTTCCGAGAGTGCGTTGAGCTCGGGGTCGTTGAAGTGCGCCGTGTTCTCTTCGCCGCCCTCGAGAAGGTGGGTTTGAATGACCTGCAGGTAAGGGCCGCCCGCGTAGGCGACGACAAACGGCCACTCGCCCCACTTCGCGAGAAACGTAGCGACGTCGAGTTTCTTCACGGTGACGGTGATGCCAGCCTTTGCCGCCTGCGCAGCGAAGAGCTGTGCGGCCTCGGCCATTCCCGGGAACGCGCCGTCGGTCACGAGCTCGACCGAGAGGTTCTCGTTCCCGCTCTCCTGCAGCAGCGCCTTCGCACGGTCGATGTCTTGCGTTCGCACGGCGTTCTCGGGAGTCGGGCACGCAGACTTCTTGTCGTAGAAGTCGTTGCCGGCGGTCGCGTAGCCGCCAAAGGCGTTTGAAACGATCTCGTCACGGTCGGCTACGAGGCGCATTGCCTCACGAACCTTCGGGTCGTTGAACGGTTCGGCATCGTTGTTCATGGCGATGGTCATGTAGCTCGCGCTATCGCTCACCACGAGATCAATGTTGTCTTTGCCCTCGAGGGTTGCGACATCGGTGAAGGGCACCGAGTAGGCGATATCGATCTGGCCGCCGAGCAGCGCGTTCGTGATGGCCTGCTGGTCGATGAAGAACGAGAGCTTGAGCTTCGAGAAGTTGGCGTTCTCGCCCCAGTAATCGTCGAAGCGTTCAAGCACGGCCTCCTGGCCAGCCGTGAACGAGGTAAGGGTGAAGGGGCCCGTGCCAACGGCTGTGTCGGGGTCGGTTGGGTCTTCGAGGCTACGCATGACGACCCGTTCAGAAGCGAACTGGTGGGGCAGCTGGCCATACGGCTTCGTGAGCTTGAGCTCGACCGTGTGGTCGTCAAGCGCGGTCACACCGTCGGGGTCAATCATTGACAGGGCGGTCGCCGCGGGAAAAGCATTCGCGGGGTCGATGATGTAGCCGATACTGTCGACGACGTCGTCGGCCGTGAACTCTTTGCCGTTGTGCAGGGTGACGCCCTCGCGCACGTGCACCGTCCAGACGTCGAGGGTCTCGTTCGGCTCCATGCTCTCGGCGAGGTCGTAGCTGATGCCGCCCTCGTTGTCGTAGGTGGTGAGCCCGTTGTAGAGCTGCCTGACGAGGGTGCCGTTTGAGATCGCGCTCGCGTCGCCGTAGGGCTGAATCTCGTCTTTCGTGCTGCCCATGATGCCGAGCACGAGGGTGTCACTGTCGCCCTTCGCAGCCGAAGAGGTGTCTCCGGGCGAGCACGCCCCGAGCGTGAACGCGAGAGTCACGGCGGCCACCGCGGCCGCTGCCCTCGCGATCGAATGAGTCTTGCGGTGTGATAGTCGCTCCATTGCGCCTCCTGATTGGTCTATGAGACGGGCTTATCGGTGAGCCTCACCAGTGAACGCTCAACCATCGATAGCGGGTCTCAACACCTATCGTGTGGCCAGGCGAGGGCTGGCACAATCTTCACGGGGGCTTCGTTCGCAAAGCGACAAAGCTCGTGCTCTGGATAACAAGCAAACGGCCTGTGCTTAGGCCATGCTCAAGAGTGGAAAACTCTTCACGAGAGGTACAGGGAGGTGCCAGAGCAATGTCAGCAAGACCCGTGATTCCCGTGCACACCATCATTCCTCGAGAAGGGTGGGGCGGCGGTTCGGTGCTCATCGTCGAATCGCTCGGTCAAGACGACACCGCAAGGCCCACCCACCGGCACGCGTTTGTGCAGTTCATCGTGATCGAAGCGGGCGAGGGGCAGCACCTCATCGATTTCGAGCCCGTTGCGATCGTTCCCGGCGACGTGCACATCGTGGCCCCGGGGCAGGTGCACTCGTGGAGCGTTGGCGAGGGATTTTGCGCTCGGGCGCTCATGTTTTCAGAAGACATGCTCGACACGGTCGGCTCCCTTCCCGACCAAATTCGTGAGCTCACGATGCTGGGCGCGGCCCCCGTTTCGCCTGGCACGAAGGCGGTCGGTCAGATTCACCGGTTGCTCGACGCGATTGAACTCAGCACCTCGCAAGAAAGCAACGGTCATCTCGTTGCCGCCGTGCTCTGGGAGAGCCTCGCGGGCTATGGTGAGCACATTGCCAGGGCTGAGCGCTCGACCCTGACGCGGCAGTACCTCAAGCAGGTGCTGTGTCGGCCGAGCGCGGCGCACAGCGTGGGCGGCTTTGCCCGGCAGCTGGGGGTGACGACGGGGTATCTCTCAGAGCAGGTCGTGCACGACACCGGCTCGACCCCCGGCCGCATCTTGCGCACGGCACTCTCGCGCGAGGCGCAGCGACTGCTCACCGCGACTGAATTGAGCGCGGCGCAAATCTCGACACGGCTCGGCTTCAGCGAGCCCTCATACTTTTCACGGTTCTTTCGTCGCGAGGTCGGGTGCACGCCAACCGACTACCGCGAAACGCGTTTGAGCCAGCAATATCCAGATGCGAAGGAGCAACATGTCGGTTGAGGTCATTGTCGAGGCGGTCACGCTGTTTGACGGCGAGAAGCTGCACGAGCGCCCCGTCTCGGTCGCGGTGTCGCAGGGCGTTTTCACCGCCGTGAGCGGGGGCTCGCTTCGACATCTCGCGGGCCCTGAGACGCGGGTCATCGACGGGGCGGGAGCCTTCATGATGCCTGGGCTCGTTGACGTGCATAACCACCACGCCGTCGCTGGGCGAGCCGACCTCTTTGAGCTTTCCATTCCCGTGGGCGCGAGCGCCAGCGAGGTACTCGAGGCCGTTGCGCGGCACGCGAGCGACCTCTCGCAAGACGCGTGGATCACCGGTGGGCCGTGGGGCACGAACCTCTTGAACGAGCTCAATACGCTCTCGATGAGAGCGAAGCTCGACGAGGCGAGCGGTGGCCGCCCGGTCGTGCTCATCGAAGACAGCAGGCACAATCGGTGGGCATCGTCAGAAGCGCTGCGGCTCGCTGGTATCGAGGTGGCCGACGCCCAGGCGGGAGTGCTCGCTGAGGCGGGAAGCACCGAACCCACCGGGGTGCTGCTCGAGGGCGCGGGGCTCAAGGTTGAGCAGGCCATGGCGGCCGCGGGCGGAATCACCGCGTTGCAGCACCGCATGTCGTCTGCCCGCGGGGTTGAGGTGCTCAACAGCTTTGGGGTGACCGCGTTCCAAGACGCGGCGACCTCGCTGCCCATGCTGCAGGCGCTCGCCGAGCTCGACACCGAGGGCGAACTCAACGCCTGGGTGGTGTCGTCGCTCACGATGAACGACGACATTTTCGGGTTCGACCCCATTGGCCAGGTGCTCATTGACCAGAGCGAGGCCTACCGAACCCCGCACCACCGCCCAGACTTCGTGAAGATCTTTCTTGACGGGGTGCCGCCCGCCCGCACCGCCGCATTTCTCGAGCCGTACCTTGCCGATGAGCAGCACGGGTGCGAGCATCGCGGCGAGCTGCTCATCTCGCACGATGACTTTGCGGCGCTCATGGCTGAGCTTGCCGGTCAGGGGCTCAATGTCAAGGTGCACTGCGCCGGTGATGCCTCTGCGCGGGAGGTGTTGAACGTGGTCGAGACGCTGCGCGCTGGGGGCGACTGGGGCACGCGGGTGCACATCGCGCACGGCCAAATTCTCGCCCCCTCTGACCTGCCGCGCCTTGGCGAACTCGCCGTCACGGCCGACATGTCGCCATTCGTCTGGTTTCCCGGCGTTATTCCTCACGCCCTCTCGCAGGTGCTCCCTGCACACACCCTCGAAAAGTTTCAGCCGAGCAGAGACCTGCTCACCCTCGGCGCGAAGCTCGCGATGGGCTCAGCCTGGCCAGTCAGCCCGACCCCGAACCCCTGGGTTGGCATTCACGGGCTCGTGACACGAGAAGACCCGTTTCGGCAGTGGCCGGGCGAGCTCTGCCCTGATCAGGCGCTCACGGTGGTCGAGGCGCTCACGGTGTGCACCTCGGGAGGAGCTGAAGCCATGGGCCTTGGCGAGGTCACCGGCCGGGTGCGCGAGGGCTTCTCGGCCGACTTTGTGATGCTCGACACGAACCCCTTCACCGAGCCCGTGACGACGCTCGTCGATACTCGGGTGCGTGAGACCTGGTTCTGCGGGCGTTCGGTGTACCGCAACGAACACGCGCGTTGAGCGCGCGAGGGGTGCGCCCCGGGGCGGGGCTCATTCTGCTGCTCGGTCTGCTCGAGGCCTTCGGTCCGTTGTCGATGGACCTCTACATGCCTGCGCTTCCGGCGCTCGCCGAATCACTGCACACCTCAGACACGCTCGCGCAGGTCACCATGTCGGTGTGCATGCTGGGGCTCGCGCTGGGGCAGCTCGTCGCTGGGCCTATGAGCGACCGCTTCGGGCGACGGGTGCCGTTGCTCGTTGGGGTGCTCGTGTTCACGGTGTTTTCGGCTGCGTGTGCGTTCGCACCGAGTGTCGCGTGGCTCATCGCCTTTCGCTTTGTGCAGGGGCTCGGCGGTGCGGCGGGCATGGTCGTCACGCTGGCGATCGCGAGAGACCTCTTCTCTGGCCGTGAACTCGCAAAAATGCTCTCCTGGCTCGCATTAGTCGGGGCAACGGCCCCGATCATCGCGCCCGTGCTCGGCGGCCAGTTGGTGCGCATCATGGAGTGGCGGGGCATCTTCGGGGTGCTCACCGGCATCGGGGCCTTACTCTTTCTTGCGGCGCTGCTCTGGCTTCCCGAGTCGCACCCGCGTGCCAAACGCAGCGAGGGCGGTGCGCGCACCTTGCGTGACGACGCGGCCGCGCTTCTGCGCCCCGGCGCCTACCGGGTCATTCTCGCGATCGCCTCGGTGACCGGCATCGCATTCTTCTCCTACCTCTCGATGTCGAGCTTTGCCCTGCAGGGGTCGTACGGGGTGAGCCCACAGGCTTTCGGGCTGCTCTTCGCCCTGGGCTCGGTGTGCAACGTGATCGGCTCGCAGACCAACCGCGTGCTCGTGGCTCGCTTCTCGACCGAGCAGCTCTACGGCGCGGGCCTCGTCATCGGCTGGTGCGGCGGAGTGCTCGCCTCAGCGAGCGCCCTCGCAGGGTGGGGCCTCGCTCCGTTCTGTGCGGGGCTTGGGCTGTACCTGCTCTCGACCGGTTTCACACTGCCAAACGCCAACGCAATCGCGCTCACCGAGCACGGCGAGCGAGCAGGGTCGGCGGCGGCCCTGCTCGGCATGTCGGCGCTCGTCGTAGGCCCGATCGTCTCGCCCCTCGTCTCAACCCTCGGCATGACCCCGCAGGTGCTTGGTCTCACCATGGTGACCGCGAGCACCGTCGTGCTCGTGATCGCATCGCTCGCCCTGTGGCCCCGCAGGAGCGCGCCGGGGGCCTGAGTTGCCCTCGCGTGCAGGCTCATTGCACGCGACTGAACAGAAGCCCGGAAAGCCTGACGGGCTGGGCCCACGCGTCATACGGTCGAAGGGGTGGCTGCCGACGAACGGTATCGCCCCCTGGAAAGGAAACTGCAATGTCGCAATATGAACACCTCTTCGTCAAAGACATGCCAGACTGCATGCCCTCGATGAGAAAAGACAGCGAGACCGGCGAACCGCTCGAGTACCGCTACGACAACCTCGGCGAGGGCCTCTGGCTCATGAACCAAGACCTTGTTCCAGGCAGCAAGGTGAGCATGACGCACATCTGGATTCACGAGACGACCGATCCGCAGCTCTGGGTCAACCAGCATCAGCACGAGACCGATGAGATTCTCATTTTCACGGGATCGAACCCCGATGATCCGCACGATCTTGGTGCCGAGGTATACCTTGAGATCGAGGGCGAACGCCACACGATCACTCGCTCGGGCGCCGTGTACATTCCCGCCGGCACCAAGCACTGCCCGCTTGGTTGGAACCGCATTGACCGCCCGTTCCGGTTTAGCGCACTGCTGCTCGCACCCGAGTACCGCGCGAAAGACTAGCGCTGTGGCGGCGCACCGCCGCACACCCGCACACCCGCACACGGCGAGTGAAGACACAGAACGGGCCCGGGATTTCTCCCGGGCCCGTTCTGGTTCACGGCAATCGTGTGGTCACGCGAGGGCTGAGGCCCCGCAGACTACTCGACGGTAACCCCCGCGAACTGGTACGCGGCGCGACCGTAGAGGTCTGCCGTGAGCCCCTTCACACGCTCTGAATGAACGGTGATCGACTGGCCATAGATCGGAATGAGGTAGCCGCCGCGCTCGTGCTCGATGGTTTGCATCTGCGTGATGTACGTGCACTGCTCTTCGGGATCTGAGGTTGCGTAGAGCTTCTCAGCGATCTCGTTGTACTCGGCATCGTCCATGTGCGAGCCGTTCTCAGAACCGCCGGGCAAGAAGTGGCCCTTCGCGGTGATGATGTACGGGCTTGAAGTGTGGCCGATGAAGAACGGCCACTCGAGCCAGCGGTCGAGGAAGGTGCCAACGTCGAGCTTCTTGACCTGCACGGTGATGCCGATCTTCTCGGCGTCCTGGGCAATGAGCTGCGCCATCTCGGCCATGCCGGGGAACGCGGCGTCGGTTACGAGTTCGACGCTGGCACCCGTTGCGCCGGCCTCTTCGACAAGCTTCTTCGCCTTACCAAGGTCCTGCTCGCGCTGCGGCACGTCGGGTGCCGGGCAGGCGGTGTTCTGGCCGATGTAGTCGTTGGCAACCGAGGCGTAGCCGCCGTAGGCGTTGTCAACGATGCGCTGGCGGTCAATCGCGAGTCGCATTGCCTCGCGCACGCGCTCGTCGTCAAACGGAGCCATGTCCATACGCATCGGCACCACAGGGTAGGCCGCGGTATCGCTCACGAGCATGTCGAGGCCGGGCGTTCCCTCGAGCGCCGGAACCTCGGCGAAGGGAATGCCGTGGGCCACATCGATCTGGCCGCCACGCACGGCGTTCGTCACCGCGGTCTGGTCAGAGAGGAACGAGATCGTGACGCTGTCGAGCGTCGCAGGCTCGCCCCAGTAGTCTTCGTTCTTCACGAGCTTTGCCTCTTGGCCGGCGGTGAAGGTGTCGATCTTGTAGGGGCCGGTGCCAGCAGGCTTGTCGACGGTCGCATCGCCCTTGATGCTGCGCATGACGAGTCGGTCCATCGCGAGTACGTCGGGCAGGGGGCCGAACGGCTCGTCGAGCACCATCTTGAACGTGAGATCGTCGATGATCTCGAGCCCGTCGGCCTGAAGGAAGCTGAGCTGGGTGTTGAACGCCCAGGCATACTCGGGGTCGATCATCTGCTTGAGGCTCTCGACCGCGTCTTCTGACGTGAACTGTTCGCCGTTGTGGAGTTTCACGTTGTCACGCAGCGTGATGATCCACTCGTCATTCGTCGCGTTTGGCTCGATCTTCTCGGCGAGCACGTACTCGACCTCGCCATCTTTGTTGCGCGCGGTGAGGCCTTCGTACACGTTCGTGAAGACGGCCTGCTGCGAGCCCGAGCCGGTCTGTGAGTAGGGATCGATCTTGTCGGTGGTGCTGCCAACCATACCGAGGGTGAGCCCCGAGCTGTCGCCCTTGCCGTTGCCGCCGGCGTTGCCCTTTTCAGACGACGCACAAGAAGCAAGCGAAACGGTAAGCATGGCTGCCACGAGCAGCGTCATACCTTTGCGCATGTGTGAAGCTTTCATCACTTCTCTCCTATGAGGGTTATGGAAACGATGCCGCCTCCGTGGGCGGCAAGGTCTGTACCCATGGTGCGACTGAGGGTAAAGAGACGGCAACGAATCACGACGCTTCTTGCCGTCGTGGGCAACTGCATTGCAGTGAACGTCAAAGCCCGGGGCCTCGCCTTACTCGCGTTCAGCCGCCGGCATGTAGTGCCCGTCGCCGCTCAGCGCGATGGCGAGAAAGCGGAAAGGGCGGTCGACCCGGTTGAAGCCGAGCGGGCAGTGCTTGGTGCCTGCGGGAATGTACACCGAGCCCGAGGTGGTGATGAGGTGGCGTTCACCCTCGATGCCGAGGTACACCTCGGCGCCGAGGTCTTTGGGGTCTTCGGGGTTCGAGCCGGTGAACACGAGCACCTCGTCATACTCGTGCTCGTGTTCGTGCACCCAGAACGTCTCTTCGCTCGTTGGGTGCACCCAGCTCATCGTGATGTAGGCCTTTGCTTCGGGCACGTCGCTCGCCCGCATAAGGGCCCAGGGGCGGCTGAGGTTTTTGGGCAGTTCGCGGCCCGCGGCCTCGGCCTCGTTGACCATGTCAAAGCGGCAGTCTTTGAGGTCTCGCACGAAGAGGTGTTCGTAGGGGCTTACAGTCGTCATCATTGACCTTTCGTTGGGGTGAAGGGATGTGCCGAGGCGCCCGAGCGTGGCGATCGCGGCCAGCTGGGCGACCTCATGTGAAGCCTAGAATCAGCCCGTTGCGCGGGTCGATGCACTCGCGCGGGGCGATGTGGGACTTTTAGTGCTCGGCGGCCCCTCGCGACTCCGTTCTCCCCAGAGCAACATTCGTACCTGCGTAGTCAACTGCGGGGTGTTATGGCTCCTTACGCTGGTGACATACGTAACGTAACAAAGGAGTTCAGACTATGCAGACGTACGATGGGTTGCTCGCCGCGGTGACCGCTCACGAGGGTCAGACGCAAGAAGTGCGCGACCCGGCAACGGGCGCCGTGATCGGTCATGCACCGGTGCACAGCGTAGAAGCTGTCGACCGTGCGATCGAGACTGCCGCCGCTGCGGCCGCGTCGTGGGCTGCCATAAGTGATGCGGATCGCGCAGCGCTGCTCCATCGCGCAGCCGACGCGGTTGAAGCTCACGCCGACGCCCTCGTCGAGCTGCTCTCCCGGGAGCAGGGCAAGCCGCTCAACGGGCCGAACGCCCGCTTCGAGGTGGGGGCGTGCGCCGTGTGGCTTCGCGCTGCAGCCGACACCCCGCACCCGAATCACGAGATCATCAATGACGAGAGCGGTAGGGCCACGATGCACTACCGCCCGATCGGTGTTGTTGCGGCGATCACTCCGTGGAACTGGCCGCTCATGATCGCGATCTGGCAGATTGCTCCGTCGCTGCGCATGGGCAATACCGTCGTGCAGAAGCCGTCTGAGTACACCCCGCTCTCGGGCCTCGCGCTCGTTCGCATTCTCAATACGGTGCTGCCGGAGGGTGTGCTGCAGAGCGTTTCTGGTGGCGGAGACCTCGGTGCCCGCCTCACGAGCAGCCCCAAGGTCGGCAAGATCATGTTCACTGGGTCGACCGCGACCGGCAAGAAGATCATCGAAGCAAGCGCAGAGCACGTCACACGCCTCACGCTTGAACTCGGCGGCAACGACGCCGGCATCGTGTTGCCCGACGTCGATGCGAAGGCCATCGCGCCAGACCTCTTCTGGGGTGCATTCATTAACACGGGGCAAACCTGCGCCGCGCTCAAGCGCCTCTACGTGCATGACTCGGTGTATGACGAGGTCGTCGCCGAACTCGTGGCGTTTGCCCGCACCGTTCCCATGGGTGTTGGGCTCGAGGAGCAGAACGAGCTCGGCCCGCTGCAAAACAAGATGCAGTACGACATTGTTGATCGCCTCGTGCAGTCCGCGATCGATTCGGGGGCAACCATCGAGTGCGGTGGCAACCCCGAGCGTGAGGCGCCCGGGTTCTTCTACCCGACGACCATCGTCAGCAACATCGACCCCCACAACCCGCTCGTCGTCGAAGAACAGTTTGGCCCCGCGCTGCCGGTGGTTCGGTTTAGCGACCTCGACGAGGCACTCGTGCTCGCCAATGAGCTCGAGGTGGGCCTTGGCGCGTCGGTGTGGTCGTCTGACCGCGAAAAGGCCCTCGACGTGGCCGCGCGCATGGAATCGGGTACCGTGTGGATCAACGGTCACGGCGGCCTGCACCCGATGATTCCCTTTGGCGGCGCCAAGCAGTCCGGTTACGGCAAAGAGTTCGGCGCTGAGGGGCTGAAGGCCGTCGCGGTCGCCCAGGTCGTGAGCGGTTAATCACGCACACCCGTCGGGCGCCGAGCAATGAGGCGCCCGACGTTCGGGGCCTTACACGCCCCAACCAATCGAGAGCAGTGAATGGAGAAACAATGACCGATCAGTCTGTACGCCAGGCCGTGCAACAGTATGTCGACGGCTGCCGCACCGCAAATGCCGCGATGGTGGCCGAGTCCTTCGACGAGAACGCCGTGATGTGGGGCTATCTGGGCCCCGACTACGTCACCATGACCGGGGCAGAGTTTGCCGAGAACGTCGTGGCGGGCGCCGAACCCGCTGGGCCCGAGTTCGAAGCCGTGATCCACAGCATCGTGATTCAGGGAAACATCGCACACGCGGTGCTCGACGAGAAGCAGTTCATCGGTGCTGACTTTCGAAATTTCTTCGGTCTCGTGTACCGCGAGGGAGCATGGCGTATTACGAGCAAAGTATTTCAAACCGTGTAATCCTCGGCAGTGAGGCTGTGAGGCGATAGGATTCCCACATGAGTGAAACCGCACGAGCGCAGACAGCTATTGACGCGATTGCAGAGCAGTGGGTTGAAACCCTCGTCGAGCACGACCCGACGACCGGCACCTACATCGGTCGCTGGGAGGCCGATGCCTTTCTGCCTGACTATTCACCCGAGGGTGCCGCAGCGTTTCTTGACGCACAGCGCGAAACCCTCTCGGCGCTCAGAGCTGAGCAGCCGGTAGACGCGGTCGATCGCGTCACGAAGGCCGACCTCAGCGCTGAGCTTGAACTCTCAATCGCCGAGGGCGAGGCGGGCGAACACCTGCGCGACCTCAACGTGATTGAGTCGCCGTCGCAGGGCATTCGCGACATCTTCGACCTCATGGCCACCGAAACCCCAGAGCAGTGGGAAGCGGTTCGTGAGCGTCTCCGGTCGATTCCCGAGGCGCTCGCCGGCTACCAGGAGACGCTGCGCGAGGGCGTGCGGCAGGAGCAGGTCGCTGCGATCCGCCAGGTGACCGAGGTTGCCGCCCAGGCCCACCGCACCGCGGGAACAGGGCTCGAGGCGGGCGAGGGCTTCTTCGCGCAGTTCGTGACGAAGCAGCCAAAGGGGCTCGCTGACGACCTGCAGGTCGAGCTCGGCGAGGCCGCCTGCGCCGCATCGGCCGCCTACATGCAGTTCGCCGAGTTTCTCGAGACCGAGATCGCGCCGAAAGCGCCGAGCGAAGACGCCTTCGGGCGGGAACGCTACGAGCGTGCCTCAGAGAGCTTCCTGGGCGCCCGCGTCGATCTCGACGAGACCTACGAGTGGGGCATCGAAGAACTCGCCCGCATGCGCGACGAGCAGGAGCGGATCGCCGCCGAGATTCTCGGAACGAGCGTGCACCCCGGCATCGTGCAGGAGGCCATCGCGCACCTCGAACAGGACGCTCAGCGCAAGCTGCACGGCACCGATGCCCTCAAGGCGTGGATGCAAGAGACGAGCGACCGCGCCGTGCGCGAGCTCGGCGAGACCCAGTTCGACATTCCCGAAGAGATTCGCACCCTCGAGTGCATGATCGCGCCCACGCAAGAGGGCGGCATCTACTACACCGGCCCGAGCGACGATTTCTCGCGGCCGGGCCGTATGTGGTGGTCGGTTCCGCAGGGCGTCACCGAGTTTGATACCTGGCGCGAACTCACGACCGTGTACCACGAGGGCGTTCCCGGACACCACCTGCAGATCGGTCAGGCCGTCGTCAACCGCGGCACCCTGAACGAGTGGCGCCGCCAGCTCGCGGGCACCTCAGGCCACGCCGAGGGCTGGGCGCTCTACGCCGAGCGCCTCATGGAAGAGCTCGGCTACCTTGACGATCCCGCCGACCGCTTCGGCATGCTCGACGGCCAGCGCATGCGTGCGGCCCGCGTCGTGCTCGACATCGGCGTGCACCTCGGCAAGCAGCGCCCCGAGGGCGGCGGAGTGTGGGATGGCGATTACGCCTTCTCGTTCATGCGCGACAACGTCAACATGAACGACGGTTTCGTGCGCTTCGAAGTGCTGCGCTACCTCGGCTGGGGCGGCCAGGCCCCGTCATACAAGGTCGGCCAGCGCATCTGGGAAGAGCTGCGTGACGAGGCCCGCACTCGTGCCGAACGTTCGGGCCGCGACTTCGACGTGCGCGACTTCCACCGCGACGCGCTCGCCCTCGGCGGCGTGCGCCTCGACACCTTGCAGCAGGCACTTCGCGGGGAGCTCTAGCGGTGACCCGGTGCCCCTGCGGCAGCGGATCACCCTACAGCTCGTGCTGCGAACCCATTCACGGCGGATCGCCCGCTCCCACCGCCGAGCGCCTGATGCGCTCGCGCTATAGCGCCTTCACGCTCGGCCTCGTCGACTACCTGCGCCATTCGTGGCACCCGGACACGGTGCCCGCCGACTTCGGCGCCGATGACGTGCGCCTCGAGGAGGGCTACCGCTGGGTGCGTCTCGCGGTCGAGCAGACCGAGGCTGGCGGCCCCTTCGACACCGAGGGCTACGTGACCTTCACCGCGATCGCTCGGGGCCCCGAGGGCCGCATCGCGCAGCGCGAGCGCAGCCGCTTCGTGCGCCTGCCGGCGGCGGCTGCCGGTGGCCTCACCGCGCGCCGCTGGGTCTACCTCGACGGGCAACCGCTCGAGGCGTGACGCGCGGCTCCGGCGCGTGCGGCTCGGGCTCCGGTTCGGGATTTGCGTCGCTGCCGCCGTGAGCGCGTGGTTTCTGCGGTTTTCGTGTCCGTTTCGGCGTATTTTGCGGCATTCTGCTGATTTCTGCGCAGACTCGGTCGCCTTGTTTGCCTTTTCTCGATCTACTTGACGAAAAGCAGGGTGTAGACGCGCAAACACCCTGCTTTTCGTCAAGTAGATCCGTTTGGCGCAAGCACCGGCGGCTCGGCCGCGAGCTAGGTGCCCGAGCGTCGAGCCGCGCCGCGAGCCGAGCGCCGCCGCACCGCCCGCACCCCTACCGCTCGCGGAAGACCCCCGCCAGGTGCCGGGCGAGCGCCTCGCGGTCGGCGAACGAGAAGACTCCCGCGACGTAGTGGTCGGGGCGCACGAGCACGACGGCGCCCGAGCGGCTGATGCCGCGTTCGGCGAAGATGTCGATGTGGGGCGCGGTGGCGTAGACCTTCTCGTAGTCGCGCACCTTGAAGGGGCCGCTCTCGGGAAAGAAGATGGGGTGCACGCGCGAGTGGTCGATCGCGTGGGCATCTTGCTGGTAGACGGCCTTGACGTCGAAGACCGAGTCGAGGTCGGTGCCTTCGGGGGTGAAGCGGCGCACGGGAGAGGCCGGGTCTGAGTGCAGCCACTCTGCCCAGTCGTTCATGGCGCTCGCGTCGGCGTCGGCGAAAGCGTAGATGCGGTAGCGGCCGTCGGCGCGGTGGTGGTGTCCGAGGTGCATGGTGACCGCGTCGCAGACGCGCACGGTCTCGACCGACTTGAAGCGCTTGCCGATCGTGAAGCCGGTGGCGAGGTGCTGCTGCTCCCCGGCGTCGGTGACGAGCGAGGGGGTGTAGTGGGTCATGAAGCCGGCGGGAAACTCTGCCGTTTGCACGTAGAAGTCTTCGAGCTCTGAGGGTGAGGCGAACTCCTCGGGCTTCTTAGCCATGAGGGTCGACCACTCTTTGTCGAAGTCGATGAGGTTCTTGGCGATGACCTGGCGCTCGTCAGAGTAGCTGCCGAGCAGGGCCTCGGGGCTGCGACCCTCGAGCACGTAGCCGAGCTTCCACGCGAGATTCCAACCGTCTTGCATCGAGACGTTCATGCCCTGACCGGCTTTGGCGCTGTGGGTGTGGCAGGCGTCGCCGAGCAGGAAGACGCGCGGGGTGCCGTCGGGCGAGGTGGCCGCGTCGTCGAAGCGGTCGGTGAGGCGGTGGGCTACCTCGTACACGCTGTTCCACGCGACGTTCTTGACGTCGAGCCGGTAGGGGCGCATGATCGCGTTGGCGCGGTCGATGATCTCTTCGAGCGGGGTGTTTCGCACCTGGCCGCCATCGTTCTCGTCGACCTCGCCGAGGTCAACGTACATGCGGAAGAGGTGGTTGCCCTCGCGCGGAATGTGCAGAATGTTGCCGCCGTCGTGCGATTGGATCGCGCACTTCTTGCGAATGTCGGGAAAGTCGGTCGTCGCGAGCACATCCATGACGCCCCACGCGTGAAACGACTGGTCGCCCTGCAGGCTGCCGCCGATCGCGTGGCGAACTCCCGATCGCGCCCCGTCGGCGCCGACGACGTATCGGGCGCGAACGATCCGCTCGGTGCCTGTGCTTGGGCCTGCGGTGATGCGCAGGCGAACGGCGACGGGGTAGTCGTGGGCGGGGTCGATCTCGAGGTCGACGAATTCGAAGCCGTAGTCGACCTCGATGCGGCCCGGTGAGTGCTTCGCGTAGTCGGCGAAGTAGTCGATCACGCGGGCCTGGTTGACGATGAGGTGCGGAAACTCTGAGATGCCCGTTGGGTCGTCGGGCGTGATTGCGGTGCGTACGATGTTTTCGGGGCGCTCTGGATCTGGCTTCCAGAACGCCATCTCGGTGATGCGGTAGGCCTCTTGAATGATCTGCGGGGCGAAGCCGAACGCTTGGAAGGTTTCGACGCTGCGCGCCTGAATGCCGTCGGCCTGGCCGATCGCGAGGCGTTCGGGTCTGCGCTCGATGATGCGGGTGTTCACGTCGGGAAACTGGGCGAGTTGGGCTGCGGTGATGATGCCGGCTGGGCCCGATCCGACGATCAACACGTCCATCGTGTCTGGCAGTTCGGGCGAGCGGTCGAGGCCGAGGCCCGCGGCTGGTTCGATGCGGGGGTCGGTTGACACGTATCCGTGGTGATGGAACTGCACAGCAAGTCTCCTCGATGAGTTGCAATGGAACCTAAGGGTTCAATAGTTGAACGACGGTTTCTAATACCGCACGTAATCGTATATTAAACCCGGTTTCGCGCAACTGTCAATCGTTTGCGCGACAATAGACACCATGGCACACACACGAAGCGCAGCCAATGCCCCCGTTGGCTCGCAAACGCTCTCTCGCGGCCTCACCGCGCTTGAGATTCTCGCGGCGCACGACAGGCCGATGAGCCTCAACGAACTCGCCGAGGCCCTCGAGGTGCACCGCTCGAATGCCTACCGGGTGCTTCGCACGCTCGAAGAGCATCGCCTGGTGCTGCGCGACGGTGAGGGTCTCATTCGGCTCGGCCCGAGGCTCACGGTGCTCGCGCGGGGTGTCGCCCCGGGACTCAGCACCGCCGCGGCGAAGCCCGTGGCCGACCTCGCGAACGCAGCCGGCATGACGGCCTTCTTGACCGTGCTCGACGAGGCCGATGTCATCACGATTCACAGCGCCGAGCCGACCAACGTCGACGTCGCGGTCGCGAGGCGCCCTGGCACGAGGCACTCGATTCTCGTCGGCGCCCCGGGTCACGCGCTCGAGGCACTGCTCACCCGCGAACGCCGCCTCGAACTGCTCGGCACCGAAACGCTCAGCGAGCAGGCTCAGCTCGCCACGGCCCGGGGCTATGCGGTGAGCGAGAGCGAGGTCATGGGCGGGGTTTCGGCGATCGCGGTTCCCGTGCACATCGCCGGTGAGCCGCCGGCGGCGCTTGCCCTCGCGCACTTCGCGCCGATCCGCGAATCTGAGGCGCTCGCAGGGCAGCTGCTGCTCGCGGCATCGCGCATCACCCAGAGCTACCACTAGGGGCGCACTACCGTTTTTGAGACTCGAGGCCCTACGATAAGAGGGTCCGGTCTGATGGATGCGCGCTCAGCGCTCACCCGCAGCTCGTTATCCCAGCAAGGTGTTCGAAAAAGGGGCACTGCCACTCCGCAGGCGGAGTTTAGACATACACAGCGTAATTTCGTTTCGTTCGAAAGGATCTGTGATGTCAGAGCAGACACTCACCCCACCCCAAACCCCCTTTATTCGTGATCTCGCGGCGGGCCTCGCGGCGCATACCGAGCAGGTGTTCGGCCTCATGGGCAACGGCAACGCCCACCTCATTGACGCGCTTCGCGACCTCGGCCTCGCCTTCACCCCGGTGCGCCACGAGGCCGCGACGGTCGCCTCTGCCGACGCCTACGCGAGGGTCTCTGGTAAGCTCGCGGTCGCGACGACGACCTACGGTGCGGGGTTCACGAACACGCTCACCGCGCTCGCCGAGGCGGCGCAGGCCCGGGTGCCCGTGCTCGTCGTTGTTGGCGACGAACCGGTTGCGGGCAAGCGGCCGTGGGACGTTGATGCGGCAATGCTGTCGCGTGCGGTTGGTGCCGAGCACGTTGTTCTCTCGGCGGATCGGGTCGCCGACGAGGTGCGCGAGAGCGTAGCCCTCGCCCTCGAGAAGCGCCTGCCCGTCGTGCTCGCGATGCCCTACGATCTCGTCTCGGTTCCGGTTGCGGCGCGCGAGAACCTCGCGACCGGCGACGTGACCGACGTCGCGAGTGTGGCTCGGCTGCTCGCGACAGCGAAGCGGCCCGTGGTGCTCGCGGGCAGGGGAGCGGTGCTCGCCGGCGCCGAGCGGCAGCTTGCAGAGCTCGTTGCGCTGACCGGCGCGGCGACCGCCTCGACCGCGCTCGCCAGGGGCATTCACGACCCCGCGGCCGATCTCGGGGTGACGGGTGGCTTCGGCCAGGAGGCCGCGATGGCGACGCTCGAGACCGCTGACGTGGTCGTGGCGGTCGGGGCGAGCCTCAACCAGTTCACGATGCGCTTTGGCGACGCGCTCGGCGAGGGGGCGCAGCTCATTCGCATCGACGCAGAGCGGGTTCAGGCTCCCCGCACGAACCATCGGGTGAGCCAGCACCTGTTGCTCGGCGACGCCCGCGAGCTGCTCGAGGCCCTGAACGGTGAGCTGCGCGAGGCGAACGCGACGCCCGCCTCGTTCGGCGCTGAGGTCGCCCGCGGGGTCGCGTCGGGTGAGCTCAGTGAGCGCGAGACCGGCCCCGAGAGTGGGGTGTGTGAAGACGGCAGGCTCGATCCGCGTGCGGTCGCCTCGCGCATCGCAGCCCTGTTGCCGGAGGATGCGCACATCACGCAAGACGGCGGCCACTTCATCGCGTGGGCCAACATGTTCTTACCGGTCGCGAAGCCCGAGCACATGACCATGGTGGGCACGGCGTACCAGACGATCGGCCTTGGTTTTGGGACGGTCGCGGGCGTTGCCGCGGCGGCTCCCGGACGCACGATCGTGCTCTCGACGGGTGATGGCGGCGGGCTTATGGCGCTCGCCGATTTCGAGACCGCGATCCGCACGGCGCAAAGCCTCGTGGTCGTGTGTTTTAACGATGCCGCCTACGGTGCCGAGGTGCACCTGTACGGCGTGATGGGGCTGAGGCAGGAGCCCATGCTCATTCCCGATGTTGACTTTGCGGCGCTTGGTGAGGCCTTCGGGGCCGAGGGCGTGCGCGTTGAGACGCTCGCTGATCTCGACGCGCTTGAGCGGTGGCGTGAGGCGGGGGCTCGCGGGGCGATCGTGCTCGACTGCCGGGTGTCGCGCAGCGTCGTTGCGCCGTACCAGCGAGAGGTGCAGCGTGTGAACGGGGTTGCTGTTTCGGCCACGTGATGCGCCAGCGCCCGGCGCCCCGCTCGCGAGGGTTCGTGGTCATATGACCGAGGCGGATCGTTGCGGCGGGGCGCTTTTGTCTTCGCCGCAAGAAACCTCTTCCATTTCGAATATCAAATCATATATAATCTTGAGTATCACCGAGAGGAGACACTGCAGTCATGTCATACGGAATCGATACCCCCGGCAAGATCATTGCCGTTCATCTCAACTACCCTTCTCGGGTGGCGCAGCGTGGGCGCACCCCCGAGTTTCCCTCGTACTTCTTCAAGCCGGCCTCATCGCTCGCGGCAACCGGCAGCACCATCGAGCGGCCTGAGGGCACCGAGCTCCTGGCCTTCGAGGGCGAGATCGCGCTCGTGATCGGCAAGCGTGCGCGCTGGGTCAGCCCCGAAGAGGGCTGGGGCT
Source organism: Leucobacter sp. UCMA 4100 (assembly GCF_027853335.1). Classification (NCBI taxonomy): domain Bacteria; kingdom Bacillati; phylum Actinomycetota; class Actinomycetes; order Micrococcales; family Microbacteriaceae; genus Leucobacter; species Leucobacter sp. UCMA 4100. The sequence goes on from NZ_JAFEUS010000002.1 coordinate 1,691,526, forward strand.
ACGTCTCGCACGTGACCGCGGCAAACGACTTCGGGCTCTACGACCTGCGCGCTGCCGACAAGGGCTCGAACGTGCGCAACAAGGGCGGCGACGGGTACACGCCAGTGGGCCCGGTCGCGCTCGACGCCTCGCTCGCGGGGCAGGGCGGCTGGCGCGTGCGCACCTGGGTGAATGGCGCGCTCGTGCAGGAAGACACGAGCGACACGCTCATGTTTCCCTTCGGTCAGCTCGTTGCCGACCTCTCGCAGCACATGACGCTCGAACCGGGCGACGTGATTCTCACGGGCACCCCGGCGGGCTCTTCGGTCGTCGTTCCGGGCGACGTCGTTGAGGTCGAGGTCGATGCCCCGGGCGCCGAGGGAGCGCCCACGACGGGCCGTCTCGTGACGACGGTTACCCAGGGAACGACGGCGTTTGGTGAGTACGGCAACCGACCCAGCGTGAACGATCTGCAGCGCATCGAGGCCTGGGGCAGCGAGAGCGAGCACGCGGCAGCCGTTGCAGCTGGCCGCGCAACGCCGCTCGACAAGCCCGCCGCGGCCGAGGGCGAGAGCCCGCTCACCCCTGAGATTCGCGCCCTGCTTGAGGAGCTTCCCGTCGCCACCGTCTCGACGGCGCTGCGCAAGCGCGGCTTCGTTGACATCTTCATCGACGGCGTGCACCCGAACCACGAGGGTGACCGCATTCTTGGCACGGCTCGCACGCTGCGCTTCGTGCCGTTTCGACCAGACCTGTTCAAGAAGTACGGCGGCGGGTTCAACGCCCAGAAGCGTGCGTATGACACCGTCAACGAGGGTGAAGTCATCGTCGTTGAGGCCCGTGGGCTGTCGTCGACGGGAACCGTCGGTGACGTGCTCGCCTTGCGTGCGCAGGTGCGCGGTGCCGCGGGCATCGTGACCGATGGCGGCGTGCGCGACTTCGCGGCGGTGCAGGAGTTCTCGCTTCCCGTCTTCTCGCAGGGCGCCCACCCGAGCGTGCTCGGGCGCAAGCACGTGCCCTGGGAGACTGACGTGACGATCGCGTGCGGCGGCGCCGCGGTGCAGCCGGGCGATGTCATCATGGGCGACCGCGACGGGGTCATCGTGATTCCACCGCACCTGGTCGAAGAGGTCGCGCGTGACGCTGCGGCGCAGGAGTTCGAAGAGGGCTGGGTGGCCGAGCAGGTCGCCAAGGGCGAGGCGGTTGACGGCCTCTTCCCGATGAACGCCGAGTGGCGTGCACGCTTTGAAGCCGAGACCGGGGGCGGCGCCGCCGGGTCATGATGAAAGAATCAAAGACCGATCTCGCCTACCGGGTCATGCGCGAGCGCATCGACTCGGGTGCGTACATGCCCGGCTACCGGCTGGTGATCGCGCCGATCGCGCAAGAGCTCGGTATCTCGGCAGTGCCGATTCGCGAGGCGATCCGCCGCCTTGAGGCCGAGGGGCTCATCACCTTTGAGCGCAACGTTGGCGCGCAGGTCGCGCTCGTCAAAGAGACTGAGTACCTGCACACGATGCAAACGCTCGCGCTCGTCGAGGGCTTCGCAACGGCGCTCGCCTCGCCAGCGGTGACCGCCGACCAGATCACGCGTGCCCGCCGAATCAATGACACGATGCGGCAAACGCTCGACGACTTCGATCCGCAGCGATTCACGCAGCTGAACCTCGACTTTCACAGCGTGCTGTTCGAGAGCTGCCCCAACCCCCACGTGCTCGAGCTCGTGCACCGGGGGTGGAACCGGATGCGGGTGCTGCGCAACTCGTCGTTCACGTTTGTGCCGGGGCGGGCCCACGAGTCGGTTGAAGAACACGAGCGGCTGCTCGCCCTCATCGAGAGCGGATCGGCGGCCGAGCTCGTTGAACAGAGCGCCCGCGAGCACCGTCTCGCGACCCTGCGCGCGGTGCTCGCGAGAAACGCTGAGCACGACGAGGGCGAGGCGCTCACCGCGTAGGCGCTGGGGCGTGCGACCCACCACACCACCACTTTTGGTTTACAACGGAAGGTAAGACCATGGCATACGAAAAGCCCGAAGGGCTTCCCGAGAAACTGCAACTCTTTATTGACGGCGAGTTCGTTGACGCCGAGGGCGGCGCTCAGTTCGACGTCATCGAGCCCGTCTCGAACGAGGTGTACATCAAGGCCGCCTCGGCGAGCAAGGGCGACGTCGACCGCGCCGTTGCCGCGGCAAAGCGCGCCTTCGACGAGGGCCCGTGGCCCACGATGCTGCCGCGCGAGCGCTCACGCATTCTGCACCGCGTTGCCGACATCGTCGAGTCGCGTGACGAGCAGCTCGCGCTCATCGAGAGCTGGGATTCGGGCTTGCCCATCACCCAGGCCAAGGGGCAGGCGCGTCGCGCCGCCGAGAACTTTCGCTTCTTTGCCGACCTCATCGTTGCCGAGCACGACAACGTCACGAAGGTGCCTGGCCGACAGATCAACTACGTCAACCGCAAGCCCAAGGGCGTCGCAGGGCTCATCACGCCGTGGAACGTGCCCTTCATGCAGGAATCGTGGAAGCTCGCTCCCGCGATCGCAACGGGCAACACCGTTGTGCTGAAGCCAGCGAGCTACACGCCGCTCTCGGCAGCGCTGTGGCCCGAAATCTTCCGCGAGGCGGGCGTGCCAGACGGGGTGTTCAACCTCGTGTTCGGCTCGGGCAGCGTCACCGGTGACGCTCTCGTGAAGCACCCAGACGTGCCGCTCATCTCGTTCACGGGCGACAGCTCAACCGGCGCGATGATCTCGACGAACGCGGCCCCGTACCTCAAGGGGCTCTCGCTCGAGCTCGGCGGCAAGAGCCCGTCGGTCGTCTTCGCCGACGCCGACCTCGAAGAGGCGCTCGACGCAACCGTGTTCAGCGTGTTCAGCCTCAACGGCGAGCGGTGCACCGCGGGTAGCCGCGTGCTCGTCGAGCGCTCGATCTACGACGACTTCGTTGCTCGCTACGCTGAGCGCGCCAAGAACATCGTCATCGGCCTGCCGAGTGACCCCGCGACCGAGGTTGGCGCGCTCGTGCACCCGACCCACTTCGAGAAGGTCATGAGCTACGTCGAGATCGGCAAGGGCGAGGGTCGCCTCGTCGCCGGCGGCGGCCGACCCGAGGGCTTCCCCGAGGGCAACTACGTAGCGCCGACGGTGTTTGCCGACGTCGCTCCCGACGCGCGCATTTTCCAGGAAGAGATCTTTGGCCCGGTCGTGGCGATCACGCCATTCGACACCGACGAAGAGGCACTCGAGCTCGCGAACAACACGAAGTACGGCCTCGCGGCATACGTCTGGACCTCGAACCTCAAGCGGGCGCACAACTTTGCGCACGGCATCGAGTCGGGCATGGTCTGGCTCAACTCGAACAACGTGCGCGACCTGCGCACCCCCTTCGGCGGGGTGAAGGCCTCAGGCCTCGGCCGCGAGGGCGGTTACCGTTCGGTTGATTTCTACACCACCGCGCAGTCCATCCAGATCACGCTGAACGAGGCGCACTCGCCCCGCTTCGGCGCCGGAGCCAACTAATCATTTTTCAACGCTGAGAAAGAATTACCATGCCAAAACTCAATGAAAGCGACAAGACCTCATCGGGCTTCTGGGTCACGAAAGAGGCCCCCATCGTGAGCGATAACCCCGTCGTGACCCCGAAGGCGACCCCGCCCGACATTCTGCGCTGCGCCTACATGGAGCTCGTCGTGACCGACCTCGCGGTCTCACGCGAGTTCTATGTCGACGTGCTCGGGCTCTATGTCACGACCGAAGATGACGAGGCCATCTACCTGCGCTCGACCGAAGAGTTCATTCACCACAACCTCGTGCTGCGCAAGGGGCCGGTTGCCGCGGTCGCCGCCTTCTCGTACCGCGTGCGCACGCCCGAAGACCTCGACCGCGCCGTCGAGTTTTACACCGAGCTCGGCTGCGACGTGCGTCGCAAGGCCGATGGCTTCGTGACGGGCATCGGCGACTCGGTGCGAGTGGTCGATCCGCTCGGCTTCCCGTACGAGTTCTTCTACCAGACCGAGCACCAGGAGCGGCTCTCATGGCGCTACGACCTGCAGACCCCGGGCGAGCTCGTGCGGCTCGACCACTTCAACCAGGTCACCCCCGACGTGCCCCGTGCCGTGCGCCACTACCAAGACCTCGGCTTTCGCGTCACCGAAGACATTCAAGACAGCGATGGCACGGTCTACGCCGCCTGGATGCGCCGCAAGCCCACGGTGCACGACACCGCAGCGACCGGCGGCGACGGCCCGCGCATGCACCACGTCGCCTTCGCAACCCACGAGAAGCACAACATTCTCGCCATTTGCGACAAGCTCGGTGCGCTGCGCCTCTCAGACCACATCGAGCGCGGCCCCGGCCGCCACGGCGTCTCGAACGCGTTCTACCTCTACCTGCGTGATCCCGACGGGCACCGCGTTGAGGTATACACGCAGGACTACTACACGGGCGACCCCGACAACCCGGTCGTGACGTGGGACGTGCACGATAACCAGCGACGCGACTGGTGGGGCAACCCCGTCGTCGAGTCGTGGTACACCGATGCCTCGCTCGTGCTCGACCTCGACGGCAACCCGCAGCCCGTCGTCGCCCGCACCGACTCGTCAGAGATGGCCGTGACCATCGGCGCCGACGGCTTCTCGTACACCCGCGATGGTGACGAGGCCAAGGGCTTCAAGCTCGGCAATACACTGTAATGATGCACGAAGAGCGGGAGCCAGAGGGCAAGAGCCAGAAGTTTGTCGTTTTGCGGCGACGCGAGTCACGCAACTACGTTCTCGGCGCGGCCCTCTCGATGATGGCCGACAACATCGAGCACGTGCTTACCTACTGGGTGCTTTGGGTGACGTTTGAGTCGCCAGCGCTCGTCGGCTTTCAAATTGTCAGCCACTGGCTCCCGTTCTTCCTCTTCTCGGTCTACGCCGGCGCGCTTGCCGAGCGCTTCGACTGCCGCCGCATCATCCAGATCGCGCAGGGTCTCTTCATGGCGGTCTCGGTCGCCTGGGGCGTGCTCTTCATCACCGGCACGCTCGAGCTGTGGCACGCCTGCGTGCTGCTCGTGCTACACGGCCTCGCCGGGTGCATCTGGATGCCGGCCGAGCAGCTCATGCTCTACGATTTCGCGGGCCCGAAAGACCTCCCGAGCGCCGTGCGCATCAACTCGACGTTCCGTTCACTCGGCTTCCTCATCGGTCCCGTTGTCGGCTCGGCGCTGCTCGTCGCGGTTGGCTCGTCGTATGGCATGTTCATTAACGCGCTGCTCTACATTCCGCTCACGGTGTTCCTGTGGCGCACGAAGGTGACGGGGCACCGGCGCGAGAGACCGAGGGTTGCCGAAACGAAACTCAGTTTTCGTGAGGCCTTCGGGGTGTTCAGCACGGTGCGCGCAAACCCCAAGATTTTCTCGATGATTCTGCTCACGGCTCTCGCCGGAATGACCATCGGCGCCACGATGCAAAACGCGATGCCGGAGTTCGCCTCGCGTCTCGGCGCGGGCAGCGAGGGCGACTTCACCTACGGCATTCTGCTCGTGGCCAACGGCATCGGCGGAGTGGTCGGCGGCTTCCTTCTCGAGGCAACCGGAAGGGTCCCGGCGACGGTCAAGACCGCGGTGATCAGCGCGATCGTGCTGGGCATCACGACCATTGGTTTCGCGCTCAGCGGCAACTACCTGCTCTCGGTGCTCGCGCTCATCGTCGGCGGCTTTGCCCGCATCACCTCTGAGTCAACCGAGATGAGCATCATTCAGCTCGAGGCTCCAGAGCACGAGCGTGGCCGAATCATCGGCGCTTACACGATGTTCGGGCCGGGCATGATGACCTTCAGCGGGGTCACCATCGCCGTACTCGGCAGCATCGCCGGCATCGCGGGTGCCGTGGTGGTGAGCGGCATCATTCTCACGGTCGGCTCGTGCCTCGTGGGCCTCTGGGTGTGGCGCAAGGGCATCAGCTAACAGACACCTCGGGCTCGGGAGCCTCGTGAAACGTTGCCCAGGCACGTGCGGCAGTCGCGACCTCGGCCGCATCGACGTGCTCGCCCGGTAGCGTCGTGATCTCGATGCTCGCCTTCGTCGCGAGCTGCTTCGCCTTCCACGTCGCAACCGTGCGACCATCGCGCACGACCGTGGGCCTGAACATGCCGTTATTGCCGGGAACCACGTGGGCGAGGTGGCCCGAGCCGAGCTGCAGGCCGCGGTCGGTGAAGCCGAGCAGGTGTTCGTCGAAGGCGGGCAGCAGCAGCGTCTCGCCATTCGCTTGTGCGCTCGAATCAATGAGCAGCGGATCGCCCCAGAACCGTTCACCGAGAACCTCAAGCGGCACGAGGCTCGCCTCCCGAGCCGCGCCCGCGAAGGCTTTCGCGGTGTCTCGCTTGCCGAGACCAGCCCACCAGGCGAAGTCCTGTTCTTGCACGACGCCGCGCCCACGGGTAAAGCGAGTGGCGAGCTCGGTGAGTGCCTCGTCGCCGCTCAGGGTGCGCGGGGCAGTGATCCACTCGTCTGCGAGGGTGAAGAGCGGCTCGGCGACGCGGCCGAGCGTTCCGGGCGCCGCGAGTGGCCCCTGCACGATGATGCCGGTCTGGCTCATGAACCACAGGAGGTGGTACCGCCAGTTGCCCGGAGTTTCGACGCCGGCGGCGGCCCACACCTCGGCGAGGTCTGCGCGCGACAGCGCTCTGCCGCCCGTGAGCGCAGCACCCGTCGCATCGATCACGCGCGTCACCGTCGGCTCATCGAGCCCCAGGAACTCACGCCTTCGCTGCACACCCGCGAGCACCTTCTTCTCGGTGAGCAGCTGAACCCAGCGCAGGTCTTCGGCGGGCACGAGGTGCACCGTGCCGCGCATGGGCCACGAGCGCACCACCTCGCCGTTCGCGAGCGCGTCGTGCACTGCTGCGCGCGTGGCACCCGAACGAACTCCGACGGCCCAGAGCGAGGCGTACCAGTCTTGGCCCTGCAACGCGGTGAGGTGCTGCACCACCTGTGCGGGTGTCGGGGTGTTGCTGGGGGCGGTCGCGGCGGCTCGTGCGAGCAAGAGCCCGCGCATGCGCCAGTTCAGAACATCGGTGGGCGAGGCGGCGGTCGCGGTATGCATGGTGAGAGTGTACTGCGCCGAGGCCTTACGCCCCGACCACACGTGCGCCGTGAGTTTAGAAGAGTGCGTTGACGTCTTCGAGGCCGCGCATCGCGTCGTAGTCGAGGGTGACGCAGCGAATGCCGCGGTCTTCGGCGAGGGTGCGGGCCTGAGGCTTGATCTCTTGGGCGGCAAAGACGCCCTGAACGGGGGCGAGAACCGGGTCGCGGTTCATGAGTTCGAGGTAGCGGGTGAGCTGCTCGACGCCGTCGATCTCGCCGCGGCGCTTAATCTCGACGGCCACCGACGAGCCCTCGGGGTCTTTGGCGAGAATGTCGACGGGGCCGATCGCGGTCATGTACTCGCGGCGCACGAGGGTGTGGCCGTCGCCGAGCAGTTCGATCTGTGCGGCGAGGAGCTCTTGCAGGTGCGCCTCGACACCGTCTTTTTGCAGGCCCGGGTCGACGCCGAGGTCGTGCGAGGTATCTTGCAGCATCTCGTAGATCGAGATAACGAGCTTGTCGTTGGTCTTCGTGTTGAGCACCTCCCACAGCTCGACGATGCCGGCCGCGGTGTGGTCTTCGGTGGGCTCGAGCACAGTGAAGGCGCAGGGCGGGCTCATCCAGTTGAGCGGCTTGTATGATCCGCCATCTGAGTGCACGAGCACGCTGCCGTCGCCCTTGAGCATGAGCACACGCTTGGCGCGGGGCAGGTGGGCACTCAGCCGACCGGCGTAATCAACAGAACATTCAGCAACAACAATTCGCACGGTATAAGAGTCTACGAGTTTTGGGCTGCAGTGTGGGGCGCGCCACCCGTCTTTGGGCTCGCGATCCACGCCGCGACGAGAATCGCCGCGAGAACGAGAAAGGCGATGCGAAAGCCGAAGTGATCGCCCATGAAACCAAAGGTGACGGGGCCCGCCGCGTAGGCGGTGTAGGCGATGGTCGAAACGGCTGCGACCCGGCGGGCGGCGAGCTTCGGGTGGTCTGAGGCGGCCGAGACCGCGAGGGGAAACGCGAGGGCGTCGCCCATGCCCCAGAGCAGGGCTCCGGGAATCGCGAGCCACGCCCAGGGTGAGAGCGACACGAGCAGCACGCCAATGATCGCGCAGCCGAACGAGAAGCGCAGGGCGCTCACCCTGCCGAAGCGGGTCACGAGGTAATCGCCAGAGAGGCGTAGCGTGAGGGCGCCAACGTACATGAGCGTCAGCACGAGCACGGCGTGCGAGTTGCCGAGGCTGTAAATGTCGATGAACGCGAGCGGCATCCAGTCGGTCGCGACCCCGTCGGCGAGGCTGCCCGCGAGCGCGATGAAGCCGAGCAGGAGCACCCGCGGGTCTTTCCATACCTTGCTGAGGTGGGTGAGCGCCTCGGTCGAGATGGGCCCGGTGGTCACGGGAATCTCGCCGGGCTCGGCGGTTTCAACGATGAAGCGTTGCAAGAAGAGCATCGCTGCAATGACGATGATGGCGGCACTCACGTGGTGCACGACGACGTCGAGCTTGATTGACTCGGCCCACGCGCCGAGCAGCACCGAGGTGATGCCGCCGATGCTGAACCCCGCGTGCAGCGTTGACATGCGGGGCCGGCCGCTCGCGCGTTCGGCCTGAGCGCCGCTCACGTTGACGGCGACGTCGGCGAAGCCGAAGCCGACGCCAACAAAGCCGAGCACGAAGTATGACAGCGGATCAACGTGCGAGAGTAACAGCCAACTGCCGAGTGGCAGGGCGAGCGCCATGATGGTGAGCCCGAGCATGGTGAGCTTGCGGGCGCCGAGCTTGGTTTCGAGGCGGCCAGCGAAGGAGAGGCCAACGATCGTGCCGAGCGAGGGGCAGAGCACGATGATGCTCATCATCGAGAACGAGAAGCCGAGCTCGTCGCGCAGCGTCGGGAACCGGGTGAGGAGGGTGCCCCACGTCGCGCCGAGCAGCGCGAACATGGTGAAGAGCGCCCAGAGCCACCGTTTGAGTTCGGCCGCCGAGGGCTGTGAAGCCGTGGTCAAGAACGCTCACCTCCGAGCACGATCCAGCGCCCGCCGCGCGCTCTGAACGCGAGCGTGAGAGCACGCAGCGCCATGAGCCCGACGGTAAACGCGAGGGTAATGGTGAGCAACGCGGGTGCGCCGTCTGGCGCGCGCTGCGTTGCGAAGAAGAGAAGGGGGAGGTAGATCACGAGCGCACCCATGCTCACGATCGCGAGGTATCGGGCATCGCCCGCCCCCATGAGCACACCGTCGAGCACGTAGACGATCGCGGCGAGTGGCAGGGTAAGCCCGACCGCGGCGATCGAGGGCGGAAGGAGGCCGAGCACCGCGGCGTCGTTCGTGAACACGCGCCCAACGAAGGGGCTCACGAGCGCGACGGGAACGCCAATGATGAGCGCGGCGCGCACGCCCCAGCGCAGGGTTCTTGAGAGCACGAGGCGCACGCGTGGTTCGTCTGAGGCGCCGAGCGCATCGCCGATGAGCGCCTGCGCGGCGATCGCGAGCGCGTCGAGCATGAACGCCGTGATCGAGATGACGAGAAAGACGATCTGGTAGGCGGCCGTCGTCGAAACGCCCTGGGTGGCAGCCGCCGAGACGGTTGCGAGCAGCGCGACGCGCAGGCCGAGCGTGCGCACGAAGAGCCAGCCGCCCGAGCGGCCGGCGTGCTTGAGGCCCTCTGCCTGCGGCAGCCAACCCGCGCCGTGGCGGCGCACGTGCTTGGCAATGACGATGAGGTAGCACAGCACCATGCCCCACTGGGCGATGACGGTGCCCCAGGCGCTGCCGGCGATGCCCCAGCCGAAGCCGTAAATGAACAGCCAGTTGAGCCCCGCGTTGACGGCGAAGCCGATCACCGCGACCGTGAGTGGCGTCACCGTGTCGAGCATGCCTCGCAAGAGTCCGGTTGCGGCAAAGACGAGCAGCATCGCGGGCATGCCGAGCGCCGAGACACCAAGGTAAATGACCGCCTGCTCGGCGACCTCCGCCGATGAGCTGAAGAAGCCGACGAGCATCTCGCGACCAAACCACATCACGATGGCCACCGCGATGCCGAGCCCGAGCGCGAGCCACAGGCCGTCAACACCCGCCTGAACGGCGCCGCGTGTATCGCCCGATCCGCGTCTTCTGGCAACGAGTGGCGTGGTCGAATACGCGAGAAACACCATGAGGCCGATCGCGGTCGTGAGAATGGCCGAGGCGATCGCGAGCCCCGCGAGCGGAGCCTGGCCGAGGTGCCCGACGAGGGCCGAGTCGACCGCTAAGAAGAGGGGCTCGGCGACGAGTGCGCCGAGCGCGGGGAAGGCAAGAGCCGCGATGCTGCGATCGATATTGCGCCCCTGAGTACTCACGCATCTACGATACCGGCCCTAGCGCGACCCTGGGGTCAGTGAACTAGGCTGGGGTCATGACAAGCGACTCACAGAATAAGGCCCTTACCGCAGGTATCGATTTGGCAGAGCTTGATCAGAGCGTACGCCCGCAAGACGATCTGTTTCGTCATGTGAACGGCAAGTGGATCGACCGAACCGAACTGCCTGACGACCGCGCTCGCTATGGCTCGTTTGCGGTGCTCGCCGAGAACGCCGAAGAGGCGGTGCGCGAGATCATCACCGGCACCACGGCTCCCGAGGCGGGAACGTGGGCGAAGACCGAGGCCGAGAAAGTTGCGGCCCTCTACGAAAGCTTCATGAACACCGACAAGCTTGATGAGCTCGGCGCCGAGCCCATTCGCGCAGACCTTGAGCGGGCGCTCACCGTCGCCACGGTTGACGAGTTCGTGAGCCTGCTCGCAGAGCTGGAGCACGGCGGCCTCGGCGGTTTCGTGGGCATGTACATTGACAACGACCCGGGTAACCCCGAGCGGTACATTCCGATGCTCATGCAGTCAGGCATCGGGCTGCCCGATGAGTCGTACTACCGCGAAGAGCAGTTCGCCGAGATTCGCGCCGCATACGTGGCCCACATCGAGCGCATGTTCGGGCTCGTTGGCGCCCCCTCGACCGCGACACTCGCCGAGCGCGTCATGCGGCTTGAGACCGAGATCGCCGCGACGCACTGGGACACGGTTGCGAGCAGGGATATTCAGAAGCTCTACAACCTGCGCAGCTTCGCCGAGCTCGAAGAGCTCACCCCCGGCTTCAGTTGGAAGGCATACCTCGAGGCGATGAACATCGACCCCGCCAAATTCGGTGAGGTTGTCGTCGGCATGCCAGACACGATTCAGTCAACGATCGCCCTGCTCACCGAAGAGCGGCTCTCAGACTGGCGCGCCTGGCTCGCGTGGCGCATCGTTGTTGGCCAGGCCTCGCTGCTGACGCCCGAGATTTCACGGGCCAACTTCGAGTTCTACGGCACGAAGCTCACGGGTACGCCCGAGCAGCGCGACCGCTGGAAGCGCGGCGTCTCGTTCGTCGAGGGTGCGATGGGTGAGGCGGTCGGCCGCCTCTACGTCGAGCGCCACTTCGACGAGCAGGCGAAGGTGACGATGGACGGGCTCGTTGACCACCTCATCGAGGCCTACCGCGACTCGATCGAGAAGCTCAGCTGGATGAGCGCCGACACGAAGACGCGTGCGCTCGAGAAGCTCGATAAGTTCACGCCGAAGATCGGCTACCCCGTGAAGTGGCGCGATTACTCGTCGCTCGAGGTTGATGCTGGTGACCTCATCGGCAACTCGCGCCGCGTCGCCGTGAACGACTTCGATCGTGAGCTCGGCAAACTCGGCAAGCCCATCGACCGCGATGAGTGGTTCATGGTGCCGCAAACGGTCAACGCCTACTACAACCCGGGCTTCAACGAGATCGTGTTCCCGGCGGCCATCTTGCAGCCACCGTTCTTCGACCAGCAGGCCGAGCCCGCCGCCAACTTCGGCGCGATCGGTGCCGTCATTGGCCACGAGATCGGTCACGGCTTCGACGACCAGGGCTCGCGTTACGACGGCGACGGTAAGCTCACCGACTGGTGGCACGAAGAAGACCGCGAGGCCTTCGAGAAGCTCACGGGCGCGCTCATCGAGCAGTACAACGCCCTCTCGCCCGCAGGCGCCGACGGCCAGAAGGTCAACGGTGAGCTCACGATTGGCGAGAACATCGGCGACCTCTCGGGCCTCGAGATCGCATGGAAGGCGTACCAGCGTTCGCTCGACGGCGCCGAGCCTCCCGTGATTGACGGACTCACGGGTGCCGAGCGCTTCTTCCTCGCCTGGGCTCAGGCCTGGCAGCAGAAGTCACGCCCCGAAGAGACGGTGCGTCTGCTCACGATTGACCCGCACTCGCCCAACGAGTTTCGCTGCAACCAGATCGTCAAGAACCTCGACGCCTTCCACGAGGCCTATGGCACGAAGCCGGGCGATGAGCTGTGGATGGACAAGGCGGATCGCGTCTCGATCTGGTAGCTCCCGGGGCCCGGCCGCGCTGAGGCGTCGGCCGGTGCCGCGGAATAGTTGCCGACCGACAACGGTTGTACTCGAGTGTGACTGACTTTCGATACGCAACCGTCGTCGTGATCGGCGCGGGCCAGGCAGGGCTCTCTGCCGGTTTTCACCTGCAGCGGGCGGGCTTTGTGAGCGCGCTCGACGGCGCGGGCGCGGCAGACACCCGCAGCTTCGTCATGCTCGACGCGAACCCCGCGGCGGGCGGCGCGTGGCAGCACCGCTGGGAGAGTCTCAGGGTGCGCACCCTGAACGCCATCTTCGATCTGCCACGCATGAGCAAGCCTGACATGAACCCCGACGAGCCGAGCAGTACCGCCGTCTCGCGCTACTTCGCCGAGTTCGAGGCGGCGAACGAGCTGCCCATCGAACGCCCCGTACGGGTGAGCGAGGTGCGCCGCGCGGGCGCAGAGGCCGGGACCGCAGAAGCCGGAACCTCGGGCGGCGGTTACGTGGTCGAGACCGACGCCGGCACCTGGCACGCCGAGTACCTCATCAACGCGACCGGCACGTGGAACAATCCCGTGCAGCCCGACTACCCCGGCGCTGACACCTTTCTCGGCGTGCAGCAGCACACGCGCGACTACGTGCGGCTTGAAGACTTTGCGGGGCTGCGCACGGCCGTCGTTGGCGCAGGAATCTCGGCGCTGCAGCAGCTCGAGGAGATCTCGCGCGTGACCGATGCGCTCTGGTACACCCGCAGGCCACCGGAGTGGATGGACACCGAGTTCGACACCCAGGCCGGCCGCGAGGTGATTCAGCGCGTGACCGCCGACGTCGAGGCGGGAAGGGTCACGGGCAGCGTCGTCTCGTACACGGGGCTCCCGGCGAACGCCCCGTACGTTCGGGCGGCCAAGGCGCGAGGCGTGCTCAAGCGGCGCCCCATGTTCGTGGCGATCGAGCCCCACGGGGTGCGCGAGGCCGACGGCACGTTCACGAGCCTCGACGCGATCGTGTGGGCCACGGGGTTCAAGGGCGACCTCGCGCACCTTGAGGGTCTTGGGCTTCGCACGAGTGCCGGCGGCATCACGATGCGCGGGACCGAGGTGCTCGGGGAGCCGGCGCTGCACCTCATTGGCTTCGGCCCCTCGCAGTCGACTGTGGGGGCCAACCGTGCTGGCCGCGACGCCGTTCGCGCGATCGAGCGACAGCTCGCCGGGCCCTCACCGGCAACTATTGCCTGATTTCAGACGGGTTTTCGAGCCAATCACCCCTTAAGCCGGTGTTTTTCAGGCAAAGGTTGGCGGGCGGGGTTGAAACGAAGCGGGGCGGATCAGGGCGAGCCTCGAGTGCTCGCCTGATCCGCCCCGCTGGGGTTTGCCGTGCTTCAGCTCAGGCTAGCCCTCGTAATCGGGAAACTCGGTGACGGCGTCGACGATGCCGTTCACGAAGCTCTTGTAGGTGAGGGCAAAGCCGAAGCGCTCTGCGAGGTTGCCGTCGATCCACGTGCCTCGCTCAACCGCGGGAACGCGGGCGAGAAGCGGATCAAGCTCGGCGTCAACATCGGCCTTGTATACGAACACGATGTCGGCATCGCCGAGCGCGCTCACGGCGCTCTCGTAGCTCAGCATGTGGCCGTGATTCTGCTCGTTGCGTGGGGCCTCTCGAATCTGTTCGTTGTCGAGAATGTCGAGGCCGAGGGCGGGCAGCACGACGCGGTAAATCGAGTCTTCAGTAATGACCGTGAAGTTATCGACCGGGGCGTGAATGACCGTCGCGGTCTTGCCCTCGGTGTAGTCGCCGATCTGCTTCTTGGCCGCGGCAACGGTCGCCTCGTAGTCGGCAATCGCGTCTTCAGCCTTGTCGGCGCGATCGAGCATGGTGAGCTGGTCGGTCATGGCCTTGAAGGGGTTTTCGGCCGAGGCGCCCTCGACGTCGATGCCGTCGTTGACCGCGAGCACGGGGGCGATCTCGTCGAGCTTGAAGTCTTCGCCCTCGTAGTAGTTCCACCAGCCGACGCCCACGACGATGAGGTCGGGCTTGTACGATGCGATCTCTTCGCGGTTGAGGTCGAACGCGGTGTTCTTGAGGTGCGCGACATCGTCGTCGATGAGCGGCGAGAGGGGGCTATCGGTTCCGTAGGCGGTCGCGACGAGCGGGTAGTCGGCGAGCAGCGCCATCTCGAGGCCGCTGCGGCTGTCGAGCACGACGACGCGCTCGGGGTTCGCCGGCAGGGTCGCCTCGTAGCCCTCGTACGAGAAATCGATGGTTTCGCTGCTGCTTGCGTCGCCCTTGGGCTTCGTGTCGGCATCGGCGGGGCCGCTTGCGCAACCGGTTACGAGGCCGAGCGCGAGCGCTGCTGCGACCCAGACCGTCAGGCGGCCGAGGCGGCGGGGCGCCCCGCTCGTGGGCAGGGTGGAGTGGTGAGAAGCCATGTCATTCCTTGAAACGTAGTAACGGCCCGAGAAGCCGGGCCACGGTGAGGGGTGAGGCGCTCCGGCCCCACCCCTTCAACGCTAGGCACGGGGCGGTGCGAGAGGCAGACTCGCCGCTTCGCGTTTCAGACTTTACGGGTGCCGCTGCGGTCGCGGCCGAGCGGCACGACGGTGGGGGTGCCCGTGACGGGGTCGGGCACGACGCGGCAGGCGAGGCCGAAGACCTCTTCGACGAGCACCTCGGTCACTATCTCATCGGGGGTGCCCTCTGCGACGATACGCCCGTCTTTCATCGCGATGAGGTGGGTCGCGTAGCGAGCCGCCTGGTTGAGGTCGTGCAGCACGGCGACGAGGGTGTTGCCCGCGAGGTGCAGGTCGGTGAAGAGCTCGAGCAGCTCGATCTGGTGTGCGATATCGAGAAACGTCGTTGGCTCGTCGAGCAGAAGCAGCGGTGTCTCTTGCGCGAGCACCATCGCGACCCAGACGCGCTGCCGCTGACCGCCCGAGAGCTCGTCGACGAGCCTGGTCGAGAGGTCGGTCACCCCGGTCGCGTGCATGGCCTCGAGCACGGCCTGCTCGTCGGCGTCGCTCCACTGCCTGATGATGCCCTGGTGCGGGTAGCGGCCGCGCGCGATGAGGTCGGCGACCGTGATGCCGTCGGGTGCGAGCGAGGTTTGCGGCAGCAGCCCGAGGCGCTTCGCGACCTCTTTGGCCCGGTACGAGGTGATGACCTTGCCGTCGAGCAACACCTCACCCTGAGACGGGCGGATCAGCCGCGAGAGTGCCCTGAGCAGCGTCGACTTGCCGCACGCGTTTGGCCCCACGATGACCGTGAACGAGTTGTCAGGAATCGAGACCGAGAGGTGCTCAGAAATCGTCTTGTGGTCGTAGCCGATGGTGGCATCGCGAACCTGCAGCATGCTGCTGTCAGGTGTCGCGGTTACCGCTTGGGAGTGCTGGGTCATGAGGTTCTTTCGGGTGGTGTGCGGGTGGTCAGAGTCGTTTTTTCGATTCGTGAATGAGAAGCCAAATGAGGTAGCCGCCGCCGACCACGACCGTGACGGTGCCGACGGGCAGCATCGCGGGAAGGGCGTGCAGGGCGACGAAGTCTGAGGCCGAGAGCAGGGCAGCGCCCATGAGCGCCGAGGCCCCGACCGAGACGCCCGCGGTGCCGGCCACTCGGCGAGCGATCTGGGGTGCGGCGAGGGCGATGAACGCGATGGGGCCTGCGGCTGCGGTCACGACGGCGATGAGCCCCACCGAGACGAGCATCAAGACGAGCCTGGTCGGTTCGACGCGCACGCCGACCGCCTTGGCCGCGTCGTCGCCGAGCTCGAGCTGCCTGAGCGGCCGAGACAGCGCGAGCGTGACAACGAGCAGCACCACGACGAGCACGCTCGCGACGCCGGTCTGCTGCCAGGTCATGCCGTTGAGCGAGCCAGCGCCCCACACTGCGGCGACGAGCGCGGTCTCAAGGTCGGCCTTGAGGGTGAGCCAGGTGTTGAGCGACGAGAGCATGGCCGAAATGGCGATGCCGACGATGATGAGCCTGAAGCCCTGCACGCCGCCCTTGAACGCGAGCAGGTACACGACGGCCGCGGTCGCCATGCCGCCAGCGAGCGCACCGGCCGCGACATCAAGGTAGGTGCCGCCAAACACGATGATGACGATGAGGGCGCCCGTGTAGGCCCCTGCCGAGAAGCCGAGAATGTCGGGGCTCGCGAGCGGGTTACGGGTGAGCGACTGGAATACGGCGCCGCTCGCCCCGAGGGCCGCACCGAAGGCGATGGCCGAGACCGCTCGCGGCATGCGCCACTCGAACACGACGGTTCGATCGAAGCCGCTCGAGTCAACGAAGAGGGCTCGCCACACTTCCTGAAGGGTGAGCGGGTATTCGCCGTTCACCAGGCTCAGGATGCCAATGCCGATACACACGACAACGAGCACGAGCCCGATGATGAGCGCGCGCACGTCAACGCGCATCCAGATGCCCCGCACGTGCACGCGACGAACGGTGCGGCCAAAATCAATCTTCGATGGCAGCTGCGGCTGCCCGAGTGCCCCGCTCATAGCCCGCTCGCCTTTCTGCGACGAATGAGCACGATGAGCACCGGAGCGCCGACGAAGGCGGTGACGATGCCAACGGGCACCTCGGCCGGGCGCATGATGAGCCGGCCAACGATGTCGGCGACGAGCAGTAGCATCGGCGCGAGCACGAGCGTGTAGGCGAGAATCCAGCGCTGGTCTGGCCCGACGATCCACCTCGCGACGTGCGGAACCATGAGCCCAACAAAGCCGATGGGGCCCGCGATCGCTGTCGCCCCGCCCGCGAGCAGCGTGACGGCAATGATGACGATGATGCGGGTGCGCAGCACGTTTGCGCCGAGCGCCGCCGCGAGATCTTCGCCGAGCGCGATCGCGTTGAGCGGCCTCGCCGCGAGAAACGCGAGCACGAGACCGAGCGCGAGAAATGGCAGGACCGGCCACACGATGTCTAGGCTGCGGCCCACGACCGTGCCGGCGCCCCAGTTGCGCATCTTGTCGAAGGCCTGCGGATCGAGCAGCGTCATCGCGCTCGTGAGCCCGCTCAGCGCGGCTCCGAGGGCCACGCCAGCGAGCACGAGCCTCAGCGGATCGGCTCCGCCGCGGCCCGCGCTGCCGATCGCGTAGACCGCAATGGTGACGATGAGCGCGCCGGCGAACGCGAACCACAGGTACTGCGAGACCGACGAGACGCCGAAGGCGCCGACGCCCACTGCGACGGCGAAGGCCGCGCCGGAGTTCACGCCCAGAATGCCGGGGTCAGCGAGCGGGTTTCTCGTCAGCGCCTGAATGAGGGCACCCGCG
Organism: Leucobacter sp. UCMA 4100; assembly: GCF_027853335.1. Classification (NCBI taxonomy): domain Bacteria; kingdom Bacillati; phylum Actinomycetota; class Actinomycetes; order Micrococcales; family Microbacteriaceae; genus Leucobacter; species Leucobacter sp. UCMA 4100. The sequence goes on from NZ_JAFEUS010000002.1 coordinate 1,709,201, forward strand.
ATGCCGAGCGCCGCACCGACGATGATCGCGACGACCGTGCGTGGAATGCGCAGATCGTGCACGACATAGTGCTCTTCGATATCGGCGGGGGCGGTGATGGCCTGCCACACCGTCGCGAAGGGAATGTCCCGAGAGCCGATCATGATGCTCAGGGCGGCGATGGCGAGCAGGGCGCAGGCAAGCGCGAGAAGGACGAGGAATCGGGTGGTGTTGCTGCCCGCAAGGCCGGTGCGGGGCGGCTCTTTCGGTCGCGGTTTCGGCCGCGAGGCAACTGAGGGGGCGTGTGACATGCTCGGGTTCTTACTCCAGGTGTGCCGGTTTCGAAGGGCGCGTCAGAGGGCGCACCACAGACACGAGGCTACGGAGGTTATGGCGGGGCGGGCAGACACGGTGTTGTGCGTTTCAGACAGGGGCTGAGAAGGTTTCGGCAAGTTCGCCAGGGGTGCACCCCACGGTTTTGCGAAAGGCGGTCACGAAGGAGCTGGTGGTGCTGTACCCGACGCGGCGGGCGACCGTCTTCACACTCGCGCCCTCGGCAAGCTCGCCCAGGGCAGCGCGCATACGCACGAGCCTGCGCCACTGCACGAAACTCATGGCGATATCGGCGGTAAAAATGCGGGTGAGGGTGCGCGACGTGATGTTGAGAAGCGCTGCCCACTGTTCAAGCGAGCGGTCGTCGGCGGGGTCGCTGAGCACCTGCTCGACGAGGCGAGAAAGGCGCCAATCTTGGGGAATCGGCAGGTCGAGCTGCACCGTTTCGGTAACCTCGAGCATGTCGATGCAGACCTGCTGTGCCCTGATGCGCTGGTCGATGGTCATGCGTGCGCGCTTAATGTGAATGAGCAGCTCGCGCACCGCTGGCACAACGCGTACGGCGACGGGCTCGCTCCACGCTCCGGGCCAGCCGGAAGGGTCAAAGTAGGTTGCGCGTACGTCGGTATTGTCGCGCGTCTTGCCCTCGTGCTCGAAGCCCGCAGGGATCCACAGGCCAACCCCCGGCGTCACCGTCCACTGCTTGCCGCCCGCGTGCATGGTGACCACTCCGCGATCTGACCAGAGGAGTTCGTGCTCGGCGTGACGGTGTTTTGGCCACTCGATCGCCGCGTCGGGCTCGTATACGCCGGTGGTCAGCAAGAAGGGTGGGTTGACGTAGCGCTCGTCGGTGGGTGTGACGCGCGTGTGGGTAGGGACGAGGGGATGCGGGCCGCTTGGCCGCTGCTGGGCTGGGCGGGGTTCGCGAAGGGCGAGAAGGGTCATCATCACCTCGATCGATAGGGCGGGCCTCACGAGTAAGGCTATCCTTATCTTAGTCAGATGAATGCGACGAAGCTGAAAAGTGCTCCCCCGTCTGTGAGACAGTTGGTGACCACTTGTTTGGTCCGACCAAAAATGTCGATCGTTTCACAGAGCGTTTGGGCCTCGCGCTTCTCGAATTGCGTTCTAGTATGCGCCGTGCAAGACTATCTGCTTGGCAGGCGGCACTGAGGCCACTTTTATCTTGCTCTCTGGGGGTGCAACACCCCCTCAATACGCGTTTGGGTGCGTATTGAGCGCCGCGCTGCATTCAACAAGCATCGGTTCATTGAAGTACTCACGCCTGCCCACAACTGAATGATATTGGGTAGGGGATTATCAAAGTGAAGTTTGGAAACCGTATTATGCGGCGGGTTGTTGCGACCCTCGGCATACTAGGAATCGTTGGGGCCGCGGTTACTACTGCTCCCGGCGTAGCCGTGGCAGCGGGCAACACCGAAGGCATTGTCGTGAGCGACCTCACGATCGAGATGGAAGGCGACGGCCAGTTGATGGTCGGCGACAAGCTCTATCTTTCGGGCACGTGGGATGCCTCAGCGATCACCCCGAAGGCTGGTGACAGCTTCACCATCGGGCTTCCAGCTCAACTGAAGACGCTCGACCTGAAGCATTTCCCACTGAACGGCCCGAGCGAAGGCAGTAGCAAGCCAGTCGTGTGGGGCGAGTGCACCGTAGACGGCGCAGCTCAGCTCGTCACCTGCGTGCTCACCGACGAGGTCGAAACCGGCTCGTTTGATGTCATGGGCACCTTCGAGTTCGAGGTTGAAGCCGTGCAAACGACCGAGGCCAAAGAACTTGTTTTTGACCTCAACGGCACGCAAACTCCCGTGGTTCTGCCCGGTGACGGCGGCATTCACGAGGTCGAACGCCCCGAGGTCTCCTGGGGTAAGTCAGGCATGATGAATGACAACCGCTGGTCAGTTGACTGGCAAATCGTCTTGCCCGGTCAGGACCTGCAGGGCAACGACACTGTGACGATTGACGAGAAGCTCAGCGCAAACCACCAACTGTGCACCCCCGTCGACGTGAGGCTCGTACAGCAGCGTGACGGCCGCACCGTCGCCGAGCTCCCCGGGTCTATCGAGCACATCGAGGGCGCCAACGATCAGACGTTCTCGTACCGTCTCACCGCTCCCGCTGGTGGATGGGATCCGCAGTCGAGCTACCTCATTACCTACTCGACCTGTACCCCGGATGGCGCTATTGACCCCAAGGGAACCGAGTACACCAACGAGGCGACCGTCAGCATTTACGGCGAAGGCTCTGGTGTTATCGGTGTTACCCAGGATTGGGACTACACCGATGGCATTGATAAGTGGGGCTACGTTCGTGAGGGCAAAGACCGTAACGACAAGATTGACTGGACGGTTCGGGTTGACGGCAACCTGCTCGCCGATAAAGCACCCTTTACCTTCACAGACTCGCTCTCAGGCGCACATGAGCTCTGCAGCAACACGGTGAGCGGCATTCGCGTCTTTGAGCAGTATGGCCCGAGCGGTAAAAAGCGCACCGAGATTACCGATGAACTGGTCATCACGAGCCAGGCTGAAGACGCAACGAGCTTCGAAGCCGAGATCGCGCTGAAGCAGGGCTCAGACTTTGCGTTCAAGAAGACGCCATACCTGTACTTCGTGACGTACCAGACTTGCGGCACCACCGACGGCCTTCCCGCTGAGGCAACGAAGCTTGATAATACGGCGTCTGTCGCTGGCACCGTGGTCACCGGTAAAGCCAAGGTCCAGGAACGGAAAAACGAGAAGACCGGTAAAATCAACGACACACCTGTCACGATCGACGGCGTCGAGTTGCTCCCGCAGACCACGATCAACTGGGACATCACGGTTCCCGGCGAGAAGCTCGAGAGCATCGATAGCGACCTCGTTGTGACCGACACCCTGAGCGAGTCGCAGGCCGTGTGCCTCGCCGATGACGTTGACCTCGCGAAGCGCTTGAACCTCAAGGTCACCGCGAAAGACCAGATCAAAGATGGCGGTCTCGCCGATGTTGATCTCACCGACTCGGTGAAGGCTTCGCTCGACGGTAACACCATGACGCTCACCGTGCCACGCCCTCAGCTGCCACTTCCTGACGGAAACGTCGCGAATGGCTTCAGCAAGGAATACCAGTACCTCTTTCACTACACCACGTGTACCGCGAGCGGTGGTCTCGATGAGCGTGGCACCGAGTACGGGAACGCCGCGAAGGTCGCCGGGAACGAGTACACCTCTTCGGTCACTCAGACAACCCGCGGCAGCGGCACCGGCCAGGGCGTAGCCCGTGGCAGCGTCTCGATCACGAAGTCACTCGCAAGCACCCCTGGCGCAGCCATGGTGCCGAGCGATGCGACCTTTACGGTGCACGCGAAAGAGATCAACCCGAAGGGCGATGTCGCGAACGAGTACAACCTCACGCTGCCCATCGATGGCTCTGCCGTGAGCGGCCTGAACCCGCGCGGCAAGGGCTGGAAGATCGAGCTCTCAGAGGTCAACATGCCCTCGTACCCCGGCGTGGTCTTTGCCGCACCGAAGTTCGTTGAAGCCACCGGTGTGACCGTCACTGACGAGGGCACGAAGGCCGTCGTCGAGTTGACCCCAGCATCGAACATCTCGGTCGAGCTCGTGAACACCGCTGAGCTCGGTCAGATCACGGTTGAGAAAGCCGTCGATGGCGGGGCCGCTGGCCTCGTGAACGACGCGCAGACCTACGAGGTCACCGCCAAGATCGATACGTCGGCGCTCGGCAAAGACTTCCCGGCGCAGGCTGACCGTACGCTCGAGCTCGTCGCGGGCACTCCGGTGACCATCGCCGATCTGCCGATTGGCTCGGTCGTGACCTTTGAAGAAGCAGTGCCAGCCGACAGTGATCTATTGACCTGGGCGGCTGACCCCACGATTGATCCGCAAAGCATTGAGGTGACCGCTCAGCACGTGACCGAACCGGCCAAGGTTTCGATCACGAACAACGTCGAGCGCACGGTTGGCACCTTCTCGCTCTCGAAGACCGTGACGGGCGACCAGGCTCAGAACCCTGCTGTGCCCGCCGAGGTTACGGTGACCGCAGTCTGGTCGCAGGACGGGGCTGACCACGAGAAGACGCTGCAGCTGCCAACCGATGGCACCGCGGTCGCGCTTGATGAGCAGTTGCTCATCGGCACCGAGGTCACGCTCACCGAGACTCCGCTCGTTGATGGCGAGAGCATCGCTTGGGGCGCACCGACCTGGTCGGGCACCGGCGTAGCGGTCGATGGCGCATCGGCCAAGGTGACGGTTACCCGTGACGCCGCTGCTCACGTCGCACTTGAGAACCACGCGGCCACCTCGACCGCTGGCCTCAGCATCGTCAAGGGCATCGCCGGTGAGGCTGCGACCGAGGTTGCACCCGAAACCGAGTTCCCGATTACCGCGACGTGGGTCGACGCCGCCGGCGACACCCAGTCGAAAGAGCTCATGATCAACGCGGTCACCCCGACCGAGCTTGGTGAAGAGCTGCCAGCTGGCACCGTCGTGACGATTCGCGAGGGCGATCAGCCAGCATTTGACACCGTCATCTGGGGCGAGATTGTCATCTCGGGAACCGACGTGGTTGACGCCGGCGACGGCTCAGCGACCGTGACCGTCTCGAAGCAGCAGAGCGATTCGACGCTCGTGACCGTCGTCAACGAGGCAACCTGGGCTCCGGGAACCTTCGGTGTCGCGAAGACCGTCACCGGTATCGCTCCTGACCACGCCGACGTTCCTGAAACGGTTACCGTGCAGGCAACCTGGTTTGACGACCAGCTTGATGAGTGGATCTCAGAGATCACCCTGCCGACCGATGGCACGAACGTTGCGCTGGGTCTTGACCTGCCGCACGGCACGGTCGTGACGCTCACCGAGGTCATGCCCGAGAACACCGACCGACTCACCTGGGCGGCACCGGTGTGGGGCGGCGACGTCACGGTGAACGCCGAGGGCAACGCCGTTGTCGTCGTGCAGGCCGCCGGGAACGCAGAGGTCTCGCTCACCAACACCGCGACCCCGCTGCTCGGATCGGTCTCGATCACGAAGCAGCTCGAGGGCTCGGGCGCCGATGCGGTTGCTGATACCGTCGCTTTCCCCGTCACCGCAACGTGGGTTGACATCATGGGTGAAGAGCAGGTGCGCGACCTCGAGGTCGTGAACGGCAAGACCACCGTGATCGACGGCGTCTCGCTCGGAACGGTTGTCACGCTCGTTGAGGGTGAGACCGAACTCGCAAGCGACCTTCACTGGAAGGGTGGCGTGTGGTCGAGTGAGCAAGGCGAGAGTGAACTCGTTGCTGGTGAAGCCGCCGAGGCAACGGTTCTCGTGACCGGTGAAGCCGGTGCGAACGCTGATCTCACGCTCACCAACACGATCGAGCAGGACGACCCCGTCGTGACCGACGAGAAGATCGCCATGACCGGTTCGGCGTTGAACGTCGCAGGCATCGTGCTTGCCGCGCTTGCTGCGATGGGAGCTGGCTTCTGGCTGATGCGTCGAAAGGCTCAGCGAAGCGACGTATAAGTCGTACCCGCTGGGTGAGGTCGCTGCGGTGATCTTGCCCAGCGCACGAGTGGCCGTGATCCACCTCGCAAGAGGGAGGGTCACGGCCACTCGTGCGCTGGCTGATGCTTAGATGTAGTGGTACTGCAGCGCGCGCACAACCAGCTGTGCGAGGTTGCTCGCGTGGAGCTTTTCGCGCAGGTGCTTGACGTGGGTCTGCACGGTCCATGCCGAGACGTGCTGCTGCATTGCGATCTCAGCGTAGGTGAAGCCCTGTGTGACGAGAAGGAGCGTGTCGAGCTCGGCCCGTGTCAGTTCAGGATTTTTCACCGGGGCGTCTGGCAGGCGATCGCCGCTAATGACGATGTCTTGCGCGAGCGTTTTGAGCCACCGCGGGTCGTCAGAGGTGACGGCACTCACGACGACCGAGCGGAGCGCCTCTTCTTCGGTGGTCTTGCGCACCACCGCGACGGCCCCTGCCTCGAGGGCTCGCCCGAGCCCCGGCCCTGGAGCGATGGTCGTGAGCACGACGATGCGGGCCTCTGGGGTGGTTTCGCGAATGCGGTAGATCGTTTCGATGCCGCTGATACCCGGGCCCAGGTTGATGTCCATGAGCGTGATGTCTGGCTGGAGCTCATTGTGGAGCGTTACGGCGTGCTCGCCCGAGTGGGCGATCGCCACCGAGCTGGCTTCACGGAAGGCCAGCTGCAAGCCCCTCGTCGTCCAGTGATCGTCGTCAACGATCAAGATCGAGAGCTCGTCGAGTGTCGGCACATACTTCAGCATTACAGGCAGTACTTTCGGTACTTCGCGACGTCGGTGATGCGCCACACGATGCACTGCGACGGCTTGGCCCTAAGCGTCGGGTCGGTGGCGAGCACGCCGGCTGCACTCGCGAGAACCGCTTCCTGCGGCGCTTTAGGCAGCGGAGCCGCCTCGGCCGAGGTGAGCGGCGACCCCGAGAGGGGCAGCACAAGCAATGCCAGCGACATCAAGATCTTCATAGTGGTATCTCATCACACTGCTGAGCCGTCGGCCATACCCGATTCAAGCGATGTTGGGCGTTTCGCGGTGACGGGAATGCGCACGGTCACGGTAAAGAGACGGTCGGTACTCGACGCTTCGCAGGTGCCCCCGAACTCCTGTGCCCGTCGCGCGAGGCTCTGCGGTTGCGCGTCGCTCCTGGCCGCCACAGGGTTTGATGCGATCGCCTCGACGAAAGTGCCCTGCTTGCTCCGAACCTCGCTGAGCGAAATGGAACAGCCGATGCGCTCGCTCGAGTGCTTCACAATGTTCGTAACGAGCTCGCGTGCGACGAAGAGAAGCTGCCGGTCGGTTGCGGCACTGTACCGGGGCAGCGAGCCCGCGACCGTGAGGTCGATCGCGTACCCTCCGGCCTTGGCCGAAGCGATCATTGAGTCGAGCGCCTCTTCGAGGCTGAGCGTCGTGTGCTCTTGCGTTGAGAGGCCGAGCGCGCCCTCGCGAAGCCCGAGCAGTAGTGAGCGCAGCTCGAGCTGGCTCTGCTCGTTGATCGCGCTGAGCTCGTTGAGCATGCTCGCGACCTCGGGGTCGGTATTTTCGTGGGCGATCACGCGAATCGCCGCAGACTGCGTGGCGAGACTGTGCGAGACGGTGTCGTGCGTGTCGATGATGAACGCGAGCCTGAGTCGCTGCAGTTCTTGTTCGTGTGCGATTGCGAGTCGCTCACGCTCGTGAATCGCGAGGTTGATGCGGTTTTCGAGAAAGTAGGCTGAGGCCCCGAGTATCCAGGCGGCACCCGTGACGAGGGCGAGCTCAGCGACGGGGGTTGCGAGACTCGCTTGTGTGAATTCCTCGCCAATTGAGAGGCCAAAGAACAGGCCCGTGTAGAGGAGCGCTGGCCACGGGCGACCGTGAGCCACGAGCACCGTGATGGGCAGCAGAATGGCGAGCTGGAAGGGGTTGATGAGGTCGGGGTAGAGCAGCATGTGGGCCGCATACAAGCCGAGCGCGACCGCGGTCACGCTGACCGGGAAGAACGGGGCCACCGCGAGCAGCACAGCCGAGAGGTAGAAGAGAATGAGTGCCGCGGGCTCGGTGCTCTCGGGGGTGCCGAAGAGGTCGATGATGAAGAAGAGCAGCGCGAAGGCCCTCAGGGGAATATCGACGATACGACTGCCGAGCAGCGCGCGCATGATTCGCCCAGAAGTACCCTGATCGTTCATCGCTGCACTTCTGATACGCCCCGGGCCGAGCGAGAACGTGCTCGGTTGGGGCAGGCCCGTTTTGCCTGACGCCACGTTTCTCCCTGCACATCTGTAATTCTGGCCAATATGGACAGTGTACAGCGGCGCTTCACTCCTGGCGGTGCGACGCTGCGGCGAGCAAGATCACCGAAACGAGTGATTCGCGGGACAGCCGTCGCGGCTTAGCATGAGTGAAACTGACAAGAGGAGTCATGATGCGATGGCAGTCACCGTGAGCTGACGGAACGCCTCGGCATTTGGCTTCTTGAGACGCTGAATAGACAGAAAGGTGGGGTCTCGTTTCATGAACGCAGCCGTTACACAGTACGTTCTTGTGTTACTGGGACTCTTCACGCTCGCGCTCATCGCCGTCAAGGTGATGGATCTCGAGAGCACTTCACCCTGGCGTCTCGCTCCGTACCTTGCCGCGCTCGCGGCGGTTGTGCTCTACTCGGCGTTCATGTTTGTGCGCAGTCGCAAGGCCCAGCGGGCACGCCGCGATCGGGTGATGAGCGACGCGGGGCTCTGAGCCCCTTGACGCTCTGACTCCGTAAGGGTTTCTGCGAGGTGCGGCGTTAAGCGACGCGGGCGTGCTCGGGGCACGAAGCGTCGAGGTGCTTCTCGCACACGACGAACCGCGTGCGGCACGAGCGATCGGTGCAGTTGGCGACGGTCTTCGACGGGGTGCCACACTCCTGGCACGCGCCAATGACGGCAGCGCCGGGCGCAAAATCCAACGTCTCCCGCCCGTCAAACACGGCGAGCGATCCCTCCCAGAGACCGTCGTTGCCAAAGGCTTCGCCGTAGCGAACGATGCCGCCGTCGATCTGGTACACCTCTGAGAAGCCGCGCTCGGCCATCGCTGCCGAGAGAATTTCGCAGCGGATCCCTCCGGTGCAATACGTCACGACCGGGCGATCTTTAATGTCGTCGTACACGCCACTTTCAATCTCGGCAATGAAGTCGTGCGTCGTGCGCACGCCGGGCACGATCGCACCCTTGAACTTGCCGATTTCGGCCTCCCACGCATTGCGGCCGTCGAAGAAGACGACATCATCGCCACGGGCCTCGACGAGATCGTTGACGGCCTGGGGCGTCAGTCGCGATCCGCCGCCAACGACGCCACGCTCGTCAACGACGGTCTCTGCGGGAATGCCGAAGGCGACGAGCTCGTCGCGCACCTTGACGCTGAGCTTCGGGAAGTCGCTCGAGGTCAACCACGGAACACTGCGATCGACGCCCTTAAAGATGTCGGGCTCTGGCTCTGCAAAGCCCGTGCCGTCGCTCCACTTGACGTCGATGCCTGCGAAGGCCGGGTGCTCCTGCGTTTTGCGGAGGTAGATTTTGCAGGCATCGAGCTCGCCGCCAACGGTTCCATTGATGCCGTGGCGCGAGATGATGATGCGGCCTCGGAGCCCGAGCCGCTCGCAGAGCTCGCGTTGCCACAGGCGCATCGCCTCAGGGTCAGCCACGGGGGCAAACGCGTAGTACAGCAGAATCTTTGAGTGGGCCATGGTGCACATTTTACGCTACCTGCTCTGCGAGTGGCGTGTCAGCTGCTCGCGCTATGGTGAGGGACCAAGGGGCGGTGCCGCCCCGATCGACGAGTGTAAGGAGAAGCGATGACTTTTGACCCGAAAGCACACGGCCTCATTAACCCCTATGCCCTCATGCGGGCAGTACCGAGTTTTACGCTCACAAGCACCGATATTCAGCACGGTGAGCCCCTGCCCAAAGAGACGTACGGCGCCTTCGGCAATGCGTCGCCTCAGCTGAGCTGGGCCGACTTTCCCGCCGAGACGAAGAGCTTTGCGGTGACCTGTTACGACCCCGATGCGCCCACGGGCTCCGGCTTTTGGCACTGGGCGGTTGCGAACATTCCCGCTGCGACGACCTCGCTGCCGAGCGGGGCAGGGGCGCCCGACAGCACCCTGCTTCCTGAGGGGGCCATTACCTTGCCGAACGAGATGCGTGAGCCCGCATTCACGGGTGCCGCGCCTCCAGAGGGCACGGGTGTGCACCACTACTGGTTCGCGGTGCACGCGCTGTCGGTGCCGCACATCGACATTGATCCGCAGGCGACCCCCGCGGCTCTGGGCTTCACAATGCGTGATGTGACGCTGGCTCGCGCGGTCATCGTTGCCACCGGCGAGTACCAGGGCGAGTAGCGCCCGGCCTGCATGAAACCCAAAGCTCCCTTTCAGGGTGTTACCGCGGTTTCACGAGGCCCGCGAAATACAGTGGAACCATGCAGGTGACAGAATCAGCGATGCTCTGCCTCGAATCTTGGCGAGGCAGAGTTATCGCTGCGCGCCAGAAGGCGGGTGGCGGCGCACCCAAGACACTCTTGAGCGGAGTCAGGGACGACCCGGGCGCCTTCGACTTCGTACGCGACATCTTCGACTATGTTGAGCTGCCGCAGGATGCCTTCGCGGCGGCGCTGGGCCTGCACGAGCTCTCGCAAGAGACCCCAGAGTCGCTGCCCGCGAGGCTGCGGCTTGCGCTGCGGGTGGGCGGCATCGCCTCGTTCGGGTTGCCGTGGGGCGTGCTGCCGGTGGTGAAGAAGCGCTTTCACGCGCACCTCGACGAGATCCTGGTCGCGAGTGAGCTTCCTGAACTGCCCGAGTCGCCAGAGCTGCTCGAGCTTTCTGCACTGAACGTCGAGCCCGATGCGCCGCTGAAGACGCCTGCGGGCCTCAAGGGGCTCCCGGCAAACGCCGACCTTGAGCTGCACGGCGCCCCGGTCGTTGGCCCCGAGGGTGTGCTGCGAGAGGTCGAGCGGCTGAGGGCTCTCGTGCGCCTCGAGGGCGTGAAACGCCTGAGCGTTTCGCCAGCGCGGTTCGTGCCCGGCAGCACCGAGTGGCAGCTTGATGAGTTGCCCGCTGCGCTCAGTGACGCGCTGCACGAGCTCCTTGCCGACTGCGACCGCCACGGCGTCGCGGTCACCTTTGTGGCCCGAAGCTATGCTGAAGCCCTCGCGATGCCCGCCATTGTGCGCGCCGTGCACCTTGACGCGCGCTGCGCAACCCCGCTCATCGGGGTCGAGGTACTCGCCGAACTGCCCGAGAGCATTGGCATCATTCGCGAGCTCGTAGAGGTGGCTGAAGCGACGAGGCCCCTCGAGGTGAGGCTCACGACGCGAAGCATTGCGCGAGAGGCGACGATTGACTCGCTTGAGCGCGGCCTCGCGGTTCCCGTCATGACCGAGCCAGAGGCGCGCGACGCCGCATGGCTTCGCGCGGTTGACGAACTCTTGGCGTCTGTGGGTGACGAGGCGCTGCTGCCCGTGGTGGCGAGCGAAGATGCCGTGCTGCTTGCGGTCGCGCAGGTGCGCACCCAGCAGCGCCGGGCCGGCTCGAACCTGCAGGTCGCCCTGTACCGGGGGAGGACCCCTGAGCTCGAAGCCGTGCTGCAGGCAAGCGGAGCCAACGTGCAGATCATGACCCCGCTGGTCGCCCCCGCCGAGTTCGCGCACGTGCTGCCCGAGGTGCTTGAAACGCTCTCGCTCGTCGCCTCAGACCATTCGCCGCTTGCACTGACCGAACGGGTGTGGAACGAAGCGGGCCAGGGAGTCTCGCCCGACGTGCGGCAACGCATCGTACAGTTGCACGAACGCGCTCTCGACGAAGCACCAGCAAGCCACCGCTTGCAAGACCGGTCTCGCGAGTGGGAGCCGAGCGAGCGCGATTCGCCGCTCATGTATCGCCCACCCGCCGACGCGCATCGCTTCGACACCGGCGGCCTCACCGCCCAGGTCATGCAGCTACACCGCGACGCAGGTGCGCGCCCACGGGTGCACACCGACGCGCCTCAGCGGGTTCCGCTTACCTCTGACACCGGGTTCGCGTGCGAGCCAGACACCGATGTGGCCCAGAAACGCAACCGCAGCTGGGTGCTTGCCCAGGCTGCACGTGGCAGGCACAGCGAGATCGGCGTTGCGGCAGCTGAAGCGGCCGAAACCGGGGCGTGGGCCCTTGACGCGGTGATCGAGCGCGCCGCAAAGGCCGGGGCGCTCTGGGCCGCGTGGGCCCACACCGATCGCGCGACAACGGTGAGGCGCGGATCGCTCGCCCTCGTCGCGGCGAGAGATCGTCTCATCGAAGTGCTCGTCGCTGAGCGCGGCAGCCCGCTGCCCGAGATCGACGGCGAGATCGGTTATGCGATCGACAGCGCCAGGTATCTCGCGAGTCGAGCGGAGGGGCTGCGCACCGTTCGCGGGGCCACCTTCGCGCCCCAACCGCTCTCGCTCATCGCTGCCGACGAGCACACCTCATTCGGTGAGCTCGCAGAGATGGTCTTTGCGGTGCTGAGCGCCGGTTCTGGCGTCGTGATCGCGGCCCACCCGACGCTCGCGAGAACAGCGAGCGTGCTGCTTGAAGAGCTCGGCCACGCGGGACTTCCCGAGGCGACGGCGACGCTCATGACGCCGGGGTCCGGTGAGAGCTTTGACGAGTTCGTGCTGCGGGTCACCGAGCGGGCCGAGTTCGTGCAGGGCATGTACGTCGTTTCTGCCGAACTCGCCAGAGCGGTTCAACGCCGCGCGCCTTCGCTGCGCCGCGATATTCGTGCGCGCTCGCAGGCGACCGTTATGGTGACGCAGAGCGCCGACTCTCTCGCCGCAGTGCCAACCATCGTGCGCTCAGCGCTCGCCGGTGCGGGCGGCCATCACCGCTCGGCGCGTGCCATCGTGCTCGTGGGAACGCTTGCCCGTTCAGACGCGTTTCTCGACACGCTTTCCGACGCCGTGAACGCGGTGGTCGTCGGGCACAGCGCAACAGCAGATGCCTCGGCAACGACGATCACGATGGGCCCCTTGCCGGCCCCGCCGACCCCAGCGGGTCTGAGGGCGCTCACGACACTCGAGCAGGGTGAGAGCTGGCTCGTGCAACCGCGGCAGCTCGATGACGAGGGGCGGCTCTGGTCGCCAGGCGTGCGGGTGGGTGTGCGCCCAGATGCCGACTTCTGGGGCGACTCAGTGGGAGTTCCCGTGATCGGCGTCGTGCGCGCGGTGAGCCTGCACGATGCGCTCGTGAAGCAGGGCGAAATCGGCGGCAGGTCGACAGCGGCACTCTGGTCACTCGACGGCGAAGAGATCGTTTCTTGGCTCGAGAGCACCAAGGCTGCGGCGCTCGCCGTCAACCGCGGCACGACGGGCGCGCGGGTCGAGCGTTTTCCCTCTGGCGAGTGGCACAATGCGCAGAGCACCTGGCAGCCTCTCGCGGGCGGCCCCCACCGGCTGATTCCACTCGGCGAGTGGTCGCTGCGCCGCGGCACGCAGAGCGACACCCTGCACCTGCGCGGCCTCGACCCCGTCGTGCAGCACGTCATTGAGACGGTGCAGCCGCTCTTGAGTTACACCCAGTTCGACGTGCTCAGGCGAGCCGCGTTGGCTGACGAGCTTGCCTGGCGCACGCAGTTCGGTACGGCGCATGACGCGTCTGGTCTCTCGACCGAGCACAACCTGCTGCGCTACCGAAGAGTCGCCGTGCACCTGCGGCTTGCGTCGACCGGCGATGTCGGCGCGCTCATTAGGCTGCTCATCGCGGGCCTGCTCAGCTCGTCGGCCCTCACGGTCTCGTCTGGCCTCACCCTGCCGAAGGAGCTCGTCGCGCTGCTCGAGCTGCACCAGATCTCGTACGTCTATGAGGGCGATGAGACGTGGATCGAGCGCGCGAGCCTCGAGGGCTCCGCCGTTTCTGGCGCTGGCGAGGTTCCCGCGGCCCGTATTCGCCTCATCGGCGGTGAGGCAACTCGCGTGACCGAGTGGCTGAGCTCTCGGGACGATGTGAGCGTGTGGGCGAGGCCGGTCACGATGGCCGGACCCATCGAACTGCTCGGGTTCGTGAAGGAGCAGGCCGTCTCGATCGAGCGCACCCGACACGGTTTTCAGGCGCCCATCGACGAACTTGAGGAGTGGCTCGACGAGCTCAAGGGGCAGTGATCCGCCCCTCCTTTGCCCAGGCTCTCGGCTAATTTTGGTCGCAACCTCGGCGAATCGCCCCGCGAGGAATTGCAGAAGCGCCGCAAGAGCAGGTATGATCATTGCTTGGTTGTGTTGTCGCAATCAATGGCGGATTGCCCGAGCGGCCAAAGGGATCTGACTGTAAATCAGACGCGTAAGCTTCGCGTGTTCGAATCACGCATCCGCCACCAGCAACACCCGGTCGAGATTATCTCGGCCGGGTGTTTTTGTGTTTCAGGGGTCTGCGCCCCCGAGCTCGTTGGTGCTCCCACCCTCGTTGATTTTGCCGAGTGAGCATGCGTTCGCCGAGAGAGCATGGCGATTGCGTGATTCTCATGCTCACTCGGCGAAGCGATGGTCACTCGGTGTCCGGTGTCCGGTGTCCGGCGTCCGGCACCTGGACCCGGGGCGCGTGGACCGTTAGCGCAGCGCGTGTCAGAGGTGCGGGGTAGCATGGGCTCACACCGTACGACACCACACGAGGGAGTGTGAGCAAGACATGAGTTCTGAGCACGTTTCGACCTACCCGCAAACGCCTCACGGCGGGGTGCTCGTTGACCAGACCATCGCGGCAGCCGATCGTGCCGCGTATACCGAGCGGGCTCGGGGGCTGGCAACGATCCGCGTTGATCTTGAGGCGATCATCACGATCGAGATGATCGCAACCGGGGTGCTGTCGCCCAATAAGGGCTTCATGAACGAAGCCGATTACCTTTCGGTGCTCGAGAACGGCAGGCTCGCAAACGGAGTGGTGTGGCCCGTGCCGTTGAGCTTCGCGCCGATTGGCAAGACGAACGCCACGATCATCGAGGGGCTCACCGAGGGCGACGAGATCTGCCTTTCTGATGAACAGGGCGAGCCCGTCGCGATCCTCGCGATCGAAGACATCTTTGCGTACGACCGGGAGCATCGGGCGCAGCAGCTCTTCGGCACCACCGACCGCAACCACCCGGGGGTCGACTCGATCTACCGGCGCATGGGCGAGACGGCGCTCGGCGGCACGCTCACCCTCATCAACCGTGTCGACTGGGGCCCATTTGAGCGTCTGCGACAAGAACCGAAAGACACGTGGAAGCTGTTTTACGAAGAGAAGGGCTTCAATTCGGTTGCCGGCTTCATCACGGGTGCGAACCCGCTGCACCGCGGGCACGAGTACATTCACCGCAATGCGCTCGAAGAGGTCGACGGCATTTTCTTGCAGCCCCTCGTTGAGATGGCCAAGCGCGAGTACGTGCGTCACGAGTACCGCATTCGCGGGTATCAGAACGTCATGGAACAGTACTACCCGATGGATCGCTCGATTCTCTCGCCCCTGCGCGTCACCTACATCTTTGCTGGGCCCCGAGAAGCGATTCTGCACGCGCTCATCATGAAGAACTACGGTTGCACGCACGCGCTCATTGGCCGCGACCACGCGGGTATCGGCGACTACTACGACAAATACGCTGCCCACTCGGTGTTCGACGAATACACGAAGGAAGAGCTCGGCATCGACATCAGGCTCTTTCACGAGGTCTTCTATGATGCCCGTGCCGCGACCCACGCGACCGACCGCACGAGCGGCACCGACGACGTACGGTACCGGCTCAATATCTCGGGAACCGGCATTCGAGAACTCTTGCGGTACGGCTTCATGCCACCCAAAGAGATTGTGCGACCCGAGTCGGCACTCGCAGCGTTTCAGGGCATTCAACCCAAGGGGGTCGATGCCGAGGGCGTCGCCGTGAACCCGCCAGGCAAAGTCATCAAGAGCATGTTCCCGTACTACCTCGAGTACACGAGGCTCGGGGGCCCGAAGCGTGCCGAACCGCTCAAGCCCGAAGACCTCACGGTCGATGACCTCGCGCTCGTCATGCGTGATGTGCGCGAACACACGGGGCTCATCTACGAAGACGTCTACGACGAATACCGCGGGGTGCTCGATCACAACCGCGGCCTTGCCCCGCTCTGGCGAGAAGAAGCGAGAGACCAGTTCAGGGCAAAACAGGAGAAGCTCATCGGCGAGCTCGAGGCGAAGCTTGCCCAGGCGGTCGACAAGGCCTCTGACGAGTTCATGTACCAGGACCGTGAAGAGGTCGAGCGAGAACTCACCGCAGCGAAGGCGCTGCTGGCTGAGATGCCCGGCAACCTGACGCCCGAGTCGCTCGAGGGGCGCACGTGGAATACGATGCCCTATCAGCGTTACCGTGGGGCTGACGAAGAATAAACGTTATCCCGGTGCGGCGCGAGCCGGTGGTATTGGGCCGCGCCGGGACAATGCTGGCCGCTGAAGCAGATGCTTGTTACGGTACAGCTATGCGAAAAACGCGCACTCCGAATGACGGGGCAGACGGGCCGTTAAAACCGGCGTCTTCGAAAGAGACGCTCACGCGAAGAATTCAGTCGCCGCTCCCGCCCCCGCTCCCGCACCCGGCACTGCTGCCCGGCATCGGCGTTGAAAAGACCGGTGCGCGCTTCACCACCAACTGGGTCGTGCTTATTATCACGGCCGTTTCGACCATCGCGGTCATCGCCTGGGCACTCATTTCACCGAGTTCGCTTTCAGACGCTGGCGCTGCCGCACTCACCTGGGTCAACCACTACTTCAGCTGGCTCTTCATGGCGCTCGCCATGTGCATCGCTGTCTTCATGCTCATCGTTGGATACGGTCGAACGGGCGGCATCGTGCTCGGCACCGACGACGAACAGCCGGAGTTTAGCCGTGCGTCGTGGATCTCAATGCTCTTCGCAGCGGGCCTCGGCATCGGGCTGCTCTTCTACGGCCCGCTTGAACCGCTCACCTACTTTTTGAACCCGCCTCCAGGAACGGGCGTCGAGGCAGGAACCGCTGAGGCGATGCTTCCGGCGCTGTCGCAGACCTTCCTGCACTGGGGCCCTATCGCGTGGGCCTTCTACTCGCTCGTTGGTGGCGCGATCGCTTACAGCACCTACCGCAGGGGGCGCCCGCCGCTCATCTCGGCGCTCTTCGAGCCGGTGTTCCCGTCTTCCACCGGTACACGCCGCGCGGTAGGCCGCGTGATCGATATCTTTGCGATCATCGTGACGCTCTTCGGCACGGCCGTCTCGCTCGGTATTGGCGCGCTGCAGATTGGCCGCGGTATTGAGATCGTGACCGGCATCGGTGAGGTAACGAACGCGATTCTCGTCGCGATCATCGCGGTGCTGACAGGCGGTTTCATCGCTTCGGCCGTTTCGGGTGTGAAGAAGGGCATTCGTAGGCTCTCGAACCTCAACATGACCCTCACCGGCCTCTTCGCCCTGTTCGTCTTCATCGCCGGCCCCACGGTCGTGATCTTGAACCTCGTGCCGGCATCGCTCGTGACCTTCGTGCAGGACATCCCGCTCATGCTTGCGCGCAACATCACGCAGGGCGGCGAGACTGAAGAGTTCCTCTCGACCTGGACGGTCTACTATTGGGCGTGGTGGGTCTCATGGGCTCCCTTCGTCGGTATGTTTATCGCGAAGATCTCTCGTGGCCGCTCGCTGCGTGAGTTCGTGACGGTCGTGCTGCTCGTGCCAACAGCGATCGTGCTCGGCTGGTTCATCGTTTACGGTGGCACGGCGATGTGGATGTCGATCGAGGGCGCAGAGTTTGCGATGGATGGCAGCGGTGAAGACGTGCTCTTCCAGGTGCTTCAGGGCCTGCCACTCAGCCTGCTCACTTCAACCGTCGCGATGGTCGCGATCATCATCTTCTTCGTGACAGCGGCTGACTCTGCCTCGATCGTCATGGCTTCGATGTCACAGGGAGGCCGCGCAGAGCCTTCGAAGGCCATCACGGTCATGTGGGGGCTGCTGCTCAGCTTCATCGCGATCGCGCTCTTGCTCGCGGGCGGGCGGAACGCGCTTTCTGGCCTGCAATCGCTCATGGTCGTCTCGGCGCTCCCCTTCTCGTTCATCGTCATCGGCATCATGTATTCGTGGGCGCAAGACCTGCGCATTGATCCCTACATGATTCGCCGTAAGTACGCGAAGCAGGCGATCGCGCAGGGCGTCATTCGCGGTATCGACGAGTACGGCGACGACTTCGTGTTCGAGGCCAGTGAGGTTCCCGAAGACGAGGGCGCTGGCATGGGCTTCGATAGCAGCGACCCGCAGCTCACCGACTGGTACGTCGACGCGACGACGAGCTCGATGCCCATCATCAAGAATGAGCTCACGGGCGAGCAGCCCGAGGCCTCGTTCGCACAGCTGACCGGCGCTGAAGCCCCTCAGCAACTGCTGGGCTCGGCCGCTGCTTCCGTCTCAGCCTCGGATGAGGAAGCCGCTGATGCTGCGGTCGCCGATGCTGAAACCAGCGACGAGGGCGAAGCGCCCGAGGCTGGAACGAAGCACTAGTCGTTCGTGATCGGGCTGCTGAGCGCAAACACGAGCTCAGCGGCCTGGTCACCGAGCGTTTCGAAGGGGTCGTCGGCACCCGGTCCCGCGAGGGCACTCGCCTGCATTGCGGTCGCGAACTCGTGCATGAGAATCGTGAGCACGCGCCTGAGCGGCATGGTGGGGGTGCGGCCTGCGGCCTCGAGCACCGAGGCGACGGTCTGCTCGATGTCGTCGAGAAACGAGGTCATGAGCCGCTGATGGCTGGGCGCGAGCGCGGGGTCACGCAGCGCCATGAGCAAGAACTCGGTCTCGAGAATGAACCACGATTGCGCGAACTCCGAGGGCAAGAAAAACTCGACGATAATTTGCGCGGCCTCGTCGACCGTGAACGGCGTTTTGCGGGCGTGCAGGTGCGGCTCGAGCTCTTCGGCGCGCTCTTTGAAGTCGGCGCCACGGCGCGCGAACTCGCGCTCGAGCACGGTTAAAAACAGCTGCTCTTTCGAGGTGAAGTTTGAGTAAAAGGCTCCGCGCGTGAAATCGGCTCGCTGGCAGATCGACTCGACCGAGGCACCCTGTACACCCTCCTCGGCAAACACCTCGATTGCCGCGTCGAGCAGCCGCTCGCGGGTGTGCTCGCGCCGGGTGCTCGGTGCCTGGGAATGCTCATTCGCCACGCGGTGCTCCTTCTGCAGAAGTCATAGACAGATTCTCAGTCAACATACACGCTTATGCCGATACATTAGTGTATCGAAGCAGGATACATGAGTGTATCCATTCGGTTTTCGACGTCAATGCACGCCAACAAGGGTCACATGTCTTCCTTCCTCTACACGCTCGGTACCTGGGCCGCCAAAGCCAGGTGGCTCGTGCTCTCGCTGTGGCTTCTCGTACTCGCGGGGCTCGGCGCAGGCGCAATCTTCTTCTCGCAGGGCGCGAACGCACCCATCACCATTCCGGGCACCGAGTCGCAAGCTGCGCTCGAAACGCTGCGCAGCACGTTTCCCGAGGTCAGCGGTACGAGCGCTCAAATCATCGTGGTTGCCGCAGAGGGCGACGACATCGAGTCAGAACCGTACCGTCAGGCCCTCATCGATGCGGCCGACGACCTTGAGGGGCTCCCGAACGTTACGGCCGTGGCATACCCCTTTGCAGAGCAGGCCGCGCAGGGCCTCGCCGACGACGGGCAGGCTGCGCTCATCACGATCCAAATTCAGGGCACGATGGATCAGGTTCCCGACGCCCTCGACGAGGGCATTCGCGACACCTCGGCGGGCCTCCAAGAGGCTCTGCCCGATGGCACACAAACGAGTGTCGGCGGCGAGATCTACTCGGCAGAAGTGCCGGGGCTGAGCCCGACCGAAGCCGTCGGCGTGATCATCGCGTTTATCGTGCTCGTGCTCACCCTCGGCTCACTCATCGCGGCTGGCATGCCGCTGCTCATCGCCCTCATTGGTGTGGGCATTTCGGTCGCCGGTATTTTCTTCGTGACCGCGTTCGTAGAGCTCACCTCGACGACCCCCATGCTCGCCCTCATGCTTGGGCTCGCGGTGGGCATCGACTATACGCTTTTCATCGTTTCGAGACACCAAGAGCAGCTCTTGAACGGCGTGCCCGTGACCGAGTCGATCGCGCGGGCGACGGCGACGAGCGGATCGGCGGTGGTGTTTGCGGGCCTCACCGTGGTCATCGCGCTCGTGGGCCTGTCGGTCGCTGGTATCCCGTTTCTCACGGCGCTCGGCGTCGCGGCGGCCGCGGCGGTCGCGCTCTCGGTCGTCATCGCGGTGACGCTCACCCCGGCCATTCTTGCGATGGCCGGGCCCAAGATTTTGCGCAAGAAGGAGCGGCGACGCATCGCGGCGGCCGCAGCTTCGGCGGGCGACGTCGAAACCGCAACCGGAGAAGCGCAGCCCTCACTCGTGGGCTCACGGTTCTCAGACCGCTTCTTTGGCCGCTGGGTCAAGGTCGTCACCGCGAAGCCGCTCATTACCTCGGTGCTCGTGCTCATCGTGCTCGGCATCGCGACGGTTCCCGCGCTGCAGCTGCGACTTGCGCTGCCCAACGCGAGCGGTCTCGAAGAGAACGATCCGGCGCGCGTGACCTACGAGCTCACCGCCGAGCACTTCGGCGAGGGGGCCAACGGGCCGCTCGTGCTTGCGGGGTCAATCATCACGAGCACCGATCCGCTCGGGCTCATGGAAGATCTCGCTGACGAGGTGCGTGCCGTGCCAGGCGTCGCCGATGTGCCGCTCGCGACCCCGAACCAGGGGGCTGACACGGGCATTATCCAGGTCGTGCCAGAGGAGGGGCCGCACGCCGCGAGCACGGGCCAGCTCGTGCACGGTCTGCGCGATAAGCATGACGAGTGGCAAGAGCGCTACGGCGTAAGCCTCTCGGTCACGGGGTTCACGGCGGTCGGCATCGACGTCTCAGAGCTCCTGTTCAAGGCGCTCATACCGTTCTCGGTGCTCGTGGTGGGGCTCTCGCTCATTCTGCTCGCCATGGTGTTTCGTTCGGTCTGGGTGCCCATCAAGGCAACCCTCGGCTATCTGCTCTCGGTCGGCGCGGCGTTCGGCGCCGTCGTTGCCGTGTTCCAGTGGGGCTGGCTTGGCGACGCGCTCAACGTGCACGCGACCGGCCCGATCCTGAGCTTCATGCCCATCATTCTCATGGGCGTGCTCTTCGGCCTGGCGATGGACTACGAGGTCTTTCTCGTCTCGCGCATTCGCGAGGAGGTCGTGCACGGGGCAGACTCGCAGGCGGCGATCCACCGTGGTTTTGTCGGTTCGGGAAAGGTGGTCTCGGCCGCCGCGATCATCATGTTTGCCGTCTTCGCGGCCTTCGTGCCGCAGGGCGACCCGTCGATCAAGGTCATCGCGCTCGGTCTCGCCGTCGGCGTTTTCGTCGATGCGTTCATCGTACGCATGGTGCTCGTCCCGGCAATTCTCTCGCTGCTCGGCGATCGGGCCTGGCGCATGCCGCGCTGGCTCGACCGCCTGCTGCCGCACTTTGACGTTGAGGGCGAGGGGCTGACCCGTGAGATCACGTACGCCGAGTGGCCAGCCGACGACCCCGCTGCGGTTGTCGCGTCGGAGCGCCTGGTCATGCCGGGCAACCGTGCGGTACCCGAGCTGCGCGTGCAGGCGGGAGAGGCGCTGGTGCTTGACCCCGCCGACCCGGTGAGCGAACCGCTCGCTCGCGTGCTGAGCGGCCGCGGCCAGGTTTCACGTGGAACCCTGAAGGTGCATGGCCTCCTGCAACCAGACCGGGCCGCGACGCTGCGCAAGCGCTCGGCGTGGGTTCCCGTGACGCACATTCGCGAGGCCACGAAAGACCGACCCGACCTGCTCGTCATTACCGGCGTCGGCCCGGCGCTCTCAGGTCGGGACGCCGAGCACGCCCACGGAGCCCTCGCGGCCTGGGCCATCGAGCGAGAGCGGGCCACCGGAAAGGCGCCGACCGTGATCATCGTTGCCGACGTCGCGCAGGCGACGCGGGTGCTGCCGCGGGCGCTCTCGCCGGTGACCCCGGGCGCGCCAAACCATGAACATGCCGCAGCGGGAATGTCGAAAGGAGTGCGCTCATGACGGGCTACTCGAACACTGAAGTGCGTGGATCGAGGGAGCTGTGGGGCATGTCGATGACGCGTGCACTCGGCTTCATGCTCGTGCCCCTCGTGATCGCGGGCCTGTTTATCTGGGGGCTGTGGGACCCGACGACGCGCATGAACCACGTGACCGCCGCGGTCGTCAATAACGACGAACCGGTCGAGGTCGATGGGCAGCTCACGCCTCTGGGCAGGGTGCTCGCCGCCGAGCTCATCGGCGCGACCGAGAGCGAGAACTTCGAGTGGCAGCTGACCGATGACGAGGGCGCTGAGAAGGGGCTCGAGTCGGGCAAGTACGTGACCGTCGTGACGATTCCCGAGAACTTCTCTCGGGCCGCGACGTCACTCTCGAAGGGCCCAGACGAGGCGCTGCAGGCGACCCTTGACATTCATACGAGTGAGCGTGCGAAGCTCCTTGACGCGGCACTCTCGGCAGCCGTGACGCAAACGGCAACCGAGGTGCTGAACACGCAGCTCGGCGAGGCATTCGTGGGCAACGTGTTCGTTGGCTTCACGAAGCTCGGTGAGGGCCTCGACGACGCGAGCGACGGGGCGGGCAAGCTCGCCGATGGAGCCGACCAGCTTGCCGAGGGCAGTGGCCAACTCGCGGCGGGGCTTGATGAGCTCCTCAATGGCACTGGCGCGCTCGAGGCGGGTGTGGGGCAGCTCTCGGCGGGTGCTGGCCAACTCTCTTCGGGGGCCGACCAGCTCGCGGGTGGCGCGAATTCACTCGCTGAGGGGCTTCGGGGCTACGCGGGGGGCGTGCACGAGCTCGCTGACGGGACGCGGGACGCCGCCGCTGGATCGCAGCAGCTCGCGGGCGGGGTTGGTGCTTACGTCGAGAGCGTCAACGGCGTGCTCGTGCCGCTTCTGGGCGGGCTGACCGATGTCAGGCCACAAATCATCGAGCTGCGAGACGCCATCGCATCTGGCCAACTTCCCGTGCCGCCCGAACAGCAGGGCATGCTGCTCGGCCTCATCGATCAGGTGCTTGGAGCCCCTGAGCTCTTACAGGCTGCGATCGCTGGCGGCAACACGCTCGCCGATGGCGCGGCGCAGTCTGCAGCGGGCCTCGGTGAACTCGCCGAGGGGGCCTCGGGTCTCGCGGCCGGCGCCGACGAGCTCGCCGCCGGTGCCGGTGAACTCGCCTCTGGGGTTGGCGGCATCGCCTCGGGCGCCCGTGAACTCTCGAGCGGCACCGGGCAGCTTGCCGCGCAGGTTCCCGAACTCACCGAGGGTGTGAGCCAGCTTGCCGAGGGAGCGGGCGAGCTCGCGGGTGGCACCGAGCAGGCAGCCAAGGGCACACGCGACCTCGCTGAAGGGCTGGCCGAGGCGGTCAGCGAGATTCCGCGGTACAGCGAGAGCGAGCGGGACCGGCTTGCAGAGATCGCCGTGAACCCCGTGTCGGGCGGCGATGATGACGCGAAGCTCTTCGCCGGTTCCGGCGCCCCGCTGTTCCTCGCGATCGCGCTCTGGGCTGGCGGGCTCGCCGCGTTCATGGTGTTGCAACCGCTCTGGTCACGCACTCGCGAGGCGGCGCTCAGCGAGGCAACGATCACCCTGCGTTCGGCGGGTTCGGGCATGCTGCTCGGGGCCATTCAGGGAGTGCTCGCGGCACTCTTCGTTGCGCTGCTGCTCAAGGAGCCCGCCTCGCACGTGCTCGCCTACGCGATCACTGGTGTGCTCGTTGGCGTTGCCTTCGGCCTTGTAAACCAGGGGCTCGTCGCGCTTTTCCGCGGGTACGGCCGCTTCGTCTCGTTCGTTGTGCTCGTCGTCGGCTTCGTGGCTGGCATCGTTTCGACGGCCCCCGGGGTGCTCGCGTCAATCACCTCGTTCACGCCGGTGGGAACCGCGATCGAGGCGCTGCAGCGCATCACCGAGAGCGGGGCGCCCGGCGGCGGGAACATCCTCATGCTGCTCGTGTGGGGTGGCCTCGGGTTGCTCGCGATTGGCGCGGCGGTGCACCGGGAGCGCAAACCGGCCTAGCGGTTTTTCCCGTGGCCCGGGTCTGCGAGACCCGCGGTCACGGGATGCGCAGGGTCCACTCGTCGTTCTCGAACTTCGTGGCAACGAGCGCCTCGGCGCGGGCATATTCCGCTTCGGTAATGTCGCCACGCGTCGCGCCGTGCCGCTGGCGAAAGACCTCGTCGAGGCGAGTAATGACCTCGTCGCGAGACACGCCCGTCTGGCTTCGCAGCGGATCGACCCGCTTTGCCGCGCTCTTCGTTCCCTTGTCAGACATCTTTTCGCGCCCGATGCGCAGCACCCGCATCATGCGCTCTGCGTCCATGTCATACGACATCGTGACGTGGTGCAGTACGGCGCCAGAGGCGAGTCGTTTCTGTGCAGCCCCGCCGATCTTGCCGAGTGGGCTCGCGATGTCGTTGAGCGGCTTGTACTCGGCGTCAACGCCAAGGGTAAAGAGGGCCTCGAGCACCCACTCATCGAGAAACTGGTAACTCTGCTCAAAGCTCATGCCCTCGACGAACGAGTCGGGCACGTAAATCGAGTAGGTGATCGACGATGCTGGCTGCATGTACATGGCGCCTCCGCCTGAGACGCGGCGAATGAGCTGCGTCTCAAGGGCTTGCGCCTCGTCGACGTCGATCTCGTTGCGTACCGATTGGAAGCTGCCGATAATGACGGCGTCAGAGTTCCAGTCCCAGATGCGCATGGTCGGGCCACGGCGCCCCTCGCCGACCTCGGTGACGAGAACCTCGTCGAGTGCGACGTTCAAGACCGGCGAGATTTTCGGGGTCACGATGACCTGCCAGTCGAGGTCTCGCCACGAACTGGCATTGCTGAGCGCCCGGCGCACCGCGATGCCGATTGCCTCTGGCGAGACGCCGAGCATGACGGTGTCTGCGGGAAGGGCTTCGCGTACGACGGCAGCGTAGCCGGCGGCCGTCGCGGTCGCGGGTGCCCCGGTGAGTGCCTTCGACACCTCGAGAATGGCCTCGTCGGGCTCAACGAAGAAGTCGCCAGAGACGGTCACGTCGCTGAGCTCACCGGCCTCAACATCGCAGTCGACGACAATGAGCTTGCCGCCGGGCATCTTGTATTCGCCGTGGAACGTGGGCATCGGTGCTTCTTTCGTGTTGGGGCTAAGGCTTTGCCGAAGGGTTAGCGCTCTGCGCTGTGGGTGTGCGTGTCGAGCCAGGAGATGACGTCGTGTTCGACGTCGGCGCGGTTGAGCTCGTTGAGCATCTCGTGCCGCCCGCCGGGGTAAAGCGTGAGGGTGACGTCGGTCACCCCGCGGTTTCGGTAGGCCGCCGCGAGCCGTTCGACCGAGTCTGCTCGTGAGAGCGGATCATCGGTTCCCGACATCAACAGCATTGGCACGTTGGGCACGTGTTTGCCCGGGGTGCCGAAGAGCCTGAGCGCGTCTGCCAGGCCGAAGAGCTTCAGAATGTCTGCGTCGAAGCAGAGCTCGTCGTTCGCAAAAGCGTCGGCAACCGAGTGGTCGCGGCTGAGCCACTCAAAGCCGGTTTCGCCGAGGTGCGCAAAGTCGCGGTTTAGGTCGCCCGACTCCATGTGCTTCGGGGTGCGGTACGCGCTGCCAGAGAGAATCACGGCGTCGAAGAGCGCCGTGCCACGGTTGAGGAGCCGCTGGCCCATGAGCGACCCCCATGAGTGGCCGAAGTAGGTGATGCGTAGCCCGGGGTGCTTCGAGTGAATGAGCTCGGTGAAGTTGATGATCGCGTTCTCGGCGGCCCGCAACCCGCCTGGACCGAGCTTGCCGAGTTGCGTGAGGTCGCCGCGGTGCATTTCGCGGCCGGTCTCGCCGTGCCCGCGGTGGTCGTCGGCGTATACGGCATAGCCGGCTTCGGCGAGTGCGAGGGCAAAGTGCTCGTAGCGTCCCACGTGTTCGCCGATGCCGTGCGCAATTTGCACGACACCGCGTGGCCGCTCGGGAACCCACGAGTAGGTGAAAATCGCTACGCCGTGATCTTCATAAAAAATGTCGGCGCCTCGCGTGATGGGCGAGGTGGGCTCATCGTGCGTTGTCATGCACTACATTCTGCCACTGGCCGGGCAGTTAGACTAGCGGCATGAACACAACGATCGTGGTTTCGGTGCCTGATGAACGACTGCTTGCCTCGCTAAAAGACGCCGAGGGCGTTGAATGCCTGCTCTGGGACATGAGCGGCGAAGCTCCTCGAAACGACATTGATCTTGTCGTGCCGCCGTACTGGGACGGGGTGCGCCCGCTCGCACGCCTTGAGGGCATGAAGGTGCAGCTCGTGCAATGGCAATCGATCGGCTTCGACGGTGTAGCGAACGCGCTGCCAGAGGGCATGCGGCTCGCGAACGCGACGAGCGTGCACGAGACCGCGACGGCCGAGCTCGCCGTCGGTATTACGATCGCTGCGCAGCGCGGCTTTGCCGAGGCGGTGCATAACCAGACGAAGGGACTGTGGTACAACGAGACCAGGCGAGGTCTCGCCGACAAGCGCGTGTTGCTGCTCGGCTACGGGGGAGTGAGCAAGGCCATCGAGTCCCGCCTGCTCCCCTTTGAGGTCGACATCACCAGGGTTGCATCACGGGCCCGCACCGAGCAGTTGCCCGGGGGCGAGACGGTCTCGGTGCACGGGATTGACGAGCTTGACGCGCTGCTGCCCGAAGCCGACATCGTCATGATTGGCTTGCCGCTGAGCGATGCAACGAGGGGTCTCTTTGATCGCGAACGCCTCGCCCTCATGAGCGACGACGCTCTGCTCGTGAACGTCGGCCGTGGCCCCATTGTCGTCACTGACGATCTCGTGGCAGAGCTGCAGACGGGGCGCATTCGTGCCGCCCTCGACGTCGTTGACCCAGAGCCGTTGCCCGAGGGCCACCCACTGTGGGCGTGCGAGAACGCCTTCATCACCCCGCATAACGGTGGTGACTCGCAGGCCATGCACCCACGGATCGTGCGCCTCATCAAGCGTCAGGTCGAGCACCTGCGCGCGGGCGAGACCCCCGAAAACATCGTTCTCTCTTAGAGACGCTCGTTCACTCGTCCAGGTACGTCGGCGCAGCCGCCAGCTCGAAGTACTCCTCGAGGGTCGCGACGCCCCGCTCGCGCATCTCGAGCGCGAGCGGCTCGCCCACGTAGCGAAAGTGCCACGGCTCGAAGGTGTAGCCGGTCACGTGCTCTGAACCGGCGGGGTAGCGCAGTATCCAGCCGTGCTCTGCCGCGTGCTCGGCGAGCCAGGCGCCGGCCGCAGTGTCGGCGAAGCAGGCCCAGAGGTAGCACGATGATGCGTCGTCAAAGTCTGCCGTGAGGCCGGTCTGGTGCTCAGAGAATCCGGGGCGTGCAGAGTAGGTGTCGGCCTCGGCCTGGCCGTCGCGGGCGATGTAGCTCGTGTAGAGGTACTCTTGCCTCGCGTAGTCGCGGTATGCGCTGCCGATGCGAAACCAGACCCCGTCGGCGCTCGCCGCCTGCGCCATGCGGGTTGCGGCGGCGGCAGCCTCGGCGCGCAGCGGCTGGCCGTTCACATTGTCGATTCCCTCCGGAATGACGAGATCGCTGGGCTCGTAATCGAGCGGATCGAGCGGCCTGTGCTTGTTCGTCACCACCCATAGCGACGAGGGGTCGTCGATCGAGTGTTGCGGCAGGGCATCGCTCCTGGCGTCAGAAGCGGAGCCGGGCCCGGCAGGATCCGCAGCCCCGGTTGGGTCAACGGGCTCGAGTACGGGTGGTGCGGGGGTTTCTGCCTTCGTGCTCGGGGTGCTCGGCTCTTCGGCCGCCGGCGTCGGTTCAGGCGCGCAGGCGACGGCGCCCAGGGCAAACGAAACCGCAACGGCGATGGCTGAAGCGGTGGCGGTGATGGCACGAGCGGGGCGCATAGTGATCAGTCTAGGGTTTCGCGTTATGCTGTGCGAGTGATTACCTCTGTGCTCGTCGGCGTCGTCTCAGGCCTCTCGCTCATCGTTGCCATCGGCGCACAAAATGCGTTCGTCCTGCAGCAGGGCATTCGCGGGCAGCATGTACTGCCGGTCGTGTTGTTTTGCGCCACGTGCGATGCGCTGCTTGAACTCGCAGGGGTCGCCGGAATCGGCTTCGTCGTCGAACGCGCGCCCATCGTGCTGGAGATCTTGCGCTGGGGCGGCATTATCTTCCTGCTCGGCTACGCTTTCACGTCGTTCCGCCGGGCGAGCAAGCCCGAACGGCTGGTCGCGGGCGATGAGTCCCAGAGCTCGCTCGCAAAAACCATGGCCGCCTGTGCCGCGATCACCCTGCTGAACCCGCACGTCTACCTTGACACGATGGTGCTCATGGGCTCGATTGGCAACGCACAGGGCGAGCCCGGCCGCTGGTGGTTCTTGCTCGGAGGGGCGCTCGCGAGCTTCGGCTGGTTCTTCATTCTCGGCTACGGAGCCCGTGGCCTGAGACGCTTCTTCGCGACCCCGCGCTCCTGGCAGGTGCTCGACATCGTCGTTGGCGTCATGATGCTCGCGATCGCCGCGCGCCTCTTGTTTGGCGGCGTCGGCTAGATGCCCTCGGCGCGGTAGGCTGCCGAGAGCTCCTGATACCCCTCGGCATTCACGCGCACCCGTTCGGCCATCTCTGCACCCATTTCGCCACGATCCTTCGCGGGTACTCCGGCGGCAAGGTGGCCGGCCTCGATGTGCTGGCCCTCAAGCACGAGTGCGCCCGCCGCGACGAAGGCGCCCTCGCCGATCACCGAGTCGTTGAGCAGGGTCGCGCCCATGCCAATGAGGCACCCCTCGCCAACGGTCGTGCCGTGCAAGATCGCGTTGTGGCCAACGCCGACGCCCGGCCCAACGTGTACGGGGGTGTCGATGTCGGTGTGCAAGACGACGTTGTCTTGAAGGTTGCTGCCCTCACCGAGCACGATTGGTGCGTTGTCGGCGCGGAGAACCGCCCCGAACCACACGCTTGCCCCGGCTTCGATCGTGACGTCGCCGATGAGGGTCGCGGTAGGGGCGATCCACGCATCGGGGTGAACGCGCGGGGTTTTGCCCGCGAAAGAATAGATATGAGCCATGGTCTCACCGTACTCCCAACATCGTGCTCTTGCCCAGCCTCTTGTGGCCGGGTGGGACTACACTGGATGCCATTCGTGCGTGTCGGTGTGACCGCGCAACGAGTCCAAAGATCCCCTCGTGCACCTTGGAAAGAGTGACATTATGGCTGAGCAATCCCGTCTCGATACAGTTATCGCCCTCGCGCGCCACCGCGGCTTCGTGTTTCAGGCCGGTGAAATTTACGGCGGTTCGCGTTCAGCGTGGGATTACGGGCCGCTCGGCACCGCGCTCAAAGAGAACATCAAGCGCCAGTGGTGGAAGACCATGGTGCAGAAGCGCGACGACGTCGTAGGCATCGACTCGAGCGTTATCTTGCCTCGACAGGTCTGGGAAGCCTCGGGCCACGTCGAGGTATTCTCTGACCCCCTCGTCGAGTGCCTGCAGTGCCACAAGCGTTACCGCGAAGACCACCTCATCGAAGAGTTCGAAGAGAAGAAGGGCCGCGAGCCCAAAGACGGCCTCGCCGAGATCGTCTGCGTGAACTGTGGCACCCGCGGCCAGTTCACCGAGCCCAAGGAGTTCTCGGGCCTTCTGAAGACCTACCTCGGCCCCGTCGCCGAGGAAGAGGGCATGCACTACCTTCGCCCCGAGACCGCACAGGGCATCTTCGTGAACTTCGCGAATGTGCTGCAGGCCGCACGCATGAAGCCCCCGTTTGGCATCGCGCAGATCGGTAAGAGCTTCCGCAACGAGATCACACCGGGCAACTTCATCTTCCGCACTCGCGAGTTCGAACAGATGGAGATGGAATTCTTCGTCGAGCCCGGCACCGACGAAGAGTGGCAAGAGTACTGGATGGGCGAGCGTATGGCGTGGTACGTCGACCTCGGCATCAACCCCGAGAACCTGCGTTTCTACGAGCACCCGCAAGAGAAGCTGTCTCACTACTCGAAGCGCACGGCCGACATCGAGTACCGTTACGGCTTCTCGGGCAGCGAGTGGGGCGAGCTCGAGGGCGTCGCAAACCGCACGAACTTTGACCTCAGCACGCACTCAGAGAAGTCGGGCAAAGACCTCTCGTACTTCGATCAGACGAAGAACGAGAAGTGGATCCCGTACGTGATCGAGCCAGCGGCCGGTCTTACGCGCTCGGTCATGGCCTTCCTCGTCGACGCGTACCGTGAAGAAGAGGTACCCAACGCCAAGGGCGGCACCGACAAGCGCACGGTGCTGAGCCTCGACCCGCGCCTCGCGCCAGTCAAGGTTGCGGTACTGCCGCTCAGCCGCAATGAGGCGCTCTCGCCGCTCGCGCGTGAGATCGCCCAGGAGCTGCGCGACTCGTGGAACGTCGACTTCGACGACTCGGGCGCGATCGGCCGCCGCTACCGCCGCCAGGACGAGATCGGTACCCCGTTCTGCGTCACGATCGACTTCGACTCGCTCGACGATAACGCCGTAACGGTGCGCGAGCGCGACACGATGGAGCAGGTACGCATTCCGCGCGCCGAGCTCTTCGCATTCCTCGCGGAGCGTCTGCGCGGCGCCTAACACGCCGCGCGGCCGCGCGGCGCACCGGGCTTCTGCCACCACCGCACCGTTGTCAGCATTGCGCACGACGAAAGTAAGGGTTCAGTTCATGCAGCAAGAGCCGTACGGCTACCAGTATCACCGCCTGTTTCGGGGCATGCCCAATTACCGGTGGTGGAAGCCGCTCGTGTTCGCGTTTCTCGCGGTCACCTTCGGCTTCACGCTGCAGGTTGCCGTCACCGGCCTCGCGATGGCTCCGTTCATCGCGGCCGGTGACGTCAGCTCGATCCTGAGCATCGAGTCGCGCATCATGGCGCTCGACACGCAGGATCCGTTCGCGATTGCTCTCGCGTTCCTCTCGCTTGCGGTATGGATTCCAGCGATCATGCTCGCCGCCTGGGCCATGGGCATCAAGCCCGTGGGCCGTATTTGGTCGGTGAAGTTTCGCATGCGCTGGGACCTGCTCTTTTCGACCTTTGGTTGGGCGGCTCTCGTCTTCGCGGTCACCCAGCTGCTCATCATTGCGGTGCAGGTCATGCTCACCCCGGGCGGCCCGGCCTTCGGGCCCGATGCCGTGGCCGGTTTCCAGTGGAATCTCGCGATCACCACCCTCGTGCTCGCCCTCGTGCTCGTGCCGTTTCAGGCCGCGGCCGAGGAACTCATGTTCCGCGGTGCGATGATGCAGGTGCTTGGCTCGTGGATCAAGAACCCGATCATTCCCATTCTGCTGCCCTCACTCCTGTTTGCCGGCGCTCACCTCTACGACGTCTGGGGCATGCTGCAGGTCGGGCTCATGGGCGTGACCTGCGCGTGGCTCACGTGGCGCACGGGCGGCCTCGAAGCAGCAATCTCACTGCACGTGATCAATAACCTCGGCGTCTTCCTCATTCTCTCGACCGGCGTGACCGGCTCGACGAAGCAGGTAAGCGAGACCGGAGGCGCGTGGATCGGCCTCCTCATGCAGGTCATCATGCTCGCCCTGTACGCCGCGATCGTCGTGAGAAAGTTTGACGCCAAGCGCCGCGAAGAGGCGAAGGCCGCTACTCTCGTGGGGGCGCTCTCATGAACCTGATTGCCCCAAACACCCTCGTCGTCGTGGGAGATGGTCTGCCCGAACTCGCGGTCGCGCTCGACTTCGCGAGCGTTGGTGTGCCCGTTACCGTGATCGCCGACCGGGCCGCGACCGGCAGCGAGTTCACCGGGCCACAGTCTGACCCGAGCGGCAAGCTGGCCGCGTGGATCGACGAGGTCGCAGCCCCGCTTCCCGGCAGCGACTCGCCGAGTTGCGTGGCCAGCCGCAGGGATCCGCTGCCGCTCTGGGTGCGCAATGACGCTCGCTGGGTGATGGTTCCCTCTGATTCGGTCTTCGGGATTCCCTCGTCGCCGTTGTCGGTTGAGGTGAGCGATGCGCTCGGCGGTGCCACAGCGTTTCGCGCCTACCTCGATCGGTTGAAGCCGGTGCTCACGATCGGCAAGACGCAGTACATTGGCGACCTGGTACGCAACCGAGTGGGGCAGAAGGTGCTCGACACGTTCGTTGAGCCCCAGGTGCAGTACCTGTTTGGCGAGCCGAGTACCGCGGTCGAGGTCATCGACCTTGCCCCGGGGCTGAACGAGGCAGAGACGCGGGCTGGTTCCCTGTCGGGGGCAGCTCTCGCCTATCTGGATCGCTACCCTGCGCTTGCCGCGGGAACCGAGCCTGACGTTGGGTGGGTCGCGTTCACCGAGCTGCTCAAGAAGCGTCTTGACCACTACGGTGTGCAGTGGCTGAGCCCCGAGGCGAACGTCACGACGACGCGCGCTGAGGCTGCCGACGGAACCGTGACCTGGCTCGTGCACGACGGCGCTGCCGAGCACGTTGCGTCGATGCTCGCGAGCGCTGCGCCCCTCGCGGCAGACGATGCCGTGCGGTACGAGATAGCGTTCTCGCACGCGGCCCCCGAGTGGTGGCCTGCGGCAGCTGGTGAGACGGCTGCCGCGCTCCAGCTCGCGACAGTGACCGCGCTGCCCACCGATGGGGCAGGGGTCAACGGGCAAACCTGGTCGGCTCGCACGGTCGTTGCGGCTGACGGGGCCACGCGGTCGGTGCTGCGTGGCCCCGTTGTCACCGCCGCGAGCCAGGCTCCTAGCGCGACCGAACTCGGGCACCTCCGCGCGACCTTTGGTCTTGATCAGCCGGGCGAAGAGGCCGTGAGCGTTGCCGAACGTGCCGCCTACGCTCCGGTGAACCCGGTCGCTCAGGCGGGCAAGTCGGCAAACGCCCCCAAGGGCTCGACCGAGGCGGTCAGCGACGAGAGCGATGCCGCGACGGCTGCGGCAGAGATGCGCGTTGAGTGTGGCGTTGCCTCGTCAGAGCGTGGGCTCGCTGAGGCGCTTGAACGGGCGCGCACGCAGGCGAAAGAGCTGCGCCGCGAGGCACTCGGCCTTGTGTGATCGCACAGAAAGCGGCGGGCAGGGAGGCCGCGACCTGATGCGTTCCTAAAATGGAATATACATCGTGGTGACACGTATGTAGGCTGGTGGGGTATGACTCACCAAAACCGACGGAGGAAACAGTGAAGGGCAAAGTAGGGCTCGTGCTCGGCTTCGGAATTGGTTACGTGCTTGGCTCACGGGCTGGCCGCAAACGGTACGAGCAGATTAAGAAGACCGCGGGAAATGTATGGAACAGCGGTCCGGTTCAGACGGTTGCCCAGAAGGTGACGGGCGCGGTTTCTGACCAGGCTCGCCAGGCACAGAACTTCGTTCTGGGCAAAACCCAGGCCCTCGTGCACGCCGCGTCCGCGCCAAAACGTCCCGAAGACGTTGCCGTGCAGCAGAAGTCGAAGGCTGATGAGGCAGTGGCTCCCAAGCCGGCAGGCGCATCGTCATGAGTCGCAAGAAACGTTCTGGTCCCTCGACCATTGAGCTCCTGCTGCGGTTGCCGCAACAGGTCATCGCGCTTATCAAAGCCGAGTACGCCAATGCCAAGGGCGAGATCAAGCGCGGCGTCAAGAAGATCGTCATCGCGCTACTCTTCCTCATCGTTGCACTCTTCTTCCTCTTCTGGTCACTCGCTGCCTTCGGTGCCTCAGCGATTCTGGGCCTCGCAAACGCGGTGTCGCCCTGGCTTGCGGCACTCATTGTTGGCGGTGGCCTCGTCGTGCTCGCGGCAGTAGCAATTGTGGTCGGTGTCATGATGATCAAACGGGCCAACCCCGTTCCCGAAGAGACCCTCGGCCGTGTTTCAGACGATGTGACGGTCGCGACGACCGTGCGCTACAACACGACCCCCGACGCACGCATTCACGAGGCAACCGAGAAGGGCGGCCAAGCAGCGCCCGGAAAGGGGTCGGTACGATGACTACGCCAGAACAGCACCCTCGCGAAGAGGCTGACCTTGCCCGTGTCGAGCTGTACGAGACGCTCTCGCTCCTGAGTGACCGCCTCAACTACGCGCAACGTTTCGACGACGCGGTAGAGCGCACGACCGAGAAGCTACAAGAGGAGCGAAAGACGAACCCGGTTGGCTTCGCACTCGCGGTCGCCGGGGTTGCAGCAACCGTGGGCGTGCTCGCCTGGGTTGGTGCCTCGAAAATTATTCGCAAGTTCCAATAATCAAGCGTGATGTGCCACAGAAGGCACATCACGTTTCTGTTGCAATGCCCCTTTTTGGGGCTCAAATTTTGCACATCTCTCCATTTCACGGTAGAAAAGGGAACATCGAAGGAAATGCCTTCTCTACCAGCTCTTGAGTCATCGTTAGACTGAAGGTGAGATGGGCTGGTGTTGCCATTTTCGATGAATGCGTGGAGTGTATGTCTGATTCAACACAGGCACTCGAGGGTCTCCGAGTGCTGGTGCCCAGGGGAGGAACCTGGGGTGAGATCGTTTCTCGCGTGCTGCGCAATCATGGGGCAAACACCGTTATTTCTCCGCTCGTAGACTTTGCGAGCTCAGGCGAAGAAGCCAAACTGGTCGAAGCGTTGCATCGGCTTGAGGCCGGCGAGTTTGACTGGCTTACTGCAACGAACCCGACGGTGGTCAACGTGCTTCGGCACCACAACACCGTGATTCCTACGCACACGCAGCTCGCGGTCGTCGGTGACGCCACCGAGGCCGCGTTTGTTGCAGAGGGCTACGAGGTCGCTCGCACCCCAGAGGGCGAGAACACCGCCGAGGGGCTTCTGCAAACCTGGCCCGAGATTACGGGCGAGAAGCTGCGCGTTTTGACGCTGCGCTCGAACGTCGCGAAGCCCGTCGTGACGGCGGGGCTCATCGACCGGGGTCACTCGGTCACTCAGATCGTTGCCTTTCGCACCGTCGGCGTTCCCGCCTCGGTGCACACGCGAGAAGACGTCGAGTCGGGCCACATCAATGTCTTGCTCGTCGCGACCCCGCAAATCGCTCACGAGGTGAAGAACCAGTTTGCCGACAGGCCTGAATCGACGCTCATCGCATGCGTTGGGCCCAATACGCGTGAAGAGGCCAAGCGCATCGGCCTTCGCGTTGACGATGGCGATGAGCACCCGCAGGTGAACCAGATTATTGACGCCGTTGAATCGGTGATCGACTACAGCGACACGCTCGACTAGCGAGACCCCTTCAAAGCGGAGTGCCAGCGTGCGCACTCAAGACGGAAACACTCGCGCACCGCGTCCAAAGCGTATACGATTTAACTGTTGTGCTGTGGCGCCTATTCGGCGTTCTTCACCGTGCAACGTTCGTGTGTACACCGGTCGCTCCACCCGATCCGCCCGGTACGCAGTGGTCAAAGGAGTCACAGAATGCCCGCAAGCATTACCCTGCCCCCAACGTTTCGCGAGCACTTAGACGCGAGCCCTGACGCGCTCATCGGTCTGTGGTCGTGCGCGGGGAGCCAGATCATCACCGAGATCGTCGCCTCAAGCGGTTGCGACTGGGTGCTCGTCGATACTGAGCACTCGCCGCTCGGGCTCGAGAGCACGCTCGCTCAGCTCTACGCGATGTCGGCCTACGCCGCCACCCCCGTGGTGCGGGTGCCGTACGGCGATACCGTCGTGATCAAGCAGGTGCTCGACCTCGGCGCCCAGAACCTCCTCGTGCCCATGGTCGATTCGGCAGAGCAAGCGCAGCGTATTGTCGAGGCGACGCGATACCCGTCGGCTGGCGTGCGGGGCGTTGGCGCGGCACTCGCGCGATCATCGCGGTGGAACAGGGTTGGCGAGTACCTCGCTAACGCGAGCGACACGATCAGTCTCACGGTGCAGATCGAATCGGTTCGGGCGGTCGAGGCCATTGACGAGATCCTTGCCGTCGAGGGCATTGACGCGGTGTTTATTGGCCCCGCCGACCTCGCGGCCTCCGCGGGTCATCTCGGAAACCCAGCTGATGCCGAGGTGCAGCGTCTCGTCGAGCACGTCATCGAGCGTGCGCAAGACGCTGGCATGCCGGTCGGGGTGAACGCGTTTGTGCCCGCCGACGCGCAGCGCTACATCGACATGGGCGTTGACTTTGTTGCGGTGGGGGCCGACGTCGCGCTCCTGGCCCGAAGCACCGAGGCAATCGTGCAGCAGTTTCGTTCACCCGATGCGGCGGGCTCACCCGCGGGCGAAAGGGCAAGCTACTAGTGGCGGCGGCAAAGGGATCAAAAGCCCAGCGTGCGTACACGTCGATTCGCGAGCGCATCGCCTCGCAAGAGCTTCGACCCGGCGACCGGCTCGTGCTTGCCGGCCTCGCAGACGAACTCGAGATGTCGGTCGTGCCGGTGCGCGAAGCGATCCGCAAGCTCGAAGCCGAAGGCGTCGTGGTGTTTGAGACGAACGTGGGCGCGCGCGTCGCTCGCATTAATCGTGAGCGGTACCTCAACACGATGCAGGCGCTCGCGATCGTTGAGGGGGCCGCGACGGCGCTCTCTGCGCCCCACCTTGGCTCAGGGCGTCTTGAGGCAGCCCGGCGCTTCAACGCCGAGCTCGAGCAGCTCCTTGGCGCGTTTGACGGGGCCGAGTACGTGAGGCTCAACCAAGCCTTTCACGAACAGCTCTACCGCGATTGCCCGAACGAAGAGCTCATCAATCACATTGAAGAAGAGCGCGAGAAGCTCGCGATGGTGCGCGACCCTGACGCGACCTTCACGGCGGCTCGCGCACGGGACTCGGTACAAGAGCACGAGCACATTCTGCAGCTCATTGAGTCGGGCGCTCCGTCATTCGAGATCGAGCTCGCGGTGAGGGAGCACCGCTCGGCGACGCGCGACGCGGCACTCGCGCATCAGGCGCACCAAGCCGAAGCCGAGGCTGCCTCGTAGGCTTCGCTAGAACACCATCGGGCGATCGTCTTCGTCGTCAAAGGTCTCGGCAACGAGCGAGAGGTCGATGTCGACGACGACGGGAACGTGATCGCTCGGGCCGTCGCCGCGGCGCTCATCGCGGTGGATCGAGGCGCCGGTGACCGCGTCGGTAAACGCCTGTGAGCCGAGAATGAAGTCGATGCGCATGCCCTCGTCTTTTTGGAAGCGCCCGGCCTGGTAATCCCAAAACGTGTATTCGTCGGGAACAAGCTCTCGCACCGGATCGCTGACGACCGAGCTGAAGCTCTCGAACATCTGGCGTTCGGGAACCGAAACGTGTGTGCTGCGACCCTCGACAAACTGTGGGTCGCCCATGTCGCTCGGCA
This sequence comes from Leucobacter sp. UCMA 4100, assembly GCF_027853335.1. Lineage (NCBI taxonomy): Bacteria > Bacillati > Actinomycetota > Actinomycetes > Micrococcales > Microbacteriaceae > Leucobacter > Leucobacter sp. UCMA 4100. The sequence goes on from NZ_JAFEUS010000002.1 coordinate 1,746,263, forward strand.
GGGGAGCGATATTCCAGTCGCCCATGAGAGCGAGGGGCAGATCTGGGTCGGCGCCGATCCACGCCTCTGCGTTCTTGCGCAGCGCCTCAAGCCAGCGCAGCTTGTAATCAAAGTGGGGGTCATCGATGCCGCGCCCGTTCGGTACGTAGAGGCTCCAGAGCCTGAGGTCGCCGACGGTCACGCCGAGGGCCCTAGCTTCGAGCGGGTCACCCTCTGGGCCGGTTCCCTGATCTTGGCCCTTGACGGGCTTGCCGAAGCCCGGCATCTCGTCGAAACTGTGGGTGATCTCGGTCATCTCGTGCTTGCTCGCAAATGCGACTCCGTTCCACTGGTTGAAGCCGTGCGTCACGACCTCGTAGCCTGCACGCTCGAACTCGGCGTACGGGAACTGGTCGGGCCGGCACTTCGTCTCTTGCATCGCAAGAACGTCGATGTTCTCGCGCTCGAGCCAGTCGACGACTCGACCGACGCGGGTACGAATTGAGTTCACATTCCAGGTGGCAATACGCATACCCCAAGCCTATCTTGGGGGCCAGGGCCCGTGCCTCTGGCGCGCGGCCTCAGGCCTCTGGTAGCCCAGGACCCTCAGCGAATCATGCCCGCGGCTTCAAGAACACAGCGCGGGTCTGGTAGAGTTGCTTCGTGCGATACTCATCGCACCCGCGGGTGTAGTTCAATGGTAGAACTTCTGCTTCCCAAGCAGACAGCGCGAGTTCGATTCTCGTCACCCGCTCCACGTTTTCTTCTACTCAGCCTTTGGTGCGCAGACCTGCTGCTTGGCCAGCGAAGCGGCCATGTCATCGGCGCTCCATGCGTCGCCTGACTCGCCGAGCAGGGCGGCAATCTGTTGTGCGAGGGTCGTGGCGAACTGGGCGCCCGCGGTTGAGTTGTTGAGGGCAACGACGACGCTGAAGCCCGTCTCGGGGTTGTGCCATGCCGCGGTGATTGAACCGGGAAGTGCGCCGTCAGAACCCCACAGCGGCCCCATGTTCACGACGCCGAAGCCGAGCTGTGGGCCTGCGGTATCGGGATCGCTCGTGGGCTCGCCATCGTCGTTACGCTCTGGGTTCTTGAGCGGGTTGGTCTCGGTGATGACTGAAGCATTTTTTCCGCCGAAGCCTCCGTCAAGGTACCGCTCGTAGAAGCGCTTGATGTCGCCGACGGTCGTTGCGGTTGCGCCAGCGGCACCGAGAATTGACGGTGACTGCTCGCTCACGTCAACGGGGTCAGCGTCACACTGCGGCCCGGGAAGGTACGCGAGACCGGTGAGGGTGTTCTTGCCGGGAAGTGTGAGGTTTTCGCCGTCGCTCAAGTAGACCGAGCTATTCATCTCGGCTGGCTTAAACACGCGCTCCTCGAGCTGGTGGGCGACCGACTCGTTGCCCACGATCTTGAGCGCCCTTCCGAGCAGCACAGCGTTTGAGTCTGAACGGTAGACGTTCTTGCCGGGCCAGGGAAGCTCTCCGAGAATGAGCGACTCAGCGATTTTCTCGCCGGTCGACCAGTTGCGCTCGGGGTTCGTGATGTAGAGCCCGGTGTATTCCTTCTTGAAGTCTGAGAGGCCCGAGGTGCCGTCGCACAGCTGCCCATAGGTGATGTCGCCGATGCCGGTCTGCCGTGGCAGGTCCTGCGCAACCTCGCGGTCAAGCGATACCTTGCCCTCGTCAACGAGGTCGAGCAGCAGCGCGCACATGACGGGCTGCGTTGTTTGCGCACCGCGCAGCAGGGCGTTGGCGTCAAAGTCGTCTTCGGCGCCCTCGCTCGCGTAGGCGCGAACAAGATCGCCGTCTGCGGTCCAGACCCCGACGACGGCCTGCGTCGATCCGCTGAGAGCCATGGCATTCTGCACGGCATCGGTCACGAGACCCGCCTGGTCGTTGCCGAGTGACTCGGCGTGATCGTCGATCGGCTTTGCCTCTGTTGAGGTGCACGAGGTCAACAGAAGAGCAGATGCTGCGACGATGCTTGCGAGTGCAATGCGACTGCGTGACTTCACGGGAAGGAACCACCGTTCGTTTGACAAATAAAGGCTCTTTATCTTACTGAGACAGGCTGAAAAAATGGCGTGATTACGGGGGAGTGTTAGGTTACCCTAACTTGAGGTAGGGTATGCGTTGTGAATACTTTTGATCAGACCGTAGTCGACGCCGTTCTCGCCCATATGGGAGATGATCACGGAGAAGATAACATCATCATCGCTCGCGGTAACGGAGCGCCCGAGGCGAGCGCGAGCCAGATGATCGATCTTGACGGCGAGGGCGGGGTATGGCGTGTCACCGAGAACGGTGAAACTCGTGAGCTGCGCATCAGCTGGCCCGACGGCCCGATCACCGAGCGCCCGCAGATTCGCCGCGCGGTCGTCATCTTGTACCGCAACGCGTGCAAGCAGCTCGGCATTGATCCGATGCAAGATGAAGCTTCCCACGAGCCGGCCAAGCCTTTCTCTCAGGTCATTCGCGAGGGTAGCTGGTCTGATCACGATGACAGTGAGGGTGCCGATTTCATGGCATCGATCATGCGGGGCACCGCGACGCGCGATGACTACGTCGCGCTCGTTGCGCAGCACTTCTTTATGTACGAGGCGCTCGAGGCCGTCGTTGACGAGGTTGTGAACGACGAACGTTTCGCCCCGTTCCATGACGAGAACTTGCGCCGCCTTGCCGCGCTCAACGACGACCTCACCGTGCTCATCGGCGAGAACTGGCGCGACGAGATCAAGCCGGTTCCCGCGACGGCCGAGTACGCCGAGCGCATTCGCCAGGTGGGGGCCGAGGGCTGGGTTCCTGGCATTATCGCTCACCACTACACGCGCTACCTCGGCGACCTCTCGGGCGGTCAGATGATCGCGAAGCGCGTTGTGCGCCAGCACGGCTTCGAGAACGGCGAAGGCACAAAGTTCTACGACTTTAAGGAGCTCGGCTCACTCCCTGGCTTTAAAGAGCGGTACCGTGAAGCGCTTGACGCACTCGGCGAGAGCTTCAACGATGTCGAACAGGCACGCATGCTGCACGAGGTCCGTCGCGCCTACGGCTTCAACACCGCAGTGTTCATCGACATGGCGAAGGCTAAACAGCAGTAGCTTTTTCGGGGCCGCTGGCCTCGGCCTTCGCGTCTGAAGGGTTCTCTGCGGTCTGCTCTGCTGCGGCGCCCGGTCGATCGGCCCGCGATCCGCGCATGAAGCGGGCGACATCGTTATCGACGATGATGTCTCTTGGCGTCAGCGGGCGCGAGAGGTAGAGGCCGTCGAGCGAGCGGATGCGGCTGAGGGCGACGTACGTTTGCCCCGCGCTGAATGCCCGCGGCCCGAGGTCGATGACCGCCCGCTCGTAGGTTTGCCCCTGAGACTTGTGGATCGTGATTGCCCACGCGAGTCGCAACGGGAACTGTTCGAACTCGGCCACGACGTCTTTCGTGAGGGTCTTGGTCTCGGTGTCGTAGCGGTACTTGTAGCGCTCCCACAGGGCGGGGTGCACCTCGTGCTCCTCGCCGTCGACATCGACCCACACGGTGTTCTCGATGTGCGTCACGACGCCCAGGGTGCCGTTGACCCAGCGCCCGTCAGGGTCGTTGCGCAGGAACATGACCTGCGCGCCGACCTTGAGCTCGAGGGTCTCGTCGGCCGGAAACATGGTTGACGTGAACTCGCCGTTGACGTCGGCCACCGCCTTGAGTGCCGAGCCGGTGATCGCGGCGAGCTTGGCAGAGTTGATGCGGTTGACCACGGCGTTTGTTGCGGCGAGCGTGATGATGTTGTCGCTGGGCTGCGGCCGCGCTCCCATCCCGTTGAGCTCGGCAGCCATCTCGGCGGTAACGTAGCCGTGGCGCACGCCATTGAGGAGGTACTTGAACCGGTCGTCGCTCTGGCGGTGAATCTCGGTGAGCTCGATGATCTCGAGGTCGACCGATTGCCAGGCGAGCGCGTCGAAGAACCAGAGCGAGCGGTACATGTCGTCGAAGTAGGCGCGTTCGTCAGGGTCGCGCGGCGGGACCGGGGGTAGCTGATAGGGGTCGCCAAACATGATGATTTGCACGCCGCCGAACGGGTCGTGCGGGCGAGAGCGCGCGAGGCGCAGTGAACGGTCAATCGCATCCATGAGGTCGGCGTTGACCATTGAGACCTCGTCGATGACGAGCGTATCGATTGAGTTGAGCATGCGCTTCAGCTCGGCAGACTGCTTGATCTCGTGGTCGGCGATGATGCCCGTGGGCAGTCGAAACAGCGAGTGAATCGTTTGACCGCCGACGCCGAGCGCCGCAACGCCCGTGGGAGCGCACACCACGATGGTCTTGCTCGTGTGCCACGACAGGTGGTTGAGCAAGGTCGACTTACCGGTGCCAGCACGCCCCGTAATAAAGACGTGCTCGCGGGTGTGCTCGATGCGGTCATACACCGCCTGCTGCTCTTTCGAGAGCTGAACCGTTGCGCGTGAGACCATTCGCCCATTGTACGCGAGCCGACCGTGGCCAATGGCAAGATATACACATGGGCATTCGGGTGCTTGCCGTGGGCAAAAAACATGAGTCGTGGATCGAGGCCGGTCTCGACCGATACGCGAAGAGGCTGCGCAAGCCGTACGACATCACCTGGCAGTTTCTTGCGCACTCTTCGCGGGAGGCCGACGCTGCGAGGGCAGAGGAGTCGCAACGCATTGAGGCGAAGCTTGATGACGCCGAGGTCGTGGTGCTGCTTGATGAGCGCGGCAAGATGTTTGACTCGGTCGCGTTCGCTGCGCAGCTGCAGCGCAGGCTCGACACCGGCAAACGAGTCACCATTGTCATTGGCGGCGCCTACGGAGTGACCGAGCAGTTGCGCCAGCGGGCCGACGTGGTGTGGAGCCTCTCGGCCCTCGTGTTTCCGCACCAGCTCGTGCGCCTCATTCTTGTCGAGCAGGTCTACCGTGCGCAAGAGATCAGCGCGGGTCGCCAGTACCACCATGTATAGGGCGCCTGCGCTACCGCCCTCCTCGTGTCGGTGGTCAGCCTTACACTGCCTCCATGACCTCATCACGCCTTCACGTCACGCGCTCGCGGGCAACAGCCGAAGCGTGGTTCTTCGCATGCTTTGCGACTGAAGTAGCGGCGAGTGATGCTGGCGTTGCCGGGGCGCTGGCACACGTCGTGCCCTGGCTGGTCTTGCACCCCGATGAGGCGCCTGGTAACCGCCCGTTACTGCGTGGCACATTGCGGCCGCATCTCACCGAGGCTCACAGTGATCGTGAGGCCCTCACAATCGTCAATGCTGGCCCCAGTGTGCTTCTTCAAACGCGGGTGCTGCGAAGTTGCGGCTGCGGGCTACGTGCATCGCTTCCCAGGCGATCGCTTCCGGGCGATCACCTGGTGGTGAGGCCGAGCAGCTGCTCGCGATCGGCGTGCGGTGAGGGGAGGTGGTTTATGCGTTGGTTTACACCCGAAGGCGTCGAGCTCGTGTGGCCGTTTGTCTGGTGAATGGGTGAGTGTGGGGCTCGTGACGCTGGTGGCTGCGGCGGTGCGGGGTCGAACGCGGCTGTCGTGTGGCGTTTCGGTGCCCTTTGGTTCTGAGCCCTACTGAGGAGGTGCCGTCTCGCCGGTCTTACGGGCATGCATCAGGTCATTCGCGGTAATGCGGCGGCGCTCTTTAGGGTGAACGTCGCTGTCGGTGATGCCGCTGACGAGATCGGCGGTGGTGGTGTCGAGCGCGGTTGCGAGACGTGCGAGCATATCGACCTTCGGCGTCGTGATGCCGCGCTCTATTCGACTCAGGCTGGTGAGATGAATCTCGGCCATGTCGGCGAGGTCCTGCTGGCTGATGCCTATTGCGCGCCTTCTCGACCGAATCTTGTTACCGACAATGCGGGCAATACGAAGATGTTCTGATTGCTGCATAGGAGTAATGGTGTCACGGAGTGGGCTCGGGCTCGATGGGCTTTGATGCCTATAGCTTATACGCCACATGTCGCGCTCTCGTTATTGTGGCTCGACACGCCGATAAGGCATTCGGGCAGAAAATGTTTCCAGGCCCCTTCGGCCTGTGGAAAACTCCGCCAAAAGCGCAGATTCATGCCAAAAGTTTTGACGGTATTTGTTCACAAAAAGTGAAAAAGATGGTGGAAAGTTACACCGGTGTAACTACAGCATCTTGTGGTTAAGGTTCATGTGGTTCACTATATGTAGTGCTTGGGGAGGGAACCGCTCTGTGCCGTTACCCCGAGGCATGACACGACGTAAGTACCTGTTCGGAAGAAGGAAAGCATTATGACTATCACCGTTTACACGAAGCCTTCATGCGTGCAGTGCGACATGACCTCGCGCGCGCTCGACAACAAGGGTATTGAGTACAACACGCTCGATCTTTCAGAAGATCCCGCGGCGCTCGAGCACGTGAAAGAGCTCGGTTACCTGCAGGCTCCCGTCATCGTTGCCGATGGCGAGCACTGGTCAGGCTTCCGCCCAGACAAGATCGAAGAGCTCGCAAACCGCCTCGCGTAATGCTGGCGGCCCTCGCGGGCTCTCGACACCGAAACACCACACATAGCGGCGGGCAACCCTCAATGGCGAGGGAAGCCGGCCGCTCACCACTATATAGAGCACTACCAGAGTGAGGATGAGAGAGATTTTGGATACGGCACTGAAAGCGCAGACCGACCAGCACGAGTCATCGAAGATTAGCGATATGGACTATCACTCGCTGAACGCGATGCTGAACCTGTATGACGCTGATGGCAAGATCCAGTTCGATAAAGACCGCGAAGCCGCGCGCCAGTACTTCCTGCAGCACGTCAACCAGAACACGGTGTTCTTCCACAACTTCGAAGAGCGCATGCGGTACCTGCTCGACAACGAGTACTACGAGCGCGAGCTCGTTGAGCAGTACTCGGTGAAGTTCATTGAGCAGCTCACCGACGAGGCCTACGCGATGAAGTTCCGCTTCCCGACCTTCCTTGGCGCGTTCAAGTTCTTCACCTCGTACGCCCTGAAGACCTTCGACGGGAAGCGTTACCTCGAGCGCTTCGAAGATCGCGTCGTCATGGTCGCCCTCGGGCTTGCACAGGGCGACGAGAACCTCGCCCGCGGCTACATGCGTGAGATCGTTTCGGGTCGCTTCCAGCCCGCAACCCCGACCTTCCTCAACCTCGGCAAGGCTCAGCGAGGCGAACTCGTTTCGTGCTTCCTGCTGCGCGTAGAAGACAACATGGAGTCGATTGCTCGTGGAGTGAACTCATCGCTGCAGCTGTCGAAGCGTGGCGGTGGCGTGGCGCTTTCACTCTCGAACCTTCGTGAGGCCGGTGCGCCGATCAAAAAGATCGAGAACCAGTCGTCGGGCATCATTCCCGTCATGAAGCTGCTCGAAGACAGCTTCAGCTACGCGAACCAGCTCGGTGCTCGACAGGGCGCGGGCGCGGTATACCTCTCGGCACACCACCCCGACATCATGCAGTTTCTCGATACCAAGCGTGAGAACGCCGACGAGAAGATTCGCATTAAGACGCTCTCGCTCGGTGTCGTGGTGCCTGACATCACGTTCGAGCTCGCGAAGAAGAACGAAGACATGTACCTCTTCTCGCCGTACGACGTCGAGAGTGTGTACGGCGTTCCCTTCGGCGACCTGCCCATCACCGAGAACTACTACGAGATGGTGAACGACGCGCGCATTAAGAAGACGAAGATCAGCGCGCGCGCCTTCTTCCAGACTGTTGCAGAGCTGCAGTTCGAGTCGGGCTACCCGTACATCGTGTTTGAAGACACTGTGAACCGCGAGAACCCCATCAAGGGCCGCATCAACATGTCGAACCTCTGCTCTGAGATTCTGCAGGTCAACACCCCAACGACCTACAACGAAGACCTCAGCTACAACGAGATCGGTAAAGACATCTCGTGCAACCTCGGCTCGATGAACATTGCCGCGATGATGGACGGCGATACGTTTGCTGAGAGCGTCGACCTCTCAATTCGTGCGCTCACCGCGGTGAGCGACATGAGCCACATTAGCTCGGTTCGTTCGATCGAAGACGGTAACGACAAGTCGCACGCGATTGGCCTCGGCCAGATGAACCTGCACGGCTACCTCGCCCGTGAGCACATTCACTACGGGTCAGAAGAGGGTATCGACTTCACGAATATCTACTTCTACACGATCCTCTTCCACGCACTCAAAGCATCGAACGCGATCGCGATTGAACGCAAGACGACCTTCGACGGCTTCGCCGATTCGAAGTACGCCTCGGGCGAGTTCTTCGACAAGTACACCGATCAGGTGTGGGAGCCCGAGACCGACCGCGTCAAGCAGCTCTTCTCAGACGCTGGCGTCTCAATTCCCACGAACGACGATTGGAAGCAGCTCAAGGCCTCGGTCATGGAGCACGGCATCTACAACCAGAACCTGCAGGCGGTTCCGCCGACCGGCTCGATCTCGTACATCAACAACTCGACCTCGTCGATTCACCCGATCGCATCGAAGGTTGAGATTCGTAAAGAGGGCAAGCTTGGCCGCGTGTACTACCCGGCTCCGTTCATGACGAACGAAAACCTCGATTACTACACCGACGCGTACGAGGTTGGCCCAGAAAAGATCATCGACACCTATGCCGCGGCAACGCAGCACGTCGACCAGGGCTTGTCGCTCACCCTGTTCTTTAAGGACACGGCGACGACTCGCGACATCAACCGCGCGCAGATCTACGCATGGCGCAAGGGCATCAAGACGATTTACTACATTCGTCTGCGCCAGCTCGCACTCGAGGGCACTGACATGACCGAGTGCGTCAGCTGCATGCTCTAACGTCACACCGACCACAAACGCGAAGAGAAGGAAACGATGAACCCGAAGCCGTTCAAGTTGGGCCACGCCGTTCAGGCGATTAACTGGAACCGCATTGAAGATGAGAAGGACCTTGAGGTCTGGAACCGTCTCGTCAACAACTTCTGGCTGCCAGAAAAGGTGCCCCTATCAAACGACGTGCAGTCGTGGGCGACGCTGACCGAAGACGAGAAGCTGCTCACCATGCGCGTCTTCACCGGCCTCACGCTGCTCGATACCATTCAGGGCACCGTCGGTGCGGTGTCGCTCATTCCCGATGCCGCAACCCCTCACGAAGAGGCGGTGCTCACGAACATTGCGTTCATGGAGTCGGTGCACGCCAAGAGCTACTCATCGATCTTCTCGACGCTCTGCTCGACGCAGGAAATCGACGACGCCTTCCGCTGGTCGGTAGAAAACACCTACCTGCAGAAGAAGGCGCAGATCATCGTCGACTACTACGAGGGCGACGATCCGCTGAAGCGCAAGGTCGCATCGACGCTGCTTGAGTCATTCCTGTTCTACTCGGGCTTCTACCTGCCGATCTACTGGTCGAGCCGCGCGAAGCTCACGAACACTGCCGACCTCATTCGCCTCATCATTCGTGACGAGGCCGTGCACGGTTACTACATTGGTTACAAATACCAGGTGGCCCTGCAGAAGGAGACTCCTGAGCGTCAGGAAGAACTGCGCGAGTACGTCTTCGCGCTCATGTACGAGCTCTACGAGAACGAGGTGCTCTACACGCAAGACCTCTACGACAGCGTCGGTCTGACCGAAGACGTCAAGAAGTTCTTGCACTACAACGCCAACAAGGCCCTCATGAACCTCGGCTACGATCCGATGTTCCCGAAGGAGCTCACCGACGTGAACCCCGCGATTCTGTCGTCGCTTTCGCCGAACGCTGACGAGAACCACGACTTCTTCTCGGGCTCGGGCTCGTCGTACGTCATCGGCAAGGCCGTGGCGACCGAAGACGAAGACTGGGACTTCTAAGACTCATCGAAGCCTGTCGAAGGCGCCCCGCATCTGCGAAACCGCAGGTTCGGGGCGCTTTTGCGTTGGTTCGGGACGTGCGGCCGAGACGCGAGGGTATGAGTCGAGCGCGACATGGGCTAGGGTTGAGTTCAGTGACACGGGGTGCTGCCAAGCGCAGCTGAGATTACACCCGTCGAACCTGATCCAGTTCGTACTGGCGAAGGGAATGTCCGAATGAGCAGGGTACATTCGGGGCACCGAATGGGGTGCCTGCGGCTGGCTATACTCGCGAAAGCTCGGCTTCTCTTCGTCGCGAAGAAAGTTGAGAGACAATGCCCGCTTCACCCTCAGGCGCCCTGCTCGATGAGCTTCGGGCGCAATCGCCCCTGGTGCACAGCATCACCAACTCGGTGGTGCCGAACTTCACCGCGAACGTGCTGCTCGCCATTGGCGCGGCGCCCGCAATGGTTGACATCGTCGGCGAGGCCGGGCTCTTCGCCCGGGTTGCCGGCGGCCTACTCGTGAACGTGGGAACGCCCACCCCAGAGCAGCGCGAGGCGGCCGAAGAGGCGGTCGAAGCCGCTCTCGATGCCGGCACCCCGTGGGTGCTCGACCCCGTCGCGGTTGGTGCGCTGCCCATTCGCACCGAGCTCGCGGAGCGCCTCGCCGAGAAGCGCCCCTACGCGATTCGCGGCAATGCCTCTGAGGTGCTCGCGCTCGCGGGAGAGGGGGCGGGTGGCAAGGGCGTTGACTCGGCCGACACGACCGAGGCGGCGGGGCCCGTCGCGGTAGAGCTCGCGCGCCGGCTTGGCACCGTTGTCGCGGTGTCGGGGCCCGAAGATTTCATCACCGATGGCCAGCGGATCCTCCGGGTGGCAAACGGCGACGCGATGCTCACGCGCGTCACGGGCGGCGGTTGCGCGCTCGGTTCGCTCGTGGCCGGCTTCGCTGCGGTGCGCGGCGAGGTGCCTCCCGTCGAGGCGGTCGCCGCGGCACACGTCGTGTACGGCGTCGCGGCCGAGCGTGCGGCGACGGGTGCGGCGGGGCCTGGAACCTTCGCGGCGCGGCTCATCGACGCGCTGTACGAGGTGAGCCCGGCCGAGGTTTCGGCCTCAGAGCGGCTGCGCGAAGAGGCGGTGACGGCGTGAATCTCGGCATCTATCTCGTGACCGACCGCGCCCTGTGTGGCGACCGCGGAGTCGTGCAAACGGTGCGGCAGGCGGTCGACGGCGGCGTCAACACCGTGCAGCTGCGTGAAAAGTACGACGGCTTCGACGAGCAATTGCGCGAGCTCGAGCGCCTCGCCGAGGTGATCGACGGCCGCGCCCTGCTCGTTATCAACGACCGGCTCGACGTTGCGATCGCCGCTCGCGAGCGCGGCATCGCGGTCGATGGCGTGCACCTGGGGCAGGGCGATACTGCTGTGGATCGGGCCCGGGGCGAACTCGGCCCCGACGCGATCATCGGGCTCACGGCCAACACCCCTGAGCATCTCGCCGCGGTCGCGAACATGCACGAAGGATCGGTCGACTACCTCGGCATCGGTGTGATTCGGCCCACCTCGACGAAGCCGAACCACCCGCCGGCGCTCGGCTTCGACGGCTTCGAGCACCTCGCCGCGACGGCGCCAGTGCCCCCGGTCGCGATCGGTGGCGTCGAGCTTGCCGATACCGCCGAGCTGCGACGCCGCGGCGCCGCAGGCATCGCGGTCGTCTCGGCAATCTGCGCGGCTCCCGATGCCGAGGCCGCGGCTCGCGACTTCGTGCGCGCCTGGCACTCGGGCGAGGTGACCCGATGAGGGCCGCGCGGGTTCTGGCCGCGGCGGTCGCGGTGCTGCTCGCCGGGGCGATTGCCGGGTGCGGGAGCGGGGCGGGATCCGCCGCGGTGCAATCGGGGGCAGCGGGTGCTCCTGGCGCCAGCGAGAACGGGACGAAGATTCGCTTCGCGCTCGACTGGACCCCGAATACGAACCACACCGGGCTCTACGTCGCGCTCGAACGGGGCTATTTCGCCGACGCCGGCCTCGACGTCGAGGTGCTGCCGTTTAACAACATCAACCCCGAGGTGCTCGTCGACGCGGGGCAGGCCGAGTTTGGCATCAGCCACCAGGACACCGCGAGCATGGCGATTGCCGCGGGGGCAGGCCTCATCTCGGTGCTCGCGGTTGAGCAGACGTGGGCGAGCGAGGTCGCGGTGCTCGCCGACCGCGACGACATCGAGAGCCCTGCCGATCTTGACGGGCTCGTGTTCGGCGGCTTCGACAACCCCTCAGAGACGGCGACCATGCGCGGCGTCGTTCAGGCCGCCGGCGGCACCGGCGAGTTCGAGACGGTCGTGCTCGCGACGAACGCCTACGAGGCGCTCTACTCGGGGGCGGTCGACTTCACCGTTCCGTATGTGGCGTGGCAGGGCATCGAGGCGGCCAGGCGGGGCATCGAGCTCAAGACCTTCGCGTACACCGACTTCGGGTTTCCCGACTCGTACCAGGTCGTGACGATCGGCCAGCGCGACTGGCTCGACGCGCACCCTGACGAGGCTCAGGCCTTCGTGCAGGCGCTCGCCCGAGGCTACGAAGACTCGATTGCCGACCCCGAGGGCGCCGCCACCGTGCTGCACGACGCAAATGCCGGGCTGCTCCCCGACCTCGATCTGCTCGTTGAAAGCCAGCGCATGCTCGCTGAGCGTTTCATGCTCAACGACGCGGGCGAGTTTGGCCGGCAGACCGAGCAGCACTGGCGCGAGCTCGGCGTGTTTCTCTTCGAAGCAGGCCTGCTCACCGATCGCGACGGGAAACCGCTCCCTGCTGAACCCTCGTGGCAGGACTTCTTCACGAACGACTACCTGCTCGGGTGAGCGTGCAACGTGAGACGAGCGCACCGCGCGGCTGGTGGCAGGCCGTCGCGGTGCCGCTCGGGTTTCTCGGCGCCCTCGTCGTCGTGTGGGAGGTGGCGGTGCGCGTGAGCGGCGTGCGCCCGCAGGTGTTACCGGCCCCGTCACTCGTTGCGGCATCTGGGTGGGATCACCGCGAGGCCATCGCGGGGCACGCCATGGCAACCCTCGGGGTCACCGCCGCGGGTTTCGCGGTGTCGCTCGCCTGCGCCTGGGCACTCGCGATCGCGGTCGACTTCTCGCCGATCCTGCGCCGTGCCGCGCTGCCCCTCATGGTGGCCTCGCAGACCATCCCGGTCATCGCGATTGCGCCGCTCATGATCATCTGGTTCGGCTTCGGCCTGCTGCCGAAGGTGCTCGTCGTCGCGCTCGTGACCTTCTTTCCCGTGGCGATCGGCCTCATCGAAGGCTTCGCGAGCGCCGACCGCGAGGCCGGGGCGCTCCTGCGCAGCATGGGGGCCGGGCGCGTGCGCGAGTTTGTGCTGCTGCGGCTGCCCACCGCGCTGCCGCTCTTCTTCACCTCGCTGCGGATCAGCGTGACGTACGCGGTCGTCGGCGCGATCTTCGCCGAGTACGTCGGGGCGCAGTCGGGCCTCGGCATCTACATGAGCGTGCAGAAGAACGCGTTTCGTACCGACCTCGTGCTCGCCGCCGTCGCGGTCACCGCCCTCGTGAGCATCGCGCTCTACCTCTCGACCTTTGTGGTCGAGCGCATGGTGATTCCGTGGCACTCACACGAACGGAGGGCCCGCCGTGCCCGCACCAACTGAGCCCCGCCTCTCGCTGCGTGGCGTCTCGCGTGACTTCGCACTGTCGCGCGGAGAGAGACGCCCCGTGCTCGACGACGTCTCGTTCGATGTCGAGCCGGGAAGCTTTGTCTCGATCGTCGGCCCCTCGGGCTGCGGCAAGAGCACGCTCTTCAACATCATCGCCGGGCTTGATACGCCGACCGCCGGCAGTGTGCTCGCCGACGGCGTCGACGTGCGCGGATCGGCCGGCCACGCCGCCTACATGCCCCAGAAGGATCTGTTGTTCCCGTGGCGCACGATCGCGCAGAACGTCGCGCTCGGCCTCGAGGTGCAGGGCCGGCCACGCAGGGAGGCGCGGCGCCAGGTGCGCGACTCCTTCGCGCAGTTCGGGCTCGAGGGTTTCGAAGACGCGCTCCCCTTCGAACTCTCTGGCGGCATGCGGCAGCGCGCCGCCCTGCTGCGCACCGTCGTGCAGCAACGCCGCACCCTGTTGCTCGACGAACCCTTCGGCGCCCTCGACGCGCTCACCAAACGCGAGCTGCACGACTGGCTACAGAGGGTGTGGATCGAACACGACTGGACAGCCCTGCTCATCACCCACGACGTGCGCGAAGCCGTTCTCCTGTCAGACCGCATCATCGTGCTCGGCCCCCGGCCAGCTTCGGTGCGCCTGGTGCTCGACGTCGACCTGCCGAAGCCGCGCACGCTCGCCGTCGCCCAGAGCCCCGAGTTCGCGGCGCTCGAGCGTGCGGTGCTGGCGGCGCTGGGCGCGGGTGCTGGTGCTGGCACCGAGGCTCCCGCTGCCGCCGGTGCCGCTCCTGCAAGCGCCGGGCTCCGCGCTCGCCCACGAACCAACGCAACCCCCAAGGAGAACCTGTGACGAGAAGAACCCCGATCCGCCTCAATGCCTTCGCAATTAATGGCGTGGGCCATCAGATTCCGGGGCTGTGGCGCCACCCCGACGACCGCTCGCGTGACTACACGAGCCTCGAGCACTGGACAAACCTCGCGCGGCTGCTCGAGCGCGGCCACTTCGACGGGATCTTTCTCGCCGATGCGCTCGGGCCCTACGACGTCTACGAGGGAAGCGCCGACGCCGCGCTGCGAACCGCGGCGAAGATTCCGATGAACGACCCGATGATGCTCGTGAGCGCGATGGCGGCCGTCACCGAAACCCTCGGCTTCGGCGTGACGGCGACGACGACCGCCGAGCATCCGTACACCTTTGCGCGGCGCATGTCGACACTCGACCACCTCACCCACGGGCGCATCGGGTGGAACGTCGTGACCGGCTACCTCAAGAGCGCCGCCCAAAACCTGGGGCAGGTCGATCAGCTCTCGCACGACGAACGCTACGACCACGCCGACGAGTACCTCGAAGTCGTGTACAAGCTGTGGGAGGGCTCGTGGCAAGACGACGCGGTCGTGCTTGACGTCGAGCGCGACACGTTCGTCGACCCCGCGCGGGTGCACCCGATCGCGCACGAGGGGCGCTACTTCAGCGTTCCCGGCCCGCACCTGTGCGAGCCCTCGCCGCAGCGCACCCCCGTCGTATACCAGGCCGGGGCCTCGCCACGCGGCATTCGCTTTGCGGCCCGTCACGCCGAGGCGATCTTCGTTGCGGCCCCCACGATCGAGCAAACCCGTGAGCAGGTCACGAAGATTCGCGACGGCCTCGAGGCTGCCGGCCGCGGCCGCGATGCCGCCCGCACCTACGCCCTGCTCACGATCGTCACCGCTGAGACCGACGAGCTCGCCGCCGCGAAGTACCGCGATGTCTTCGCCTACGCCTCAGAGGTGGGCAACCTCGTGCTCAACTCAGGATGGTCGGGCCTCGACCTCTCGCAGCAAGACCTCGACGCCCCGCTTGAGCCCGCCGCCACGAACGCGATCCAGACGACGGTGGCGAGCCTGTCGGGAGCGCGGGGCGGGGGAGCTGGCGGTGCTGGTGCTGGTGCTGGTGGTGCTGGTGGTGCTGGTGCTGGTGCTGGTGCTGGCGGTTCTCCTGGCTCTGGCGTTTCTGGTGCTGGCGGTTCTGCTGGCCCGGGCGAGCCTGCTGGTGCGGGTGATTCCGACCTCGGCGGCGATGCCCGGTGGACGCTACGCGATAGCGCCCGCATCAACGCGACCGGCGGCCCGGTCGTTGTCGGCTCGGGCGAGACGGTGGCCGATGCTCTTGAGCGTCTCGTCGCCGAGACCGGGGTCGACGGCTTCAACCTCGCCTATGCGCTGAACCCCGGAACGTGGGAAGACGTCATCGACCACGTTGTGCCGGTGCTGCAGCGACGAGGCCTCTACCCGACTGCGCCGCAGCCCGGGACGCTGCGCGACCGAATGTTCGGTACGGGTGACCGGCTGCCCGCGGCCCACCCCGGGGCTACGTACCGGCGGGGGTGAGGGCGCTTGCGGTGCGGGGTGCGGGGTCACGGATGCGGGGGCCGCGGGTGTGGGGGTGACGGGCGCGGTCGGGCTCTGGGCTCGATCCGCCACGGAGCGCTTCGGGTTTGCGTTTACTTGACGAAAAGCAGGGTGTAGACGGCAAAACACCCTGCTTTTCGTCAAGTAGACCGCGAAATCGCGAAACAAGACCGCGAGCGTCGGGACCGCGAGCACCGGGGCCGCCAGCGCCGGCGCCGCGAGGCCGGCCCGGCCCCGAAACCCCTACCGCCCCGACCCGCCCGCGTCGAGCGCCTGCTGCCAGAAGTCGGCCTCGAGGCGCGTCGCAGCGCGGAACACCTCGACGAGCGCGTCGAAGCGTTGCGGGGTCACGGCGCCGCCGGTGAGGGCGTCGAGTCTCGCGATTGCGGCCTGCGCTGCGCCTTGGAAGCCGGCTCCTGAGTACTCGCTGATCCACTCGGCGTAGGGGTGGTCGGCGCGGTTTTGCAGCTGCGGGGCCAGCGCGGTGCCGATCTCGGCGTATCCGATGGTGCAGGGCGAGAGGGCGATGTGCAGGTCGAGCAGGTCGCCCGACATGCCGGTGTCGAGCACGTAGCGGGTGTAGGCGACGGTGGCCTGCTTCTCGGGAACGCGGGCGAGCTCGGCCTCTGAGATTCCCCAGCGCTCGGTGAGGCGTCGGTGCAGTTCGGTCTCGTGCAGAATCGCGCCGAGGGCCCCACTCGCGTCGGTGATGTCGGCGAGGGTACGGCTCTTGTAGGCGGCGAGCGCGTTGGCGCGGGCGAACTGCACGAGAAAGAGGTAGTCCTGCTTGAGGTAGTCCTGGAAGACGGCGAGCGGCAGGGTGCCTTCGCCGAGCTGGCGCACGTATTCGTGTTCGGTGTAGGCCTGCCATTCGGGGCCGATCGCGGCCTTGAGGTCGGTGAACAGGGTCATCGGGGGTCTCCTTCGGTCGTGGTGGGGTGGTTCCAGAGTTCGTGAAAGTGGTGCACGGGGCCCTGGCCGCCGCCGACATCGAGGTCGTCGGCGTGACGCAGCGCACCGGTCAGGTATTCCTTCGCGCGGGCCACGGCGGCGACGGGTTCGCTGCCGGGCAGCAGGGCCGCGATCGCGGCAGAGAGGGTGCAGCCGGTGCCGTGGGTGTTGACGGTGCGCACGCGGGGCGAGGTGAACTCGGCGACTGAAAACGCGGCGGATCGCCCCGCCCGATCCCTACTCGCGCCCGAAGTGGGGGCTGCGGTCGCGGGCCCCGCAAGCAGGTCGACGCTGTCGCCGTCGGCGAGGTGACCGCCTTTGAGTAGCACCCAGGGCGAGCCGAGCGTCATGAGGTCGTCGAGCGAGGCCCGCATGCCGGCGAGGTCGGCGATCTCGGTGTCGCGGCCGAGCAGCACCTGCGCCTCTGGCAGGTTCGGGGTGATGATCGTTGAGCGGGTGACGAGGCGCTCGCGAATCGCGTCGACCGCCTCGGGCGCGAGCAGGTGGTCGCCGCTCTTGGCAACCATGACGGGGTCGAGCACGACGGGGCAGGTGGCGTAGCGGTCGAGGCTGTCGGCGATTGCCTCGATGATGCCTGCGTTTGCGACCATGCCGATCTTCACGGCGTCGACGCGCACATCGTCGAACACCGCGGCGATCTGGTCGGCAACGAAATTCGGTTCAAGGGCCACGAACTCGCGCACGCCGCGGGTGTTTTGCGCGACGACGGCGGTCACGACGCTCATGCCGTAGGCGCCGAGCGCCGAGAACGCTTTCAGGTCGGCCTGAATGCCGGCGCCGCCCGTGGGGTCGGTCCCTGCAATGGTGAGGACGTTCGAAATCACAGTGCTCTCTTTCGTTGCTGCTCGCGTCGAGTTCGCAACGAAAGGGGTGTGGGTGTGCTGGGGCGCCGCCGTGGCGCTGAGCATCGACATCCCTCCGCGAGTACGAACTCGATCAGGTTCTCGGGTGTCATCTCAGCCCGCGTGGGGCACCCCGTGTCTTGCCTCCACCATAGTGCACCGGGAGCTGCGGTGGGCAAGTGGGTATACGCGAAGAGCCGCGTGACCCCGAACTGATATCGGTGGATCACGCGGCTCTGGAGCCTCAGAGGCTGGGCGCGGGCGGCCCTCGCTATTCGCCCACGCGCATCACGCCGGTGGGCAGGTCGCCCGCCTCGTTGAACGACATTTCGGGGGTTGGGCGGCGGAAGCCTCGCGTGAGCCACGCGAGGTATACGATGCCTACGCCGGTCCAGATGAGGCCCACCTTCATGGCGAGTTCATCGAGGCTCACCCAGAGGGCCGCGTTGATGAGAAAGCCGATGGCGGGAACGAGCACCCATGACCAGGTTGAGCCGGTGATGTGGCTCGTGGTGCGGTGGCGAAGCCAGAATGCGATCACCGAAAGGTTCACGAAGGCGAAGGCCGTGAAGGCGCCGAAGTTGATGAGTGAGGTGGCCGCGTTGAGATCGAGCCGCAGTGCGACGAGGGCGATGGCGCCGACGAGCACGATGTTGAAGACGGGCGTGCCAAACTTCGGGTGCACATAGCTGAAGAGCTTGCGGGCGAGAATGCCGTCGCGACCCATGGCGTAGAGCAGGCGCGAAGCGCTGAGCTGTGAGGCGAGACCCGACGAGAGTACCGAAACCGTGGCCCCCGCGAGAAAGAGGGTTTGGAAGGCGATACCGCCGATGAGCAGCGCAATGTACGGTGAGGCGCCCTCGATGTCGTCGGCGATTGACTGCAGCGTCTCGAGGTCGGGTACGAGGGTTTGCATGACGTACGTGATTGCGACGAAGAAGGCGGCGCCGAGCGCCGCGATCCACATGATGGCGCGGGGAACGGTGCGGCGGGGGTCAACGGTCTCTTCGGCGAGGGTCGTGACCGCGTCGAAGCCGAGGAAGGCGAGGGCGAGCACTGAGGCTCCGCCGATGAGGCTCATCATGTCGGCGTTCATCGAGTAGAAGGGGGCGAAGGTGAAGCTCAGTGCATCGTCGGCGAGAATCGCTCTGATCGTGAGCACGGCGAAGACGATCGCGAGCAGTGCCTGAAACACGACCATGATCATGTTGGCCGCGGCGCTAATGCGCACACCGACGATGTTCAGAGCGGTGATGATGACGAGCAGGCCAACGATCCACAGCCAGCCGGGCACCTCGGGAAACTGTGCCGAGAGGTAGATCTTTGCGAGCAGCGCATTGATCATGGGCAAGAAAAGGTAGTCGAGCAGTGCGACCCAGCCGACGAGAAAGCCAACGGGCGCTGCGATTGTGCGGCGAGCATAGGTGTAGGCCGAGCCGGCCGAGGGGTAGACCCGCACCATCTTCGCGTAGCTGAACGCGGTGAAGAGCACGGCGATCGTGATGATGATGTACGACATGGGCACGTGCCCCTGCGTGGCTTCAGAGACGATACCGAAGGTGTCGAAGACCGCGAATGGCGACATGTACGCGAGGCCGATGAACACGACGTGGCGTTGTTTGAGGTTGCGCTTCAGCGTTGCTGGCGTGCTTGAAGACATGGGTTACTTCCTTGTAAAACTGGCGAGTGGGCGTGGTTGCGGGGAGCCAGGCCTTCAGCCGAGCTCCCCGCCTTTGGCGCTAGAGGCGCGGCGTGCGCGGCGGCTCGCAGCGGTACGAGCCGGTGGCCTCGAAGGCGAGGCCAAGCTCGAGCAGGGCCTGGTCGTCGTAGGCCTTGCCCGCGAACGTGAGGCCCATGGGCATTGAGATGTCGTCGAGCGTGCCCATGGGAACCGTGACGGTCGGTATGCCGAGGTGGCGGATCGCGAGGTTGCCGTTGGCAACCCAGACGCCGTTGCGCCAGCCGGCATCGGCCGATTCAGGGTTCACATCCATGTCTGCCTTGCCGATATCGGCGAGCGCGGGAAAGACGACCGCGTCGAGATCGAGCTGGTCCATCCACGCTTCGAGATCAGTGCGACGCGTTTCTTCGAGCCCGAGCACGCCCTCTTCGAGGTGTGCAATCTCGGTGAAACTTTCGTAGGGGTGCTCGGCAACCTGGGCCGGGTAGGTTGCGATGTCGTCGTCGAAACCGACGTACCGGTCGGGCAGTGCACCCTCGGGGGCAGGGAAGATCGTGTCGCCGTCGACGAGGGCCAGCGACGACAGCTTCGGGTCGCCGTTGGCCTTGAGGAAGTCGTCCCAGGCCCACGCCGAGAGATCGATGATCTCGCTGCGTAGAAACTCGGGGCTCACGAGGCCGCGCGTTGCCAGGATGGGGGCCCCGGCACGATCGCCCTCGTAGTTCGTGACGACCGGAAAGTCGACCTCGATTACCTCGGCACCCGCAGCCTCGAGCGCCTGACGTGCCCCGTGCCACAGGGCCATGACCGAGTCACGGGTGTCGATGCGCTCGCCGGTTGGGCCGCCGATGGTGGTGCCGGTGCCCGCCTCGTCGTCGGCGTTGATGTACATGCGGGGTACGCCGAGTCGCTTGCCACGCAGGTCAGCAGCGCTGAGTTCGACGTACGACCTGGGTCGCACCGACGAAGCGCTTGGAATCGGAGCCCAGGGCTGGGCCCGCCAGAAGTCACCGCGCGTTTCGGCGTCGTCGGCGACGATCACGTCGAGCACCTCGAGCATGTCGGCCATCGAGCGGGTGTGCGGCACGACCACGTCCATGGTGGGCACGAGCGACCAGTTGCCACGCACCGAGATGACGCCGCGGCTCGGGGTGTAGGCGCACAGCGCGTTGCAGGCTGCCGGGGCGCGGCCGCTCGACCAGGTCTCTTCGCCGAGCCCGAAGGCGGCGAAGCTCGCGGCGGTTGCGGTGCCAGAACCGTTCGATGAACCCGAGGCGAAGGCGCTCGTGAGGTATTCGGCGTTGTAAGGGCTCTCTGCCCTGCCGTACACGCCGCGCTGCATGCCGCCGTTCGCCATGGGCGGCATGTTGGTGAGGCCGAGGCAAATGGCGCCGCCTGCGCGAAGGCGTTCGATCGTGAAGGCGTCGCGCTGGGCGACGAGGTCGGCGAAGGCGGGCGAGCCCGAGGCAGCGGTGAGGCCGGTTACGAGGTAGCTGTCTTTGGCGGTGTAGGGGATGCCGTCGAGCGGGCCGAGGGTCTTGCCCTCACGCCTGCGGGCATCGGCCGCCTCAGCTTCAGCGAGCGCCTCGGGGTTGCGAACGACAACCGCGTTGAGTGCGGTTTCAGAGCCGGGGGCATCGTAGGCGTCGATGCGCGCGAGGTAGGCGCGCACGAGGTCGACGCTCGTGGTGCTGCCGGCCTCGAGTGCCCCGCGGAGTTCTGCGATTGAGGCTTCAACGACGTCGATCATGAGCGCTCTCCTGTGACGAGTGGTTGCTGTTGGGTGATGCAGTGAATGCCGCCTCCGCGTGCGAAGATCGGCCGGGCATCGACCGTTACGGCTCGACGCCCGGGGTATGCACGCTCAAGAATATCGCGTGCCCGTGCGTCGGCCTCAGGTTCGCCGAAGCCACACACCACGATGCCGTCATTGACCACGAGGTGGTTGAGGTAGCTCCAGTCGACAAAGCCCTCATCGTCGCGCAGTTCGGCGGGCGCGGGTACGTCGATCACTTCGAGCGCGCGGCCTGCAGCGTCGGTCTGGCCTTCCAGCATGACCTTGAGTTCGCGGGTCACTTCGTGGTCGGGGTGCGCGGGGTCGTCCTGGCGGTGCAGAAGCACCTTGCCGGGCGAAGCGAACGCGGCGACAATGTCGACGTGGCCGTTCGTGCCGAAGTCGTCGTAGTCGCGGGTGAGGCCGCGGGGCAGCCAGATGGCCTTCGTGGCGCCCAGGGTGCGTGCCATTTCGGCTTCGACGCGTGCCTTGTTGGCGAAGGGGTTTCGGTTCGGGTCGAGTTGCACCGTCTCGGTGAGCAGCACGGTGCCCTCGCCGTCAACGTGAATGCCGCCGCCCTCGTTCACGAGCACCGAGCTCACGAGCTCGGCCCCCACCTGTTCGGCGATGATCGGGGCGATGCCCGCCGAGACCTGCCACTCGGCCCACTCGGGTGCTCCCCAGCCGTTGAAAATCCACGAGACCGCACCGAGCACGCCGGGGCGTTCGTCGTCGATGACGAAGGTTGGGCCGAAGTCCCGCATCCAGAACTCGTCGAGGGGCGACTCCATGATCTCGACCGCTGAGCCGAGCATGTTCTTTGCGCGGGTCATCTCGGTAGGATCGACGACCATGGTCACGGGCTCGAACTCGGCGATGGTGAGCGCGGTTTCGCTCCACGACGCGTATGCGGTCTCTGCCTCAGCGGCGTTCTCGCCGAGGGTTATCCCTGCTCGGGGAAACGCCATCCAGGTACGTTCGTGTGTGTCACCCTCGTGCGGCATGCGCCAGCCCATGTCTTCTCCTTTGTAGAGCATTTCGTCGTGCGGGTGCCTGTGAGCCCGCCCTCCGCGAAGAGCCGCGAAGCTATTGATCACTCGATCAATAAGTAATCATCTTACACTGGAGTCATCATGTCAACACCCGCCTCACGCCCTCGCGTTCGCAAAACACCCGACCAGCGATCGGACGAGATCCACACCGCAGCCGCAGCGCTCGCTCGCGAAGCGGGCCTCTCTGCGCTCACGCTGCGCTCGGTCGCAACGCGCGCTGGCGTCGCGCCGGGGCTCGTCGCCCACTACGCGGGCACCATGGAAGAACTCGTTGCCCGAACTTTTCGAGAACTCGTGAGTTCAGAGCTCGAAGAGGTGCTGACCGAGGCGAGGCAGGTGACGGGCGGGCCGGCGAGGCTCGCGCGCATGATCGCGACCGTGCTGCGTCGTGACCACAACGACATCACGCTCGTGTGGGTTGACGCGTGGTCGCTTGGCCGGGGCAGCAAGGCGCTCTCGCTCATGATCGATGAGCAGATGGGTGATTGGCAGCGTGGCATTACCGAGATCATCGCCGAGGGGCGGGCCGAGGGGGTGTTTCGCCTCGATGATGAAGAAGCCGTTGCCTGGCACATTCTTGCGATGATCGACGGTATGGCCGCCCACGCACTCGCGCGTGGAACCGACGCGGCACTCTTCGCGAGCCGTCTCGCCGAGGCGTGCGAAACGCTCGTTGGTGCGAGGCCGGGGCTCATTCAGGAGCGACTGGAGCCCATGCTCGGTGACGAGGGGCAGAGCGCTGCAGCTGCGGTCTAACCCCGCTTGCGCAGCATCCCGATCGAGAAACCCACGCACGCGCCCAGCGCAAAACCGATTGCGGCGCCGACATCAACGGAATCCCAGCTGAGCCCGAGCAGCGCGCCCGCGCCACCGCCGACGATTGCGCCGCCGAGCACCCAGCCGGTTGACGACTGAAATAGCCGATTGTTCTCTGACATACCGCCAGCC
Source organism: Leucobacter sp. UCMA 4100 (assembly GCF_027853335.1). Lineage (NCBI taxonomy): Bacteria > Bacillati > Actinomycetota > Actinomycetes > Micrococcales > Microbacteriaceae > Leucobacter > Leucobacter sp. UCMA 4100. The sequence goes on from NZ_JAFEUS010000002.1 coordinate 1,769,339, forward strand.
TACAGAGAAACGGGCAAAGGTGAACGAGCCATGCGGCGTTTGGCCTTGCCCTGTGAGGGCGGGCCTTGAGGGGCCGCTCGCTAGGGGAGCGGAACCGGGTCGATGGGAGGGTTGATCGCGGGCACGTCGATGTAGCCCGAAAGCAGCACCTCGTCGACGACCTGATCGGGGTTTTCGAGACCGAGTGACGCGAGGCCCAGGCGAATGAAACGCAGACGCTTGCGGCGGTTCTGCGGCGTGGGGGTGCGGCTCGGGATGAGGGTGGTGCCGATGTTTGTCGCGAGCATGAACTCACCGAACTCTTCGACATCGACCTCGGGGGCGATCTGGCCGCTGTCCTGGGCCTGCTTGAGGAACGAGACGAGGCCGTCGAGCCACTCGAAGATGAGCTCTGAGATGGCGCTCGGCGGTGCCCCACGGTCGGTGAGCAGTACGAGTGTCGAGGCGACGCACACGTTCTTCGCGGCGATCGCGCTCAGCTGCACGAGGTAGGCGACTGCCGCGTGAATGCCGCTGTTCGGAAACGCGGCCCGGGTCACCCGGTCAGAGTCTTCGATGGCCTGGCTCAGCTGTTCGCCGAGGCCTGAGAGCAGCTCATCTTTGGTCGGGAAGTGGTGGGCGAGTGCGCCCTTCGTCAAGCCAAGGCGGCCTGCCACCGACGAGAGCGTTGCTGCGGCATACCCGCGTTCGACGAACTCTTGGGCGGCGGCCTCAAGAATTTGTTGGCGTTTCTGTTGTGCGGTCAATTGGGTCCCCCTCGGTCAACCACTGTAGCGAAAGAGCTTGTGAAAATATGAACGCGAAAATGCGAGAAGATAGCGAGCATTTTAGCGGAAGAGTACGTCACCAGGGTGGGTTACACGCCACCACAGGTCAGGTTGGGTGAGCGGGGCTGTGGTGACGAGCTCGATCTGCTCTTCGCCCGCCGGTGTTGAGACGGTCATTGTGCCCACCGTGGCACCGCTTTTGGCGGTTTCTGGCGTCGTGACGGTAAGGCCCTCGCGGGTCACGCTTTCGCCGGGCAAAAGGGTCACCTCGGCCGCTGCGTCGGCAGCCGTGACCTCGATGGTGGCGCCCGACCAGTCGGTGAGCGTGCCGAGTAGCTCGCCCGCCTGGAGCGGGGCGACCGAGAGGGGGAGCTTGTCGAGCTCGCCGAGCATCTCGCGACCAGAGCTGGCTCGTTCTCGCAAAGACCCGCGGCCCATCGTTGCCGAGATTTGATCGTAGCTGCGCCCGTTGCTCGTGCGCTCTTGCGCGACGAGCAGATTGAAGCCGGCCGAGAGCGACCGCCCGGTCTTGATGCCGAGAATGCCCTGCTCAACACCGAGCAGGGGGTTGGTGTTCTCGACGTAGCCGGCACCCTCGACGTAGGCCGACTCCTGCGTGATGAACTGGGTGATCACGGGGTCTTTGAGGGCGATGCGGCCCACGCGAACGAGGTCGCTCGGGCTTGCCTTATTGCCCTCGTCCATGCCCGAGGGCTCGCGAAACTCGATCGAGTCGAGCCCGTTTTTCTCGGCCCAGGCGTGCACAGCGGCGACGAATGCATCGTTGCTGTCAAAGACGGTGTAGGCGTATGCGGTCACCATGTCGTTTGCCGAGGGGAGGAAGATGAGGGTGAAAAGATCGGTGAGCGGTATCTCGGTGCCGACGGGCATAGGAAACGCGACGCCCTCATCGGCGATGAAGGCCTCCTGGCGCTCGCGATCGGCCTGGGTCCACGTGTAGGTGCCCCACGTCGAAAGGTCGGGGTCGAGCGGGGCCGCATCAAGGCAGACCAAGACCGTAATGAGCTTGGAAATGCTCGCGAGCGGGTAGGCGGTCTCGTCGTTCGACCACACGGTGTCTTGCTCGGCGAAGCCGACGGCGGTGGGCTTGGGTTTTGCGAGCACCATCTCGTGCGCCTGGGTATCGCCGTGGTGGATCGGGGCCAGTGCCCCCTCTGCCTCAGCGAACGTCGGCTTGATCGGTGGCGCGGCCGCGACCGCGGCGACGTAGCCGCCGCCAGCGAGCAGCAGCGCGCAGGTGACCGAGAGTGTGACGAGAAGGGGCTTCTTGCTCCTGCTGCTTGGTGAATTCATGAGCCCTCTCGGCCATTGCGGGAGCGCGAGGCCCGGCTGTTGTCTTGACGTATCGTACCAGGCGAGGTGTTGATATGGGGGTAAAAGAGTAGAGAAATTGTGGGCAGTTTGATAAACTTGAGTCAACTAAGCTCAAGTTTGAAATGGACAGCGAAAGGAGCGCCCATGCAACCAGGAATGCAGCCGCAGCAGCAAGAAGAACCGCAGTCTGCGCTCGAACAATTTGGCATTAACCTCACCGAGGTCGCCCGAACCGGAAAGCTTGATCCGGTGATTGGTCGCGATGCCGAGATTCGCCGTGTGAGCCAGGTGCTCACGAGGCGCACCAAGAACAACCCCGTGCTCATCGGCGAGCCCGGCGTCGGTAAAACGGCCGTCGTCGAGGGGCTCGCCCAGCGCATCGTTGCGGGCGACGTCGCCGAGTCACTGCGCGATAAAGAACTCATCTCACTCGATATCTCGGCGCTCGTTGCGGGAGCCAAGTACCGGGGTGAGTTCGAAGAGCGCATGAAGGCCGTGCTCAAAGAAATTCATGACAGTGATGGCAAGATCATCACCTTCATTGACGAGCTGCACACGCTCATGGGCGCTGGCGGCGGTGAATCGTCGGTGGCCGCATCGCAGATGCTGAAGCCCATGCTCGCCCGTGGTGAGCTGCGCCTCATTGGCGCGACAACGCTTGACGAGTACCGCGAGTACATCGAGGCTGACGCGGCCCTTGAACGTCGCTTTCAGCAGGTGTACGTCGGCGAGCCAAGTGTTGAAGACTCGGTCGCGATCTTGCGTGGGCTCAAGGAGCGCTACGAGGCGCACCACAAGGTGACGATCGCCGACTCGGCGCTCGTTGCCGCCGCCGCGCTCTCGAACCGCTACATCACGTCGCGTCAGTTGCCCGATAAGGCGATTGACCTCATCGACGAAGCGGCGAGCCGGCTCCGCATGGAGATTGATAGCGCACCGATTGAGATCGACGAACTGCGCCGCGCGGTCGACCGGATGAAACTCGAAGAAATGGCACTCAAGGGTGAAAAGGACGACGCCTCGAAAGAGCGCCTCGCGCACCTGCGCGAAACGCTCGCCGAGCAGCAGGAGAAACTGCGCGTGCTCGAAACGAAGTGGGAAGAGGAGCGCTCGGGGCTCAATAAGCTCGGTGAGTTGCGTGAGCAGCTTGACCGCGCGAAGGTGCGGGCTGATCTCGCGCAGCGCGAGGGACGTCTCGAGGAGGCTTCGCGCCTGCTCTACGGTGAGATTCCGCTGCTTGAGCGCCAGCTGGGCGAGGCCGAACGCCGCGAGCACGAGCTTTCGGGCGAGCGCATGATCAACGATCAGGTGACCGACGAAGACATCGCCGGCGTGGTCGCCGCCTGGACGGGCGTTCCCGTCGGCAAGCTCATGCAGGGCGAGACCGAAAAGCTCCTCGCGCTTGAAGCCGAGCTTGGTCAGCGACTCGTCGGTCAGGAAGACGCGGTCAAGGCCGTGGCCGACGCGGTCCGTCGCAGCCGCGCTGGCGTATCAGACCCGAACCGGCCCACCGGCTCATTCATGTTCCTTGGGCCCACCGGCGTCGGCAAGACCGAGCTCGCGAAAGCGCTCGCCGAGTTTCTCTTTGACGACGAGCGCGCCATCGTGCGTATCGATATGTCAGAGTACGGCGAGAAACACTCGGTGTCGCGTCTTGTGGGAGCCCCTCCCGGCTACATCGGCTATGAACAGGGCGGTCAGCTCACCGAAGCGGTGCGGCGCAGGCCGTACTCGGTGGTGCTGCTCGACGAGGTCGAGAAGGCGCACCCCGAGGTGTTCGACGTGCTCCTGCAGGTGCTTGACGACGGGCGCCTCACCGACGGTCAGGGGCGCACGGTCGACTTTCGCAACGTCATTCTCATTCTCACCTCGAACCTCGGCAGTCAGTTTCTTGTTGACCCGGCACTCAGCTGGGAAGAGAAGGAGCTCGCCGTCGGTGAGGCGGTGCGCCAGGCTTTCAAGCCCGAGTTCATCAACCGTCTCGACGAGATCGCGATCTTCAGGCCCCTGTCTGAAGACAACCTTGCCCACATCGTGGGTATCTCGGTCGACCGCCTGCGCTCGAGGCTCGAGGGCAAGCGTCTCGAGATCGAGGTGAGCGACGAGGCCCGCAACTGGCTCGCTAGGCGCGGCTACGATCCGCTCTACGGTGCGCGGCCGCTGCGACGCCTCATGCAGACCGAGATTGATGACCGTCTCGCGAGGGGCATTCTCGCCGGCGAAATTCACGATGGCGATCACGTGAGCGTCACGGTCGCGGGCGACGGCGAATCGCTCGAGGTTGTGAGCGAGAGGCCGCGATCCGCAGAATAATGATCACAAAACGGTAACGAAACGAGGTAAGCTGGCGCCATCGTGATGAAGCGAGGGGGTCAGGTGCAGTTTCGAAGCAACGGGAGCGGGCGTCGACGCGCCGTCGTGATCGGGGCTGTCGCGGCACTGGTGTGCTCGGCAGCCCTCGGCACGGCGGCGCTCGCCGCGACCGCCCAACCCAACGCGCACCGTGCGCTCAAGGCCGACGGTGTTGGCGTGATTGCGCACCGAGGCGCGGCCTCTGCGGCGCCCGAGAACACGCTCGCGAGCGTGCGCTACGGGCTCGAGCAAGACGTCGACTTTGTTGAGATTGACGTGCGGCTCACCAAAGACAACGTGCCGGTGCTCATGCACGACTCCCGCGTCGACCGAACCACGAACGGTGCGGGTGAGGTCTCGAAGCTCACCCACCGCCAGATCGCAAAACTCGACGCGGGAAGCTGGTTCAGCCGCGAATACCGCGGCGAGCCCGTGCCAACCTTCGACGACTTTCTCGACGTGTTTGTGCCGGCACGCTCGCTCGCCTTCGTCGAGCTCAAGGGAACTTGGCGGCCCACCGAGATCAAGGCGTTACTCGGCGAGGTCGAGAAGCGGGAGGCGAGCGAGCGCATCGTTTGGCAAAGCTTTGACGAGACGACCATGCGAAGGCTCACCGAGGCAAGCCCAGGGGCCGCGCGGGTCAAGCTCACCAAGAGCATTGACGACGATCTCGTGAGCCTCGTCGACGAACTCGACATCGACGGTATTGGTGCGGGGCTCGACCTCATCGAGCAGCATCTCGACACCGTACATACGCTCTCCGGCGAGGGTGTTGCGACCTTCGCCTATACGCTCAACGACGAGATCGCGTGGGAGGCCGCTGAGACCGCCGGGGTCGACCTCATCGTGACCGATAGCGTACCTGAATTGCAGGAGTGGCTTGATCGTTAAGGTTCGTGCGCGAGGATGAGAAGTGTTACCAACAATGAAGAAGGGACGCACGACATGCTCGATCTACAAGCGCAACACGGGGCCGGATCTCTGGTTCTGGGCGGCAACGTTTTTGGCTGGACAGCGAACGAAGAGCAGTCATTTGCGGTGCTCGATCGTTTCCTTGAGCGCGGCGGAAAGATGGTCGATACCGCCGACGGCTACTCGCACTGGGTGCCAGACCACAAGGGCGGCGAATCAGAAGAGGTCATTGGGCGGTGGCTCGCGAGCCGTGGTGCACACGGAAGAATGACCGTCGCAACGAAGGTTTCAACGCACCCCGAGTACAGCGGGCTTGATCCGCTCAATGTTCGTCGCGCGGCAGAGGCATCACTTGGGCGGCTCGGTGTCGAGACCATCGATCTGTACTGGGCTCACTTCGACGACCCCGACACACCCATTGTCGAAACCGCTGCCGCATTTTCTGACCTCAAACGCGAGGGCAAGATTGGGGCGATCGGCCTGTCGAACTACTCGGCAGAACGCGTTGCCGAATGGTTTGAGGTCGCACGAGCCGAAAACCTCGAGTTGCCGGTCGCGCTGCAGCCGCACTACAACCTCGTTGAGCGCGACTACGAAACGAACGGATTGCGTGCGGTGGCCGAGACCGAGTCACTCAAGGTGTTCCCGTACTTCGCGCTCGCCGCGGGGTTCCTGACGGGCAAGTACCGCTCGGCCAACGACGCTGAGGCCGAGGGCGCGAGCCCCAGGGCTGGCGGCGCCCTGCAGTACCTCGATGCCCGTGGCGAGAAGGTGCTCGCAGCGCTCGACAGCGTTGCCGCGACGCACGAGGCGCAGGTTGCCGCGGTTGCGCTCGCGTGGCTGCGCCAGCAACCCACGATCACCGCACCCATTGCAAGCGCCCGAACGCTCGAACAGCTTGAGGTGCTCGGTGAATCGGTGCGCCTTGAACTGAGCGACGCAGAGCTCACCTCACTCACCGAAGCGAGCAGTACCGCCGCGTAGGCAGGAATCGAGGCCGCGCCAGCGCGTATCTGGCCGGGATGCAGCTCAGCTTGCACCCGGGCCTGAGAGAATAGAGGCGTGACCGAAGAACGCGTAGCCCCAGAGCCCCACCCCGAGCGAACCACCGCGGGGGTGGGGCCCTGGCCGGGCGAATGGCCCACCGAGCCCTTCTACGACCCCGAACTGCTCGAACACGGCGATAGCCGAAACGTGATCGACCGCTATCGCTATTGGAAGATGGAGGCGATTGTCGCCGACCTCGACGAGCAGCGGCACACCTTTCACGTCGCCATTGAAAACTGGCAGCACGATATGAACATCGGGTCAATCGTGCGCAGCGCCAACGCCTTCGCCGCTGACACGGTGCACATCGTGGGCCGCCGGCGGTGGAACAAGCGCGGGGCGATGGTGACCGACCGCTACCAGCACGTGCAATACCACGAGAGTATTGAGGCCTTTGCCGCCTGGGCCGCAGAGCAGCAGCTGCCCGTTATCGCGATCGACAACGTCGAGGGCTGCGTGCCCATGGAGACCTTCGAGTGGCCCGAGCGCTGCGTCATGCTCTTCGGCCAAGAGGGGCCGGGGCTCACCGACGAGGCAGTTGCCGCGGCCGAGCAGGTCGTTGAAATTACCCAGTATGGATCAACGCGATCGATCAACGCCTCGGCAGCAGCCGCGGTCACGATGTTCTCGTGGGTCACCCAGCGCTCGAGCTTTGTGCCGGGAGGCCCGGCCGCGCGCTCGTAGGGTTTAGCCCTCGCTGCTGAAGACCGTGTGCAGTTCGTACTCGGTGAGCTTGTCGCGACCCTTGAGATCGGCGATCTCGAAGAGAACCGAAACGCCCACGATCTCGTGGCCGAGCTGCTCGAGCAGGTGAGCGGCCGCGCTCAGCGTGCCGCCCGTTGCGAGCACATCGTCGATGAGCAGTACGCGTGAGCCCGCAGGAACGTCGTTCTGTACCTGCAGTGTCGCCGTGCCGTACTCGAGGTCGTACTCGGCCGAGTGCGCCGGGCGTGAGAGCTTGCCGAGCTTGCGCACGGGAATGAGGCCCGCGCCCGAAACCGATGCGGCAGCGCCCGCGAGAATGAAGCCGCGCGCATCGACGCCGGCAACAATGTCGAACGAACCTGTGAAAGGCTCGATGAGGTTGCGCACGGTCACATCAAATGACGGGCCGTGTGCGAGCAGTGGGGCGATGTCTCGAAAGATCACGCCTTCCTGCGGGTAATCGGGTACGTTTGCGATCAGCGATTCCGCGTATTCAAGTGCATTGGTCACCTGTCTAGGGTAGTGCACTGCGCCTTAAACGACGCGCGGAACAAAACTCGATTTGTGTTTGCCAAGATTGGTGTTGTATTCTCTATGAGTTGGAGTTATTCCACATGCGCCCTTAGCTCAGCTGGATAGAGCGTCTGACTACGGATCAGAAGGCCAGGGGTTCGAATCCCTTAGGGCGCACAAAGTAAAACACCCGGTAAGTATAGCTTGCCGGGTGTTTTGTTTTCCCCGGATGAGCTGTCGCTACTGCTGCCGGTGCTGCCGGTGCTGCTCGTCTCGGCATCGTTCTGCCGCCTCTGCCCGCTCGCTCGCAACTGAGAGAAATGCTCTCAGTAAGCATCGCCTACACTGAATGAGGGCTCATGTTATGAGACCGTGAGACGTGAAGGGGGCGACCGCATGCCAGACCCGCGCACGCGCTCGCCCGAAGATCACCCCGGCTGGATGAAACGCCTCGCCGCCCGCGTCGGTGGCTTTCTCGAACGGTTCAAAGCGATTGTCGGCCGGCGCCCCTGGCTCGCGCTCGCCTATAAAATCACCGTCGCCGTCATCGGCGGCGTCGTTATTCTCGCCGGAATCGCCATGCTCGTTTTACCTGGCCCCGGCTGGCTCACCATCTTTTTAGGGCTCGCGATTCTCGGTTCGGAGTTCGCTTGGGCAAGAAACGCGCTCACTCGCCTGCGCATCATCGTGCAAAAATACGCGGATCGCTACCGCTGGTGGCGCGCCCGCCGAAAAGTCGAGCGTTCGCGTGCTCGCGAGGCGTAGCTGGCCTGGCTGGGCCTAATTTGCCGCCCTCCAGTGCTCATATTCGGCTTGTACCCGCCCGCACTCTCCATTTTCACGCTCGTGTGGTCAAAAAGTGTCGAATTTCGCTCGCGGGTTCTAACGGTGGTTGCAACACCCGAGACAATACAAGGGTGGACACTGACATGAAGTTCTCAAGGAACATGCTTGCTGAGCATGTGAACACGATCTGGGATATGCGAGCTGCTGGCTTCACCGCACGAGAGATTGGTGAACGGGTAGACAAGAGCGAAGCCGCGATCTTGTCACATATTCATTCGCAGGGCGGGGTGAGACCCCGAAGAGTAGCCCGGGTGTCGTCGTTATCGTTCGAGGAGCGTATCGAGATTCAGGCGTTATGGACGGCAAAGGCTGGGATTCGTGAGATCGCGAGGAAGTTGGGGCGTGCCCCGTCAACAGTGAGTCGTGAGATTCGGCGGAACGCGTTCTTTTCTTCTGAACGGGCTCGTAGGCCGAGGTATCGGGCAACACAGGCACAATCGCAAACGTTTCAGCGCGCCCGCAGACCGAAACCGTCGAAGCTGGTAACGAATCCGCGGTTACGGCGTTTTGTGGAGGCTGAACTATCGTTGAAGCGGTCACCGGAACAGGTTGTGGGCAGGCTACAGCGCGAGTTTCCGGATCAGCCGGAGATGCGAGTGTCACACGAAACGATCTATCAAGCGATCTATCTCCTTGCCAGGGGTGGGCTCAAACGCGAGCTTGAGGTTCGGGTTCGTACGGGGAGGAAGATCCGACACAGTCACCGTTCTGGCCAGTCTAGGCAGGGCCGAATTGCTGGGATGGTGAACATTGTTGACCGTCCCGCAGAAGCACTTGATCGGGCTGTTCCTGGGCATTGGGAAGGTGACTTAATTATCGGGAAAGATGGCAAGAGCGCTATCGGGACGGTCGTTGAACGCCACTCGAACTATCTATTCCTTGTTTGGTTAGACCCCTCGTTACCGCGGGTAGAAGCAGTCACTGAGGGGCTTATCGCGAAGATGAAAGAGTTACCTGATGTGCTTCGTCGGACTCTCACCTGGGACCAGGGCAAAGAGATGAGTAAGCATCAAGAAGTCGCTATGGGAGCTGATATTGATGTGTTCTTTTGCGACCCGCACTCGCCCTGGCAGCGGCCGACGAATGAGAACACGAATGGGTTACTGCGGGAGTATTTCCCCAAGGGCACTGATCTGAGTGTGTTCAGTCAGGCAGATCTCGATTATGTTGAGTGGGAGATGAACGACCGGCCCCGGAAACGGTTAGCGTTCGCGAAGCCGGCCGAGGTCATCGAAGAGATACTGTTGCGCTGACCGCTAGAAACCGCCGACGAAAATCGACACTTTTTGACCACACGATGAGCCCAGTTGACCACACGATGAGTCCAGGGGTGGTAGCCCTGGGCACAGCAGCACCCAACCGGCGAAATGCTACTTCACGATGTCAATGTTGAACACGAAGCCCGAACCTTGCCCGCGTTCGTAGTTCTCTTTCACCTTGATCGCGGCGATGAGGTGGAACACGAAGAGTACGAGGCCCGCGATTGAGCCGGCGAGTGCAACGAGCGTTCCCAAGATGGGAATACCCGAAAAGAGCCAGACGGCAACGCCAACAATGGTGCGCACGAGCGTGAAGTTCAGGTTGTCGCGGTTGAACTTATCGATCGTGGGTGACTTGCCGCGCTCGGTGAGGTAGAAAATGAGGGCCGGAATCCAGAAGAGAAACACCGATAGCCAGTAGTTCAGCTGCAGATTGGTCGTCGTGCTCGAGCCTGACTCAGGTGCGGCGGGGTTGGGCTGCGCTCCGTAGGGTGGCTGCCCGCCTCCTTGCTGGCCCGGCTGCGGTGCCTGGAACTGAGGAGCGTGCGGATCGCGCGGCGCCTGATACTGCGGCGCTTCATACTGCGGCACCTGATACTGCGGAGGCTGGTACTGCGCCGGAGCAGGAGTCGGTGGCAGCGTCGAAGCCGGTGGCACCGCAGGCTGCTGCCCTGGCTCGACCGGGTGCTCGGGCTGGGTCGTCTGGGGTGGCTCAGACGGCTGCAGCTCAGACGGCTGAAGCTCAGACGGCTGTGGCTCGGGTGGCTGAGCGCCAGCGAGGGCCTCGTCGATCGGCTTGGGGTCAAGCGGGTTGGGAGTCTGCGATGACATGACGGGTTCCTTCGGTTGGGCCTGCGGCTCGTGCGCGGGCAGAGGCACTTCACTGCGTATATTACCGAGAAAGCTGGGCTTTTCAGGCAAAATTCACGAGAAGTTTGCGCCCTGTGCGCAGTGTCGCCTCGGCCGGGAAGGACGCCGCTGCCGCTAGATGATGTCGGGGCTCGGGGTGCCGATCTGCACGATGCGCACGTCGGCGTGGCGGTCAAAACGGTAGCCGGCGCCGCGCACGGTGCGAATGATGTCCTGGTACTTGCCGAGCTTCACGCGCAGGCGGCGAACGTGCACGTCGATCGTGCGAGCCGAGGGCTGCTCCTCTTCGGGGCTCGACGCCCAGAGTCCCTCGACGACCTGCTCGCGAGAGACGGTGAAGCCCTCGCGCAGAACGAAGAACTGCAAGAGTTCGAACTCGCGGTAGGTGAGGGCGGCGGGAATGCCGTCGAGCAGCACCTGCTTGCGCGTGATATCGATGGTCACGAGCTCGGCACGGTCTTCGACCGATTCCGGGCGGATCTCGCGCGCCTTCGCGCTCGGGTCGCCGAGAGCGCGGCGCACCACGTCGAGGTCTTTACCGCCGGTGCTCTCGGGAGCGAGGGCAACGGTTGCGTGGGTCGCGGCTTCGGGGGCGAGCTGTGCGACGAGGTCTTTGATCTGGCGAACGATGTCGCTGACCTGCTGGTTGCCGGCGATCTTGTCTTCGCTGAGGCCCACGTAGAGGGCGAAGCCGCGAATGTCGCGCTGAGTGGGGGCTGAGGCCTGGTCGGCCGAAAGGGTACGGGGTGCGAGTGTGGTGGTCATGGTATGCGTCAATCCTTGAGTGTGGGCTCCGAGAGGCGGCCCGAGGGGGAGAAGAGAATGTGTGGCCAGCGGCGAGAGGCCGGGGCCAGAACGAGAACGGTGTCGTGCTCGTTCAGAGTGCGGAGCTCAGCAAGAGGCGAGCTCAGAGGCGCAGGTTACATACACATTCGGTTGCGCATACCATCACGACGGCACATCATGCCGGCCTGCCCGAGGGTCACCTCGAGGGCGGGCAGATGCGTCGTGTAGGTATTCATAATGGTCAGAATAGGGCAGCTCGTCGAATCCGTCAACCCCGGGCCGTAATGTGACAGCCCGGGAAACGCCAAAGGGCCGCTGGAAAGCGACCCTTTGGGAGAAGAATAGCGGCTTGAAGCGCTAGGCGGTCGTGCCGTAGAGGCGGTCGCCCGCGTCGCCGAGGCCGGGAACGATGAACGCGTTTTCGTCGAGGCCCTCGTCGAGCGCGCCGAGCACGAGGGTGACGTTGCGATCGCCGATCGTCTGCTCGATCTTGGCAATGCCCTCGGGTGTGCCAAGCACGCAGATTGCGGTCACGTCGTCGGCGCCGCGATCAAACAGGTATTCAATGGCGGCCGCGAGCGATCCGCCGGTTGCGAGCATCGGGTCGAGTACGAAGCACTGGCGCCCCTCGAGGTTCTCTGGCAGGCGCTCGGCGTAGGTCATGGGCTCGTGCGTCTCTTCATCGCGCAGCATGCCGAGAAAGCCGACCTCGGCGGTGGGAACGAGCTTCGTCATGCCGTCGAGCATGCCGAGACCGGCGCGAATAATCGGCACGATGAGCGGCAGCGGCTCGCTCAGGCGCTTGCCCACCGTCGTCGTCACGGGGGTCTCGATCTCGATGTCTTCGACCCGCACCTCACGCGTCGCCTCGTAGGCGAGCAGCGTCATGAGTTCTTCAATGAGCTGCTTGAAGGTCGGCTGAGGGGTCCTTGCGTCACGCAAGACCGTAAGCTTGTGGGTAATGAGAGGGTGATCGGCAACAAAAACGCGCATGCGTTAAGTGTAAAGCCCGAACCGAGAAACTCCTAAGGAGAACCATGCACGCAGCCGGGATTCCCGCGAGCGGCGCCGAGGTGCGCGCGATGCGTATGGCCCTCGACGAGGCGAAGCGGGGCGGCGAGGCGGGCGAGATCCCGATCGGTGCGGTCGTGTTCGGCCCCGACGGCGAGGTGCTCGCGCGTGCCCACAATGAGAGGCTGCACTCGACCGACCCGACTGGCCACGCAGAAATTCGCGCGATCCGCGAGGCCTGTGGTGTGCTCGGTGACCGCTTCTTGACGGGCTGCACGCTCGCCGTCACGCTCGAGCCGTGCATCATGTGCGCTGGCGTGATTCGCGAGGCGAGGCTCGCGCGCGTCATTTTTGGCGCATGGGAGGAACGGGCTGGCGCCGCCGGCAGTCTCTACGACATCGTGCGCGATGAGCGGCTGGCGCAGCCCCCGGTCGAGGTCATCGCTGGCATCGAGGCGGATCGTGCCCGAACGCTTCTCGAGGCCTTTTTTCGCGGCCGTCGAGAAGCCCCGGGCGAATAGGGGCTACTCGCCCCGTGCGAGCTGCTGGGCGCGGGTGATCGCCGCGCCAACCGCGTCGTCCATGATGGCGTCGAGGCCTGCCTGCGAGAAGCTTTCGATGGCCTTTTCGGTGGTGCCGTTCGGGCTCGTCACCTTGCGGCGAAGCGCCTCTGGCGTGCCGCCCTGGTGATCGAGCAGCATGCTTGCGCCGAGAAAGGTTCCCTCGACCATGCGCCTCGCCTGGTCGTTCGTGAAGCCGAGGCGTTCAGCGGCCGCGGTGAGTTTCTCGATGAAGTAGAAGACGTATGCGGGGCCCGAGCCTGAGATCGCCGAGAGAGCGTCGAGCTGCGCTTCGTCGTTCACAACGATCACGTCGCCCACGGTGCTGAAGAGGCGGCTCGCGAGATCGAGCGCCTCTGGGGGAGTGTCTTCGACCCCGACGACGCCCGAAACCCCGCGGCCAACGAGCGACGGGGTGTTGGGCATGACGCGTAAGACCGAAACGTATGAGGGAAGGAGCGCGCGCATGCTGTCGATCGTGACGCCTGCCGCGACCGAGATCACCACCGCATCTTCGTCAAGCTCATCGGCAATTTCTTTGAGTACGTCGTGAACGAGCCAGGGCTTCACCCCGACGATGATGGCTTTGGCGCCCCTTGCCGCGACCCGGTTCGCGTCGGGGTTCTTCTCGACCGCGTGTGCGACGACGTCGGCGTGCTCGTTGAGTTTCGCGGCGCTCGCCTCGCTGTTCGTGGTGACGCGCACGGGCGCAGAGCGGTTGACCGAGGGCGCGAGGAGGCCCTCGAGAATGGCACCACCCATCGATCCGACTCCGAGCATGGCGATGGTGGGCAGGTCTGGGTTATCGAGAGTGCTCATGTGCAACATCATACGGATCACGTTCGGGGTGGTAGGCCATAATGGTGAGCAACATCTCGAGGAGGCACACACGTGAGTGAAGACCAGTCCAGCACCTCACACGGTGGAACGAAGGCGATTATTGCCGCGATGAGCGCCAACCTTGGCATCGCGATCACAAAGTTTATTGCCGCATTTTTCTCGGGTTCGTCGGCCATGCTCGCAGAGGGTGTGCACTCTCTCGCTGATACCGGCAACCAGTTGCTCCTGCTCATCGGGGGCAAGCGCTCGAAGCGCCGCGCCGATGCGAAGCACCCCTTTGGGTACGGGCGGGAGCGCTACCTGTACGCGTTCGTCGTCGCCGTCGTGCTCTTCACGGTCGGTGGCATGTTCTCGGTCTACGAGGGCATTGAAAAGTTCAAGCACCCCGAGGCGCTCACGATGTGGTGGCTGCCGCTTCTCGTGCTGGTCATCGCGATCGTGCTCGAGTCAATGTCGCTCCGCGTCGCCGTGCGCGAGAGCAAGCCGCTCAAGGGCGAGCGCAGCTGGTGGCAGTTCATTCGTCACGAGAAGTCGCCCGAGCTGCCCGTGATCTTGCTTGAAGACTTCGCCGCGCTCGTGGGCCTCGTGCTTGCCTTCTTCGGCGTTGGTCTCACCGCCCTCACCGGAAACTGCATCTACGACGCCCTCGCCACCATCGCCATTGGCGTGCTGCTCATCGCGGTCGCGGTGGTGCTCGTGATCGAGGTTTCGAGCCTGCTCGTGGGAGAGGGAGCAAACCCCGAAGACCTGGCCAAGATCGAGGCGGCGATCGTGAGCGTCAAGGGCGTCGAGCGCATCATTCACATGAAGACGCTCTACCTCGGCCCCGAAGAGCTCATGATCGGCGTCAAGATTAGTGTCGGCCCAGAGCGCAAGGTGCGCGAGCTCTCGTTCCTTATTAACCAGGCCGAGCGCCACGTGCGCGCCCAGGTGCCCCACGCCAAGGTCATCTACATTGAGCCCGACGTGTGGCGCGACCCCTCGGCGACGCCGCTGACCGAAGACATCGTGACGCTGAGCTACGACTAAGTGCCGCGGCCTTCGGGCCTAGTCTGCGAGCATGCGCAGGATGGCCTGCTCGTCTGAGCCGAAGCTTGGTGCGAAGCGATCGGCGATGGCCTGCTGTGCGATGAAGCCAGCCCGTGCAGAGTCTCTCGCCGCGATAGCTTCGAAGAGCCCCCGGTCAATGCGCGCGTTTTCGAGCTTCTCTCGGTTGTCGTGGTGGGTTCCTTCGGCGTGCTGTTGCATGATCTGTCGCAGCACGCCCGAGACGGCCTGGCCGCTCATCTCAACGATGGCGTTGCCCGATGCCGCCCAGACCGCCTCGTGAAATTCGAGGTCAGCGTCGGCGAAATCTTCCGCGTTGTCACGGGCGCACTGTTCCATGCGTTCGATGCCGCGACGCATGCGCTCGAGTTCTTCGTTGGTGTGGCGCAGGGCGGCGAGGCGGCTCGCTGACCCCTCGAGTACGATGCGGTATTCGACGAGCTCTGAGACGTTCAAGGCGTCAGTGCCGACCATTGCGCGAAACGATCGCGTGAGTGTCTCGGGTGAGGGGGCGAGCACGAGCGGGC
This sequence comes from Leucobacter sp. UCMA 4100, assembly GCF_027853335.1. Taxonomy (NCBI): domain Bacteria; kingdom Bacillati; phylum Actinomycetota; class Actinomycetes; order Micrococcales; family Microbacteriaceae; genus Leucobacter; species Leucobacter sp. UCMA 4100. The sequence continues at coordinate 1,784,716 of NZ_JAFEUS010000002.1, forward strand.
CGCCGCGGGTGCCCGGCCTTGAAGCGATGAGCCCGATGCTCTGCAGCACGCGAAGTGCCTCGCGGATCGTTGGGCGGCTCACGTCAAACTGCACCATGAGCTCTCGTTCGCTCGCGAGTTGTGAGCCGACCGGTATCTCGCCGCTGACAATGGCCTGCTCGATCTGGTCGACGATTCGTTGGTAGGTGTGCACCGGAACCGCGGGTTCGAAACTGTGTGTCATCGCCGTTGTTGCTCCTCGTTGATCGCCGTGCAGTCGGGTCTTTCGGTGACTCACTGCAGTGTGGCCACTTCATGGCACCTTAAGAATAAACCACACGAGTCGCAGTCGGGTCTTGGGGCATGTTCAGCCAGGGGAATGGCAGAGCCGTGCGGCGGCACGGTGTTGTGGCGCGAAGACTCGCAACGCTGGGGCTGTGCATGAGTGGCCTTACCATGTATCCTGGTGCAACATCCGGTTATGCGCGAGCGTACGCTTAAGGCTCACCGCCTTACGGATTAAAACCTCAGGGAGCAATGATGCAAACTCAGAAACCATTTGTCTATGCCGCGGCGTTGGTGACCGCGGGTGCGTTACTACTGACGGGCTGCTCGGCCGGGGCAGGGGGAAGCGGTGGGTCAGGCGGTGAGGGCGGTGCCGCACCAACGACGGTGACGGTCGCGCTCACGGGCACTCCCACCAACCTCGACTTCACGACGACCGCCGGCGCCGCGATTCCTCAGGCGCTCATGGCCAACGTCTACGAAGGCCTCGTCGAACTGAACCAGGAAGGCGAGATCGTTCCGCTGCTCGCCTCAGGGTGGGAGGTGAGTGATGACCGGGCCACCTACACCTTCACGCTGAATGATGGCGTGACCTTCTCGAACGGCGCGCCCTTCACCGCCGAAGACGTCAAGTTCAGCTTTGAGCGGGTGCAGAGTGACTGGGTCACGACGCTCAAGGGCAAGATGGATGTCGTTGAGAGCGTCGAGGTGCTCTCTGACACCGAGGTTGCCGTGCACCTGAGCCGACCCTCGAACCAGTGGCTTTTTGATCTCGCGACCCCGGTCGGCGCGATCTTTACGCCCGACGGCGTTGATGATCTCGCGAACGCTCCCGTGGGCACGGGGCCGTACGAGGTCGCCTCGTGGGCTCCGAACGAAAAGATCGTGCTCGACACCCGCGACGACTACTGGGGCGACGCCCCGAAGGTTGAGCAGGTGACGCTTCGGTACTTTGCCGATGCCACGGCAACGACCAACGCGCTGCAAACGGGCGACGTCGATGCCGTCGCGAACCTCCAGGCACCCGAACTCCTCGACGCCTTTGAGAACAACGACGCGTTCACCGTCACCGAGGGCACCTCGAGCGGCGAGGTGTCGCTCTCACTGAACAACCGCGTCGAGCCGTTCGACGACGTGCGTGTGCGCCAGGCCGTGCTCTACGCGATTGACGAGCAGGCCATTATTGACACCGCCTGGAGCGGGTACGGAACGACCGTGGCAACCTACGCGGTACCCACCGACCCCTACTACGAAGACCTCAACGACGTGTACCCGCACGATCCCGAGAAGGCCCGCGAGCTTCTCGCCGAGGCTGGGCAAGAAAACGTCGAGGTGACCTTCGACGTGCCCACGAGGCCCTACGCTCAGGCGGTCTCTGAAATTGTGGTTTCGCAGTTGAAAGACGTGGGCATCAACGCGACGATCCGCTCATCAGAGTTTCCTGCAGTGTGGCTCGACCAGGTGTTCACGAACCACGACTTCCAGATGACGACGATTCTCGCCGTCGAAGCGCGTGACATGCTGACCGTCTTCAACAACCCTGACTATTACATCGGGTACGACAACTCGAAGATCGAGGCGCTCGCCGCAGAGGCCGATGGCGCCGACGAAGATGGGTACGTCGAGGGCATGCGCGAGGTCGCTCGTCAGATCGTTGACGACGCCGCGAGCGGGGTGCTCTTCCTCTTTCCCAACATCGTCGTGACGAAGAGCGACCTGCAGGGAATGCCTGAAAACGCCATTATCGAGGCGCTCGACCTCACCAATCTCAGCTGGAAGTAACGCTTCAGCGGGGCATCACCCCAGGTGGTGCCCCGCGGGCGTTCAGCTTGCCCTGACCGACATCGGCTGTGAGGAAGACGTATGGCCATTCGAATTCTCATCAATCTTGCACGGTTTTTGGTGACCTTTGGCGTCGCCACGATCATCGTGTTCTTTTTTATGCGGCTTATTCCGGGCGATCCGGCTCAGGTCGCGCTCGGGATTAACGCGACCCCCGAGCTGCTCGAACAGACGAGACGTGAGTTCGGCACCGACCGACCGCTGATCGTGCAGTACTTTGACTGGGTGGGTGGCCTTTTCGTCGGCGACTTCGGCACCTCATACCTGACGCGCCAGGACATCAGCCCGATGGTGATTGACCGCCTGCAGGTGAGTCTCATCCTGGTGCTGAGCGCGATGGTGCTGGCGCTGCTCATCGCGATTCCGCTCGGCACCTGGTCGGCGGTGAAGCACCGAAACCTCTCGGGCGTCATGATTAGCGTCGGCTCACAGCTCGGCGTCGCGATTCCTGGTTTTCTTGCCGCAATCTTGCTCGTCATGTTCTTCGCGGTAGGCCTCGGCTGGTTTCCGGCCAACGGCTGGACCCCACCGGGACAAGACTTCGGTGATTTCTTGCGGCGTCTCGTACTGCCGGTCGTCTCGCTCGCCGCGGTGCAGGGCGCGATTCTCACGCGGTATGTGAGGTCGGCCGTGCTTGAGGTGCAGAGCGAAGACTATTTGCGCACCGCGAGGGCGAAGGGCCTCGGCAAGGCGGGCGCGCTCATGAAGCACGGGCTGCGCAACGCCGCAATCCCGGTGATCACGGTGACGGGCGTGCAGCTCGCGGCGCTCATCATCGGTGCCGTGGTGATCGAGCGGGTGTTTGTGATTCCAGGCCTCGGCTCGATGCTGCTCGACGCGGTGGGCAACCGTGACCTGCTCACGGTGCAGTCGGTCGTGATGGTGCTCGTCGCCTTCACTCTCATTCTCAACCTGGTGGTCGACATCGTGTACACGGTCGTCGACCCGCGCATGCGAAGGAGCTCGGCACGATGAGCAACCCCTCGACCTCACCATTTCCCGCTCAGGCTCCCCGCACCCGCGCGCTGCAGGTCCCGGGTGGCCCCTCGCGCAAGCGAACCGCGACTGAGCGGCGCGCGCTCTCGCCAACGCTCATCATCGGCCTCGTGCTCGTGGGGCTCGTGGTGCTTGCGGCCCTCGTCTCGTTTGTCTGGACCCCGTACGACCCGGTGCAGGCAGACCCCGAAGCGAGGCTCGCCGGCCCGAGTGCTGCGCACCTGCTCGGCACCGACCGGTACGGCCGCGACCTTTTCTCGGCCATGCTCTACGGCTCGCGCATCACACTGTTTGTCGGGCTCGTCTCGGTTGGCATCGCGCTCGTGATCGGCACCCCGATCGGCATTCTCGCCGGTATTCGAGGCGGGTGGATCGAAGAGATCATCATGCGCGGCTCAGATATCATGCTCGCTTTTCCCGCTCTGCTGCTCGCCATCATGCTGAGCGCGGTGTTTGGGGCCTCGACGTTGACCGCGATGGTCGCGATTGGCATCGCGAGTGTGCCCGGCTTTGCGAGGGTGGCCCGCTCGGGCACCCTGCAGGTGATGAGTACCGAGTACGTGCTCGCGGCGAAGGCTGCGAGCCAGTCGCGGTTGCGCATCGCGGTGCGCCACGTGTTGCCAAACATCATCGGCATCATCTTTGTGCAGTGCTCGGTGTCGTTTGCCCTCGCGGTGCTCGCCGAGGCGGCACTGAGTTTCTTGGGCCTCGGCACCCCGCCGCCGACACCGTCGTGGGGTCGCATGCTGCAAGAGTCGCAGCAGTTTCTTGGCACTCACCCCTTGCTGGCGGTGTGGCCCGGTGTCGCTATCGCCGTCGCGGTCATGGGCTTCAACCTCCTGGGTGATGGCCTGCGCGACCGCTTTGATCCGAAACTTTCAGGAGGCAGAGGCTAATGGCATCGTCACCACTTCTCGATGTGCGAGGGCTCAACGTTCGCACGGCAGAGCGCACGCTCGTGCACAACTTTTCTCTGCAGATGGCTCACGGCGAGCGTATTGGGCTCATCGGCGAGTCTGGCTCGGGCAAGTCGCTCACCACGACCGCCCTGCTCGGGCTTTTGCCCGAGGGCGTGAGCGCCGAGGGTTCGGTGCGGCTCGACGGTCACGGGGGCAACCTGCTTGAAGCTCCCGAGGCAGAGCTCATGAAGCTGCGCGGGCAAGACATGGCGATGGTGTTTCAGGAGCCGCTCACCGCGCTCAACCCGCTCATGCGTGCGGGCGCGCAGGTGGCCGAGGCGGTGCGGCTGCACCAGCCGGGTGTTTCGCGCGCTGACGCACACCGCAAGGCCGTCGAGATGCTCGACGCGGTGCACCTGCCCGATCCTGAGCAGGCGGCCAAAGCCTACCCGCACCAGCTTTCCGGGGGTCAGCGCCAGCGCGTCATGCTCGCCATGGCGCTCGTGAACGACCCGAGCCTGTTGCTGTGTGATGAGCCCACCACGGCGCTCGACGTGACGGTGCAGCGCCAAGTGCTCGACCTGATTCTTGAGCTCGTGCGTGAGCGCGGCACCGGGCTGCTCTTTATTACGCACGACCTCGCCGTGGTCGCCAACATGTGCACCCGGGTGCTCGTCATGAACGAGGGCGTGATCGTTGAAGAGGGCAGCACGGCTCAGGTCTTCATGAACCCGCAGCACGAGTACACGCGTGGCCTGCTCGCGGCCTCTGACCTCGACGCGGTCGATCAAGATGGGCGCCTGTTTACCGTGGCGACGGCTCGTGACTACGTTCCTCCCGCCCCCGGGGCTCCTGACGAGCCGCTTGGCACCGAGCCTGAGCTTGGTGCGGCACCCGGCGTGGCAGACAGCCAAGCGCCAGCGGTCAGCCCCGCTGAGCCCAGCCATGAAGAACCCATTATGAAGGTCACCGACCTCGTGCGCACCTACACGCGCTCGAAGACGAGCCTCTTTGCGCCGGCAGCCGAGGTGAAAGCGCTCAAGAGCATTTCGTTTGAGCTGAAGCCCGGCGGGCGACTCGGTGTCGTCGGCGAGTCAGGCTCTGGCAAGTCAACCCTGTTGCGTATCCTCGCGGGTCTTGATCAGCCAACGTCGGGAAGCGCGATCGTCGCGGGCAACGAGGTCGCGGGGGCCCGTGAGTCGCAACTGCGTGAGCTGCGTCAAAACCTGCAAATTGTGTTCCAAGACCCCATGGGCTCGCTTGACCCGCGCATGAGGGTTGGGCAGATCATCGCTGAGCCCCTGCTCGTTCGCGGGCGCAACGAGACTCCCGAAGAGCGTGAGCGCATGGTCGCCGAGATGCTCGAGGCCGTGGGGTTGCCGGCTGACGCCGCAAAGCGTTACCCGCACCAGTTCTCTGGCGGCCAGCGGCAACGCATTTCGATCGCGCGGGCGCTCATTTGCCGCCCTCAAGTCGTTGTTGCAGACGAGCCGGTGAGCGCGCTTGACGTTTCGGTGCGTGCCCAGGTGCTGAACCTGCTGACCGACCTCGTTGACGAGTACGGGCTCACGCTCGTGTTTGTGTCGCACGACCTGAACGTCGTGCGCCACATTTGTGACCAGGTGATCGTCATGCAGTCGGGCGAGATCGTCGAGGCCGGCGAGACCGAGCGGGTATACCGCGATGCCCAGCACCCCTACACGCAACGGCTCATTGCCTCGTCGCTTTCGCTGCGGCAAGAGCTCGCACACGTTTCATAACGAGACCACACCCGCGTCGATACGAAAGGCCATTCCTCAATGACACACGCACAGAGTTCATCCTGGTCGCTTGATGCTGCGACACTCGTCGAGAAGTATCGGAGCGGCGAATTGACGCCGAGCGAGGTCGCCGAGAGCGTCATTGCGAGGGTGGCCGAGCGCGAGCCAGAACTCAATGCCTTCTACCTCTTCGACGAAGAACAAGTTCGTGCCGATGCGGCCGCATCAACGAAGCGGTGGCAGGCGGGTTCGCCGCTCAGCGATTTCGATGGTGTTCCCGCCACCGTGAAAGAAAACATTGCCCGCGAGGGGAAGCCGAAGCCGTCGGGCACCGCGATCCCAAACCCTCCCGTCGCCGAACGCAACGCCCCGACCACCGACCGGCTGCTCGAGGCGGGAGTCGTGATCCTCGGATCGACGACCATGCCCGACTGGGGCATGCTGTCGTCGGGAGTGTCAAGCCTGCACGGCATCACCCGCAACGGATTGAATCCGGCCCATACCTCGGGCGGGTCAAGCGCGGGGGCAGGCACCGCGGCCGCGGCAGGCTACGGCCCGCTGCACGTGGGAACCGATATCGGGGGCTCGATCCGCCTTCCTGGTTCCTGGCAGGGCCTCACCGCCCTCAAACCGAGCGAGGGACTCATTCCGCTCGACGTGCCGTACACCGGCCGCGCCGCGGGCCCGCTCACGCGCACCGCTGGCGACGCGATACGGCTGATGTCGCTCATCGCGAAGCCAGACGCCCGCGATTACCTGACACGGCCGTACGAACCCATGCAGTGGATCGCGCAGCCCCTCTCGCCGAGGGGCATGCGAGTCGCGATTCAGCGGGATGCGGGCTCGGGTCTCGCCGTTGAGCCAGAGACCGCCGCCGCGCTCGAACGTGCGGCAGAACGTTTTGAAGCGGCGGGTGCTGAGGTGGTCGACCTTGACCCCTTCATGGCGCCCGAGGTGCTCGATGGGCTTGTCGACTTCTGGCGGAGCCGCTCGTACGCCGACTACGAGGCGCTTGACGAAGCGGGTCAGGCGGCGGTGCTGCCATTCATTGCCGAGTGGTGCATCGCGGGCGCCGGGCGAAGCGCGGCCGAAACCGTGCGTGGCCGAAACATGGCCGACGAGATGGCCCGGGTCACGCGCCAGGCGACAGCCCCCTTCGACCTCGTGATCTCGCCGGTAACGCCGGTTGCTGCGTTTGCTGCCGAAGAACCGATGCCCGTGCTTGATCCACTCGCGACGATGGGTCACATTTCGTTCACGGTGCCCTACAACATGTCGGGTCAGCCTGCTGTTTCAGTGGGCATGGGTGTGCAGGCCGACGGCCGCACGATCGGGCTGCAGATCGCCTCGCGCATCGGCACCGATGATCGGCTCATGCGGGTTGCGCTCTGGTTTGAACAGGTTCGCGGCACCGCCGCCGAGGTTGACTGGGCGGCGGTGCGTTAAACGCTGCGCTAGGCGGTTGGCGGGGTGTAGCGCCCGTCAATCGCTGTCCAGCCGCCATCGACCATGAGCGTCGAACCGGTCACAAACGTTGAGGCGTCTGACGCGAGAAAGACCACGGCACCGGCGAGCTCGTCGGGGCGCGACCACCGACCGAGCGCCGCTTTGTTCGCGTAGGCGTTGTACCACTCTGGGGTCGCCTTGATCTGGTCAGTGAGCGGGGTCTCGACGACGCCGGGCGAGATCACGTTGACGCGCACGTTGCGGTCGCCGTACTCGGCAGCCGCGGTTTTCGTGAGCTGCACGAGACCGGCCTTCGTCGCCGCATAGACACCCTGGCCTGGTTCGACGACCTGCGCCCGAATCGAGGCGAAGCTGATGATCGAACCGCCCCCGTTCTCGGCAAATTTCTGCCCGAAGAGGCGAATGAGCTGAAACGAGGAGCGCAGGTTCAAGTTGACGACCCGGTCGAACTCGTCGAGCGTGTAGTCGGCCATGCGCTTGCGAACGTTTGTTGCGGCCGTGAATACGAGCGCCGCGCTTTGGCCGAAGCGTTCAGCCGCCGCCTCGACGGCCTCGTCATCGAGTACGTCGAGTTCGAAGGCCTCGGCTGAGCCGCCCTGATCGGTGATGATGGCGGCGGTTTCTTGCGCGGTAGCGAGCAAGCGGTCGGCCGCGATGACGTGCGCGCCTTGCGCGGCGAGTGCCTGCGCCGATTCGCGCCCGATGCCGCTGCCGGCGCCAATCACCAGGATCTGGCGGTGATCGAGTCGAAACAGTTGTGAGTAGTCGATGGGCTGAGTCATGGGTTCCTTCGTGCGTCAGTCTTGCGTGGTGCGGTGTTGGCGTGGCCTAACGCCTGGCGGTTGGGCGAATCATGGCCATGCGGGTCACGGTGTACTCTTCGACGGCGTACCTGGGCCCCTCGCGGCCGATGCCCGAGTCTTTGACTCCGCCGTAGGGCATGATGTCGGAGCGGAAACCGGGCATCTCGTTGACCACGACGCCACCGACGTCGAGTTGCTCGATGGCGGTGAAGGCGCTCTCGAGCGACGCGGTAAAGATCGCTGCCTGCAGCCCGTACCGCGAATCGTTGACCACCTCGATGGCCTCTGCGATCGAATCGACGACCGTGATCGCAACGACCGGGCCAAAGATCTCTTCGGCCCACAGCTCTGCGTTACGTGCGACTCCTGAAACGACCGTCGGGCCAATGAGCGCGGGGTTGTCGCTCGCGGTGCCATCGACGACGAGGGTTGCGCCAGCGGCGACCGCAGCGGCGACCGCGGCCCTGATGCGATTGCCCGATGCGGCGTTGATGACGGGGGCGACCCGTGTTCGCTCATCACGCGGATCGCCGACGACGATCTCGCGCACGTGTTCTGCGACGAGGCGCGTGAACTCGGCGGCGACTTCGCGCTCAACGACGATGCGCTGTACCGCAATGCAGGCCTGGCCGTTGGCGTAGAAGCCGCCGACCGCGACCGTTCGTGCCGCGGCCTCGAGGTCGGCGTCTTGTGCGACGATGAAGCCCGTGTTTGAGCCGAGCTCAAGCAGCGTCTTGCGCGGTGCAGCTTGCTTGGCGATGAGGTGGCCGATGGCGGCTGAGCCGGTAAACGAGACAACCTGAGCGCGGGGGTCGGTGACGAGCCGTTCGCCCACCTGGGCATCGCCGCTAATGAGTTGCACGAGCGAGCCCGAAACGCCGTGGTCGCTGAGCACCTCTCGGGCCATCGCCATGAGCTCGAGCGTGGCGAGCGGGGTGTGCGGCGCCGGCTTCACGATCACGGGGCAGCCGGCGGCGATGGCCGGTGCGAGCTTGTGGGTGGCGAGCAGGAGGGGGTAGTTGAAGCCTGCGATGCCGACCACAATGCCTGCTGGTTTTCGGGTGTAGTAGCCGATCATGCCGCGGCCGAGCTCTTGCACGTCGAGGGGCACCGTTTCGCCGTGAATGCGTGAGGCCTCTTCGGCCGTTGCCTGCAGCGTGACGATGGTGCGGTTCACCTCGGTGCGGCAGTCGACGAGGGGCTTGCCTGTTTCGAGTACGAGCAAGTGCTCGAGGCGCTCGGTGGCCTCGCGCACACGTTCGGTGAGCGCGAGCAGAATGCTCTTGCGCTGCTCGGTCGTGAGGGCTGCCGCTTCCGGCAGCGAACGCTCAGCGGCATCGAGCGCGGCCTCGGCGTCGGCGATGCTCGCAAGCGGGCCAGTGCCAATAACGCTCTCGTCATACGGAAAGACGATGTCGAGGCTGCCGGTGACCTCGCGCCAACCGTCTGCGATGGGAAGTGCGCCGGTTGGGGCGAGCAGGTTCAGGGGGTGTTCGGTCATGAGTGCTTCCTTGCTGTCGGGCACCCGCCGCGAGGGCGAACGCCGTAACCGAGGGCCAGGCAACAAAGCTCTCGCTTTGAGTGGCCTTACCATTTATATTAGATGATATGTCTGGCTTCGCAACGTTGTGTGCGAATTTCACCGTCGAAAGGACTCTCACATGACTCGCAATTATTCGGTGGCGGTTTTGCCCGGCGACGGCATCGGCCCCGAGGTCGTGGGCGCAGCGCTCACGGTGCTCGACGCGGCCGAGGCCCGGTACGGCTTCACCACGGCGCGGGCCGAGTACCGCGCGGGAGCCGCTCACTATCGCGAAACCGGAGAGCTCTTTGACGTGCTTGAAGAGGAGCTGCGTGGCGCGCAGGCCATTCTCTTTGGCGCCATGGGTGACCCTTCGGTGGCACCTGGAATTCTCGAGCGTGGCTTCATTCTCGAGATGCGGCAGCGCTTCGCCCAGGCCGCGAACGTGCGGCCCGTGCGCCTCTACCCGGGTGTTGCAAGCCCGATCACGGGCTTGGCGCCCGAGCGGTGCGACATGGTCATCGTGCGCGAGAACACCGAGGGAGCCTACGTGGGGCAGGGGTCGACCGTGCACGCGGGCACGCCGCACACCGTCGCGATGCAGGAGTCGCTGAACACGCGCGCCGGCATCGAACGGGTTGTTGACTTCTCGTTCCGGCTCGCGGTGAGCAGGCGTAAGCGGCTCACGCTGTGCCACAAAACGAACATCCTCGTCGAGGCGGGCAAGCTCTGGCAGGAGGTCGTAAGCGAATACGCCGCGCGGTACCCAGAGGTCGAGACCGACTATGTGCACGTCGACGCGATGTGCTTTCACCTGCCGCTGAGCCCCGAACGCTTTGACGTTGTCGTCACCGACAACCTCTTTGGCGACATCATTACCGACCTCGGCGCCGTCGTGCAGGGCGGTCTCGGCGTCGCAACGAGCGCAAACATCAACCTCGATGAGAGCGCCCCGAGCATGTTCGAAGCGATCCACGGCTCGGCTCCAGATATTGCGGGCAAGGGGTGGGCAAACCCCTCTGGTGCGATCCTCTCGCTTGCGCTCATGCTGGGCCACCTCGGCGAGGGTGAGGCCGCTATGGCGGTCGAGGCCGCTGCCGTTCAGGTGCTCGGCGAGCTCCCAGCGCTCTCTGGGGCCGAGATGGGGGCTACCACGGGCGAGGTTGGCGAGCGCATCGCTGAGCTCGTGCGAAGCGGCAACGCCGAAGCCGGGCTCGTGCCAGACTCGCTCCTCGGAACGCTCGCGGCACTTGAGCCTTCACGGGCTGAGACCTCGGGTGCGCGGCCCGCGCGTTAGTCGAGCGAAGAGAAGTGCTCGACCGCCTGCGACGAACCCGCGACGATGATGAGGTCGCTCGGGTCGATCACGGTGTCGGGGGTCGCGTAGTCGAACGGTGAACCGACCTTCTTGACGCCCGTGATCGTGACCTTGTGGCGCGTGCGCACCTGCGACTGGCTGAGCGGCAGGCTCTGAATGACGCGCGGCGGGCGCAGCTTCGCGATGACAAAGTTCTCGTCGAACTCGATGAAGTCGAGCATCGCACCGCTGATGAGGTGGGCGACGCGCTCGCCGGCCTCGCGCTCCGGGTAGATCACGTGGTGCACGCCGATGCGCTCGAGAATCTTGCCGTGCGAGTGCGACATCGCCTTCGCCCAGATCTGAGGAATGCCAAGGTCGACGAGGTTCGCTGCGATGAGCACGCTCGACTCGATCGAGTCGCCCACCGCGAGCACGGCGGCACCGAACTGGTCGGCGCCGAGCTGCTTGAGGGCCTCCATCGAGGTTGCGTTGGCCTCGACGACGTGGGTGATGCGGTCGGCCCACTTCTGGACGAGCTGCGGGTGCTGCTCGATCGCGAGCACCTCGTGGTCGAGGCGGTCGAGCTCGCCGGCGGTGGCAGCACCAAAGCGGCCGAGCCCGATGACGAGAACCGGGTAGTCAGTGCGTGTGTTAACCAACGATGGGCCTTTCTTCGGGAAAACGGTAGAAGGTCTTGCGGCTCGTCGAGGCGACGGCAGCCGCAAGGGTGACGGTGCCAACGCGGCCCGCCCACATGGTGATTGCGAGCACAACCTTGCCGGCTGGCGGCAGTGTCTCAGAGAGCCCGACCGAGAGCCCGCAGGTGCCGAAGGCGCTAATGACCTCGAGCAGCACGTGTTCAAGCGGGGCGTTCGTGATGTGCAGAATAATGACCGAGGCGGTGAGCACGAGGGTCGTGCCCCAGATCACGATCGAGACGGCGAGGCGAAGCACCTGCACCGGGATGCGGCGGCCGAAGGCCTGCATGTCTTCGTTACCGCGGGCCTCAGCGTAGGCCGCGAGAAACAACACGGCGAGGGTGGTGACCTTGATGCCGCCAGCGGTCGACGCCGATCCGCCGCCAACAAACATGAGCATGTCGATGATGAGCAATGTCGACCCGTTCATATTGGCGGTGTCGAGAATGCCGAGCCCGCCAGAGCGCGTCATGATCGAGGTGTAGCCGCTCGACATGATTGCGTCTCCCGCTGAGAGAGAGGCGAGGGTTGCGTCGTTGTTCCACTCAAGACCGCCAATGAGCACCCAGCCGAAAATGACGAGCGCGAGCGAGGTGATGAGGGTGAGCTTCGCGTGCAGGCCGAGCCTGCGGTGCGCCTTCCACCCGCCCTTCACGACGTAGCGGTACAGGGCAAAGATGACGGGAAAGCCGATGCTGCCAAGAAACACGCCCACGCTTAAGACCGCGAGCATGTACGGGTCGGTCGCAAAGGTGTCGAGCCCGTCAGAGAAGGGCACGAAGCCGGTGTTTGTGAACGACGAAGCCGCGAGGTAGTAGCCGTTCCAGAGGGCGTGCGAAAAGCTCATGCCCTCGGCGAGCAGGCGTGCAGAGATGAGCACCGTGAGCGTCGCCTCGATCACGATGAGGCTGAGCGCGACTGACTTGAGCAGGCTGCCCACGTCGCCAAAGCCGATCGCCTGCTTGTCGCCGGAGATGTTGCGCGGGTTCGGGCCGTAGAGGTTCGTGTCGCTCGCCGCGAGAATACGCTGCCTGAGGCCGAGCTTGCGGGTCACCACGAGGGCGAGAATGCTCGCGAGCGTGAGGGCGCCGATACCGCCGATTTGAAAGGCCAAGACGACAATGACCTCGCCGAGGGGCGACCAGTGCGAGCCCATGTCGACGGTCGAGAGGCCGGTCACCGAAACGGCCGAGACCGCAGTGAAGAGTGCGTCAACGAGCGGGGTCGCCTTGCCCGATGTCGATGCGTTCGGCTGCATGAGCAAGATCGTGAACGTGGCCGTGAGTACGAGAAAAACCCCGATAACCACACGCGAGGGCGAAGCCTCGAGCAGGCGGTGCATCCAGGCTTTTGCTGGGCGGTGTGTGGGCGGGGTGTACGCAGTGCCCTTGTAGCGCACGGCGATGCTCCTTCCGGTTCCAGCGACAGCTCGTTGCGTCTTTGTTTGCCACTCTATACCTCAAAAGAGATACGCTTGTGTTATGCCAGACATTTTTGGAGTGATTGCAGACGCGACGAGGCGCGACATACTGCAGGTGCTGCTTGAGCACCACGACAGTGAGAACGGCGTGAGTGTCTCTGAGATTGTTGCGCAGCTTGAAACGAGCCAGCCCACCGTCTCAAAGCACCTCAAGGTTCTGCGTGAGGCAGAGCTCGTGACCGTGCGCGAAGAGGGCCAACACCGTTTCTACTCGCTCAACGCTGAACCGCTCGAGCTTGTTGAAGACTTCGTGATTCCCTTCCTCTCGGCCGGGTTCGAGACCGAGGTTTCGGTCGAGTACCTCGACGCTGACGGTGAACTGCTGCCCGACCCGACCGAAGAAGTCTTGCCCGGCGGCCTGCACGAGGCAGCCGAAGCGGTAGGGCGCGCGGCCGCTGTGGCGCAGAGCCAGGTGAAGCAGCTTGTTGCTCGTTTTAAGTTTCCCTCAAGTTAATTTCACACTCTCAGCCACAACGGGGTAAGATTTTAGACTTGTGGGCACCGATCAACGGTGTCACTGATGACTTTGTGAGGTAACCCATGGGTTCAGTAATTAAGAAGCGTCGCAAGCGCATGTCAAAGAAGAAGCACCGTAAGCTGCTTCGCAAGACCCGCCACCAGCGTCGTAACAAGAAGTAGTCAGAGCTTTCTGACCGAACGGAGCGTCGGCCCTCGCGAGGGGATCGGCGCTTTGTTGTATCGAAAAGCTGTCAAGAGAAGAGGGTTTGCGCCGTGTCAAAGCGTGTGACCGAGGTGACGTTCATCACGAAGCTGGGCTGCCACCTGTGCGACGAGGCGAGGCCCGTGCTCGAAGAGGCTCTCGGCGAGCTGCGGGCGGGGGGCATTGAGGCCCAACTGACCGAGCTCAACATGCTCGACGACGAGACGCTCATCTCGCAGTACCAGGAAGACATTCCCGTGGTGCTTATCGACGGCAAGCGCCACTCGTACTGGCGGGTCGACAGGGAACGCTTTATCGCGGCGGTCACGAAGCGCGCCGCACGGGGCCTGCGCGGGCTCTTTCGTTCGTAATCAAACACAGATGAGGGGTGTGCAATGCTGCGACACATTGTGAGCTGGAAGCTGAACGGCGAGACTCTGGCCGAACGCGACGCGCAGGCAGAGCGCGTGCGCGCGGTCATCGAGCCGCTTCGAGACTCGATCGCCGAGGTGCGCGCCCTGAGCCTGCACCGCAATGAGCTGCACGACGGCGCAAACTTCGACCTCACCCTCATCGCCGACTTTGACGACGAGGCGGGCCTTGCAGCCTACGCCGTGCACCCCGAGCACCAGCCCGCGATCGCGCTGCTCAAGGAGCTCGCCGCTGGCCGCGTGGCCACCGACTTCACGATCTAGTCATCGCGCGTACCCGGAGACCCTTCTCCTGGCGGATCGCGGCCGGCGCCTGCCGTGCCCGACAAGTCTTTGTCGTGCCCGGAGATCGCGTGCCCGGAGATCGCCTGTCCCAGTGACAGGGCGGGGCGATCCGCACCCATCAATCAATTCGAAACGAACCGTTTCGTATTGGTGATATTTTGTGTTACTGTTCTCGCATGGAGACGGCGACGAAGCCAGCACGAGGGCGCAGCATGGACGCGGCCCTCACTGAGCGCATCCTTGCGGAGACACTCGAGCAACTCACTCGTGATGGCTACGCAAAACTGCGCATCGAAAGAATCGCAACCGCTGTTGGTTGCGGTAAATCGACGATTTATCGCCGCTGGCCCGACAAGGGCTTGCTCGTCGCCGAAGCCCTCGCGAGTCACCTCAGTGCTCCTGAAGACGTCAACACCGGAGACGTCGTCGAAGACCTCGCGCGCTTTGCACACCAGCAGAGCGGTCGGCTGAACGACGAGAAGGGCGCACGCTCAGGCGTGTGGTCAGCAATGTTTGAAGACGACGTTCGCTCGCACCTGTGGCAACTGAACTTCTCACGCCGTCGCGAGGTCGGCCGGGCCATCATCACCCGCGGCATCGACACGGGCCAGATCCTGGAAGATACCGACCCCGACATGCTGCTCGACGCCATCTCAGGCTTTGCCATCTATCGGCAGGCTTTTCGAAACCTTCCCATCGACCTCGAGCAAGAACGGCGCATCGTCGCGAGGCTCTGCGGTCTCTAACCTTCCCTTTTCATACCGGTTTTTACCATTTGCAACGGAGCATTATGAACGCTAACAACACCACACCGCAGCAGGGTGCCGCGGTTAAAGTCGGCGCTGTCGTCGGCTTTCTTATTTTCGTGGAGCTCACGAGTGGCTTCATCCAGGGCTACTACCTGCCCCTGTTCGGCAGCATCGCGCAGCACCTCGGTGTGAGCGACGCCGACATCACCTGGTTCAACACCATCCAGACGCTTGCGGCCGCCGTGTGCGTGCCCATTCTCGCGAAGCTCGGCGACATGTTCGGGCACCGGCGCATGCTGCGCATCGGCATCATCTCGGTGTTTATCGGCGTGCTCATTACCGCGTTCGTTCCCTCATACCCGGCGGTACTCGCGGGGCGCTTACTCGTGGGCCCGCTCGCCGTCTGGCTGCCGCTCGAAATCGCGATCATTCACAGCCGCATCCAGGGCGAGACCGGGCGTAAGGCCATCGGCTTCCTCGTCTCGGCGCTCACCGGCGGTGCGGTGCTCGGCTCGATCGTTGGCGGCCTCTTCGGAAGCCGACTGCCCATCGTGATCGCGCTCGCGGTTCCGGCCATCATCGTGCTCCTGTGCGTCATCGTCGTGTTCACCGTCGTGCCCGACTCGTTCGAACGCAACCCAGTCAGGATCGACTGGCTCGGCTTCATCCTGCTCGCCGTGAGCATGCTCGCGCTGCTGTTTGGCATGCGTCTCGCCCAGGCAGAGGGCTTTGCGAGTCTCACCCCGTGGGCCTGCCTCATCGTCGGCTTCGTCGCGGTCGCGGTGTTCGTGTGGTGGGAGCTACGCATACCGAACCCCGCCATCAACATTCGCGTCGTCACCTCGCGTGCCCTCTGGCCGGCCTACGCCACCTCGTTCCTCTTCGGTATGGCCCTCTTCGGCACCCAGACCATCACCACCACCTTCCTCGCTGCCCCCGGCGCCGAGGTGGGCTACGGCTTTGGGTTCAAAACGAGCGTCATTGGCCTCTTCACCGCCGGCTCGGCACTGTGCGCGGTGATCGGCGCGGCCGTCTTTGCGAACCTCGCACGCGTCATCACGATTCGCGGCGTGCTGCTGCTCGCGGTCTCGGTTGCCGCGGTGGGCAACATCATGCTCGCGGTGGGGCACACGAGCCTCACCGTCGTCATCGTGAGCATCGTAGCCTCGGGTCTCGCGGGCGGTCTGCTGCTCGGTGCGCTCCCGGCCCTCGTCGCCGAACGCTCACCCCGCTCTGAGACCGGCATTGCGACGGGGCTCTACAACACCCTGAAAACGCTCGGCGGCGCGCTCGCTGGCGCCGTGTTCGCCGTCGTCTTGTCGGCATTCACCGCGCCCGGCGCCGCATACACGTCGGCCGGCGGCTATGTCTCGGTGTGGATCATCTGCGCCGCGGGCTTTGCCCTCGCCGCCCTCATCTTGTTGCTCGTACGCGTGCAGGGAACCCAGACCATGGCCCTCACCGTGCAAGACGCTGAAACCGAAATCAACACCGAAGGAGTAACCGAATGACCCTCATGGCCCAAGCCGAAGCAATGCTTCCCGAACTCGTCGCCCTGCGCCGCGAGCTGCACCAGAACCCCGAGGTCGGGCTCGACCTGCCGTTCACGCAGAAGCGAGTGCTCGAGGCCCTCGAGGGTCTGCCCCTCGAGATCACCCTCGGAACCGAGACCACCTCGATCGTCGCCGTACTGCGCGGCGCGAAGCCTGGCCCCGCCGTGCTCCTGCGCGGTGACATGGACGGCCTGCCGGTCGAAGAGCAGACCGGTCTCGACTACGCCTCAAAGAATGGCAACATGCACGCCTGCGGCCACGACCTGCACACCGCGGGCCTCGTCGGCGCGGCAAAGCTGCTCGCCGCGAAGCAGGACGAGATTGCCGGCTCGGTCATCTTCATGTTCCAGCCGGGCGAAGAAGGATTCAACGGCGCGAGCGTCATGATCAAGGAGGGCGTACTCGACGCCGCCGGTGAGCGCCCCGTCGCCGCCTACGGCCTGCACGTTGGTCCCGGCCCTCGCGGTCTGCTCGCAACGTTGCCTGGCCCCATGCTTGCAGGCTCGAGCGAGCTGCACGTGACGGTTCACGGCCGCGGCGGCCACGGCTCGATGCCCTACGGCGCTGCCGACCCGGTGGTAGCCCTCGCCGAACTCGTGACGCAGCTGCAGGTCATGATCACCCGCAAGTTCAACGTCTTCGAGCCCGTCGTCATTAGCGTGACCCGCCTCAGCGCGGGCGAGGCCGTCAACGTGATTCCGCCCTCGGCATCGCTCAGCGCGACCGTGCGCACCGTGACCCAGACGAGCCTCGACGCCCTTCCCGGCTTCATCGAAGAGCTCGCATCGGGCATCGCCTCGGCGCACGGCTGCACGGCCGAGGTGAACTTCGAGACCCAGTACATCCCGACCGTGAACGACCCGGCCGAGACCGAGTTCGCCATCGAAACGCTGCGTGAGCAGTTCGGCGAAGACCTCGTGCAGGTGCCCCCTCACGGCGTCATGGGCTCAGAAGACTTCTCGTATGTGCTGCACGAGATTCCCGGAACCTTCTACATGCTCTCAGCAACCCCCGACGGCATCGACCCGATGTCTGCCGCAAACCACTCGCCGCTCGTGCAGTTCGACGACGCGGTGCTGTCGGTTGGCGCTGCCTCGCTCGCGCAGCTCGCGCTGGCGCGGCTCGCGAAGTAGCGGGGCGGGGCGGCGGCGGATCGGGCCGCTGCGGCTTGCCGGCCGCTACGGTCGCTCGCTTGTGACGGTGAGGCGCTCTTCCTTCGGGAGGGGCGCCTCGCTGCGTTGTGGGGCTGTCGCGGGGCGACTGGCGGATCGATCCGCTGCGGTTTTTGGCTCGTTTGGGGCTTGGCTTGCGGTTTGGCCTGCGGTTTCGCGCTTTGCCTGCCGTTTCTCGCTCCACTTGACGAAAAGCAGGGTGTAATCGCTGAAACACCCTGCTTTTCGTCAAGTAAACGCGAAATCAGCAGGCACGAGGCGGCGCAGCCCCCAAAACCGGCAAGCACGAGGCCGCAGCCGCCCCAAAACGCCAACGGGGCGGCACCCACCGAAGTGAGCACCGCCCCGTTGACAGAAACCGCCAGGCCGCGAGCCGACAGCCGCCAGGCCGCCAGCCGCGACGCCGCCAGCCTACGGCTTCAGGCGCGTCGGGCCGCGGAAGAGGTAGGTGACCTCGCGAATTGACGACTGGCCGAGCATGAGCATGATCACGCGGTTGAGGCCCATGCCGAAGCCGCCGTGCGGGGGCATGCCGTAGCGGAAGAAGTCGAGGTAGAACTCGAGCTCCTTGAGGTCCATGCCCTTCTCGAGGGCCTGCGCCTCGAGCACCTCGATGCGGTGCTCACGCTGCGCGCCGGTCGAGATCTCGGTGCCGTTGTAGATGAGGTCGTAGCTCTTCGTGAGCGACGAGTCTTCTTCGCTGCGCATGTGGTAGAACGGGCGGATCGACTCGTGGTACTCGGTCAAGAAGACGAAGTCGTGGCCGTACTTCTCGCGCACGTAAGCCGAGATCTGGCGCTCGCCCTCTGGGTCCATGTCGGCGTCGGCGCGGGGCACCTCGTAGCCGCGCTCCTTGACGATCTCTTTCGCCTCTGCGAGCGGGATGCGCGGGAAGGGGCGCTCGGGCACGGTGATGTCGATGTTGAAGGCCTTCTTGATGGCCTCGCCGTGCTTCTCTTTGACGGCGGTGAGACCGGCAACGATGAGCTCTTCGTGCAGCTCCATGACGTCTTCGTGCGATTCGATCCAGCTCAGCTCGGTATCGACCGAGGTGAACTCGGTCGCGTGGCGCGAGGTGAACGAGGGGTCGGCGCGGAAAGCGGGGCCGATCTCGAAGATGCCGCCGAAGCCTGCGGCCTGGGCCATCTGCTTAAAGAACTGGGGGCTCTGCGCGAGGTACGCCTTGCCGTCGAAGTAGTCGACCTCGAAGAGTTCGGCGCGTGACTCTGACGCTGAGGCCATGAGCTTCGGGGTGTGAATTTCGATGAACTCGCGGTTCATCCACACCTCACGCAGCGCGTGCTCGAAGGTCGTCTGCACGCGGAAGATGAGGTTTTGCTCGGGGCGACGCAGGTCGAGGAAGCGCCAGTCGAGGCGCACATCGATGTGCGAGTCGGGGGTGGTGCGGGTCTCGGCGAGCGAGTGCGAGACCACCTCGATGGTTTCGATTTGAATTTCGACACCGCCGAGCTTGACGCGCTCGTTGTGCTGCAGCTCACCGGTGACGGTCACGAACGAGCCGAGCTCGAGGTGCGTGATGGTCTCGGTGCGGGTGAGCAGAATGTCTGAGCGGGGGTTCTCGGGGTCGGCCTCGCGCAGTACACCGCCGTTCACCAGCTGTACGGCTCCGGTCTCGTCACGAAGCACCACGAACTGCACGTGGCGCTGGTCGCGTACCTTTTCGACCCAGCCTGAAACGGTTACGGTGCCGTCTTCACGGGCGGCAAGATTCTTGATCAACTCACGGTTCTTCACCCCAACAGTCTAGCGTTAGCGAACTCTCAGTTACGAGCGGGTCTCAAACGTAGAATGGGGGCGTGACTGGCAAGCAACTTCACCTCGTTCGCCACGGAGAGGTCTATAACCCTGATCGGGTGCTCTACGGGCGTATTCCGGGCTTCGTTCTTTCTGACCTTGGCCACGAAATGGCGAGCGCGGCAGCCGATGAGCTTAAGGCCTCGGGCCGCTTGGTTGCGCGCCTCTTTGCGTCGCCGCTCGAACGCGCGCAGCAGTCTGCTGCTCCCGTCTCGGCGGCGCTCGGCCTGCCGATCGAGACTGAAGATCGCATCATCGAGCCGTCAAACTGGTTCGAGGGCAAGGTGAATCACGGCCCTGGCGCCGAGTTCAAGAAGCCCCGCAACTGGCACAAGTTTTGGAACCCATTCAGGCCGAGCTGGGGCGAGCCCTACCGTTCGGTCGCGACCCGCGTGCGCGCGGCGATGGACGATGCCTGGCAGTCAACGCCCGAGGGTGACATCGTGATGGTGAGCCACCAGTCGCCGATCTGGATGGCGCACCTCGACATCGCGGGCGAGAAGCTCTGGCACAACCCGGCGAAGCGCCGGTGCGACCTCTCAAGCATTACCTCGTTTGAAAAGCGCGGTGACACGTGGGTCGAGGTTGGCTACCGTGTGCCCGCGGCGCCGCTCTATGGCGGCTCGGTTGATGTGGGGGCCGTGTAATGAAGCTTCGTCGTGTTGGCCGTTTCGCGGCCGCAACCCTTGGCGTCTCGCTTGCCGTCGGCCTCGCCGCCTGCAGCTCGTCGCCCGATACGCTCTCGCAGCAGTGGGAAGACGCGTCTGACAAGGGCTATATCGCCGGTGATGGATCAACCACGAGCATCGCTCCCGAGGCCCGTACCGAGGCGGTCGAGTTTGAAGGCACGGGCGAGAATGGCGACCCGATCAGCAGCGCTGACTTCGCGGGCCACGTCACGGTCGTGAACTTTTGGTACGCGGGCTGTGCTCCGTGCCGGGCCGAGGCACCCGACCTCATCGCGGCCTACGACGAGTTCGATGACCAAGACGTGAAGTTCTTGGGCGTGAACACCCGTGACGGCGAGGCTGTCTCGCGTGGGTTCACCGAGGAATTTGGGATTGAGTACGACTCGATCCTCGACACCGTCGGCGATCGCGGCGTGCAGCGCGCGTTCGCGGGCAAGATTCCGCTCAATGCTGTCCCGACGACCCTTGTGCTCGACACCGAGGGCCGCGTCGCGCACCGAGTGCTCGGCCAGATTGCTGGCGAGTCGCAGCTGCGCACCCTGATCTCTGAAACGCTCGACGAGTCGGGCTCATAGGCACCGCCGTGGGGTTACAGGCAATCGTCGCTGACGGGCAACTCTTTGTTGCCATGCTCATCGCACTTCTCGCGGGACTCATCTCGTTTGCCTCACCCTGCGTGTTGCCACTCGTGCCCGGCTACCTCGCCTACGTTGGCGGCGTCGCGGGTGACGGGGGAGAGAAGCAGGCAAGGTGGCGGGTCGCGCTCGGCGCCCTGCTCTTTGTGCTCGGCTTCACCATTGTTTTTGTCGCCTTGAACGCCCTTGCCGGCAGCGTCGGTGCGTGGCTCTTCGTGTATCAGGACGTGCTGTTGCAGGTCATGGGCGTCATCGTGATTCTCATGGGCCTCGTATTTCTGGGGCTCTTCAGCCGCATGCAAAACACGCGGCGGCTCAAGATCAAACCCCGCGTTGGCCTCGCCGGTGCCCCGCTGCTGGGCATGGTCTTTGGCCTCGGGTGGGCGCCCTGCATGGGCCCGACGCTCGGCACGATCATGGCGCTCAGCCTCACCGAGGGCTCGATGTCGCGCGCCGTGCTGCTCGCGATCGGCTACTCGCTCGGGCTCGGCCTGCCCTTCATCTTGCTCGCGCTCGGTTTCGGCTGGATGTCGGGCGTTACCGCCTTTTTGCGTAAGCACATTCGCGCGATTAACATCGCGGGCGGAGTTCTCATGATTCTCATCGGCCTCGTCATGGTGACGGGGCTGTGGGGAGTCTTCATGTCTCATTTGCAGGTGGTGATCGATGGTTTCGTCCCGCCCCTCTGACTATGACGGCGGATCAGTCGACTTCGATGAAAGGGCCCCGGTGAAGGGTCCCGAACTCGGGATCAAAGGCTGGTTGCGCTGGTTCTGGCGACAGCTCACGAGCATGCGTGTGGCGCTCCTGCTGCTGCTCATGCTCGCGATCGCGACGATCCCCGGCTCGTTGTTTCCGCAACGCGGCGCCGACCCGAACGGTGTCGCGCTCTGGCAGCAGGACAACCCTGACCTCTTCAAGGTGCTCGACGCGTTCCCGCTGCAAATGTTCGACGTGTACGGCTCGGTCTGGTTCTCGTCGATCTATCTGCTGCTGTTCATCTCGCTCGTTGGCTGCGTGCTGCCGAGGCTTGCCCAGCACTGGAAGGCGCTGCGCTCGGCCCCGCCGAAAACCCCGGCACGGCTCACCCGCATGGCCGGCTTCTCGTCGACCGAGGTCACGAACGAGAACGCCTCTGATGCCGAGAAGCTCGAGTTTGCCCAGGCTGCGGTTGCCCGCGGCGAGCAGCTGCTGAAGAAGCAGGGCTACCGCACGGTCATCGAAGAGCGCACCTTTCGCGGTCGCACCGAGGTCTCGGTTTCGGCCGAGCGCGGCTACGCACGTGAGACCGGTAACCTCGTGTTTCACATCGGCCTGCTCGGCGTGCTCGTCGCCATTGGCGTCAACGGCGCCTTCAACTTTCACGGGCAGAAGGTGCTCATCGAGGGCGAGGCCGCCATGGTCAACGCGCTCATCGACTACGACACTGCGACGAGCGGCACCTACTTCGACGATAACTCGCTCGACGCCTGGGGCATGCGCCTCGACAACCTCGAGATCGATTACGTGACACCAGAAGACGCGAACCAGAACGCGGTTGGCCAGGTGCTTGAGCACCGCGCCTTCGTCACGATGTTCCCCGCTGACGGCTCAGCGTCGAAGGAGGAGCTCGTCAGGGTCAACCACCCGCTGCGCTTCGCCGGCTCAAGCATCTACCTGCTCGCGAACGGCTACGCTCCCGTGATCACGATTCATAATGCCGAGGGCAAGATCGTGCACCAGGAGCCCGTCGTCTTCATTCCGCAGGACACGAACATGACGTCGCTCGGCATTATCAAGGTGTCTGACGGCATGCCAGAGCAGCTCGGTCTGCGCGGCTTCTTCTACCCGACGAAGGCCGAGCTCGACACGGGCGCCCTCACCTCGTCGTACCCCGACCTTAACGATCCGGTGCTCACGCTCGATGTGTTCGAGGGCGACCTCGGCATCAACGAGGGCATTCCCCAGTCGGTATACGCGCTCGACACGAGCGAGATGGAGCAACTCACGGGCCGCGCCGTCGACAAAGACTCGCTTGAGCTCACTCTCGGCGAAACCGTCGACCTGCCAAACGGCCTCGGCACCATCAGCATGGATTCGGTTCCGCGCTACGTCGGCTTCGACGTGCTCACGAACCCCGCCCAAACCTGGATTCTCGTCTCGGCCCTCGCCGCAACGGCCGGCCTGATCGGCTCGATCTTTGTGCCGCGCAGGCGCATGTGGGTCAAGGCGATCCCGAATGCCTCTGGCGTCACCTTCGAGTACGCGGCTTTGGCCCGTGGCGATGACCCGACGCTTGAGCGCGCGGTCGAAGACTTCAAGACCTCGCACCGCGAAGAGCTCTAGTCAAAACCCTGGGCGGATCGCGCCGAGCGGTGAACCACGCACGAAGGCCCCGGCGGCTCACCTGAGCCGGCCGGGGCCTTTCGCGTAGGGGCAGCTACTTCGCGGCCTGGTTCTCCTGTGCTTTCTGTGAGAAGTAGACCGGGATGAGCGAGAGCAGAATCATGATTGTCGCGACGACGTTCACCTGGTTCGCCTCGTTTGGGCGGCCCATCTGGTTCATCATCCACAGCGGAATCGTGTCGACGCCGGGAGGCGCCGTGAAGATCGTCACGACGATCTCGTCAAACGACAGTGCGAAGGCGAGCAGGCCGCCGGCGATGAACGCGGTGCGAAACTGCGGGAAGGTGACGAGCCGAAAGGTCTGCATGATGCCGCCGCCGAGGTCCATCGACGCCTCTTCGAGGTTTGGGCTCATGCGGCGAAGCCGGGCAATCACGTTGTTGAACACCATGACGATGCAGAAGGTCGCGTGCGAGACGATGAGCCCGAAGAAGCCGATGTGAATGCCCATCGGTTCGAGCACCGAGTGGTAGGTGTTCGAGAGCGCGACACCCGTGACGATGCCGGGCAGGGTGATGGGCAGAATGATGAGCAGGTTCACGACCTCGCGGCCGAAGAAGTTGTAGCGCTGCAGCGCAAACGAGGCGAGGGTGCCGAGCAGCAGGGCGATCGCGGTCGCGGCGAGGGCGACGACCACCGAGTTCCACACGGCGGCGTGCACGGCCGGGTTACCGAGCGCGGCCTCCCACCACGTGAGCGAGAACTCGGCCACGGGCCACCCGGCAACGCGCTTCGCGTTGAACGAGTTCAGCACGACCATGGCGAGCGGCGTGTAGACGAAGAGCATGACGATGGCGGCGATCGCGCCGAGCACGATCTTTGCGGTGCGGTTCAATCTCAACATGGGAGGCTCCTAGAGGTTGTCGAGCGCGCCGGTGCGGCGAACGAGAAGCAGAAACACGAGCACGATCACGATGGGAACCACCGAGAACGCGGCCGCGACGGGCGGGTTCAGGTTGATGTTCGACGAGATGATTGAACCGATCATCTGGGTCGATCCGCCAACGAATCGAGCGGCGATGAAATCGCCGAGGCTGAGCGAGAATGTCATGATCGAGCCGGCAATGACGGCCGGCTTCAGGATGGGAAACACGACTGAGGTGATCGTGCGCAGGCCCTTCGCGCCGAGGTCGCTCGCGGCGTCGTACAGGTTCGTGGGAATCTGCGATACCGCCGAGTAGATCGGGATGATCATGTACGGAAACCAGAGGTAGGTGAGCGTGATGATGACGGTCGTGATGCCGAAGCCTGGGCCGCTGATGCCGAGCGGGTTCAGTAGCCAGTTCACGAAGCCCTCCTCGGCGAAGGTGATGCGCATCGCGAGCACCTTGACGAGGTAGCCCGCCCAGAGCGGGAGCGTGACGGCGACCGCGAGAAAGGCGCGCAGCTTCGGGCCAGCGACCTTCGCCATAAAGACGGCGAGGGGCACGGCGAAGACGATGCAAATAGCGGTGACGGCGAGGGCAATGCCGAGCGTGCGCACCGCGGTCCAGAAGAACGCCGGAATCTTCACGAGGTTCACGAAGTTATCGAACGTGAAGCCGGGCGTGACCTTCGACGTGAACGGGTCAGTGACCCAGAACGCGGTCACGAGCATGAGCGCGATCGAAAGAATATAGACCCCCACGAGCCACAGCATCGGGGGCGTGATGAGCGCCGCGAGCCTGCCGCGCGGGCGCTTGTAGAGCGAAGAAGAAACCGGGTGTGCGGTGCGCTTCGTTGCGGTTTGTGTTGACACTGCGAATCCTCAAAGTGTGGTGATGAGTGGTGCGGATCGGGGCCCGCGGGGTGGCATCGAGCGCCGCCCCGCGAGCGTGGGTGCCGGATGCCGCAAGGTGGCGGCGCCCGGCGAGGGGGTTTAGCCCTTTACCGTGGTCCAGGCCTCGGTCCACTGCTGGAAGTTCGTGCACTGTACGTCGGTGCGGCCGTCGATGCACTGCTCGATCGGCGTGGTCCAGAACCAGACCTGCGAGTAGTACTCTTCGTCGGTTGCCTTGAAGGTCTCGCAGTGTGCCTTCGCCTCGTCGTTCAGCTCGCAGAACGCCGCGTTGGCGGGCGCCATGCCGAAGTTCATCGCGATTGCGCCGTTGACCTCGGCGCCACTCGTGTAGTCCATCCACTGGTAGGCGCAGTTCGGGTTCTTCGACTGGGCGCCGAGCATCCAGGCGTCTGACCAGCCGGTCGAGCCCTCCTTGGGCAGTGTGCCCTCGAGGCGGTCATCTTCGCTCAGCTTGCGCAGAACCTCCCACGAGGTGCCGACGACGGTGTTGCCGTTCGTGAACGAGGTGATCTGGGCGACGGGGTCTGCCCAGTGCTCTGAGACGCGCTTGTTCTGGTCTTTGAGCAGGTCAACCGCGGCCTTCAGCTGGGTCTCGTCGAGTGCGTACGGGTTCGTGATGCCGAGGTCGGGCTGGGTGTGCATGAGGTAGATCGCGGCGTCGGCGATGTAGATGGGTGCGTCGTAGCCGATGATCTTGCCCGCGTAGGGTGAATCCTCTTCCCACACAACGCTCCAGCTGTCGGGGGTCTCGGTGACAACGTCGGTGTTGTACTGCAGAATGTTTGCGCCGCGACCGATGGGCACGCCGTACGACTTGCCGTTCAGGGTGTCGTATACCTGGCCTTGCATGCCCTCAACGATGTCGTCGCCGAAGTTGGGAATGAGCTCCTGGTTGATGGGCTGCACGTCGCCGCCCACGATGAGGCGCAGCGAGGCGTCGCCCGAGGCCGACACGAGATCGTATTCTCCGGTGCGCATGAGCGTCACCATCTCGTCAGAGGTTCCGGCGACGCGGCGGTTGACGGTGCACCCGGTCTGCTCCTCGAAGGGCTTGACCCACCCGTCTTCAACGAAGCCCGACCACGCGACGATGTTGACCTCGCCCTCGTTCTCGCCGAGCTCTTCCATCATGGGTACGTCGGGTACGTCGATCTTGAGCTCGCCTGAGGCGTCGCCCGAGCCCGCGTCGTCTGACGAACAGCCGGTGATTGCGAGACCCGCGGCGGCGAGCATCGCCGCCGGGATCATCAATTTCTTCTTCAACATCAGTGTGACTCCTTTGTGTGTTTGATGCGGTGTGGTGTGGTGCTTGAGAGTTGTGGCCTGCGTTAGGCGCCGGGAATCGCGGTTGCGTGTGCCCGGTCGAACACCGCGGTCACGCGGTCGCCGCGTCGAATACTCGGGTCGAGCCGCGGGGCGTGCGCGTTCTGGTGCTCAGAGATGAGGCGCACGCCAGCCTCGGTGTCAATGAGGTACCTTGTTTGCGGGCCTGCGTAGACGGTCTCGGCGATGACGCCTTGGAGGGCGACGGTGCCTGCCTCGCCCGTGAAGGTCGCGTCGCGCACGCCGACTCGCTCTGGCCTGATGCTGTGCTGGCTGGCCGAGTCGAAGAGCTGCTGTGAGAGGTCGCTTGAGATAAGGTTCGTGACGCCCAGAAACTTTGCGACAAACTCGGTTTGCGGAAACTCGTAGACCTCACGCGGGCTGCCGACCTGCTCGATCTTGCCGTCGTTGTACACCGCGATGCGGTCAGAGAGCGTGAGCGCCTCTTCCTGGTCGTGTGTGACGAAGATGAAGGTGATGCCGGCCTCGCGCTGAATCTGCTTGAGCTCGATCTGCATTTGCTCGCGCAGTTGCTTGTCGAGCGCGCCGAGCGGCTCATCGAGCAGCAGCACCTTGGGGCGCAGAATGAGGGCGCGGGCGAGCGCGATGCGCTGACGCTGACCACCCGAAAGCTGCGATGGTAGCCGGTCTGCGAGGTGGTCGAGCTGCACCTGGCGCAGCGCCTCGCGTGACCGCTCGTACTTCTCAGCCTTGCTCATCTTGCGCACCGTGAGCCCGTAGGCCACGTTGTCGAGCACGTTCATGTGCGGAAACAGCGCGTAGTCCTGAAAGACGGTGTTGACCTCGCGGTCGAAGGGCGCCTCGTGGGTGATATCGGTTCCCTCGAGGTGGATCGTGCCCTCGGTGGGAGCCTCAAAGCCGGCAATCATGCGCAGCACCGTGGTCTTGCCAGAGCCCGAGGGGCCGAGCATCGAGAAGAACTCGCCTCGCTCGATCTCGATATCTAGGTCTTTGACCGCGGTGAAGTCGCCGAAGCGCTTCGTGATGCCGCGCAGTGAAACTGCCGCGGTGCCTGAGGCGGGGGTGTCGGTGCTCATGACGTGTTCTCCTCAACGTCGGTGTCGATGGGTTGAAAAGACATTAACATATGGTTTTAGATGTTAGAAATCCTTGGACGTGAAATCGATCACGATTTGGTTACGCGTCGCGAGGAAATTGCGGGCAGGAATTCAGGAAGATCGGGCGAACGACTCGATACACTCGCCAGGGAAAGGCTAGGAGGTCTCAACGTGTCGCAACCCGAACCGCGGTCGAGCAGGCTTCAGGTTGCCGCGCTCACGCCGATCGGAGACGCGGGGCGCGCAGAGATGATCGTCGACCGCCTGACCGGATCGATCGTTGCCGGCGCCTTTGCCTTCGGCGAGCGACTGCCGAGCGAATCAGAACTCGCCAGGCTACTCGGCGTTTCGGTCGTCACGGTGCGCGAAGCACTCACCACGCTTCGCTCGGCCGGGCTCATCGAGACGAGGCGCGGCAGGGTAGGGGGCAGCTTCGTCTCGCTCACCCGCGACGACGCCGAGCTGATGAGCGCGAGAACCCTCGTCGAGATGCCGCGCGTCACGGTCGCCGACCTTGGGCTGCACTACGAAATGAGCTCGGCCTCGTGCGCCGAGCTCGCGTGCCAGCGCGCAACCGACTTCGAACTCGACGTCATGAGCGAGATTCTCGCAACCATTCCAGCCCTTAGCCGAGACGCCTGGCGCGCCAAAGTCACCGACATGCAACTCGAACTTGCGAGCCTCAGCCAGTCGGTGCGCCTCACCGATGAGCACGTGCGCATCCAGAGCCAGTACACGCCGCTCCTCGCGCTGCAAGACGCCGACCCCGAGGCGCGCGAATACACCGAACGGCAGCTCGCCCAGCAGATTGAGGCGATCCGCGACGAAGATATTGGCCGCGCACGCACCGTCGTGCGCGAGGGCATTCGCCGTTCAACGCACTGGCTTATCGCGTTTCGACAGCGTCTAGTTGCACATTCGAACGATGAGGACATACGGTATGAACTACAGAATCGAGGGGGTTCTGTAGCGTAAGAAAGCGAGAAGGCGTCGTGGAACAACGGGTGTTTCAGCAGGAAGCCGAACGGGGGCTCGCGCTGGTCGAGGG
Source organism: Leucobacter sp. UCMA 4100 (assembly GCF_027853335.1). NCBI lineage: Bacteria > Bacillati > Actinomycetota > Actinomycetes > Micrococcales > Microbacteriaceae > Leucobacter > Leucobacter sp. UCMA 4100. The sequence goes on from NZ_JAFEUS010000002.1 coordinate 1,813,352, forward strand.
ATTCTTCGACGAGGTGTTCGCAATGCTGCGCGACTGGGCGCGGGAGGTCGAGGCTGACCTTGCACGGCAACTTGCCGCAGGGCCGCTGAGTGATGGCCAGCTCGTCGCGCTCGTCGAAGAACGCTCGAAGGCGATTCTCGGCCAGACTGACGTGCCGATTTACGGCGCTGGCTTCTGCGCGGCCGAGACTGTGCTGCCGCAGGGTAATCCCCTTGCGTGGTGGCAAGGCCCCGACAAGCAGCCGCTCGCATCGTCGACCTTCGGTGTTGGCCCCGGCGCCGTCGACCTTCGCCGCCTCGAGTGGTACCGCACCCCAGAGATGACGGGCCGCGCCGTGGTCGCAGGCCCCTTCGTCGACTACCTCTGCTCGAACCAGGTGACCCTCACCTCGGCGATTCCCGTATCGATCGACGGAGCATTCGCCGGCGTGCTGTGCGTCGACGTACTCGTGAGCACCCTCGAAGACTCGTTCTTGCCGAAGCTCCAGTCGAACAACCGGGTCACGGTCATGAACACCAACCGCCGCGTCGTCATCTCGACCGACGTCGCCGTCTTCACGGGCGACCGCCTCGCCCTCGACCGCGTCGAGCACCCCTCGGCAGGCTTCGCCTCGGCGGCCGAGCACCCCTTCACGGTGCTCTCGGAGCCCGCGCTCGCGGTGGCGGTGTAGCGGGCGTTCGCGCTGTTTCTCGACGGCTCGATAACTGGCTTTTTCGGTGACACTCTGCTCGAAGCGGTGGCGCACGTTGACCCTCGCGCTGTAGCACCAATGCTGGCCCGAATTCACAGGTGTAATCGAGTAACCGACCGGTAAACTCGGCAACCGTGGAGACTCTTGAGCACTATTCAGGCATGGCGCTGTACTCAGCGGTTATCGTTTACTCGCTCGCATTCATTTTTTATGCGGTCGACCTCGCTAACAGGAGCGACGACCAACGCGACGCCACGAAGAGCTCACGCAGCGTAAAGATCGGTTTCTCGCTCACGGTTCTCGGCTTCCTCCTACACGCAACGGCAACGGTGCTGCGCGGTATTGCTGCCGAGCGAGTGCCCTGGGCCAACATGTACGAGTTTGCCCTCACCGCGACGCTCGCCGGAATCTTCATCTTTATCATCGTGCAGTTCTTCGTCGACCTGCGCTTCCTCGGCACCCTCATGACGGGCATCGCGGTGCTCTTCCTCATGGTCGCTAAGGTCAATTACTTTGTGCCGGTCGTGCCGCTGCAAGACGCGCTGAATTCGTACTGGCTTGTGATCCACATTCTTGTCGCCGTGCTCGCCGTCGGCCTCTACACGCTCGCCTTCGGCCTCGCGATTCTGCAGCTCATGCAGTCACGCCGCGAACGCCTCAAGAAGGAGTCGGGCGCCGAGGTCATGAAGATGCTGCGCGGTTTCCCGACGTCAGAGCGCCTCGAGAACCTCTCGTACCGCATGACGGTCATCGGCTTCGTCTTCTGGACCTTCACGCTGATCGCCGGCTCGATCTGGGCCGAGGCCTCGTGGGGCCGCTACTGGGGCTGGGACACGAAAGAGGTCTGGACCTTCGTCATCTGGGTGCTCTACGCCGGCTACATTCACGCCCGTGCGACCCGCGGCTGGCGTGGCAACCCTTCGGGCTGGTTGAACATCGTGGGCTTCACTGCAGTGATCTTCAACTTCACGATCGTGAACCAGTTCTTCCCGGGTCTGCACTCGTACTCGGGGCTGTAGGCCGCGCGCTGTAGGTCGGCGCCCGGTGCCCGGTGCCCGCTGCTGTTGTGGTGGGGTGCTCGCTGGTTGGCTGGCTGTTCGCTGGCTGGCTGGCGGCTGGCTGTGTCGCTTCCGGCTTGATTACTGTCCTAGAGTGTCACTTTTGTGCCTGAAGCCGGTGCGACGGCCATCTTTCGGCTACCTGGCGGCACCGCGAGGCTGTTTCCCGGCTTTTATCGCGTCTACTTGACGAAAAGCAGGGTTATTTCGCGAAAACACCCTGCTTTTCGTCAAGTAAACGGAAAAACGGTGTGCAGGATCGCCCCGGAGCCCGGAGCCCGGAGCCCGGAGCCCGGAGCGGGCGGGCGATTGCCCAGTCGAGCGCGCAGGCGCACGCCCCCTACAGCAGGTGCCCGCCGCCCGACAGCTTCATGCGGTCGACGAGTTGCTTCACGTCCTGAGCGTGCTGCTTCGTGGTGACGAGCAGTACGTCGCTCGTGTCGACCACGACGATGTCGTCGACGCCGACGAGCGCGACGAGGCGGTCGCTTTCAGAGACGACGATGCCGCTCGACTTGTGCGAGAGTACCTGGGCGCTGTCGCCGAGCACGGCGAGGTCGCTTTGGCGGCCGCGGGTGAGGAGCTTCGCGACGGAGGCGAAGTCGCCGACGTCGTCCCACTCGAAGTGGGCCGAGACGCAGACCATGTTGCCGGCGGCGGCCTCTGGCTCTGCGACCGTGTAGTCGATCGCGACCTTCTTCAGATGCGGCCACAGTTCTTCGCGCTTCTGGGCGCCGTCGCTTGAGTTCCAGCTCGCGGCGATCTCGCGAAGGTCGGCGACGAGCTGGGGCTCTGACTTGGCCATGGCCTCGAGCAGCACGGTGGCGCGGGCGATGAACATGCCCGCGTTCCAGAGGTAGCCGCCCTCGGTGATGTATCGCTCGGCGGTCTCCTGGTTGGGCTTCTCGACGAACTCGTCGACGTCGTACACGTCGAAGGGGGCGAGGTCGGTGCGAGCACCGCCGCCCTTGATGTAGCCGAAGCCGGTCGAGGGAAAGGTGGGGTGAATGCCAATCGTGACGATCGAGCCCTCGTCGGCTGCCGCGACGGCAGTGCGAACGGCGCGTTCGAAGAGCACCGATCCGCGAATGACGTGGTCGGCGGCGAATGAGGCGATGATCGCGTCGGGGTCGCGAATTTCGAGCAGGGCGGCCGCGAGGCCGATCGCTGCCGACGAGTCTTTGGGTGATGGCTCGGTGATGAGGTTATGCTCGGGCAGGTCAGGCAGTTGGGCGCGAACGAGGGGCGCGTGCGCCTGGCCCGTCACCACCATGATGCGCTCGGGGTCGACGAGGGGCTCGAGCCGCTGCCACGTGGAGCTGAGCAGCGATGAGCCTGAGCCCGTGAGATCGAGCAAGAATTTTGGGGCTTTGGCCCGTGAGAGCGGCCAGAGGCGTGAGCCAACTCCGCCCGCGGGAATCACGCACGTTAGACGATCAATAGGGTCACGCTCAGCTGTCATACTCACCACTGTAGCGACACTGAATGGCCCTATTCAGAACGTCCTAGTGGCGTTCATAAACCTCATAGGGTATGCCGGTGGTCATGAGTCTCTCAGAAAAGTGCCATAATGAGAGGCGTAGCTCAGTCATTTGCGAGCCAAAAAAGCACCCCGTATGACTCAGGAGGAGCATCTAGTGTCCACCAATACAGCAGGCCAAGCCCCTGCGGTAGCGCCGAAAAAGCAACGCGTTGGAGGTACTCTCTACCGCGGCAACCAGGGCATGTGGTCCTGGGTTCTGCACCGCATCACCGGTGTGGCCATCTTCTTCTTCCTTCTCGTGCACGTTCTCGACACCGCGCTCATTCGCGTGAGCCCTGAGGCGTACAACGTGGTCATCGGCGCCTACCAGACCCCGATCATGGGTCTTGGCGAGGTCGCCCTCGTGGGTGCGATCGTCTACCACGCCTACAACGGCATTCGCATCATTCTGGTCGACTACTGGTCGAAGGGCCCCAAGTACCACAAGGCGATGTTCAACATCGTGCTGGTCGCATGGGTCATCACCATGGCGGGCTTCACGCCTCGTCACCTCATGAACGTGTTCGGCTGGTAGGGCGAGAAGGAGTTAGAGAACCAATGACTGCAGTAGCAACTCGCGGTAAGAGCGGCACCAACTGGGAAAAGTGGGGCTGGATTTACATGCGCGTCTCGGGAATTCTTCTCGTCGTGCTCATTTTCGGCCACCTCTTCACCAACCTCATGGTTGGCGACGGCATTCACGCAATTGACTTCGGCTTTGTTGGCGGCAAGCTCGCACAGCCGTTCTGGCAGGTGTGGGACACGCTGCTCCTGTGGCTCGCCCTCATTCACGGTGCCAACGGCATGCGCACCATCGTCAACGACTACGTGACCAAGCAGGGAGCGGCGAAGGCGCTGAAGATCGCGCTCTTCCTCGCGGCAGCATTGCTTATTCTGCTCGGCACCCTCGTTGTTTGGACATTCGAGCCCTGCCCGGAAGGCGCTGACCCCGCTCTCCTCGCATCGTTCTGCTCGGCACAGTAAGCACATTTCAAAGGAGTTCACAGTTTTGAGCACGGATACTCACGCGGGCGAAGACGTTCAGGTCATCGACGGGATTACCTATCACCAGTTTGACGTGGTGATTGTTGGCGCTGGCGGCGCAGGCATGCGCGCAGCCATCGAGGCGGCACCGAAGGCGAAGACCGCGGTGATCACCAAGCTGTACCCGACGCGTTCGCACACGGGTGCTGCGCAGGGTGGCATGGCCGCTGCCCTCGCCAACGTCGAAGACGACAACTGGGAGTGGCACACCTTCGACACCGTCAAGGGTGGCGACTACCTCGTTGACCAGGACGCGGCCGAGATTCTCGCGAAAGAGGCGATCGACGCGGTCATCGACCTCGAGAACATGGGCCTGCCCTTCAACCGTACGCCCGAGGGCAAGATCGACCAGCGTCGCTTCGGCGGCCACACCCGTGACCACGGTAAGGCCGCGGTTCGCCGCGCCTGCTACGCAGCAGACCGCACGGGCCACATGATTCTGCAGACGCTGTTTCAGAACTGCGTGAAGCTTGGTGTGAACTTCTTCAACGAGTACTACGTGCTCGACCTCGTGCTCGATGGCGAGGGCAAAGATCGCAAGGCCGCGGGCGTCGTCGCCCTCGAGCTCGCGACCGGCAAGATCCACGTCTTCCAGGCAAAGTCGGTCGTGTTTGCGACCGGCGGTTTCGGCAAGATCTTCAAGACGACGTCAAACGCGCACACCCTCACGGGCGACGGCGTTGGCATCGTGTGGCGCAAGAACCTGCCGCTCGAAGACATGGAGTTCTTCCAGTTCCACCCGACCGGCCTCGCCGGCCTCGGCATTCTCTTGACCGAGGGTGCCCGTGGTGAGGGTGCGATCTTGCGTAACGCCTCGGGCGAGCGTTTCATGGAGCGCTACGCGCCGACCATTAAAGACCTCGCCCCGCGTGACATTGTTGCGCGTTCAATGGTGCAAGAGGTGCTCGACGGTCGCGGCGCTGGCCCGCACAAAGACTACGTCTACCTTGACTGCACCCACTTGGGCGCCGAGGTGCTCGAGACGAAGCTGCCCGACATTACCGAGTTCGCGCGCACCTACCTGGGCGTAGACCCTGTCGTTGAGCCCGTTCCCGTGTTCCCGACCGCGCACTACGCGATGGGCGGCATCCCGACGAACAACGACGCCGAGGTGCTCATGGACAACACGACCGTTGTTCCTGGCCTCTACGCCGCGGGCGAATGCGCCTGCGTTTCGGTGCACGGCTCGAACCGTCTTGGCACGAACTCACTGCTCGACATCAACGTGTTCGGCAAGCGCGCTGGCAACAACGCAGCCGACTACGCAAACGAGGCCGAGTTCGCTCCGCTGCCAAAGGGCGCGGCATCGCACGTGCTCGAGATGGTCGAGACGATTCGCAGCTCGACCGGCACCGAGAGCGTCGGCAAGATCCGCCAGGAACTGCAGGAGGCGATGGATCGCGGCGCTCAGGTGTTCCGCACCGAAGACTCGCTCACCGAGGTACTCGGTGTGATCCACGACCTGCGCCTGCGCTACATGAACGTGGCCATTCACGACCGCGGCCAGCGCTTCAACACCGACCTGCTCGAGGCAATCGAGCTCGGCTTCCTGCTCGACCTCGCAGAGGTTCTGGCATACACGGCTCGTAACCGTAAGGAGAGCCGTGGCGGTCACATGCGCGACGACTACCCGAAGCGCGACGACGAGAACTACATGAAGCACACGATGGCGTACCTGACCGGTGACCCGCACTCGGCAGATCCCGAAGACCACATCACGCTCGATTGGAAGCCCGTGGTTATGACGAGGTACCAGCCCATGGAGAGGAAGTACTAGAGCATGAGTGCCACAACCGCAACCGCTACCGCAAACGACACTGCGACCGCGACCGTGAACGAAGATGCACCGCAGCCGTTTAACGTCACGCTGCTCATTCGCCGCTACGACCCCGAATCGGGCCAGGAGGCGTACTGGGAAGACTTCGATGTGCCCATGTACCCGACCGACCGTATTCTCGATGCCCTGCACAAGATCAAGTGGGACATGGATGGCTCGCTGACGTTCCGCCGCTCGTGCGCGCACGGCATTTGCGGATCAGACGCGATGCGCATCAATGGTCGCAACCGTCTCGCGTGCAAGACGCTCGTGAAAGACCTCGATATCTCGAAGCCGATTTACGTTGAGCCGATCAAGGGCCTGCCCCTCGAGAAGGACCTCATCGTCGACATGGAGCCTTTCTTCGCGGCATTCCGCGAGGTGCAGCCGTTCCTCGTCGCTGGCTCGAAGCCGGAGCCTGGCAAGGAGCGCGTGCAGTCGATCGAGGATCGAGCGCGTTTCGACGACACCACCAAGTGCATTCTCTGCGCTGCGTGCACCTCGTCATGCCCCGTGTTCTGGACCGACGGCCAGTACTTCGGCCCCGCGGCGATCGTGAATGCACACCGCTTCATCTTCGACTCGCGTGACGACAACGCGCAGGTTCGCCTCGACATCCTGAACGACAAAGAGGGCGTGTGGCGCTGCCGCACCACCTTCAACTGCTCTGAGGCATGCCCCCGTGGCATCCAGGTGACCCAGGCAATCGCCGAGGTCAAGCAGGCCATTCGTACCGGCAAGGTGAACTAATAGTACGCACTTCGAAGAGCCCTCGGCAGGCGCCGCCCAAGGTGAGCGCCTGGCGAGGGTTCTTTGCATACGTGTGGAAGCGCATTCGCTTCTCGCACCCGTACCGAGCGTTCTCTCGCTTCACCGACGTCGGCGGTCCGGTGTTGAGCGCGGGCATGAGCTTCCAGGCGGTCTTTGCCGTCTTTGCGGCGTTGTGGGTCGGCTTCGGCATTCTCGCCCTCTCGACGCGTGGCAACACCGAGCTCATTAACTCGATCTCTGAGATCGTGAACTCGTACGTTCCGGGTCTCATTGAGACGGCTGAGCAAAAGGGGCAGATCAAGCTCGATGAGCTGCTCAACCAGCGCACCCTCACCTGGGGTAGCGCGATCGCCGGTGTCTCGCTCGTGTGGGTCTCGATGGCCTGGTTCACGAGCACGCGGCGCTCGGTGCGCATCATTTTTGGCCTCGAGGTCAAGGAGTACCGCAACTGGTTGCTGCTCAAACTGCGCGACTTCTTCGGCGCGGTCGGCTTCTTCCTCGCGATTCTCATCTCGGCCTCGCTGACCGTCGTGAGTTCGAGCGTGTTTCGGCACGTTCTCGACTTCTTCGATGTGAGTGGCGATAGCTGGCTCGCGGGCACCCTTGGCTGGGTCGCGAGTTACACGCTCATGTTCCTGCTCGACGTGCTTATCATCATGGGCATTCACATGCTGCTGGCCGAGGTGAAGGTCGCCTCGGTGTGGCGTCTCATCGAGGGCAGCGCCTACGGCTCGCTCGCGCTCTTTGGGCTGAAGCTGCTTGCGAGCCTCGGCTTCGTGAGCGTCGGCTCGAACCCGCTGCTTGCCTCATTCGCCTTCTTCGTGGCCCTGCTGCTCTGGTTTAACCTGATTTGTCGCGTGATTCTTATGACCTCGGCGTGGATCGCGACGGGTCAGGACCCCGAGATGGGATTGCCCGAGGGCGAGGTTTCGCCTAAGCGCTCGTAGGCGGCGAGCAAGATGCGCTCGGCGCGCACGAGATAGTCGTCGAGGAGGTCTGCCGCCTCTGCGGTTTTGACCGCCTCGATGAGTTCAACGATCGCGAGGTTCTGGTCGATGAACGGTGCGTGCAGGTATTCGGGGTCGTCGATGAGCCCGAAGGCAAGCCTGAGCTCTGCCGTGTAATTGTCGAAGAGCTGCCGCAGGCGTGGGCTGTCGGCGAGCTCGATGATGGCGGCGTGAAAGGCGATGTTGGCCGTGCCGACTCTGGTCCAGTCGTTCTCGTCGCGTCCCTTCACCGCCATCGTGACGGCTCGGCGCATGGCCGTGATCGCGGGGTGCTTGGGCAGTGAGCCTCTGATGGCCTGACACTCGATCATGCGCCGCACGCGGTAGAGGTCGATGATCGAGGTGATCGATGGCGTTGCGACCAACGCACCGCGGTTCGGAATGTGCGTGACGAGGCCCTCTTGACTGAGCAGCCTGAACGCTTCGCGAAGCGTGTTGCGTGAGACCCCGTGCTCCTGGGTGAGCTCGGCCTCGACGAGCCGGTCGCCAGGCGCGAGGGTGCCTGCGCTGATGTGTGAGCGCAGGGCGTGGGCCACGGCCTCTGCGCGCGAGAGTGCCACCGTTCGCTCGGCTCTTTCGCCGCGGGGTTGCTCGCTCGCCATGCCCCCATCTTAGCGGCGGGATCGGTGGGTGAGGAGTCGGAAAGCGCGCGTTCTGCCATGCATTGTTGAACAATTGCTACGTATTGTTCTACAATAATCCCAGTGGTGAATGACCACCACGACTTTCGACCCACCACGCAGCGTTGCGCCGGAAAGGAAACACCCATGAGCGAGAACCAAGCTCCCAATGCTCCTCGCGAAGCCCAGGTTCCAGGACCGGCAACCGTCGCGAGTAACACCGTCGGCTTTGTGAAGGCACGCAGGGCATCGCTGCTCGGCGCGATCTTCATGATGGCCACCTCGGCGATTGGCCCCGGCTTCATTACGCAAACGGCGATGTTCACGCAGATGCTGGGTGCGGCCTTCGCGTTTGGCATTCTCGTGTCGATCATCATCGACTTCGTGGTGCAGGCGAACATCTGGCGCATCATCACGGTGAGCGGCAAGCGTGCGGCCGAGCTCGCCAACGAGGCGATCCCGTACAGCGGCTTCGTGCTCGGCGTGCTCGTCATCTCGGGCGGCCTCGTGTTCAACATCGGCAACATTGCGGGCGCGGGCCTCGGTCTGAACGCGATGCTCGGTCTCGACCCGAAGATCGGCGGCGCGATCAGCGCTTGCCTCGCGATCACGATCTTCCTCGTGAAGCGCGCTGGAGTCGCGATGGATCGCGTCATGATCGTGCTCGGGCTGCTCATGATCGTGCTCACGGTGATCGTCGCGATCGTTGCGCACCCGCCCGTTGGTGAGGCGCTCAAGCAGACGGTGCTGCCCGACCACATTGACTTCGCGAGCATCACGACGATCGTTGGCGGCACGGTCGGCGGCTACATTACCTACGCTGGCGCGCACAAGCTGCTCGACTCGGGAGTCTCCGGTGTCGAGCACGCCGAGCAGGTCACGAAGTCGGCCTTTACCGGCATCGTTGTCACGGGCATCATGCGCTACGTGCTCTTTCTCGCCTTCCTCGGCGTGACCGCGAGCGGTGTGGCGCTCGACGTCGCTGGAAACCCCGCCGCCGACGCCTTCTTCGCCGCTGCCGGCGAGATCGGTCTGCGCGCCTTCGGCCTCGTGCTCTGGGCCGCCGGTATCTCGAGCGTCATTGGCGCCGCCTTCACCTCGGTCTCGTTCATGAGCGTGTTCAACCGCAAGGTCGAAGGCCGGGTGCGCGCCTGGGTGACGGTCGTGTTCATTGCGATCGGGCTCACGGTATACCTCGTGCTCGGCACGGCACCCGCGGCCCTGCTCGTCTTCGCGGGCGGCTTCAACGGCCTCATTCTGCCGCTCGGCTTCACCGTGTTCATGTACATCGGCTGGTTCAGGGAAGACCTCTTGAACGGGTACCGGATGCCAAGGTGGCTGCTCATTTCTGGAACACTGGTGACGGTGCTCACCTGGTACATGGGCGTGATGTCGATCGAAGCGATCTTCGCCTTCCTCGGCAGCAAGTAGAGCAGCGAACAATGACGTTACAGGAGCAACACATGCGTATTGATATGAATAGCGACCTCGGTGAGCACTTCGGCGCGTGGCGCATGGGCGACGACGCGGCGATGCTCGATATCGTGACGAGCGCGAATATCGCGTGCGGGTTTCACGCGGGCGATCCGCTGTCGATTCGCGAGACGGTGTCGGCTGCCGCCGAGCGCGGCGTCGTCATCGGCGCGCACGTCGCCTACCCAGACCTCGTCGGATTCGGCCGGCGCCCCATGAACGTGACGAGCCCCGAGCTCGAGGCCGATGTGATGTACCAGATTGGCGCGCTCGATGGTCTCGCGAGATCGTGCGGATCATCGGTGGCCTACGTGAAACCCCACGGTGCGCTGTACAACACCATCGCTCACGACGAGCGCCAGGCCGCAGCGGTGATCGCGGCGATGCGCGCGTTCAATCCCGAGATCGCACTCATGTGCCTCGCGGGCACGCCCATCGTCGAGCAGGCGCGGGCGGCTGGGCTCACGGTCGTGACCGAGGCCTTCGCCGACCGCGGCTATGAGCCCGACGGCCGGCTCGTTTCGCGGCGTGAGGAGGGCGCCGTGCTGCACGATGCAGCCGAGGTCGCGGCGCGCATGGTGCGGCTCGTGACCGAGGGCGTCATTGAAGCGCGCGACGGTAGCACGGTGACGCTGCAGGCCGACTCGATCTGCGTACACGGCGACAGTCCCGGAGCCCTCGAGATGGCGCGCGCGGTGCGTGGTGCCCTCGACGAGGCCGGGGTAGTGCTGCGCTCGTTTGCGGGGGCCGAACGGTGACCCTCGAGGTGCGTCGGGCGGGCGATGGCGCCCTGCTCGTTGATGCGGGCAGCCTCGATGGTGCGCTCGCGGTGCTCGGCGCACTGAGTGACGCCGTGCGCCTGGGGCAGCTCAGCGTGACCGAGCTCATTCCGGCAGCCCGCACGGTGCTCGTGCGCGGCGACTTCGAGCAGACCGACCCGGGGGCGTTTCGCGAGTACGTTGCGGCTCTGCTCGCCGAGCGGTCGGCGGGAAGCGCCCAGCAGGTGAGCCCCGAGGTCACGACCATCGACGTCGTGTACACGGGACAAGACCTCGCCGCCGTCGCAGAACTGACGGGGCTCAGCATCGATGACGTGGTCGAACTGCACACCGCCTCGCGCTTCACGGTCGCCTTCACGGGCTTCGCGCCGGGCTTCGCCTACCTCTCGGGCGGCGATCAGCGCCTCACGGTGCCGAGGCGTTCGACGCCTAGGCCGCGCATCCCTGCAGGGTCTGTTGGCCTTGCGGGAGAGTTCTCAGGCGTGTACCCGCGGCAGAGCCCCGGCGGCTGGCAGCTCATCGGGCACACCGAGCACCCCATGTGGGATCTCAGCCGGGAGCAGCCCGCGGCGCTCGTGCCAGGGGCCGAGGTGCGATTCCGCGCGGTGCGCGAGCAGCTGAGCACGGCCGCGGCACCTGCTTCTGAGGCAGTGGCTGAGGCCGCCGCTCAGCAAGCCGACCCACAGCCGCTTGCAGCGAACCAGCCCGCGCTCACGGTGCTGAACCCGGGGCTGCAGTCGCTCGTGCAAGACGAGGGAAGGCCGGGGCAGGGGCACCTCGGCGTGAGCGCCTCGGGCGCCGCCGATCGCGGTGCGCTCGCCCGTGCGAACCGCCTCGTGGGCAACCCCGCGGGTGCCGCCGCCCTCGAACTTCGCTTCGGCGACTTCTCGGCCCGCGCCGAGACCACGCTCGTCGCCGCGCTCACGGGCGCACCACGTCAGGCCACGGCCCGGGGCCCGCTCGGAACCCGAGAGCTACCCTTCGGCGCACCCTTCAGACTCACCGAGGGTGAAACGCTCGAACTCGCAGCCGCCGAACGGGGAGTCGTCACCACCCTCGCCCTGCGCGGAGGCGTCGTCGCCCCCGAGGTGCTCGGCAGTGTTTCACGTGACACACTCGCGGGGCTCGGCCCCGAGGCACTCGCCGCGGGCGACGTCGTGAGGGTGGGCGTGAGTCGCGGGCTTCAGGCGGTGCGGGAATCGCTCGGCGATGATCCGCGATTGCCTGCCGCTGGCGACCTCGTCACGCTCGGCATCGTGCTTGGCCCGCGCGACGACTGGTTCTCGCGTGATTCGCTTGAGCGGCTCACGACGCAGGAATGGCTCGTGACCCCGCGCAGCGACCGCGTCGGCGTGCGACTTGAGGGCGATCCGCTCGAGCGCAGCCCCCAGCATGAGGGGCTCGAGCTTGCGAGCGAGGGGCTCGTCACCGGCGCGATCCAGGTGCCGCCAGACGGGCAGCCGGTGCTCTTTCACGCCGATCGTCCGCTCACGGGCGGGTACCCCGTGATCGCCGTCGTGCGCGCTGGCGACCTCGATAGCGTCGCGCAGCTGCCCCCGGGCGCGAGGGTGCGTTTTGCCCTCGTCGACCCCGCCGAGACGTCGGGCCCCGTGCGGCCCACCCAAACCCTCTCCACGAAGGAGTCGTCACAATGACATTCACCAAAGTTCTCATCGCCAACCGTGGCGAGATCGCCGTGCGCATCATCCGCGCGGCCAAGGAGGCCGGGCTGCACTCGGTCGCCGTGTACGCCGACATCGACGCCGAGAGCCTGCACGTGCGCCTCGCTGACGAGGCCTACGCGCTGGGCGGCAGCACCCCCGCCGAGACCTACCTCGACGCCGCGAAGATCATCGAGATTGCGAAGCGCTCAGGCGCGGGAGCCGTGCACCCCGGGTACGGGTTTCTCGCCGAGAGTGCGGCCTTTGCGACCGCGGTGCACGAGGCCGGATTAACGTGGATCGGCCCCGATGCACCCTCGATCGAACTGCTCGGCGATAAGGCGCGCGCCAGGGCGCTCGCGGCCGAGGTCGGGGCCCCGCTCGTTCCCGGCACGAACGAGCCCGTCAAGGGCGCCGACGAGATCGTCGCCTTCGCCGATGCGCACGGGCTGCCCGTCGCGATCAAGGCGGTGCACGGCGGCGGCGGCCGCGGCATGCGGGTCGTGCGATCGCGCGACGAGATCGCTGAGGCCTACGCTTCGGCGGTGCGCGAGGCCGAGACCGCTTTCGGGCAGGGCGACTGCCTCGTCGAGCGCTTTCTCGAGGCGCCGCGCCACATCGAGGCTCAGGTGCTCGGCGACCGCACGGGGGGCATCGCGGTGCTCGGAACCCGCGACTGCTCGCTGCAGCGCCGCAATCAGAAGCTCGTCGAAGAGGCCCCAGCTCCGTTCCTCACCGACGAACTGCGTGCCCGCATCGAGACCGCCGCCGCCGACATTTGCGGCGCCGCGAACTACGTGGGCGCCGGAACCGTCGAGTTTCTGCTCGGCAACGACGGCACGCTCACCTTTCTCGAGGTAAACACGCGCCTGCAGGTCGAGCACCCCGTGACCGAGATGATCACGGGCGTCGACCTCGTGCAGCAGCAGTTTCGTGTCGCGCAGGGGCTGCCGATGGACGTTCCCGAGGCGATCACGACCTTCGGCCACGCGATCGAGTTTCGCATCAACGCCGAAGATCCGGGTCTCGGCTACCTGCCCACCCCCGGCACGATCGAGACGATGACGGTTCCTGGCGGCCCCGGGGTGCGCTTCGACACCGGCTTCACCGAGGGGCAAACGATTCCTGGAACCTTCGACTCGCTCATCGCGAAGCTCGTCGTGTGGGGCAAGGACCGCAACGAGGCCCTGGCCCGCTCGCGCCGCGCCCTCGGCGAACTCGTCATCACGGGCGTCGCGACGGTCGTGCCCTTCAGCCGTTACGTCGTGACGGAGCCGGCATTCACGGCGACCGGCGAGGCCGGCTTCGCCGTTCACACCCGGTGGATCGAAGACGAGTGCACCCAAACCTTCACTCCCGCCGATGCCGTTCCCGAGCCCGCCGCCGGAGGCATGACGCGCTTTCCCGTCGAGATCAACGGGTGGATGCGTGAGATCGGCCTCCCGACCACGCTGCTCGCGGGGCTGGGGCGTGCGGCCGGTGCGGCTGGTGGCGTCGCTGGTGCCGGCGGCGGGGCTACTTCTGGTGGCCTCGACGGGTACGGTGCTGGCGCTGCCGCTGCCGCTGGTGCGCTCGTCGCTCCCTTCGCGGGAACACTGAGCTCATGGTCGGTCGCCGACGGTGAGACGGTGAGCGAGGGTGAGACGGTCGCGATCCTCGAGGCAATGAAAATGGAGGTGCCGGTTGCCGCACCCCGCGCCGGTGTTCTCAGCCACGGTGTAGCCGCGGGCGAGCAGGTTGCGGCCAAGGCTGCGATCGGCGTGATCGAAGAGCACGAAGGGTAGGGCTGCGATGATGCAGGCGAGTGAACACCAATTGCGTGAGGCGAGGGCGGCGCGTGCCGCGTACCGGGCGGGCGAGGTGCGACCCACGAGCGGAGTCGCGCACGGGCTCGTGCAGGCGAACCTCATCTCGGTTCCGGCTGACTGGGCGTACGACGTGCTGCTGTACTCGCAGCGCAACCCCAAGCCGTGCCCCGTGCTCGAGGTGCTTGATGCCGGGGCCACCGAGTCGAAGCTCGCGCCGGGATCAGACCTGCGGGTCGACATTCCCCGCTACCGCGTGTGGCGCGACGGCGAACTCGCCGAAGAGGTCACCGACGCCTCTGCTGCGTGGCGCGAGCACCCCGACCTCGTGTCGTTTCTCATTGGCTGCAGCTTCACCTTCGAAGCGGGGCTCGTCGACGCAGGGATACCGGTGAGGCACGCCGACATTGGGCGCAACGTTCCCATGTACCGCACGAACCGGGCCTGCGACCCCGCCGGCCGACTGCACGGTGAGATGGTCGTCTCGATGCGCCCCATCGCGGCCGACCGTGTAGCCGACGCGGTGCAGGTCTCGGGCCGCTACCCCGCGGTGCACGGTGCGCCCGTGCACGTGGGCGACCCTGCTGGCCTCGGCATCGCCGACATCATGGCGCCCGAGTTTGGCGACGCCCCCGAGATTCGCGACGGCGAGGTGCCCGTGTTCTGGGCGTGTGGCGTGACTCCGCAGGCCGCGATCATGGCGTCGAAACCGCCCTTCGCGCTGACCCACGCCCCGGGCTACATGTTCGTGACCGACGTGCCCGACCTCGCCTACATGGTCTGACCCGGGGCCTGCTGCTGCCAGGGCTCTACTGCTGCCCGGGGTTCGCTGTGCGGGCAAATTGTTTGCACTTTTGGGCGGTTTTGGCCCGTTTTGGGGCGAAAAGTGCAAACAATTTCGCGGGCAGGGGGCATCACAGGCCGGGCCCGCACCACCCCTACCGGCAGTACCCCCGCTCCCGTACCATGGAGGCATGCAAGCAACAGCCGCGCAGCACCGGGCCGAGCCCTACGATGTCGTTGACCTCATCACCGCGAAGCGCCACGCGAGGGCGCTTGGCGAGGGCGAGATCGACTGGCTGGTCGACGCCTTCACGCGCGGGGTGGTGGCACCCGAGCAGATGAGCGCGCTCATGATGGCGATTGTCATTCAGGGCATGAACCGTGACGAGATCAGGCAGCTGACCGCGGCGATGATCGCGTCGGGCGAGACCATGGATTTTGGGGTGCTCGGTAAGCCCGCGATCGATAAGCACTCGACCGGCGGCGTGGGCGACAAGATTACGCTGCCGCTCGTTCCGCTCGTCGCGTCGTTTGGCGTCGCGGTTCCGCAGCTTTCGGGCCGGGGGCTCGGGCACACGGGCGGCACGCTCGACAAGCTTGAGAGCATCGCTGGGTGGCGGGCCGACATGACGAACCCTGAGATTTACGCGGCGCTCGATGACATCGGCGGCGTGATTTGCGCGGCGGGCACGAGCCTCGCCCCAGCCGATAAGCGCATGTATGCGTTGCGCGATGTGACGGGTACGGTTGCGGCGGTTCCGCTCATCGCTTCGTCGATCATGTCGAAGAAGATTGCCGAGGGGGCGGGTGGCCTCGTGCTCGACGTGAAGGTCGGCTCGGGTGCGTTTTTGCCCGAGCTTGACGAGGCGCGCGAGCTCGCGCAAACGATGGTCAACCTGGGTGCTGACTCGGGCCTCGAAACGGTCGCGCTCATCACCGACATGGATCAGCCGCTTGGTCGCGAGGTAGGCAATGCCAACGAGGTACGCGAGTCGCTCGAGGTGCTCGCTGGTGGTGGCCCGAGCGACGTTGTCGAGCTCACGGTTGCGCTCGCCAGCGAGATGCTCGCGATGGCCGGCAAGCCCGATGCTGACCCGAGACGGGCGCTCGCCGACGGGAGCGCGATGGACGTGTGGAACCGGATGATCCGCTCGCAGGGTGGCGATCCGCTCGCTCCACTGCCCGAGGCGAACGAACGTGAGGTCGTGCGTGCCACGCGCGGCGGAACCGTGCAGCGCGTCGACGCCCGAGCCGTTGGCGTCGCGGCATGGCGGCTGGGTGCCGGGCGTGCGCGGCCGGGAGACCCGGTCGATCACGCGGCGGGGGTCACGGTGCACGCGAAGCCGGGCGACCTCGTGGCTGCGGGAGACGTGCTCTTCACGCTCGCCTGCGACAACGCTTCACGCATGCAGCGCGGCATTGACTCGCTGGCCGAGGCGTGCGAGATCGGCGACGCGGCGCACGAGGCGGGGCCGATCGTGCTCGAGCGCGTCACCGCTTCCTAGGCCGGGCTCGCGCCAGAAAGCATGGCGGATCGGGCCAGGCTGAGACGCAAACGAGAACTCTCGCCTGTCGCCTAGCCCCGCGCGCTCGTGAGGGCTACAGTGAGGGTATGGCTTTCATTGAAGACCTCCCGAAAGTTTCCCTTCACGATCATCTCGATGGCGGCCTGCGGCCCGAGACCATCATTGACATTGCGACGAGGGAGGGCATTGCCCTGCCCGCGGGCGATCCCGACGCGCTCGCCGACTGGTTTCTTGAGAGCTGCACGGGCGGCGACCTCAGCGAGTATCTGAAGACGTTCGAGCTGACGGTGAGCGTCATGCAGACGCCCGAAGACCTGCGGCGGGTTGCCTACGAGTTCGCGCTCGATCTCGCGAGCGACGGCGTGATTTACGCCGAGGTGCGGTGGGCGCCAGAGCAGCACACGCGGGGCGGGCTGACGCTGCGCGCCGCGGTCGAGTCGGTGCAAACGGGCTTTGACGACGCGATGGCCGAGCTGCGCCAGGCGGGCGAAAGCCTCAGAGTGGGGCAGATTCTCTGCGCCATGCGGCACGAAGATCATAGCCTCGAGGTTGCCGAGCTCGCGCTGCAGTACCGCGATGCGGGCGTCGTGGGCTTTGACCTCGCTGGCCCCGAGGCTGGTTTCAGCCCCGAGCGTCACGCCGAGGCACTCGCGCTGCTCGCGCGGAACCACTTCCCGGTCACGATTCACGCTGGCGAAGAGGGAGAGCTCGACTCGGTGAAGGACGCGGTGTTTCATCGCGCTCTGCGCCTCGGGCACGGCACGCGTCTCGCGAACGACATCGAGGTTGAGACAGAGCACGAGGGCACGCTCACGGTCATTCTCGGCAGCACCGCCCAGTGGGTGCTCGACCGGGGCATCGCGATCGAGTGCTGCCCGACCTCGAACCTGCAGACGAGTTCGTCACCGTGGGGCGACGAGATTGAAGACCACCCCTTCGACGTGTTTTACCAGCTCGGCATGAAGGTTACGGTGAACACCGACAACCGGCTCATGAGCGACACGACGCTGAGCGCCGAGCTCGCCCTGCTCGTCGACGCCTTCGACTACACGATCGACGACCTGTACGAGTTTCAGAAGAACGCCGCGATGGCCGCGTTCATCACCCGCGAGGAGCGCCTCGAACTCGTCGAACAGCTCGCCGAGGGCTTTGACGCGTTCGAAGCATCGAATTAGCGGCGCGGGTCACGCCTGTAGCATGAACGCGATCGCGAAGATCACGGGCAGCGAGGCGAAGGTCGTGATGAACACGATGTTGCGCACGATGAGTTCAGACTTGCCGTAGGTCGCGGCGTAGTTGTACATGTTTTGCGCGGTGGGCAGGGCCGAGATGACGGTCGCTGCGAACACCGAGTGGGCGTCGAGACCGAGCACGGGGCCAGCGAGCACCCAGGCGAGCAGCGGGGCGACGAGCGTTTTGAGCAGGGTCGCGAGGGCGACGATGCGCAGCCCCGTGCCCCGTTCGAGCATCTTTTGGCCGTGAAACGAGGCTCCGAACGAGAGCAGTACGAGCGGAATCGCGGCGCCGCCAATCATGTCGACGGGCGCCATGATGACCTCTGGCACGGTCCACCCGGCGAGCGAGACGATGACGCCCGCGCCGGTGCCAATGATGATCGGGTTCGTGAGGGCGCGGCTGAGGGCGACCCAGGCGCCACGGTTCGATCCGCGGGTCGCCTCGAGCACCGCGAGAATCACGGGGGCAAAGAAGACGACCTGCATGATGATGAGCGGCGGAACGTACGAGATCTCACCGATGACGTACATTCCGACGGGCAGGCCGATGTTGTTGACGTTGCTGTAGCCGCTCGCTGCCGCGCCGAGTGTCGTCGTGCCCACGTCGGCACGGGAGAACAGCCGTGACCCGATGACAAAGAGCACGGCCATCGTGATCGCGGTGATCGCCGAGACGAGAATGACGGGCGACACCATGATCGCGAGATCAGAGTGTGAAACGATGCTGAAGAGCAGCGCGGGCGAGGCCACGTAGAAGGCGACGCGGTTGAGCACGAGCCGGTTTTCGCCGCTCACCACCCCGGTTTTTGCCGCAATGAACCCGGCCGCGATCACCACGAGGATGATCGCGAAGCCGGTTGCGACGCCCTGCATTACAGGCCGAGGGTCGTGATGACGGCCTGCTCGAGCGCCCGCAGTGCCGCTTCGGCGGAGGCCGTGCGTGAGGCGGTGTCGCCCTCGTCGCTAAAGGTGTCGAGGTAGAGCTTGAGCTTGGGCTCGGTGCCGCTCGGGCGAATCATGACGCGCGAGCCGCCCGCGAGGTCGAAGCGCAGCACGTCGGCGGGCACCTCGGCCATGCCAGGCTCGAGCAGATCGGTGAGTCGCTCGACCGCGGCTTCGCCGAAGGCCCGAGGCGGATCATTGCGAATCTGTGCCGCGAGAGCGCCGACCGCTTGCGCACTCTCGAGCCGCACCGTCACCTGCGTTGAGGCGAAGCAGCCGAACTCGGCGGTTGCGCGCTCCAGCTCGTGCCACACGGTCTCGCCCTTGGCGTGCAGGTCGAGGGCGAGCGCGATGAGGTCGGCGCTCGCGGTGATGCCGTCTTTATCGCGCACCATGCCGGGGCGGGTGAGGTAGCCGAGCGCCTCTTCAAACCCGAACACGAGATCGGGAACGCGGCTCACCCATTTGAAGCCAGAGAGCGTCTCGGCGTAGTCGAGGCCGTAGCGCTCGGCGACCTTCATGAGGGCCGGTGACGAGACGATCGTGCAGGCGAGCGAGCCTTTGGTGCCGCCAGCGGCAGCGAAGCGCTGGGCCGCCTGCCAGCCGAGCACGAGGCCCAGCTGGTTGCCGGTGAGGCGGCGGTAGCCGGTCTCAGAGCCCTCGAAGGGCAGTGCGATTGCGAGGCGGTCGGCGTCGGGGTCGTGCGCGATGATGAGGTCGGCGTCGACCTCGCGTGCCCGCTCGTAGGCGAGGTCGAGGGCGCCGGGCTCTTCGGGGTTCGGGAAAGAGACGGTCGGGAACGCGCCGTCGGGCTGGTCTTGCGCGTCAACGACCTTCACCTCGGGGTAGCCGAGCGCGGTGAAGAGGGCGCGGGCGGTTGCCGAGCCGACGCCGTGCATGGCGGTGTAGACGATCGTGAAGGCGTCGTCGCTCGGAAGGCGGTCGCGGGCCGCAATGCCCTCGGTCGCGGCGCTCACGTAGGCGTCGATGACCTCCTGGCCCGCGCGCTCGTACTGCGGTAGGCGCACGACATCGCTGAGGGGCTTCGCGGCGACCTCGTCAATGAGGGCTGCGATTGCCGCATCATCGGGTGAGGTGAGCTGCGATCCGCCGTCGGCATCGCCGAGGTACACCTTGTAGCCGTTGTCGCGCGGCGGGTTATGGCTCGCGGTGATCATGACGCCGGCCGAGGCGCCCAGGTGGCGCACGGCGAACGCCGTCACGGGAGTGGGCAAGGGGCCAGGCAGCAGAATGGTGCGGAACCCGGCGCCCGCAAACACCTCGGCGGCGTCGCGCGCGAAGACGTCAGAGAGGGTGCGCGCGTCGAAGCCGACGACGACGGTCGGGGTCTCGGCCGATTCGCCGCGTGCGGCACGCTCAGCGAGAAACTTGGCGAAGCCGGCGCTCGTCTGAATGATGACCTGGCGGTTCATGCGCGCGGGCCCCGGCCCAATCTCGCCGCGCAACCCCGCGGTGCCGAAGCTGAGGCGCGTGCCGAACTGGTCGACAATCGATTGCGCGGCCTCTTCAACGCCCGTGGGAATGAGGTTGATGGTTGCCTCGACCTCGGCCTTCGTCGCCCGGTCGGGGTCTTGCGCCGCCCAGCGCTCTGCAATGCTCATCGCGCGGGCGAGTTCAGAGTTCGAAAACGTCATGGCTGAATTCTACCGGTTTGCGAGGTGGCGCTCTGAGAAGTGTTGAGAGAGGCGGTGCGCGTGCTCAAGCAGCAGGTTTCCGAGCTCGGGCCTGCGGTCTTGCGAGAAGCGGCTCTCGATGCCCGTGAGGCTGAGCGCCCACGACGGTTGACCCGAGGGGCCGAACACCGCCGCGCCCATGCCCCAACTGCCCTCGACGATGAGCGCGGGGTTGACCGCGTAACCGTTGAGCCTCGTCTCGGCGATGCGATCCCGAATCGCCGCTTGGCTGTGCTCTGGCCCGTACTGGCCCGCGAGGTCGGTGGTCGCGAGGTAGCGGTCGACGGTCTCTTCGGGCATGAACGAGAGAATCGCGAGGCCAGCCGAGGCGACGCCGAGCGGAAATCGTTTGCCCTCGAAGAGCACGAATGAGCGGATCGGAAAACTGCCGTCAGAGCGCAGCATGCACACCGTTTCGTTGCCCCGCCGCATCGAGAGGAATGCGCTCTCGCCCGTCGCCTCTGAGAGTGCGGTGAGGTGGTGCCTCGCGATGTCAGAGACGTCGTAGCGCTCGGCGGCAACGTTGCCCATGAGGTAGATCTCTGGGCCAAGAAACCAGCGGCCGGTCTGCTGGTCGCGGTCGATGAAGCCCTCGTGCGTGAGTGAGGTAAGCAGGCGGTGCACGGTCGTTCGCGCGATCTCGGTGCGCTCGGCGACCTGCGAGGTGCTGCACCCCTCCGGCATGCTCTGGCTCACGACGCGCAATACCTCTGCGACGCGACCCACCACCTGGGCCCCCGCGACGGGTGATCCCGGCACCTGCTGCGACCTGTTCATCATGTGGACAAAGATACACAATGAAGCCATAAAATGATCGCTTTTGTCGCCACCGGCGCATCTGCTTGAGATATTTCGGCTGAATATCTAGCCTGAAGCTACGTGTGGCGTGTGACCACAATGTGAACGAGAGGGCGAGTCTATGGCGATAAAGCAGTATGACGGAGCTCGCAGTGCGCTTGAGGGGCTCGTACACGACGGCATGATCGTCGCCGTTGGCGGGTTTGGCCTGAGCGGCATTCCCTTAAACCTCATTCGGGCGCTGCGCGACACCGGTGCCAAAGACCTCACGATCGTCTCAAATAACATGGGTGTTGACGGCAAGGGCCTCGGGCTGCTGCTCGAGAACCAGCAGGTCTCGCGGGTGCTCGCCTCGTACGTGGGCGAGAACCAGCTCTTCGCCAAGCAGTACCTCGACGGCACGCTCGACGTCGAATTCGTGCCTCAGGGCACCCTCGCAGAGCGCCTCAGGGCAGGGGGCGCGGGCATTCCCGCCTTCTACACGCCAACGGGCGTCGGCACCCCGGTCGCCGAGGGCAAACCTGAGGCAGAGTTTGATGGCAAGCGCGTCATTCTTGAGCGCGGCATCGTCGCCGACCTCGCCCTCGTTCGCGCCCACACGGGCGACGCCGAGGGCAACCTCAGGTACCGCTTCACGGCACAAAACTTCAACCCCCTCGTCGCTATGTCGGGACGCGTGACGGTCGCCGAGGTCGAGAACCTGGCGACCGACTACCTCGATCCGCAATCGATTCATACTCCCGGCGTCTTTGTGCAGCGCTTCGTCGTCGCCGAAGACCAGACGAAAGACATCGAGCAGCGCACCACCCGGCCACGGGCAGCAGCGCAGACGGAGCGTGCATAGTGTGGAGCCGTGACGAGATGGCCGCGATCGCGGCCGCAGAGCTCGAAGACGGGCAGTACGTGAACCTCGGCATCGGCATTCCGACGCTCGTGGCCAACCACCTGCCCGACGGCGTCTCGGTCATGCTGCAGAGCGAGAACGGGATGCTCGGCATGGGCCCGTTCCCGCTGGAGGGTGACGAAGACGCCGACCTCATTAACGCCGGCAAGCAGACGGTGACGCTCGTTCCCGGCGCCTCGATCTTTGACTCGGCAACCTCGTTCGGCATGATTCGCGGGGGTCACGTGCAAACGGCGATTCTGGGCGCGATGGAGGTTGCGGGCAACGGCGACCTCGCCAACTGGACGATTCCCGGCAAGCTCGTGAAAGGCATGGGCGGCGCGATGGATCTCGTCGCCGGAACCCCTCGGGTCATCGTGCTCACCGATCACGTTGCCAAAGACGGGTCGCCAAAGGTCGTTACGCAATGCTCGCTGCCGCTCACCGGGGCGGGCGTCGTGAACCGCATCATCACCGACAGAGCGGTGTTCGATGTTGAAGAGGGCGGCCTCGTGCTCAAGCGCATGGCCCCAGACCAGACCGTAGACAGCCTGCGCGAGCTCACCGGCGCATCATTTCAGGTGGCACTCGAGGAGGACACACGATGACCGCACTGATCGCAGGCTACGCCCGCACCCCCTTTACCCGCTTTAACGGCCAGCTCGCCTCGCTCAAGGCGACCGAGCTCGGGGCCCACGCCGTTCGCGCCGCGCTCGAGAGCGCCGGTGTCGCGGCTGCCGACGTCGATACGGTCGTCGCGGGACAGGTGCTGCAGGCGGGTGCGGGGCAGAACCCTGCACGCCAGACCGCGGTCGGCGCCGGCATCTCGTTCGACGTGCCCGCCATGACGATCAACGCCGTGTGCCTCTCGGGCGCCGAGGCCGTGACGCAGGCCGCACGTCTCGTCAACGCCGGCGAGGCCGACGTGGTCGTCGCCGTGGGCCAGGAGTCAATGTCGCTCGCGCCCCACGTCGTCGGCATGCGCGCCGGGCACCGCTACGGCAACGCGACACTCATCGACACCGTCGAGCACGACGGTCTGAGTGATGCGTTTGGCCGCATCTCGATGGGGCAGCTCACTGAAGAGGGCAACGCCACCCACGGCCTCACCCGCGAAGAGCAGGACGCCCTTTCGGCCCGCTCGCATCAGCTCGCCGAGGCATCGGCCGAGCTCACGGCCGGCGAGATCGCTCCCGTCACGATCAGCTCGCGCCGCGGCGACACCGTCGTTTCGGCCGACGACGGGATTCGCCCCGGCACCACCGCCGAGACCCTCGCGGCACTGCGCCCAGCCTTCACCCCCGACGGCTCGGTCACCGCGGGCAACGCCTCGCAAATCACCGACGGCGCCGCTGCCGTGATTGTCGTGAGTGAGGCCGCCTCGGCCCGCCTCGGCCTCACACCCATCGCCGCGATCGAGGCGCACGCCCTCGTGGCGGGCCCCGACACCCACCTGCACTCGCAGCCCTCGCGCGCCATCGAGGCGGCACTCGGCCGCGTCGCGGGCGGCGCCTCAGCTAGCGACCTCGCCGTCGTCGAGATCAACGAGGCCTTCGCGCAGGTCGTGCTCCAGTCGACGCGCGACCTCGGCATCGCCCCAGAGATCGTGAACCCCCGCGGCGGCGCCATCGCCCTCGGCCACCCGATCGGCGCCTCTGGCGCACGCATCGTCGGCTCGCTCGCACGCCAGCTCGCAGACCTCGGCCCGGGCAAGCTCGGCGCCATCGGCATTTGCGGCGGCGGCGGCCAGGGCACGGCGCTCGTGCTGCGCTCACTCTAGCGGCGACTCGTTCGCGCGGGCCTCACGGGGTCGGCGCGAGCGGCCGCTGTGTGCGGTGCGGGCGGTTAGCGCAGCCGATCCGCGACCCGGCGTGCCTCGCGCAGGCCGCTCTCGATCGCGCCGTCAATGAAGCCGCCCCACAAATTCGCGTTGTCGGTCGTGGCAAAGAACACGTCTCCATGCGGCTGCTGCAGCTCGGCGAGGTCTCGGGTGAGCTGGCCTGGGCGGTGGGTCATCCACGTCGTGCGCGAGAGCGGATCGGCCATCCAGTCGTGGGCCGTTGCTGCGAGCACCTCAAGCCCCGGCCTGATCGCGTCGACGGCTCGCTGCACCGCCGAAAGATCGCTCACGTCGAGCGCGGTGTGATCGGGGCCAAAGCCCACGAGCACCGAGCGATCATCGCCGATGAACTCGCTCTTGAGCACCGAGATCGGGTGCTGCGGGGTGGCGTAGCCGAAGAACCGGGGCAGGGATCCGCGCACCTCGATCCACACCTTGGTGCCCTGCGAGGCCACCGTTTCGCGGTTTTGCCGCTGCCACGCCTCGGGCAGCTCGGGGCTGAACTCGATGCCGGTCACCGCATTCACCGGAAGCGTCGAAACCACGGCGCGGGCGTGCACCTCGTGCCCCTCGGCCGTCGTCACGATGACGGGGTGCGTGCCCTCGCCGCCCCGCTGCACGACGCGCGTGACGGTGGCGCCAAGCCGTATTTCGCCGGGAACGCTCTCGGCGATACGTGCCGTCCAATCGCTCATGCCGCCAACCACGCGGTAGGTCGCCGAGGCCTCGTGCATGAGCTGCCAGTGGCCGCCCGTCGCCGAAACCCAGCGCAGCGCGCTCGAGAGCCCCGTCTCGTCGAGTGGAGCGTTCACGTGCCCCACCCACACCGACTCGTTCGTGCTCTTCGCCTCGGCCGGGAGCCCCAGCTCGTCGATGCGGTCTTGAATCGTGAGGTGGTCGAGCTCGGTAATACTGCCGCCCGTCGGATCAACCCCGCGGGGCATCACGCGCGCCACATCGTCGACGATGAGCTGCTGCCCGGGGCTGATGAGCTGCATGAACTCGTCGAGCGTCGCGACCCGCGGCTCGCCGCCTTCGCCCAACCACCTGGCCTCTTCGGCCGCCGGGCTGCGCACGATCTCGCGGCCGTACCGGGTCATCTCTGCCCACGTGTGGGGCTGCACCCAGTGCACCCAGGTTCCGCCGAGCTCGAGGTCGTGCCCCAGCCGGTGGTCGGTCCAGGTGCGCCCGCCGACCCGGTCGCGTGCCTCGAGCGTGAGCACCGTGTGCCCGGCACCGCCCAGCTCTCTCGCGGCGATGAGCCCGGCGAACCCGGCCCCAATAACGACGACGTCGACCTGTTCGACTGGCATGCGCACTCCTTCGTGGTGGGTTTCGTTCTAGGGTGTCACGTTTGGGGCGCGGCCGCTACGGTGCGGGGGTGCGGCGACTGCCGCTGCTCGGTCGGGCTTGCCGCTGCCGCGGTGCTCGCTGTTCGGGCTGCCGCCCGCGCCGCCGCCAAACTCGTTCACTTGACGCAAAGCAGGGTGTTTCGGCCCAAACACCCTGCTTTTCGTCTAGTAGATGCCGAAAGAGGAGACATCAGCGCGCCAGGCGGGGCCAGAACCCGCGCACGCCCAATCCACTTGACAGAAAGCAGGGTGTAAACGCGAAAACACCCTGCTTTTCGTCAAGTAGATCGCAGAAGCAGTCGGCTGAGGCGGATCGCGCCAGTCCCCGAGACTCAAGCGGCTCGCGGCAGTCCCAGCCACGAGCGGATCGCGGCAGCCCCAGCCCCGAGCCGATCGCGCCAGCCCCCACCCCCTACAGCTTCGCGACGACCCCAGCCAGCAGCTCGCCGAGCGCGCCCTCCGAGGCCTTGCCGACCTCGATGACCTCGGCGTGGCTGAGGGGGTCGGCTGCGAGGCCCGCGCCCGGGTTGGTGATGAGCGAGAAGCCGAGCACGCGCATGCCGGCTTCGCGGGCGGCGATCGCCTCGAGGGTGGTTGACATGCCGACCGCGTCGCCGCCGGCCTGGGCGAGGTAGCGCACCTCGGCGGGGGTTTCGTAGTGGGGTCCGGGCATCTGCACGTAGACGCCCTCGGCGAGCGTGGGGTCGACCGAGCGGGCAGCCTCGCGCAGTTCGGCGTCGTAGAGGTTCGTGAGGTCGACGAAGTTGGCGCCCTCGATGGGTGAGAGGGCCGTCATGTTGAGGTGGTCGTTGATGATGATGGGGCGGCCGGGGGTGTGCTCGAGCTTGAGCCCGCCGGCGCCGTTCGTGAGCACCATGATCTCGGCCCCTGCGGCGGCGGCTGCGCGCACCCCGTGCACGACCGAGCGCACGCCGTGGCCCTCGTAGAGGTGGGTGCGGGCGCCGATGATGAGCGCGTGCTTGCCGTTTGCGAGGCGAATCGAGGTGAGCGTGCCCGAGTGGCCGACCACGCCAGAGGAGCGGAATCCGGGAACCTCTGCGGCGTCCATAACGGCGACGGTCTCGCCGATGAGTTCGGCTGCTTTGCCCCAGCCTGAGCCGAGGGTGAGGGCGATGTCGTGCTTTGCGACTCCGCTGAGTTCGGCGATGCGTGTTGCCGCCTGCTGGGCGAGGGCTTTGGGGTCGTTGTTCGTCATAAAAAATAGTGTGCCACACCCGCGTGAACGAAGGGCGGCGGGCGAGAAAAAGACGGGGGCGGATCGGGGCAAGCGTGTCGCCACGCGCCCCGATCCGCCCCCGTGAGTGAGAAGCTAGGCCTTCTTGAGTGCTTCGCCGAGCTTGACGCGCTGGCCGGTGCGCAGAATCGATCCCTCGTAGATCTTCGCGCTCAGCCAGACGGCGATGGCCGTCGTGGCGAGAATGATGCCGAGTGATGCGATGGGCTCCCACCACATGGCGTCGCCATAGTAGAGGCGCATGGGCATACCGACGGGGGCCGAGAACGGCACGTAGCTCATGATGGTGAGCACGGTCGGGTTGTCGAAGAAGAAGATGATGAGCATGTACGGAATCATGATGAGCATCATCACCGGCGTCGTGACCGATGCGGCGTCTTCGAGGCGTGACACGAGCGAGGCTGCCGCGGCATACATCGTTGCGGTGAGTAGGAATCCGAAGATGAAGAGCACGCCGAACCAGATGAGTGATGAGCCGAGCGCGCCGAGCAGCAGGTCTTGGCCGGTCGCGAGCATGCCGACCGAGACGAGGGCCACGGCGATGGCGACGGTCGCGAGGGCGAGCAGGCTGTTGCCGATGACCTTGCCGGCGAGGAGCACTCGGGGTTTCACGGTCGCGAGCAGAATCTCGATGATGCGGGTCTGTTTTTCTTCGATGACGCTCTGCACGATGGTGTTGCCGAAGGTCATCGCGGTGATGAAGAAGACGAGGCCGAAGCCGATCGCGAGGAAGTACGCGATGAAGTCGAAACCGCCGCCGTCACCGTTGAGAAGGGTGACCTCTGGCTGGATGCTGAGCAGCTGCATGATGAGGCCGGGAGGCTCCTCGTCAGCGATCACGTGCATGCCGCTCGCGACGCTCGGGTCGAGATACACGGCCGCCTCGACGTCGCCCGACTCGACGAGGGCCTTCGCCTCGTCGGTTCCCGCGGTCTCGGTGATCTCAATGAACGGCTGGTCGAGCTGTGCGAGTGACGAGACGGCGGCTTCTGGAACCGCGACCCGCGTCACATCGTCGCCTGAGTTCTTCGAGACGAGGCCCGAGATGACGACGCTCGCGAGAATGAGCACGAGCATGATGACGATCGATGAGACGAACGCCTTGCTCGAGAGCCGCGTGCGAATCTCTCGCTCGGCGACGAGCCAGGTCTGTTGCATGGGGTTCTGAGTCACTGGGTTACCTCCCTGAAGATTTCGGCGAGCGTTGGCACGACTGGGGCGAACTGGCGCACGTCGCCGCGTGTGAGGGCCTCGCGCAGCACGCTCTGGGCGGTGCCGGGGGTCGTCTCGGTGAAGCGGGCGTAGCCGCCGTCGAGGTATTCGAGGGTGACGGCGTCGAGGTCGCCGACCCAGCCGGCATCGGCCGCCTCGCCCTCGAGCTCGATTTCGTAGGTGGGCTGTGCGTGCCGCGTGCGCAGCTCTTCGCGTGAGCCCTGGGCGAGCACGGTGCCGCCGCCAATCACAACGACGTCGTCGCACAGGCGCTCGACGACGTCGAGCTGGTGCGAGGAGAAGAGCACGGGTACGCCCTTGGCGGCGTAGTCGCGCAGCACCCCGAGCACGACCTCGATCGCGTAGGGGTCGAGGCCAGAGAACGGCTCGTCGAGCACGAGCACCTCTGGTTCGTGTACGAGGGCCGCGGCGATCTGCACGCGCTGCTGGTTACCGAGCGAGAGGCTCTCGATGATGTCGCCGCCGCGCTCTTCGAGGCCGAGGCGCTCGAGCAGGCTCTCGGCGTTGCGCTTGGCCGTCACGGTGTCGACCCCGTGCAGCCGTGCGAGATAGACGAGCTGGTTGAGCACCTTCTCTTTGGGGTACAGCCCGCGCTCCTCGGGCATGTAGCCGAACCGTGCTCGCTCGCTCGGCGTGATGGGGCTGCCGCCCACGAGCACCTCGCCAGAGTCGGCCTCGAGCACGCCGAGAATGATGCGCATCGTCGTCGTTTTGCCTGCGCCGTTTGAGCCGACGAAGCCGGTCATGCGGCCGCCCTGCACGCTAAACGAGACGTCGTTGAGTACTTGGCGGTCGCCAAAGCTGCGGTTGACCGAGCGAATCTCAATCATGAGCGCTCCCTTCGAATCTGGTTCATCATGCAATACACGCTATGGGCCAGGTGGGGTGCTTGCCCTCCCCATAGCGGCTGAAACGCCTCCCCCTCGAGGGGGATATTCGGTGTGCCACCCCTGTTCGTTGTCGCCCGCTCCGGCTACCGTAGAAGCGTGAACACAGAAACCTGGGTGCGGCCGCGCCCTGCCTCGAACGCCATCAAGGGCGACGCGCTGCTCGCCCTCGTGCTCGCGCTCGCCGCAACCGCGACGTCGCAGTTGTACGCGCGCATCGGCTTTCTCGGGGATCCGCCGGAAGCGTGGATCTGGGCCGCCGGCATTGGTTTCGCAACCCTGCCACTCGCGTTGCGAAGACGGTACCCGGTGAGCGTCATGGTGGTCGTTGCCACCGCGTTTTATGTGTGCGGGCAGTTCGGGGTTCCCGAGGTGCTCGTGATTAACATCGCGATGTTTCTCGCCGTGTACACGGTGGGGGCGTGGTCGTCGAACCGGGTGCTTGCCCTCTGGTCACGCGTCGGCGTCGTCGTGGCGATGATCACGTGGCTCGTCGTCACGCTGCTCATTGCCGGTGACGACATGGACTATTTGCCGGGGCTTTCGCGGGCCTCGCTCTTCTCTGAGTACGCGACCTACATCACGATCAACATCATCACGAACCTGCTCTTTTTTGGGGCTGCGTGGTACTTCGGCGAGAAGTCGTGGCGCGGTGCCCGCACCCTCGCGCAGCTGGAGGCACAGGGGCGGGAGCTCGAGCGAGAGCGCGAGACGAGCGCGGTGCAGGCCGTTGCGCTCGACCGCATCGCGATTGCGCGCGAACTGCACGACGTGATTGCGCACCACGTCTCGGTCATGGGGCTGCACGCGGCGGCCGCGCGGCGCACGCTCGAGCGCGACCCGGTCAAGGCGCAGGCGGCGCTCGAAATCGTGGAGCAGAGCGCCGAGGCCTCGATCACCGAGCTGAGGCAGATCGTGCACACGCTACGCGAACCAGGCCGCGAGCACGAGGCGCAGACGGTCGGCGTTGCCCAACTGCCTGAGCTCGTCGAGCACTCAAACCTCGCCGGGGTTCCCACGGTGCTCATTATCGCTGGGGAGCCACGACCCCTGCCCATGCTCATCGACATCGCGCTCTATCGGGTGGCGCAGGAGGCGCTCACGAACGTTCGCAAGCACGCCGGCACCGGAGCGCAGGCGCAGGTGCGGCTACGCTTCACCGAACGCGAGGTGCACATCGAGGTGAGCGACGACGGGGTCGTGCAAAAGCTCTCGGCACCCGGGGCCAAGGGCACTGCCGCCGGGCTCGGTGGCCTCGGGCTTCGCGGGATGCGGGAACGCATGGGAGCGGTCGGGGGTACACTCGAATCGCTTCGCCGTGAGCGCGGGGGCTTTCTCGTGCGCGCGAGCGTAGCGCTCGGGCAAGGAGAGCGCGAAGCGTCGGGCACGACGGTGGCCGAAGCTGAAGTGGTCGAACGAGAAGAACAACACAGGGTGAACGGGGTGCGTGGCGATGATTCGTCTCTTGTTGGTTGATGACCAGGAGCTGGTGCGCTCGGGGTTTCGAACGATTCTCGAGACCGAAGACGATTTTGAGATCGTGGGCGAGGCCGTGAACGGCGCCGAGGCGGTCCAGCTCGCGGCAGAGCTCAAGCCCGACGTCGTGTGCATGGACGTTGAGATGCCGGTCATGAATGGCATCGACGCCGCGAAAGCAATCGTGAGTGGCGAGACCTCACCTCGGGTGCTCATTCTTACGACCTTCGGTCACGAGGAGTACCTGTTTTCGGCGCTCGCCGCAGGGGTGAGCGGGTTCCTCTTGAAGACCGCCCGCGCCGAGCAGTTCATCGACGCCGTGCGCACGGTTGCCGCGGGCCAAGCGCTGCTCGGCCCTGACGTGACCCGCGCCGTGATCGACAAGCTGCAAAGCGCCGACCTGCAGCTGCCCGCTGAAATGCAGCAGCGCTCTGCCGACCCGGTCGAGGCGCTGACTTCGGCGGGGCTCACCGAACGTGAGGCCGACGTGCTCGTGCTCGTTGCCCAGGGGCAGTCGAACGCCGAGATCGCTAAGGCCCTCTTTCTGGGGGAGTCGACGGTCAAAACACACGTCTCGAATGTGCTTCGCAAGCTCGGCGTTCGTGACCGCATTCACGCCGTTGTGTGGGCGCATACGCACGGTCTTGGCTAGGCCGCAAGGCTTGAAACATTCGTGCGCTCTCTGGCGGCGCCGGGCTTTCGCAAAACGCGTAGACTGTGAGTCATGGCTACAGTCTTTGAACGCAAGCATCGAATCGCAGTGCTCGGCGGGGGTCCCGGCGGCTACGAAGCCGCACTGACCGCAGCGCAGCTCGGGGCTGAGGTGACGCTCATCGAGCGCGCCGGTGTGGGTGGCGCCGCGGTGCTCACCGATGTCGTGCCCTCGAAGAGCCTCATCGCGACTGCCGAGGCGGTCAACACCATTCGCGAGAGCGCGATGGTGGGGGTTCAGGCTTTTGCGCCCGGCGAAAACGGCAAGCCCGTGCGCCCCGAGTTTGCGGTGAACCTCGCCGCGATTAACAAGCGACTCATCGCGATGGCCGGCGCGCAGTCGACCGACATGGTGCACTCGCTCGAAGACGCTGGCGTGCGCATCGTGCAGGGCTTCGGTCGCCTCGACGGCCCGAACGCCATCATGGTCGCGACCTCTGAGGGCGAAGAGGGCACTGACTTCGACCGCATCGAGGCTGACACCGTGATTCTTGCCGTGGGCGCGAGCCCGCGAGAGCTCGACTCGGCGAAGCCCGACGGTGAGCGCATCCTGACGTGGAAGCAGCTGTACGACCTCACCTCGGTTCCCGAGCACCTCATCGTTGTTGGCTCTGGCGTCACCGGCGCCGAGTTTGCGAGCGCGTACCGTCATCTCGGCGCCGAGGTGACGCTCGTTTCGAGCCGCGACCAGGTGCTTCCTGGCGAAGACAGCGACGCGGCCTCGGTCATCGAGCACGCCTTCAAGCGCAGCGGCATGTCGGTGCTCTCGAAGTCGCGCGCCGAGAAGGTTGAGCGCACCGAAGAGGGAGTGATCGTCACTCTGTCAGACGGTCGCGAGGTCGAGGGCTCACACTGCCTCATGGCGGTTGGCTCGATTCCCAACACCCACGGGCTTGGGCTCGAAGAGGCGGGCGTTCAGCTCTCAGACAGCGGGCACATTCGCGTCAACAAGGTCGCTCGAACCTCGGTTCCTTCGATCTACGCCGCGGGCGACTGCACCGACTTCTACCCGCTCGCTTCGGTCGCCTCGATGCAGGGCCGCACGGCCATCATGCACGCCCTCGGCGACTTCGTGCGCCCGATCGACCTCGACAATGTGGCCTCGAACATTTTCACCCAGCCCGAAATCTCAACGGTGGGCTTCGGCGAAGACGACGTGCGTGAGGCGGGCGCCGATGGGCACAACACCGTCATGCACATGCTGCCGCTCAGCATTAACCCCCGCGCCAAGATGATCGGCATTAAAGAGGGCTTCGTGAAGCTCTATGCCTCACGAAGCTCGGGCGTGATTCGCGGCGGCGTCATCGTGGCCCCCAAAGCGAGCGAGCTCATTCTTCCCGTCTCGCTCGCGGTCTTGCGCAGGCTCACGGTCGACCAGCTTTCAGATGCGTTTGCGGTGTACCCATCGCTCTCGAGTTCAATCATCGACGTGTCGCGTGCGCTGCACGTGCGCCCAGGAGGAAATGAGTGAGTAAGCCAGAGATCTCTCGCCGGGGCATGCTGCGAGGCATGCTCACGATCGGTGCCGCAGCAGGGGCAACCTTTGCCCTCGCCGGTTGCCAGCAGGAGCTCGTGATTGTGCCGTCTGACGACAACGCCGAGAACATCGGGGCAGAGGTGTACATCGTCGATAATGATTACTCACCGAACAAGGTCACCATCAAGAAGGGCCAGGCCGTGCGGTGGGAGTGGGCGTCGAAAGACCGCCACGACGTCGTCGCGAACGACCGTAGCTTCGTCTCAGAGCTGCAGTACGAGGGCACTTACACGCACATCTTTGATGAGCCCGGCGAGTACTCGTACATCTGCTCGGTTCACCCCGAGATGCGCGGTCTCGTCATCGTTGAATAATAGTGCTGAACCCCGGGAATAAAGCCGGGGCTGGGCGGGTTGCACTCAGCATGGATACTGTTGTCTCGCTTCTTGATATTGCCCCCGTACAGGTAGATGAGCCGATGGGCACCGCCCTCGGTCACTGCGTCGAGGTGGCGCAGACTGCCGAACGAGCGGGGTATCGCCGGGTCTGGTACGCCGAGCATCACAACATGCCGACCATCGCGTCGAGTGCGACCTCGGTGCTCATTGCGCACGTCGCGGCGAACACCCAGACGATCGGG
Organism: Leucobacter sp. UCMA 4100; assembly: GCF_027853335.1. NCBI lineage: Bacteria > Bacillati > Actinomycetota > Actinomycetes > Micrococcales > Microbacteriaceae > Leucobacter > Leucobacter sp. UCMA 4100. Next base: position 1,846,331 of record NZ_JAFEUS010000002.1, read on the forward strand.
CTGGGAGCGGGCGGCGTCATGCTGCCGAACCACTCGCCACTCGTCATTGCCGAGCAGTTCGGCATGCTCGCAGAGCTGCACCCCGGGCGCATCGACCTCGGCCTCGGGCGAGCACCGGGAACCGACGGTGAGACCTTTCGCGCCCTTCGCCGCCCCATGAACGCCTCTGACAATTTCCCGCACGACGTGCTCGAGCTCGCACGCTACCTCTCGAACGACCTGCCGCGGTCGGCAGTGAACGCCTACCCTGGGCGCGGGACCGAAGTGCCGCTCACGATTCTTGGTTCGAGCCTCTTCGGCGCGAACCTTGCTGCCCAGCTCGGGATGCCCTACTCGTTCGCCTCGCACTTTGCGCCAGACGCCCTGCGCAGCGCCGTGAGGCACTACCGCGATAACTATGTCCCGAGCGAGGCACACCCAGAGTCGTATGTCTCGATCGGTATGAACGTCGTTGCGGCCGAGACGAACGGTGCCGCAGCCGAGCTCTACGAACGGGTCAAGGTGAGCCGCGTGCGCCAGTTCCTCTCGCGCGGGCGCGACACGATGCTCACGACCGAAGAGGCCGAGATGCTCATGAATACCCCGGCGGGCATGCAGATTCTTGGCATGCTCAAGCACACTGCGGTTGGCGACGCGAGCGAGGTGCAGCAACAGATGCAGGCCTTCGCCGACGAGGTAGGTGCCGATGAACTCGTGCTCGTGCACGCTGCACCGACGCACGAAGAGCGACTCGAATCGATTCGACTTTCGACGCTTGCCGCCTAGTCAAGGCTTAGAATGAAGGGGTGACAGATGCCCCCACGAAGCAGCCACGCGCAGGCACGAAGGCCGGTCCCGTTCGCGCGCTCATCGCGAAGGTTCCCACGGGGTGGATCACGGGCGGGGCGACCGCTATCTTTCTCGCCGTCACCGCCGCTTTCGGCGGGCTGGCTCCCGCTCCGACGCCGGCGCTCGCAACGCTCGAACCTGGCGAGGAGCACGTCAACGATCTGCTCTCGCTGCGCCTCGACCGCGCGGTGCTTATGGACTCGTTTCCCGAGGCGGGCGCGATTGCCGGTGAGGGCGAGCGGGTGCTTGCCCTCTCGATCCACGCGAAGAATGTGTGGACATCACCCGTCATTACGACGGCCGAGCAGTCGGTGTCGCAGGCCCTGCGCCTTGAGAAGTTCGGCGACCAGAGCCCCGCGGCAGTCGCGCGCATGGACGACGCGACGACGAGCCCGTGGCTGCAACCCGGGGTTGAGGCTGAACTCGTCGTGACCTGGGTCGTGCCAGACGACCTCTTTGCTGATGGCGACGACGTCGAGGTCGTGGTGAGTGACGCTACGCTCTTTACCGGCAAGGCGGTGACCTACGGGGCAAGCTGGGTCGACGCGAAGCCTGCGGCGCGAGTGCTGCTGCCGGCAACCGATGTAGCGCTGACAAGGGGTGCTGACGATGCCGAATAAGCACGCACTCGTCGCCGATCAGCGCAGCGGGCCGACGACCTGGCAGTGGATCACGGGGCTCGTGTGCCTCGTGCTCGCGGGCGTCTTGCTCGTACTCATTCCCAACTCCGAGGTGACGCAACGCCCCTTCGAGGTTCGCACGCCCATCGGTGAGACCGGTGTTGGCCGGGCTCTTGAGGTGCGAGTGAGCGACGTCGAAATCGCGACTGAGCTGCGCTCGGGACCGTGGTCGGGCGAGTCAACCTGGCTCGTCGCCGACGCCTCGGTTGAAGCCAAGCGCAGTGAGCCGGGCACTACGCTCGCATACGTGATGCTTCGTATGGACGGCGGGCAAGGCGGCGCGGCCAGGCCAACCGAGTACCGGGCCAGCGAACGCGTGACGCAGACCCTCTTGCAGGAGTCGCTCACGCTCGGCGCGGCCCTGCACGGGCAGGTCGTCTTTGAGCTTCCCCAGGGGGCAAGCGGCCCCGCAACCCTGCTGTTCGGGGTCAACGGTGACCCGCGCGTCGACTCGGTGATCGCCTTCGATATTGACCTCGACGAGGTTCAACGCGTGCCAGAGCGCGAGCTCACCGATGTGCAGTGGGGTGAACACTGATGTGGATCAAACGCAACTGGATCGCCCTCGCGACCGTCGCCGTGCTGCTGCCGGCGACCGCGCTCGTCATCGGGGGAAACGAGTGGCGCGACTACACGACGGGGCGCCCAGTCGACCCGATCATGCCTGACCCGTCAGGCCAGATATCGCTTGGCGACACCCACTTCTCGCTGCTCGACACGACCCTCATGCGGCCACAACCAGAAACACTGCCGAAGGGCGTTCGTGCGATCGAGGTGACCGTTCACGTCGAGCCCGCGAATGACGGGGTGAGCTGCTCAGCGCCCACACTCGTTGAGGCGTCAACCGGCCGAGAATGGTCTGAGGCATCGCTTCGTCTCGTGGGCGCTTCGATGCCGCAGAGCCTGTGCGCGGGGCCGGGAATCACCGTGCCCTACGAACTTCGAGCGCTGTACGCCGTGCCCGAAGACGCGCAGGGGCCCTTCACGATCGACGTGGTTATTGCCGAGGAGCTGCCGAGCTTTGCTCGTCTGCCGCTTCCTGAAGATCTTGAAACGGTTCGGGAGCGGTACTGACCACGGTAGTGACCGCGAGCGCTGAGGTCGCCTCGGCGTGGGCGCTGGCGACAACTGCCATGCGGATCGGCTCGATCACGAGAGGAACCGTGAGCAGAATGAGTGTGTCGGCAACCATCCAGAAGCTGTGCAGGTCATGGGGGCCGATCACGCGCACGACCGCGATCTCAAGGAGCTGCTGCGCCATGAGCACGGCGGTGAACGCGAGCACGTACGCCCCGATGAGCGCGGGACCCGCACGCCACATGAGTATGATCGCGTTCCAGATCGGCTTGAAACGTGAGGTAACGCCACCCGAGAGGTCCGTGAAGCGGCGACGAACCTGCTCGGGAACAGCCTCGTAGCGCTTGCGTGCCTTGACCGCGCGGTAGTCGGTGATGACGGGAGCCTTCGCCTCGAGGGTCTGGCCGTAAATCACGCCGGCAATCGTCAGCCACGCGAGCGGCTCCAACGTGACCTTCGCCACGAACGCGAGCACGATCACGAGCGTGTCCCACGCCACCATGAGCGGAGCAAACCACTCGGTCACAGCGAGCCGCGCCGCATCAAGCCAGGCGATGGCCTGCCGCGTCTCGATCCACCCGGTGAGCAGGGCGAGGCCGTCAGCGATGAGCGTCACGGTGAGGTAGACCCACAGGAGCTCGAGGTACACGGCGAAAACCTGGAAGCTGCGGTGCAGACGGTCGCGAAACTTGCCCCAGAGCCAGCGCAACGAGAAGGCCGCGACGATGATCGCGACCGTGAGCGGGGTGAGGGTGAGCGCACCATCGGTGAACATCTCGCCCGCAACGACGTCTTGGCCCGGGGCAGTGACCGCCTTGCTCAACGTTCTCGCAGCAGAGACGTCGAGCACTCGGTTCGTGTAGGCGGCAACGTCCTGGCCAAGGTAGCCCCGGGCCGCATAGAACGCCACGAAGGGCAGCAGGCCTGCGAGCAACGCGGCGGTGAAATCGCGGTTGCGCTGCTCGCGCCCGGGAGGCTCTATGTCGTTATAGACATCGATTCCGGAACGCAGCACGAGCAACATCGCTACGAGCGCGCCGAGCCGGCCAAGCACCGCGAGCGGCAAGAGCAGCATTCCTGCGGTTGGGTTATGGGCACCGACGAAACCTGCGACCTCGATAGCCGAGTAGCGAATGATGGTGCCCGCGAGAAACCATGCCACGAGCTGCGGCCACGTATTCCAGAGCAGGAATACCGTGAGCCGAAGCAGCGTGAGCATGGCCAGCCTCGCGTGGGCTTAGGCGGGGTCGACGATCGAGAGCAGCACGTGGCCGCTCGGAACCGTCGAACCGACGGGAGCGTCGATCGCTTCGATGACACCGTCGCGGTGCGCGAAGATCGACTGCTCCATCTTCATCGCCTCGAGCACGACCACGAGATCGCCCTCAGAAACCTCTTGACCCTCTTCGACCGCGAGCTTCACGACGGTAGCCTGCATCGGGGCCGAGACGGTCGTGCCGCTGCCGCCCGAGAGGCTCGCACTCTTCGTGCGTTTCGGAGCGGGGCCGCGAGTCACCTCTTGGTCAGAGAGCGGCAGCAGCGAGGTCGGCATGCGAACCTCGATACGGCGGCCATCGACCTCAACGACAACGCTGTGGCGCTGCGGGCCGGCGGTGCCGAGAACCGACTGGCCCTGCCACGGCTCGATGTCGTTGACCCACTCGTTCTCGATCCACAGGGTGTACACGCCAAAGGTGCCGTTTTTGGCGGTGAAGGCCGGGTCACTGACGATCTTGCGGTGGAACGGAACCACGGTTGGCATGCCCTGCACCTCGAACTCTGCGAGGGTGCGGCGTGCGCGGGCGAGTGCCTCGTCGCGGGTCGCGCCCGTGACGATGAGCTTGCCGAGCATTGAGTCGAAAGCACCCGAGATGACATCGCCAGCCTGAACACCGGTGTCGATGCGAACGCCGGGGCCGCTGACCATGGTGAACTGGGTGACGGTGCCCGGGGCAGGCAGGAAGCCGTTGCCCGGATCTTCGCCGTTGATACGAAACTCGAACGAGTGGCCGTGCGCGACGGGGTCGGCGTAGTCAATGACGCCGCCCTCGGCGATGCGGAACTGTTCGCGCACGAGGTCGATACCCGTGATCTCTTCAGAGACGGTGTGCTCAACCTGCAGGCGGGTGTTGACCTCGAGGAACGAGATCGTGCCGTCTTGTGCCACGAGGAACTCGCAGGTGCCGGCGCCGACGTAGCCGACCTCGGCGAGAATCGCCTTCGAAGCGCGGTACAGCTCGGCGTTCTGCTCTTCGGTGAGGAAGGGCGCCGGTGCCTCTTCAACAAGTTTCTGGTGACGGCGCTGCAGAGAGCAGTCGCGCGTCGAAATGACCACGACGTTGCCGTGCTGGTCGGCGAGGCACTGGGTCTCGACGTGACGGGGCTTCTCGAGGTACTTCTCGACGAAGCACTCACCGCGACCAAAGGCGGCAACCGCCTCACGGGTGGCCGACTCGAAGAGCTCGGCGACCTCGTCGCGCTCGTACGCGACCTTGAGGCCGCGACCGCCGCCGCCAAACGCAGCCTTGATCGCGATAGGCAGGCCGACCTCGTCGGCAAAGGCGAGCACCTCGTCGGCGTTCTTGACCGGGTCACTCGTGCCGGCCGCGAGCGGCGCACCCACCTTCTCAGCCACGTGACGGGCCGAAACCTTGTCGCCGAGGCGTTCGATGGCCTCGGGGCTGGGGCCGATCCACGTCAGCCCCGCATCAATCACCGCGCGGGCAAAATTGGCGTTCTCAGCGAGAAAGCCGTAGCCGGGGTGCACCGCGTCTGCGCCAGAGCGGCGGGCAACGGCGAGCAGCTTGTCGATGACAAGGTAGGTCTCGGCACTCGTGGTGCCATCGAGCGCGTAGGCCTCGTCTGCGAGTTGCGCGTGAAGGGCATCACGATCTTGGTCTGCATAGACCGCGACCGAGGCGATTCCAGCGTCAGTTGCTGCACGGATAATACGAACTGCAATCTCACCACGGTTAGCAATGAGTACTTTGTTGAGTCGCGACATGATCTCAAGTGTATTCGAGCCCGCACCCGGTCAGCGAGATATACACGACAAAGCTTGAGGGTTTTCGTTGATTTTTCATACCATTGCGCTGCCTCTTGGTGTTCGACGGCCTTGCGCTCTGGGCGGTCGGTGCTCTTGAGCGCTTGGCGTTCGACGCTCTCGAGCGCTGGGCGATCTGCCCGTTTCGCCGCGAGAGCGATGCACACTCGCTCGGGCCGTGTCGGTCGGGCACGGTAGACTACCGAGCGTGGTTAATGTAGCGGTTCAAGGTAAACAGTACGAGGCAACCGCGCCCTACCTCGTGGGGCGCGAAAAGGTTCGTGAGTTCGCGCGCGCTGTGCTCAGCGAAGCGCCGATGCATCACGACGTTGACGCGGCACGTGCGGCCGGCTTTGCCGATGTCGTAGCGCCGCCGACCTTCGCGGTCGTGGTGCAAGATGCGACGCTGCAGCAGTTGCTCGCCGACGACGAGGCCGACGTTGACTTCTCGCGCGTCGTGCACGGCGACCAGCGCTTTAGCTACACCAGGCCCATCGTCGCGGGCGACGCGCTCACCGCGACGCTCACGGTCGCCTCGGTCAAGCAGCTCGGCGCACACTCAATGGTCACCGCCTCGAGCAACATTGTTGACGCGCACGGCGAGCACGTCGTGACCGCGATCTCGACGCTCGTTGTCAGAGGAGAAGAATAGTCATGCCCCAGTACACAGACCTCAGCGTCGGTGACGTCGTCGTTACCCGCGACCTCACCCTCACCCGCGACTCACTCGTGCGCTACGCGGGTGCATCGCTCGACTTCAACCCCATTCACTACCGCGACGATGTCGCCCAGTCGGTCGGGCTTCCCGGGGTGCTTGCTCACGGCATGCTCACGATGGGCGCTGCTGCGAGCCCCGTTGCCGAGTGGATCGGCGCGAGCGGCATCATTGTCGATTACCAGTCGCGCTTCACGAAGCCGGTTCCCGTCGATGCCACCGAGGGCGCTCAGGTGAGCGTCACTGCGACCGTCGGCAAGCTCGATGACGAGGCCCAGGAGGCTCGTATCGACCTCAAAGTGGTGTTCAATGAACAGACGGTGCTCGGTAAGAGCCAGGTCGTGGTTCGTTTCACGAAGGGCGACCTGTGAGCGAGAGCGTCGCATCGCTCGCGTCGCTCACCACGATGAGGGTTGGCGGCCACGCTGACCGCGTACTCGTCGCCCGGTCGCGCGAGGAGCTCATCGAGCGTTCGATTGAGCTCTGGGCCGACGGCGACGACTGGCTGCTGCTTGGCGGCGGATCAAACACGATCGTCAGCGATGAAGGCTACCCCGGGCCGGTCCTGCTTGCCCGCAGCGAGGGCATCGAGGTCATCGACGACCCCTCGCTTTCCGCCAACAAGGTGCGAGTTCGGGTGCAAGCTGGCCAAGACTGGGACTCGGTCGTCGTCACCACCCTCGCCCGTGGCTGGGGCGGCCTCGAAGCGCTCTCGGGCATTCCGGGCTGCGCTGGCGCTGCCCCCATGCAAAACATTGGCGCCTACGGCTGCGAAATCGCCGACGTACTCGTCTCGATCGAGCTGCTCGAGCGTGACACCGAAGAGGTGCGCATGGTCTCGGCCGAAGAGCTCGCTTTCGGGTACCGCGACTCGGCCCTGAAGCGCCGCGACCTCGAGGGAGTCGTGCTCTCGATCGACCTCGTGCTCACTCGCGGAGCCGACGGCTCAGCCGCGAGCGCCCCCGTCGTCTTCCCGCAGCTCGCGAAGGCCCTCGGCGTCAAGCTCGGAGCCATCGTCTCGGGCCGCGACGTTCGCGAAAGCGTGCTATCGCTGCGTGGCTCGAAGGGCATGGTGCTCGACTCTGCCGACCACGACACCTGGTCTGCCGGTTCGTTCTTCACGAACCCCATCGTGAGCGCCGACTTCGCGAAGTCGCTTCCGGGCAATGCTCCTCGCTTCCCGATGGAGCCGGCTCCCGAGCGCCCCATCGCGGTCCCGCTCGAAGACGCCGCAAACCTCGAGGCCTACCTGCCACCGCAGGCGGCCGACCGCCGCGTGAAGCTCTCGGCCGCCTGGCTCATCGAGCACGCCGGCGTGAAACCCGGCTACCGCATTCCCGGCTCGGGCGCGGGCGTCTCGACAAAGCACTCCCTCGCAATCACCAACCGCGGATCGGCGACAGCCGCCGACGTCGCCGAGCTGGCCCGGTACATCACGACCCGCGTGCAGTCGGAGTTCGGGGTGCTGCTGGTTCCCGAGCCGAACATCTACGGCCTGCAGCTCTAGCGCGCCGTCGCGCAGCGGCGCGACGCCTTGGGAGAATGCTGTCGGCGCGGTGCGCCGGCCGTTGTGTGCTGCTCTGAGTCTTGGGCGGCGCGCTGTGTTGCGCGTTCAGTCCCGCTTGCCTGCGTTTTTTACGTCCAGTCCCGCTTGCCTGCGTTTTTCGCGCCCACTTGACGAAAAGCAGGGTGTTTCAGCCCTACAACCCTACTTTTCGTCAAGTAGATCCCGTAGGGCGCGGGCGGGGGCGCCATCTCGAGCTCATGCTGCATCTGGGCTGAACAACGTCCCTATGCCAAACCGCCAGGAGCGAAGCGACGCCCTCGGATTGGTTTCACCCCCATCGCGGCGGTCTCGCGTGCCGTTTAACGCAGTCGAGTGTCAGCTGGCGCTGGCGAGAGTCAGCCGGCGCTGTTGCGTGTCGGTTGGCGCTGTTGCTCGCGTCCCGTGACATGGGTTCGCGCTTTGTGGGTCTTCTGCCCGTACTTTTCCCGTTTACTTGACGAAAAGCAGGGTTGTAGAGCCAAAACACCCTGCTTTTCGTCAAGTGGATCGAGTATCGCTCGATGAAGCTGAAGGCCGTGCGTCAGCGCGGGAGGCCAGCCGGGGCGGCAGCCGGCGCAGCCGCACGCCCCATGCGGGCCACCGCCTCGCGCAGCACCTCCTCGGAGCAGCCGAGGTTCAGGCGAATGCAGCCGTGACCGTTGGCCCCGAAGGTGGCGCCGTCGCTCACGATGAGGTCGGCCTTTTCGAGCAGTGTGAAGGCAGGGGTGGGGCCGAGGCCGGCGTCGCTGAGGTCGATCCATGCGAGGTAGCTCGTCTTGGGCGGGGTGTAGCGCGCGCCGGGAACGTGCTCGGCAAGGAGCTCGGCGAGCAGGCGGCCGTTCGAGCTGACCTGGGTGATGGCGCGGTCGAGCCAGTCGCGGCAGTCGGCGAACGCGACTTGCGAGGCGGTGCGGCCGAGAATGCTCGTCGATCCGCTGAGGGCGACGGTGAGGTATTCGCGCAGTGAGTCGGGCGAGGTTGCCGGGGGTGCGTAGATGAGGGCGCACTTGGTGCCGGCGATGTTCCAGCCCTTTGAGGCCGAGGTGACGGTGACCGAGGTGGCGCCGGCTGCGGCCGCGATGGGGGCGAAGGGGGTGAAGGTGACGCCGTGGTGCACGAGCGGTGCGTGGATCTCGTCGGCGATGACGATGGCGCCGTGGCGGGCGGCCGAGGCGGCAAGGGCCTCGAGGTCGGCGGCCGAGTGGGCGATGCCATGCGGGTTGTGGGGGTTTGAGAGCACCATGGCGTGCACGCGGTCGGCTCCCGAGGCACCGAAAGCGCGGTCGATCGCGTCGGTGTCGAGGTGCAGGGTTTCGCCCGAGCCTGCGAGCGGGATCTCGACGCACTCGACGCCGAGCTCGGTGAGGTAGCCGAAGAACGAGGGGTAGCTCGGGGTTGCGAGGGCAACGCGGGCGCCCTCGGGCAGCAGGTGCCTCAGCACGGCCTTGACCCCGAAGCTGACGTCGGGGGCGCCGTAAAAGAACTCGCGTTCGGGCTGCCAGGCCCAGCGATCCGCTGCGAAGTCGGCGAAGGCTCCCACGAGCCCGCTGAGGTCGCCCGAGTAGCCGAGGTCAGAGCGCTCAATCTGCGCGATGAGTGCCTCGCGAATGCGCTCGTCGACCGTGAAATCCATTTCGGCGATAAACATGGGAAGCACGCCACTCTGACAGCCGGCCCACTTGATGCTCGTGCGCTCTTGGCGCAGGGTCTCTGCGGGCTGGCAGTGCAGGGCTTCGGTTTCGGCGGTGAAATCAGTCATATGCATATGGTCGCGTTATGTTTCGCGAATGTCCAATAATGTTTCGTTTGTTACGGGTAAGGAAACAGCATGAGTCGCCAGCATGCTCAGCCGATTCATAGCAAACAGTCAGATACTGAGGACATGAACAAGGGACCACGCATTCTGATCGTCGACGACGAGCCCAGCATTCGCGAACTGCTCAGCACGAGCCTTCGCTTCGCAGGGTTCGGCGTGCGCGCCATCGCTAATGGCGCCGGAGCTATCTCCGCCGTACTCGAAGAAGAACCCGACCTCATCATTCTCGACGTTATGTTGCCAGATATGAACGGCTTCAGCGTCACCAAGCGACTGCGGTCGGCGGGCTACACCGCCCCGATTCTCTTTCTCACCGCGAAAGACGATGTCGAAGACAAGATCCAGGGCCTCACGGTCGGCGGCGACGACTACGTCACGAAGCCCTTCTCACTTGACGAGATCATTGCTCGCATCAAGGCCATCTTGCGCCGCACGATTCAAGAAGACGAAGAGTCAACGTTGGCCGTCGGCGTCATTAGCCTCGATCAAGACACCCACGAGGTGAGCGTGAACGGCACGCCGATCGAGCTGTCGCCAACCGAGTTCAAGCTGTTGCGCTACCTCATGCTCAACCCGAACCGAGTGCTCTCGAAGTCGCAAATTCTCGACCACGTCTGGGAATACGACTTCAACGGCGACGCGGGCATCGTCGAGTCGTACATCTCGTACTTGCGACGCAAGCTCGATCCGCTCACTGAAGAGCCGCTCATTCACACCAAGCGCGGCTTCGGCTACATGCTGAAGGTTTCTGAAACCAAGTAACCTAGTGGGTGTGACCCGTACAACACTCGCAGAGCGCCTTTCCCGCGTCTCGCTGCTCAGCAAGATCACGGCGGTGACGGTTTTTATCCTCACCCTCGGCTTGTTCGTGGCGGGCGCGGGAACGCTCGCGTTTTTGAAACCGCAGCTCGCGGTGAACGAAGACGAGAAGCTCAAGCAGCTGCTCGTCGATCCGACCTCTGAGCTCGCGGTGGGTGCGAACCCGCAAGAGATCAGGCGCGAAGACGTGCTCTTCGCCTCTGATCAGTACTATATTGCCGTGCTCGACGAGGCCGGCAATATTCTCTTCGACAACTTCCAGTCTCGCGGTAGCCGGGTCTCACCCTCGGTGCCCGAGATCAGCGCCCACTGGGTCGAGCAAAACGGTGATACGCCGTTCACCCTCGACGGGCGAGACGGTTCGCAGTGGCGCGCCGTCGCCGCAGAGTTGAGGCCGCAGGGCTCATCGGCTGCTCCGGTCGGGTCGATGCTCTTCGCCGTCTCGACCGACAACGTCAACCAGGTCATGGCGCAGTACCTCACGGTGTTCACGGGCTTTGGCATCGCCGTAATTCTGCTTGGCGCCGCCCTCACGCGCTTGCTCGTCATCGCGACCTTTGAGCCGCTGCACGAGGTTGAGCGCACCGCGCTCGAGATCGCCGACGGCGACTTCTCGAAGCGCATCCAGGTGCGCGCCCCCGGCACCGAGGTCGGGCACCTCGGCCAGTCGCTCAACGTCATGCTCGACGAGATTGACGCTTCGTTCAACGACCGTTCGAAGACGATCGAGCAAATGCGTCGCTTCGTGGGTGATGCCGGCCACGAGTTGCGCACCCCGCTCGTCTCGGTGCGCGGTTACGCCGAGCTTTACCGCATGGGCGCGATTCAAACGCCCGAAGACGTTGCGCAGGCGATGGGCCGCATCGAGAGCGAGGCGATTCGCATGGGTGACCTTGTCGAAGACCTGCTCGCACTCGCCAGACTCGACGAGAAACGCCCCCTCGACCTGCAGCCGGTCAACCTCGTGCCGCTCGCACAGGACGCCGCGATGGATGCCAGGGCCCAGGAGCCCGACCGCGAGATTGAGGTCGTGATCGATGACGATCCCGTGATCGTGCGCGCCGACGAGATGAAGGTGCGGCAGGTGCTCACGAATCTCATCGCCAATGCGATGCGGCACACCCCTGACGGCAGCCCGATCGAGGTCGTCGTCTCGGCGCTGCCCGGCAAAACGACCGGTCAGTTCGAGATCGTCGACCACGGCGACGGCATTCCAGAGCAGCTGCGCGACAAGATTTTCGATCGCTTTTACCGCGCCGACAATTCCCGAAATCGCGAGACCGGCGGATCGGGGCTCGGCCTCGCGATCGTCAAGTCGATTGCCGAGGCTCACCGAGGTGCCGTGTCGGCTCACGAGACCGACGGGGGCGGCGCGACGTTCAGGGTCGAGCTGCCGCTCGAGTTCTACGCCGAGGCGGCAGAGTAGAGCGACGCGAGGTCGCCCGCTCGAACGATCGTGTAGGCGTAGCCCTGCTCGGCGAGAAAGCGCTGCCGGTTTTGCGCGAAGTCCTGGTCGACGGTGTCGGCCGTGACGATCGTGTAAAACGAGGCCTGCATGCCGTTGCTCTTCGGGCGAAGCAGCCGGCCGAGACGCTGTGCCTCTTCCTGGCGTGAGCCGTACGAGCCCGAGATCTGAATGGCGACCGAGGCGTCGGGTAGGTCGATTGAGAAGTTTGCGACCTTCGAAACCACGAGCGTCGTGACTTCGCCGCGACGAAACTGCCCGAAGAGTTCTTCACGCTCGTCGACCGGGGTTTTGCCGGTGATGAGCGGGGCGTCAAGTGCCTCGGCCATCTCTTCGAGCTGTTCGATGTACTGGCCGATCACGAGCACGCTCTCGCCAGGGTGCTGTTCGATGATCTCGCGCGTGATGTCTTGTTTCACGGGCGCGCTCGAGGCGATTCGGTAGCGCTCTGAGTCTTCGGCAGAGGCGTAGCGTAGCCGTTCATCATCATCGAGCGAGACGCGCACCTCGTAGCAGGCAGCCGGGGCGATGAAGCCCTGTGCCTCGATCTCGCGCCAGGGCACGTCGTAGCGCTTCGGGCCGATGAGGCTGAACACGTCGCCCTCGCGGCCGTCTTCGCGCACGAGCGTCGCGGTGAGGCCGATGCGGCGCCGGGCCTGCAGTTCAGCCGTGAGCTTGAAGACCGGGGCGGGCAAGAGGTGCACCTCGTCGTAGACGATGAGGCCCCAGTCGTGCTCGCTGAGCAGCGAGAGGTGCTGGTAGGCCCCGCCGCGCTTGCTCGTGAGAATTTGGTAGGTCGCGATCGTGACGGGCTTGACCTCTTTGACCTGGCCCGAGTACTCGCCGATCTCGTCTTCGGTGAGGTTCGTGCGCTTGAGCAGCTCATCGCGCCACTGGCGAGCCGAGACGGCGCCGGTCACGAGAATGAGGGTCTGCGCCTTGACGCGAGCCATCGCTCCCGCACCAACGATGGTCTTGCCGGCACCGCAGGGCAGCACCACGACGCCTGATCCGCCTCGTTCAAAGGTGTCGACGGCCGTGCGCTGGTAGTCGCGCATGGCCCAGTCGGTCTCGAGTAGCTCGATGTCGTGAGGGGTTCCGGGGGTGTAGCCCGCGAGATCTTCGGCCGGCCAGCCGCGCTTGAGCAGCGCCTGTTTGAGCTCGCCTCGCGTGAGCGGCTCGATCTCGTAGGTGAGGTCATCGATCTGGTGGCCGAGCAACTGCGCAACGGCCTTCGACTGCGACATCTCGCGCAGCACGAGCGGGTTCTGGGCGGTGAGCACGAGCTGGTCGTCACGGCGTTCGATGCGCAGGTTGCCGTAGCGATCCATAGAGTCGCGAATCTCGAGCTCGACGTTCGAGGGCATCGGGAACTTCGCGTAGCGGGTGAGCGTCGCGATCACCTCGTCGGCGGTGTGGCCGGCAGCGCGCGCGTTCCACAGGCCCAGCCGCGTGATGCGGTAGGTGTGCACGTGCTCGGGGGCACGCTCGAGCTCGGCAAACACGGCGAGATCGTGGCGAGCGTTTTCAGAGTCGGGGTGAGCGACTTCGAGCAGCGCGGTGTGGTCACTCTGAATGATGAGGGGGCCAAGTTCCATAGCGGCCTAGTTTACCCCTCGGTCTTGTGAATGGGCTCGACTGCCGTAATCGCGCGAACCGAGACGGTGCGTTCGAGCTGCGCTTTCGGGTCGATCGCGCGCAGACGGCCCTGCGAGACCGAGACCGGCTGCAGGTCGAGCAGGTGCTCGCGTTTGCCGTCGCTCACGGTGATACGCATGGTCTCGCCGGTTCGCGCCGCGAGTTCAAGCACGGGAACGATGTCGAGGCCGGCGCCGCCCTGAGTGCCCTCGGTGAGCTGGGCCGCTTGTTGCTCGGCCCACGCGCGTTGCGTTTGGGTTTCGTCGTGGCGGTGGGCTGGCGCGATCTGTTCGATGAGGCGCACCGTTTCTGCCTCGTCGCGGTCAGCGTGCGCGGCCGCGTCGTCAGAGCGTGCTCGCGAGCGGTTGGCGTTGCTCGCCGGATATCTCGCGTCGAGCAGGAGCGCCATGACGTGCGGTTGGCTGAACCGGGTGAAGAGCTCGGTCGGTTTCTCGGTTGCGGTGAGCGAAAGTAGCTGCAGCCGCGAATCGGCGAGCAGTTCGCGCGCGAGTCGCTCGTCACGAACGCGCACGATCGTCGCGCCGTCGGTGTTGTTGAGCGGCTGAACCTCGAGGGTTCCGTGCCGCTCGGCAAGGTCTTTGAGTAGGTATTCGAGCGGTTGAGGCAGTGGGGTGAGCGCGGTCTCTGCAAAGAACTCACGCATCTCGGGCACGCTCCAGCCGCGCTCGAGGGCGGCCGTGAGCGAGCGCTCGCTGAGCATGAACGTGGTCGCGAGACCCGGCGCGGTGAGATCGGCGAGCTGCAGCAGCGCGAGCCCCTGCCGCGGGTCGAGCGGGCCCGGCGCGATAACGCTGAGGTCAGGCTGCAGATAGACCCCCGCAACGGCCGCGGGAAAGTGCTCATGAGCGAGGCGGATCGCCCCCGAGATATCGGCTGGCTCAGCGAGCAGCCGTTCTGCGGCGGGAGTGAAGACGCCGTTCGACGTGATGGCGAAGTGCTCACAATGCTCGGCGAACAGTGAGAGCGCCTCGCGCTCGGGTTCGCTCATGAAGGGGTAGGTGACCGTGGTCGTGTGATTGATGATGGCAGCAAGATTGCGGCCTGGCACTGAGAGGGCGGAGCGGAGCAGCTGGGGCATGCTCTTCACGATTGCCGAGGCGAGCGCGACCCAGCGCGTGGGGTGGGGAAGCGTTGCCCACCCGCCGGCGTTCTCGGTCACGGTGAGTTGCTGCGCTTCGGGGCGCAGGGCGCCGAGCAGGGTCAGGGCAGCGGTCGTGAACGCAACCGAGCTCTCAGGCGCGAACGTCGCCTCGCAGAGGGCGCGCTCAGAAACTTTCGTCATTGAGCGTGCTCGGGTGAGTTTCAGCGGTGTCTCGCGTGCAAACTGCAGGGTGAGTACGGCACGTTGCGTCTCAAGGAAAGCACGTTGGGGCCAATCGCTCGCGGGTTCAGCCTCGGCGTAGTCGCTCTCATCAAGGGCGAGAAAGTCTCGGGGTTCCGGCAGCGTGCCGTGTGTCTCGATGAGGCCTGCGAGCGCCTCCTGCACCTCGGGAAGGGCTCCTTCGTCGGTGCAGAGTCCGAGCGCCTTGAGCTTTGCGAAGATCTCGGGGCTGTCGGCAGCGGCGCGGTGCTCGCTCCCGAGGCGGTCGAGCACGGTGAGCTCGAGCAGCGTGAGATGACGGAGTGCTCGGGTGATACTCGTCTCATTGAGCAAGCGGATCGCGAGTTCAGTGAGATGCGGAACCTCACCGTCGAGGCTCCGCTCAAGAAGCAGATGTTCCAATGCCGCACGATCAAAGCCCGCGAGGGTTTGCGCAAGCCGAACCGTACTGAGCATGGCCGGTTCTAGCGTTGTTCGTTCAGGAACTCGCGCTTACGGCGGCGGCGCGTCAGGATGAGCAACGTCATGATGAGCACAAAGCCGATGGGCAGGCCAACGTAGCCGATCCACGTGACAACCGGCCAGAAACCCTCGGCCAAGACCTGGCGCTCGACTCCGACGAGAGCCGCGATGAGGGTGGCGAAAAAGGAGATGATCGCGAGCGCAATGATCGACAGTGACGAATACGCGAGAACCTTCTCGACAAGACTCGGGTTATTGGTTTCAGTTGACATCAGACTAAGAATACCCGTCAAAGCTGAATCAAGGCATAACCGGTAGACTGAAGCCCATTACAGAAGTGAATACCGCGCACGGGTGACGATAGGCCCGAACACGCGCACACGGCGGCCCACAAGCCTCACGGTTTGTGATGCTTTTGCTTTCGCAAGGGCGGCTGCGGTCACGAAGAAAGGAACAAGCATGCCAAGCGGCAAGGTCAGGTTCTTCGACGAAGAAAAGGGATTCGGTTTCATCTCGGGCGAAGACGGGCAGCAGGTGTACCTGCACGCATCGGTGATTCCTGATGACGCCACGGTGACCACGGGAACCCGCGTCGAGTACAGCGTCGCCGACGGCAGGCGTGGCCCCCAGGCGCTCTCGGTTCGGGTGCTTGACGCCCCGCGCGCTTCGCGGCGCAACCGTAAGCCGGCCGACGACATGGCTGTGATCGTTGAAGACCTCGTGAAACTGCTTGACGGTATTGGTGGGCGCCTTAAGGGCGGCCAATACCCCGAACGCCAACAGTCGCGCCAGGTCGCGGCACTGCTGAGAAGGGTCGCTGATGACTTCGACGCCTGAAACAACCGCAACTGAAACCGGCACCGAGGCTCCGGTCGAGCCGTCGCGCGAAGCGTTGCCTGAGGTCGCCGAGGTGGCCGTCGCGCCTGCGATTCTGCAGTCGACCGACCTCGCGCTCGCCGCCCTCAAAGAGGTCACCGATGTCGAGACCATCGGTGCGTTTGTCGGTCACGTGGCCGAAGACGAAACCACCGCGACGCTGCTCTTCGAGTGCCTCTTTCCCGGGTACCCCGGCTGGCGTTGGGCCGCGAGTCTCGCCCAGGTGAGCTCTAGTGATCCCGTGACGGTGCTCGAGGTTGAAATGCTGCCCGGTGACGACTCTCTCATTGCGCCCGAGTGGGTTCCCTGGGCCGAGCGACTCGCTGCGTACCGCGAGTCACAGGCGCAGCTTGCCGAAGAAGAACGGGCCTCCAACGATGCCGAGGGTGAGCTCGACGACGAAGACGACGACTTCGATGATGACGAAGACGATGTCATGGACAACGATTACTCTGACTTCGATTCAGAGGTCGACGGGGTCGATATTGACGCGCTCGCTGACGAAGAGCTTGACGCCGACACCGACGCTGATGACGATGACGATGACGATGACGATGATGACGACATCGAGGGCGACGACTAAAGCGCCCACGGTGCCGTGAAACACGAACGCCCCAACCCGTGAGGGAAGGGGCGTTCGTGTTTTTCCGAGGCACGGCACGAGGCTCGGCCGTGCCCAGGGGGGGGTTAGAGGCGCTCGATCACGTAGTCGATGCACGCGGTGAGTGCGAGCACATCATCGGGCTCGATCGCGGTGAAGGTCGCGATGCGCAGCTGGTTGCGGCCGAGCTTGCGGTAGGGCTCGGTATCGACGACGCCATTGGCGCGCAGCGCCTTCGAGATCGCCGAGGCGTCGATCGAATCGTCGAAATCGATCGTGACGACGACCTGTGAACGGTGATCAGGGTTCTCGACGAAGAGCGAGAGGCCCTCGCGGCGCTCGGCCCAGTCGTACAGAAATGCCGACGACTGCGCGGTGCGCGACGAGGCCCACGCGAGGCCGCCCTGGGCATTGATCCACCGCACCTGCTCGTCCATCAGTGCGATCGTCGCGACCGCGGGAGTGTTGAGCGTCTGGTCTTTGCGAGAGTTTTCAACGGCAACCTGCAGGTTGAGGGTCTCGGGAATGTAGCGACCCGACGAGGTCACACGCTCGATGCGCGCGATGGCAGCGGGCGAGACGAGCGCGAACCAGACACCACCGTCAGAGGCGAAGTTTTTCTGGGGTGAGAAGTAGTACACGTCAACCTGGCTGGGATCGAAGTCGATGCCGCCGGCGGCGCTCGTAGCGTCGACCACCGTGAGTGCGCCCTCATCGCCGTTCACACGAACGACGGGAGCCATCACACCCGTCGAGGTCTCGTTGTGGGGGTACGCGTATACGTCAACTCCTGCGACTGGCTCAGCGCTCGCGAGGCTCCCTGCCTCGGCATTGCGCACGTCGGGCTGTTCGAGGAACGGGGCGGCCTCGGCGGCCTTGGCAAACTTCGAACCGAACTCACCAAAGGTGAGGTGCTGGCTGCGGCGCTCGATGAGCGAGTGCACCGCCGCGTCCCAGAACGAGGTCGCGCCACCGTTCCCGAGAATGATTTCGTACCCCTCAGGAGCGTTGAAAAGCTCGAGGAGGCCCTCGCGCACGCTGCGCACGAGGTTCTTCACGGGGGCCTGGCGGTGCGAGGTGCCGATGACACCTGGCTGCAGGCTCTCGAGGAAAGTGAGCTGCTCAGAGCGCACCTTTGAGGGGCCGCAACCGAAGCGGCCATCGAGGGGAAGAAGGGCCTGTGGAATGGAAATATCTGCCATAAGCAAATTGTAGTCTGAGCGCAGATGTGAAATGAGACGCTATCTAGGCGGTAAGCTAGTGCATGGCAATTCTTGCTGAGAACAGTGACAGGGGTAGCAATGGCGGACCTGATCGATACAACCGAAATGTATCTACGCACGATCCTCGAGTTGGAAGAGGAGGGTGTGCCGCCGCTGCGCGCGCGCATTTCAGAGCGGCTTGGCCACTCAGGCCCGACGGTTTCGCAGACCATTGGGCGTATGGAACGCGACGGGCTCGTGGTGGTGACCGAAGATCGACGACTCGAGTTCACCGAAGAGGGACAACAGAAGGCCGTGCAGGTGATGCGCAAGCACCGCCTTGCAGAGCGACTGCTCTCTGACGTGATCGGGCTCGAATGGGAGTACGTGCACGAAGAGGCATGCCGCTGGGAGCACGTGATGAGCGAGCAGGTCGAGCGCAAGCTACTCAAGGTGCTCGGCAACCCGAGCGAGTCGCCCTACGGCAACCCCATTCCAGGCCTCGCCGAGCTCGGCATCGAGCCGCAGGGGCGCCAGCAGGCCCCCACGGCCCCCGCAACGCACGTTGCTCAGGGCGGGGCAGAGGTGCGGGTGCTGATCCGCCGCCTCGCCGAACCGGCCCAGGTTGACCCAGAGCTTCTCCTGCAGCTCGCTGAAGCCGGCGTGATTCCCGGCAACTACGCAACGCTCAGCCAGGTCGACGGCCACGTGCGGGTGCACACAGACGGTGCTGAAGAAGCGCTTGACCTCTCGCCAGAGATCGCCGCGTTCGTGTTCGTCGAACGCGCTTCATGATCGACTGACGAACAGGTTTCAGTTACACGCTTAAAGGAGAGCACGTGATGTTACAGAGTCCAGAAGAACACCTTGACGAGGTGCGCACGCTCGCCCACAAGCGAGATCGCCACCAGCCCGAATACTTGCAGGCCGTCGACGAGGTGTTCGACTCTCTTCTTCCCGTGCTGCACGAACACCCGGAGTACATTGAGAACAGGGTGCTCGAGCGTCTCATTGAACCAGAGCGCCAGATCATGTTTCGCGTGCCCTGGTTCGACGACAACAACCGCGTGCATGTGAACCGCGGCTACCGCATTCAGTTCAGTTCTTCACTCGGCCCGTACAAGGGCGGCATCAGGTTTCACCCGAGCGTGAACGTGGGCATCGTGAAGTTCTTGGGCTTCGAGCAGATCTTCAAGAACGCGCTCACCATGCAGGGCATCGGGGCGGGCAAGGGCGGTGCCGACTTCGATCCGCGTGGCCGCAGTAACGCAGAGGTGATGCGTTTTTGCCAGAGCTTCATGACCGAGCTGAGTCGTCACATTGGCGAGCAGACCGACGTTCCCGCTGGTGATATCGGGGTGGGAAGCCGCGAGATTGGCTACCTCTTCGGGCAGTATCGTCGCCTCGCCAACCGTTACGAGTCGGGCGTGCTCACGGGCAAGGGAACCGGTTGGGGCGGCGCAGAGGTGCGCACGCAGGCCACCGGCTACGGCGCCGTCTTCTTCGCCGAAGAGATGCTCGCAAAGGCGGGCTACGGCATCCACGGCCGCACGGCCCTTGTTTCAGGCTCGGGTAACGTCGCGATCTACGCTGCCGAAAAGATTCAGCACCTCGGCGGCAAGGCCATCACCGTCTCAGACTCGAATGGGTACATCGTTGACGAGAGCGGCATTGATATCGACCTGCTCAAGCAGGTGAAAGAGGTCGAACGCGCTCGCCTCACCGAATACGCCGCACGCAAGCCATCGGCAAGGTACGTCGAGGGCGGATCGGTGTGGGATGTCGCGGGAGACTTTGCCTTCCCATGCGCGACGCAGAACGAAATTTCAGAAGAGAACGCGCGCACGCTCTTGAAGAACGGCGTGATCGCCGTTGTCGAGGGGGCCAACATGCCGACGACCCCTGAGGCATTCGACCTCTTTCACGAGGCGAAGGTGCTCTTTGCCCCCGGCAAGGCTGCGAACGCCGGTGGTGTTGCAACCTCTGCGCTCGAGATGAGTCAAAACGCGGCACGTTCGCGCTGGGACTTCGATAAGAGCGAGTCACGCCTGCACGCAATCATGCGTAACGTGCATGACAAGACGTACGAGGCTTCAGAACGGTACGGGCAGCCTGGTGATTACGTGCTTGGCGCGAACACTGCCTCGTTTGTGATGGTTGCTGACGCCATGATTGCCCAGGGTGTGTGCTGATTTTGCACTAAAGCTTCAACCAGGCGTTGAGCAATTTGTAAGCGGAGCGTGACAAATTCGTTACATTGAGCTAGCCTGGTCAAGGTTCGGAATTGCGGCTCGCGATTCTGTGATACACAAAACACATGTAAGGCTTGATTTTGACGAACACTACTGGAACTGAGTTGGCCATCCGGTCGACGACCAGCGAAAGCAAGACGAAGAAAATCTCACGTACCGTATTCGCGGGCGTGATGAGCATGGGCCTCATCGGTACCGTCGCTTTCCCCGCGTTCGCAGCAGCGCAGCCCGACGAAGCAGTCGCGAGCGTTGCCCCTGCAGCGCAGACGCAGCAATTTCGTACCGACAATATCGAGGCTGTCCCCCTCGTCGTAGACGTGCCAGGCGTTGAAGAAGACGCTGCTCTCGTGAAGCGTGAGAAGGATGCCGAAGAGGCGAAGGCAGAGGCCGCTAAGGCCGAAGCAGAGGCAGCTGAGGCTGAGTCGCTCGCAGCGGCACGCAACGTTGATCCGACCGGCGCTGTCACTTCAGAGTCGGTCATCTACAACGATGTTCCTTCTGGCGCAGGTGCTCAGGGCATTCTCGCGGCTGCAATCTCGCAGCTCGGTGACCAGCAGGACTGCACCGCTCTCGTAGAGCGCTCACTGCGCGCTATTGGCCACAACGTTGGCGACCTCGGTACCGCAATCTGGCAGTACGACCCCTACGGCACTCGCGTCTCGACCGACGCTCTTGCCCCCGGCGACATCCTCATCTACGGCAACGCTCGCTCAGGCGCACACGTTGCAATTTACGAGGGTAACGGAATGGCTATTCACGGCGGCTTCCCTGGTGGAACCGTGCGTGCTGGCGTTCACGCTGCGTGGGAGCCCCTCACTGGCGCAATTCGCCCCTTCTAAGTTCTTTCCCAAAAGGCCCGAACCGTTTTCCGGTTCGGGCCTTTTGCATTGCTGGCACAGAGCCGTGCAGTGGGCGCACCGGTGTTGCGGGTGCGGTGTTTCCCAGCCTAGACTTTCCATATGGAAAGTAAGGATGGTCGTGCACCAGTGACCTCTGGCGATAGCACCGCAGCAAAGCAGCAACTCGATCAGTTTACTGCGTTGAATGGCAGCGTGCGGCCAGACCCTGGGTACTGGTTTCTGATGCTTTGCGGTGCCGTGATGGCAGCCGGCTATATCGCGGTCTTCATGCTGACGGTTCGCGCTTCGTTTACAGCGCACCCCGGCGCGCAGCCTGCACTGCTTGTTATGCCTATCATCGTCTTCACGGCGCTAGCGGTTGGGGCGCGTGAGCGCTTCGGGGTGCGAACGCGGGTCGATGTGAAACGGACGACAATCGTGGTCTGTGCTGCGATTGTGGTGTTTGTGCTCGTATACCTCGTTGCCATGCGGCAGGGCGACCACGGTGACTTCGTGGCGAACCTTCTCGTTCCGTTCGCGGTGTTCGGTGCCTTGTCGTTCGAACCGATCATGGCGTTGCTCAGGGAGCGGTCGTATCGCGACGCCACAGAGGGGCAGCCTCGGGGGCGCAAGGGGCGCAGAGCGTACCTCAGCCCGCAACGGCTTTCGGCCCCGGTGAAGCGCAACACCGTGCTTATCGGCGTGATCTTCGCGGCATTGCTTGCCTCGAGCCCGTTCACGATGGTGGCTGCTTACGTGCACTTCGCGGTAATGGCGATCGTCATGGTGATGATGCTCATGATGTTTATCTCCCAGCACTCGCCTGGCAATATCGCGAGGGTCGGCTACGAGTGGGGTGAAGCACAGTGGTCGGTGTTTAGCGTTGCGGTGGCGTCGAACTTTGTTGCCGCGATCATGGTGCAGTACGGACATGTGTTGTTTGACCCGGCGACCGTGATGGTGGTCGATATCGTGCTCGCGGCGCTCACGCTCATGCTCTTCGTCGTGGCTACGCTGCTGCCCGGAGCCCGCAGGCCGTGAGCGGCGAACAGCGGCACCCCCGTCACGACCTTGATGCAGCCTTTCAAACACCACTGAGATTCTCGCTCATGGCGGTTTTGCGGCCGGGGCTTGAAATCGACTTTGTGACGTTGCGAACGAACCTCGAAGCAAATGACTCGACTCTGAGTAAAGCCATTACGTACCTGCAGCAGCAGGAGTACGTGGTTGTACGCAAGACGGCGATCGTGCAGCAGCCCCGAACCCGCGTTCTTGTGACAGCACGCGGATCGAGGGCATTCGCCCGTCACCTTACTGCGCTCAAGAAGATTGCCGAGGGAATCACAGAGCTGCCGTAAGGTGCGGGACGTTGAGGTGTTGTAAGCTGTCTGAGTGGTGCAGTTATGCATCAATGCCTCAGTAGCTCAGTGGATAGAGCACTTCTCTCCTAAAGAAGGTGTCGTAGGTTCGATTCCTATCTGGGGCACCATGCTCATGCGGTGGCATGAGTCTTTCTTGTACGAGACACGCTTTCTCAGAGGGCAACATCGATGATTTGGAGTGGGGCTCAGGGGTGGACTAAGGGGTACTCAAAAGACTTTGCTGGCGTGCGTCATATTGTTGCGTGATGGGGTGTCTCTATTAGTGCAGGCGGTGAATACCCCCAAGAAAAATCCGTTCTGCATGGTACGCACGCCGCGCAAGAACTTTGTTCTGGCGCGGATCGACCAAGGCCTGCTCGCTGTCCATTCCCCCAATAGGCGAGCAGGCCCTTTTCTTACTAGTTTCGCGTCAGATTCCGTGGTCCAGATGTGTCTTTTAAAAGGAGGGTAAGTTGTACTCTCGAAGTGACAAAGCGACGAGGGTTGGAGAGTGTCGAAAACTGTGGGACAAGGGACTAAGCAGCGACAATATCGCTGGAGGCCGACGGTGCTTACCTTGATGATTGTTTTCTTTGCCCTCGGAGGGTTGATAGCGGCGCTATACCCGATGACCGCAGCATGGCTCTCGTCCTATAACCAGTCGAGGGTCATAGAAAACACGCTCTTAAACCTCGACGAGATTACGCCGAAACCAGAAGCTCAACTTGACGCGGCGAGGCTGTATAACGAGGCGCTTGCTGCGGGAGTCAAACTTGAGTCGGGGGCGAATGTTCCGGTGGGAACCGGCAATGTAGCCGGTACTGACCTGAACTATGACGAGATGCTCGTGGCCAATAGTGAGGGCCTAATGGGCCGCATTAAGATTCCTGGGATTGATGTTGATCTGCCTATCTACCACGGTACTTCTGATGCCACATTGCTTAAAGGGGCAGGGCACCTTGAGGGCTCGCACCTGCCGGTTGGTGGTGAGGGAACGCGGTCGGTTATCACTGCGCATAGGGGGCTTGCCAACTCGACAATGTTCACGAATCTGAACAATGTTGCTGAAGGTGACGTTTTTACCGTCGAAACTCTGGGCGAAGTGTTGACCTATCGCGTATTCGATATTCAGGTTATCGACCCGAGTGAGACAAGTTCACTGCGACCCGAGGCCGGTCGTGATCTTGTCACGCTCATCACCTGCACGCCACTCGGGGTTAATTCACAACGCATTGTTGTCACGGGCGAAAGAATCACGCCAACGCCTCCGGGAGACCTTTCTGCTGCAGGGAAGGCTCCGGTCATTCCAGGCTTCCCGTGGTGGGCCGTTATCGGTTCAGGTGTCGTTCTCCTGATTGCGGCCTATGCATATCGGCAGGGTGTCGTAGATGCGAGGGGTGCGAATGCAAAGCGTGAAGCGATACGAGCGCGAAATATAACAAATCAGTAACGGGCGTCAGATGCCTGATGATCGCCGTGTCTAAATCTTCGGGACACAGAGCTTTTGCTTTGGGGTTTCTCTTGAACGGGACCATACCGGTCTTGCAAATGAAAGGAGACGTTCAGATGACTGAACGCAATACGAGGCTACGTATGGTTGCCATGCTTGGCGCGGCTGCCATCGGTGTGACCACCCTCATGGGAGCGGGCAGTGCTGCATTTGCCGCGCCTCAGGGGTTTGGCGACATCGACTTTGGCCGTGACGGTTCATTGACGGTTCACAAGTACCTGCACCAGGTCAACCCAAAAGAAGGAGACATTAGTCAGGCTCCTGCCGAGGGCGATTACGCTGACCCGGTTTCGGACGTGATCTTCACGGCTTATCCTCTGTTGAAAGACGGTAAGCAACTGAACCTTAAAGATGCTGCTGAGTGGAACGCGCTGGGCTCTCTGGCCGCTGGCGAGGGTTGTACTGCCCCCGCTGGTTATGCACTGGGTAGCCCAATCACTCTGCCTGCTACTGATGCCAAAGGAACAGCAACCGTAACGTTGCCCATTGGCGCTTTCCAAGTGTGTGAGACGTCTGCACCATCGCAGATCATTGACGCAGCATCACCGTTCATCGTCACGGTTCCTATGCCCCACAAGAACGGCTGGGTCTATGACGTTCACGCCTACCCGAAGAATGGTGAAGCGACCGTCGAGAAGACGATTGAGCAGCAGCAGGAAACAGGGCTTGGATCAGTCGTAAAATTCCCGGTGACCGCCCCTGTGCCGACCACCGGTGATAAGTGGACCGGGTTCGCTCTTCGCGACACTCTTGACGAACGGCTTACCCCAGTTGACGCTGCGAACATGCCGGTAACCGTTAACGGTGAGAAGCTTGATTCGTCGTACTACACGTTGACTGTTGCTGGCCAGCAGATCACGATGAACTTCACCGAAACGGGCCTTGTCTGGCTGAACGAAGGCCCGAATGCTCAGGCTGGTAAGAAGATTCAGGTTGTTTTTGCCGGTACCGTTACCAAACTTGGCAATGGAACGATCACGAACCAGGCTGAGCTCTGGCCCAATAACCCTGGTTTTGACCCAAGCTTGAAGCCGCCGGTCCCTTCAAACGAGGTCGAGACCCACTGGGGCAACTTGCAGGTTCAGAAGCGAGCAGCCGGTACGAGCGGTGAACAGGGCAAACTCAACGGAGCGACCTTTGAGGTGTACAACGCGGCTGATCCGTATGCCGCAGATTGCTCGGCTGCTGAAGCCGCTGGTGATCCAGTGACTGTTGAAGGCAAAACGAGCTTTACCTCAGCTGGCACGGGTGTTATTTCAATCGCTGGTCTTTTTGTGAGCGATAGCGTGAACCCCGTTATTGATGCTCAGCAACGTTGCTACGTCTTGAAAGAGATTGCAGCACCAGCTGGTTTCGTTCTTCCCGCTGACCCCTTCACCGCGGTGACGGTCAAGGTCGGAGAGACGACTGTTTCTGACAACGTTGAAATCGTGAACACTCAGCAGGATGTTCCTGAGCTGCCGTTGACCGGTGCAGCAGGCCAGATCTTGCTTATTATCGGTGGCATCGCTGCGGTGGCGATTGCCATGGGCCTCGTGCTCGTGAATCGTCGCCGTCAATCAGCAGAGGTGTAAGCCTGCGTCGGGGTGTCTCTATCCCAGAGATAGGGACACCTCGCAACGCTGATTCATAGCCTAGAGTGCATCCGGGCAACAGCTGCTGGACGGGACTGTCGAAGCAGATACTCAACCGCTTGTATAAGAACGAGAAAGCGTGTGCGCGTCAAATGATGATGCGCAAAGGGGAGGAATACCGTGAAACGTGACAAAGCTATAGATCTGAGGGAGAGGGAAAGAACACGGCTCCCCGGCAGGCGTCGTCCTTCAACGCTGCTAAAAGGTTTGGGCAAGCGCCTGAGTGCTACCACCATGGTCGTAGCGCTCCTCGGTTCATTGGGCTGGGTGCAAACGTCACCTGCTCACGCTGAGACCGTGTATGAAATCGTGGGTCAGTGGCATGAAGGCACTCACAACCCGTTACAAAAGGGCGACAAAGTGTCCTCGGTTTGGCGGTTCAATATCAACGATGATGGACCCGTCCCGTCGAATGACCCCGTCGATAATGTGACCGTTACCTTTACTGCACATGGTGGCGTCTTCCAAGATGTACCAAAGGCGTGCCTCACGCAAGCCGCCGACACCGCAGTACCCCTCTCTCCTGTCTCTGAGATTACCGACGGCGGTAAGACGCTCGTGTGCAATATCGGCACGAGGGAACAGGGAAGCGCTGAACTCATGCTAACGGGGCTCCAAGTGACTGGCGAGAGCGGAGACGTCACCTTTGTCGAGGCAGAGATTGGTGGGGTAGAAGCCCAGCTCCCACCACTTCCTATTCTTAACGTGTTCGCAATGGATATGAAATTTGACGGTGGTAGCGCAAGTACACGGGATGGCGCGCTGCAAGAGGTTTCCTTTCCCTGGTCGCTTAGGCATTCCCCAGGAGGAGAGCCTGGGCCGGATACTGTCGAGTACACCCTCACGTTTACGAACACTTCTGGGAGCGGCCTTAATGTCACCCCTACTGATGCTTGTAAAGCCATCACAAACGCTCGGGCAGGACATCCGTTCTCAGACACCGCGCACGTAGCTGAACGTACCGCTCCTTTCCCCGGAAACTGCTCGTTTACGCGTGTAGGAACCTCGAACAAATTTAAGCTATCAATCTCAGGTATTGATTATGGCAAAGATAAAACACCAACTTATGATTCGGAAGGCACCGCGCTTCCTAGCGAATGGGATGTCGTTGCCGCTGGTGAGGTTCGCCTTTCATTTACATATGACAAAGCTGGAACCTTAGGATTTGTCGCTTCAGCACCTACATACATCGGAACAGTCACTGGAACTACCTCAAAAGACATCGGCACGAACAACGAGAACTCTCGGGCTTATACCCGCGGTAGTTGGACAGGTGGGTGGGTTCTTGGGCAAGTTGGGCTCCCCGGGAGTGTTTGGGTTGATACTTCGCGCGCTGGACCCGGGGATCTTGTTCGCGCATCCGCAGGAGTAGCTGCACCGAGCGCTCAAGGAGCAACGAGTGGAGTTTGTAGTGTACTCGACACCAAATATGTTGATTTTGTCGGGGTGCAGACTGGTTATCGGAAAGGCGGGGAAGTTCTGCCTTACCCCGGTGGGGAAGGCATTAAATACTGGTTTTATGTTGGCAACGGCGTAGGCAATAACGTAAACCCTAAGCATGCTAACTACGACCCGAACAGCTTTACGTGCGACACTGGCTGGGGCGGTTCAGATTGGGTGAGTGTTCCGCCTCAAGACTTGAGCTCGGTTAAGGCCGTGAGGATCCACATTCCTTATTCAGCGGCAGCCGGAGTTTCTGAGCACGATGCTGCGGGACTGGCGCGGTCATTTGTTGACTCTCGCATTAAACTCAATGCTTCAGCAGGTCAAGATATATGGCAATGGACGTCGTATAACATGACAGGAACAGCGTCTTCCGGATGGACAGACCCTCATCGAACGATGCAGCCAAATGACGGTCCTGCTTCAGGAGTAAGCACACCGGGAACGCGATACCCCTATACAGGTGGTGGACGCGATATTCTTAGGGTCGTTTCAGCTAGGCCGTTCGTTTCTAAAGAGGCAGACCAGTCGGTAGTGATGCCTGGTGCGACTGTTCAATATACGGTGAAATACCGTGCAGAGAGCACGACCGATATGAAGCTTCCGCTCTACACGCTTACCGATACTCTCCCTGCGGGCATGGAATATGTGCCGGGAAGTGCGTCGGTCGAACCTAGCTCTGTAAAGGGTAAAAAGGTGACCTGGAACCTCCAGAATGTGTCTAGTAATACCGAGTACGTCCTCACCTATAAAGCACGTATCGCTGACGATGCAGAACCGGGTTCGAGCTATACGAACGATATTGTTGCCGAGCTAAACGGCCTGACTGCCGCTGCGGCAGACACTGTTAAAGTTCGTGACGGAGGTTACGTGCAGTTGACGAAAACCTCAGCCGCTCGAAAAGTGGCTCATAACGGTGGCGTCGCAGAAAACTCGTGGACGGTACGCGTGACCTCGCACGACTCGAAGGCTACCTCCTTCACCGACACCATCGATGTACTGCCTTTTAATGGAGACGGCCGTGGTACCGAGTTCGCAGGCGCATACGTGCTGAAAGCGCCGGTTCAAGCGGTCAGTGGCGCCAAGGTGTACTACACAACAGACGACCCCAAAACGTTGAACGATGACCCCGACCATGCGTCGAACGGTAAGCGCGGCACGGTCACTGGAAACACGGTTCACTGGTCGACAACGTTCACGAAAGAAGCCACTGCGGTACGAGTGATTGGTCCCGAACTTCGTCCCTCACAACAGCAAGAATTTACTGTTTCCGTGGTCACTGCAGGTGCCGAGCACGACGATCGTTACGTGAATAGAGCTGAAGCTCGTTCAGACCGGCATCAGTTGAAGATGCGTACCTCTGACAGCTTTACCATCGGTGCAGCTAACTCGGTCACGATTAAGAAATACGTGCAAAGTGAAAAAGGCGAATGGCATGATGCAAACGACATCGACGACTATCCGTCGTACCGTACGGGTGACACCGTGCCATACCGTCTTGTGGTGACCAACACGGGTGATGAGACGCTCAAGAACCTTGTTGTCGAAGACGACCGTGTTGATCTGGCTGGGCTGAAACCTCTTCCGAACGGGCTTACGCTCGTTGACGGGAAAGCGGTTATCGGTGAACTGCTACCCGGTGAAGATCACCAGGTAACGATCGAGTACTCGGTGGTTCTCGCAAGCGGAACCGAGACTGGCAGCCTTGTGAACACCGCCTGTGTGGTTCCCGATCCCGGCGAACCCGAGGAAGGGACGACACCAGCAGAAGAAGACTGTGACCCCGCGGGCATCACGGTACTGCCCTCTTCGCTTTCCTGGAAAAAGGTTGCGGCCGGAACCTCCGACACTGAATACTTGGCGGGCTCTGAATGGGAACTGACCCCTGTCGACGCTAATGACAAGCCCACCGGTGAATCAATCGCTGTTGCAGACTGTATTGCCGACGCAGCGAGCGAGTGCAAGGGACCAGACCGTAACCCGAGTGCCGGTGAGTTCTTGCTCGATCCGCTTGACGACGGCCGATACAGGCTCGTAGAAACACGTGCTCCTGCTGGGTACCAGTTAGACCCGACGCCTCGATATATTGATGTGCTTGGTGAAACGAGCTTCGAGAAAGCGATTGAAAACAAGCAGTCAGAGGTGCCTCATCTGCCACTCACCGGTGGCGTAGGAACGCTGGCGATCTTCCTCGGCGCAGGAGGGGCCGGAGCCCTAGCTCTAGCTGCGCTTGCGGTGCAGCGACGTCGTTCCAGAATGAGCCTCAACGATAGCTAACATTCGCTGTATGCGGGGTCTTCACTCATGTTGAGAAGACCCCGCATACAGCGGGTCTGCCACAGGAGCGTTCATGGCTTTTCGTCTTGCGTGTGTACAGAAATAAATGAGCGGCGATATGCCAGCAGGCCTGCACGTCGGTGACAGCTAGACATACAACTTAAAACAAACGTCACGATCCGAGCGAAACTTGTGGCTTCTTGCACCGCGATACACGGTCTCTAGATACACACGGCGTCCAGTTGCACGTAGCTAAAGATAGTTTCGCCGGTTTCGCTTCGGCTCGTGTCAAAGGGGAGGGGGCCTCGGTGAATGATAAAAAACTTGCTCAACAGTCTGATGTAGCGCTGGTTGAGCTGGCTCGTCACGGGTCTGAACGGGCATTTGCAGAGCTATGGAAGAGACATGAGCCTGCCGTAATTATCGCGACACGAAGCTTCACAGGCTTCGACCCCGATGATGTTGCACAAGAAACGTTTTTGCGCATTCTCAAACAGATTCAGGCGGGCGGCGGCCCAGAAACGGCGTTTCGCGCGTATGCGATTATGACCGCGAGAAATGTTGCGACGAACATGGCCCGCACCCGAAGCAGCAGCGAAGTCACCGGTGTCGACGATGAGATTTTTGA
This sequence comes from Leucobacter sp. UCMA 4100, assembly GCF_027853335.1. Lineage (NCBI taxonomy): Bacteria > Bacillati > Actinomycetota > Actinomycetes > Micrococcales > Microbacteriaceae > Leucobacter > Leucobacter sp. UCMA 4100. Next base: position 1,876,385 of record NZ_JAFEUS010000002.1, read on the forward strand.
GCAAGCAACCGAACCCGTAGAAAACACCGAGTCACGCCTGATCGACGATATCTTTACGCGTCAGGTTTTTCTTTCGTTGCCGATCAGATGGCAAGAAGTGCTGTGGTACCGGGAAGTTGAAGACCTCCCGGTTCAACAGTTTTCAACCTACCTTGGAATGAGCCCAAATGCGACCTCAGCGTTATTGAGGAGAGCGAAAGAAGGGTTCAAGCAAGCGTGGATCGCCGCGAGCCTTGAACCGGTCGAAGGGCTGCCCGGAGAGTGCGAATGGGTCGTTGGGCAGCTGCCGCAGCTCCTCCGAGGGAAAACCACACCGGGCACTCAACGCAAGATGAAACGACACTTTCAGGCCTGCGAGCGGTGCACCGACTTATCTCACGACTCGAAAAAAGCGCACTCGCAACTCGCAACGATTCTCCTGCCAGGTCTCTTGGGTGCTGCAGGCGCGACAAAATACCTCGCAGGGGCATACCCTCTAACAGAGGCGACCTACGCCGCAGGAATTACTCAAAGCGCAACTCCTCTGCCTGCGCACGTACCCACGGACAGTTTGTTGCAGGCAAGCGGAACACTGAGTCGCGCCGCGAACGTGGTTGCTGTTGTTGCCGTTGGTGCCCTCGGCCTGTCCCTCTTTGCTACGGCATTTGTTCATCCCCTACGGCCTGAAGGCCCAGACCAGAGCCCTCTTGAAGAGGTGCATCAGAACGCCCGTCAGAACAGTGAAGGCCCCGAAGGTGATTCGCCCGACGGAGAAGAATCAGAGCAGACGTCAGGTGCGTCTAAAACTGAAGAGAGTGGCCAAGACGAGCTCGAGAACCAGGCCGCGGGAGACGGCGAACTTGGCAGCCAGCCCCCTGAAACCACCGCTGTTCCACCAAACGGAGAAGCTGACGCTTCAGGCACGAATACCAACACCGGCAGCGGCCCGGCTCGCATCGTTCCTGTGCCCCTATCCGGCTCCCCTCTTGACGGCATCGAGACCGGCATTTACCCGAGACTTTCCGGCCTCGCGACAGCGGGCGCGACGGTCTACCTCTCCATGAGTAACGAGGCGGGGCAAACCTCGAGCGCCACGGTTTACGCAGACGCACAAGGGCGCTGGGCGTACACGCCGACTGCGCTGATGGGCCAACTCACGGTCAGGGGCCATCAGGAATATGTGATTGATGGCAAAGGGGTCGTTGACGCCGAAGTCATGGTAGGGACCTATTCGGTAGGCAGAGGCCTTTCCATTGAGGTTGACGCGATCAGCGCGCAGCAAACCACGATTCGGGTGACTGGACTCGTGGGCAATACGACGAACCAGGCAGTGAATGTGACCTCGACGTCGATCGGCGCCCTTGCATACCAGCAGCGAGCGACAGCTCCTGGCGAGGTCACAATCACCGTGCCGTACGCACGCGCTGATCTCGGAGACCTGTACTACTGGCAAGGGGTAAGCGCTGAAGGCCCCCGCAGAGTGTGGTGGCGCATCCTGTAACCAGTCACTCCCAACACTCCCCAACACCACCCCAACGTTTTCCCAACGCAAAGCCCCGTCATATGACCGGTGTGCTGGCGTTCGTAGGCCTTTAGATTTGCTTGCAGGGGAGGGCTCTCTGTCACGTTTCGCATCGTGGCATGAAGCCCTTGCGGCCAATCGCTATCGGTTGGTTCGCGAACAGTAGGGGAGGGAACGCGTGAGCGATCGTAGAATTGCCGAGGTGCGGCAGGCGAAGCATGCGACGAAGCAGCCGCGCCTGATGCGCGGCTTCGCAGCGATAACCGCTGTGCTGCTCTTTGGCGCGCTAGGGCAGAGCGCTGCGTTAGCGCTCGAAGGGAGTGAGTCCGAGGGTGAACAGCAATGGGTAGAGACCTCAACTGCAGAGCAGACTTCACCCGAAGAAGACGCTGGCGAGGCCGACGCTCCAGGCAACGTTGATGTTGGTGGTGAACCTGGGGCCGGGGTCGGTGCTGAACCCGATGAGATGAACGACCCGGGTGAGCCTGCCTCTGAACCAGAAGCCGAAGAACCTGCTCAGCAGGCGATTCGACCCTTTGCCGTTCCCCCAGCCAGCGGCAATACCGCGGTGATTACCGTCAAGGTCAGCGGTGACCGGCAGGGTAACGGCCGCAGCGGAGTGGCCGGTGTGGCGTTGCGCCTGAACACCGGAGGCAACGCTTCATCGCTCACCCCCGTGGCTGAGCCCTGGGCCACATGTGTTTCAGATGCGCAGGGCGATTGCTCGTTTGTTGTTCCAGAGACCCAGCCTCAGCTCAGGAGCTGCATCAAGTGGGGCTTCTTGGGATTGACCTGTAAACAGTGGCGTGTAGACCAGGCTCAGGGCGTGAATTATGACAAACGCTTTTGGGTTGCAGCTGAAGCTGCACCTGAAGACTGGTATGTGAACCCAGCTCTTGAGACTGGGAGTGGCAACGGTGTCAGCTCTCATTATGTCTTTCAAACAGGTAAGCAATTGAGAAAAGGCAACACCTACGCCTCTGGCAACACGTTTATGGGCGATGACTCGGGAGGGTCTTGGGCTGTCTCACGCTCGAACCCTCGGTTGCAGCCCACCTGCCAGGCAACCCTTAATGTTGCGCTGGTGCTTGACCTCTCAGGATCAATGGGCGACAACAAAAGTCAAGGCCTCAACACCTTGAAAGCCTCTGCGAATCGTATGGTCCAGGCGCTTAAAGGAACGGGTTCATCGGTTGCGATCTTTACGTATTCCGATACAGCACCCGCATCGAACAATGCAGACCTAGCGCTTACGAAGATTGATCAGGGTCAAAACTTCCAGACCATCACCAACAAGATCAACTCGTATACCGCTGACGGTGGTACAAACTGGGACGCCGGTATTTATCGTGCTGCTGAGAGCGCCACAACATTTGATCTTGCGATCATGGTGACCGATGGCATGCCTACGTTTTACGGTGGTGGCAACAACAGCGGTAGCGGCAGTACCACGTACTTTATTGATGTTGAACGAGCCATTTTCGCAGCTAATGCGCTGAAAGCTCAGGGAACCCGTGTGGTTGCGATTGGCGCGGGCAGCGGCGCGAAGGGCAGCGCCGGTAATCTGCGCGCAGTTTCTGGGGTCAATTCCTATGCGGCCGGATCAAATTTTAACGATGCCGATTACTTCCAGTCTGACTGGCAGGAGCTCGCCGCTCAGCTCGAAGGGCTTGCCCTTGGCGCCACCTGCCAAGCGAACGTCGAGATCACCAAGCTCACCAAGGCGTATGGTGCGGCAGAAGCGAGCAATGGTGGATCAGGCTGGTCGTTTGCTGCGGCAGCGAACGGAGCCGTACTGAAAACACAAGCGCAGCAGAACACGAATGCTGAGGGCAAGGTTTCGTATGCGCTCGAGTTTGACTCACCGAATGCCGTCGGTGCAGAGGTCTCGGTTCATGAAGAGATGAATGCTACGCAGGTTTCACAGGGATGGAAGCTCGCGGGTCTCAGCTGCTCGATTAACGACGAACCCACGAACCCGCAGAGCCTTGACGAAGCCAGGCTTTTGGTTGGCCCCGGTGACACCGTGAAGTGCACGTTCATCAACGAGCAGACGCTGGCATCGAGCATCCTGCTTGAAAAGAAGGCTTGGACAGCGGCTGATCACAAAACCGAGATCGCTGCCGGCACGAACGTCGCCTCGGGCACCACGGTGCACTGGAGTTACCGTGTGACGAACACCGGGCAAACCACGCTTCGAGACGTTCGAGTCGAAGACGACCAGCTGGCATTTGCGGCGGTCGTATGCCCTGAAACCACGTTGGCCCCGGGAGCTTCCACAACGTGCCTCGCCTCAGGCCTGGTAACTGCGCTGCCCTGATGCGGCATGTGCATTCAAGAACCACCACAAATCACTCCAACCTCACAGAACGAAAGACCAGGAGAAATCATGAAAAAATCAACAACCGGTTTTATCGCCGGGGCCGCCGGTGCAGCGCTTCTTCTTGGCGGCTCAACCTTCGCGCTCTGGAGCGACAGCGTCCAGGCCCCGGGTGGCGAGATTCAGTCGGGCAACCTCGAGGTTGCTGTCACCGGCTCACAGTGGAACGACATCTCAGCAGGTAGCGACACGGGGCGCGAGATTACCCTCGCTGACTTTAAGGTCGTTCCGGGCGACACCATCGAGGGATCATTCGATGTTGATCTCGCGCTGCAGGGTGACAACCTCGCAGCAGAGCTGCGCCTTGCAGGCGGGCAGGCATTCAGTGGTGCGCTCGCCGCGGGGCTCATCAACGTGAGCTACTCGGTTGAAGATGCGGCGGGCAACGAGGTGCTTTCGGGCAACAGCTCGGGCGTTAACCTCGACCTCGTCTCGCTGAAGAACCGGGCGCCGGGCAACGCGGTTGCGGTTCCTGCATCGATCGATGGCACTGCAGACCTCACGGTCAAGGTAGCCGTGACGTTCAACGCAGAGACCAAAGATCGCGATCTCGTAGAGGCAGCAGCCGCACTCGAGACTTCGGCGATCGAGCTCGTGCAGGTTCGTCAGTAGAGTGTGCTGAGTTCTCGAGGGCGGGGTAAGAACCCGCGCCCTCGAGAACGCTTCGATACGAAAGCATGATCATGGCAACGAAGAGCGTGAGAGAGCAGGAGCCCGGCGTGTGGCGTTCGATGCTGAAAGGCATCGGTTTCGGCATGCTCGTACTCTGCCTCGGCATTGCTCTCGCGATAGGGGTCGTGCCGCGTGCGCTCGGCGGCGCCGCACTGACGGTGCTCACCGGTTCGATGCAACCGACGTATGCTCCTGGAGACATGGTGGTTGCCACGCCTCAGGAGCAGTATGCCATTGGCGACGTTGTCGTGTTTCAGCCGGTGTCAGGCGATCCAACCCTCGTGACGCACCGTGTTGTTGCGGTGCGTGCGAGTGCTGATGGGGCGCAATACGTGACTCGGGGCGACGCCAACACCCGAGATGACGATCCCATTGTGGCGGCTCAGGTTATGGGCAAAGTGCGGTACCACGTACCGTACATCGGTCACCTTGCCTCGTTCCTCGGGCAACACCGGCTCACGCTGCTGTACGGTGCTGGCGCGCTGCTCTTCGGCTATGGAGCCGTCACACTCAGTCTCGCAGCCGCGAGTAAGCGCCGCAATGCCGGCCCTGACGAACTCGCCCAGCAAGAAGACGACATCGCGCTTGCGCGCGATCCACAACATTTTGGAGGATGACGTGGGAAGAAAGCGAACATGGCCACTGCCCGCTATCGCGGCGGCGGCGCTCATCGCGGGTGCCTGCACGACAGGGGCGACGACTGCTCTCTGGGGGTCGGCTGGTGTGGCTCCCGGAACGGTTGTGACCTCTGGAAACTTGAAGGTGAAGCCTACGGCTCCAGTATGGTCAGAGACTTCGAGCGATGTCACTACACCGCAAACCGAGATCGACCCAGCGACGTTCTTGGTGCGAAAGGGCGACACACTGCATGCCTCTTACCGGTTTGACTTTGAACTGCAGGGCGACAACATGGTTGCCGAGGCGCGGCTCACTTGGCCCGATGACCTTGTGCTTCCTGACGGGGTCACCGCGACCTACCAGGCAAGCTCCTCAATAGGCCCGATCTTTTTGACCCCTTCGGCCGCCGTTGGCACAGCGCCCCTCTCAACGCCCGTGATCAAGAGCGATTATGACGATGGCTTCAAGTATTTCCTTGTGAAACTTGACGTGAAGTTTGACGGGATCGACGACCGCACGGTTGACATGAGTGAAGAACAGCAGAAGGTTTTGGACGCTGTCACCTCGTTTGAGCTCGAGCTGAATCAGATTCGAAGGTGAGGAAGCTGATCATGAAAAACGAAACGGTTCGGCGGGCAATTCCGTTGAAAGCATTGACCATCGCGGCGGTATCGTTCTGCGCGGGCGTCGCCATTGTCGCTGGAGCGACGGCGGCACTCTGGACTCACAGTGCAACGGCTGACATCAAGGTCGGCGAAGGAGTCCAGGGGTTTGCCGCGGGGCACGCAGGCGCGGTCTCGCAGACGACGGGCTCGAGCATTGACGTGCCGATCGGAGCCGACGCGGTGACGCGCTTGATCGCCGATGGGTCGGTAGCGATCCCCTTTGAAACGCAGTCACTGAGCCAGGGCAATAAAGGCCTTTGGTATACGCTCGCCAGCCCAGATTGGGGCGACGGTGCCTTAGGGCACTCAGCATCAAACGTGTTCAAGGTGGCCGATGCAGCATCGTGCACGGTCGAGGCTGCGGCTACGGCGACGGTGACACCGATGAACGCCGCTGACGATCGAGTCACCTCAACGCCGGTGAGCGCCGACTATTCGACGAGTGAGCAGGCAACGACCGAGTTCTGGTGCTTTGTTGCGACCCTCGATGAGCCCGGAGAAGTTGGCTCGTACATGAACACGGCGACGGTGACTGCGGTTGACGACGAAAACCTTGAGGTCACCGACTCTGATGACTGGTCGGCGCGGGTTCTCGAATCGTTTGACGTGGGTAATGAGTCAGAGCGTGTGCTGACCTTCAGCTACGAAACCTTTAGGCCAGGGCAGGAGACCCCATGAAGAAGCAACACGCAATGACCAGGCTCTCGGGGGTGCTCGCCGCGGCTGCGCTTGCCTGTGGCATGGTGCTCGCGGCGACGCCGGCGCACGCCGACTCGGGTGAATCGGCCAACGATAGCCGCGCTCTGGTGCTCGAGTGGCACGACGATGGCCCGGCAAATGCCACCGAGACGTTCTTCGGTGCTCCTGTCGCGGTTCCCGGCGATCACGCCGAGCGCTCGATCTCGGTGACGAACGCTGGCCCCGGTGACGCCGTGCTGCGTGCCGAGATTACCGGGGTGAAGCTGCTCTCGCCGGGCGCAGCCGATGTGCACAATAATCCGGCCCACGTGAAGCCCGCGGGCGATCACTATGGCGGGGCTGGCGACCAGGGCGACTTCTACGATGACGTGCTCATCGGTTGGGGCGCTGAGAGCGCGAGCCTGACCGCACTGCACGATCAGGGAAGCACTCAGGTGCTTGAGGTCGCCGTGAAGCGCGGCGAGCAGCAGACCCTGACGCTCAGCTACGACTTCGATGTGGCCGCAACCTCTGGGAACACTGCCAACGTGGCCGATCGCTCGGCGTCCTTCGACGTGCTGCTCACGCTCGAGGGCGACACCGAGGGCGTAACGCCGGTCGACCCTGAACCGAAGCCCGGCCCAAAGCCAGAGCCAAAGCCTGGCCCCGGGGCAGAACGTCCACCGCTCGCGATGACCGGCGGCACGTTTGAGCCGTGGATCATCGCAGGCGCGGGCTCCCTCGTGCTGATCGGGGCGGCGATCGCGCTCCTGCGTCGGCGCCTTACCTAACCGGGCCGCGAAGCGCGTGCGCGATCTCGCCCCTCGAGGTGAGCCCGAGCTTCGCGAGAACGTTTGACACGTGAAACCTCACCGTTGCGGGTGAGATCACGAGCGTCTGAGCAATGTCGCTCGTTGAGCCGCCGTTGGCGATGAGCTCGGCAATCTCGCGTTCGCGAGGGGTCAAGCTCATAGCCGCGGCGGCTTCTTGCGTATGCAGAGCGTCGCGTAAGCGACGTTCCAGGGTTTCGAGCGCTTCGAGATCGGGTCCGGTGCCGAGCGCGGTGAAGATCCGCCTCGCTTCGGCAATGATCGGGGCGGCTTTGCCGGGCTCTCCATGAGAGGCGAGGGCCTGGCCGTGGTCGCGGAGGGTGCGTGCCCGGTAGAGCGGCAGCTCGGTGGTCTCGGCGGCGGTGCGATACAGCGCATCGACCTCGGCCCACATTGCGTGGCCTCCCGGGCATGACTCGGCAAGGCGAGCTTCGAGCCAGGCGATCGTTCCGTAGGTCTCGTGCCACTCGACCCCGGCGAGGCCCCGCAGGTGCTCGATGAGTGCTGCGGCCTCGTCGAAGCGGGCGAGTTCGATGAGCGAGAGCGCTCGGTAGGTGAGAAAGCCGTGCCTCGTCGAGGTGAACGAGCGGTAGCGACCCGGCTCGGTGAGCGCGATGACCTCGCGATGGTTGCCCGCGAGCGAGGCAATTTCGACCTCGGCGATGAGCACGAGGTCGATTCCGTACCCCTCCCAGTGCAGCTGGTAGAGCCGCTGCGCCCCGAGCATGTACGGGGCGGGGTCTTCGGAACCGGTGATGGCAGCGAGCCATGCGTGCAAGGCCGAGAGCGTAAGCCGCACCTCTGCGTCGAGAAACTCGTGGGCGTGTGCTTCGGCGTCACTCACGACACGAAGCGCCTCGGCGAGCTCACCCCTGAGTGCGAGTAGATGCGCGTAGGTGATGCGCATGCCGCCACCCGCCCATGGGCGCGGTCTCCCGGCGAGAAGGTCGTAGCCCTCGCGAGCGAGTTCGTATGCGGTGTCGAGTTCGTTCAACGAAATAAGGGTGCCCACGAGCGAGACGATCGCGTCGATCTTGTGCTCGCTCGGTCGGAGCGCTTTGGCACGTTCGATGGCCTGTGGCAGGAGTGCGGCGAGGTGCTCGGCGCGCGCCTCGATCATGAGTGGCACGAGCGAGTAGCCGTCGAGGATGAGCTCGTACTCTCGTGGGGCGACCATCCACGTGATGCGCCCGTCACTGAGCTCATCGGGCGACTCGGGGGCGAGTGCCCAGAGCTCTTTTGCTCGGGGAATGAATTCGAGAAGGCCCTCGGCGTCGCGGCTTCGCATGATGGCGATGACCGCAAGAAACGAGACGAAGGCTTGGATCGTGCGCATCTCGGGTGAGGCGTCATCGACCCCGAGCAGCGCGTCGATGCGTTCCCTCGGCACCTGGTCTTCGAAGCGGTACACGCGCAACAAGATCGCGATGCACTCGCGCAGTGGCGTTGCTGGCAGTGCCTCGACCTCGGGCAAGAGGTCAAGCACGAGAAAGCCCGCCTTGTGCTGCAGGTAGTGCAGCGTGAGGTCGATGAGTACTTCGTCGCGGGCGTCGCCCGTCGTGAGTTCGAGGCATCGCCTGAGTGTTTCGCCGACGAAGGCGAGGTCGCCTTGGTTGAGGGAGGCGTCGACATCGGCGCGCACCCTCGCCTCGAGTTCGGGCGTGAGCGCGGTTGCGGCACGCAACTCGAACATGAGTGATCGGTGCCCCTGGCTGCGGCTCGCGAGGGCGTGCAGTATTGCCTGCGCGCGGCTTTCGCTGAGGTTCTCGATCACCGACGCGGTGAGCAGCGGGTGCGCGGCCGCGAGCCTGTCGCCAAAGTCAACCTCGACGAGGAGCCCCTGCCGCACGGCTTCAGCGGCGTCAATCGGGTCGCCGAGCGTTTCGGCCACGTGCGAAACGGTCGCTGAGTCGATGGTTTCGGCGGCGAGCGCGACGATCTCGACCGCGAGCCTGCCCCCGTCACCGAGCACCTGGTAGTCGGGCAGGAGGCGCTGCTCGCCGTCGTGCTGTTGGTAGAGCCTCGCGGGTAGGTCAGAGCGCAGGTGAAGGCCCTGAATCTCTTCGGGGCTGAGCCCATCGAACATCGAGCTCACCCGCGAGAACGATCCATCGGTGACGGTTTGAATGCGCTCTGCGGTCTTCGCCGAGATGCCCGTGCCAAAGCGTTCGAGGGCCATCTCGCGAATATCGCTGACCGAGAGTTTCGTGAATTCGATGGTGCGCCAGTTGGCGTGCAATTGCGCTTCATCACTCAGGTGCCATGCGAGCGTTTCGACGCCCGGCTGCGGTCTGGCAGAGCACACGAGAAATACGCCCTGGCTGACGAGCCGAGGCGCGACGTAGCGCAGCACCCGCTCTGACGCGGCGTCGACCCAGTGTACGTCGTCGAGAAGAACGGTGCGGATCGTGCCCTGCGGGTGCCCCGAGAGCGCCAGCAGCACCTGCCTCGCGATCTCGACTTGCGAGCGCGAGGGGTCGATGGTGCTGCGGGCAGCTGGGGTCGTGCTGATAAGGCGTTCGATGAAGCTGTACGGTATTTCGCTCTCGAACTCGTCGGCCGCCGCGGCGTGAATAGGGCCGACGGCCGCAGTCTCGGCTGCCTCGCGAAGTCTGCTTAAGAAGAACGTTTTGCCGGTGCCGCTTTCGCCGAAAAGGAGGAGGAGGCCGCCGTCGCTCGCGCGCGCGGCATCAAGGTAAATCTCGGCCTCGCGTGCCCGTTTCGTGTTCATGATCATGCTGAGGCCCCCGCCGTGAGCGGGTGCTGCCTGGTGCGCTGTGCCTGCGGCGTGCCTACGCCGGTGGTGTTGTGTGTGTAGCTCGCCCGCGGAAGCGTCATCAGGACGCACGCGAACGTGGGGTGCAATTGACCCATGGTTCCTCATTCATTTCCCCATGGGGCTGCCCGAGGGAGGCCCCATCCCTAGATGAAGGTAACTCTACGCTTAGCGTTAAGCTCTTGTCTAGTTTACGTGTTCGGCCCCCGTCGGCTCGGCCGCCCTTGCCGCCTGAGGGGTGAACCCTCTCAGACCAATTTCGAGCAGTCGGTGCCACGAGCCATCGCCCATGAGTGGCTGTAGTGGCGCGGTCGAGGCGACCATGACGGTGAGGGCGATGATGTCGCCGGGGGTGATGTCGGTTGCGAGCGCCCCTTCGTCGCGACAGCTCTGAGCGAGTGCTCTCACCGCGTTCACGAAGGCCTCGCCGATGGCTCTGGGAGGGTGCGTTCGGAGCACCCAGAGCGTGAGTGCCGTATAGCTCGGGTGGCGCACCATGGTGGTGATGAGTGCGGTGCAGAGCTGCTCTAGTCTGACCGCTGCGGCCTCGGCTGCGTGCTGTTCGAACGCGTCAACCGCGATCTCTTCGAGCATTGTGGCGTGCCGATCATAGACTCGGTACACGAGCTCGTCGCGCCCCGAGAAGTGGCGGTAGAGGCTGGCCTCGCTCACCCCGGCACGTTTTGCAATGCGGTGCAGTGGAGCGGTCGGGCCTTCTTCGTCGAATAGCGTGATCGCGGCCTCGAGCAATCGCTCATGGTTGCGCAGGTGATCTTCACGAACGGCCCGTTGTCGGGAGGTTGCGGTCATGTATAGCAGAGTACCGGTGTGGCGCTGCGTGCACGGGCGACGGGTGTCGGCTAGCGGGTGGGTGGTACGAAACGCCGCATGCCGCGCCAGATGAGCGAGCGGGTTGCAATGCCTGCGACGCCAAAGCCCAGGGCGATGAGAATGGCTCGCCAGTCGCCCAGCTCGATATCAAAGACGAGGCTGCCGAGCGGCGTGATCATGATCGCGAGTAAGCAGCCGATCATAGTGCCGACGAGGCCCACCTTCCAGAGCCGGAAGGGGCGCGCAACCATTGCGAGCACGAAGAACGCGACGATGATGAGGGCGAGAAACGAGGTTGACGAGTTCATGACCCGTGTCGCGTCGCTGACGCCGAACACCTGACGTGCGGTGACATAGGCGCCAAAGGCCGCGAGTGAGGCGCCGATGCCGCCGGGCACCGCCTCGCTCAGCACCCTGCGCACGAAACCGTCTTGTGCCCGTGCCGCGTTCGGGGCAAGGGCAAGGAAGAAGGAGGGGATGCCGATGGTAAACCAGGCGATCAGGGTGATGTGGCGAGGCAGGAACGGGTAGGGCACCGCAATGAGTGCGACGAGCAGTGCGAGTAAAGCCGAGTAGAGGGTCTTCGTGAGAAAGAGCGTCGCCACGCGCTCGATGTTGCCGATGACCCTGCGGCCCTCGGCGACGACGTGTGGCAGGGTCGCAAACGAGTTGTCGAGCAACACGATGCGTGAGACCGCTCGGGCTGCTGGCGATCCCGAGCCCATCGCGACGCCCACGTCGGCATCTTTGAGCGCGAGCACATCGTTCACGCCGTCACCGGTCATGGCGACGACGTGTCCCTCTTCTTGGAGCGCGTGCACGATCGAGCGTTTCTGGTCGGGCGTGACCCTGCCGAAGGTCGTGTGGTGTGCGACCTCGCTGCCGAAGCTCTCTGACTCAGGGTCGAGGGTGCGGGCGTCGACGGCGTCACGGCCGTGGGGCACACCAACCTGCTCGGCGATTGCGCCGACCGCTGCCGCATTGTCGCCCGAGATGACCTTGAGCGAGACCCGCTGCTTCGTGAAAAAGTCAATGGTTCCCGGAGCCTCAGCGCGCAATCGTTGGTCAAGAACCACGAGTGCCTCGGCGGTGATGTTCTGCGGCAGCTGCTCGTGTTCAATCGAGGCGGGCGCCGAGACAAGCGCCAGTACCCTGAGTCCCTCTTCGGCGAGAACCGCCGCGTGAGCGTGGGCTGCGTCGCCCTCGGGCAGGAGGATGTCGGGGGCGCCAAGAAACCAGCTGAGCCCCTCACGCTCGGGGTTCTTGCCCTCAGCGGGCAATGGCACGGGGGCCGCGAGTTCGACGCCCGCCCACTTGCGCGCCGATGAAAACGCGATCTGTTGTGCAGCCTCGAGCGGGGCGATGTGGCCCAGGTGCTCGAGAATGGCGGCCATGCTACTGTTGGGTTTTTCTTCGATGGCGCCGATGGTCGACAGCACGGTCTCGACGGTGTCATTGGCGCTGTGGGTCCCAGGGGCATCGGCAGCGGTTTCGATGCGACTCACCCGCATCCCGTCCTCGGTGAGGGTGCCGGTCTTGTCGGTGCATACGATGTCGACACGAGCGAGCTGCTCGATTGCGGGAAGGTCTTGCACGAGGCACTGGTGCTTGCCCAGGCGAATAACGCCAACGGCCATGGCAACGCTCGTCATGAGTACGAGGCCCTCGGGAATCATCGGCACGAGGGCTGCCACCAGCCCGCGAATCGCGTCGCGCCATTCCTGGCCACCGGCAAGCTGGTTCCAGATAGAAAGTGCGCCGACGGGAACGAGGATCCACGTGATGTATTTGAGAATCTGGTCGATGCCCTCGCGCAGTTGCGAGGCGGGCTTCTTGAAAACGCTCGCCTCATTTGTGAGCTTTGTGGCGTAGGCGTTAGCACCCACGGCGGTCGTGACGAAGCGGCCCGAACCGGCGGCAACGAAGCTGCCCGAGAGCACCGCGAACCCCGGGTGCCCCTGCACCGCGTCTGACTCGCCCGTGAGGAGCGACTCGTCAAGCTCGAGGCCCACCTCGTCGATGACGGTGCCATCGACGGGAATCTGGTCGCCAGCGGCGAGGAGCACGATATCGCCCAAAACGATCTCTTCTGGGGCGATCTCCTGAACACCGTCGGCCCGTTCGACGCGGGCGGGGCTCTTGCCTAAGAGCGCGAGGCGGTCGAGCGTGCGCTTTGCCCGAATCTCTTGCACCATACCGACGGTGCTATTAACGATGATGATGAACCCGAAGAGCCCATCGATGAAGTGCCCGGTTCCCATGACGAGCGCAAAAAGCACCGCATAGATTATGTTGACCCGCGTGAAGACATTCGCCCGAAAGATGTCGCCGAAGCTCCGGCTCGTTTTTGACTCGATGGTGTTCGTCTCGCCGCGCTCGACGCGGTCACGCACCTCGTCGTTCGTGAGCGGGTGGGCATCGGTGAGCGACCGAGATGGATCACCGGGCTCGGCCGGGGTGCCCTGCTGCGGTTCTGAGACGTGCATGCTTATATATTTTCAGATGAAAGCGTCACAACCGCTGTGATCTGGGTGAAAGCGCACAGACGCCCAGCAAGGGCGCCCCGGCAGTGCTTTATGCGTCTACGAGCATGCGCTTGAGGATCTTGCCGGTCGAGGTGAGCGGGAGGCTCTCGCGCACCTCGATAATGCGTGGGTATTTATAGCCGGCGAAGCGCTCGCGCCCCCACGCGATCAACTCGTCATGATCGATGCTCTCGCCGTCGCGGGCGACGAGCACGGCCTTGATCTCTTCGCCCAGGGTGTCGTGTGCGACGCCGACAACCGCGGCCATCGCGACCGCCGGGTGCGTGAGCAAGGCTTCCTCGAGCTCTCTGGGGTAGACGTTGTAGCCGCCCCGAATGATGAGATCCTTTGCGCGGTCGACAATGAAGTAGTACCCATCTTCGTCTTGGCGTGCGAGGTCACCCGTACGAAACCAGCCGTCGCGCAGGACCTCTTGGGTGGCCTCGGGCTTGCCGAAGTATCCCTTCATGACGGGGTGGCCCTTAACCGCGATTTCGCCGATCGCCTCGGGGCCCGCCTCGATCTCGTTCCAGTCGTCGTCGATGAGCTTCATCTGCACGCCCCAGATCGGGCGGCCGATCGACCCCGGCTTCGTCACCCCTCCTGGCGGCGTGAGCGCCGCGGCGGGTGAGGTCTCTGAGAGCCCGTAGCCATCGAGTACCTGCACGCCGAGCACAAGCCGCACCTGCTCGATGACCTCGACGGGAAGCGCTGCGCCTCCCGAGAGAACGAATTTCAGGTGGCTGACCGCCTCGATGAGGTCGAGATTCGTCTGCTGTGCGGTGGCGACGAGGGTTTGAAACATGGTCGGCACCCCCGCGAAGTGAGTCACGCGCTCTTGCTTGAAAAGCCGCAACACCTCGGCCGGGTCAAACCTTGGCATGAGTACGACGGTCGCGCCACTCACGAACGCGGTGTTGAGCTGGAGGGTCTGCGCGAATGAGTGAAAGAGCGGGAGCCCGATGAGGTGTGTGTCGCAGGCCTCGCCGCTGCCGTACCGGCGGTGCGCGGTGAGGGCGTTGAGCATCATGTTGCCGTGGCTGAGCTCGGCTCCCTTTGGCTGGCCCGTGGTGCCCGAGGTGTAGAGAATCACCGCGGTGTCGTCGAACTCGGTGCTCTTCGTTTCAAACACGGGCGGCATACCGTTGAGTGCATGGGGAATGGTGTCTGCGAGCTCGGCGAGAGGCGCTGAGCCTTGTGCTGTTGCCGGCGCCGCGATGACGAAGAAGTGCTCGCATGCGTCGACGCGGTCGAATGCCTCGCGTGCCTGCTCGCCCATGTGTAGCTCAGCGGTGCCCTCGAACGCGATGAGGGCTTTGGCCCCGCTGTCGCGCAGGTGGTATTCGATTTCGTGGCTGCGCAAGAGAATGTTGAGCGGCACCGTGATCGCTCCGCTCTTGAGAATGCCGTAGTAGAAGATGGGAAACCACGGAATGTTCGGCGCAGCGAGCGCGACGCGGTCACCCGGCTCAATGCCGCGACTCACGAGCAGTGAGGCGACCTGGTTTGCCGCGGCGTTGACCTCGGCAAAGGTGAGTCGCGTCTCGCCGATCACCAGGGCTGTGCGGTCTGGGTAGTTTTGGGCCGAATCTTCGAGAACCGTGGCTAGATTGAGCATAGAAAACCTCCTGAGACGAGCCCCAAAGCCCCGTCTCTATTTCGTCATTGAAATTAAAGTAATTGAATAGTATTCAAAGTTAGTGATCTTGGCAAACGGTCGGGACGCTTGGCGGGCGCCACCGGGTGCCGTACGCTTGAGCCCATGGCCCTTAAACACGCGATTCTGGCGGCGCTCCTCGACGGCGAAGCATCTGGGTACGACCTCGCCAAGGGCTTCGACGCCTCGGTCGCAAACTTTTGGACGACGACCCCGCAGCAGCTCTACCGCGAGCTCGACTCAATGTGCGCCGCGGGGCTTATTGAGGCCGACCTCGTGGTGCAGAGCGGCCGCCCCAACAAGCGGCTCTACTCGATCACCGACGCTGGCCTTGCCGTATTGCAAGGCTTCGCCGCAACAGCACCGAAGCCGAGCGCCATTCGCGACGACCTTCTCGTACTCGTGCAGGCCTCAGACGTCGCCCCGAGCGACGCGGTGATGAGCACGCTTGCCACTCGGGGTGAGGCGGCGCACGTCAAGCTGCGCCTCTACCTCAAGCGGCGCGATCACCTGCTGAACGGCCTGCCCGAGCGTGAGTACCTCGCGCAGGCGGAGCGCGTCGGCCCGTACCTCACGCTCATGCGGGGCATCGCCTTCGAGCAGGAAAATATCGCCTGGTGCGAGCGTGCGATCGACGCGCTTAAGGCTCGCGCGGCACGGGAGCCGGCGGGGCAGTGAAGCCGCCGCGACTCGGTTGGACAGGGGCGGAGCGATCCGCTCTTCTCATATTCAAATAATTGATTATGAAGGGTTCATGATGTCAACGACGACTTTCCCTCACCTCATGGCGCCGCTCGATCTCGGGCACGTGACGCTGCCAAACCGTGTGCTCATGGGCTCGATGCACGTCGGGCTCGAAGAGGCGCCCGACGGGTTTCACCGCATGGCAGAGTTTTACCGGGAGCGGGCCCGCGGTGGCGCGGCGCTCATCGTGACCGGTGGCATAGCCCCGAACGAGGCGGCGAGGCCGTACCCCGGCGGTGCGAAGCTCACGACCAGCGAAGAGGCGGCCGAGCATCGGGTGGTGACGAATGCCGTGCACGAAGAGGGCGGCCTCATCGCGCTGCAAATTCTGCACTTCGGGCGCTACGCGCACCACCCGGGCCTGGTTGCGCCGAGCGCATTGCAGGCGCCGATCTCGGCACACGTTCCGCACGCGCTCACGAGCGCCGAGGTTGAGGCGACGATCGACGACTTCGTGCGCTGCGCACTGCTCGCCCGCGAGGCAGGCTACGACGGCGTCGAGGTTATGGGCTCAGAGGGCTACCTCATCAACGAATTCATCGCCCCGGGCACGAACCAGCGCGAAGATGAGTGGGGCGGATCGTTCGAAAATCGCGTGCGCTTTCCCGTCGAAATCGTGCGTCGCATTCGCGAGGCCGTGGGCGAAGACTTCATTGTCGTGTACCGGCTCTCGATGCTCGATCTGGTGCCCGGCGGATCAACGATCGAAGAGGTCGTCGAACTCGCGAAGCTCATCGAGGCGGCCGGAGCCAGCATCATTAACACGGGCATCGGGTGGCACGAGGCGCGCATTCCGACGATTGCGACCTCGGTTCCGCGCGGCGCGTTTACCTGGGTGACGAAGCGAGTGATGGGTGAGGTTCGGGTGCCGCTCGTCACGGGCAACCGTCTCAACACCCCGGCGGCGGCAGAGCTCGTGCTCGAGCACGGTGACGCCGATATGGTGTCGCTCGCGAGGCCGTTTCTTGCCGACCCTGATTTCGTGCGCAAGGCTCGCGAGGGTAGGCCCGACGCGATTAACACGTGCATCGGCTGTAATCAGGCCTGCCTCGACCACACCTTCTCGATGAAGATCACCTCGTGCCTCGTGAACCCGAGGGCCTGCCACGAGACCGAGCTCACCCTCGCACCCACGAAAACCGTGAAGCGCGTCGCGGTTGTCGGCGCGGGACCGGCGGGGCTCAGTTGCGCGGTCGCGGCGGCCGAGCGCGGGCACCGGGTGGTGCTCTTTGAGCGCTCGGCGATCATTGGCGGGCAGCTCAATGTCGCGCTCCAGGTGCCCGGCAAGGGCGAGTTCGCCGAGACGCTTCGCTACTTCCAGTACCGCATCGATGAGCTCGGCATCGAGGTGCGGCTCTCGACCGAGGCGACCACCGAGGTGCTCGAGGGCTTCGACGATGTCGTGCTCGCGACCGGCGTGAAACCGCGCACCCCCGAGATTCAGGGCATCGACCATCCCTCGGTACTCGGCTACCTCGACGTGCTACGCGATAAGCGCGAGGTGGGGCAGAGCGTTGCCATTTTGGGTGCTGGCGGTATCGGCTTCGACGTCGCACAGTTTCTCACCGGCCCCGAGAAGCTCACGGCCACGGCCGAAGAGTTCAGCGAGCAGTGGGGTGTTGACCGGGACTACGCGGGGCGCGGCGGCATCACGCAGCCACAGCACGAGACCCCGGCGCGGTCGGTTGCTCTGCTGCAGCGCAAGATCACGAAGGTTGGTGCGGGGCTCGGCAAGACCACGGGGTGGATTCACCGAACCGAGCTGCGTCACCGCGGCGTGCAGATGATTGCCGGCGCCGAGTACCTGAGCGTGGGCGACGACGGCCTGCACGTGCGCATCGGTGACGAGACGCACCTGCTCGAGGTCGACAACGTTGTGCTGTGCACGGGGCAGGAGCCCAACCGAGACCTCGCGGCCGCGTGCGCCGATCGGGGCATCGAGGCAACGGTCATTGGCGGCGCCAACGTCGCCTCTGAGCTCGACGCGAAGCGCGCGATTGACGAAGGAACCAGGCTCGCCGCCCGGTTGTAACCGAAAGGAAAGAATCATCATGAAAGCATTTCAAGAGGCCGTTGAGGCTCGAGACTTCGCCGCGATCGAGGCGCTGCTCGCCGACGACGTCGTGTTTGTGAGCCCCGTCGCCTTCACGCCGTACCCCGGCAAGAAGATCACGATCGCCATCCTGAAGCAGGTCATTCAGGTGCTCGAGGGCTTCACCTACGAGCGCGTGCTCGGCGAAGAGGGCGCGCGCGATCAGGGGCTCGTGTTCACTGCAACGGTGCAGGGCAAGAGCATCACGGGCTGTGACTTTTTGCGCTTCAACGACGAGGGGCTCATCAGCGAGTTCATGGTTATGGTGCGGCCGCTGAGTGCGGCTCAGGCGCTCGCCGAAGAGATGGGCGCGCGCTTCGAGCAGATCAAGGCCGACGCCGCCTCATGACGAACGCCTAGCGGGTGCCCCACCCGAAGCGGTGGGTGCGAATGCCGTAGTAGGTGAAGGTTTCGACCCGGGTGACGCCCTCGATGCCCCGAAGCTCGCTGTTGATCACCTGAAAGAGAGCCTCCTGGTCGGTCGCGATGACCTCTGCGAGCAGGTCGTAGCGGCCGGCCGTGAGCACGACGTAAATGACGCTGTCGAGCGCGTCGAGCGCCCGGGCGACGACCTCGAGGTCGCCATCGGCAACGATGCCGACCATGGCCATGCTGTGGTAGCCGAGTTTGAGCGGATCGGTGACGCCGACCACTTGCAGTATGCCGCGCTGCTCAAGCCTGATGACTCGCTTGCGCGCGCCGCCCGGGGTGAGGCCCACGAGGGTGCCGAGTTCGGCGTAGCCGAGGCGCCCGTCGTCTTGCAGCGCCGTGATGAGGGCGCGGTCGATGGCGTCGAGTTCTTCGGGCGTCTCCTGTTGCATATACCCATCCTATCTCGCAGTTTCGGTGACGAAACATCACCATACTTTTCTTTTTGGTAATATTTCATTACTCTTGTGGGGGGAAAGAGGAAGTAAATCGATACTGCGTGGAGGGTATTGTGACGAAGAAGGAACGCTCTCGGTGGATGCTCGCGAGGCCCGAGGTCAGCACGAACGACATTCTTGCGTGCGCGCATGAGGCGTACGGGGTTCGGGGCGAGGCCCAGGAGCTCGGCAGCCAGCAAGACCGCAACTTCATGGTGCGCCCCGTCGAGGGGCCCGGGGCGCTCATTAAGGTCAACCACCCCGCGGTGCCCGAAAGCGTGCTCTCCCTCCAGTGGTCGGTGTCAGACCGTTTGCGCGCTCGGGGAGTCTTGAGCCCCAGGGTGCTCACAACGAGCCAGGGGAAACGCAGCACGACGATCACGAACGAGGCCGGTGAAGTGCTGCGGGTTTGCGCGTTTGAGCTCGTCGACGGCGCCACGATCGCCGACTCGAGCGACATTGATGGCGCGCTCGCCGAAGAGCTGGGTCTGCTCACCGCCGAGACGCTCTTGGCGCTTGAAGGCTACGACAATCCAGACGCCGAGCGGGCGATTCAGTGGGAGCTGAGCCAGGCGAGAACCGTCGTCGAACAGCTCATCGATGACCTGCCCGACGAGCGCCGCGAGCGCTGCCTCGAGGCGACGGTGCGGGCCGACGAGACCATCGCCGCGCTGCGGGGCGAGCTCCCGATGCAGATCATTCATGGCGACCTCACGAGCGACAACATTATGCGCGCGTCAGACGGCACGAAGTGGGTCATCGACCTCGGCGACACAGTGCAATCGTGGCGTGCGGCCGAGCTCGCAGTGCTGCTCGCCGACCTCATCGGCCGCACCGGCGACATGGCGATCGTCGCTCGAGCGGTGAGCGGGTTCAGCCGCAAGATATCCCTCACCGACGCCGAGACGGCCGCGCTGTGGCCGCTCGTGGTGCTGCGGGGTGCGGTGCTCGCGGTCAGCGGGTGGAGCCAGCTGCGCATTGATCCGCAGAATGACTATGCGCGCGAGCGCATCGAGCACGAGTGGGAGGTGTTCGAGCGCGCCCTCGCCTTTGACACCGAGACCGTGACCGCGCAGTTGCGCCTCGCGGCGGGTAAGCCGCACCGCGCTGGCCTCGCGTACGCCGAGGCGATCGCGGGCATGCGCGAGGCTGCCGTCATTGACCTTGGGCTTCGCAGCGAGGCGCTCGATCGGGGCCGCTGGGCAGCTCCCGGCGTCGAGGCCGAGCTCGCCCGCGAGGCGCTCGCGACCGCGCCCGTTGCGATCATGCGGTTTGGTGAGAGCCGGCTCTCACGGGTTTCAACCGACGTCATGAGCCCCGCCGCCACGAAGGCCCGCTGCATCGATGTGTGGGCGAGGCCGGGAATCGCCGTGCGCGCGCCGTTTGCGGGCACGGTCACCGCGGCTGATGGCGCCGTCACGCTTCGCGATTGCGGCGTCACCCTGCGCTTTGAGGGCATCGAGGTTGGCGTCGAGGGCGGCCAGAAGGTCGCCTCAGGCGAGGTGATCGGTCGGCTGCGCACCACACCCACGGGAGCGAGCAGCGTGCGCATCATGCGTTCGATGTTCGGCGAGCAGCCGGGCGAGGCCTTCGGCGCCTCGGGCGAGGAGTACGAAACCCAGGCTTCGGCAGATCCCTCGGTGCTGCTTGGCGTGAGCCCGGTCGAAGATCCGGTCGTGCTGCTGCGGGCCGAGCGCCTGCGCCGCGACCGCTCGATGGGCGGCGCGGCCGAGCGCTACTACGAGAACCCGCCGCAGATGGAACGCGGTTGGAACACGCTTCTCATCGACACCGAGGGGCGCTCGTACCTCGACATGGTCAACAACGTCACCGCCATCGGCCACTCGCACCCGCGCCTGGGCGACGCAGTTGGCCGGCAGCTGCACCTGCTCAATACCAACTCCCGGTTTCTCTATGAGGCGTATGCCGAGTTTGCCGAGAAACTGCTTGAGCACTCGCCCGACCCTTCGCTTGACACCGTGATTCCCGTCAACAGCGGATCGGAGGCGATCGACCTCGCCCTGCGCCTCGCGCAGGTTGCGACGGGTCGCCGCGACGTGATCACCGCCCGCGAGGGGTATCACGGCTGGACGATGGCGTCAGACGCCGTAAGCACCTCGGCGTTCGACAACCCCGATGCGCTCGCCTCCAGGCCCGACTGGGTGCACCTCGTCGACGCGCCGAACAGTTACCGTGGCCCGCATCGCGGCGCCGACGCTGGCGCCAAGTATGCCCGCCAGGTCGCAGACGTCGCCAAAACGCTGAGCAATGAGGGGCGACCTCCCGCAGCGTTTATTTGCGAGCCGGTGCTCGGGAACGCGGGCGGGGTCATGCCGCCCGAGGGGTACCTCGCTGAGGCGTACGAGGGCATTCGCGCGCAGGGCGGTCTCGCGATCGCCGATGAGGTGCAGGTGGGCTACGGCCGCCTCGGCAAGGCCTTCTGGGGATCGACGATGCAGGGCGCGGTGCCCGACATTCTCGCAGTCGCGAAGGCTGCGGGCAACGCGTTCCCGCTCGGAATCGTGATCACCCGGCGCGAGATCGTTGACGCGCTGCGCAGCGAGGGCATGTTTTTCTCGTCGGCGGGAGGGGCGCCCGCGAGCGCGATTGCTGGCTCGGCGGTGCTCGATGTGATTCGTGACGAGCGCCTGCAAGAGAACGCCGAACGGGTGGGGGCCTACCTAACCGAACAGGTCGAGGCGCTCGCCGACCGCTTCCCGATCATCGGCACAGTGCACGGCAGTGGGCTCTACCAGGGAGTCGAACTCGTGCGTGATCGCGAGACGCTCGAACCCGCGACCGAAGAGACCGCCTGGGTGTGCGAGCGGCTGCTCGACCACGGCGTGATCATGCAGGCAACCTCTGAGCGGCAAAACGTACTCAAGGTGAAGCCGCCACTCACGCTCACCGAGGCCGATGCCGCGACCTTCCTGCGTGCACTCGCCCTCACGCTTGAAGAGCTCGAAGCGAAGGGTGCCGAGGCCTAGAAGAAACTGCCGGCCCGCCCGCTCACAGCGAGCGGAGACGGGCCGGCAGATCCGCTACCCTCCGATCGTGACCGGTACGACCGCGATGGGCTGGGTGTAGGTGTCGATGCGCACGATGAGCTGCACCTTCCACTCCCCGTCGAGAGGCAGCGAGAGCGTTGCCGCGTAATCGCCAGCCTGCTCGTCGCGGGTGGCCGTTGCGGTCAGCGGGCCGAGATCTTCGGCTGGGAGCCGAGCCTCGACGGTTACCTCTTCGACCGTGACTTCCTCGCCCTCGTACTCGAGGGCGAATGTCAGCTCGTTCTCGCCGCTTCTGCCCGGCGAAATCTCGCCACGAACCGTGAGGCCCTGAGACTCGGTCTCAAAGCGCTGTGGTTCTGAGGCCGTGGGAGCTGACTCGCCGCCAGGTGGCGTCGACTCGTTCGGGCTCGAATTGGTGAGAAACCCCGTGACCGCGAGAATCGCGATGAGTACGACCGCCTCGATGCGAAGCACCGAACGCAGTTGCTGCGCTCTGCGCTCCGGCTCATCGTGACGCGCGATGCGCGGCAGCAGCGAGAATCGGTTGTACGCCGCCACGGCCACCACGATGAGCAGCAGCGCGAGTTTCGCGATGAGCAGCAGCCCGTACCCGGTGGTGAAGAGGGCCTTCACCGAGCCGAGAATGAGCACGCCCATGAGGCCGCCACTGAGGGCGAGCACCGCGACGCTCCACGGGGCAAGCCGTGAGAAACGTTCGACCGTGTCGATCGCGCCAGCAACGCTCGCGGTGGGATCGGTCGACGTTCGCACCCGACGCAGCTCGGCGAAGACGAGCAACAGCCCGAGCACGCCGCCAAGCCAGAAGGCCCCGGCCGCGAGGTGACCGAGATCGGCCACGATCATCGCCGCGATGGGCTGCACCGTTTGGGTGTGACCCACGAGCACGGGAGAGGCAAGGGCCAGCCCCGCCGCGACGAGCGCCGTCACCCTGGCCGCTCGCCCCTGCACTCGAGCCGCGAAGCACGCGATAAGCCCGAAGCCGACCGCGGCCGCCGCGGTCGCGACGACGGGCCAGGTGACCGAGGGGAGCCACTCATTCGACGACAAGAAGTCGATCGATCCGCTGCCCGGAACATACGAGGCGAAGGCCTTACCAGCGACCCTCGCTCCCGAGGCCGGAATGAGCACGAGGCTCGCGATGCCCGCCGTCACGGTGACACCGAGCGCGAGACGCCGCATCTGGGGCGATGCGGTGGCGGGAGCGCTGCGACCAGCTGGCGATGCTCGGTTCGGAGCGATGAATGCGCCGAACATGATGATGCCAGCGAGTGCGAGCAGGCCGAAGTACTGCAGCCCCGTGAGAACCGAAACGATGACCTCGGTGCTCGTCGCCTCGGCCTGCGACGCGGTGATCTCAGGTTCGGCGAAGTCGCCGTCGCCCACCTGAAAGCTGAGCACGCCGCCGACCGGGTGCCCGTCAGCCGAGACAATGCGGTACGAGAGCGTGTAGGCGCCCTCTGGCAGTGACTCTGGCAGCTCGACGTGCACGGTGGCGTTGTGCGTCGTGGCGTTCAGCACGGTCTGGGTTCCGTCGCTCGTGTACAGTCGCATCGCCTCGTCGATGAGCTGCACCGGCTCGTTGTAGTTGAGCTCGATCATCGTCGGAGTCTCATCGAGCACCGCCCCGTCTTCAGGTACGGTGCCCAAGAGGTCGGCGTGGGCGAGGGCCGGCGAAGCGCCGAAGCCGAGTACGAGCAGGAGCGCGCTGAGGGCTGTGGCGAGCAGCGCCCCCGCGGTGTGCAGGGGGCGCTGCTCGCGCCTCACTCGGGTGAGGCGCATGGTTATTTACGGCTTCTCAGGAGCGCGAAGGCTCCCGTGATGAGGCCGAGCGCGCCGAGCGTCACGCCCGTGATCGCGAGGGCGCTTTGCCCGCCGGTACCCTCGTCACTCTGGTCGGCTGCCTCTGCGGTTTCTGCTTCCTCGGTGTCGTGCGACGATGCGCCCGCCTCGGTGATCTCGACAGCGGGGGCGGGAAGCTCGAGCTCGTGTGCGTCCTGGCCCTCTGCAGGAATCTGTACCCAGGCGGCCTCTCCCTCTTCGCATGTTTGCACGGTCGGGAAGAAGAGGGTGCTGCCGGCGGCGTTCTCGGGAAGCTGCAACGAGAGCTCGAATGAGTCGCGCTGATCGGCAGGCAGCGGCGTCGTCGCGGTGTACACGACCTCGGCGACGCGCTCGGTGACCTCATTGCCGTGCCCGTCGGTGATGGGGGTGTCGAGCGTTTCGGTGACTTTTTCGACCGAGTAGAAGGCGTTGCGCGTCGGCGTGACGGCGTCGATGCCCTCGGGAATCTTGATCGAGATTTGCGTCGTGGGCGAGGCGTCGCAGCCGTGGGGAACGCTCACGGTCGCAATCGCGTAGGCGCCAGCCTCGCTCGTGTTGGTGCTGACTCCGACGTGCGCCTGCGCGGCACCGGCGCCCGCAAAGGTGAGCGCGAGCGCCCCGAGTGACGCCGCCGAGGCGGTGATGAGGGTGCGCTTGCGTGATGAAGTGGTGTGAGACATGGGTCTTCTTTCTGGTTCTGCTGGCGCGCGCAACGCTTGTGCGCGCGCAAAAATGTGCACGCCGCTCTTCGCTCAGAGGGCGTGTAGTGATGGCGAGAGCCTATGCTTTCGCGGTTGGTAGCAGAACGGCGGGAGGCCCACGCCTGATGAGGGTTGCTTTGCTGAGGCGTGTGAGCACGCTCCAGGTGACGGTGTGCTGGGCTCCAGGCCTTGCCGTTTCGGGAGGCACCACGGGGCCAGGCAAGAGAGCGACCCAGACCTTAAGCCGGGTGACGAAGCGTTGCGCGAGCGCCCAGAGGTGCATGAGCGTGCGCTCGCCGCGGTGTAGAAAGGCCACGGTGATCGCTGCGCCAATGAAGTGTGAGAACCACATCGTGGCATCGCCGTGCACGTGCGTCATGACCTGGCCTGACGCGGCGGCGAGTTCTACGGCGCCGTGCCCGTGGTGGTGAGCGCCGCTCGGCATAGGGTCACCTGAGGTGAGCCTGGCGACGGGAGTGCCGAGCACGAAGAGAACGTGAAACAGCGTTTGGCTGAGCAGCACCGAAATGCTGAGCCGGGTGAGCGACAGGGTGCGTCCCGCCAGCAGCACGCAGACGGCGAGCGAAAGAATAAGGGGGGCGCACAGGCCGAGCGGCCCTGGCACGTGACCGCCGCCGAGCACGTGGGCGAAGAGCGCCCCGAATGTCGCGATGACCGCCGCAAATGAACCACGCACGAGGTGCGGCATTCGCGAACGTGTTTCCATGAGCCCAAGTATCGCAGATCGCGCTGAGCTGAGCCGTCAGTATGCGGCGGATCGCCGAGTGGGCAAGTGGTTCGGTTTTTCTCCGGCATTACTAGGGCGCATAGTTTACTATGTGGCATAGTAATGAAGGATGCGTTCGGCGATTGAGGCCTACGCATGAACAGGAGGTATCTCATGACCGCACGCACACTCCGCTCGTGGTTCGTGCCGCTCGGCATCATCGTCATCGCGGGGCTGCTCATCGCCCTTATAGTCTTGCAGGTGAAGAACGGTGGGGCGGGGGCCGCGACCCAGGGCAGAGAGGACGAGGCCGTCGACTTGAGCTTTGTTGAGGCTCGCGAAGAAACTGATGTGCAGGCCGCCGGCCCTGTCGATGCACCGGTCGGGCTCGTCGTGTACTCCGACTATCAGTGCCCCTTCTGCGCACGGTGGTCGAACGAGGTGCTGCCGCTCATGCTCGACTACGCCGAGCGGGGCGAGCTGCGCATTGAATGGCGTGACGTGAACCAGTACGGGGCAGATTCAGAGCGCGCGGCTCTTGCTGCGCACGCGGCTGGTCAGCAAGACGCGTTCTGGGAATTTCACGAAGCGCTGTTTCCTGGCGGTGAGCACCTCAGCCCCGACCAGCTTTCGGCCGAGTCGCTGAGTGCTCTCGCGGGCTCGCTCGGGCTTGACGTCGAACGGTTCACGGCCGATCTCGGGGCAGAGGCGTCGCTCGCGGCGGTGCAGCGCTTTGCAGCAGAGGGGCGCGAGCTGGGGGTCTCGGGCACGCCGACCTTTGTGCTGGGCGGTGAGCCGCTCGTCGGGGCGCAACCCGAGAGCGTGTTTGTCGACCTCGTCGATCGTAAGCTCGCCGAGGTGAGGTAACGCGGTGAGTATCGGCTACCTCACCGCTTTTCTTGGCGGAGTTCTCGCGCTCTTGAGCCCTTGCAGCGCCCTGTTGTTGCCCGCATTCTTCGCCTCGACCGTCGGCACGAAACTGCGCCTGCTCGTGCACGGTGCTGTCTTCTACCTGGGCCTCGTGCTCACTCTCGTGCCCTTTGGCCTTGGTGCGGGTGCGCTCGGCTCGGTGCTCATGCAAAGGCGTGGGCTCGTCATCGCGGGTACGTCGCTCGTGCTCATCGTGCTTGGCGTGATGCAGCTGTTCGGTTACGGTTTCGATCTCGCGCGCGTGCTGCCGGGAGCGGGCCGACTGCAGCAGCGGGCCACGAAGCGCAGTGGCCTCGTGCGCACCCTGCTGCTTGGCTCGGTGAGCGGGGTCGCTGGGTTTTGCGCTGGTCCCATTCTTGGCGCGGTACTCACGCTCGCGATGGGGCAGGGTAGTGCGTTCACCGCGGGTGCGCTCCTCGCGGTGTACGGTGCGGGGATGGTCGTGCCGCTTGTCATCATCGCGGCGCTCTGGGAGCGCATGGGGTCGCGGGGCCAACGCTTGCTTCGGGGCAGGGGCTTCACCCTGTGGGGCAGGCAGTGGCACACGACCCAGGTCATCACGGGGTTCGTCATCATCGCCGTCGGGGTGCTGTTCTGGCTCACGAACGGGCTGGTGTCGTTGCCCTCGCTCGTGCCGACCTCGGTGCAGGCCTGGGCTGGCGAGAAAGGGGCAGCGCTCGGCGGCCCCGTCTTCGACGCCATCGCGGTGGTGTTGCTCGCTACGGGGGCGCTGCTTGCATGGTGGTTCATGAGGCATCGCCGGGAGCGTGAGCCCGAGGGTGAAAGCTCGAACGCTACTCGGTGAGTGTTGCTTCGAGGTTCTGCACGAAGGTCTCTGTGGGGCGTATTCCAGAGATGAACTCGCCGTTGAACACGAACGAGGGGGTCTCTGAGACCCCGAGGCGAAGCCCCTCGCGCTCTTTGCGTTCGACGTTTCGCTGTACTTCGGCGGCGGTGAGGTCAGCTCTGAATCGCGTTGGGTCGAGCCCGAGCTCCGCCGCGAGTTCGACGAGCGCGTCTTCCTCGAGCGCTTCCTCGCTCATGCCCCGTGCGTCGCTCGAGAGTGCCTGGTGCATCGCGATGATTTCGCCCTGCAGGGCAGCGGCGTAGAGCGCTTTCGCCGCGGTGCGCGACCCCTCGCCCGAGAGGTTCACGGGGCGAAACACGAGGCGCAGTTGCTCGCTCTCAACGTACGGCAAGAGTGCGGGCAGGGTGTCGCGGCTCCAGTGCGAGCAGAACGGGCACTGGTAGTCGGTGAGCACCGTGAGTTCGGCCGGCGCTGCCGCGTCGCCAAAGGTGAGCGGATCGGCCGCCGGGTTGCGCAGGGCCCGCCAGGTTTCCTCTTGCTGGGTGGTCGAGACCTCGTCGGGCTTGGGTTCCCAGCCGCGATCGGCGAGAAACGAGCCTCCCACGATGAGCGCGATGATGACGAGAAAGGCGAGAGGAACGCCAACGTTGACGGTGTATGAACGGGTTGTCGGGCCGGTCAAGCTTGGTCTCCAATGCGGTGTTGTGCTGAGCATGTTCTCAGGTCGGGGTGCGACCCTTATCGACACGATGACTATGTAGCATAGTAAACTATGTGGTGCCGTCCTTGAGTGCTCAGCGATGAAACGTTGGTCGCGAAAAGGTGCAAGGTGCCAGGCTAGTGGTTGAATGAAAGGCAGTGCAATGTCACAACACGGGGTGGTCGCCAGGGTGCGCCGCGAGCTGCGGCTGGCCGGGCGTGCGCTGCGGGCTTGGACACCCCGGCAGTACGGTGTCGCGGCGGCAACCGCACTCGGTTTTGCGCTGCTCGTCGGCATCGTTACCGTTCTCATTCCCAACCCCTGGTTCGCTCGCGATATCGAGACGGTGTGGTGGAACTATCCGGTGCTCGCCCTCACCGCCGTCGGCTCAGGGATGCTGGCGGCAACCTACGTGCGCCCGCCTTCCGCTCAGCAAGTCGAGCCAGACGCAGCCCTCGCTTCGAAGGCCGAGAAGCGTAACGCTCGCATGGGCGTTGCCGGTGGCCTGCTCACCTGGTTCGCGGTTGGCTGCCCCGTCTGCAATAAGATCGCGCTCCTCGCCCTCGGCTACTCGGGCGCGATCACCTGGTTTGCGCCGCTGCAGCCGGTGCTCGCGGTTGTCGCGCTGGCCCTCACTTGCCTCGCGCTCATCTGGCGGCTGCGCGGCCAGGTAGCCTGCCCGGTCACCCCAAACCCCGACCAGCGTAACCGCGAAGAGGTCTCAGTATGAACGACGTGAATCACGAAGCACACCGACGGGGCGCTGACGGTGAACCCGTGAGGCTCGGCGCGCTCGAAGCGCAGGTCATGGAGGTGCTCTGGCAGGCCTCGCCGCAGACGGTTCGCGAGATCATCGAGCAGCTCGCCGCCCCTGCCGCCTACACGACGATCGCAACGGTGCTCACAAACCTGCGCAAGAAGGGGCTCGTGTGCACCCGCAAAGACGGCCACGCGACGCTGTACGGTGCGTGCCAGAGTCGCGAAGAGCACGCCGCCAACATTATGGATCATGCCCTGACCGCGAGCGGTGACCGGGCCGCCTCGATTCTGCACTTCGTGAACACGATGCCCGAAGACGACGTCGCGTTGCTCAAGCAACTGCTGCTGGGCGAAAAGGCTGACTAATGCTGACCGCGGTCATGGTCGTGAGCCTGCCAGCGCTGCTGCTGGTGGCGGCAGTCGGGGCCCCACGGCTGCTGCGTCACGCGGCACCGGCGCTCGCGCGTGCGCCGCGCTTTGCGACTTTCGCGCTCATGTCGACCGCGCTCCTGTGGGTTGCCGCGCTCGTCGCGATCGGGCCCGTGATCGCCTGGGTCAGCACCGGGCCCGCGTGGCTTCCCGAGCAGGCGGCCGCCGTGTGCAGCAGGTGCCTAAGCGCCGCATCGCCGCTCGGTGAGAGCGCGGTCACGCTCGCGATTCCCGCGGTTCTGCCGCTTGCTCTGCCGTTGCTCGGCCTCGCCGCCGTCGCTGCGGGCCTCATTCGTGAGGGCCTCGCGGTACGGCGGGCACGTGCGTCACTCGCTACCTCGCTCGCGGCACAGGCAGAGCCGTGCAGGCTGCTGGGCACCAGTGTGCTGCTCACGAGCGATGAGGCGCCCGTTGCCTTCTCGCTTCCGGGGAGGTCGGGTGGCATCGTCATTTCCCGCGCAACGGTGCAACTGCTCGACGGGGCTGAGCTTTCGGCAGTGCTCGCCCACGAGCGGGCGCACCTCAGTCAGCACCATCACCGCTGCCTCACGGTGCTTCGCGGCGTGACCCACTTCTTTCGATCTGTGCCCGGTATTCGCGCCGTGCGCGATGCGGTTCCGCACTACCTTGAAATCGCAGCCGATCAGGCGGCGAAGGCTGAGACGGGCACCACGGCACTCGCCGCGGCCCTGCTCAAACTCGGCCAGCCTGCTGACCTGCAGCCCGCGCGAGCGACGGGGCAGACGACCCCACACGTGGTGCTGCACGCCGCTGGCTCTGAGCGCATTCGTCACCTTACGGGGCAGCCGTTGCCGCCCGCGAGCAGGGCGCTCGCCGTCGCTGCTGGTCTCTATGCCGTGATGCTCGTGGCGACGGTGAGCGCGGTGCACCTGCCCTACGTTCTGGCGGTGCTGACGGGATGCTGATGCCAATGATGAGGCGCGAACGTCGCGCCGTACCAACCGAGAGTGAGCGAGCGATGACTGTTCATACACCCACCGGCAACCACCAGGTCGATCGCCCGAGGCGGCGGCTCTCAGAGGTCGCCTTTGTCGCGTTCGGGGCCACGGTCTTTGGAGCGGGTTTGCTCGCGGTCACAACCTACTGCGTGACCTGCGTGTACCCCGCGACGGTGACCGGGCTGGGCTAGGGCGCCCTGCCCGGCATTGCCGAGTGTTACTGCTTGGTCTGCTGCGCGCGAAGCAGATCGCGGATCTCGGTGAGCAGGTCTTCTTGTGACGGCGCCTCTTCGATCTCGGCGGCCGGTCGTGACTCGCGTGCCTTGTTCATCGGCAGAACGAAGATGAAGTACACCACGGCAGCCACGATGAGGAAGTTAATGATGGCGCCGATGAGCGCGCCGAACGCGATAGCGCTGTCGCCGATGGGCACCATGAGTGCGTTGTCGAGTGAGTCGGCCTTGAACACCACACCAATGATGGGGTTGATGAGCGACTCGACGACGCGCTCGACAACGGTGTTGAACGCGGCGCCGATGACAACGGCAACCGCGAGGTCAATGACGTTGCCGCGCATAATGAAGTCTTTAAAACCCTTGAACATCGAATCCCCTTCGTTCGGGTGCAGCAGCGGTTCTGCGGCACTCCCCTTCTTAAGAATCTTAATCAAGAATGTCGGTGGTAGTCAGTAGACTTTTCGCATGAAGAGCGAAGCCCGTGAACACCTAGAAATTGAACGCAAGTATGAGGTCGGCCTCGACGCAAAGATGCCGGGCTCATTTGTTCCTGCGGGGCTCGAAGCAGCGAACCCCGAAGTGTTCGAACTTGAGGCGGTCTACTGCGATACCGCTGAGTTCTTGCTCGCGAGGCACCGTATTGCTGTGCGCAGGCGAACCGGCGGTACCGACGCGGGTTGGCACATCAAGGCGCGCGGCACCGAGGGCGTACACGAGATGGAATGGCCGGTGAGCGATGAGGCACCGGCCGAGCTGCTCGACGCGCTTGCCGAACTCGTGGGCCGCAGGGTTGACGAGCTCCGTCCCATCGCGACGATCTCGACGGTGCGCACGAGCATCGTCCTGCGTGATGCCGCTGGCGTCGACGTGGTCGAGGTGGTCGACGACCTCGTGAGGGCTCACGACGGCGTACGCGACGTTGCCCGGGTTTGGCGAGAGTGGGAGGCAGAGTTGCTGCCAGGCGCCGACGAGTCGTTGCTCGGCCTGCTCGAGCCCGAGCTCACCGCTGCCGGGGCTAGGCCCTCGCTCAGCGAGTCTAAAATTGGAAGGGCGATGGGCACCGCCTTTGAGACGGCAGCGCGAAGGGGCGACAGCCCAGAACAGCTCGCGGCCCTCGCGGTCTCTGACGCGGCCGATCGTTTGGCCGCGTTCCCCGAGGCGGCAGACGACGCAGCGCGCGTCGCTCAGCTCCGAAAGATCGCACGCAATCTTGAGGCTTGACGCAATATGCTGGGGGTATGTCTGAAATCAATGCGCGGGCCAGGAAAAAGCAGATTATCGTCGGTCTCGTGTCAGGTGCGGTCACCGGTGTCATCATTAGTGCGCTCACGCAGTTTTGGTGGTGGCTCCCGACCGGAATGATCCTGGGGCTGGCGAGCGGCATGCTCATGAAGCCACCCGCGCAGAAGTAACGTAAGGTGCGGGCAAATGGGGGCCCGCAGAAAGTGAGAGTGACGACGTGCAGCAAACCGTGTTCGAACGTCAGCGCCCGGCCGCAAAGATCGTTGAAGATGCCTTGCGTGACACCAAGCTCTCTTGCTTCTGGATCGACGACGTCAAACCCCAGACCACGAGATACCCGGTACTCGGCGGAGATCTGAGCGCTGAGTACATCGTCGTTGGCGCTGGCTATGCGGGTCTGTGGACCGCGATCAAGCTCAAAGAAGAGCGTCCCGATGCGCGGGTCGTCGTGCTCGAAGCCCGCCGAGTCGGGTGGGCCGCCTCCGGCCGTAACGGTGGGTTCTGCGAGGCCAGCATTACGCACGGCGAGGCAAACGCCGAGGCGCGGTGGCCAGATCACACCGAGCAGCTTCGCCAGGCCGGCCACGAGAACCTTGACGCGATGGAACGCTTCATCACCGAGCACAAGCTCGACGTCGATTGGGAACGCACGGGCCAAATCTCGGTGGCAAACGAAGACCACCAGACGCAGTGGCTCGGCGAAGACCCGAACCCGGGCGTCGTGACCCTCAGTGCGAGCGAGACGCAAGAGCGCATCGCATCGCCCACCTTCCTCGGGGCCGACTTCGATGCCATAGGCTGCGCGATCGTGCACCCCATGAAGCTCGCGCTTGAGCTTGCTCGGCACGCGCGCGAGCTCGGGGTCGAAATCTACGAAGAGTCGCGCGTCACGAAGCTCGACGGCAAAACTGACGGCCCTGTGACGCTGCACACTCACCTCGGCACCGTGACCGCTCAGCGCGTGGCGCTGTGCACCAACGTGTTCCCGTCGCTCCTCAAGCGCTACCGCTGGCACACGGTGCCCGTGTACGACTACGTGCTCATGACCGAGCCGCTCACCGACGAGCAGCTCGCATCAATTGGTTGGAAGGGGCGCGAGGGGCTCGCCGACATGGCCAACCAGTTTCACTATTCGCGGCTCACGGCCGACAACCGCATTCTTTGGGGCGGCTACGACGCGGTGTACTTCGCCGGCGCCAAGATCAAGTCAGAGTACGAAGATCGCATCGAGAGCCACGAAAAGCTCGCACGTCACTTCTTCACGACCTTCCCGCAGCTCGCCGGCGTGAAGTTCACCCACCGCTGGGCTGGAGTGATCGACACAAGCACCCGTTTCTGCGCCTTCTTTGGTCAGGCGCTCGGCGGCCGCGTGCAGTACGTCTCGGGCTTCACCGGCCTCGGCGTCGGCGCGACGCACTTCGCGGCCGACGTCGTTGTCGACCGCCTTCACGGTCGCATCACCGAGCGCACCGAACTGCCCATGGTGCGTGAGGTGCCCCTCCCCTTCCCGCCAGAACCCGCCGCCTCGATGGGCATCCAGTTCACGCGCTGGTCGCTCAACCAGGCCGACCACCGCGAGGGCAAGCGCAACCCGCTGCTCAAAACCCTCGATGCGCTCGGGCTGGGCTTCGACTCGTAGACGCGGCACTCAAGCCGCGTGGCGTTGCCAACGTGCCATCTTTTCGGCCAGAATATGTGAGGTACCTCTGAGGCGAAGCCTCGTGTGCCCGCACACCACCCCGCCTCACACCAACGGAGTACGCCCATGGCCTGGAAGCTGCACGGCGACGGAAACGTCGTTTCGCAAGACGAGATTGTTCTGCCAGAAGAACGACTGAGCTGGATCCGCACGATCGGCTTCGGCGCGCAGCACGTCGTCGCCATGTTCGGTGCGACCTTCCTCGTGCCGCTCATCACGGGCTTCTCGCCAACGGCGACCCTCTTCTTCTCGGGCATCGGCACGATGCTCTTCCTGCTCATCACACGCAACCAGATGCCGAGCTACCTTGGCTCGTCGTTCGCCTTCATCGCGCCCATCATGGCTGCGAAAGCCGCGGGCCCCGAGGGCGATCTCTCGCGCGCCTCCTTCGGTATTCTCGCAACCGGTATTCTCTTCGCGCTCATCGGCTTCATCGTGACGAAGACCGGAACCGGGTGGATCAACGCGCTTATGCCCCCGGTCGTCATGGGCGCCGTCGTTGCGCTCATCGGTTTGAACCTCGCGCCCGCGGTGAAGAACAACTTCATGTCGAACCCCGACCACCCGAACTCGACCCCGATTGCGCTCATCACGCTCGGCGCCATTCTGCTCATCACGGTGCTCTTTAAGGGCCTCATCGGTCGACTCTCGATCGTGCTCGGGGTGTTTGTGGGCTACATTGCAGCGCTGCTCTACGGCGCCGTTGACCTGGAGGCCGTCGAGAAGGCCGACTGGTTCGGCCTGCCCGAGTTCCACACGCCGGGCAACCCGTTTGCCGATCCGACGCTCTGGGGCCTCCTGCCCGCGTTCCTGCCCGTCGTGCTCGTGCTCATTGCCGAGAACGTGGGGCACGTGAAGAGCGTTGGTCTCATGATCAACCGCGACCTCGATCCGCTCACCGGCCGCGCACTCATTGCCGACGGGCTCTCGACCGTGCTCGCGGGCTTTGGTGGCGGATCGGGTACGACCACGTACGGTGAGAACATCGGCGTGATGGCAGCGACCAGGGTGTACTCGACCGCGGCCTACTGGGTCGCCGGTATTTTTGCCCTCTCGCTGAGCTTCTCGCCGAAGGTTGGGGCGCTCATCAACACGATTCCGCCGGGGGTTCTCGGTGGCGTGACGGTCGCGCTCTACGGCCTCATCGGCCTCATCGGCATTAAGATCTGGATCGATAACGGCGTCGATTTCTCGAAGCCCGTCAACCAGTTCACGGCGGCGGTCGCGCTCATCGTCGGCATCGCCGATTTCACCTTCGAGTTCGGCTCGGTGATCTTCAACGGCATCGCGCTCGGAACGATTTCGGCAATCGTCGTGTACCACCTCATGTCGGGCATCACGAAGCTCCGCAAATAGTTCCTGTGAAAACACCCACACACCGTGCGGCAAACCGCGAAAAATGGCGGCAGCGTTTATGGTGGCGGTGTGTGGAGTGCAGATAAAAAACGCAAGAATAGCGTGAACCCGAGCGGTCTCGATGAAGAGACCGTACGCGGGCGTGCCGTCAGCGACCCCTCCACGAGCACGACTCAACCCGAGGTGAACGGGGAAGAAATGACTGAAGAATACAAGACCGAGAGTCTTCACGACGCCGACTTCGCCGAGGCCGAGCTCACTCGAAAAGCGAGTCTCGCCCCGGTCGAACGCTTCGCCGCAGAGCACGCCGAGTGGCGTGAAGAGATCGGCATGCTCGGCGGCACGAACTCGCTTCTGCACTTCACCGACGCCCACCGCGACCAGATCGAGCTCTCGACCACGCACCCCGGCGGCCTGCCGCAGTTCATCAGCGGCAACAAAATTCTGCTCTCGGCGCTCATTCGTGACGACCTGGCACTTCGCCAGGCGAAGGTTGGCGCCGGGCGGGTGACCGATAAAGCGGTCGAGATGCGCACCGAGCGTGGTCTCGAGACCGTGCACCTCGCGATCGGCATTGCCAAGTGGGAGTTCGAGGGCGACGAGTTTTGCGCCCCGGTCTTGCTGCGCCCCCTCGCGATTCGCCGCTATGGCAGCGACTTCGAGCTGAAGCTCAAGCAGCGCCCCTTCGTGAACGTGGCCCTCGTGCGCGCCCTGCAAGAACAGTTTGGGGTGCGCGTTGACGCGACCGAACTGCTGCAGCTCTCGCACTCGGCCGGCGTGTTCAAGCCGCAACCGGTCATCGACCGCCTCCGCCAGGTGGCGGCGGGCGTTGACGGGTTCACGGTGCAGCCACGGCTCGTGGTCTCAACGTTCCACGATGTTGCCCACGAACTCCTCACCTCACTCGGCGAGCTTGATCACCCCGTCATTGACGCGGTGTGCGGTTCAGAGACCGCGCAAACCCAGCTCGCGAAGTCCTTCGGCCAGGCGACCGGCACCCCGATCGATGAGCGCGCCCCCGAGACCGACTCGCACCTCTCGAGTGCCGACAGCCAGCAGGAAGAGGTGCTCGCGCAGGTCAAGGCGGGCAACTCAATCGTGGTGCGCACGCTACCGGGAACGGGCGGCACGCAAACCGTGGTCAACGCGATTGGCGCACTCGTCAACGCCGGTAAGCGCGTGCTCGTCGTCTCGCCTCGCCGTGCGACCCTCGACGGCATCAGCTACCGGCTCGGCCGCGTGGGCCTTCCGGGCCTCGCCGCCTCACCCCGCACGCTGCGCCGCAACCTCGTCGAGTCGATCAGCCGGGCCGAGAACGCGAAGCCGGGCATGAACCGCGACGTCGACGAGGCGCTCGTGCGCCTGCGCACGGTGCTGACTGACTACCAGGGTGCGCTCGTCACTCCCGACCGCAAGCTTGGCGTCTCGCCGCTCGACGCGCTGCACGCCCTGTCGCGGCTCACCCGCCAGGATGTTGTTCCCACGACAGCCGTGCGCCTCGACGACGAGGGCCTCGCGCAGCTCGCGCTCGACCGGAGCGCCGTCGCCGAAGACCTCACCGAGGTTGCCCGCCTCGGCCAGTTCGAGTTCGGTCCCGAAGATTCTCCCTGGTACGGCGTCTCGTTCACCTCGCGCGATCAGGCTGACGAGGCCTACCAGCTCGCGGTTGAGCTCGCCGAGACCGAGTTGCCAAGGCTCACGCAGATGGCGGGCGACGTGGTCTCGCAAACCTCGATGCGCCCCTACAACTCGGTCGCCGAGCTCGGCATCTACCTGCGCCTCCTCAGCGGCATTCGCGAGACGCTTGACCGCTTCGTGCCAGAGGTGTTCGACCGCTCACTCACCGAGATCATCGCGGCCCATGCGCCGCGAGGCAGCGACGAGATGTCGGGAGCCAACCGCCGGCGCCTCAAGAAGCTCGCCCGCGAGTTCGTGCGCCCCGGCGTCACGGTCACCGACATGTACTCCCGCCTCGTGCAAATTCAGCAGCAGCGCGTGCTGTGGCAGCGGTACAGCGAGGTCGTTGGCGCTCGCCCCGAAGTGCCCGTGGGCATTTCAGACCTCGTCGTCGCCTTCCAGAAGACGTACCAAGACCTCGACCGTCTCGACGTCGTGCTCGATCCCGAGCAGCAGGGCGAGCGGTTGCGCAACATGCCCATGCCCGATCTCGCGGCGCTCATGACCGAGCTGTCACGTGAGTCAGAGGTGCTGCAAAACATTCAGGAGCGAACGGCCCTCGTCGAGCGGCTCGGCCAGGCGCATCTGAGCGCGCTGCTCGAAGATCTCTCGATGCGCCACGTGCCGGCCTCAGAGGTCGCCAACGAGCTCGAGCAGGCGTGGTGGCAGTCGGCGCTCGAGTACATGCTGCGCACGAACGAGTCGCTGCTCAACGCCAACACGAGCGTCATCGAGCGCCTCGAATCAGACTTCAGGCTCGTCGACGACGCGCACCAGCGCGCCAACGGCCCGACCCTCGCGGCCCAGCTCGGCCACGCGTGGAAGGTCGCGGTGCTCGACCACCCGGCCGAGGCTCAGGCCCTCAGGCAGTCGCTACGCGCGGGCGAGGTCACCCCGACCGAGATCTCGGCCTCGGCACCTCACCTGCTCGAAACGTTGGCCCCGGTGTGGGCGGTCTCGCCCTACGAAGTACCGAGCCTGCCGCGCGACCTGCGCTTCGACACCGTGCTGCTCGTCGACGCGAGCGCGATGACCTTCGCCGAATCCTTGAGCGCGGTCGCTAGGGCCCAGCAGGTGGTCGCCTTCGGTGACCCCGTCGTGCAGCATCCCTCGCCCTTCACCATCGGGGTCTCGGGCGCAGCGGCTGGCGCGGCTGGATCTGTGGCAGCGGTGCACTCTGGCGGATCCGCCAAGAATGCCCCCGCAAGCGACACCAGCGCGGCCGCGGCCTCGAGCCCGCAGGCCCTGTTCAGCAGGTCGGCGAAGGCCAAGGGCGAGCCCGTCGCCGAAGAGCCAGAGACCCGCTCGGCCTTCACCGATCTCGCCGAGGTGCTGCCGGAGTTCGCGCTCACGCAGAGCTACCGCGCGGGTGGCGCTGACCTCATTCAGCTCGTCAACGAACGCTTTTACCAGGGCAAGATCGCCTCGCTGCCGTGGGCAGGAACCTTCCTCGGGCACTCGAGCATCACGCACGAGTTCGTCGAAGAGGGGCAGGGGCTGCCCGACCGTGAGGCCGGCGCTGTCGAGAGCCCCGATGGCGAAGTCGCCCGCGTCGTGCAGCTCGTGCTGCGTCACGCGAGCGAGCACGCCCAGGAATCGCTCATGGTGATCACCGCGAGCCCCGTGCACGCCGTGCGCGTGCAGCAGGCGGTCTTGCGGGCCTTCGCGAAGTTTCCCGAGTACCGCGACTTCTTGCTCGGCGAGCGCGCCGAACCCTTCGTCGTACTCACGCTCGAGCAGGCGATTGCGCAGAGCCGCGACCGCGTCATCTTCTCGGTCGGCTACGGCCGCACCCCGCATGGCCGCGTGCTCTCAAACTTCGGCAGCCTCACCGAGCCCGGCGGCGAACGCCTCGTCGCCGTCGCGATGACGAGGGCCCGCCGTGCCATGTCGATCGTCACGAGCTTCATGCCCGAAGACCTCGAGACGACCCGCGTGCGCCACGGCCTCGTCGAACTGCTCGACGTGCTCTCGGCCAAGATCACCCCGTCGATGCCCAAGGTGCTGCCCTCAGAGCGCGACCCCATGCTCACCGAGCTCGCGACCGAACTCGAGGCCCTCGGCCTCGCGGTGGCGCTCGACTACCAGGGCATGATTCCGCTGGCCGTGGCCTACAACGGCAAAGCCATCGCGATCGACCTCGACGCCGACGTGCGCGAGGGCTCACTGCGCGAGACGCTGCGGCTGCGCCCCGCCGTGCTGCGCCGCCTCGGCTGGCACTACAACCGCGTGCACAGCTTCGACCTCTTCGCGAACCCCGCCGAGGTCGCGCTGCGCATCGCCGGAACGATCGGCTACGAGCCCCAGCACACCGAAGAGCACAACGACACCGGCCAGGTGAACCTCACCGGCACCGTCTCGGTCGCCCCGGCCGACGCGCACACGCTCCCTGAGCCCCTGCCGCCCGCGGCCCCCGTCGAATCGGCCTCGGCCGACTTGCCCGGAGCCGCCGCCGCCAACGGCGTTCAAGGCGCTCCGGCAGGCGACGCCGCCGGAGACTACGACGAGACCGGTGTCATCGTCTCTGACGACCACTAATATGGCTACCCCCGACGATTCGAAGCCTGCCCAGCCAGCCAAGCGTCGCAACCGTCGGGTGGTGACGCCGCCACCCGCGGGCAGCGATCCGCAACCGGCGGCGCACGGCCACCCCGAGCGCTGGGGCGAGACTGACGCGGCACCGCGGGGTGCTCGCGGGGCCGGCGAGAACGACGAGCGCCTCAAAAACGACAAGCCCCCGCACTGGGGCTGAGCGCCGGCCGCGTGTGGTCACTTTCGCGCGCCCTGTGGTCACTTTCGCACCCCGTGTGGTCAAAAAGTGTCGAAATTCGCTCGCGGGTTCTAACGGTGGTTGCAACACCCGAGACAATACAAGGGTGGACACTGACATGAAGTTCTCAAGGAACATGCTTGCTGAGCATGTGAACACGATCTGGGATATGCGAGCTGCTGGCTTCACCGCACGAGAGATTGGTGAACGGGTAGACAAGAGCGAAGCCGCGATCTTGTCACATATTCATTCGCAGGGCGGGGTGAGACCCCGAAGAGTAGCCCGGGTGTCGTCGTTATCGTTCGAGGAGCGTATCGAGATTCAGGCGTTATGGACGGCAAAGGCTGGGATTCGTGAGATCGCGAGGAAGTTGGGGCGTGCCCCGTCAACAGTGAGTCGTGAGATTCGGCGGAACGCGTTCTTTTCTTCTGAACGGGCTCGTAGGCCGAGGTATCGGGCAACACAGGCACAATCGCAAACGTTTCAGCGCGCCCGCAGACCGAAACCGTCGAAGCTGGTAACGAATCCGCGGTTACGGCGTTTTGTGGAGGCTGAACTATCGTTGAAGCGGTCACCGGAACAGGTTGTGGGCAGGCTACAGCGCGAGTTTCCGGATCAGCCGGAGATGCGAGTGTCACACGAAACGATCTATCAAGCGATCTATCTCCTTGCCAGGGGTGGGCTCAAACGCGAGCTTGAGGTTCGGGTTCGTACGGGGAGGAAGATCCGACACAGTCACCGTTCTGGCCAGTCTAGGCAGGGCCGAATTGCTGGGATGGTGAACATTGTTGACCGTCCCGCAGAAGCACTTGATCGGGCTGTTCCTGGGCATTGGGAAGGTGACTTAATTATCGGGAAAGATGGCAAGAGCGCTATCGGGACGGTCGTTGAACGCCACTCGAACTATCTATTCCTTGTTTGGTTAGACCCCTCGTTACCGCGGGTAGAAGCAGTCACTGAGGGGCTTATCGCGAAGATGAAAGAGTTACCTGATGTGCTTCGTCGGACTCTCACCTGGGACCAGGGCAAAGAGATGAGTAAGCATCAAGAAGTCGCTATGGGAGCTGATATTGATGTGTTCTTTTGCGACCCGCACTCGCCCTGGCAGCGGCCGACGAATGAGAACACGAATGGGTTACTGCGGGAGTATTTCCCCAAGGGCACTGATCTGAGTGTGTTCAGTCAGGCAGATCTCGATTATGTTGAGTGGGAGATGAACGACCGGCCCCGGAAACGGTTAGCGTTCGCGAAGCCGGCCGAGGTCATCGAAGAGATACTGTTGCGCTGACCGCTAGAAACCGCCCTCGATTTTCGACACTTTTTGACCACACGCTGGGCGGATCGGCGCGGGCGCCGAGCGAGCGAGCCGGCCCGGTCGCGCGCGTCAGTCCTCGAAACGGAAGTGGTGGATCGCCTCCGGGGTCACCGCGCCCGTGATCGGCACGTCGTGCAGGTCGGCGGGCACCTCGGCGAAGATCTCGTTCTCGCGCACGACCGCGAAGACGGGCGGGCGTTGGTCCATGGATCCGAGCGACTTGTCGAAGTAGCCGCGGCCCCAGCCGAGACGGTTGCCCGACTCGTCAACGGCGCAGGCCGGGATGATCATGAGGTCAACGTCGTTCACAGCCATGGGGCTGAGCGGCGTACCCTGCGGCTCGGGAATGCCAAAGAGGCCGGGCTCAGCGTCGGGGCCGCTGTAGGCGACCCAGTCGAGCAGACCGTCTTCGCGCGAGATCGGCAGCATGACGTCGACGTCATGGGCGCGGGCCCACTCAAGAAAGAGCAGCGTGTTGGGTTCGCCGACGACGGGAAAGTAGCACGAGACAGAACGAGCCTCGCGAGCCTCGACGAGGCGCTGCAGCTGCTCGGTGAGGCCGTGGGCCTCGACGTTGCTCTGCTCTTCGGTTACCTGCCTGCGCTGAACACGCACCCGCTCGCGAATTTCGCGTTTGCGAGCGTCTATATCGGCTGTCATGCATTTCAGTCTACTGTTGATCGTTTGTTTGCGCCCAGA
Source organism: Leucobacter sp. UCMA 4100 (assembly GCF_027853335.1). Classification (NCBI taxonomy): domain Bacteria; kingdom Bacillati; phylum Actinomycetota; class Actinomycetes; order Micrococcales; family Microbacteriaceae; genus Leucobacter; species Leucobacter sp. UCMA 4100. Next base: position 1,917,077 of record NZ_JAFEUS010000002.1, read on the forward strand.
AAAGCGGGTTAAGCTTGCCCTCATGAACAAGAAGTCAACTTCAGGCGTCACGAAGGCGGTCATCCCAGCCGCTGGTCTTGGCACCCGCTTTCTGCCTGCGACAAAGGCGATGCCCAAAGAGATGCTGCCGCTCGTCGACAAGCCAGCCATTCAGTACGTGGTCGAAGAGGCCGTGCACTCGGGGCTTGAAGACGTGCTCATCATCACCGGGCGCAACAAAGACAACCTGCTCAACCACTTCGACTCGGTTCCCGAGCTGGAGTTTGCGCTCGAGCGCAAGGGCGACGATGGTCGCCTCGATCGCGTTCACGCGGCGAGCGACCTTGGCGAGGTGCACTTCTTGCGCCAGGGCCAGCCCCTCGGCCTCGGCCACGCGGTAGGCCGTGCTCGTGCTCACGTGGGCGATGAGTCGTTCGCGGTCTTGCTTGGTGACGACTTGATCGACGCGCGCGATCCGCTGCTGACCCGCATGGTTGAAGAGCACGATGCGCGTGAGGCGACGATTATCGCGCTCATGGAGGTCCCGAAAGAGGCCATTCACCTGTACGGGTGTGCCGCTGTCGAGGCGACCGATGCCGAAGACGTGGTGAAGATCACCGGGCTCGTCGAGAAGCCGTCGCCAGAAGAGGCTCCCTCGAACCTTGCGGTTATTGGCCGTTACGTGTTGCGCCCCGAGATCTTTGACATTCTCGAAAATCAGGGCCCCGGCCGCGGCGGCGAGATTCAGCTCACCGACGCGCTGCACACCCTCGCCGAGGGTGGGGGAGAGCGCCCCGTGTACGGCGTCGTCTTCCGCGGCCGCCGCTACGACACGGGCGACCGCGCCGACTGGATTAAGGCAAACCTGATGCTCGGCGTCGATCACCCAGAACTCGGTGACGACCTGCGCGAGTGGGTTCGTGAGTTCGCACAAACGCTCGAGTAGGTTTCGTGCCCTTTAATCCGCGCTTCTCGCTCACCAAGGGTGACGTCGAGGTGAGAGTGATTCGTCGCAGCGACGCAGAGCCGCTGCGACGAATGCTCGCCGAAAACCGCGCGTGGCTCTCACCGTGGGAGGCCTCGATTCCCGGGGCAACGTTCGAGACTCCGGGTGAGGCGCCGCTTGGCCCGGTGATCCGCTATCTGCGCAAGCGCATGCGTCAGGGCCACGGTGTGCCCTGCGTCGTGCTGTTTCGCGGCGAGGTCGTGGGGCAGCTCAGCATCGCCGACATCGCATGGGGAGCCGTGCGCTCGGGCCAAATCGGCTACTGGATCTCGCGGGAGTACGCCGGCCGCGGCATCACGCCGACCGCCGTGCAACTGCTCATCGATCACGCCCTCTTTGCGCTCGATCTGCACCGCATCGAGATTTGCCTCAGGCCCGAAAACGTCGCCTCGCGCCGCGTCGTCGACAAGCTGGGCCTGCGCTCCGAGGGTCTGCGCGAACGCTACATCTACATTGACGGGGGCTGGCGCGACCACGATTGCTTCGCCGTAACCCGCGAAGAACGGGCGCACTCGCTCGGCCTCGGCTAACGTTCCCATACACCCTGTCATGCTGTGTGTTTGCATGACGCTCGGCGTGCCGCGGTTCGCCTTGCCCGCGCACCATTTACGGTTGTTGCATGGATAGCGGCGTGTTTGGCGGAGGGCTTCTGCTCGTGGTGCTCGCGCTGCTCTGGGTCGTGGTGTTGATTCCCGCCTGGTCGCGCAATCGTCAGTATCGCGCGGCCGAGAAACATACCGCCCACATTCAGCGCACGCTACGCATGATTGCCGAGACCTCTGAACTGCCCGAAGAGCACGTCGTCGAGGCCACCGCCAAAACTGCGTTGCAGCACCAGAAGATGTTAAAGCAAATGCGCAGCCAGGAGGCCGCAGCAGAGAAAATCGAGCAAGAGAAGCTGCGTGCCGCCGGCCGCCTCGCCGAATACGAGCTCAAGAGAGAAGTCGCCATGCAGAAAGCACAGCTGAGAAGCGCCAAGCTGAGCCACCCCCGGTTGAAGCCGGTGCGGCTCGTGGCTGCCCTCGCGACCGTGCTCGGCCTGGTCGGCATTCTCATCGGTGCCGGCATGGCCATCGGCGGGCTCGGCCCGGCAACCCTGCTTGTTGCGCTCGCCTCGGCAGGGCTCGGGCTTACGACGCTCGTTGTGCTGGCTCCCGGCAAGGCCGCGAAGCAGACCCAGCAGGCCCCGGCACCAGTGCAGTCTGCCGCCCGCCCGCAGCAGCCGCTGCTCGACCTCGAGGCCGAAGCTCCCGAGCCTGACACCTCGCACGAAGAGTACCTCGCCCAGCAAGCCCGTGCCCGCGCCCAGCGCGAGCGCGCGAGGGCAATGTCGCAGGCCCGCAAGCAGGTCTCGCAGCCCTCTGAACGCGTGAATCAGACCAACTCGATCCTGCTGCGCGAGGGCGATCTGAAGCCCCGCACGGCTGGCGCCGCTGCTGAAAACCTCGCCGCGGATCGCCCCGCATCAGCCACCCCGAGCGAGTCTCCGGCTAGCGCCGCTGCCGTTCCCGCTGCTGGGGCTGCAGATTCCGCTCGTGCCGCCGGGGCTGCCGCTTCGGGCGCGGGCTCAACCGCTGAGGCGCAGCGCGATTCTCGCCCGATGCTCGACGTTGAGGCGAAGACCAAGCGCCTCGCTGCCCAGGAGCGCCTGCGCTCGATGGGTGTTGTCGGCGACACCGCCCAGGGTGCGCCCAACATTGCAGACGCGCTGCGCCGCCGCCGCAACGTGAGCTAACGGTCGGCTGCGGCTGGCTCGGTTCATGTGCCTGCTGTTTCATGCGCGTGCCGGTTCATGTACCTGCCGGCCTCGCTTGCCCACCCGCCTCCGGCCGGCGCCCCGCGTCCCCGGCAAATTGTTTGCACTTTTTGCCTAAATTCGGGTGTTTTCGCCCCAAAAGTGCAAACAATTTGGTGCTCGGAGGCGCCCGGCCCCTGGCAGCGCAGGCCGGGCAGCCAGCCCGCTAGCACAGCCCAGCACATACACGAAGGCCCCGCACCCCTGAAGAGGGGGCGGGGCCTTCGCACGGCAGTGGGTGAGGAACGCTACGCGTTCTGTCCCAACTGGTCGAGCAGGAGCTCGACATTTTCTGGTGTTGAGTATTCGAGCAGCTCGGGCACCATGACGATAGCGATCGTCGCCACGACGAACAGTGCGATCAGGGCGAGCACGCCAGCCGAGAGCGGAACCCAGAAGGTGAGCTTGCCGCGGCGCAGGCGCTGGATGCTCCAGAGCAGGGCAACCGCATAGATCGACAGCATGAGCAGTGCACCGATTGACTGGATGACCGTGATTGACGAGGGGATCTCGAGGTTCTCGGCCCCGAGCGCTTCGCCGATGATCTCGAGCTGGGAGCCAAGGGTGAGCATTCCGAGGGCAAACTGCATTGCCGAGAAGGCTCCGAGCACGAGCAGGATGATCGTCACGATCTTGTCGCCGGTCGAGCTCGATTTCTTCTGGCCCTGTGGAAGCGGTGCTCCCTGGGGTGCACCGGGCCCGCCCGTGGTCGCGTTCGGCGCCACGGGGGCTGCCGCAGGGGCCTGCTGCCCGGCTCCTGAACCGACGCCAAGATTATGCGGAACGCCGGGGGTGCGCGGAGCTCCAGCGGATCCAGCCCCTGCCGCGCCTCCAGCGCCAGAGGTGCCACTCTGCTGGGTTGCGACCGGCGAGACCCATCCCTCGGGAGCCATCTCACCGTAGCGCGGCTGCGCTGGCGCAGTCGCCGAAGCCGGAGTCGCTGCGGGAGCTGCCGGAACCGCCGGAGCTGCCGGAACCGCCGGTGCTGCAGGAGCTGCGGGCGCCGTCGGCGCCACAGGCTCGGCCGAGACCGGAGCCCCGGTCGTCGCCTGGCTGGCCTGCTCTTCTGGGGTGGGCTGCTGATCGCTCATGATGCTGCTCCTTAAGCGTTACGCGGTGATTGAGTTGCCGGCCGAGCCGAGCTGCTGTGCCGCTTCAACGACGCGGGCAGCCATTGAGGCCTCGGCCTTCTTGCCCCATGCGCGGGGGTCGTACTGCTTCTTGTTGCCGACCTCGCCCTCGATCTTCAGCAGGCCTTCGTAGCCCGTGAACATCTCGTGCAGCGCACCGCGGGTAAACGCGTACTGGGTGTCGGTGTCGATGTTCATCTTGATTACGCCGTTGCGCACAGCTTCGGCGATCTCTTCGGCGCTTGAGCCCGATCCGCCATGGAAGACGAGGTCGAGTGGCTTGTCGCCGGTGCCGTACTTGGCCTGGAGCCCGTCCTGAATATCTTTGAGGAGTGAGGGGCGAAGCTCGACCTTGCCCGGCTTGTATACGCCGTGCACGTTGCCGAAGGTGAGGGCCGTCATGTAGCGGCCCTGCTCGCCGAGGCCGAGCGCGTCGACCATGGCGGCAGCGTCGTCGAGGGTCGTGTAGAGCTTGTCGTTGATCTCGTGGCTCACGCCGTCTTCTTCGCCGCCAACGACGCCAATCTCGACCTCAAGAATCGAGTCGATGGCCTTCATGCGTGGCAGCAGCTGCGAGGCGATCTCGAGGTTTTCTTTGAGTGAAATCGCTGAGCCGTCCCACATGTGCGACTGGAAGTAAGCGACGCCGCCCTCGCGTACACGCTCCTCGCTCGCCTCAATGAGGGGCAGCAGGAAGCCTTCGAGGTTCTCTTTGGGGCAGTGGTCGGTGTGCAGCGCGACGGTCACGGGGTAGCCCTTTGCGACCTCTTCGGCGTACTTCGCGAAGGCGATGGCGCCACCGATGCGGTTTTTCGTGGTGTGGCCAGCAAAGTAGTCGGCGCCACCGGTTGAGACCTGCAGGATACCGTCAGAGCCAGCCTCGGTCAGTCCCTGAAGCACCGCGTGCAGGGTCTGTGAGCTTGAAACGTTGATGGCGGGAAAAGCGAAGGCTTGGTCCTTCGCGCGATCGATCATTGCTGCATACTGCTCGGGGGTTGCGACTGCCACTGAATCTCCTTATTGATGCACCGTGGGTGGCCCTCAGGCCGTTTGGGTTGGCCGAAAGGCCGGTATATCTGACAGTTTAGCCGGGAGAACTGCGAACTTCAGGTGTCAATGGCGTACCCTTAGAGGGCATCCGATTCGCTAAGGAGTTTTTCCGAAATGAACACCCTCAATACCCTGAGCCCACTTCAGCCAGATCGCAACCTCGCGATGGAGCTCGTGCGTGCGACTGAAGCTGCTGCTGTGCAGGCTACTCCCTGGGTGGGGCGTGGAGACAAGAATGCGGCCGATGGCGCCGCTGTCGACGCAATGCGTCGCTTCCTTTCGACGGTTTCGATGGACGGCACGGTCGTCATCGGCGAGGGCGAAAAAGACGATGCTCCCTGGCTCTACAACGGCGAGAGCGTTGGCAACGGCATGGGTGCCGCCTGCGACGTGGCCGTTGACCCGATTGACGGCACGCGCCTGACCGCCGAGGGTCGCCCCGGCGCGGTTTCGGTGATCGCCGTTGCTGATCGCGGATCGATGTACGACCCATCGGCCGTCTTCTACATGGACAAGCTCGTCTGTGGCCCAGCGGGTGTCGGCGTTGTCGATATTCGTAAGCCGATGAGCGAGAACGTTCGCGCCTTCGCGAAGGCGAAGGGCGTCGATACCTCTGATATTCGCGTTGCCGTGCTCGATCGCCCGCGCCACGCTGAGCTCATTCAAGAGATTCGCGATGCGGGCGCCGGCGTGCGCCTGTTCATGGATGGCGATGTTGCCGCGGGCATCAACGCCGCTGAGTGGGACACCTCGGTCGACATGTGCGTCGGCATCGGCGGAACCCCCGAGGGCATCATCACCGCGTGCGCCGTGAAGGCGCTGGGCGGCATGATCCAGGGCGTCCTGAAGCCCATCGACGACGACGAGCGCCAGAAAGCAATCGACGCGGGCCACGACCTCGATCGCGTGCTCGAGGCAAACGACCTCGTTGCGAGCGAGAACACCTATTTTGTCGCGACCGGCATCACGCAGTCTGACTTCCTTGACGGCGTTAAGCGCCGCGGGCCTTTCGTGCGCACCGAGAGCGTCGTTATGCGCTCGTACTCGGGCACGATCCGCTACGTTACGACCGACTCGGTACCCCGTCCCTGGGCCTAAGCCGACACACCAACTACACGCGGGGGTTCACGATGCAGATTGCACCAGCGTCGGCTTCTGAACCCCTGACCCCGTACGCACGGGCGAGGCTCCGCTTCGAGATCGCGATTGTTCTCGCGCTCTCGTTCGGGGCCTCTGGCGTATACGCGATCGTGCAGCTCATCGAGGCTGCCACGCGCGAGGCGGCGCTCAACACGCAGCAGATGCACATCAACCGGCCGCTTTCAGACCGGCCGGGCTTCGACCTCACGATGCAACTGCTGTCGTTCGTGTTTGGCCTTGCCCCGGTCGCGCTGGTCGTCTGGCTGACGTGGCGGGAGCACCGGCCACACATGGGGGCGCTGGGCGTTGCACGTGGAACACCCCGCGAGCGCCTGCGCGAGGTTGGCGGCGGTTTCGCCCTCGCCGCGGCGATCGGAGTGCCGGGGCTGGCGTTCTACGTGACGATGCTCGTGATCGGCCTCAACCTGCAGGTCGTTCCCACCTCGCTGAATGCCTACTGGTGGACGGTGCCGGTGCTCATTCTGCAGGCGCTCAAAGCGGCGCTGACCGAAGAGCTCGTGGTCGTCGCCTACCTCTTCTATCGACTCAAACAGCTCGGCGTCGCCCCGTGGGTCGTGATCGTCTCGTGCGCGATCTTGCGCGGCAGCTACCATCTCTACCAGGGCTTTGGCGGTTTCATCGGCAATGTCATCATGGGCCTCGTGTTCGGCTGGGCCTACCACCGCTGGGGGCGCATCGTGCCGCTCATTGTCGCCCACTGGCTGCTCGACATCGTGAGCTTCGTGGGGTATCCGCTCGCGGTGGCCTGGTGGCCGCAGTTTTTCGGGTAACGACGGGAGTGTGCGGCGGATCGCGCGCCTTGCCACCGCGAGACCAGCCGGCCGCGGGCAAGCCGATCCGCAGCTGAGTACCAACACCCCTTAGAGTGGTGCGACCCCGGTCAGGTGCTCGAACGCGATCTGCGTCTGCGTTTGGGTGAGCGTTTCCTTCGAGGCGATGTGCTCTGCGATGAGCTTGCGCAGCGAATGCACGCTCTCGGTACTCACGTGAACGATGAGGTCTTTGTCGCCGCCAATGAGAAAGACCTGCTGCACGCCGGGTATTGCGCGCAGCTCCTCGGCGATGACGGGCACGAGGCTACGCTGCATGGGGTGCACTCCGATGAGGATGAGGGCGCTCACGAGCTGGCCCGCTGCGAGTGGATCGATCTCGGCCCGATACCCGCGAATCACCCCGCGCTTTTCGAGTGCCTGGACGCGGCTGTGGCAGGTCGAGGTGGCAATGCCAACCCGTTCTGCGAGCGTCTTGTACGGAAGCCTGCCATCGGTGGAAAGCTCGGTGATGATCTTGCGGTCGATCTCGGTGAGTGGAAAAGTACTCATGCGGCGCCCTCTTTTGCTGCGATGCTTCGATAAAAATTAAAACGATCCATGCTATTTTCGAATATTTTACTGTTCTGTTTGCAAAGTGGCTATTGTTTGTCAGAATCATTGAGCGCAAGCTGAGTCGCAACGAAGGGAACGAAGCGTGCCGATTGGCGAGTGAGTGTGAGATTCACGAGTGGTCGCGCGGTCTTTCCTTTCCCGAGAGAAAGAAGAAACGATGACGATCGACATTCGCGCTATCGAAACCCGTGAGCACTGCGTCGAAGCCGACCAGGCTGACGTGCTTGCTTCATTTCGTGAGCAGTTCACGATTCCCGCCGACATGATTTACCTCGATGGCAACTCGCTCGGGGTGATGCCGAGTGCCGCGCCGGCTCGTGCGCAGCAGGTGATCACGGTGGAGTGGGGCACCGATCTCATCGAAAGCTGGAACACGAACGACTGGTTCGATCTTCCCGTGCGTCTCGGCCGAAAGATTGCTCGTCTCGTGGGTGGCACCGACGGTGGCTGCGTTGTGACCGACACCACCTCGATTAACGTGTTCAAAGCGCTTGGCGCCGCGATCAATCTGCAGCGTGAAGACGCTCCCGAGCGTCGCGTCATCATTTCTGAGCGCGAGAACTTCCCCTCAGATCTCTACATGATCGAGGGCTTCATCGAGATGCTCGATCAGGGCTACGAGCTGCGCCTCATCGACGATCTTGCGTCGCTCGAGGGCGAGCTGAACGACGACGTTGCCGTCGTGCTTCTGACCGAGGTGAACTACCGCACCGGTCGCTTGTGGAACATGAAGTCTGTGACCGAGACGGTACACGAGGCCGGCGCACTCATGATCTGGGATCTGTGCCACTCGGTCGGCGCGGTTCCCATCAACCTCGAGGCGGCAGGCGCAGACTTCGCGGTGGGCTGCACCTACAAGTACCTGAACGGTGGCCCGGGGTCGCCCGCGTTCATCTGGGTCTCTGGAGATCACCTCGCCCGCGCGCGCCAGCCACTGTCTGGCTGGTGGGGTCACAGCGAGCCCTTCGAGATGGACGTTGCGTACACCCCCGCGAGCGACGCCCGTAAGCTGCTCACCGGAACCCAGCCCATCATCTCGCTCGCCACGATGGAGTGCGGCATCGATATCGCCTTGAGCGTCGATCAACAGCAGCTTCGTGAGAAATCACTCAACCTCACCTCGCTCTTTATTCGCCTCGTTGAAGAGCGGCTCGCGCATCACCCGCTGACGCTCGTGACTCCGCGTGAAACGTCTGAGCGCGGCAGCCACGTGAGTATTCAGCATCCCGAGGGCTTCGCTGTCATGAAGGCGCTCATTGCCAACGGCGTGGTGGGCGATTACCGCGAGCCCGAGGTGCTTCGTTTCGGCATCACCCCGTTGTACCTTGGCTACGCCGATGTCTGGGATGCGGTCGAGATGCTTCGCCGAGTGCTTGACGAAGAGCTGTGGCGCGCCCCCGAATTCCAGGTTCGCGGCGCGGTAACCTAACCAGAGTTTCGGGGGGAACTTCAATGAAGAAGGATAACTGATGAAAGAATTTAGTGATATTCAGACCCGCGAGATCGGTCTGCAAAAGAGCCTGACCGCGGGTCAGCTCAGCATGATCGCGCTCGGTGGAGCGATTGGCACGGGGCTGTTCTTGGGCAGCAAGTTTGCCATCGGCTTCGCCGGGCCGAGCGTGATCGTGAGCTACCTCATTGGTGGCGCGATCGCGCTCATGCTCATGGGCGTGCTCGCCGAGATGACGGTGAAACACCCGACCTCGGGATCATTTGGCGCCTACGCCGAGCACTACCTCGGCCCGGTCTACGGGTTTCTGGTGCGCTACATGTACTGGCTGTGCATCGTGCTCGCGGTCGGCACCGAGGTCACGGCGGTCGGTGAGTACATGCAGTTCTGGTTCCCCGGAGTTCCGCCGTGGGTCTGGGTGGTCGTGTTCTCGGGAGCTCTCGTCGGCGTGAATGCGATGAACGTCAAGAGCTTCGGGACCCTTGAGTACTGGTTCTCGGCGATCAAGGTGTTTGCTATTCTCGCCTTCATCATTGTCGCCGCTTGGCTCGTGTTTTTTGCGGGCAAGCAGGAGTATGGTTTCCAGAACTGGGGTGCTGACGGAGGGTTCATGCCCAACGGCATCTCGGGCATGTGGTTCGGCGTCATCGTCGCGATCTTCAGCTACCTAAGTATCGAGATGATCGCGGTCGCGGCAGGCGAGGCAAAAGAGCCGGAACGCGCGGTCAAGAAGGCTTTCAAAGCCACGATCTTCAGGCTCGTCGTGTTCTACTTCTTGACGCTGTCGCTCATCGTTTCGATCGCGCCCATGTCAGAGATCCTCGAGGGCGGGAGTCCCTTCGTGACGGTCATGCAGGTCATCGGCATCCCGTTTGCCGACTCGATCCTGAACTTCGTCGTGATTATCGCCGCGCTCTCGGCCATGAACAGCCAGCTCTACATTTCGACCCGCATGATGTTCTCGCTCGCCCGCGCGGGTGAGGCTCCGCGCGCACTCGGCAAGGTCGCCGGCAACGGCACCCCGATCAACGCGCTCGTGCTGTCGTGCATCGGTATTGCTGTGGCGACCGTGATCTACGTGCTCTTCCCGGGTGAGGCCTTCACGATGATGTTCGCCATCTCCATGTTTGGTGCAATGTTTACGTGGTTCATGATTTTCGTGACGCACATCGCGTTTCGCAGGCGTGTGGCCCGCGACGGCGAGACGCTCTCGTACAAGATCCCGGGCTCACGCATTGGTGCCTACTTCGGTGCCGGTCTCATGCTGGCGATCGCGCTCTCGACGTACTTCACCGACGAGTTCAGGGCCACCCTGCCCTTCGGCGCGCTCATGCTCGTGGTAACCCTCATCGGGTACGTGATCGTGCGAGCGAAGAAAAGCCGCGCAAAGCAAGCGAGCGCTGCCGAATAACCGGTGAGCGCGCTGCAGAGGGCCCGGTGCTGATTCAGCACCGGGCCCTCTGCGCGAGTGTGGCGGATCCCGGCTAGGCCGCCGGTGCGGCCTCTACCTGGGCAACCGGCTCACTGGTTTCGTCGCCAACGAGCAGCGCGTAAAGCCCCGTGTCGAGGCGGCGTCCCTGCACTGGAGTGGTCTGTTTGAGTACGCCCTCGAGCTCAAAGCCGAGCCGCTCTGCGACCGCAGAGCTACGCTCGTTTTCGGTCGCAATGCGCAGTTCGAAGCGTTGCAGGTCGAGGCTCTTGCCGTGTTCGATCATGGCTCTGCAGGCGCGCGTGACGAGGCCTCTACCCTCGGCGGCTGCGTCGAGCCAGTAGCCAATGTCGCCGATCGCACGGTCCTGGTCGATGCGCAGCTCGATGCACCCAACGGCCTTGCCGCTCTCATACACGACGCACGGAACGGCGTTGCCCTGAAAGTACGCCTCGACCCTTCCGTGCACGTAGGCGGTTGCCCACTCGAAGGTCGGGTCGTCCTGTGCCCATGCTGCCCATTCGCGCAGGCGCGAGTGATTCGTGCGGGTGAGGTCGTAGATGTCGGGTGTGCACTCTGGGGTCATAAGCTCAAGCGAGGCGGAGTCGCTCAGCCGGTGTGAAAACGTCATGATGTTTCTGTTTCAAGGGTACAGAACCCGCTTGGCATGATTCACAGGAAAATGCGTTTCGTCAACATCGTTCACCAGGAACCCCATTTTTCGGCTCTCTCTGTGCCATTTCTCTAAGAAAGTCTCGAAACGCCGTTCATTTTAGGTTCGATAATCAAAATGAGTTACCGCGATTTGAACACATTGTGGTTCCTCGCTAGATTATGCGGGGTTGCCGTAGGCCGGGCGTCGAGAGAAACGCCCTCGCGGCAAGTGGTATCGAGGGGAATCGTACGTCGCAGTACCTGTACTGCGCAGAATTGGGGGTTCTGCATGTCTGTTTCAAGCATGCTTTCAAAGGCGGTAGGCGCCGCCTTTCTCGCGGGCGCTACGCTCGTCGCTGTGCCAGTCGCGGCAAGCGCCGCACCGGCGGTAACGACCGAGCCAGCATCGGCTCGCACCGTGTGCATTCCCGATGGGTCTGGCATCGCGACCGGTGAGCCGAAATTTCCTGTCGACAAGCAAGCCAACGTGTACGTGGGAGGCAACTTTCTGTACTCCAAGGGTGCAGAGCTTGAGGGCTTGCTCGTTGTCGAGGGCGACGCAACATTCGACAGCGGTACGAAGTACAACATGGGCGTCGTTGGTGCTGGGTCACTCATGACCCCTGAGCCGATGAGCGACATGCTCGTCGTTGGCGGCGACATGACCATCGCGTCGGGCAGTATTCTGCTCGGCGACCGTATCGGCGGCAACGTGCGTGTGGGTGGAGCCCTCACGCCACCCGAAACAGGGGTCGACGCCAACGGGGGTAAAGTGCGTTCGGGCCTCGGTAAAACCGAAGCGCTGGGCGATTGGGCGCAGGTCGGCGTGCACCTGCAGCAGCAGTCGGCAAAGTACGCGGCGATGCCAGCGACCGGAAGCACCAACACGGTGGGTGACCGGCTCGTGCTCGTGGGCGACGGCACCACGAACCGTCAGGTCTTTACCGTGACCCAGGACGAGCTCACGAACATGGGTTCGCTGCAGTACGAGGGTATTGACCCAGAGGCGATCGTCGTGGTTAACGTGACGGGCGAAACTGCGCACTTCGGGCTTCAGTCGATGCTCAAGGAGAACGGCACGCCCATGGATCCCGGCAACATTGACGCGGCAGCGTTCGGAGCGCTCACCCAGCGCCTCCTATGGAACATTCCCGATGCCACCGCCGTGACGATCGGCACCGGAGCGCAGTTCCCGGGCACAGTGCTCGTTGCGAACCCCGCTTCTTCGACCGTGATGAATGCACCCGGTACGAACGGGCGCATCTGGGTCGCGGGTGATCTTGAGCACAAGGGCGCGGGCAGCGAGTTCCACGCGTTCCCGTTCCTCGACAGTGACGTTTTCTCATGCAAACCTGTGCCCCCGAGCGTTGATCCGGTTGACCCAGTGGATCCTGTCGACCCGGTTGATCCCGTCGATCCCGTCGATCCGGAACCTCTGATCGACCTCGTAACGCCCAAGATCACTCACGCCGTTTGCCTCAACGATGGCAAGATCGCTGACCCGGTCATCGAGTTCGTGAAGACCGCGGGCGTTGCCTTCTCAGTTGAGGGCGAAGTGAAGGCCGGCGCGACCGTGACCGTGACCGCAACGGTGAAGGGTAACGCGCTGCTTGCTGAGGCACAGGGATGGACGCTTTCGGCCGACGCGAAGAGCGCAACCATGCGGATCATTCTTCACAAGGTGACATGCGAAAGCCCAGTCATTCCTGAGCCGGGCAACCCGGCTGATCCAGAGGATCCGAACGAGCCGACCAACCCGAATGAGCCGGCCGAGCCAAACACGCCAGCCGAGCCGAACGAGCCAGCTGAGCCGAAGACTCCGGCCGATCCGCTGCAAACGAATCCTGAAGTGCCCGGTGCCGAGCAAACTACGCAGCCCAACGACAGCGTGTCGGGGCTTGCAGCGACCGGTGGCGCACCGGCTGCTGGCCTTGTCGCGGGAGCGCTCACCTTGCTCGTTGTGGGCTTCGCGACCGTCGTCGTCGCTCGTAAACGCAACGCCGGACACTCGCACGAGTAGAACGCCCTCGGGCCTGTGAACGCCTAAGAACAACGAATGCCCCTTGTATCACGTGAGACAAGGGGCATTCGTTGTTAGCGGGTGGGGTCAGCGCCCGGTTTCTTGGCCGTTCTCAGCCGCATGTCCGCACGAGCACTGATGTGCTGGGTCAGCGGGGGCGGGAGCAGTCGGTAGCGTCGCTGCGGGCAACACCGTCACGGGAATCGCTGCTGGGGCGACGGGAGCCGCGGGAGCCTCGGGCGCGTGATGGCTCATGCGGTCGATCCACGCCAGTGCCAAGGCCGAGACGATAAAGGCAAGGTGAATCATGACCTCCCAGAACACGCCCTCGCTCGAGTAGATGACATTGCCCTTGGCGTCGAAGACGAGGCCGTCTTCCATACGGCCAACCTCGATAAAGGTTTTGAGCAGGTGGATCGAAGAGATCGAGATGATCGAGATCGCAAGCTTCACCTTCAGCAGGTTGGCATTCACATGCGAGAGCCAGTCGGGCTCGTCGTGGTGGCCCGTAACGCGAATCTTTGACACGAAGGTTTCGTAGCCGCCAATGATCACCATGATGAGCAGGTTGGCGATCATGACGATGTCGATGAGCGCGAGCACGCTCAGCATGACATCGGTCTCTGAGATGGTTCCCTCGAGAATCACCTTGTGCAGCAAATGCCACAGCTCGACGAAAAAGAGCACGACGTACACCGCCTGCGCGATTATGAGGCCGAGGTACAGAGGAGCCTGGAGCCAACGGCTCGCAAAGATAAACCCTGCGAGGGTGCGCGATGCGGCGCTCGGGCCTGAAGCGCGGTGCGGTTCTTGAGAATGCTGAGTAGTCTGACGATTCACAAGCAATATCGTATGGTGCGCATTGGCAGTTCAGGCTGTGAGTTTGGCCCCACGCGGGGCATGCGTGGCTACGAGATCTTTTTGACGACGCTCGACTTGAGCTGCAGGCGGCCAACTCCGGTGATTTTGGCGTCGATGTCGTGGCCGTCGCCCTTGTCAGCGGTGAGGCGTATACCGCGCACTTTGGTTCCCGCCTTGATGGTGCCACCGCCGCCACCGGCAATCTTCACTGACTTCGCGAGCGTCACGTCGTCGCCATCGTTCAAGATGTTGCCGACCGCATCGCGCGTTACTGAGGCGTCGCCGTTCTCTCCAGCCGGAGCATCGCCAGCCTGAGGCACAGCCCACTCGTGGCCGCACATGGGGCAGGTGAGGAGCGCTCCCGACTCATAGGTATATTCGCTCTGGCACTCGGGGCAGGGCGGAAGTACAGGATCAACGGTGTCAGTCACGGCACGATTCTTTCGCTAGGGTTCTGGCTGGCACAGCCATCGTCACTTTAACACTGAGCGAAGAGGTGATGCCGTGTTTTGCGCAGGTTGCTGCGAAGGTATGCCGCCTTGGGTGAGAGGTTCTGCTAATAGAATGGGTGGAAAGCTATAAGGAGTATCGGTGAAATACATTTCGACTCGCGGCGGCATGCAGCCCATCTCGTACAGTGAAGCGCTTCTTGAAGGGCTCGCTATCGACGGTGGCCTCGCGGTACCGGCCACGATGCCAGAGGTGACAGCCACACAGCTCGAGAGCTGGCGAGGGCTTGACTACGCCGATCTCGCTGCCGAGGTACTCGCGCTTTTTGCCACCGATATCGACCGTGACGATCTTGGCCGCATGTGTCGTGACGCGTACGGGCACGGCAAGTTTGTGGCCGACGACGTGGTGCCGTTGGTGCCCCTCGGCTTCGAATCGAACACTCCCGTTAAGCCCGGCGCGTTGACGCTGGTGGGCCTCAGCGAGGGGCCAACCCTCGCGTTCAAAGACATGGCCATGCAGTATCTCGGGCAGTCCATGGAATACGCTCTCGCACGCAAGGGCACCGTGCTGAACATTATCGGTGCAACCTCGGGCGACACCGGCTCGGCAGCCGAGTACGCGCTCCGTGGCAAAGAGGGCATCTCGGTGTTTATGCTCTCACCGCAGGGCCGTATGAGCGATTTCCAGCGTGCCCAAATGTACTCACTCGCCGACGAAAACATTCACAATATTGCGGTCGAGGGCGTGTTTGACGACTGCCAGAACCTACTCAAGGTCGTGTCGGGTGACCTCGATTTCAAACAGGCCTACAACCTTGGTACGGTCAACTCAATTAACCTCGGTCGCATCAGCGCTCAGGTCGCCTATTACTTCTGGGCTTGGTTGCGCGCAACCGACGCGGTGAGCGCCGAAGAGCGTGCGACGTACCGTATCTCTGTCACGGTCCCGTCAGGCAACTTCGGCAATATTCTCTCAGGCCACTACGCACGGCAGATGGGACTCCCCATTCACCGCCTGGTGCTCGCCGCGAACGAGAACAACGTGCTTGACGAGTTCTTCCGCACCGGTATCTACCGCCCTCGTTCGTCGGCCGAGACTCATGCGACATCGAGCCCATCGATGGACATTTCGAAGGCGTCAAACCTCGAGCGCTTCATCTTTGACGTGCTCGGTCGCGATCCGCAGCGCCTTGCCGAGGTATGGCTCAAGCTTGACGCAACCGGTGAGCTCGATCTCTCTGAGGAGCTGCCCCGCTTCGAAGCTGAGTTCGGCCTCGTGAGCGGCACGAGCACCCACGAAGACCGCGTGCAGACCATCCGTGAGGTACACGAGGCTGGCGGGCCCATCATCGATCCGCACACTGCCGATGGCGTGAAGGTTGCGTCAGAGTACCTTGAAGCCGATGTTCCCATGCTGGTGCTCGAGACGGCCAAGCCCGAGAAGTTCCCTGAGATCGTGCTTGAGGCCACCGGTATTGCACTGGGCATGCCTGAGCACCTCGCGGGGCTGCTTGAGCTGCCGCAGCGCGTCACCGAGATGCCTAATGATGCTCCTGCTCTGCGCCAGTTTATCGAGGCCAACGCGACCCAGTAGTTGGGGCTGGCCTCCCCGGAAGAGGCCGGTGATTCAGGCGCCGAGACACGGCTGCGTGCGTGACCGGTGAATTCTTCGTCAGTGAAAGCTGGTGTGTGCGAATGACATGTTTTGAGTGAACGTTCGCGGGCCTGCTTTCTGTTCTCGTCTAAAAGTGATGGCATATCACTTAGCTGGCGAATACCCCGCGACCGTTTCCCGCAGCCACACGTGATCGAGTGCTGACTCGTTGGTTGCCCGCCACATCATCGAGACGGTAAATCGCGGGGTCGCGATCGGTGTCGGCGAGGTGGTGAGGCCAGCCGCGTTCGCGAGTGCCTTCGCCGCGTAATCGGGCATCGTCACGAGCGTCGGTGTGTTCGCGAGCACCGCGGTCACTCCCGCAAAGTGGCTGAGCGAGACGGGAACGCTTCGCTGAATGCCAGACGACTCGAGTAGGTCGTCGATAAAGCCCCGCTGTGCCGTGTGGGAAACCCGCAGGTGCGTTGCCTCGCGAAACATCTGCTCGCTGAGTGGGGTGCCGGCGGCAAGTTGTGTTGGCGAGAAGAGACAGCAGTACCCTCCCGTAAAGAGCGTTTGTGTGCGGATCGTTGCCACGCCAATCTCGGCTGGCGTTGCACAGAGCACGAGATCGATCGTTGGGTCACTGAGCGACTCGGCGTATCGATGTGAGTGCGTTTGGTGAAATGCGAAGCGCACGCCCCACTGGGCGGCCAAGCTTTGTTCGAGGAGCCAGGGAGCAATCACCGTTTCAATGTCGTCTGACATAGCCAGATGAAACGTGCGTTGTGAGTCTTGTGCGTTAAATGCCGTGCTCGGTGCAAGCGTTTTGGCGAGGTTACCGAGCGAGAGTGCGACTGGCCCTGCAAGTTCGAGCGCTCTTGCCGTTGGCTGCATACCCGTTTGTGAGCGTTCAAAGAGTGGGTCGTCGGTGGTGGCTCTGAGTCTTGCCAAAGCGGCGCTTACCGCGCTCTGCGAGAGGTTGAGCTTCGCCGCTGACCTGGTCACGTTGCGCTCTTGCATGAGCACGTGAAAGACGACGAGCAGATTGAGGTCGATGCTGCGCAAATCGTTCACGTTCATGATCCTCATGATACCTATCAATATTGGTGATGTTGGAAGAGGAGAGAAGTTACGCTTGGTGCCACAGGTCATAAGGAGACGATGATGAGCAGAGTAGCTGTCGTGCAGGCGAGCCCGGTCGTTGGCGATACACAGGCAACGGTCGAAAAGGCTGAATCACTGATTCGTGATGCTGGAGCTGGCGGGGCAGCGGTTGCGGTATTTCCCGAAGCCTTCATTGGTGGGTATCCGAAAGGATCGAGCTTTGACACGGTGGTAGGCACGAGAACTGAGGCTGGTCGTGAGGAATATCGGCAATACGTTGCTGCCGCCGTTGATCTCGACGGATGCGAGGTTGCTGCCTTGATCGAGGCGTCTCGCGATACCGGAGTGTTCGTTGTGATGGGGCTCATAGAACGCCACGGCAACACGCTGTTTTGCGCGGCTGCCCTTATCGACCCCGAAAAGGGGCTCGTCGGTAAGCATCGAAAGCTCATGCCAACAGCGAGTGAGCGTCTCATCTGGGGGTTCGGCGACGGCTCGACTCTCGACGTTGCCGACAGTGCTGCTGGCCGAGTGGGAACCGCTATTTGTTGGGAAAACTACATGCCGCTCTTTCGTCAGACAATGTACGCCAAAGGGGTTGACCTCTACTGTGTGCCAACGGTTGACGACCGTGACGTGTGGCAGTCGACGATGACGCACATTGCGCTCGAGGGCCGGACCTTTGTTCTGGCGGCCTGCCAGGCGGTGCCGAAGTCGGCGTACCCCGAAACAGTGGAGTTTGGGGCTCACGTGGGCACAGAGAACTGGTTGATTCGAGGAGGAAGCGTGATCATCGATCCGCTTGGAACGGTGCTTGCTGGCCCCGTCTACGAGCAGGAGACCATCTTGTATGCCGACATTGATTTGAGTCAGCGCACACGGGGTCACTTTGATCTTGATACGACGGGGCACTATGGCAGGCCAGACGTTTTTGAATTGACGGTCAATACTCGCGCCAACGAGGGCACCGTTTTCTCTGGAAAGTGAGGCAGCTACTCGCTCAGCAGGAACCCGCGCAGCGCTGCGATGACCTCTTCTGGTTTCTCGGCATGGACCCAGTGGCCAGCCCCGCGCACCGTCATGCGGATGGTTTTGGGAAAGAGCGAGCGCATGGTCGGCTCGTCGGAGTCGCTGATGTAGTGCGACTCTGAGCCGCCCACCCAGAGCACGGGGCCGGTGTAATTGGCGTCGCCCACCTCGGGAAACGACATGATGGTCGGCAGCTTTGCGCGCAGAAGGTGTAAGTTCGGTTCCCAAGCAAAGCCTTCATCACCCCTGCGTAGATTTTGGAGCAGGAAACCCCGCACTCCGTCGTCGGGAATGAGCGGTTTCAGTTGAGCTGCAGCGTCGGTGCGCTTTTCAAGCGTCGCAAGGTTAATGGTGGCCAGCGAGCCAAGCAGATGTTCAAATTGGCCTCGGCCTGAGATCGCATTGGTGGGTGAAATGTCGATCACCACGAGCCGGCGCACGAGCTCTGGATGTCGCAGCGCAAGGGTCATGGCGACCTTGCCGCCCATTGAATGACCGACGAGGTCAATGGGAAGGTGCTCGCCGCTGGTCTCTCGAATATGCCCGGCGATGAGGTCAGCGAGCTCTTCGTAGCTGAGGTCGGCCGTCCATTCAGACTGGCCGTGATTCGGGAGATCGACGAGCAGGCTCTCTGCCTCAGGGAGCAAAGCGTTTGCGATTCGGGTGAAGTTCTTGCCCCGCCCAAAGAGGCCGTGCAAGAAGACGACACGGCGCTTTGCCGCGCTCGGGGTCTCGTGAATGAGCGTGGAATGAATGGAAAAAGAGCTGGCTGAGGTCACAGGTCTAATGTACCCCGTGCCTCTGACTTCTCCGTGGGGTGCGCCAGCGCTTGTGTTAGTAACGGGCTACCGGCTCGCGGTACGTCGCGTTGCCGAGACCCACGATGAAGTACCCGATGATGGGGAAGAGCCAGAGCAGGAAAATTGAAAATACGGGGCCCTTGCCAAAGTTCTCGCCCACCCTCACCGCGACAAATGCTGCGATGATGACATTGACCACGGGGATGAGGTAGAGCAGGACAAACCAGCCTGAGTAGCCGGCGATCTTCACCAGAATAATGAGGTTGACAATGGGAATCAGCGCGAGAATTCCGGCGTAGCCAGCCTTCGAGAAGACGCGCCAGACGGCGATTGCCAGCAGGATGTAAAAAGCGAGGCCAACAGCCGAGAAGCTCGTGATGGTGGCTGCGGTGAAGAGCTCTTCGGCATTGTTCATGCCTCTTATCTTAGAGCGTTGGGCGTGCTGCTTACAGGGCTGTATACCGCTGGCGCCCCCGGGCTTCACATATGGAGAGGTGGGAAGACCTCCCGCGCCAAGCCGCAACCGCCCCAGAGCGCCTACGCGACTTGCGTCGAGAAGTGCGTGCGTTTTTGGCGAAGGTACGCGCTGCGCCCCTAGTATTTCAGTTCGTAACTATGCGATAGTTGAGGTAGACGGTCATCGATTCTTGTCTGTAGATTCTGCCGTCTGTGGTATTCAGGAGAGGAACTGCATGAAGCATATACCGTTGTCGGTCTAAAGGCCTCTAGGCAAGCAAATGCTTGCGCTCTCGAGCGCTGCACTGCTTGTCGCCGGCCTAGCGGTTGGCGGCTTTGGGCTGCCGCTATCAGGAGCGCACGCGACCGGCGAAGAAGCGCCGACGTTCACGAGTATCGGGCCTGACGATGTGGCAATTCCAGAGAATGATGCTTTACAAAAAGAGCTGGAGCCCGAGAAGCTCCCTGAGCCCACGACACGCATGGGCGATGATGAACTCGTGTACATGCCTGATCCGGAGCTCAAAAGGGTTGTGAGTCGTCTCACCCACTCCGATGAAGCAACGCTGACGGTTGGCGATGTGCGGCACCTTTACTGGCTCGACGGTGAGGGGCGAGGCATTACAGACCTCACCGGGCTTGAGTATGCCGAGCGTATGCAGGGCATACACGTTCAGAACAACAACATTAAAACGTTTGAGCCACTGCGAAACCTGCCGGCTCTTGCCCAGATTAAGGCGAGCAACAACCCGGAGCTCAGTGACATCTCGTCGCTCTCGACGATTCCTCAGATCAACTGGCTTGAGCTGAACGGCACCGCGGTTGAATCACTTGAAGGGCTCCGTGGCAACACCGCGCTGGTGTGGTTGCAAGTCGCTTATACCAAGGTGACCACCCTTGACCCGTTGACCGGGGTTACCACTCTCACCGACATCAACTTCCAAAACACCGGAGTGTCTGACCTTGAACCACTCCGTGGCGTAGCGGGGCTGAACTCAGTAGGTGCCTCGAGCGCTCAGATTGAAACCATTGAGCCGCTCGAGGGCAAGCAAGAGCTCACGTTACTCAACATCAACCGCAACCACGTGAGTGATCTCTCGTACATTGAGACGATGCCAAAGCTCCGAACAGTCGGCTTCCAGGCGCAAGAGGTCACCGGCGCACCGGTGCTGGTGCCCGAGGGCGCTGATGAATACACCAAGATTGACGTGGCCGACAGCTTCTCAATGGCATATGGCCAGCGACAAGCCATCTCTGATCTTGCCGAGGCAACAGAAGACGGCGAAGGGGCAATCTGGCGCGATCTCGCCGACAATGCCACTTCTGTTAAAGTTGGCGTTTCGAAACCGATTGTTCCCAACGGCCCTCCTTTTTCGGCGGTGATTACGTACCCTGTTGAGCGGGCTACCTTCGTGAATGACGATCCTGTCGCCGGTCACCTGGAAACCGATTACTCATTTGCGTTTACCACCACAGAGGGCTTCATCAACGATGAGGCGATCGGTGACGAAACAAATCGTTACACGCTGCTCGCGGGCGAGGTGCCGGGGCTTGAGTTCGGCCCAGACGGCCTGCTTTCTGGGGTGCCCACTGAGCAGGGAGTCTTTGCCCTGACGGTGTTGGCGACCGATAAGCACGGCAACCGTGTTGAAGCCGAGTATTCAGTAACCGTTGGCGAAAAGCCGGTTGATTCTGACCCTCCGGT
The DNA here is from genome assembly GCF_027853335.1 of Leucobacter sp. UCMA 4100. Taxonomy (NCBI): domain Bacteria; kingdom Bacillati; phylum Actinomycetota; class Actinomycetes; order Micrococcales; family Microbacteriaceae; genus Leucobacter; species Leucobacter sp. UCMA 4100. The sequence continues at coordinate 1,938,140 of NZ_JAFEUS010000002.1, forward strand.
TGATCCTGACCCGCCGGTGAATCCCGATCCGCCGGTCAATCCAGACCCACCGGTAAAGCCAGAGCCTCCGGTTACCCCAGGCCCTGAGCTGCCAAATACCGGTGGTGCTCTGCCAGCGTGGCTGCTCGCCGGTGCCGGTGCCGTCGTCTTGACGGGTATGGCGTTGCTTGTGCGACGCAAGCCAATCGCATAAGCGAGGCAGCTTCTCGAAGCAACACGGCCGGTTCTCTGCGCAGAGAACCGGCCGTGTTGCTTGTTTTCGCCATAAAACGGCCCTTAAACTCTTACGCGTGCTTCGCTTACTCACTTTCATCGGCATCGGTCTCGGCCTCGGCGGCCTCGTGGTTCAGGTTGTCGGCCCGCCGGCTGGTGCGGTCTGGGCAATTCCCGTTGGGCTCTGTGTAACTGTGCTGTGCGGCACGCTGCTGCTTGTCGCGAGATCGGCCACGGCCGTGGCGGTTCCCTCGCCCAAAACCGTGCTCGCGGCGAAACAGGCGGGCAGGGTTGGCTGTGCGCGCATTGACAGTCTGCAGCAGACCGGCACGCAGATTAATGACCAGCCCGTGTGCGTGCTCACGCTCACGGTTCAGCCACGCGATGCAGCCGCGTACCGCACCGAAACCCGCAGGGTCGTTCGGGTCACTGACGTGCCGCGGTATCAGCCGGGCAGCGTGCACGAGGTCGCGGTGCTTGCCGACGGTGAGCCAGACGTGGCACTGCTCGACGACAGCGCATTGCATGACGAACTGGGCCAGCTTGCGGTGCCTGATGCCTCTGCCGCGGGGCCGGTTCGCGTCCCGGGAAAGGAGCAGCTGACGCCAGAAGGCAAACGCACGCAGCCGCTTTTGGGTACGGGCGCGAAGGGTCGCCCCTGGCGCATCGGGCTCTACGCTCTCGCACTGCTTGCTGCGGCCGCGCTCGTCATATTGCCATACCGTGAGGGAGCCATGAACACGATTGAGGCTTGGCAGCGCGGCGAGGCAACGGCCGATGTCATGCAGCCAGCCACGCTTGAGCGTGCGATCGAAGCGCTCACCGGCGAAACCGGCCACGACAATGCCGTCTCTGTTGTAGTCACTCATGATTACGTGCACTACACCGCTCCGGTCGCCGCGGGCTCGCAAGACACCGATGTATGGATCTACCGTGGTGGCGTCGTCTCGCACGAAGGCCCCGCCTCGATACAGCCCGAAACTGCGGGTGAGCAATTTTCGGTGCGAGATATTGCCTGGGCGGCTCTGCTACCCGGGGCCGAGAAAGCCGCGAGCGACGCTGGGCTCGATGACCTCACATCGCTCAGCATGTACCTCAACCGTGGGTTTATCGAGGTCGATGACGAAACGGGCCCATCACTCGAAAAGAGCGGCGCCGTTGAGATTGGCGGCAGCCTCGAGACTGACTACCGAAAGTATTCGGTTGCGTTTGCGGGTGATGGGAGCGGCGAGGTGACGCTCACCGAGCAGTAGCTGCAGTGCTCTGCCTGCTTCTGCGCTACGAGCTGATGGCGTCAGAGGCGTTACGGGCGCTCACTCGCGGCGTTGGGGCCCAACGGCCCCAGGCTCCTCGCGAGAAGAGCAAGTTCGGCACATCAAGGCTCGCAGGGCTTGCTCCGTGCACCTCTCGAAATGCGCGGCTGAACGCAGGCAGGTGTGCGTACCCGAGGTCGCGTGAAATCTCTGAGGGGCGTGCGCCCTCGCCAAGACGGTTTCGCGCACCGGTCATGCGTGAGAGCCTGCGCCAGGCGGGGAGGGCCTCGCCCGTCTTGTCGGCCACGATACGGTGCAGTGTGCGCTCGTTGCAGCCGAGGTGCCGGGCCGCAATGGAGGTTTCGACGTCGGGTGCTTTGGAGCAGAAGCTCGCGAAGCTCGCAAGGAGCGCGTCGTCGTTGTCATCGCCTTGCAAGGCTGACCCAGCGAGTACCGTAGCGAACCCGCGGTCGGGGTGCACGTCGACCGCCCCGATACTCGTGTACGCGGCGAGCATCGAAGCGATCGTTTCGATGCCGGTGTCGCCCGAGGCGAGCGAGCCGAGTGGGCCGAGCATTGCAGCGCGCGTCGTGACCCCGAGGCCGCCGGTTACCCCAGACCGAAAACCTACGGGGATAAGGAGCGATCCCTCGGGAATCTCGAGCGCATTGGGCATTCCCGCTGGAATGATTGCGGCCTCTCCCTCAGAAAGCGTGATCGCCTTGCCCCGAACCCAGAGCGTTGCCTCACCCACGGCGGCCCAGACGGCAACGTGGGCTCCGTTCACGCGGGTCCACGTGCGCTGCCGATGCTCGGTAGCTGTATCGCGAAAGACAAGCCTTGCGCTGGCGGCGTCGCTGTTCATTCTGACGCTTCTCCACTGCCCAGGGGTCATGCCCGCTTCGTCGGCAAAGGCGCGAATGAAGCCCGCGACGCTCTGGTAGCCGACGAGGTGGGCGATCCACTCAAGGTCTCGTGCCTCGGTGAGGTGCTGCGCCGCGCGGTGCACGCGGGAGCGGCGCAGCCAAGCGCTGATCGTGAGCCCGGTTTCGGCGACGAAGCGGCGTTGTGCGGTGCGCCTGCTCCACCCGGGAGCGGTTTCTGCGAGCCACGTGGCGATATCTGACGAGGGGTGCGCGATGAACGCATCGGCCAGCGCGCGAAGCTCTGGCGAGCGGGGTGGGGTAGGGGCGGCGAGGCCCTCAGTCACGTCTCCGTGTACCTCGACGGGAGCCCCTGGGCCATCGAGATGGCCAAGCGAGGTGGTAAAGGCGTGTACGAGGCCAGGCCACTCTTCGTCACGAATCGTGACGTTAGTGTGCGACGCGGCGCGAACGCCTACCGAAGGAACGGGAATAACAATGCTTCCTGGCCTCGGGTCAACGTGAACGGTCTCACCCGCCGCCACGTACAGGCCGCTTCGCTCGGTGACAGTGTGAGTAGCCTGCCCCACGCGAACGGTCGCCTCGCCCACGAGCACGGCATAGAGCGCGGGCTCGTCAAGCAGGACGGGCGCGTGGGTTGAGGCTGGTAACACGTTGTCACTTTCAATCAACTGATCTAGGTAAGGCTTAGCTAACTTTGATGGTATCGCGTGCCCCTGTGCCGCGACTGAAGAACCGTACCTCAAGAAAGGGCCATATCGTATGGCAAAAACACTGCCGGCAATGTTCGCTGCGGCGGCCGCCGCGTTGCTGCTCGTGGGCTGTGGCACCGCTGCCCCCGAAGCAGCTGAAGACACCGCTCCCGCGACCGAAGCCGAGGGCGAATGGCCACGCGAGATTACCCACGAGGCGGGCGAGACCACGATTGACGAGAAGCCGCTGCGCATCGTCTCAACCTCGCCCTCGATCACGGGCAGCCTGCTCGCGCTCGAGGCACCTCTCGTCGCAACGGGTGCGGCTGCGCCCACCCCGCTCACCGACGACAAGGGCTTTTTCACGCAGTGGGCCGACGTTGCCGACGAGCGTGGCGTCGAGGTGGCCTACGGCAACCTGACCCTCGATATCGACGCGATCGATCAGTTCGAGCCCGACCTCATTATTGGTTCGTCAAATGGCGGCGACGCAACGCTCGAAGCCTACGACCAGCTCTCAGAGATCGCCCCGACCGTGCTGCTCGACTACGGCAACGACACGTGGCAAGACCTCACGACCGAGCTCGGCAAGATCACCGGCCTCGAGCAGAAGGCGACCGACGTGCTCGCAGAGTACGACGAGTGGGTCGCGGGTGAGGCGAAGAAGATCGAGCTGCCCGAGCAGCCCGTGACCGGCCTCGTGTACATGGGTGCCGAGGGCGCCTGGGCGTACACCCCGACGAGCCCGCAGGCTCAGCTCATTCAGTCGCTCGGCTTCACCTACGAGCAGGTTGACCAGGACCTCAAAGCCGACGGCCAAAAGGGCGGCGAGATCGACGTGCTCACGAGCGAGAACATGGCCAACGGCCTCGCAAAGGCCAAGAGCATCTTCGTCGTGGCGATGGGCGGCGGCGACGCGGTCGGTGACTTCAGCGCCGATCCGCTGCTCGCAAACCAGCCTGCCGTTGCCGAAGATCGGGTGTTCTCACTCGGAACCCAGGCGTTCAGGCTCGACTACTACAGCGCGAAGCTGACGGTAGAGCTCGTCGTCGACACCTTCTCGAAGTAGTCGGTAGCCAGTGACCGTCGTGTCGAAGAGTGCGGCCGGCAGCGGCCGCGGGGCAGGGCCCGGTGTGGGTTCGGGTACGGGTGCACACCCCGGCTCGCGCCGGGCTCCCGCGCGCCGCACCGCAGTAGTCATGGTCGTGACCCTGCTGCTGCTCTTCGTCGCCGCGGTCGCTGGCTTGGGCTTCGGCTCAAACCCGATTGCCCCCTCGGCGGTTATTGAGGCGATCTTCTCGTATGACCCCTCGAACAACGATCACCTTGTGATCGTGCAGTCGCGCCTCCCTCGCATCGTGCTCGGCATCATCGTGGGGGCCGCGCTCGGGCTTGCGGGCGCACTCATGCAATCGGTTACGCGTAACCCCCTCGCCGACCCCGGCATCTTGGGCATTAACGCGGGAGCCTCGCTGTTCGTCGTGATCGCGATGAGCCTGTTTGGCATCACGACTCCGCGCGGCTACATCTGGTTCGCCTTTCTCGGTGCCGCGGTAGCGGCGGTGGTCGTCTACTTGTTAGGCACGGCACGGGGTAACGCCGCGAGTCCGGTTCGCATCGCCCTCGCCGGCACCGCCGTGAGTATCGTTTTGGGTGCGCTCACCCAAATGGTGGTCTTGAGCAACGAGGCCGCCTTCAACACCTTTCGATTCTGGTCAATCGGCTCACTGCAGAGCAGAGGTTTCGACGTGATTGCCACCGTCGTGCCATTCGTGCTCGTGGGCATTACCTTCGCACTCTTACTCGCGGGGCCGCTCAACGCGATCGCGCTCGGCGACGACGTCGCCGCATCGCTCGGCACGCGCATCCTTTCAACCCGCATTGCCGCGGCGCTCGCCGTCGTGCTGCTCGCAGGCGCGGCAACCGCTGCCGCCGGCCCCATCGGCTTTATCGGGCTTGGCGCTGCCCACATCGCCCGCTTTGCTTCAGGCAATGAGCATCATCGCCTCCTTCCTGCCGCAACGATCATTGGGGCAACCCTACTCGTGACCGCCGACACGCTCGGCCGTTTCATCACGGCGCCCTCAGAGCTGCAAACCGGCATCGCCGCAGCACTCTTTGGTGGCCCACTCTTCGTCGCCCTCGTGCGCTCACGCAAGGTGTCGGCACTATGACCGCGGTGCGCCAGCCAAGCATTGTGAGCGGATCGGTGCTCGGCCGCCGTGGCCTCACCCTTCGCGTGCGCCCCCGCGTGCTTGCCGTCTCGGCGATCGTCGGTGCGATTCTGCTCGCGCTCATCGTCGCGACCATCATGCTCGGCACCAAACCACTCAGCGTGCCCGAACTCGTTTCGGTGTTCACGGGAGAGGCCAGGCCGTCGCTCAGTCGTTCGGTGCTCGGCAGGCGCATGCCACGGGCCCTCACCGCGCTGTGCGTGGGAGCCCTCCTCGGCATGAGCGGCGCGGTCTTTCAATCACTGTCCAAGAACCCGCTCGGTTCGCCCGACATCATCGGCTTCACCTCGGGTGCGGCAACCGGCGCGGTCTTTCAAATCGTGGTGCTGCGGGGCGGAATGCTCGCAACCGCTATCGCCGCGGTGATCGGCGGCCTCGTCACCGCGCTCATCGTCTACTTCCTCGCCCGCCGTGATGGCGTCACGGGAGGCCTCAGGCTCGTGCTCGTCGGTATCGGTGTTGGCGCGGTCGTCAGCGCCCTTTCGTCGCTGCTCATTGCGCGGGCCAACGTGACCGACGCGATGCTCGCGCAGCTCTGGTCGGCGGGATCGCTCACCGGGCGTGGGTGGCAACACGCCACCGCTACGATCATCGCCCTCGCGGTTCTTGCCCCGCTGCTCGGTTGGCTCGGCCGTGACCTTGCGCTCATCGAGATGGGCGACGACAGCGCCGCCGCGATCGGTGTGCGTGTTGAGCGCACCCGATTTATTGCGCTGCTGCTCGCCGTCATGGCCGCCGCCGTTGCGACGGCGGCGGCGGGGCCCATCGCCTTCATCGCGTTTGCCTCTGGGCAGATCGCGAGACGTCTCGTGCAGGTGCCCGGCGTGCTCGTGGGGCTCTCGGCCCTCGTTGGAGCGCTCCTGCTCGTCGCCGCCGACCTGCTCACCCAAAACCTCGACATCGGTATGCGCACCCCCGTGGGCCTCATCACGAGCGTGCTCGGCGGCGCATACCTGCTCTGGCTGCTCGCGCGGCGCATCTAGGAGACCGAAAGAACTATGAAGAACCCCGCGAACCCCACGCAAGGCTCTCGACTGACGGCTGAGGCGCTCACGCTCGCCTATCCCTCTGCCACGATCGCAACCGACCTGAACCTCGACATCGAGCCGAACGGGTTCACCGTGATCATCGGACCGAACGGCTGTGGCAAATCGACGCTCTTGCGTGCGCTGTCGCGAATGATCCGCCCGGTATCGGGGCAGGTGACCCTCGACGGGCTCGACCTCGCGGGCATGCGGCCCAAAGAGATCGCGCGCACGATCGCGACGCTCACGCAGGCACCCGTCACCCCCTCGGCCATCACGGTCGCCGACCTGGTCGCGCGGGGTCGCAACCCACATCAGAGTATCTTCAAACAGTGGAGTGCGAGCGACGAAGCCGCCGTCACGGGCGCCCTCGCCGAGGTCAGCATGCTCGAGCACGCCGATCGCCTCGTCGAAGAGTTGAGTGGCGGGCAGCGGCAGCGGGTGTGGATCGCGATGGCCCTCGCCCAAGACACGCCAGTCTTGCTGCTCGATGAGCCGACCACCTACCTCGACATCGCCCACCAGATTGACGTGCTCGACCTCTGCTCGCGGCTGCACGAGAGCGGTCGAACTCTCGTCGCCGTGCTGCACGACCTAAACCTTGCCGCGCGCTACGCAACCCACATCGTCGCGATGCGCGACGGTGCTGTCGTAGCCCACGGAACCCCCGACGAGCTCATCACACCAGAGCTCCTGCGCGACGTCTTCGACCTTGAAGCGCTCGTCATCGCCGACCCCGAAACGGGACGACCCCTGATCGTGCCGCGCGACCTGCGTGCGGCTGCCGACCGAACCACCACATCGACCGCCGAGGGCCAGGCGCCCATGGCAGAAGAGGAGCTCGTATGACCGAGTCAACACCACTGCACAAGACCAGCGCGATCCAGTCTGACGACCACAACAGTGGCCTGCAGCTCGACACCGCAACCGTGCGTGAGATCAACGACGTGACGCCAGAGCTCGCCCGCATTGTTCTGCACGTTCCCGGCTTTGACGACGATGCTCTGTGGCAGCGTCCCAACGTTGCCATGCGTTTTTACCTTGATGAGCGCTTCGGCTCTGAGTCGCGCGTGTACACCGTGCGCTCGTTCAACGAGGCCGACAAGACGGTTGACGTCGACGTCGTGCGCCACGGAGCCGACAGCCCCATGATGCGCTGGCTGGCAAGCCTCGCGATCGGCGACACCGTCTCGTTTGGTGGCCCGCGCCCGCACTTCACGTTCCCCGAGTCAAACGGCCGCTCGACGGTACTGTTTGCCGATGCCACCTCGATTCCCGCGATCTACGCAATTCTCGATCAGATCGAGGGTGAGCTTCCCGGCCGCGGGTGGATCGCCACCAATGACGAGGTCGCCTTCGCTGAGCTTCCCGTCGTTCCCGGCCTGAACCTCACGCGCATCGCTCCCGGGAACGGCTTCGGCGCTCAGCTTGAAACGCTCGAGGATCCCTCGAACGTCGTCGTCTGGGGCGCCGGCGAGCGCGACGAGATGAAGCAGATTCGCTCGTTCTTTCGCAAGACCGTCGGCCTCACGAAAGACGACGTTGCTGTCTTCGGATACTGGAAGCAGAACACCACGAACACGCAGATCGACGAGCGCCGCCTCGCCGCGTACGAAGAGGCGCTCGCCTCAGGTGGTACGGTGACCGAGCTCGACGACCTCGCGCTCGCGATTTAGGGTTCGCGCGCGCTCGCGCATCGCCCGCGTCGTCGGCTGGCCCGCGGCGCCGCCTCGCCTCGCCCGCCCGCGTCGTCAACTCGCCCTCGTGACCGGCTCGCGCCGATCCGCCCTCATCGTGTGGTCAAAAAGTGTCGAAAATCGAGAGAAATTCGACACTTTTTGACCACAGAGCGCGTGAAAGTGACCACACGGGCTCCGAAAGTGGCCGCGCCTGACAGCGCGCACGAGCCGGGCTCAGAAACCGCCCGATTTCGAGGCCAGAAGCCCGCAACAATCAGACACTTGTCGCATAAGCACAGCGAATGCGGCATTTAAGGCATGTTTGTAGCATGGAATAAGCAAACAATTGTAGTTTAGCCTTCTCTCCCTTGTAAGTTTCTCCGTGGGGAAATGAAGGGGATTTCTTTTTGTTGATAAAGAAAGGGGATTTCTTTTTGTTGATAAAGAAACGAAAATTTGGGGAACGAACACGCCTAAAAACTGCGCTCATTGCCGCGCTTATTGGCGGCTTTGCGGTGGCTCCTTCGGTGCCAGCGTTTGGCACCGAAGCGGGTGGCGCACCCGCACAGGCAGGCCGGGCAGGTCAGCCTGGACAGGCAGAAACGGTACAGCCCGCATCGGCCGAGCCCATCGCGGCAGAACTCGCGGCGGCAGTGCCGCGGGCCATGGTTTCGATTCCTGCAACCGGGGTTCAAGCTCGTATGGCGTACCACACCGGCTACTCGGGCCAATGGGGCAACGCGAAGCCGAACGGCGCCGATCAGGTGCGTTACGGTGTCGCACCCAACACGACGACGAGCGGCAGCATTGACAATGGAAACGGTATCCGGGGCACATCTTGGAACTCGTACAGCGACGGCTACTCTGGCTGGGTGAACAGCGGGAGCACGGCGTATTCGGCTCACGGCAGAGGCAACCAGGGGCTCAACAGTAGTGGCAGGCTTGACCTGAACCAGCAGAGCGCGCTCGGATTCGCCCCGGCAAATGTGACCTCGTTTGAGGTCGGCCAAATCTTTAACCTCGGGCGCATGGCGCACCTCAACAACCCAGTCGCAGGGCTCAGCAACAGCTGGTTCCGCGGCGAAATGCAGATCCTCTTCATGGGTATGGAGTTGCACTATCAGTGGCGATTGCATGAGACCCCCAATAATGACAGGCCTGAGACGCACCCCAACAACGATGACCTCGTTGACTTCCTGAACCAGATCAGTGATCAGACGTTCCAGCACAACGGCATCACGTACACCCTCGTCGTGCACGGCTTCCGGGAGCCCAATCGACAGAATGTCTGCGAGCCCATCGTGACCGACCTTGGCAGCGTGAAGAACCTCTTCCGCACGACCGAGACCAGAACCACCTACGGCTGCCTCTACGCTTCGGTTGAGCAGGTCCGTGACCTGACGATTGTTAAGAAGGTTGAGGCTCCGTACGGAGCACCGGCCGGCAAACCAACCTTCGGTTTCACCGCGGCATCGACGCTCGCGGGTTCGGGTTGGGCGGCAACGCCGAACTTCTCACTCACTGACGGAGCGAGCCGTAAAGCCCCCTATAACTCGGGCGAAACCCTCACGGTGACCGAGGCTCCGCTGCCCGCCGACTGGAAGCTCACTGATATTCAGTGCCTCGACGGTGGCGGCAAACCGGTGCAGGGCATCACGACGAACCTGGCGACGGGGCAGCTCGTGGTTCGGCCGAAGGTGACGACCGATAACGCGGTCAACGCGCCAATCACGTGTACGTACACCAACACCTACATTCCGACGGCCGAGCTCACGCTCGTGAAGCAGGTAGACAGCACCGGGCAGACCGCGCCCGTCGCGACCCCGCAAGACTGGACCCTCTCAGCGAGCGGCCAAGGCGCTACCGCGAGCGAGAAGCTCACGGGCAAGAGCGGTGTCAATGGGCGTGTGATCGCTGGCACCTACTCCCTCGCTGAAGAGGCGAACAACCCGAACACGACGGCTGGCTACGCGATGGCCGACGGGTGGTCGTGCGTCACAAAGCAGGGCGCACCGGTCGACGCGAAGAACGAGAAGGTCACGGTTGCTGCCGGTCAGCAGGTCGTGTGTACCGTGAAGAACGTGTACCAAACGGGCGCGCTCGAGATCGTGAAGGCCTTCGACGAATCTGTTCCTGACAGCGCTGATGGCGTCAACTTCAAGGGCAACTACCAGTGTGTGCTGAAGGGCAAGACTGTTGCTTCGGGCACCTGGTCGACGACCGGGGCAGGCCCGGCAGAGCTGAAGCCTGCCGCGGGCATGCCGAAAGCGAACCAGATTCCGGTGGGTGCCGAATGTTCGGTAACCGAGGCGGATCTTCCAGCGGGCGAAGCCTCAGGACTGCCCAATACCTCGTGGCTCTGGTCAGCGCCAGCAATCGATGGTCCCGTTGTCGTCGCAAAGGGCGATACGAAGCGTGTGACCGTGACGAACAGCACTGAGCGCCAGCTCGGGGCGGTCGTTTGGCGTAAGACCGACGTGACGGGCAACCGTCTCGGGGGTTCGGAGTGGACCCTCACCGGTCCCGACAGCTTCGCTCACGAGTTCAAGCTGCCCTCGGGCAAGGCCCTCGAGATCGATGACTGCGACAGCGATAACTGCGATGGCGTCGACCGAGACGTCAAGAGCGGCGAGTTTCGAATCTCGGGTCTGCCCTTCGGGAAGTATTCGCTCACCGAGGTGAAGGCTCCCGCCGGCTACTACCGGCTGAGCAACCCGATTGAGTTCGAGATCACGGCCAAAACGCCCTCACTGACCTTCGACCTCGGCGGTCTCGTCAACCACCCCATGGTGGGGCCGACGCTTCCGTTGACCGGCGGCATCGGGCGTGATGCCTTCTCGATCGCGGGCATGACCGTGACCGCACTCGGCGGGCTTGCGGTTGCAGCTCTATACCGACGAAAGCTGCGCGCGGCGAGGGCTTAGTTCCTCGTTCGCCCGGCGGGGCGTCTCTTGCCCCGCCGGGGCTGCGCTGCAGCCCCTCCCCGTTTCACTTTGACTCTCGTGCCTGCCCGGCTTCTCCTGGCATGCACGAAAACGAAAGCCACCTCACTGTCTACAGCGTGCTCTCGCACGCCGCAGAACTCACAGAAAGAAAAGGAATACAAGACAATGAAGAGAAACTCTCTCCGTCGGCTCCTTGCATTAACCGGCACAACGGCTCTCGCACTTGCGGGTACTGTCGCGCTTGGAACAGCTGCACACGCGGCTGTGGGGCCAGACCAGCGTGACGCTCCCACCGAGGGCACGCTGACCATCAACAAGTACTCGGGCTCACCCGTTGGCGCGGGCGAAACCCCAGACCCAGCGAACCTGCTCGACGGCGTCGAGTTCACCGTTTCGCAGGTGGGCACGAAGAGCGGCGACACCTGTTCACCGCTCGACCTCACCGACGCGTCTCAGTGGAAGGGTCTCAAGGCTCTGTTCGACAGCGCCCCCGTGGCTCCGAAGGGTGACTTCTGCCTCGTGAAGCCAGCTGCAGTGCAGAGCACCGTTGACGGCACCACGACGTTCGACCTCGCCGTTGGCATTTACTTCGTCGAAGAAACCGACCCCGGTTCGCACAACATTGTGTCGCCGGTGCCGAGCTTCTACGTTTCGATTCCTACCGCCGAGACCGGTGACGGCAACGGCTGGAACTACAACGTCGTGGCCGACCCGAAGAACCAGATCATGGATCTGCCCTCGAAGACGATTGAGACCGATCAGAAAGATCTCGTCGTGGGCGACAACGTTGCCTGGAACATCACGGTTCCCGTGCCAACGCTCAACAACAACGAGACCTTCACCACCGCTTCGGTGCGTGACGTGCTCGATAGCCGCCTCGGCTACGAGAGCTCGGCTCTTTCGGTGAACGGCACCACCCTCACTGAGGGCACTCACTACACCGTCGACACCGATGGTGTGACCTGGAACTTCACCAAGGACGGCCTTGCCGAACTCGACAAGGCGATGGGCGAGAACCTGTCGATCCGCCTCGTGACCTCGGTTAACTCGGTTGGCGACGGTTCAGTACCGAACGACGACTACTCGAGCGAGTTCAACGGTTCAACCGTTCCCGGCGAGAAGGTTCCTTACACCTACTGGGGCCAGCTGTCGATCTTCAAGCACGACGATTCACGCTCGAAGCTGCCGCTTCAGGGTGCTGAGTTCAAGGTCTTCGAGACCGATGCACAGGGCGTTTGCGCTGCGACCGCTCCTGCCGACGGTGCACTCGCAACCGGCGTCTCAGACAAAGACGGCGCCGTGCAGTGGAACAACGTTTCGCCCGCAAGCGTACTCGGCCTCTGGGTAGCAAACAGCGAAGACGGCCCGCTCAGCGACCCCGAGCGCGTCTACTGCGTGTACGAGACCAAGGTTCCCGCTGGCCACACCGCGGTACCCTTCGAGAACAAGGTGACGATCAAACCAGGTGAAGCGCAGGTGTTTGACCTCGACGTCGAAAACGCCCGCAACGCGGGCCCGAACCTGCCCCTGACGGGTGCAGGCGGAACGCTCGCGCTCACCATCGGTGGCCTGCTCATCATCGCGGCAGGTCTCGCAACAATCACGGTTGCTAAGCGCCGTAAGGCAGCAGCCCTTTAGCTGAAAGCCTCGGGGCTCGCGATCCAATTCCCCTTATCGACGAGCCCCGGGGTTTTCTTTCGAGGAAACGAACATGCAAGAGCACCCCGCGCACGACCCGGCCGAGACCACATCGCACGATGCGGATCGCGCAGCCCTACCCATCCCGGCCCGCGCGCGGCGGTGGCAGATGCCCTGGCTCAACTTCGTCGCTTGCGTCGTGGTGATCGTCGGGGTTGGGGTGTTCTTGTACCCTCACATTGCCTCATGGTTTTCACAAAAAGAGCAGTCTCGCGTGACCGAGATCGCGCTCAAACAGCTCGACCAGCCGCCGAACAACGACCCCGACTTCACCGCGGCCGAGGTTGAGCGGGCGCGCGAGTACAACGATGCGCTCATGAGCGGCGCGATGCTCGAGGCCGGCGGCAACATTCCGGTCGGCGGGGCGGGTGCGGCTGGCGGCGCCGACAGCGACGCAAGCGACGCCGGCACTCAGAGCGAGAAGGCCCACCTCGAGTACGAGAGCATGCTCGATCCCACCGGCTCTGGTTTCATGGGCCGGCTCAAGTACAACGCCCTCGACATCGACCTCCCGATCTACCACGGAACCGAAGACGAAACGCTCCTGAAGGGCGTCGGCCACCTCGAAGGCACCTCGCTTCCCGTCGGGGGCGAGGGCAACCGATCGGTGCTCACCGCTCACCGCGGGCTGCCCACCGCGACGCTCTTCAACGAGCTCGACCGCGGCAAGAAGGGCGACATCATCTCGGTCACGGTGCTCGACAGCGTCTACTCGTACCGTGTCATCGACACGCAGGTCATCAGCCCCGAAAAGACCGAGGCGATCCTGCCGGTCGATGGCGAAGACCTGCTCACGCTCGTCACCTGCACACCCCTCGGCATCAACAGCCACCGCATTCTTGTCACCGCAGAACGCATCACCCCGACCCCGCCTGGCGAGGCCAAGTCGTCGATGTCGACGCCCGAACTCCCCGGCTTTCCCTGGTGGATCATCGCGGCCGGCGCCAGCATCATCATCGCCGGCGCCTACGTCTGGCGCACGGGCCGCGTGGCGGTGCCCGCGGGCGCTGGCGCTGGCGCCACTGGCGCCGCTACCACCGGTGCCGAAACTACCGATGGAGCCGAACCTGCTGGCACCGGGCCCGATGAGAACGCTGCCCCAGAGACTCGCGTTCGGGGGCGCCATCGGCGGTGATCCGCACCATTGATTTGGGCTCTTGATCTGCGCCCTGATCCGTGCCCTGACTCTCGCGGCGCGTTTCGGCACCGTACATTCGACGGGACAGCGGGTGCGAGGCAAACGGTAACGCTGCCGCTGTGCACGGTTGCGCTAGTCGAGCTCGTTGAACTGCTTTACCGCAACGATTGCCTCGGCGACGTAATCGAGCGGCTCGTTGCCCATGTACATGCTCGCGAGCCAGAGGCCGTCGCCAAAGGGAACGTAGGCGGTGTGAACGATCTGGCTTTCGAACGGTCCGCCCTCATTTGAGGTGTGCGTCATCGTGTGCGAAAACACTCGGGTGCCCTCGAGCTCAGTCTCGTCGTAGTCTTCCTCGAGAGCTCTGATGAACTCAGTGCTTTCTGGCTCGGGAATTTCAGCGACCCACTGCCAGACGCTTTGCCCGTGCAGGTAGAGCGGGTACTGGCAGCCGGTGACCTCGATGGCTGACTGGAATGCTTTTTCGGCCCGTGGGCCAGAGAACTGGTTGAACACGGCGAGGCTAACCGGCTCTACCTCAACGACCATGTTGAGATCAGTGATGGCCTTCTGCGAATCTTCGGCAGCCTTGGGGTTCAGGTCTTCGCACATGCCGGGCAGCACAAACTTCGACTCTCTGTCTTCGTCGGCGGCGCCCGTTGCCCCCTGTGTCTCGGCGGGCTTCACGGTCTCTGGCTTTTGGATGGTCGGCTCTGGCGCTTCTTCTGCGGTGCTGCATCCTGCGAGCGCGAGCGCGCCAATGAGTGCGACCGCCGGGGCGAGGAGCAACTGGCGCGTGCCACGTTCGGGTTGGTGCCGCGGCCTCGCTCGGCGGGCCTGCTTCGTGCCGTGTCTGCGTTTCGTGCTGTGTGTGCGTTTCGTGCTCTGCGCTTGCTTCGTTCGGTGCAAAGTCATGTTTGGCTACCCCTCTCAGGAACGGAAAGCCTCTCTGATCGGCACTCTACCGAAGAACGTGGGCCGGGTGTGTTGCGATTGTGGCTCGATGGGACGGCTGGTGGCCCATGCGAGCGGGCGCGCGCACTCCTGCGCCTTGCTGTGGCGCGCGGCGCACGTCTCCGGCCGCTCGCCCTCACCGCGTGGTCAAAAAATGTCGATTTTCATGAGGTTTTTCGACACTTTTTGACCACACGGCGTGCGCAGGGTGTCACCGAGCGCAGGGGAGTGCCATCCCGCGACAGGGAGTGTCACGCGGCGCGAAAGCAACGCCCACCCGGCGCCGAAACAGCGCCCGCGGCCCGCCACCCGACACAAAAAGCGGCCCGGCGTGAAATCGCACCGAGCCGCTCAGCAAACCAAAAGGCCTAGACGTTAAAGCGCCACTCGCACACGTCGCCATCCTGCATGATGTATTCCTTGCCCTCCATGCGGGCCTTGCCCTTGGCGCGGGCCTCGGCGACCGAGCCGGTCTCGACGAGGTCTTCGAACGAGATGATCTCGCCCTTGATGAAGCCCTTTTCGAAGTCGCCGTGAATGACGCCGGCGGCCTGCGGGGCAGTGGCGCCGACCGGAATGGTCCAGGCGCGTGCCTCTTTGGGGCCAGCGGTCAGGTAGGTTTGGAGGCCGAGCGTCGAGAAGCCGATGCGGGCGAGCTGGTCGAGGCCGCTCTCGGCCTGGCCGACGCTCTCGAGCAGTTCGCGTGCTTCGTCGGGGTCGAGCTCAATGAGCTCGCTCTCGAGCTTCGCGTCGAGAAAGATTGCTTTAGCGGGCGCGACCAGTGCGGCCAGTTCGTCGAGGCGCCCCTGGTCTTGCAGAATGTCTTCGTCAACGTTGAAGACGTAGAGGAAAGGCTTGCCGGTGAGTAGCCCGAGCTCGCGAATGGGCTCGAGGTCGATGCCGGCGAGCGAGAGCAGCTTGCCGTCGTTGAGCGCGGCGACTGCGGCCTTGGCTGTGTCGACGACGGCAGGGTCGATTTTCTTCGACTTGAGTTCTTTCTCGTAGCGTACGAGAGCCTTCTCGAGGGTCTGCAGGTCGGCGAGAATGAGTTCTGTGTTGATCGTCTCCATGTCGCTCGCTGGGTTCACTGAGCCGTCGACGTGAATCACGTCGGGGTCGCTGAAGCCGCGCACAACCTGCGCGATCGCGTCGGCCTCACGAATGTTCGCGAGAAACTGGTTGCCGAGGCCCTCGCCCTCGCTCGCACCGCGCACGATGCCGGCGATGTCGACGAAGCTCACAGGGGCGGGCAGAATGCGCTCTGAGCCGAAGATCTCGGCGAGCTTGTTGAGCCGCTCGTCTGGCAGGTTCACGACACCGACGTTGGGTTCGATCGTTGCGAACGGGTAGTTAGCCGCGAGAACCTGGTTGCGGGTCAGCGCGTTGAACAGAGTTGATTTGCCGACGTTAGGAAGGCCGACGATACCGATAGTTAGAGCCACGCGCTCTATTCTAGGCGACGCGGCTGTGGCGGGGCGTGAGAATCGCGTGAAATGAGCGGCGGATCGCCCCTTTCGCCACATCGCTACAGCTTCAGCGGGATCGCCTTCAACGTCGCGAGCTTGAGCCCGAGCGTCTTTGCCAGCGTGGTCACGTCAGGTGCTTCGGCTCGCGCTGCAGCATCGACGATGATGGCGGCGCATGCCTCAGCGTCGGCGAGGGCGTTGTGGTGCTGGAACTCGGTGAAGCCGGCCTCGGCCGCGGCGAAGGGCAGCGAGTGTGAGGGGATGTCGTAGGTTTTGCGTGAGACCTGCACGCTGCACAGATACTTGAACTTGGGCGTGGGTTGCACCGTCACCGAGCAGGAGGCGCGAATGACGCCCATGTCGAAGCCTGCGTTATGCGCCACGACGACGTCGCTGCCGACGAAGTCGAGCAGGCGGGGGAGCTGCTCTTCCCAGCGCTCGGCGCCGCGGGTCATCGCCTCACTGACGCCGTGTAGGTGCACGTTGAAGGGCTCGAAGGTTGCGTGCTGTTCTGGTGGCTTGATCAGCCAGTCTTCGCGCTCAACGACGGCGCCACCGCGCACGCGTACGAGGCCGACCTGGCAGGCGGAGGCACTCGAAGAGTTGGCGGTTTCAAAGTCGATTGCGGTGAAGTCTATGGGCACGAAAAGATCATGTCACATGGGTCTGACAGTGAAGTTTTGAAGCCAGAATGCGGCATATTGCAAGGAAACTCGCAGCTTCGCAGGTAGGCTAAGCCTCGTGAACGATGAAAATATCTTCAACTTTGAAGAGGTGGAAGAGCGCGAACGTAGCCCCCACCTCATCCCGTGGATTGTGACGGGTGCGCTCGCTGTTATTGCGATTCTCGTTTCTTTGATCGTCATGAATCTCGCGGGTGCTCAGGGGGGCGATGACAACACCGACAAGCCAGAGGTGACCGAACCGGTCAAGCCTGAACCGGTGAAGCCCGATCCGCAGCCAAAGCCTGACCCAAAGCCTGAGGAGCCAGAAGAGCCTGAGGTTGACCCGAATCGTCCTGACGATGCGATCGACACCGCTGATGTTTCGGTTGGCACGACGTTCTCGCTCGATGTCGAGCACGAGGGCTGGCACATGAACACTGAGGTGCCGAACAAGTTCGGCATGGAGTGGCGATACAAGCTTGAAGACGGCAACCGGTATCTTGTACTGCAGTATTCGTCGCTGATTGACTCGTTGCCAGACTCTTGTGCAGCGCAGCGCGGGCAGTGGGGCCTCGAGCGCATGGACGATGGGTCGTTCAAGGCGTACTCGCCCCAGCAGATGTGCACCGAAAATGAGGCCTTGTACACCGAGTTGCTCGGCCTCGTGCGACACATGGAAGAGTCGGCGAAGCCGCTCTCGTAAGATGAACCAAAACCGCTCAAATATCAGTATTTGAGACGTTTTTCAGGGCGTTCAGTGGAGTTCCGACAACACTGAGCGCCCTTTTGTTGTGTGCAATCGTTATGACTGCGTTATTGCGGGTACAGGAAGAAGCACAGAACGAACAGATATGATTTGAGTGTTCATACGCCAAGCATCGGGTCGTTATGGCTCCCTTTCGGCGTGCGACGTTTACATAAGGAGAAAGATAGTGAAACGATCACGTATCGGCTTTGGTGTAATCGCCATGGCTGCCGCGGGTGCACTCGTTCTCACCAGTTGCTCATCGAGCGACAATGGTGACAAAGGCGAAGGCACCGCTACGGGCGGCGGCATTATCTCGGTGAACATCACCGAGCCACAAAAAGGTTTGATTCCTGCTGATACCACCGAGGTTGGTGGCGGCAAGGTTGTTGACGCTCTGTGGGAAGGCCTCGTGTACTACGATGCCGACGGCCAGACCCAGATGGGTGTAGCCGAGTCAATCGAGCTCAACGACGATGGGCTGTGGGAAGTGAAGCTTCGCGACGACGCGGTGTTCTCTGACGGCACCCCTGTTCTCGCAAAGAACTTCGTTGATGCCTGGAACTACGCGGCAAACCCCGCAAACGCTCTCGGTAACCAGACCTTCTTCGCTGACATCGCTGGCTTCAGCGAGGCAGACGACAAGGAAGCGATGGAAGGCCTCGTCGTCGTTGACGACCACACCTTCACCATCGATGCAACCCCTGACTTCGCAGACCGTCTCGGCTACTCGGCGTACTACCCGCTGCCTGACGTTGCTTTCGAAGATATGGAAGCATTCGGTCAGAACCCCATCGGTAACGGCCTCTACAAGCTCGATGGCGACAACGCTTGGAAGCACGACGTTGAGCTCAACCTCGTGAAGAACGACACCTACGTTGGCCCCCGCGAGGTAGCAAACGACGGTCTGCACATGAAGGTTTACGCATCACTCGATGCTGCGTACACCGACCTTGAGGCAGGCAACCTTGACGTGCTTGACCAGATCCCTGATACGGCATTCGACGTGTTCCAGGACACACTTGGCGACCGTGCGGTCTTCCAGGGTGGCGCACTGCTCACCACGCTGACCATCTCAGAGAACCTCGAGCACTTCGAGGGCGAAGAGGGCAAGCTGCGTCGCGCGGCTCTCTCGATGGCTATCGATCGTGACGAGCTCATTGACGTGATCTTCAACGGCACGAACATCGCTGCGACCGACTTCACGTCACCCGTTGTCGATGGTTACACCGACAAGCTCAAGGGCGCAGAGAAGCTCAAGTTCAACGCTGACGAGGCCAAGAAGCTCTGGGCCGAGGCAGACGAGATTAGCCCCTTCGAGGGCAGCATCGAAGTTGCAACGAACTCAGACGGCCCGCACCAGGTGTGGATCGAGGCAGTTGCGAACCAGTGGAACCAGAACCTTGGCGTCGAGTCGGCTCCGAAGCTCTACCCAACCTTCCCTGCGTTCCTCGATGACCGTGAGCAGGACACCGTTGGTGGCCCCTTCCGTGCTGGCTGGCAGGGTGACTACCCGGGTGCATACAACTACCTGTACCCGCTCTACGCAACCGGTTCAAGCTCGAACCACGGTTTCTACGCGAACCCCGAGTTCGACAAGCTCCTCAAGGAAGGCGTCGAGGCAACCGATCACGACGAGACCGTGAAGAAGTTCCACGAGGCTCAGGAAATCCTTCTTGAAGATCTCCCATCGATTCCTCTCTGGTACCAGGGCACCACTGGTGGCTGGAGCGAGTCGGTTGACAACGTGACGTTCGGCTGGAACTCAGTGCCGATCTTCAACGAGATCACCAAGAAATAGCACAGCGACAAGAGGCCCTGGGCTTACAGTCCAGGGCCTCTTATTTGTCTGCGTGTAACCCGTTCACGCAATGACGCTTTAACGGTTTCAGACACAGGGCTTGAGAGCCTGAACGATTTTGCGAGAGAATACGCTTCATGCAAGAAAACAATAGGGAGATCTCACAATGCTGAGATACATCATCTTCCGAGTGCTGCAGGTCATCCCTGTTCTACTGGGCACAACGTTTCTGATCTACTTTATGGTCTTTGCGATGCCGGGCGATCCGGTCGCGGCCATGTTCGGTGAAAAGGTACCGAGCGAAGCGGTCATTGAACGGCTCAGAGAGCAATACAATCTTGATAAGCCTTTCTTCGTGCAATATCTGCTCTACTTGAAGGGCATTTTTGTTGGCGACTTTGGTATTAGCTTCTCAGGCGAGCCCGTCTCACAAATTCTTGGCCGTACCTTCCCGGTTACCATCAAGCTCTCGCTCATGGCAATCGCGATCGAACTCGTCATCGCGATTATCGTGGGCCTCTTCTCAGGGCTCCGCAAGGGCAAGTTCTTTGACAACATCAACCTGATCATCGCCCTGCTCTTCATGAGCATCCCGATCTTCGTGATCGCCTTCATCGCCCAGTACGGTCTTGGTATTCAGCTTGGCTGGTTTAAACCGACGGTCAGCGGCGGTGCCCCGATTCAAGAGCTCCTTCTCCCCGCAATTGTGCTTGGGGTGAGCCTCTACGCGACGAGCATGCGTCTCACGCGCTCTTCGGTCATCGACACTTTGAACCAGGACTTTGTGCGCACCGCGTACGCAAAGGGCCTCTCGCGTAACCGCGTTGTTCCCGTGCACGTTCTGCGCAACTCGCTCATCCCGACCATCACGAACACCGCGACCGACTTCGGCACGCTCATGGTTGGTGCGACGGTGACCGAGGGCATCTTCAACGTTCCCGGTGTCGGTAACGTGCTCTTCCAAGCTATTCTCAAGGGCGAAAACTCAACGGTCGTGTCATTCGTGACTGTCATGGTGTTGATTTACCTTGGCGTCAACCTTGTTGTTGACCTGCTGTACGCCCTGCTCGACCCGAGGATCAGGTATGCATAACCCAAACGCACAGCCCGAACGCCCTCCGATTGAGCACTTTGTTGCTCCAATCGAAGAAACCCCCATCGCCTCAGTCGATGCGGTCAAGGTTTCATCACGCAAGTCGAGTCTGTGGCGAGATGCGTGGCGCGATATGCGCTCACGCCCCATGTTCTGGATTTCGGCCGCGGTGATTCTGCTGGTGCTGATCGTGTCACTCTTCCCGACACTCTTCACTCAGCTCAACCCCCGCGACTGCGTGCTCGCGAACTCGAACGCGGCTCCTAACGCGGGCCACCCACTGGGTTTCAACAAGCAGGGTTGCGACGTATACACGCGCATCATTCACGGCACCTCGACATCGGTGAGCGTTGGCCTGATCGTGATTCTCATCACCTTCGTTGTCGGCACGATCATGGGCGCCGTCGCAGGCTTCTTCGGCGGCAAGGTTGACACCGTGCTTTCACGTCTCGGCGACATCTTCTTCTCGATTCCTTACATCCTCGCTGCTGTCGTCGTCATGAGCGTGCTCTCGCAGCACCGCAACCCGTTCGTGATCGCCTTGGCGATCGGCGGGTTCTCATGGCCGATTACCGCGAGAATCGTGCGAAGTGAAATTCTTCGAGTGAAGAATGCTGACTTCGTCATGGCCGCTGAATCAGTCGGTCTGACTCGGATAGAGACGCTCTGGCGCCACGTTTTGCCGAACGCCATCGCTCCGGCGATCGTCGTCACCACGCTGTCACTCTCAAGCGCGATTGTTGCAGAGGCAACGCTCTCGTTCTTGGGTGTCGGTCTCCCTCCCGGCGACTTCATTAGCTGGGGCAACGACATTAGCTCCGCTCAGCTGTCACTTCGTACTGACCCGATGCCGCTGATTTACCCCTCGCTCGCGCTGACCGTGACCGTGCTTGGCTTCGTGCTGCTCGGTGAGGTTGTTCGCGACGCACTTGATCCGAAGGCGAGGGCGAGACGATGACCGAGGAACGCACCACACCTATGATGCAGCCACTGCTCTCTGTTCGTGACCTCCGCGTCGCGTTCACCACTGACAAGGTCGAAAAAGAGGTCGTTCACGGCGTCAACTTCGACGTGTTTCCTGGCGAAACGGTCGCAATCGTTGGCGAGTCGGGGTCGGGCAAATCGACCACGATGCACGCCGTTATTAACCTCCTTCCTGGCACCGGTAAAATCACCGGCGGCTCGGTAAAGTGGCGCGATCGCGAGCTCGTTGGCGTCGGCCGCCGTGACATGGAGAGCCTGAGGGGCCGCGAGATTGGTCTCGTTCCGCAGGACCCGATGTCGAACTTGAACCCGGTCTGGTCTATTGGATTCCAGATCGAAGAAGCCATTCGAGCCAACGGCGTCGCCAAGGGGCGCAAAGCCGTGAAGGAGCGCGCTGTAGAGGTGCTCAAACAGGCCGGCCTTGCCGATGCTGAGCGCCGCATGAAGCAGTACCCGCACCAGTTCTCTGGCGGTATGAAGCAGCGTGCCCTCATCGGCATTGGGCTTTCTGCCGAGCCTGATCTGCTTATCGCTGATGAGCCGACGTCGGCGCTCGACGTGACGGTGCAGAAGGTTGTGCTCGACCACCTGCAAACCCTCACCGACGAGGCAGGCACTGCGCTCGTGTTCATTACGCACGACCTTGGCCTCGCCGCTGAGCGTGCCGAGAAACTCATCGTGATGTACCAGGGCAACATTGTCGAGTCAGGGCCAAGCCGTGAGATTCTGCAGCGCCCGCAGCACCCGTACACGAAGCGCCTCGTCGCTGCGGCTCCGAGCATCGCCTCGCGCCGTATCGAGGTTTCGGCCGACCCGGTCACCCAGACCACTGACGTGGTCGATGTGACGCAGCTCGCTGAACTAGGCGACGAACGCCGCATCAACTACGGCGAAGAGGTAGTCAAGGTCGAGGGGCTCAGCAAGGTGTACAAGCTGCGCAAGGGCAACTTCGGTACCGAAGACCTGCATGCCGTGAGCGATGCCAACTTCGTCATTCACCGTGGCGAGACCATGGCTCTCGTAGGAGAGTCGGGCTCGGGTAAGTCGACCATCGCCAAGATGGTGCTGCAGCTCGAGAAGCCCACGGCCGGAACGATCACGATCGACGGGCAAGACACCTCAAAGCTCAACGGTTCAGAACTGTTCGACCTGCGTCGCAAGCTGCAGCCGGTCTTCCAGGACCCGTATGGCTCGCTCGATCCGCTGCACAACATCGGCAACACGATCATGGAGCCGCTCAACGTGCACAAGGTTGGCGACCCAGCGAGCCGCAAGCGCCGTGTGCTCGAGCTGCTCGACCAGGTGTCGCTTCCGCGTGAACTCGCGACCCGCTACCCGAACGAGCTCTCGGGCGGCCAGCGCCAGCGGGTTGCGGTTGCTCGTGGCCTCGCGTTGAAGCCCGACATTCTCGTGCTCGACGAGGCGGTCTCGGCTCTTGACGTTCTCGTGCAGGCACAGATTCTCGACCTGCTCGCCGAACTGCAGCGTGACCTGGGGTTGACATACCTGTTCATCACCCACGACCTCGCAGTCGTGCGCCTCATCGCAGACCGCGTGTGTGTGATGCGTCAGGGCGAGATCATCGAGCAGTCGACGACCACCGAGGTGTTCGACAATGCGCGCGAAGACTACACAAAGAACCTGCTCGCGGCCATTCCCGGCGCGAACATTGAGCTCGGCTTGACTGACCGCTAGCCGCTCGAACGCCAAGCGCCCCCTTGCAGCCGTGCCCCGTGCCGGCCGGCGAGGGGGCGCTTCGCGTTCGGCGCAGGGCGCCTCGTAGACCGGTGCGGGCGGCCCGCGCGGGCGCGATCCGCAACGAAAATAGCGGAAAGCCCCCGATTTTCAGCCAATTCCGATAAGATAGCTCGTCGGCCATCTGTCGGCCACGATCATTACCATCCTGTAAGGAACCACACATGGCGCTCGCCACCCGCGAAGATCTTCGCAACGTAGCAATCGTTGCGCACGTTGACCACGGCAAGACCACTCTTGTCAATGCAATGCTGACGCAAACTAACTCTTTCGACGCACACGAGCAGGTCGACGATCGTGTGATGGACTCTGGCGACCTTGAACGCGAGAAGGGCATCACCATTCTCGCGAAGAACACCGCCATCTCGTACGAGGGCGAGCACGCCCAGAACGGCCCGATCACGATTAACGTCGTTGATACCCCGGGCCACGCCGACTTCGGTGGCGAGGTTGAGCGCGCGCTCTCGATGGTTGACGGCGTTGTGCTGCTCGTTGACTCGGCCGAAGGCCCGCTGCCACAGACCCGCTTCGTGCTACGCAAGGCTCTCGAGGCAAAGCTGCCCGTGATCCTCGCAGTCAACAAGACTGACCGTGCCGACGCTCGCATCGAAGAGGTCGAGGGTGAGGCGCAGGACTTGCTGCTCGGTCTCGCATCAGACCTCAGCGAAGACAACCCAGACATCGACATCGACGCCGTGCTCGACGTGCCGACCGTGTACCTCTCGGGCCGTGCTGGCGCCGCGAGCCACAAGCGCCCCGAAAATGGCACTTTGCCTGATCATGAAGATCTTGAGGCGCTCTTCCAGACGATTCTCGAGCGCGTTCCGGCTCCGCAGTACGACGATGAGTTCCCGCTTCAGGCGCACGTGACGAACCTCGACTCGTCACCGTTCCTCGGGCGTATTGCGTTGCTTCGCGTGCACCACGGTGAGATCCACAAGGGCGAGACCGTCGCGTGGGTCAAGCAGGACGGCAGCGTGCAGCAGGTTCGCATCACCGAAATGATGCTCACCAAAGCGCTCACCCGTTTCCCGGCAGATGTTGCAGGCCCCGGTGACATTGTGGCTATCGCCGGTATCGAAGACATCACGATTGGCGAGACGATTGCCGACGCTGAAGACGTGCGCCCACTCCCGTCGATTGAGATCGACGACCCGGCCATCTCGATGACCATCGGTGCGAACACCTCGCCGCTCGTCGGCAAGGTCAAGGGCCACAAGCTCACCGCCCGTATGATCAAGGATCGCCTCGACCGCGAGCTCATCGGTAACGTCTCGCTCAAGGTGCTCAACACCGACCGTCCCGACGCGTGGGAGGTGCAGGGCCGCGGCGAGCTCGCCCTGTCGATCCTCGTCGAGAACATGCGTCGCGAGGGCTTCGAGCTCACTGTTGGCAAGCCGCAGGTTGTGACCCGCGAGGTTGACGGCAAGACGCAGGAGCCATACGAGCACCTCACGATCGATACCCCCGAAGAGCACCTCGGCGCGATCACGCAGCTGCTGGCCGTGCGCAAGGGCCGCCTCGAAAACATGGTCAACAACGGCACCGGCTGGGTGCGCCTTGAGTTCATCGTTCCGGCTCGTGGCCTCATTGGTTTCCGCTCGGAGTTCATGACGACCACGCGCGGTAACGGTATCGCCAACGCGATTTCGCAGGGCTACGGCGAGTGGGCCGGCGCGATCAACACGCGTGCCCACGGCTCGATCGTTGCAGACCGTAACGGTGTTGTCACCCCGTTTGCGATGATCAACCTGCAGGAGCGCATGTCGTTCTTCGTGCAGCCCACGCAAGAGGTGTACGAGGGTATGGTCATTGGCGAGAACTCACGTTCAGAAGACATGGACGTGAACATCACCAAAGAGAAGAAGCTCACGAACATGCGTGCTGCGAGCTCAGACACGTTTGAGGCGCTCACGCCGCCCCGCGACCTCACGCTCGAAGAGAGCCTCGAGTTTGCGAACTCTGACGAGTGCGTCGAGGTGACCCCAGAGGTCGTGCGCATTCGTAAGGTCGAGCTCGACTCGAACGCCCGTGCGCGTTCGGTTTCGCGCCAGAAGAACCAGAAGTAGCGTTCGTTGTGGGGCGGATCGCGCCCCGTAACACGTAACGCCCGCCATCTCGCGGGCCGAGAGACCGGTTGCCCTGTTGGGGTGCCGGTCTCTTTGCGTTGTGCCGCCTTGGCTGGGAGCCCGGGGCAGGGGCCTGGGCCTGGGCCTTCGGGCGTCAGCACCTCGGGTGTGGCGAGGGGGTCGTGCAGGTAGTTTTGCGGTCTACTTGACGAAAAGCAGGGTGTTTTCGGCAGAACACCCTGCTTTTCGTCAAGCCACGGCCGCTTCTTGCCGAGTGTCAGTGGCCTCTCGTATGATCAGGACATGGCACTCATTTATGAGACATGGATGTCTCCCACCAAACTCGAAATTCTCGCCGCCTGGTTGCCAAAGCAGCCCTGGTTTGAGGGCGACGCATCTCAGCTGCGAGCGGTTGGCGCTTACCGTTTCGATGACCCCGAGGGTGAGGTGGGCGTCGAAGGCCACCTCGTGACGGCGGGCGACGAGACGGTGTACCACGTGCCCGTCACCTACCGGGGCGCACCGCTTGCCGAGGGCGAAGCGTTTCTCATGAGCACGACCGAGCATGGCGTGCACGGCACCCGTTGGGTGTATGACGCGATGGGCGACCCGGTGTACCGTCACGTGCTCGCCGTCGCGATTGCGCAGGGCGGCACCGAAGCGAGCGAGCAAACCGCGCTCTAGGGCGGGGGCAGTGAACCGCGCCCGGTCACGACTCACGTGCGTGGCTCAGGCGAGCCCGGCGCGATCGTGCCAGACCTGTCAGGTGGGCAGGTCACGAGCGAAGACGGCATCAGCTACGCGCAAACGCCATTCGCTGCGCTCGCGGTCAAACGGGTGGCCACGCGGGCGGGCAGCGGCCCCGAAGAGGCGGCAGTGCTCACAGCTACCTGGCCCGGGCACGAAGCCCCCGAAGTGCTCGCGATCATGCACGTTGGGGCACGTGACCTCGGCGAGCAGCCCGAGTAGCTCGAAGAGCTGAGCATCAGACCCCGGGGCTCTGCGATTCGGCTGCCCGGGTGTTGCTAGAGTGCCACAAGACCATTCGAACCCACGACCACACTGTTAGGACCGAACCATGAGCTGGATCATGCCGTCAGAAACCGCACGTCACGAGCGCACCTACCTTGCGTTCCCAGCGGCGGGCCCGACTCTCGGCGAGACTGACGCTGAAAAAGAAGAGTGCTACAGGGCGTGGTCTGAGGTAGCGCTCAAGGTCGCCGAGTTCGAGCCGGTGACGGTGCTTGTCGATCCGACCGAGATTCAGCGTGCCAAGAACATGCTCGGCAGCGACGTCGATCACCTTGTGGCACCGGTCGATGAGTTTTGGGTGCGTGACCACGGGCCGAGCTTTGTCGTCGACGCAGGCCGGTTGGGCGCCGTCTCATGGACCTTCAACGGCTGGGGCGCGAACGACTGGGCCGAGTGGGAGAAATCGTCGCAGCACGGGCGCATCATTGCCGAGTACGCCGGCGCCGAGCTCATCACCTCAAGCATGGTCAACGAGGGCGGCGGCATTCACGTTGATGGCCAGGGCACGGTCCTGCTCACTGAGACGGTCCAGCTCGATACACGCCGCAACCCTGGAGCGACGAAGGCGCAGGTGGAGGCCGAGCTGGAGCGCACGATCGGAGCGAGCAACTTCGTGTGGGTTCCTCGGGGGCTCGCCGCTGACTACGAAGAGTTCGGCACGAACGGGCACATCGATATCATCGCGACCATTGCCGCCCCCGGCACGGTGCTCATGCACACGCAAGCGAATGAGCATCACCCAGACTTCGCAGTGGTCCCGCTCATCCGTGAGGCCTTGGCGGCCGCGCACGACGCCGAGGGGCATGCGTTCGAGATCATCGAGGTGCCTGGCCCTGAGACGGTGCGCTCTGGAGGCGAGCTTGTCGACTGGAGCTACATTAACCACCTCGCCGTCAACGGCGGAGTGATCGCGTGTGGCTTCGGTGATCCCTACGCCGACGACCGGGCGCGCGACATTCTCGGTGCGGCATACGGCCGTGACGTCGTGAGTATCGACGCGCGCCCGTTCTTTGCCCGCGGCGGGGGTGTGCACTGCATTACCCAGCAGCAGCCCGCGCTGTAGACTGGGGGAATGATTCGCCATTTTCTTCGCGACGACGACCTGAGCCCCAGCGAGCAGCGTGAGGTACTTGACCTTGCGTTAGTGCTGAAAGCTGCCCCCTACTCGCGAAAGCCTCTTGAGGGCCCGCAGTCGGTTGCAGTGATCTTTGACAAGACCTCGACGCGTACACGGTTCAGCTTTGCCGCCGGAGTCGCAGAGCTCGGTGGCAACCCGATCATCGTGAACCCCGGCGAAGCGCAGCTCGGCGTGAAAGAGAGCATCGCCGACTCGGCGAAGGTGCTCTCACGCATGGTCTCGGCCGTCGTGTGGCGTACGTTTGCGCACTCGGGGGTTGAAGAGATGGCCGCGAACGCGACCGTTCCCGTGATCAACTCACTCACCGACGATTTTCACCCGTGCCAGATTCTTGCTGATCTGCAAACGATTCGCGAGGCGAAGGGCGAGCTTGCTGGCCTCACCGCGACCTACGTGGGCGACGCCGCGAACAACATGGGTCACTCGTACCTGCTCGGCTTTGCGACAGCAGGCATGCATATTCGCGTTGCCGGGCCCGAGGGCTACCACCCCCGTGCCGACATCGTGGCCGATGCTGAGCGCATTGCTGCCGAGACCGGCGGCAGCGTGACGGTCACGACCGACCCGATCGCGGCGACCGCTGGGAGCGACGTTGTCATTACCGACACCTGGGTGTCGATGGGGCAGGAAGATGAGGCGAAAGCCCGCATCGAGCTCTTCGGGGCATACCGCGTGACCCCCGAGCTCATGGCGCACGCCGATGAGGCAGCAATCTTTATGCACTGCCTGCCCGCCTACCGTGAGTACGAGGTGGCCCCGGAGGTCATCGATGGCCCGCAGAGCGTGGTGTGGCAGGAAGCCGAGAATCGCGTTCACGCGCAAAAAGCACTCATGACCTGGCTCTTGGAGGAATCGAAAAAATGACCGAGCAGAACAACCGCGCAGGCGAAGCTGGAGCCCTCTGGGGTGGTCGATTTGCGTCGGGCCCGTCGCCCGAATTGCAGGTCATTAGCAAATCGACTCAATTTGACTGGATCCTGGCGCCATATGACATTGCCGGTTCAAAAGCCCACGCGACGGCACTGGCCGACGCCGGTTATCTCTCGGCAGAAGAACTCACTGAAATGCACGCAGCGCTTGACGAGTTGCTCGCTCGAGTCGCCGACGGTCGCTTCGTTGCTGCCGATGATGACGAAGACGTACACTCGGCGCTCGAACGCGGGCTCATCGACATCGCAGGCGGTCATCTCGGCGGCAAGCTGAGAGCCGGACGCAGCCGCAACGACCAAATTGCGACGCTCGTGCGGCTGTACCTGCTCGATCACTCGGCGGTGATCCGCGAGGGTATTATTCACGTCATCGAGGCGCTGCTCGATCAGGCACTTACTCACCCCGAGGCGATTTTGCCGGGGCGCACGCACCTGCAGCATGCTCAGCCGGTACTGCTCGCGCACCAGCTCGCGGCTCACGCGTGGCCACTCGTTCGCGACCTTGAACGGCTGCGTGATTGGGAGGCCCGCGCGCGCTTCTCGCCCTATGGCGGGGGAGCGCTTGCTGGGTCTTCGCTGGGACTAGACCCGCGACTTGTTGCGAGGGAATTGGGGCTCGGCGATCCGCTAGAAAACTCGATCGACGGCACCGCGGCTCGCGACGTCGTCGCTGAGTTTGCCTTTATCGCCGCACAGATCGGTATCGACCTCTCACGTTTCTCAGAAGAAATCATTCTCTGGAACACGAAGGAGTTCGGCTTTGTGCGCCTGCACGATGGCTACTCGACCGGCTCATCGATCATGCCGCAGAAGAAAAACCCCGACATCGCCGAGCTCGCGCGCGGCAAGTCGGGCCGGCTCATCGGCAACCTGACGGGGCTGCTCGCGACGCTGAAGGCCATGCCGCTCGCGTATAACCGAGATCTTCAGGAAGATAAAGAGCCGGTGTTTGACTCGGTTCACCAGCTCGAAATGGTGCTGCCGGCCTTCGCTGGCATGGTCGCGACGATGACCTTTGACACTGAGCGTATGGCCGAGCTTGCGCCGCAGGGCTTCTCGCTCGCGACCGACGTCGCCGAGTGGCTCGTGAAGCAGGGCGTGATTTTCCGCGATGCTCATGAGATCTCGGGCGAGCTCGTTCGGTACTGCGAAGAGCGCGGTCTCGAGCTGCACGAGCCCGATGATGAGGCGCTCGCGGGCGTCTCACCGTACTTGAACGCCGGGGTACGCGAAGTGCTCACAATCGAGGGCTCAGTGAACTCTCGAGTCGGCATGGGCGGCACCGCTCGGGTGCGGGTAGACGAGCAGCTTGCAAGGCTCGCCGAACGAATCGGCGAGTTTCGTATGACGAAATAATCACTGAAATCAGGGATTCCAGTCGGTCAGAGAGTCGCGGTAGACTGCGAATCATTCAGACTACAGATGGAGGTCTTGTGCTGACGTATGCCGTGCATGGGCAAGGCTCTGCGCTCGTGACTGAGCGTCTGATCCTGCTCGCTGATGTTCCGCTCGATGAAGCGTCAGAGCTCTGGACCAGTGTTCGTGAGTACGATGCCTCATTCGAGAGCGTGCTTTCAGCGCTTGCAGGGCGTGGCATTGGGCAGCTGCGTGATTTCGCTCTGCTGGAGTTTGTTCCCGGGACCCCGGGCGCCGTATCGACTGCCCTTCGCGGGCGTGCGACGATCGAGCTCGACGGTGATACCTACTCGGGCGATGGAGTGACCACCTGGAGCGAGGCGAGCGCCGAACGCGTGAGCTGTGCGACGCTGCGGCTTGATGAGGCGCCCCGAGACACCCCATCACTCCCGCTCAACCGCGGTGTGGTGCAAACGAGTGAGCTCGTCTGGGGGCATGAGCCGCTCGAGCAGTTTTCGCTCACGAATACGAGTGAGACCGACCGAACCGCGCTGTTTCGTAATGCGCCTGCGCTGCGTGCGATGACCGAGACGAGCCCCGAAGAGCAGACGGTTGTGCGCCGAACCGTGCCGCAGTGGATGCTGCGCTTTTCGAGCGGCAAGGTCGTCGGCATCGGTGATCGAGTGGTGATCGGGCGCAGGCCAACCCCGATCGTCGATCACGGCGAAAAGCTCGAGACCCTGCTCTCGCCACAGCGCGAGGTATCGGCAAATCACGCCGTTCTGCGCGGTCTCGAAGATGGCGTTGAGATCATCGATCTCGGGTCGAAGAATGGCACCGTGGTGCAGCCCGAGGGCAGCGAAAGTGCGCTCTTGAGAGGCGGATCAAGCACCGTGTTGCGGGCGGGTGACACCGTCGACTTTGGTGACGGTAATGTCGCCGAGTGCGTTCGCGCTTCGCACCCGTGACACTGGTTGCCCAGCGAACGACCCAGCATGATCGGTAGAATTACAGCGAATTCGTAGCCGATGAAAGCGAGGCAAGATGGCGAGTCGACTTCCCGCGGCCCCGCCTGTGCTCTCGGGCTTTCAATATGTCAGGCCGCTCGGCACCGGAGGCTTCGCCGATGTGTTCCTTTTCGAACAACACATGCCGCGGCGCCCGGTTGCAGTGAAGGTTCTGCTCACCGACATCATCGATGAGGCGCTCTTGCGCATGTTTACCGCAGAGGCCGACGCGATGGCCCGGTTGAGCGCGCACCCCTCGATCCTGACGATTTATGAGGCGAGCATTTCGGCCGACGGGCGGCCATACCTCGTCATGGAGTACTGCCCTTCGTCGTTCACAAGCCGCTATCGCCAAGAAACGATCGGGCTTGAAGAGGTGCTTTCGCTCGGGGTAACCATGGGATCCGCTATCGAGACGGCGCACCGGGCAGGCCTTTTGCACCGGGATATTAAGCCTTCGAACATTCTCGTGACACGCTACGGTTTACCCGTGCTCTCAGATTTTGGTATTGCGACGGCGGTTGGGCCGGGCGCGTCAGGCGAAGACGTTATCGCGATGTCGGTGCCCTGGAGCGCGCCTGAAATTATCGCCGAGCGCAGCACGGGCACGGTGTCCTCTGAGGTGTGGAGCCTCGGGGCGACGCTCTACACCCTGCTCGCCGGGGTGAGCCCGTTTGAAAAACCAGGCAGGGGTATGAACCAGCGTGAGCTTCTGAAAAAGCGCATCGCCAAGGCCTCGTACACCCCGACCGGCAGGCAAGATGTCACGCCAGAACTCGAGAATATCTTGCGCACCGCGATGGCAAAGCAGCCGGAGCATCGGCACGAGAGCATCTTGCAACTCGTTACCGAGCTGCAAGAGGTGCAGCAGAGCCTGGGGTTTCAGGTGACCCCGATCGAGATCGCCGAAGACCCGTGGCAACCAGAACGCACCCCGGGTGAAGAACCGCAGTTTGTTCCGCGGCAACCGCGCTCGCAAGTGCAGTACGACTCGCAGCGGGTCTCTGGGCCCGCAAAACGGTCGCGCAGGCAGCTTCGTGAGCGGGCGAGTGACATGGGAGTTCCCGGGCAAGAGGAAGCTGGGCGTAGCTACTCGCCACGCCAACTCGCGTTGTTCGTTGGTGGCACCGTGATTGTGACGGCCGTGGTGGTTTCAGGCCTTGTGAGCCTGCTCGGGGGTCTGTAAGTGCGCAGGCGCACCTGGGTAGCGTGGGTAGCGAGTGTGGCGGCCGTGGCGGTCGCTGCGACGCTCGCGGTGCTTTGGCCGGGTTATGACGCCAGGCAAGTGCCACCCGATAACGCTTCGGTGTGGGTGCTGCAAACGGGCGACGGCAAACGTTACGCGAGGGTCAACAGCGACCTCGGCGAGCTCGACACCGTCAAAGAGGTCGAGAACCCGAGCCAGCTGGTGCAGCATGGCGACAGGGCGGTGCTCTTTGCCGAGGGCAATCAGCGGCTCTCAACCCTTGATCAGGCCGCACCGAAAGATCTCACCGATGTGAACACCGATGATTTCGAGCAGGCGCCCGCCGAAACGATCGCGGTTGAGACCGCTGGCGAGTGGATCGCATACCTCACAGCTTCGGGCAACGTTTACGTTGGCACCCTCGGCGAACAGGCGATGTCGGTGAGGCTGCAGCGTGGCCCCGCCGCTGGCGGCGACGCCGAGAGCGGCGGGGCAGAGCGCGAGGCCTTTTCGGCGCTCGGGGTTTCGCCGAGTGGTGAGGTCGCGCTTGTCGCCGAGACGACGGGTATGCTGGTGACCGCCCGGGCCAGTGACGGCGGCGTTGCTCGCGAGTGGAAGCTCCCTGAGCCGCCCAACAGCTCTGCCCAGCTCGCGCACGTTGGCGGCGAGTGGATCGTGCTTGATGACGAGACCGGCAAGCTCTGGCAAGAGGGCAAGAACGAACCAATTGCGACCGATATTGAGAGCGGATCGCTGCTCCAATACTCGGCAGAAGGCACGTCTCGCGAGATCGCGATTGCCGACAGCGAGGGGCTCACACTCATCGAGGTGGGAGGCGGTAATGTCTCTCGCCTCACCGAAGCCTCGGGTGTTCCGGCGAGGCCACTGTCGCTTGACGGGACGCTCTATGCCGCATGGGTGTCTGAGGGCTCTGGCTCACTCTATGTCTCGGGCGACGGGCTGCAAGAGCTTGAGTTCTTGGGCGAGAAACTGCCCGATGACCCCTCCCTCTCGCTCATGAGCAACGGGTCACACGTGCTTTTGAACGAGCAGTCGTCTGGGTGGGTATGGAGTGTGCCCGAGGGAACGTTGCTGCCCTCATCGTTGCAGTGGCGAGTCGATGAGCAGACTCCCCAGGTGACCGAGAGTATGAAGCCAGAGAGGGTGCTCGAACCGAAGCCTCCCGTTGCCGAGCCCGATAGCTTCGGGGTACGCGCCGGCGAGAGCGTGTTGTTGCCGGTGCTCCTCAATGACCATGATCCCAACGAAGATGTGCTGACGATTGTGCCAAGCTCGGTGACGCAGCCAGACTCGGCCTTCGGGGTTGTTTCGGCCGCCAACAACGAGCAGCATCTTGTGCTCGATGTTGCGGCAGACGCGACGGGCACGGCCTCGTTTACCTATGCGGTGACCGACGGCACGACCGCAGACGGGCTCAACTCGGCGCCCGCGACGGTGACGCTCAAGGTGATCGATGACGGGGTGAACGAGGCGCCCGTATGGTGCGGTACCGAGGGGTGTCTTGCCGAGTGGCCCACGATTGACGTGGCCCCGGGTGAGACGCAAACGGTGAACGTGCTCGACGGCTGGGTTGACCCCGAGGGCGACCCGCTGTTTCTCAGCGGGATCAAACAAGAGAGCGAGTATGGCCAGGTCGTCACGGCCCCCGATGGCACCGTGACGTTTCGGCACCCGGACCCCTCAGATACTGAGGCGCGCTCGATCTCGCTCGACGTCGTTGTCGAAGACACGAGGGGCGCGACCGCAACCAAAGCGCTCGTGGTGCAGGTGAGCCCGAACCCAGAATTTACCGTTACCGCTTCAGCTGTGACGGGAGGAACCGGGCGGCCCATCACGATTGACCTCAGCGACCAGGTACAAGGAGCCACGGGGGCCGCGCAGATCGACGCGATCACACCGCTCACCGAGGCGACCGGGCAGTCGATCGAAAACCGGCAGGGGCTACAGGCCACGTTTGAAGCTGAAACCGCTGGGTCGTACCTGTTGCAGGCCACCGTCTCTGACGCGATCGGTGAGGCCAGCGGGCTCGTTCGGGTCACCGTTCTCGACCCCGCCGATGCGCCGATCACGACCGTGCCGCTCACCGCCTTCGTGAGACCCGGTGAAGATGCCACGGTTGATGTTGTTGAGGCCGTCTCTGACCCGCTCGGCTCGGTTATTTTGCTCGATGATCTCGACGTCGATCCGGCCGCTGGCTCGGCCCTCACCGTCAACGCTGTAGGGCAACGTCACCTACGGGTTACCGGCGATACCGAGAATGGCGAGCCCGGGGTGCTCGGACGAGCAACGTACCGCGCCTCTGACGCAACGGGGCAGGAAGGGCGCTCTGCCCGCGGCGAGATCACCTTTGTGCTCCTGCCGTCAGCCGAGAGCATCGCACCCATCGCCGCAGACGACCGGGTGACGGTGCGTGCGGGGCAGCAAGTTGATATTCCGGTACTCGAGAACGACACCGCCCCCGCGGGTGCTCACATGGTGCTCGATCCGAGCGCGCTCGTGAACGACCAGGAGGCGGGGCTCGCCTTTGCGACCCCCGAGGTGGTTCGGTACCTGGCTCCTGACGAGCCAGGCAATTACACGCTTTCATACCGGGTGCACCTGCTCGGTTTCCCAGCGCTGACCTCGACCGCGAAGGTGCACATTACCGTCACTGGCGATGAGAGCAGCACCCCGCCAACCGCGCACATGCTCGAGGGGCGTGTGCTCACCGGGCAACAAGTGACGATTCCCTTTACTCCTCAGGTAACCGGGGGCAACGGCGATGTTCCGGTGCTCGACCGGGTGCTGACGCAGCCCGATCTCGGCACAGCCTCGCTCGCTCCCGGCGGCGACGGCATTGTGTTTTCGAGCACGCCGGGCACATCGGGGCAGACCCAGTTCACCTACCGGGTGAAAGACTCCGAGGGGCTTACAGGTGTGGGCACCGTGCGCGTCGGTGTGCTCGGCGAAGAGAGCGACCCGAGTCCCGTGACCTACAGCGACTATGCCCAGGTGCAGGCCGGGCCAGACAACAAGGTGGTGCTCTCTCCGCTCGACAACGACGTCGATCCGAGCGGTACTGCGCTCTCGCTGAAGGACGTGGTGCCGAACGCGACTCCTGACACCGCCGAGTATGAACAGCTTCTCGAACGCATTGAAAAGATCGACACCGACGATGGGCACGTCACACTTCGCGGGGGCGAGACGCTGGGGCCGCTCTCGTACCTCTACACGGTCGAGAACGAGCGGGGCGATACCGCGACCGGAATGATCGTCGTCAAGGTCGTGCGCGAGCAAGTGCCGGGATACCCGCAGGTGCTTGACACGACGCTTACCTCTGAAGACCTCGCCGACCTCGATCGGGGTGTCGATGTGATGAAAGGGAAGGTCACGTGGAACGAGGGCAGGGTAGCTGACCTCGATATGCAGCTGTGGCAGCCGACTGATGGTTTCGAAGCAAAGGGTTCGCGAATTTCGGGGACGGTGCGCGAGAAAGCGCAGATCGTGCCCTTCGAGGTTACGGGTACGACCTTTGACGGCGAAGCGGTAACAACGTACGCGTTCTTGCGCGTTCCCGGAAGCGATGATCACCTGCTGAGTGTGCGATCTTCGTATGCCCAGAACGATGTGAACGAGAACGAGTCGCTCAGTATTGACCTCGCCCAGGCCATTACGGTTCCGGCGGGCGAACGACTCGAGCTCGACGAGAGTTCGGTTGCGTCAAGTGGCGCCAGGGCGAACGCTCAATGTCGCCCGGCCGGAGGCCTCACGGTGCGCTACGACGCGGGTAAAGGCAACCCCTGGCGTGATAACTGCACCGTTGATGTGAAGCTCGCTGGTAAAGACGAGTACACCCGGCTCTCGCTCAACCTGCGGGTGCTCGCAGCAGACCCGATGCCCGAGCTTCGCGCTGCCACGATCACCGTCAACCCCGGGGCGACCGAGCAGTATGAGCTCACCAACATGGTTGAGTGGAACCACGACGGCGATAAGCCGCGGGTCGATCTCGCCACCGCGTACCGTGGAGACCTGTTTACCGTGACGCAGAGCGGTTCAACCCTCACGGTTCGCGCTAAAGACAACGCCCAGCCGAGTCGTCAGGAGCCGGTAATCGTCTCTATTGCAGGTGCCGAAACCGACGCGAGGCTGACGCTCACCGTCGGGCGCTCGCCGCAGACCCTGCCGAAGGGCGCCACCGTGAGTGCAGAATGCTCGCAGAGCGGCGGATCGACCTCGTGCACAGTGCCCGTCGTTGGCAGCCCGGGTGAAGTGAACCCGTTGCCCGGCACTCCGCTCACGCTCGAAAAGGTCTCGCAGCCGGCCCAGTGTGACGGTGTGACCATGAGCGTCGCGAATAAGACGAGTGTGAAGGTCACCTGGCGTGAAGACACCGGCGGAGCCGCAGGGTGCCGCGCTGACTTTGCGGTGAAGGACGCCCAGGGGCGCACCTCAACCGGTGACCGGGTAGGGACGCTCATCTTTGACTTGAAAGGCTTACCAAAGGCGCCGTCGCGGCTTGAATGGGTCGGGTATACCGACTCGAGCGTGACCCTGCGACCGGTGTCTGATCGGGCATCGATTCCCGAGGTCGCGAGCTACGAGGTAACCGGCGCAGGCAAGACGGTGACCTGCCAAGCCGGGCGCGACTGCGTCGTCTCAGGGCTCACGAACGGCGAGCAACACGAGTTCACCGTGAAGAGCGTGAACGGTGTGGGCACTTCACAGGGGAGTGCTCAAACACGAGCGTGGGCATATCGATCGCCTCGGGCGCCAGAGGCCGTCGGTGATGGCTGGGCGCCGATCCCGAACGGAGCTGACGGAGGGCGCGTGCGTCTGAGCCTTACCGTGAGCGACCGTTCGACGGCTTCAGTGACGATTCGCGGTGGTGACCAGCCGGTCACGGTTCCGGTGCAGGGCAGCTCGGTCACGGTCGACTATGCGCTCGGCAGTAACCGGCCGACCGATCTCACGGTGACCCCTGAAACCAAGTTTGCGGTGCCGCCGTCTTCAGTCGGTAGTGGTTCGTCACAGGGAACGGTCTTGCCGCTACGTGGGGTGCACGGTGTTGGCGCGCCGAAGTTCATCTCAGAGGTCGAGAGTAATAGCGCTCAGAACACCGTCACTGTTCGAGTGACTGAAGTGCGCAATAACGGCTCACGGCAGACTGAGTTTGGCTACAGCATCGACGGTGCGGCCTGTACCCCAACGGCAGAGGGTGAAAGAAGTCACACCTTTAGCGGCGTCGCCGCGGGCAAGAAGCACACCGTCGAGGTGTGCGCCCAGCACGTCTTCTGGGGCCAACGTGACTTTGGTGTGAACCGAGCGACCCACGAGGTCACTCTCGACATCCCGGCTCCGGCTGCGGCAAGCTACACGATCGGCAGAACACCGGCCCAAAACAGTGATGGCTCGTGGGTATGGCCTGACGCGACGACGACCGCTGAGGCGACCCCCAGGTACACGCTGCAGTTCGTGTCAGGCAGCAGAACGGGCAGTACGCTCGCGCAGGTACTGCCCGAGTACGGCGGCCGACTCGAGGCCCCGATTTCGGTGCGCAATTGCACCGACGGAGGATCCGTCTGCTCACCGCCGACACCGCTCACGGCAACGGGAGCCACGGTGAGCCCGCGCGTGGTCTTTGACGACGTCGCGGGAGGCGACGGTGTATGCCGTAATAGCGACCTCAGCGGTTACGTCACCGTCTCCGGTTTGCAGAGCGGGTGGCGCATCGAGACGATTGAAGAGCAAGGCAACGCGTTCGTGCGCGTGAGCTTCCCAGGCCTCGGGCTTGACCCGGTCGAGTCGGTGAGGTGCCAGATCGCGGTCGATCCGCCGCCAGAAGCGAGCCCGCAAACAACAGCAACACCCGAACAAGACGGTATGACCGAGAGGAACGGCCAATGAGTACCCTGAGTCCCGAACAGCGAGCGTGGTTCGCAGAGTCATTCACCAAGCTCGTCGCGAACGTCGAGCAGGTGGTACTCGGCAAACGCCACGTCATCGAGCTCGCGTTCACCGCGATGGTTGCCGAGGGGCACCTGCTGCTTGAAGACATGCCTGGAACCGGTAAGACCTCACTCGCGCGGGCAATGGGCAAGAGTGTTCAGGGGGTCAGCACCCGCATTCAGTTCACGCCAGACCTGCTGCCTGGCGACGTCACCGGCATGACGGTGTACGACCAGCGGAAGGCCGAGTTCGAGTTTCACGCGGGGCCCATCTTCGCCAATGTCGTGCTTGCCGACGAGATTAACCGTGCGAGCCCGAAAACGCAGTCGGCGCTGCTCGAAGCCATGGAAGAGCGGCAGGTTACGGTTGACGGTGTGACCCGCCAAACGGGCGCTCCCTTTCTCGTTGTCGCGACCCAAAACCCAGTCGAGCAGGCGGGCACCTATCGGCTGCCAGAGGCCCAGCTTGACCGCTTTTTGCTCAAGACCTCGCTCGGATACCCTGACCATGCGACGACCGTACGCATTCTCGAAGCGAGCGGATCGAAGGCGCCCGAGCTGCACCCCGTCATGACGCTGCAGGGGGTGCTCGAAATGATTGAACTCGCGAAGGGCGTGTTCATCGACCCCCTCGTGATGGATTACATCGTGCGCATCGTTGAGGCGACGAGAAACGCGACTCAAGTGCGTCTTGGCGCGAGCGTGAGGGCGGCGCTCGGCCTCACTCGAGCCGCGAAGGTCTGGGCGCTCGCGCACGAGCGTGACTTTGTGACACCCGACGATGTTAAGGGGCTCGCTGAGGTCACCCTCGCTCACCGACTGGTCCTTGATCCAGAGGCAGAATTTGAGGGAGTCACCGCGGGGGCGGTGATCGGCCAGATTCTGCTCGACACGAAACCGCCCACACAGGGGGCCGAAGGGTGACCTTTACCGGGGGCAGTCGCCACACCCGCACCACGGTGGAAGGGACCGCGCAGCATTCCACCTCGGTGGCGGTGCGGAGCGCGCTCGCGTGGCGACGTATTTCGCGGGGAACCGCGCGAACAGCGCGCACCCTGCGTGCCTCGGTGCGGGCTCAAGGCTGGTTAGCCGTCGGCTTTGCCACGGTCGGTCTTACTGTGGGCATCGTCTTTGGCTGGGCTGAGCTCGTCGTGGCAGGCATCGTCGCTGCGACGCTCATTGTCGCGGCCATGCCGTTCCTGTACGGCGTGAAAGCATACCGGGTTGCGCTTGATCTTGAGCACTCGCGCATTGTCGTGGGGGAGGCAGCAGAGGGCGCACTCGTCGTGACCAATATTGGCAAGCGCGTCGCCCTTCCCGGCGTTATTGACCTGCCGGTAGGAGAGGGCATTCTCGAGGTTGAGGTGCCGCTTCTGAGAGGTGAGGCGAGCCATGCCGAGGCCATGCGCATTCCGGGTGAAAAGCGGGGCATCGTCTCGGTCGGCCCCGCGCGCACCGTTCGTGCTGACGTTCTCGGCATGTTTCGCCGAGAACGCACCTGGCAAGATGCCGAGACCCTCTTCATTCACCCGCGCACGCTCGTGCTGCCGTCGATGTCGAGCGGCCTCATTCGCGACCTCGAGGGGCAAGCCTCGCGCGTGATCGTTCCTGACGATCTCTCGTTCCATGCGATTCGCGACTATCAGGTCGGTGATTCGAGGCGTCATGTGCACTGGAAATCGACCGCCAAAACCGGCAAGCTCATGGTGCGGCAGTACGAAGAGACGCGCCGCTCGGGCATCTCAATCGTGCTTGCGATGGGCGAGGGTGAATACCGCGATGCCGACGAGTTCGAGCTCGCAGTAAGCGCTGCCGGATCCCTTGGCCTGCGCGGCCTTCACGATGGGCGAGACGTGCAGTGCGTTGTGCCGGGCGAGGTGCCCGAGTTCGCGGTGATGCCTGATGCTCTCGCAACGACGCTCGCTGCCCGCTCGCCTCGCATGCTGCTTGACCAGCTCTCGAGCGTGACCTTCGGGCCGCGCGTGCACGGTCTCGTCGAGACCGCACAGCTCGTCGGGAGTAAGCAGGCGCACGCTTCGCTTGCTTTTTTGGTGTGCGGATCATCGCTGACATCCCGCGAGATTCAACGCGCCTCACTCGCCTTTTCGCCCGAGGTGACCGTTGTGGCCGTCGTGTGCGACCAGCACGCCGAGCCCGCCTTCTGGAGCATCGGGAATACTCCGGTGCTCTCGATCGGCATTCTTGACGATCTGCCGCACCTGCTCATGAGGAGCACTCATGGCTGATCGCGCACAGCGTCGGGGGCTGCCGGGCGTTCCGGTCATTGCAACGTGCCTCATTGCGGTGATCGGTGCGGCGGCAGCGTGGCATCTCTACGAGACGGTGCAGGTAGCGGCCGTGTGTGCTGTGGCTGCGCTCACTGGTGCCTCGCTGGCCACGCTGGTGACTCGCTTCCGGCTTCGTTGGTTGCCCAGCGCGCTCCTTGTCTTTGCCGCGTACGTGGTCGGTGCCGCGGCGACAGCAGCCCCAGCGCTCATGACGTTCGACGCCGTGACCACGAGGCCGCTTGAAGCATTGCGCAGTCTTGGCTCAATCATCGCTGCCCCCGTGCTCGGTTGGAAAGACGTGCTCACGCTCGAGCTGCCGCTTGGCACATACCAAACGGTGCTCGCCCCGCTCTTTTTCACCGTACTCGTGAGCACTTTTGTTGCGCTCGTGCTCGCGGCAAGGGACACTCCACGATCCGCCCTTGCGCCACTCGTGGCTCTGCTCATGCCGCTCTACGGTCTCGTGCTTGGCTCGAGCGCTTCGCAGCCGACGCTGCACTTGGTGACCGGACTCGCGAGTTTTCTCGTAGCGCTGGTGTGGCTTGTTTGGCGCTCGTCGAGCGAACGACGCCGTTCACTGCGTAAAGCCGGAGCTTCAATGCGGAGCCGCCGACTGAGGCGTATGGTTTCGGGGGCTGTGGTGCTTGGCGTAGCGGGGCTCGTTGGCGTGCTCGTAACCCCGGTGGTGACCGCTGGCATGACCCGTGATGTTCCCCGAAGCGTGGTGAGTCCCGTGATCGAGACCGCCGTAGAAACGAGCCCTCTGAGCACGTTCCGTGACTACCGCAGCGACGCAACCATTGATGAGATCCTCTTCTCGGTCGAGGCGCCGCAGACGGTTGACCGGGTGCGCCTTGCCACCCTCGACCGGTATGACGGTGTGACGGTGCGCACCGGAGTGAGCGGCGAACGCGACAGCGGGCAGCAATTTCGCCGGGTTGCTGCGACCCTGCCTCTCGGAGAGGGGCGAACTGAGCAGGCCACGATCACCGTTCACAACTACGTCGGGCCGTGGGTTCCACTCGCCGGTCAGCTGGTTGCACTGGACTTTGAGGGAAAGCGGTGCTCAGCCCTCAGTGATAATTTCTTCTACCAGGAGGCATCGGGCACCGGGGTGCAGCTCGCCCAGGGCGGCTTCGCGAAGGGCGACCGTTTGGTGCAAACGGTTCAGCCGAGTGCTCAGGTCGCGCTCAGTGACTTTCAGCCGGCCCGCTCTGGTCCCTCAAGCGACGAGGCTCTCGTGCCTGAGTCGCTGCGCACCTGGGTATCAACGCAGA
This sequence comes from Leucobacter sp. UCMA 4100, assembly GCF_027853335.1. Taxonomy (NCBI): domain Bacteria; kingdom Bacillati; phylum Actinomycetota; class Actinomycetes; order Micrococcales; family Microbacteriaceae; genus Leucobacter; species Leucobacter sp. UCMA 4100. The sequence continues at coordinate 1,979,591 of NZ_JAFEUS010000002.1, forward strand.
GCGTCTCGTCTGACGGTGCCGGTCTCAGCGAACTCGTGAGCCGTATGCGCGAGCGGGGGTACCTGAGCCACGCCATCACGCTTGCTGAGCAGCCTGCGACCTGGATGGAGCGCTACGGCATCACTCACTTTGAGCCGAGCCGGGCCGGGCACGGAGTAACCCGCATTGACCGCCTCTTCACCGACCTGAACCGGCGCGAAGCCGAGGTCGGTGCGGGCGCCGATGCCGCCGACTTGGTGGCCGCGGTTGGCGACGACGAACAGTTTGCCGTCGCCGCGATGCTCGTGGCCGACTCGCTGGGCTTCGAGAGCCGAGTTGTGCTTGGTGCCCACCTCACCGAACCAGAGGGATCGGCCGTGCCCCCGTGCGAACTCGGGGAATGCACGGGAGCACAGATCACCGCGTGGATCGAGGTGCGCGATGCCGCGACCGGCTCGTGGGCCCCGATCGATGTCACCCCGCAGCACGAGATCGCACCGAAGCCTGACGCGACGCTCACGAGTGACCCGAAGCACATGACCGAGGCGCCGATACCCCACAGCGAAACGGTGCCGCCACCAACCTCATCACCCGGGCAAGCTGGCGCAGCAACGCCAGACGACGAGCGCGGGGCGAAGTGGTGGCAGTCGCTTATCGTGCCGCTCAGGTACGCCGCGACCGCGTTGCTCGCAATCATTATTCTCGCCACGCCATTTGTCGCGATCTGGCTCGTGAAGCGCAACACCGACCGGAGACGCGAGCGGTCAGAGCACGCCTCAGACCGGATGGTCGGTGGTTGGCAGAGCGTTGTCGACCAGGCCATCGACCTCGGAGCAGCAAAGCCGGTGACTGAAACACGGCTCGAATATGCGGCGCAACTGCGCGGCTACGAAGAAGCGGCGGCATCGCTCGCATTGAGGGCTGACGAAGCCGCCTTTTCAGGGAATCGCGGGTCGCACGACGATGCCGACCGTTTCTGGAACGACGCTCGAGAGATTCGCGGCGAGATGCGTGCCGAACGAACGAGGTGGCAGCGATTGCGTGCGCTCATCTCGACGCGATCGATCAGGGCCGGCATTTCGCGCGAGATTGCTGAACACGAGCTTCAGCAACGCGACCCCGGCCAAGATGTGCATAATCAAGTTGTCTCACACACAGGTGCGGCAGAATGAAAGAACGAGAAAAGAAAGGCAGCGCACTCAGCATGATGAACGTGAGAACCGTACAGCAACAGAGCGTCTGGGTGCGCGCATGAGCGAGTGGAGCGGCACCGGCGGGAAGCACTGGGGCATCATTGCCGAGTCATTTGGCATGCTGCTCGACCGGTCGGTGGAGCCTGAGGCTCTGCACCGCCTGTCTGCCTGTGCCAATGTGGGCGAGGTACTTGATGTGCTCGTGAGTCGAGGCATCGCGGCCCTCCCCGGGTTCTGCCTGGTCGGCTTCGACGGTGACCGTGTGACTGCCTACGTGCGCGGCGGTTTCTCGTTTCGCGCCGAGGCGAGCTGGCACGACGCCCTCACTGAGAAAGGCGAGGGAGTTCGAACCTGGCGTGAAACCACGGTCGAGGGAGTCTCACGCTTCGCCATGCTGAGCCCCGAGGAGTGGCACAGAACCGAGCTACCGCTTCGAAGCTTCGAGGGCGACCGGCAGCACATCGCGCACGGGGTGCAGGGTCTTGCACTCGCGGTCTGCGAGCAGCTCACCGAAGAAGAGGTGCCGCTCATGACCACGACGCAACAGCCCTCTCACGAGACAACCCCGCTTGAGCGCGTGACGGGCATTCTTGGCGATGCTGCGAGTACGTCAGAAACCCCCGAGCAGGTTTCTGACACCCTCTTTGCCGAGATCTTCGGCGATATCGTGCACGACGACGAAGCAGGGGGCACCGAGAATGATGCCTTTCCTGACGAGACACAGCTTGTCACCGGGAGCCAGCAGCCCGAAGCAGGGCCGCACGACACTGCTCCTGTTGCTCAGGTGCGCCCCCACGGCTGGCTCGTGCTGCCAGGAGGAGACGAGCTGCCCATCACGGGTCTCACGCTGTTGGGCCGCAACCCGCGTGATGACAGCGACTCCGGTGCTGAACTCGTCGCGGTCTTTGACCCGAACGGCAACATCTCTCGTACTCACGCTCGGGTGCAGCCCGCTGACGGAGGGGTTGTTCTCGAAGACCTCGAATCGACGAACGGCACCCTGCTCGTCACCGACGACGATGAGGTGCTGTTGCGGGCAGGGCTCGCAATGCAGCTGAAGCACGGTGATCGCATCATCCTTGGCGGCGATGCGCAGCTTGAATATCGAGACCGGCCGTGAACACGCCGCGCGTCTCAGGGTTCACGGGGCTCAGGAAGATTTCTTCAGGTGAGCAGTCGTGCTTGTGGCGCGCGAAAGACGTTGAGACGGGTAAAACCGTCGCGATGAAGGTGAGCGAAGAGCCGCTCGTTGTGCCTCTCGAGGCCTTCGATCGCTACGTTCTTGGGCTTGTCTCGGCAACGGAGCACCCGGCTCTCGTGACCGTGCACAGCGGCGGGTTCACCGACGATGGTGCGCCGTTCATCGTGCTCGACGACTGCGAAGAGGGCAAGCTCTTTGCCGAGGCCGCGCAGGAGGGGCTTTCGATCGAGCGGGTTTTGAGCCTGATGGTCTGGCTCTCTTCAGGAGTAGAACGGCTTCATCACGAGGGCCTGGTGCACGGAGCGATGGGGCCTGAACACCTCATGCAGACCCAAGCGGGTGAGTACGCGCTCGCAGGCTTCGCGATGCCGGGGTGCGCGCCGGGAGGCAGGCTTGCCCCAGAGGTGGTGCGCGGCCACGAGGCCACGCAGGCGAGCGATGTCTTCGGCCTCGGGGTCATGGCGTGGGAGCTCGTGGGCTCAGCCCACATACCCGTCATCCTGCAAACCCTGCTCGCAGCCGCGGTTGCCGATGACCCGGCTCACCGGTTGCCAACCGTGCGTGAGCTCATCGAGGGGTTCCAGCGCGTGCAGAAGAAACTTGGTCACGAGGTCACCCGTGCCGAGCCGCCCGTTGGCGTTCCGGCAAATCGAGCTGCCCGGCTTGAAGCTGCCACGAACGTCGATGATGAGACACAGCTTCGGGTCGTGACCCCAGACGACGCGACGCGGGTGCGCCACGGCGCAACATGGCAGCAAAGCTCGACTGATCGCGCCACGATGAGTTCGAATGAGCCGGGCACGTATAGCGAGACCGCGACGGTCGCAATGAAGCCCCGACTCATGGGCTTGCCCGAAGAGGTGCTCACTGCAAAGAACGGAACGGTCGCTTTTACGCCAAGCACCGTTCAAGACTCGCCCTCGTTCTATAAGCCGCGGGCGGTGTCGCGGGTGTCCAAGCCTGCCGCACCCCCCGTTGCCGAGGTGCCTCCCGATGCGCACCCTCAAGCGGCGCCGGCCATGCTTCCACTCGTCATTCCTGCCCCTACCGCACAGCGCGGCCGTCGCGGCGAGCTAGTGTCACGCATTCGCCATGAGGCGAGTGTGGTCGCGCTCGGGGCCACCGGTGTCGTGTGCGTCGCCCTCACCTGCCTCGTGCTCCTCCTCATCTGAAACCCGCCGAGGCGCAAAATGCCTCCGCCAGTAGGCGTCTGAACAGCTGATCACGGGTCTGCCCGCGAAAAGCGGTATCATGATACGCGTGTCTGAAATCATGAATCGTAGCGAGCTCCTTGCAGCTCAGCGCCTCGACGACAGCTTCGAAACCCTGTGGGACGAGCTGCAGTGGCGCGGGCTGATCCACGTATCAACTGATCAGGGGGCTCTCGCCGAGCTTCTCGAGGGTGAGTCGTTCACGTATTACTGCGGTTTCGACCCCACGGCCGCGAGCCTGCACCTGGGCCACCTGGTGCAGCTACTGCTCATGCGCCGCTTGCAGCTCAAGGGGCACAAACCTCTTGGGCTCGTCGGCGGATCGACGGGCCTTATCGGCGACCCACGCCCCACCTCCGAGCGCACGCTGAACTCTCCCGAGACCGTCGGGCAGTGGGTGAGCGCGCTCCAGGAGCAGGTGTCGCGATACCTGAGTTTCGAGGGCGAGAACGCCGCTCGTCTCGTCAACAACCTTGACTGGACGGCGCCGCTTTCGGCCATTGATTTCCTCCGTGAAATTGGAAAGTACTTTCGCGTTGGCACGATGATCAAGAAAGACATCGTTGCAAAGCGCCTGAACTCAGACGAGGGCATTAGCTACACCGAGTTCAGTTACCAGATCTTGCAGGGGCTCGACTTTCTCGAGCTGCACCGCCAGTACGGCTGCATGCTGCAATCAGGCGGCAGTGACCAGTGGGGCAACCTCACGAGTGGCACCGAGCTGATTCGCAAGGTCGAGGGTGCACAGGTGCACGCGATCGGCACCCCGCTCATCACGAACTCTGACGGCACGAAGTTTGGTAAGAGCGAGGGTAATGCCATCTGGCTGAACCCCGACATGTGCTCGCCCTACGCGTTTTACCAGTTCTGGATCAACACGCACGATGACGACGTAGTGGAGCGCCTCAAGGTCTTCACGTTCCTCACTCGCGCTGAGATCGAAGATTACGAGCGGCAGGTTCAGGAAGAACCCTTCAAGCGTGCGGCTCAGCGCCGCCTTGCCTTTGAGGTGACCTCACTCGTACACAGCCCCGAGGTTGCTCAGGCGCAGATCGATGCCGCTGAAGCACTCTTCGGTAAGGGCGAGCTTGTCGGCCTCGACATCGATACGATTCGTGGCGCCCTCGAAGAGCTGCCACGTGCAGAGGGCAAGCCCGGCGACCAGATTGCTGAACTGCTCACGCAGGCTGGTGTGGTGAAGAGCGTGAGCGAGGCCCGTCGTGCGATTGCGCAGGGCGGCGTCTACGTGAACAACGAACAAGTGCAGGAGCAAGATGCTGTCCTGGTCGAAGGGCAGCTGCTGCATGGCACCTATGTGGTCTTGCGCCGCGGTAAGCGCACGCTCGCGGCAGTGCAGGTCGCCACAGACTAACAACGAGTGCCGAGAGCGGGTTTTCTTCCTCTCGAAGCTAAAGCTTCACAAAAACGCCACCGGAATGGTTTCCGGTGGCGTTTTTGTGTTTTGGCTGTTTGAGTGTGGGCGCGCCGTTGGTGTTGTGTCGATTTGCGTTGTGGGGTTGTTGGGACTAAATTTATCTTTTGTTAACTTCCACAGTGAACGTGGAGCCCCGGCCTCTTGCTGGTCGGGTTTCTTTCGAGTGTGTCTTTGGATGCCGGGTGTGAGCTTAGATTGAAATTGCGGGTCTGGTTGAAATTCGTTTCACTTCGATTTGCAAGCTGGAACGGGACGTGCTAAGTTAGACAGGTTGCCCTGCGAGACCGGCGGTTAAGTCGGTGGAGTGGGAACGGACGTTTGGTCCTTGAGAACTCAATAGTGTGCACTAAATTGTCAAATGCCAATTTTTTGTAATCCTCCGTTTTTGGAGAGATTCCTTTTTTGGATTAACATAATTTCGGCCAGTTTGAGCCAGTTTTTCTGGTTCTACGGTTTGTTTTTATTTAGTCAGATCAAACTCGCTGCATGTGCCCTTATTCCGGGTGTGTGTATGCATTCAGTTTTTACGGAGAGTTTGATCCTGGCTCAGGACGAACGCTGGCGGCGTGCTTAACACATGCAAGTCGAACGATGAAGCCCAGCTTGCTGGGTGGAAGAGTGGCGAACGGGTGAGTAACACGTGAGTAACCTGCCCTTAACTTCGGGATAAGCGCTAGAAATGGCGTCTAATACCGGATATGAGCAATGATCGCATGGTCGTTGTTGGAAAGATTTATCGGTTTTGGATGGACTCGCGGCCTATCAGCTTGTTGGTGAGGTAATGGCTCACCAAGGCGACGACGGGTAGCCGGCCTGAGAGGGTGACCGGCCACACTGGGACTGAGACACGGCCCAGACTCCTACGGGAGGCAGCAGTGGGGAATATTGCACAATGGGCGAAAGCCTGATGCAGCAACGCCGCGTGAGGGATGACGGCCTTCGGGTTGTAAACCTCTTTTAGTAGGGAAGAAGCGAAAGTGACGGTACCTACAGAAAAAGCACCGGCTAACTACGTGCCAGCAGCCGCGGTAATACGTAGGGTGCAAGCGTTGTCCGGAATTATTGGGCGTAAAGAGCTCGTAGGCGGCTTGTCGCGTCTGCTGTGAAAACCCGAGGCTCAACCTCGGGCCTGCAGTGGGTACGGGCAGGCTAGAGTGCGGTAGGGGAGATTGGAATTCCTGGTGTAGCGGTGGAATGCGCAGATATCAGGAGGAACACCGATGGCGAAGGCAGATCTCTGGGCCGCTACTGACGCTGAGGAGCGAAAGCATGGGGAGCGAACAGGATTAGATACCCTGGTAGTCCATGCCGTAAACGTTGGGAACTAGATGTAGGGACCATTCCACGGTTTCTGTGTCGTAGCTAACGCATTAAGTTCCCCGCCTGGGGAGTACGGCCGCAAGGCTAAAACTCAAAGGAATTGACGGGGGCCCGCACAAGCGGCGGAGCATGCGGATTAATTCGATGCAACGCGAAGAACCTTACCAAGGCTTGACATAACCGAGAACACTGTAGAGATACAGGACTCTTTGGACACTCGGTTACAGGTGGTGCATGGTTGTCGTCAGCTCGTGTCGTGAGATGTTCGGTTAAGTCCGGCAACGAGCGCAACCCTCGTCCTATGTTGCCAGCGGGTTATGCCGGGGACTCATGGGATACTGCCGTGGTCAACACGGAGGAAGGTGGGGATGACGTCAAATCATCATGCCCCTTATGTCTTGGGCTTCACGCATGCTACAATGGCCGGTACAATGGGCAGCGATACCGCGAGGTGGAGCGAATCCCAAAAAGCCGGTCTCAGTTCGGATTGGGGTCTGCAACTCGACCCCATGAAGTCGGAGTCGCTAGTAATCGCAGATCAGCAACGCTGCGGTGAATACGTTCCCGGGCCTTGTACACACCGCCCGTCAAGTCATGAAAGTCGGTAACACCCGAAGCCGATGGCCTAACCTTTTGGAGGGAGTCGTCGAAGGTGGGACTGGTGATTAGGACTAAGTCGTAACAAGGTAGCCGTACCGGAAGGTGCGGCTGGATCACCTCCTTTCTAAGGAGCACTCATCACGTTTGTGATGTAGAGAAGCCTGGTTCAAGAACGAATGTTTCTTGCTGGGTGCTCATGGGTGGAACATTTGATGATGATGTGTGGATGCGTTTCATGCTGCGAGTACATTGGGATTTAGTTCCTGGTAGGAAAGGGTGTGGGGTGTTGAAGCAGGTCGTGGTGCATACTATTGGGTCCTGAAGGCCTAGGCGGCACTCTTTGTGGGTGTTGGTTTGGTCTTTCGGGCATGCTTTCATGAACGTGTTGTCATGGGGGTGTGTATCGACCGTATGTTGAGAACTACACAGTGGACGCGAGCATCGACAACAGATGATCTGAACTTTTGTTTGGGTTGTGTGTTGTTTATGTATCATTGGACTCTGCTCACACGTTTGTGTGGGTGGTTTCAAATGATTCTTTTGGATAATTTTTAATTAATAATTTACTTATGTGATTTCAAGTTGCTAAGAGCGAACGGTGGATGCCTAGGCATCTGGAGCCGAAGAAGGACGTAGTAATCTGCGATAAGCCTCGGGGAGCCGATAAACGGGCTGTGATCCGAGGATTTCCGAATGGGGAAACCCCGCCAGGGCGCGTGCGTACCTGGTGACCCGCACCTGAATATATAGGGTGTGTGGGGGGAACGTGGGGAAGTGAAACATCTCAGTACCCACAGGAAGAGAAAACAACATGTGATTCCGGTAGTAGTGGCGAGCGAACCCGGATGAGGCTAAACCTTTGGTGTGTGATAGCTGGTAGGCGTTGCATCAGAGGGGTTGTGGGACGCATGGGAAGGCGCTACTGAGCCTTCAGCGTGAGTGTTCAAGTGATAGAGGAACAGGTTGGAACGCCTGATCGGAGAGGGTGAGAGTCCCGTACTCGAAATTGCTTGACCGCGTCGTGTGTATCCCAAGTAGCACGGGGCCCGAGAAATCCCGTGTGAATCTGTCAGGACCACCTGATAAGCCTAAATACTCCCAGATGACCGATAGCGGACTAGTACCGTGAGGGAAAGGTGAAAAGTACCCCGGGAGGGGAGTGAAATAGAACCTGAAACCGTTTGCTTACAATCCGTAGGAGCCTCCTTGTGGGGTGACTGCGTGCCTTTTGAAGAATGAGCCTGCGAGTTAGCGGCATGTGGCGAGGTTAACCCGTGTGGGGTAGCCGTAGCGAAAGCGAGTCTGAATAGGGCGATTCAGTCGCATGTCCTAGACCCGAAGCGAAGTGATCTATCCATGGCCAGGTTGAAGCGTGTGTAAGAACACGTGGAGGACCGAACCCACTTAGGTTGAAAACTGAGGGGATGAGCTGTGGTTAGGGGTGAAAGGCCAATCAAACTTCGTGATAGCTGGTTCTCTCCGAAATGCATTTAGGTGCAGCGTTGCGTGTTTCTTACTGGAGGTAGAGCTACTGGATGGCCGATGGGCCCTACAAGGTTACTGACGTCAGCTAAACTCCGAATGCCGGTAAGTGAGAGCGCAGCAGTGAGACTGTGGGGGATAAGCTTCATAGTCGAGAGGGAAACAACCCAGAACACCAATTAAGGTCCCAAAGCGTGTGCTAAGTGGAAAAGGATGTGGAGTTGCTGAGACAACCAGGAGGTTGGCTTAGAAGCAGCCACCCTTGAAAGAGTGCGTAATAGCTCACTGGTCAAGTGATTCCGCGCCGACAATGTAACGGGGCTCAAGCACACCACCGAAATTGTGTCATTCATATAACAGGTAGGCCTTCGTGGTCCAGCCGTATGGATGGGTAGGAGAGCGTCGTGTGGCGAGTGAAGCGGCGGAGTGATCCAGCCGTGGATGCTACACGAGTGAGAATGCAGGCATGAGTAGCGAAAGACGGGTGAGAAACCCGTCCTCCGGAAGACCAAGGGTTCCAGGGTCAAGCTAATCTTCCCTGGGTAAGTCGGGACCTAAGGCGAGGCCGACAGGCGTAGTCGATGGACAACGGGTTGATATTCCCGTACCGGCGAAGAACCGACAAGAACCTAACGAGTAGTGCTAAGAAAACTGAAGCTTTGCTTTCACCTTCGGGTGTTTGCTTTGTGGATGCTTCGAACCCGAACTCGGGTGGTTAACGTATTAACAGGTGTGACGCAGGAAGGTAGGTGATCCCAGGCGATGGTTGTCCTGGGCTAAGCATGTAGGCCGAGTGGTAGGTAAATCCGCCATTCGTTAAGGCTGAGATGCGATGGGGAGCTCCTTTTTGGAGCGAGTCACTGATCCTATGCTGCCGAGAAAAGCATCGACGTGAGGTTCTAGCTGCCCGTACCCCAAACCGACACAGGTGGTCAGGTAGAGAATACTAAGGAGATCGAGAGAATCGTGGTTAAGGAACTCGGCAAAATGCCCCCGTAACTTCGGGAGAAGGGGGGCCATCCACTTATACGGATTTACTCCGGAAAGGGTGTGGTGGCCGCAGAGACCAGTGGGAAGCGACTGTTTACTAAAAACACAGGTCCGTGCTAACAAGCAATTGGATGTATACGGACTGACGCCTGCCCGGTGCTGGAAGGTTAAGAGGAGAGGTTAGCAACTTCGGTTGCGAAGCTTTGAATTTAAGCCCCAGTAAACGGCGGTGGTAACTATAACCATCCTAAGGTAGCGAAATTCCTTGTCGGGTAAGTTCCGACCTGCACGAATGGCGTAACGACTTCCCAGCTGTCTCAACCATGAACTCGGCGAAATTGCATTACGAGTAAAGATGCTCGTTACGCGCAGCAGGACGGAAAGACCCCGTGACCTTTACTATAGCTTGGTATTGGTGTTCGGTGTGGCTTGTGTAGGATAGGTGGGAGACTGTGAAGCGGATACGCTAGTATTCGTGGAGTCATTGTTGAAATACCACTCTGGTCATATTGAACATCTAACGACGAACCCTGATCGGGTTTTCGGACAGTGCCTGGTGGGTAGTTTAACTGGGGCGGTTGCCTCCTAAAAAGTAACGGAGGCGCCCAAAGGTTCCCTCAACCTGGTTGGCAATCAGGTGGCGAGTGTAAGTGCACAAGGGAGCTTGACTGTGAGACTGACAGGTCGAGCAGGGACGAAAGTCGGGACTAGTGATCCGGCAGTGGCTTGTGGAAGCGCTGTCGCTCAACGGATAAAAGGTACCTCGGGGATAACAGGCTGATCTTGCCCAAGAGTCCATATCGACGGCATGGTTTGGCACCTCGATGTCGGCTCGTCGCATCCTGGGGCTGGAGTAGGTCCCAAGGGTTGGGCTGTTCGCCCATTAAAGCGGTACGCGAGCTGGGTTTAGAACGTCGTGAGACAGTTCGGTCCCTATCCGCTGCGTGCGTTGGAAATTTGAGAGGATCTGACCCTAGTACGAGAGGACCGGGTTGGACGAACCTCTGGTGTGTCAGTTGTTCTGCCAAGGGCATCGCTGATTAGCTACGTTCGGGATGGATAACCGCTGAAAGCATCTAAGCGGGAAGCCGGCCTCAAGATGAGATTTCCGTGCCCTTTAGGGTGTGAGGTTCCCAGTAGACGACTGGGTTGATAGGCCAGATGTGGAAGCATAGTAATGTGTGGAGCTGACTGGTACTAATAAACCGAAGACTTGATTTCTTCTCACCGTTTGTGGTGGGAAACATAATGTTTCAAAAGATTTTGCGTAACGATGAATTCGCGTTCACTTTGTGGTTCTCAACCTGCGGCCCACATTCACTAGCCCTGTTTTGGGTTGGGTGTGTGTTGATAGGTTAATAGTGTTACGGCGGCGATAGCGTCAGGGAAACGCCCGGTTACATTCCGAACCCGGTAGCTAAGGCTGACTGCGCCGATGGTACTGCGAGGGGGACCTCGTGGGAGAGTAGGACACCGCCGGACTTCTTTTTAATGGAAAGGGGCTGGTCTCAGTATCGAGACCAGCCCCTTTTCTATTCTCCGCATGGATATATTGGCTGCCCTGGTGCAGCGAGAAGCTTGTGCTCTCGCTGCACCAGGGCAGCCTTTTTTATTTGTCCTGGTATTCGGTTTGGCGAACAAGAGCACCTCTGCTGAAGCACCGGGCGCACGTTGAACCCTGGTAGATGCCACTACTGAGATCCCGTCTCCTGACACGAGTGCTTGCTTGCAGGTGTTGGTGGCTGGGTGCTGGGTGCTGGGTGCTCTGGTACTTGGTAGTTGGTGCTGCTCTCACGACCATCGTGTCTTCGTTTACCGTGGCGCCATGCACCATCACTCGCTGGTTCCCAAAGACGCAAAGAGTAGCGGTGTTGGTAGCGCGGTGTGGTCGGACGGTATGAAGCACTGAGGATCCAGATGTCTGGGGAAGCTGGCTAAGGCCAGCACGGACTGACCGGTTCGAACGTTGGAGCTCGAGCTCGAGCTCGCACTCGAAGTCATCGGATTCATCTGGCGATCACCGAGCGACGCGCAGTAGTTCGGATCACCTGTGTGATTCCGATGACCGTGTTCATCTCTGCCGTGTTGCTGATGTGCCGATCACGACGGTCGCTGCAAGTGGCGATGTCGTCGGCGGGAGGTGACCGGACAATGATCCGCCAGCCTCTTGCAGCCCGGTCTTAGGGTTTGAGCGCTGCAGTGCGAAGAGCTGTGATGCCAACGTGCGCTGTAGGAGCTCACGACCAGTGAGTGCCGAGAGACCAGCGGTGAAGTCTGGCGCAGCGAGCGTGGTGTCACCGGAGCGATACCGATCGGGAAGCCACACAAGGTATGGAATGAGCGCATGCCCGGTTGATTGGTCGTGAGCTCGGACATCTCATTCGAGTTGAATGTCGGAGCTGCTCGAGATGGGCGTCAACATCGTCACTCCGTGCAGGGTTAACACGCCGACCTCGAAAATCTATCGAGTCGTGAATGAACCGCACGTGAGTCGAAGAGAAGGCAAATGTTGCATCGGGTTCGGGAGACAAGAACGGATTTCGAATGCGAGAGAAGCGTTGACGCGCCCGGGGTGTCGAACGCGGTGGTATTACAAAGGCGTATTTAAGGCCCATTTGCACCATTGCGGAGGTGCTTGGTTCGGAACCGGGGTGCTAACTGTCACTTTTCGCGTTTTTGTGTTTTGGCTGTTTGAGTGGGGGCGCGCCGTTGGTGTTGTGTCGATTTGCGTTGTGGGGTTGTTGGGACTAAATTTATCTTTTGTTAACTTCCACAGTGAACGTGGAGCCCCGGCCTCTTGCTGGTCGGGTTTCTTTCGAGTGTGTCTTTGGATGCCGGGTGTGAGCTTAGATTGAAATTGCGGGTCTGGTTGAAATTCGTTTCACTTCGATTTGCAAGCTGGAACGGGACGTGCTAAGTTAGACAGGTTGCCCTGCGAGACCGGCGGTTAAGTCGGTGGAGTGGGAACGGACGTTTGGTCCTTGAGAACTCAATAGTGTGCACTAAATTGTCAAATGCCAATTTTTTGTAATCCTCCGTTTTTGGAGAGATTCCTTTTTTGGATTAACATAATTTCGGCCAGTTTGAGCCAGTTTTTCTGGTTCTACGGTTTGTTTTTATTTAGTCAGATCAAACTCGCTGCATGTGCCCTTATTCCGGGTGTGTGTATGCATTCAGTTTTTACGGAGAGTTTGATCCTGGCTCAGGACGAACGCTGGCGGCGTGCTTAACACATGCAAGTCGAACGATGAAGCCCAGCTTGCTGGGTGGAAGAGTGGCGAACGGGTGAGTAACACGTGAGTAACCTGCCCTTAACTTCGGGATAAGCGCTAGAAATGGCGTCTAATACCGGATATGAGCAATGATCGCATGGTCGTTGTTGGAAAGATTTATCGGTTTTGGATGGACTCGCGGCCTATCAGCTTGTTGGTGAGGTAATGGCTCACCAAGGCGACGACGGGTAGCCGGCCTGAGAGGGTGACCGGCCACACTGGGACTGAGACACGGCCCAGACTCCTACGGGAGGCAGCAGTGGGGAATATTGCACAATGGGCGAAAGCCTGATGCAGCAACGCCGCGTGAGGGATGACGGCCTTCGGGTTGTAAACCTCTTTTAGTAGGGAAGAAGCGAAAGTGACGGTACCTACAGAAAAAGCACCGGCTAACTACGTGCCAGCAGCCGCGGTAATACGTAGGGTGCAAGCGTTGTCCGGAATTATTGGGCGTAAAGAGCTCGTAGGCGGCTTGTCGCGTCTGCTGTGAAAACCCGAGGCTCAACCTCGGGCCTGCAGTGGGTACGGGCAGGCTAGAGTGCGGTAGGGGAGATTGGAATTCCTGGTGTAGCGGTGGAATGCGCAGATATCAGGAGGAACACCGATGGCGAAGGCAGATCTCTGGGCCGCTACTGACGCTGAGGAGCGAAAGCATGGGGAGCGAACAGGATTAGATACCCTGGTAGTCCATGCCGTAAACGTTGGGAACTAGATGTAGGGACCATTCCACGGTTTCTGTGTCGTAGCTAACGCATTAAGTTCCCCGCCTGGGGAGTACGGCCGCAAGGCTAAAACTCAAAGGAATTGACGGGGGCCCGCACAAGCGGCGGAGCATGCGGATTAATTCGATGCAACGCGAAGAACCTTACCAAGGCTTGACATAACCGAGAACACTGTAGAGATACAGGACTCTTTGGACACTCGGTTACAGGTGGTGCATGGTTGTCGTCAGCTCGTGTCGTGAGATGTTCGGTTAAGTCCGGCAACGAGCGCAACCCTCGTCCTATGTTGCCAGCGGGTTATGCCGGGGACTCATGGGATACTGCCGTGGTCAACACGGAGGAAGGTGGGGATGACGTCAAATCATCATGCCCCTTATGTCTTGGGCTTCACGCATGCTACAATGGCCGGTACAATGGGCAGCGATACCGCGAGGTGGAGCGAATCCCAAAAAGCCGGTCTCAGTTCGGATTGGGGTCTGCAACTCGACCCCATGAAGTCGGAGTCGCTAGTAATCGCAGATCAGCAACGCTGCGGTGAATACGTTCCCGGGCCTTGTACACACCGCCCGTCAAGTCATGAAAGTCGGTAACACCCGAAGCCGATGGCCTAACCTTTTGGAGGGAGTCGTCGAAGGTGGGACTGGTGATTAGGACTAAGTCGTAACAAGGTAGCCGTACCGGAAGGTGCGGCTGGATCACCTCCTTTCTAAGGAGCACTCATCACGTTTGTGATGTAGAGAAGCCTGGTTCAAGAACGAATGTTTCTTGCTGGGTGCTCATGGGTGGAACATTTGATGATGATGTGTGGATGCGTTTCATGCTGCGAGTACATTGGGATTTAGTTCCTGGTAGGAAAGGGTGTGGGGTGTTGAAGCAGGTCGTGGTGCATACTATTGGGTCCTGAAGGCCTAGGCGGCACTCTTTGTGGGTGTTGGTTTGGTCTTTCGGGCATGCTTTCATGAACGTGTTGTCATGGGGGTGTGTATCGACCGTATGTTGAGAACTACACAGTGGACGCGAGCATCGACAACAGATGATCTGAACTTTTGTTTGGGTTGTGTGTTGTTTATGTATCATTGGACTCTGCTCACACGTTTGTGTGGGTGGTTTCAAATGATTCTTTTGGATAATTTTTAATTAATAATTTACTTATGTGATTTCAAGTTGCTAAGAGCGAACGGTGGATGCCTAGGCATCTGGAGCCGAAGAAGGACGTAGTAATCTGCGATAAGCCTCGGGGAGCCGATAAACGGGCTGTGATCCGAGGATTTCCGAATGGGGAAACCCCGCCAGGGCGCGTGCGTACCTGGTGACCCGCACCTGAATATATAGGGTGTGTGGGGGGAACGTGGGGAAGTGAAACATCTCAGTACCCACAGGAAGAGAAAACAACATGTGATTCCGGTAGTAGTGGCGAGCGAACCCGGATGAGGCTAAACCTTTGGTGTGTGATAGCTGGTAGGCGTTGCATCAGAGGGGTTGTGGGACGCATGGGAAGGCGCTACTGAGCCTTCAGCGTGAGTGTTCAAGTGATAGAGGAACAGGTTGGAACGCCTGATCGGAGAGGGTGAGAGTCCCGTACTCGAAATTGCTTGACCGCGTCGTGTGTATCCCAAGTAGCACGGGGCCCGAGAAATCCCGTGTGAATCTGTCAGGACCACCTGATAAGCCTAAATACTCCCAGATGACCGATAGCGGACTAGTACCGTGAGGGAAAGGTGAAAAGTACCCCGGGAGGGGAGTGAAATAGAACCTGAAACCGTTTGCTTACAATCCGTAGGAGCCTCCTTGTGGGGTGACTGCGTGCCTTTTGAAGAATGAGCCTGCGAGTTAGCGGCATGTGGCGAGGTTAACCCGTGTGGGGTAGCCGTAGCGAAAGCGAGTCTGAATAGGGCGATTCAGTCGCATGTCCTAGACCCGAAGCGAAGTGATCTATCCATGGCCAGGTTGAAGCGTGTGTAAGAACACGTGGAGGACCGAACCCACTTAGGTTGAAAACTGAGGGGATGAGCTGTGGTTAGGGGTGAAAGGCCAATCAAACTTCGTGATAGCTGGTTCTCTCCGAAATGCATTTAGGTGCAGCGTTGCGTGTTTCTTACTGGAGGTAGAGCTACTGGATGGCCGATGGGCCCTACAAGGTTACTGACGTCAGCTAAACTCCGAATGCCGGTAAGTGAGAGCGCAGCAGTGAGACTGTGGGGGATAAGCTTCATAGTCGAGAGGGAAACAACCCAGAACACCAATTAAGGTCCCAAAGCGTGTGCTAAGTGGAAAAGGATGTGGAGTTGCTGAGACAACCAGGAGGTTGGCTTAGAAGCAGCCACCCTTGAAAGAGTGCGTAATAGCTCACTGGTCAAGTGATTCCGCGCCGACAATGTAACGGGGCTCAAGCACACCACCGAAATTGTGTCATTCATATAACAGGTAGGCCTTCGTGGTCCAGCCGTATGGATGGGTAGGAGAGCGTCGTGTGGCGAGTGAAGCGGCGGAGTGATCCAGCCGTGGATGCTACACGAGTGAGAATGCAGGCATGAGTAGCGAAAGACGGGTGAGAAACCCGTCCTCCGGAAGACCAAGGGTTCCAGGGTCAAGCTAATCTTCCCTGGGTAAGTCGGGACCTAAGGCGAGGCCGACAGGCGTAGTCGATGGACAACGGGTTGATATTCCCGTACCGGCGAAGAACCGACAAGAACCTAACGAGTAGTGCTAAGAAAACTGAAGCTTTGCTTTCACCTTCGGGTGTTTGCTTTGTGGATGCTTCGAACCCGAACTCGGGTGGTTAACGTATTAACAGGTGTGACGCAGGAAGGTAGGTGATCCCAGGCGATGGTTGTCCTGGGCTAAGCATGTAGGCCGAGTGGTAGGTAAATCCGCCATTCGTTAAGGCTGAGATGCGATGGGGAGCTCCTTTTTGGAGCGAGTCACTGATCCTATGCTGCCGAGAAAAGCATCGACGTGAGGTTCTAGCTGCCCGTACCCCAAACCGACACAGGTGGTCAGGTAGAGAATACTAAGGAGATCGAGAGAATCGTGGTTAAGGAACTCGGCAAAATGCCCCCGTAACTTCGGGAGAAGGGGGGCCATCCACTTATACGGATTTACTCCGGAAAGGGTGTGGTGGCCGCAGAGACCAGTGGGAAGCGACTGTTTACTAAAAACACAGGTCCGTGCTAACAAGCAATTGGATGTATACGGACTGACGCCTGCCCGGTGCTGGAAGGTTAAGAGGAGAGGTTAGCAACTTCGGTTGCGAAGCTTTGAATTTAAGCCCCAGTAAACGGCGGTGGTAACTATAACCATCCTAAGGTAGCGAAATTCCTTGTCGGGTAAGTTCCGACCTGCACGAATGGCGTAACGACTTCCCAGCTGTCTCAACCATGAACTCGGCGAAATTGCATTACGAGTAAAGATGCTCGTTACGCGCAGCAGGACGGAAAGACCCCGTGACCTTTACTATAGCTTGGTATTGGTGTTCGGTGTGGCTTGTGTAGGATAGGTGGGAGACTGTGAAGCGGATACGCTAGTATTCGTGGAGTCATTGTTGAAATACCACTCTGGTCATATTGAACATCTAACGACGAACCCTGATCGGGTTTTCGGACAGTGCCTGGTGGGTAGTTTAACTGGGGCGGTTGCCTCCTAAAAAGTAACGGAGGCGCCCAAAGGTTCCCTCAACCTGGTTGGCAATCAGGTGGCGAGTGTAAGTGCACAAGGGAGCTTGACTGTGAGACTGACAGGTCGAGCAGGGACGAAAGTCGGGACTAGTGATCCGGCAGTGGCTTGTGGAAGCGCTGTCGCTCAACGGATAAAAGGTACCTCGGGGATAACAGGCTGATCTTGCCCAAGAGTCCATATCGACGGCATGGTTTGGCACCTCGATGTCGGCTCGTCGCATCCTGGGGCTGGAGTAGGTCCCAAGGGTTGGGCTGTTCGCCCATTAAAGCGGTACGCGAGCTGGGTTTAGAACGTCGTGAGACAGTTCGGTCCCTATCCGCTGCGTGCGTTGGAAATTTGAGAGGATCTGACCCTAGTACGAGAGGACCGGGTTGGACGAACCTCTGGTGTGTCAGTTGTTCTGCCAAGGGCATCGCTGATTAGCTACGTTCGGGATGGATAACCGCTGAAAGCATCTAAGCGGGAAGCCGGCCTCAAGATGAGATTTCCGTGCCCTTTAGGGTGTGAGGTTCCCAGTAGACGACTGGGTTGATAGGCCAGATGTGGAAGCATAGTAATGTGTGGAGCTGACTGGTACTAATAAACCGAAGACTTGATTTCTTCTCACCGTTTGTGGTGGGAAACATAATGTTTCAAAAGATTTTGCGTAACGATGAATTCGCGTTCACTTTGTGGTTCTCAACCTGCGGCCCACATTCACTAGCCCTGTTTTGGGTTGGGTGTGTGTTGATAGGTTAATAGTGTTACGGCGGCGATAGCGTCAGGGAAACGCCCGGTTACATTCCGAACCCGGTAGCTAAGGCTGACTGCGCCGATGGTACTGCGAGGGGGACCTCGTGGGAGAGTAGGACACCGCCGGACTTCTTTTAGAGAAAGAGGTTGTTTGAGTATCATGACAGAGATGACCACTGATGGTCTGAACTGCATACTCAAACAGCCTCTTTCTGCATTTCAGGACAATTTTCATAGGGTTGAGGAACTTCATGACCGAAGCAAACGATAATCGCGACCGCGAGGGCGACCGGAACCGGAAGCCACGCGACGGAGGCCACGAAGGCCGCCGAGACAGTGGCGCAAACCCACGTCGTGACGCTTCTCGTAGCTCGTCAGAACGACGTTCACAGCCCCGCCGTGATGGAGACTACAAGCCTCGCCGTGACGGTGAAGGTCGGCCTCCTCGTCGTGATGGCGACTTCAAGCCTCGCCGTGATGGCGATTACAAGCCCCGTCGTGACGGTGAAGGCCGGCCTCCACGTCGTGATGGCGACTTCAAGCCTCGTCGCGATGGAGACTTCAAACCCCGCCGTGATGGCGATTACAAACCACGTCGCGACGGTGAGGGGCGGCCCCCACGTCGTGATGGTGACTTCAAGCCTCGTCGCGATGGAGACTTCAAGCCTCGTCGCGATGGAGACTTCAAGCCTCGTCGCGATGGAGACTTCAAGCCTCGCCGTGATGGCGAGGGCCGGCCCCCACGTCGTGATGGTGACTTCAAGCCTCGTCGTGACGGTGACAACCGCGGGCCCAAGCGTGAGCACAACAATGAGCGTGAACGGTCGTTTGCGCCGCGCGACCGTAAGTACCGTGGCGGAACAGGCCGTGAGCGAGGCTTCGCCGAGACTGACGGCAACGATTTCAGGCCCGTGCGCACCGCGCACCAGGACCCTGAGGTGCCTCGCGAGATTACACCCCAAGACCTTCACCCGCAGGCTCGCAACGAGCTGAAAACGCTCGACAAAGAGCTCGCAGAGTACGTCGCTAAGCACCTGGCCTCAGTCGCATACTTTATTGACGACGATCCAGAGCGGGCACATCAGCACGCTATCTCGGCAATGCGCCGTGCTTCGCGCATCCCTGTGACGCGCGAGACCTACGCAATCACGAGCTATGTCACCGGTGATTACGCGACTGCGATCCGCGAATTGCGCACGTACCGCCGCCTGACGGGCAGCGATATGCAACTGGCGCTCATGATCGACGCCGAGCGTGCTCTCGAGCGGCCTGAGAAGGCGATCGAGGTTGGCCACGAGGTTGACGTGCAGAAGCTGCCGAACGATGTTCAGGTGCAGGTTGCGATTGCGATGAGTGGGGCGAGGCTCGATCTGGGGCAGACACAACAGGCGTTGTTCGAGCTTGAGATACCGCAGCTTAACCCCAACAAAGCGTTTTCATGGAGCCCAGAGCTCTTCGCGGCATACGCTGTCGTGCTTGAGGATCTTGGCCGTGCCGACGAAGCCCTCGAGTGGAAGAAGCGCGCTTTCGCAGCGGAGCACGCGCTTGAAGACCACCGTGGTAATAGCGCGATCGAGATTATCGAGATCGAAGAAGAAGCCGACGAGAATGAGCCTGTTGCGGTAGAAAAGCACGACCCAGTATCGGAGTAGACCTTGTCACTGTTTGCGCGTAAGAAAACGTTTGTTGCCGCTCCCGTTGAGGGGCGTGAACTGATTCTCACCGATCTCGACGGCGTGGTGTATCGCGGTGCTGCCGTCGTGCCTAGGGCGGTTGAGAGCTTGAACCGTGCGGCAGAGACGACCCGCGTAGGGTACTTGACGAACAACGCGGCCAGAACCGTCGCCACCGTTGCTGAGCAGCTGCGAGACTTTGGGCTACGCGCCACTCCCGATGATGTCGTAACCTCGCCTCAGGCCGCTGTGCTGCTTCTGCAGCAGACCGTGCCCGCCCCCGCGACGATTTTGATTATCGGCGGCGATGGCATTGAAGAGGAGCTGACGCGGGCGGGGTACCGCATCACGCGTTCGGCAGACGATGCCCCCGACGCAGTGGTGCAGGGGTTTGCGCCGCACCTTGGCTGGGCTGACCTCGCAGAAGCTTCGTTCGCTTTGCAAGAGGGCCCGAACGGCGAGCAGATTCCGTGGATCGCGACCAATACTGACTGGACTTTGCCGCTCGAGCGCGGCTTGGCGCCGGGCAACGGCACGCTCGTCTCTGCGGTTCACACCGCGGTGCAGCGCCTGCCAGAGTTTGCGGGTAAGCCAGAGACGCCGATTTTCGAGACCTCGTTCGAACGCTTCGGCACGCGTAACGCTCTCATGATTGGTGACCGGCTCGACACTGACATTCAGGGCGCCGAGGCCGCCGGCATCGAGTCGGTGCACGTGCTCACGGGCGTTGACCGCCCGAAGCAGTTGCTCGCGACTCCTCAGGGCGCTCGCCCGACCTACATCCTTGCAACGCTTGACGGGCTTTTTGAGCCATACCCCGAAACGACGGTCGAAAAGAACGGGACGGTTCGTGTGGGATCGGCTCGGGTGACCATGGACGGGCACATCGTGCGCGTGGTGTCTGAGGGCGACGACGCGCTGAACCTGTTGAGGGCCGGGTGCGGGGCGATTTGGCGTTCAGGCCTCGCGATCTACGGCCTCAAGGTGCCCGAAGTGTTACTCGAGGATCACTGGAAATTAAGCCTCGACCGGTAGACTTTTCACATGCCATCTCGAGACTCTGAACTGCTGAGTGAGGTCGAACTCATCGAAGCGCAGCCGCTCGAAGACCGTGCGCGAGCGTTTGAGCACCTCTACGAGCAACTGCTTACGGCGGTGCAGCTGAGCGACTCTGAGACCGAATGAGTGAGCAACAGGAAACGTGGCAGGGAGCGCCGCAGCGCGTAGATCGTGCGTTGCAGGAGCTCGGCCTCGCGCGTTCTCGAACAGCGGCGCAGAAAGCGGTTGCGGCTGGCCAGGTGAGCGTGAACGGTGTAGCCGTCACGAAGACCGGCGCGCAGGTTCGCTCTGGGCAGCGCGTGGCCGTCACTGGCACTGACCATTACGTGAGCCGAGGGGCACATAAGCTGATTGGTGCCCTCGACACCTTTAGCATTCCCGTTGAGGGGCGCGTTGCGCTCGACGTTGGCGCCTCAACCGGTGGTTTCACGCAGGTGCTGCTTGAGCGGGGCATCGACACAGTGCTCGCGATCGACGTGGGGCACGGGCAGCTCGATCCTTCGTTGCTTGGTCACGAGCGAGTGCGCCTGTTCGAGGGGTGCAACGCACGGTATCTCACGGCAGAAACGCTCGCCGAAGGAACCGGCGATGAGAGAGCACCTGACCTGATCGTTGGTGACCTCTCGTTCATCTCTCTCACGCAGGTCTTGCCCGCGCTTACGGCGGTGCAAGCACGGTCGGCCGACATTATGATGCTCATCAAGCCCCAGTTTGAGGTGGGGCGAGAAGGCATCGGCGATGGCGTTGTGACCGACCCGAAACTCCAGCACGCAGCGGTGCAGCGTGTGCTGGAAAGTGCGCTCGAGTTGGGCCTTTCGGTCGTTGGTCTCACCGAGTCGCCCATTGTCGGATCGCACGGCAACAGGGAGTTTCTCGTTCATCTGAGAGCGCAACCCGCTGCGCAAATGTCGGTGATCAATGAGATGATGGCTCAAGTAGTTCTAGGTGAAGGGAGCGCTCGTGAGTAACACTCCGAACGGGGCACGACACATGCTGCTCGTTTCACACATCGCCAAACAAGAAGCGATTGATGCGACGCTGCAGGTCGACGCGATGTTGCGTGAAGCGGGCGTCGTCACGGTTATGGCCCGCGAGAGCCTCACCGAGTTTGAGCCCTACGTGCAGGGCTTGAACGTTGCTGTGCTCGATGAAGACGTGCGCCCCGAAGACATCGAGATCGCGATTGTCTTGGGCGGCGACGGTACGATTTTGCGGGCCGCCGAGATCTTGCGCGGCATGTGCTGCCCGATTGTCGGGGTCAACCTTGGCCACGTGGGTTTTCTCGCTGAGATGGAAAGGCACGATCTCGACTTCACCGTCGAGAAGGTATTGAGTCGTAGCTACACGGTCGAAGAGCGCGTGACGCTCGAGGTGACCGCGACGCTCGGCCGTCAGACCATCGCCAAAACCTGGGCGGTCAACGAGGCCACGGTTGAAAAACAGAGCCGCATGATCGAGGTCGTTATTGGCGTCGATGGCCGCCCCCTTTCATCGTTTGGGTGCGACGGGGTCGTGCTCGCGACGCCGACCGGTTCGACCGCCTACGCCTTTTCGGCGGGCGGCCCTGTCGTGTGGCCGAGCGTGCAGGCCATGCTGCTCGTGCCCATCGCGGCTCACGCGCTGTTTAGCAGGCCGCTCGTCGTCGGCACCGATTCGGTGCTCACGGTCGAGATTAGCGATGCGAGCGTGAGTGGCGCTGACCTGTGGTGCGACGGTCGCCGTACGTACTCGCTGCCGCAGGGCAGCATCGTCGAGGTGCGCAGGGCCCAGGAGCCCGTGCGGCTCGCGCGCATCGACCAGGGCGTGTTTACCGAGCGTCTCGTGCGCAAATTCGATCTTCCCGTCGAGGGCTGGCGGGGGCAGCGGAGGCATCGCGAGTGATTGAAGAACTAGAGATTCGTGACCTGGGCGTTATCGCCCACAGCGTGCTGCCACTGCAGCCAGGCTTTACCGCGATCACCGGCGAGACCGGCGCAGGTAAGACGATGGTGGTTGCCGCGCTGACGCAGCTCATGGGTGCGCGAAGTGACGCCGCCATGGTGCGTCGTGGCGCCGAGCGCTCTCGCATTACGGGCATCGTGCGTACCGAGAACGCGGCGGTGCACGAGCTCGTCGACGAGGTTGGCGGTGAGGTGACCGATGGAGAGCTGATCTTGGGTCGCACGGTGAGCGCCGAGGGACGCAGCCGCGCAACCGTTGGCGGATCAGCCGCGCCCGCAGCCGCGCTTGCCCGAATTGCCCCTCACCTTTTTGCCTTGCACGGCCAGTCTGACCAGTTGCGGCTGCAGTCGGCCGCGGCTCAGCGCGACATGCTTGATCGCTTTGGCGGTGCGGCGCTGCTTCGCGTGCGGGAGGAGCACTCGAAGGTGTTCCAGCGGCGTGCCGAATGCGAGCAGCGCCGTGAAGCCTTGCTCGGCGACCAGCGCGAGCGGCTGCGTGAGGCTGAGCGCTTGCGCGGTGAGCTCGAAGAGATTCGTGCTGCCGAGCCGCGCGAGGGCGAAGACGAAGAGCTACTTGCCCGCATCGAGCGACTCGGCAATGTTGAAGCTTTGCGCACGGCTGCCGATACGGCCCGCTTCGCGCTCTCTGCATCGGGCGATGACCCCTTTGCACAGGATCTCGCAACACTGCTTGGGCAGGCTCTCCAGGCGCTCGAGGTCGAAAAGAGCGACCCTGAGATTGCCCGCATTCACGCCATGCTCGCGTCAGTGCAGGTGCAGATCGGTGAGGCCGCGAGCGAGCTCGGAGCGCTGAGCAACAGTCTTGACGAAGAAGGGCCAGAGGAGCTCGCGAGGGCCTCGGCGAGGCTCGAAGTGCTGCACGGCCTTGCGCGCAAGTATGGCGCATCAATGAGCGAGATTATTGCCTACGCAGACGAGGCAGAGGAGCGCCTCGCAGAGCTCGGCAGCGACGACCTCACGATCGAGCAACTCGGCGAAGAGCTTGAGCGGCTAAGCAGCGAAGAAGACCAGCTTGCGACCGAGCTCACCTCGCTGAGGCAAGCCGCCGCGAGTGACCTCGGTGAACGGGTGTCTCGGGAGCTTCGACAGCTCGCCCTGCCCGATGCTGAGGTTAAGGTAGGACTTGAAGCGGCAACGCCCTCGCCGCTCGGCCGGGATGAAGCGCTGCTCATGCTCGCGCCGCACCAGGGCAGCGACTTTAGGCCAATTCACAAGGGGGCGTCGGGTGGCGAGCTCTCGCGCATCATGCTTGCGCTTGAAGTGACGATCGCCGAGGTTGATCCCGTGCCCACGTTCGTGTTCGACGAGGTCGATGCAGGGGTCGGCGGCCAAGCCGCGATCGAGATTGGGCGCAGGCTTCGCAGACTCGCAGAAACCTCGCAGGTGATCGTTGTGACGCACCTTGCGCAGGTCGCGGCGTTTGCGCATCACCACCTGGGAGTCACGAAAGACTCGGCCGGTGGCTTCACCGAGAGCAGCTGCAGGCCGCTTGAAGGGGAATCGCGACTGCACGAGATGGCTCGGCTGCTCTCTGGCATGAGCGACTCATCGAGCGCGCTCGACCACGCTGCCGAACTGCTGGCGCTCGGTAACGAGTAATCGGGGTGATACGCTCTCGGCATGGAGGAAAAAACCCCAACCCGAGAACACCTTGACCTCGAGCAGCTCGACGCTGACACGAGGGAGATGTACCGTGACGCACTGAAGGCTGAGCCCTCGCTGCAAGACCGCGTCGAAGAGCAGCAGAGCAAGCGATACCTCGGTATTCGCAACCCCTTCAAAGTGGGCTTTGTGGTCACACTCGGGGCCCTGACCGCGATCGTCTTCGGCCAGGCAATCGGCCAAATCTCGAGCGTGATCGTGTACGTCGTGGCGGCGCTGTTTATCGCGCTCGGCCTCGACCCGATCGTGCGCATGTTCGAGCGCCGAAACGTGAAACGCCCAGTGGGTATCGCGATCGTGTTCTTGAGCTTCCTGCTGATCGTCGCGGGCATTCTCGCGATCGTCGTGCCGATGATTTCAAACCAAATCGCGCTCGTGGTGAAGAACGGCCCACAGTACATCTTGAACATCAACAAGCAAGACTGGTTTATCGACCTCAACGCCAAGTTTGGGCACTACCTCGACCTTGACGGGTTGCTCTCGAGCGCCCAAGACTTCGCCATGAAGCCCGACACCTGGACACAGTTTGCTGGCGGCCTCGTGCAGGCCGGCGTTGGCCTCGCGAACGGCATCACCGCGGCCCTCATCGTGCTCATCCTGAGCCTTTACTTCCTGGCCTCGCTGCGCACGATGAAGAAGGGGCTCTACTCGATGACCCCGCGCTCTTCGCGTGCGAAGGTCATCGACATCACCGAGCAGGTGACCCAGTCGATTGGTGGCTATGTGAACGGCATGGTGATCCTCGCGCTCATCAACGCCTCGCTCGGGTTTATCGCGATGACCATCTTCAAGGTTCCCTTCGCGGGGCTCCTCGCCGTCGCGATCTTTTTCGTTGCCCTGATCCCGCTCATCGGCTCGGTGCTCGCGACCATTCTGGTGGTCATCGTGTCGCTGTTTAACTCGCCCATTACGGCGCTCTCGATCGGTATTTACTACCTCATTTACATGCAGATCGAGTCATACTTCTTGACCCCGCGCATCATGAACCGAGTCGTTTCGGTGCCCGGGTCGCTCGTGGTCATTGGTGCGATTGCCGGCGGCACCTTGCTCGGTCTTCTGGGCGCGCTCATCGCGATTCCCGTGACCGCGATGGTGCTCATGATCATCAAACAAGTGTGGGTTCCGCGTCAACAATTTCGCTAACCTCCAAACGTTCCTAGTATCCCTCCCCGAACACTGATAGAATCGAAGCCCGTGGAAGAAGCGCAAAAAGTAACCAAGCACATATTCGTCACGGGGGGCGTCGTCTCCTCTCTCGGTAAAGGGCTCACCGCGGCTAGCCTCGGTAATCTCCTGACCGCTCGTGGTCTGCACGTGGTTATGCAGAAGCTCGACCCTTACTTGAACGTTGACCCTGGAACGATGAACCCGTTCGAGCACGGCGAGGTGTTCGTCACCAACGACGGCGCCGAGACCGACCTCGATATCGGGCACTACGAGCGTTTTCTCGACATTAACCTGAGCCGCGCTGCCAACGTCACCACCGGCCAGATTTACCAGACCGTCATCGCGAAAGAGCGTGCCGGTGAGTACCTCGGCCAGACCGTCCAGGTGATTCCGCACATCACCAACGAGATCAAGCGCCGCATGCGCTTGCAGGCAGAAGAGACGCCGCAGCCCGACGTCATCATCACCGAGATCGGCGGCACGGTTGGCGACATTGAGTCGCAGCCATTCCTCGAGTCAGCACGCCAGGTTCGTCACGAGCTCGGCCGCAAGAACGTCTTCTTCGTGCACGTTTCGCTCGTGCCCTTCATGGGCGCCTCGGGCGAGCAGAAGACGAAGCCGACCCAGCACTCGGTCGCGGCACTGCGTTCAATCGGTATTCAGCCCGACGCGCTCGTGCTTCGTTCAGACCGCCCGGTCACCGATGACAACCTGCGCAAGATCGCGCTCATGTGCGACGTCGAAGAAAACGCCGTGGTCAACGCGATCGACGTGCCCAGCATCTTCGACCTGCCATCGCTGCTCAATGACCAGGGCCTCGACGAGACGATCGTGAGCGCGCTGCAGCTGAGCGAAAAGGCAGACGAGGTCAACTGGACCCGCTGGCAGCCAGTGCTCGACGCTGTGCACAACCCAGTGGGCGAGGTGACCGTGGCGATTGTCGGCAAGTACATCGACCTGCCCGACGCCTACCTCTCGCTCACCTCGGCGCTCTCGGCCGGCGGTTTCCCGCACTCGACCAAGGTGAACTTCACCTGGGTGCAGGCAGACGACTGCGAGACCCCAGAGGGCGCGCGCGAGAACCTCGGATCGGTTCACGCGGTCTGCGTGCCGGGCGGGTTTGGCATTCGCGGCATCGACGGAAAGCTTGGCGCGCTCAAGTTTGCCCGTGAAAACGGGATTCCAACCCTCGGCATCTGCCTCGGCCTGCAGACGATGGTCATCGAGTACGCGCGCAACGTCGCTGGTCTCGAGGGCGCTTCGTCGACCGAGTTTGACGAGGCAACGAGCGTTCCCGTGATCCACACGATGGATGATCAGGTTGAGATCATCGCCGAGGGTGACCTTGGCGGCACGATGCGCCTCGGGCTCTACGAAGCAGAGCTCACAGAGGGATCGAAGATCGCTGAGCTCTACGGCGAGAAGCTCGTGCAAGAGCGTCACCGTCACCGCTACGAGGTCAACAACGACTACGTCGCTCAGCTCACCGAAGCGGGCCTCGTGGTCTCGGGTGTGAACCCCGAGAAGAACCTCGTTGAGTTCGTCGAACTGCCGAGTGATGTGCACCCGTACTACGTGGCAACGCAGGCTCACCCCGAGCTCAAGTCACGCCCCAGCCGCCCGCACCCGCTCTTCTCAGGGCTCATTGGTGCTGCGATTGACCGGCGTGAGGCAAGCCGCCTGATCTAAGCCGGCATAAGGGTATGGCCGTAGAGTTCGCGCGGGGCAGCGAGCGCTTCTTGCGCTACGCCGCTCTCGAGCGCGGGCTCTCGGCCAACACCCTGAAGGCATACGAGCAAGACCTCCTTAGCTACGGGACCTGGCTCGGCGAGATCGGCGTGACCGACCTCGATGAGGTGACCCCCGAGATGCTCGGCCGCTATGTCTCTTGGCTGCAAACGCCGGGTGCTTCGGGCGGGGGAGCGGCGGAAGGATCCGCAGCAAAGCCGCCGACGCCCGCGACCGTCACGCGCCGCCTCTCGACCGTGCGCTCGCTACACCGCTTTCTCTTCGATGAGGGGCTTGTCGAGCGCTACGCGGGTGGCAACGTGCGCACCCCCAAGGTGCGCGACAGCCTGCCGAGCGCGCTCACGATTGACGAGGTCGAACGGCTGCTCGCGGCAACCGAGGGTGAGCAGCCCGCGCAGCTGCGTGATCGAGCGCTCTGCGAGCTCATGTACGCGAGCGGTGCGAGGGTGAGCGAGATCGTGGCCCTCGACGTCGACGACCTCCTGGGTGCTCCGGGCGCCTCAGATGCCTGGCATGACCCGGACCAAGGCCTTGCGCAGGGCGGCTTCCTGCGGGTGACCGGTAAGGGCAACAAACAGCGGCTCGTGCCGTACGGCTCGTACGCAGGCAAGGCGCTCGCCGCCTACCTCGTGCGGGCACGCCCCACGTTCGTTGCACGTGGAACGGGCACTCCGGCGCTCTTCGTTGGGGCCCGCGGCGCGCGCTTCTCGCGGCAAAGCATTTGGCTGTCGATTCAGGCCGCGGCGAAGCGGGCCGAGCTCGACGCTGACATCTCGCCGCACACTCTGCGGCACTCGTTTGCGACGCACCTGTTGCAGGGCGGAGCCGACGTGCGAACGGTGCAGGAACTGCTCGGGCACTCGTCGGTCACGACCACCCAGATTTATACGAGGGTCACCCCCGAGACCCTCAAAGAGCACTATGCGCTCGCTCACCCGCGAGCCAAGGGAAAGCCAGGGTTTGGCCCGGTAGGATAGAGTCATCACACCCACGAAAGGAATGGCACCCATGGCGCAGGCAAAGCTCGGACCAACAGGCCGTCCGGAGCAGCTGTTTGCACCCCCGCCAAAGCTTTCGTCGCACGGCCCCGCGCGCATCATCGCGATGTGCAACCAGAAGGGCGGGGTTGGCAAGACCACGACGACCATCAACGTCGGGGCGGCCCTCGCTCGCTACGGGAGGCGCGTGCTCGCGGTTGACTTCGATCCGCAGGGTGCGCTCTCAGCCGGCCTCGGCGTTCCCGCGCATGACGTGCCGACCATCTACGAGCTCATGCTCGGCAAGATCGATGACCCGCACGAGGTCATTCAGGCGACCGAGACGCCAAACCTCGACGTGATTCCCGCGAACATTGACCTCTCGGCGGCCGAGGTGCACCTCGTGACCGAGGTCGCGCGCGAACAGATTCTCGCGAGCGTTCTGCGCAAGGTCTCTGACGAGTACGACGTCATTCTCATTGACTGCCAGCCCTCGCTCGGCCTGCTCACCGTGAACGCGCTCACCGCGAGCCACGGCGTGCTCATTCCGCTGGCCTCAGAGTTTTTCGCCCTGCGCGGCGTCGCACTGCTCATCGAAACGATCGACAAGGTCAAGAGCCGCCTCAACCCGCAGCTCACCCTCGATGGCATCGTAACCACGATGTACGACTCGCGCACCCTGCACTCGCGCGAGGTACTCGAACGAGTGGTTGACACCTTCGGCGACTCGGTATTTGACACCGTCATTCGCCGCACCGTGAAGGTGCCCGACGCATCGGTTGCCGCCCAGCCCGTGCTCGACTACGCACCCGAGAACCCGGCAGCAGAGGCCCACCTTACGCTCGCACGCGAGATGGTGCAACGCGGCCTCGTCGCGTAGGGAGAAGTCATGACCGAGGCTGCGCCAACGGCCCCGTTCACGGTGTCGCTCGACGTTTTTGACGGACCCTTCGACCTGCTGCTCAGCCTCATCACGAAGCACGAGCTCGACATCACCGAGGTGTCGCTGTCGCTCGTGACCGACGAGTTCATCGCCTACCTCGCAGAGAGCGAGCGCAGGGGCGACTACGACCTCGACCAGGCCTCGGAGTTTCTCGTCGTTGCGGCGACGCTGCTCGACCTGAAGATCGCGTCGCTCTTGCCGCAGGGTGAGGTGATCGACGAAGAGGGCGTCGCGCTGCTTGAAGCGAGAGACCTGCTCTTTGCGCGGCTCTTGCAGTACCGCGCCTTCAAACTCGCGAGCTCGTGGTTCGGGAAGCGGATCGAGGCCGAGGCATCGCGCCACGCGAGACAGGTGCCCGTCGACCAGAAATACCGCTCACGCGCCCCCGAGATCGAGTGGACGGTCAGCCTTGAAGACTTCGCGGCGATTGGGTTGCTCGCCCTCACCCCGAGGGAGTTGCCCGTGCTCGGCCTCGATCACCTGCACGCGCCGCTCGTGTCGATTCGCGAGCAGGCAGCGATCGTCGTGTCGATGCTGCGCTCGCAGGGCAGTGTGACCTTTCGCGAAATGATCACCGGGGTGACCGAGCGGGGCGTCATCGTTGCGCGCTTTCTCGCGATCCTTGAGCTATACCGTACGGCCGCCGTCGGCTTCGACCAGGCCGAGCCGCTCGGCGAATTGCACGTACGATGGACGAGCGAGCAGTGGTCAGACGACGCGCTCGCGATGCTAGGAACCGACTATGACTGATGAAGAGACCCGCCACACGATGCAGCGCCTTGAATCGTTGCTCATCGTGACCGAAGAACCCGTGAGCCTCATGGGGCTCGCCACGACGCTCGGCCTACCGGTCGCGAAGGTTCGCGCGGCGGTCGAGACCCTCACCGCCGACTATAACGGCGAGCTCGAGGGGCCAGAGCGTGGCTTCGAGCTGCGCGAGACAGCCGGCGGCTATCGCCTGTACGTGCGTGAAACCTTCGACGACCTCGTGACCGACTTCGTGCACCGGGAGTCGCCGGCGAAGCTCTCGCAGGCGGCGCTCGAAACCCTCGCCGTGATCGCGTACCGGCAGCCGATCTCGCGGGGAGCGATTGCTTCGATCCGCGCGGTCAATGTCGACTCGGTCGTGCGCACGCTCGCAAACCGCGGGCTCATCACCGAGGCCGGCAGCGACCCCGAAACCGGAGCCGTGCTGTGGGGCACCACCGACATGCTGCTCGAGCACCTTGGGGTGCAGAGCCTCAGCGAGCTGCCGCCCATTGCGCCGCTGCTTGACGACGGAAACAACGACTTTGACGAGGCGGTACTGTGAACAAGAAAAACGAGCGTGACATCGTTGATGTCGAGATCACCTGGAATCCCGGCAGCGGGTGGGGCGAAAGCGACGGCGAAAAGCCCACGGGGGAACGCTTACAGAAGGCGCTCGCCGCAGCTGGCGTTGCCTCTCGGCGGGCATGCGAGGTGCTCATTGGCCGCGGGCGCGTTGAGGTGAACGGTGAGACGGTCTTTGAACTCGGCACCCGTATCGACCCCGAGACCGATGAGGTGCGCGTCGACGGCGTCGTGGTGCAGCTCGATCAGACGAAACGGTACTTCGTGCTCAATAAGCCTCGCGGAGTCGTCTCGACCATGGCCGACGAGCACGGGCGGCGCGACCTGACCGAGTTCACCGATCAGATTACCGAGCGCATCTACAACGTGGGCCGGCTCGACACCGACACCTCGGGCCTGCTCATTCTCACGAACGACGGCGAGCTTGCCAACGAGCTCGCCCACCCGAAGTACGAGGTGCAAAAAACATACGTCGCAAAGGTCAAAGGCTCAGTGACGCCCGCGACGCTGCAACGCCTCAAAGACGGGATCGTGCTCGACGACGGGCCCATCAGCGTCGACTTGGCCAAGATTCTCACCGCGGGTCGCAGCGCTTCGCACTCGCTCGTCGAGGTCACCCTGCACTCGGGCAAGAACCGCATTGTTCGGCGCATGTTCGACCACGTGGGACACCCCGTCGTCGAGCTCGTACG
The DNA here is from genome assembly GCF_027853335.1 of Leucobacter sp. UCMA 4100. Classification (NCBI taxonomy): domain Bacteria; kingdom Bacillati; phylum Actinomycetota; class Actinomycetes; order Micrococcales; family Microbacteriaceae; genus Leucobacter; species Leucobacter sp. UCMA 4100. Next base: position 2,010,618 of record NZ_JAFEUS010000002.1, read on the forward strand.
CCGCCAATTCGGCCCGCTGCACCTCGGGTCGCTCGGAATCGGAGAGATGCGTGAGCTCTCGGCCGCCGAACGCGGGGCGTTGCTCACCGCTGGCGGCGGAGAACCACAGAGCGGCAAAGCTCGCGTGACCGCCGGGCGGCCGGGAGACGGACGCGGCGCAAAAGGCATGCGCGGAATCGCAGCGCCGCACCAGCGTACGGTACCCTCAAAACAGCAGAAACCGAACGCCCGCAAGGCGAATCGCAACCAACCGAACAAGAAGGGGAAGAAAGCGTGAGCGAACCCCAGGTCGCAAACCGCGTTCAAGGCCCCGTGCACATCATCGGCACCGGGTTGCTTGGCGCGAGCATCGGGCTTGCCCTCTCAGAACGCTCGATCGACGTCACCCTTGAAGACGCCTCGCCGACGGCCGTGGCGCTCGCCGCCGATTACGGGGCAGGCAGGCCGCGCGCCGAGGGCGACGCCGAGCCGACACTCGTGATCGTTGCGACTCCGCCAGACGTGACCGCCGACGTGGTGCAGTACGCGCTCGAACGCTTTACCGGAGCGGTCGTCACCGACGTCGCAAGCGTGAAATACGCCCCCTACGCCGAGCTGCGTCGCCGCGGGGTCGACCTCACTCACTACATCGGTTCGCACCCCATGGCAGGGCGCGAACGCGGTGGCGCGGTCATGGCGCGCACCGACCTCTTTGTCGCGCGCCCCTGGGTTATTTGCCGCGACCATGAAACGCCTGCCGCCGCGCTCTCGCTCGTCGAGTCACTCGCGCTCGAGGTCGGGGCAACCCCCATCGAGATGACCCCCGAGGAGCACGACGCGTCGGTTGGACTTGTCTCGCACCTGCCGCAGGTCGTTGCCTCGATGCTCGCCGCACGCCTCGTCGAGGCGCCCGAACACGCCGTCGGGCTCGCGGGGCAGGGGCTCAGGGACTCGACGCGCATCGCATCGAGCGATCCCGAGCTCTGGGTGCAGATTCTCGGCGCCAACAGCGCATCGATCGTGGGCCTGCTCGAGGCCTTCCAGGACGACCTCGCAACCTTCGTGCAGGCGCTTCGCGACGCCGACGAACCAGGGGCAAAACGCACGATCGCGAACCTCATGGCCTCTGGTAATCGAGGCGTGCAACGCATTCCCGGGAAGCACGGCTCATCGGCGCGTTTCACGACCCTCACGGCGCTCATCGACGATACGCCTGGCCAACTTGCGATGTTACTCACTGATCTTGGTGATTTGGGCATTAACATGGAAGACCTACAGCTTGAGCACTCGCCCGGAGCCCAGATTGGCTTCGCCCAGATCGGCGTGATGCCAGAGGTCGCACCGCAGGCGGTCATCGACCTGACCGAACGAGGATGGAGAATTCTGTGACGCAGACACCAGCAACGCACGAGACCGCGCCACTTCTCGTCGCGATCGACGGGCCGGCAGGCAGTGGCAAATCAAGCGTGTCGAGGGCCGTCGCCGAGGCGCTCTCGTACGGCATTCTCGATACCGGCGCCGCCTACCGCGCACTCGCGTGGGCAGCGCTCGAAGCAGATGTAAACCTCGACGACCCGATCGCGGTCGAAGAGGTGCTCGACGACTGGGGTTTCTCAATTTCGCTCAAGGGAGCCCAAGTTGTCATCGTGTGTGGGGCCGACGCCACCCACGAAATTCGCGATCCCGGAGTGAGTAAACAGGTGAGCCGTGTGTCACAGCACGCGGGGGTGCGCGAGCGCCTCAACCGCATGTTTCTCAGCATTGTGGCCGAGTCAGGCCTTCCCGGGGTTGTTATTGAGGGGCGAGACATCACGACCGTGGTGGCCCCTGACGCACCCGTGCGCATTCTCATGACCGCTTCGCCCGAGGTACGTGCCAAACGCCGCACGGGCGAACTGAGCGGATCATCAGAAGCCGAGGTGCTCGCTGCGATTCTCGAAAGAGACGCAAAAGACCAACTCGTGGTTGATTTCATGAACCCCGCTCCCGGGGTCACGCTGATTGACACCACCGAGCTCGACTTCGCGCAGTCAGTACAGGCCGTCATCGACGTCGTACGCGCTGCCGAGGCTCGCGCATAACCGGGCAGCATGCCCTGAGAGAAACATCATGAGCCAAGAGTTTTCACACGACGACCTCGAACCAACCGAGGTCTTTGACTCGAACTCGCTCGAGCTGAGCGACGAAGAGGTCACGCGCGTCATGCGCTCGGGCCTCAAAGGCTTCGAGCTTGACGACGACGACGAAGCGATTATCGAGGGATCGTTCGACGACATCGAACACTTCGCCCTCGAAGAGTCAGTGCCCGTCGTCGCGATCGTCGGGCGCCCGAACGTGGGCAAGTCGGCCCTCGTAAACCGTATTCTCGGTCGTCGCGAGGCGGTCGTCGAAGACGTTCCAGGCGTGACCCGCGACCGCGTGAGCTACCCCGCAGAGTGGGGCGGCAAGCGCTTCACCCTCGTTGACACCGGCGGCTGGGAGCCTGACGCGAAGGGGCTCGACGCCTCGGTCGCGATGCAGGCAGAGGTTGCCATTGAGCTGTGCGACGTCGTGCTCTTCGTCGTCGACTCGCGCGTTGGTGCGACCGCGACCGACGAGCACGTGGTGCAGTTGCTGCGCCGCACGAAGAAGCCCGTCATGCTCGTCGCCAACAAGGTCGACGATGCGGTGCAGGAGCCCCAGATCGCGGCTCTGTGGTCGCTCGGTCTCGGCGAGCCCCACCCCGTTTCAGCCCTTCACGGTCGCGGCGTTGCCGACCTGCTTGACCTCACCGTCAAAGCGATGCCCAAGGAATCTGCCGTCGCGCAGAACCGCCTCGCAGGCCCGCGCCGCGTCGCGATCATTGGCCGCCCGAACGTGGGCAAGTCGAGCCTGCTCAACAAGGCTGCCGGTGAGGAGCGCGCCGTCGTGAGCGACGTCGCTGGCACCACCCGTGACCCCGTCGACGAGCAGGTTGAAATCGCCGGCCGCGTGTGGACCTTCGTTGACACCGCCGGTATTCGCCGCCGCGTGCATATGCAGCAGGGCGCCGACTTCTACGCCTCGCTGCGCACCGCGACCGCCCTCGAAAAGGCCGAGGTCGCCATCGTCGTGCTCGACGTGACCCAGGAACTCAGCGATCAGGACCTCAAGATCATCGACCTCGCACTCGATTCGGGCCGCGCCCTCGTGATCGCCTTCAACAAGTGGGATCTGCTCGACGACGAACGCCGCAAGTACCTCGAGCGCGAGATCGAGCAGCGCCTCGACCATGTCGACTGGGCGCCTCGCGTGAACATGTCGGCCCGCACCGGCCGCCACCTCGAGAAGCTCGTGCCCGCGCTCGACAAGGCGCTCGAGTCATGGGACAGCCGCATTCCGACGGCGAAGTTCAACGCGTTTCTCGCCGAGCTCACGCAGGCGAATCCGCACCCGCTGCGCGGCGGCAAGCAGCCCCGCATTCTCTACGGGTCACAGGTGCAGAGCCAGCCGCCAACGTTCGTGCTCTTCACGACGGGCTTCCTCGACCCCGGCTACCGCCGCTATATTCAGCGCCGCCTGCGCGAAACCTACGGTTTTGAGGGTTCGCCGATCATCATGAACATGCGCATTCGCGAGAAGCGACAGCGCTAACGCGGTCCTGGCTCGGCCCTCATGCGCGAATGGCGCCCCCGGTGATTTTCGGGGGCGCCATTCGTGTTTGCGGGAGGTTTCTGGGGGGTTCGGGAGGTTTCGGGCACTGCGTTTAGTGCATGTGGTGCGTGTGAGCGGCGTGCCTCGCCGTGTGGTCAGTTTTCGCTGTCGTGTGGTCACTTTCCACCCTCGTGTGGTCAAAAGTGTCGAAATTCGCTCAGAAATCGACACTTTTTGACCACACGGTGACTCGATCGGTGGATCGCGAGGGTGGGAACCTCGCGAGGCCAGGACCCCGCGAGCCTAGAAGTACCAGGAGTAGCTAGCGAAGTAGCTGATGGTGCCGAGCAAGAAGAAGAGACCGACGATGAGGGCCCAGAATCCGAGCATAACGGCGTTCAAGACGATGCCCCACATGTTGAGGGCTGAATGGTTGGTGCCGCGGCGGCGGCCGAGAATGCCGAAGATGAGGCCGGCGAGTGGCGCGAAGAAGGTGAAGCCCGCGAACACCGAGACGATACCGATCACAAAGCTCGTGATCGAGAAGGCGTCTCCGGGGGCGGCCGGGGCACTGGGGGCTGTGTAGCTTTGCGCATACGATGCGTTGCCCGCGTAAGGGGCGCCAGCCGGGTACTGAGTGCCAGCCCCGTAAGCGCCTGCGTCATATGAGCCCTGCTGCGTGTACGGGTTCTGGGCGTAGTGTCCCTGCTGGCCAGCGTACGGGGGGCCATACTGCTGTGGGGCAGCATACTGGGCCACGGGTGATCCGCCAGCGGAGTACTGCGACCCACCAACGCTCGACTGCTCAGCACCAGGAGCGAAGCTCGGCGCTGCATAGGGCTCGGCCGAGGGCACCTGGCTTGAAGCCTGCACCTGCGGAATCTGCCCCGAAGCCGACGACGCAAACTCGGCGGCCCCGTAGTTCACGGTCGGCTGCGCATCTTGCGCGGCGAACTCAGGCACCTGAACGGTATCGCCAAGCACGGCGGTGTCGCCAAGCGCGGCAGTTTCGTTTGGCAGCTGAGTCGTCGGCTGTGAGGCCTGGTCGGTGCCGGTGGCCTCTTCGGGCTGGGTGTTCTGTGACTCGTTCATGAGTGCTCCAATCGCTTAATGGTTCTATTCAACCGCGATCGGAACCCCTTGGCATCGCTCTCAGGCACGATCTTTCGCGGCGGTGCATGGTACCCCGGTACGAAGCGGCGTTCGAACCGGAGGCACCTGGGGGCTACCGGCAGCGCGCGACGTCGAGCCCGGCAGCGGTGAGCCGCTCAAGCTCGGCATCGCCTGAGCCCGACTGCTCGGCGGTGATGAGCGAGAGCAGCGCTGGCCATGACCCCGCAAACCCGGGGTGCAGCTTGAGATCGGCGACCTTGTCGAGCGCGACCCACTCGAGCGCCACGCTCTCGGGGTCTGAGATCGTCGGTTCGAAGGCGGTGGTGACGGCGGCGATGACGGTCGTGTAGGTCCAGCCGCCGCGATCCACGATGTGTGTAAAACGAACGTCAACCGAGTCGTCGGGCACGCCCGCCTCCTCTTGAGCCTCGCGGATCGCGCCCGCAATCGCCGACTCACCCTTGTTGATCGCGCCACCCGGAACAGCCCAGGTGCCGCCGTGATCGCTCCACGCGACGCGGTGTTGCATGAGGATGCCCCGTTCGGGGTCGACCGCGAGCAGGCCGGCAGCACCAAAGGTGCCCCAGTACCGGTTGCCGTCGGCGGCGACCACCCAGGCGTCGCCCGGGTCGCGCACGCCGCGCAAGAGCGCCTGGATCTCGAGGTCTTCTTCAGACGTCACTCGGTTTCACCCCACGCGGTGTTGAGGGCCTGCGCGAACATCTCTTTCGGCTGCGCGCCAGAGAGCGCGTATTTACCGGCGAACACGAAGAAGGGAACACCGTTGATGCCCATTTGCTGCGCGGCGACGATGTCTTTATCGACCGCATCGGCGAACTCTGCACGCTCGAGCGAGGCGCGTGCCTCGGCCTCGTCAAGACCGACTTCACCCGCGAGACGGGCGAGAGTGTCGACGTCGGCAACGTTGAGGCCCTCGGTGAAGTGGGCCTTGAAAAGACGCAGCATCGCCTCGTGACCCTTGCCCTTGCTCGTCGCGAAGTGGCTGAGCTCGTGTGCCTTGCGGGTGTTGACCGCGAGCGAGGTATCGAAGTTGTACTCGAGACCGTGCTCCTTGCCACGGGCCGCCAGGTGCTCGTGCTGGGCCGCGAGCTGCTCTGGGCCGTAGCGCCCCGCGAGCAGCTCTTGCAAATTGACCGGCTCGACCGAAAGCTCGGGCATGAGCTGGTAGCTGTGATAGGTCACCGTCACCTGGTCGCGGTGCTCGAACTCTGCGAGAGCTTTGGCGAGAACCGAATCGCCTAGGTAGCAGAAGGGGCACATGACATCGCTCCAGATGTCGATGGTCAGGGTGGTCATACGGTGCACACTCCGTCGGTCGAGCAGACGCCGGCGCCCTGATCGCCGAGGGCTACAAAGCCGGCGAAGGGGGCCGCGGGTTTCTGCGGTGAAAGATCCAGCGCCTGTGACGCTGGCTGGTCGTTGATGAGCGTCGCTTGCCAGTTGCCCTGGGCGTCGCGCTCGAACATCGTGAGGCTCGCGTTGAGGATGCCGGGCACATCGCCGTAATCAAGATCGTGCACGGTCGCGATGAGCCTGCGAATATATGCGCCGTGCGTGACGGCGAGCACGGGTGAATCGCCGTGGCGCTCTTCGAGGAGGTGCAGCGCATCGAGCGCGCGCTTCGCAACCTCTGCGGGTGACTCGCCCCGCTCGAACTCGCGGGTGGGCCAGCGCTCTTCGAGCTCGGTGACGCTGCAGCCCTCGGCCTCGCCGTAGTTCTGCTCGATGAGCAGGTCGAGCGCATCGCCGAGCGAAACGCCCATGGCCTGAGAGACAATCTCGGCGGTTTCGCGGGCACGGTCGAGCGGTGAGCTCGTGATGTGGCCCCACTCGGTCTGCGCCACGAGTGGGGCAGACGCCGCCTGCCTCGCCTGTTCGCGACCGGTCTCATTCAGCGGAATGTTGGTGTGACCCTGCACCCTCCCGGCCAAGTTCCAGTCGGTTTGCCCGTGTCTCATAAAAGCAATGGTCATAGCGGGAGCCTAGCCGACGAGCCCCATGATTTCGTGGGAGTTTTCTGCCCGGTTCTCGTTCTGGTTCGGCGTTCAGGAAAAATGTGGGTAAGATATAAGGGTTGCCATCACGCAGGTCGTGATCAACATCGGGCTGTGGCGCAGTTTGGTAGCGCACTACACTGGGGGTGTAGGGGTCGCAGGTTCAAATCCTGTCAGCCCGACCGAGAGAAAACCGCGAGAGATCGCGGTTTTTCTGTTTTCTGGGGGTTCTTCGGTGCGTGGCTGGGCCGTTGCATGCCTCGGCAGGTGGATCCTGCGCATCTGGTTTGCGTTCACTCGCCGGACGGCACGTTCCGTCCGTCGTGGCGCTCGCCGCCAGTCGTGACGCCTGCCGCCGCCCGCCTGCCGAATGGCGCGATCCGCTCGTCCTGTGGTCACTTTCGCCCGTCGTGTGGTCAAAAAGTGTCGAAAATTGCGGGCGGTTTCTAGCGGTCAGCGCAACAGTATCTCTTCGATGACCTCGGCCGGCTTCGCGAACGCTAACCGTTTCCGGGGCCGGTCGTTCATCTCCCACTCAACATAATCGAGATCTGCCTGACTGAACACACTCAGATCAGTGCCCTTGGGGAAATACTCCCGCAGTAACCCATTCGTGTTCTCATTCGTCGGCCGCTGCCAGGGCGAGTGCGGGTCGCAAAAGAACACATCAATATCAGCTCCCATAGCGACTTCTTGATGCTTACTCATCTCTTTGCCCTGGTCCCAGGTGAGAGTCCGACGAAGCACATCAGGTAACTCTTTCATCTTCGCGATAAGCCCCTCAGTGACTGCTTCTACCCGCGGTAACGAGGGGTCTAACCAAACAAGGAATAGATAGTTCGAGTGGCGTTCAACGACCGTCCCGATAGCGCTCTTGCCATCTTTCCCGATAATTAAGTCACCTTCCCAATGCCCAGGAACAGCCCGATCAAGTGCTTCTGCGGGACGGTCAACAATGTTCACCATCCCAGCAATTCGGCCCTGCCTAGACTGGCCAGAACGGTGACTGTGTCGGATCTTCCTCCCCGTACGAACCCGAACCTCAAGCTCGCGTTTGAGCCCACCCGGGTCTGATGCACGTTTAGGTGACATTCGACATGGCTAGTTTCGGCTGGCCTGGAAGGATGTATCTATGCCCCCTCGTTACCCCAAAGAGTTCCGCGACGACGTCGTAAAGATCACGTTGGATCGCGGCCCGGAAGTGACGCTCGCGCAGATCGCGAAGGACTTCAGTATTCACGTCGGAACTCTCGATAAATGGCTTCGAGAGGAACGCGTCGAGGCCGGACAGAAACCTGGCGTGACCCGTTCCGAGAACACTGAGTTGCGTGAACTTCGTAAACGGAACAAGCTCCTTGAACAAGAAGTAGAAGTGCTTCGTCGGGCGGCCGCGTATCTCTCGCAGGCGCATCTGCCGGGAAAAGGCTCTACCCGCTCGTGAAAGAGCTCGCCGGCGACGGGGTCCCTGTCGTGGTGTCGTGCCGGGTATTGAAGCTCTCACGCCAGCCTTACTACCGCTGGCTCCGCAGCCCAGTGACTGAGCGTGACCTTACGCAGGCGTATCGTGCGAACGCGCTCCACGACGCCCATATCGAGGATCCGGAGTTTGGATACAGGTTCCTCGCCGACGAAGCGAAGAGCTTCGGGGAACCGATGTGTGACCGGACTGCGTGGCGGCTCTGCCGCGATCAGCAGTGGTGGTCAGCATTCGGGAAGAAGAAAGCCCGCGGGAAAGGGAAGAAGCCCGGCCCGCCTGTTCATGACGACCTTGTGCAGCGCGAGTTTGTAGCAGCTGCTCCGAACGAGTTATGGCTTTCGGACATCACTGAGCATTGGACTGGTGAAGGCAAGCTCTACCTGTGCGCGGTGAAAGACCTCTTCTCCAACCGGATCGTGGGATACTCCATCGACTCGCAGATGACGTCCGCGCTTGCGGTGACCGCGTTAAACAACGCCGTGCTTCGTCGCGGTGACGTGCGTGGGTGTGTGCTGCACACGGATCGTGGATCTCAGTTCCGAAGCCGGAAACTACAGCGCGCACTCACCAGTCATAGGATGGCTGGTTCGATGGGGCGAGTGGGTGCTGCAGGTGACAACGCGGCGATGGAATCGTTCTTCAGTCTGCTCCAGAAGAACGTCCTGAACCGCAAGACCTGGACCACCCGAGACGAGCTCCGGTCAGCAATCGTGACCTGGATCGAGCGCACCTATCATCGACGCCGCAGACAAGCCCGGCTGGGGCGATTGACGCCGATCGAATACGAGACCATCATGAACAAACAGGTCGCACTTGCTGCCTGACCAAACTGTCACCTAAACGTGCATCAGACCCTTGTGACCGAGGCGCTCGCTGTCGTGGGGCTCTCAGAGGATGCCGAGCGCAGCATTCAGACGCTCTCGGGCGGTGAGCGGCAGCGTGTCGCTCTTGCTCGCTCGCTCGCGCAGGAGCCGAAGTTTCTCATTCTCGACGAGCCTACGAACCACCTCGATGTGCGGCACCAACTCGAGGTGCTCGACACCGTACGTGCGCTTGAGGTTGGGGTCTTGGCCGCCCTGCACGACCTGCACCTCGCGGCACGCTACTGCGATCGCATTTACGTGGTCGCGGCCGGGCGTATTGTGGCCGCGGGAGAACCCGTCGAGGTACTCACGCCAGAGCTCATCGCCGAGGTGTACGGGGTTGCGTGCGAGACGTACCGCGACCCGCGCGGCAACCTTGCCTTCACCTACATCTCGGCGGGTGCGCGCGTTGCGGTGTGATGTGGTGGCGTGAGGTGGCGGCGTGATGCGGCCGTGAGACCTTGCGGCGCCATGTTTCCTGGCGTGACGCGCCGACTGATCTGGGGGTGGCGCCCTGACGCAAGGAGGGTACGCTGAGAGGGTGAGAGAAAAAGGCGAGCAGGCGAAGGGGCCGGAGCGACGCGTCGGGTTGACCCCGACGAAAATTGTCGCCGAGGCCAGAGAACTCACGCGTGGGCGCGGCTTCCACTCCTGGACGGTGCGTGACCTCGCCGCCGCCCTCGACGTCGCCCCCTCGGTCATCTACCACCATATTGGCGGTAAGCAAGAGATCATTCGATGCGTGATCGAGGGCGCAGTCGCCGAACTCACCCCACCCCGCACCGACGTGTGCTGGCAGGAATACTTTCGAGGGTTCCTACTTGAGATGTACCCGATTCTGCGCGAGTACCCCGGATCTGCCAAGTGGCTCATGATGCACGGCCCGTCGTTTCCCTCGGTGCGCAGTTTCTTTGACGCCGGTCACACCTCGCTTGCCCGTGCTGGCTTTGAGCGACCCGCTGTCGTGTACGCGCTGCTCGTGAACTCGGCAGTGCTGACGGTAATGCTCAACGACGAACGCCTCGAGGGCGGCGAAGATGGCCCGCGTGACCACGGAGCCATGAAGCGCGGCTTCGAATCGATTCGTGAGGGGAGCATCGGTATCGCGACGATGATTGACGAGATGCTTGTTCCGCTTTCGACCGATCCCGAAGGTGCCGGCAAGGCCCTCAGCCTCGAGTACTACCGCCTACTCATCACGGTGATGATAGCGGGCCTCGAGCAACAGCTCCAGGCCTAGGCGCGACGGGAGCTCGCGCCCACCCGCCTACGGCACTTCGTGTGGTCAAAAAGTGTCGATTTCTCGAGATTTTTCGACACTTTTTGACCACACGGTGAAGAGTCTCGTGCCCCGTGCCGGCGTGCGGCGGGGGGCAAGCGAACGTGAACGCCAGCCCAGCCTGCACAAAGTGTGTCGACAGTTGTGTCGACAGTTGTACCGACAGTTGCGCTAATTAGGTTGGCCTTACTATCATGTGATGATACTAGATCAGTGTTCTAGAACGCGTGAAGTCAGGTTGTGCGCTCCTCCAGCAAGCGACTGATTAGGCGGGTTGCAGGGCGTTGAATGCAAAACTGACAACCACCGGCTAGAAAGTCACCATACGATGCACACCCAAAGCTCGCAGGCCCCAGCACCCGAGAAGCCGCAGATCGTTCTGCTGTTGCTCACCGTTTTTCTCGCCTACCTCGGGCAAATGACGCTCAACCCCATCATCGCGCCGCTCGCGAGAAAGGTGGGGCTTGCCGAGTGGCAGGTCGGGGTGACGATCAGTGTTGCCGCGATGATGGTCGTGCTCACGAGCCAGTTCTGGGGCAGGGCTTCGCAGGTGCGAGGGCACAAGCGGGTGCTCATCGTTGCCCTGGGGCTCGCGACCCTCAGCATGGCGGGCTTTTCGGTGGTCGTGGCGCTTGGCGTGCGCGGCGTCGTCGTCGGAGCGACGCTCTTCTGCCTCTTCCTGCTGCTGCGCGGCGTCGGGTTTGGGGCCGCGATCGCCGCGGTTGCCCCGACCGCGCAGTCGTATGTTGCCTCGGTTACGCACGATGAGGCGACCCGCACGAAGGGTATGGCTGGCATCGGCGCGGTTCAGGGCGTTGCGATGATCGGCGGTGCCGTCGTTGGCGGGGCGCTCGCCGGCGTACACCTGCTCCTACCTATCTCGGCGGTGCCGGTGTTGCTCGCTGGTGCGCTCGTGCTCGTGGCCGTGAAACTTCGCTCGAGCGCCTCGACCGAGAGCACGGCGACGGCGGTGCGGGTGCGGGCGACTGACACGCGCATCTGGCCTTTCTTGCTCGCGGGCTTCGGCATGTTTACGTCGCTCGGGTTCATGCAGGTACTCATTGGTTTCGTGGTGCAGGACCGGCTGCATCTGAGCCCCGAAACGACGGGCGTCGTCACGGGGGCTTCGTTGCTCGCAGCGGGGCTCGGCATGGTCTTCTCGCAGGCGGTCGTGGTGCCGAGGAGTGGGTGGCGGCCGGTCACGCTCTTGCGCGTTGGTAGCCTCGTCGCCTTCGCGGGGTTCGCGTTGCTCGTGCCCGATCTCGGCATGGCGGTGCTGCTCATCGCGATCTTGCTCATCGGCTTCGGTCTCGGCATTGCGATGCCCGGCTACACGGCAGGCCCGAGTCTCTGCGTTCAGCCCGAAGAGCAGGGCGCCGTTGCGGGGCTCATTGGCGCGACGAACGGCCTCACGTTTGTGCTGGCTCCCACGGCAAGTACCGTGCTCTATGCCGTGTGGCAGCCGCTGCCGCTCATCGTTGGGGCGCTGCTCATGGCGCTCGTGGCGTTGTTTGTCTGGCTGCACCCGAGGTTTCGTCGCGCCATGGGGGTTCCGGCCTGACGTGTGGCGGATCGCGCCCGGCGTGTGCCCGCGACGCGTACCCGGCGCGAGTGCTTTGGTTCCGACGACACGTAGCGTTCGGGAGGGGTGCTACCCAGCCACGTAGTCAAGAGTTTAGGTGCGCGTAGTTCGCCTCGAAGTTGCACGCATCTTTGTGCGAAAGCCCTCGTTGGGGTTGAGCGGTGGCGTTTACTAGTAACTATCACCGCAACGGCCAATACGGAAACGGGAAACCGAATCCCGGCCGCGGTACTCAAAACTCCTGATGGCTGTGACGCCATTAGACACAACTAGTCAGCGCCGAGCCGCACTCACCCCTAACCTTTCGGAAGACCCTAGCCGTAAGGAGCCCCAAAGAGTCCCGCTTGGCGCTGACTTATTTTTATTAGCTTCACGGGCCCCTGTGAGTTTGCTCGCTTGAGCCTTTTACCACGCGAAAAGGAGAGCATCGTTTGTCTGCCAAGTCTCGGCCGCAAGAGATGCCACAGCGAAGCGCTTGGGGCGTGTCTTCCGGTCGCGGGCCAGATGAATATGGTGGCTGGGAAGAAGCAATATCGGGTACGCTAAAGCCATCATATGGCGACACCCAGAATGATGGTTCGTTGGGGGCCAGCGGGCTGCGAACCACGGGAGGGGGAGGTTTCATGTACCCGAGAAATGCACTGGTGCAAAGCGTCGTGCGCTATGTCATCGACGGCACCTCGGTGGCGATCGTTGGCCAGCACTGGTCGGGGCGTACGGAGCTCCTGAGGCAGTGCGCTGATGCGCTCAACGGGATTGGTCTCTCGCTGCTGCGGCTGAGGGGCATTGAAAATGCGCCGCCGCTCGAGGCGTTTCGCGTCGCGTTTCCGAACCTGCGCCAGGTGCGCAACCCCGAGAGCGATCTCGCGATCGAGATTCAGCGGGTCGTCTCACAGCTCTTGAACGAGGGGCCAGCGGTCGTGGTCATCGACGACATCGACTTTCTTGACCACGCCTCGTGGGCGCTGCTCGAGCAGGTGCACAAGGCCACCGGTGTGCCCATCATCGCCACCGTCGAGGCCCGCAGCGACCTGACCCAGAAGACCACCTGTTGATTCGCGTTGCCCAGCCGGTCGTCAAGGTGAACGTAGAACCGTTGCCGCTCGACGCGATCCACGATCTGCTCGAAGAGCGTCTCGGCGATCACGTCGCGCCATCGCTCAGCGGTCGCATTCACATGAAGTCTGGCGGGCTGCCTGGCTTCGCGGTCACGTTTGCTGACGCTGGTAAGCGTCGCGGCACGATCCGCAAACAGGGCAGCGTGTGGCATGACAGCCCCGATCTCTGGTCAGACGAGCTCGAGGGTGCCTTCGAATCGCTGCTGTACCGCTACCCGCAGCACACCCGAGAAGCCCTCGAAATGCTTGTGCTCACGGGGCCGATTGACGTCGAGCAGGCGGCCGGGCTCATCGGGCAAGAGGAACTCGAGAAGCTTGAGGGCCGTGGGCTTGTGCGGCTCCTGAGCGCGGGCGGCCAGCCGCTTGTGATGGTGAACCCTCCCGGGATTAGCGACTACTTTCGGCACCAGCCGAAGTCGGTGCGTGGTGTACGCCTTAAGCAGCGCATCGAAGCGGTGCTCGGTGACGACGCGGTGCTCGAGTGGGATGGGCATGTGTATGAGAACGGGGCTATTGCCGATCTCATTCCGCAGCCAGAGGTGCCGCTGCTCGCGCGTGCTTTTCGTGACCGTTTTGAACTTGACCTTGCCCATACGTGGCAGGCGTGGAAGCGCGATAAGACCCTCATGCCCGCGATACGCGCGCTCGACCTGAGGCTCACGGGTGAGTCGCCCGCCGGGCAGATCGAACGCATTATCGATGGCACCGACACGAGCGGAGCAGAGGGCATGTACGCTCTCTACTACCGCTATCTGCACGCGCGTTGGCTCGTCACGCAGGAGGTTTCGCTCGACCAGATCGAAGCGGTGCTGCAGGGCGAGGGCGACCTCGGCCACCCGGCGGCGATCGAAGCCCTCATCATCGGGTTTCGGGCCGAGCGCATCGCGATCACGCAGGAGGCGCTCACGCGCATTGCTGAGCTCGCCGAGATGCCTGGCCTCGATGGCCAGGTCGCGGGTCTCGTGCACGTCGCGATGCACGCGCTCGGTGGGCAGCCATCGCTCGCGCTTGAGCAGATCGAAGCGCTTGAACAAGAAGCGGATCGCAGCTGGGTGGCCCGGTTCGCCGCACCGCTGCGCGGTCTCGCGCTCGTCACTGGTGGCAGCCCGAACGCCGCGTTCGAGTGGGCTTCGTCACAGCTGACCCTCGCACGTGAGGCGTACGACCGAGCAGCGATGGTTGCGCAGGCGTATATCGCGGTTATGTCGTTGCTCACGATGAGCCGCTACGCTGACGCGACCGCCGCGGGCAGCATTGTGGCTGGTGGCCAGTTCCAGGCCGCGAATCTCCTGTTTGGCCCAGACAAGGCGCTCATGAACGCGCTTGCGACCGCCGCACTTCGCAGCGGCCGCGCGGGATCGGTCGAGACACTCATCGAGCGAGGGGCCTCGTACCACGGGCGAAGCGACGCCGTGCCCATGGGGGCCGAGGGCTACCCTGCGGCACTCATGACCGAGATTGACGAGGAGCCCGCCGTCACGAGCGCGCTCTACCGGGAGCTCGCCGAGGGCCTCACTGAGCGCGGCTACGAGTTCTCGGCGGCCGGTTCGCTCATGCTCGCCATTCTGCTCGAGTTTGACCTCACGATTGCCCTCGTGCAGCGCGAGAAGCTGCTCAAGATGGGGGCGACGGTGTTTCTCGCTTACCTCGACGCGCAAATCGCGAGCCACGGGCAAGACGCCGCCTCGCTCGTTGAAGCGGCTCGGTGGCTCAGACGCGAGCAGGCGAACGAGTCGGCGCTCACCCACCTCACCTCTGCGGTGCGCATGTATCGCGCAGAGGGTAAGGAAGATGAGGCGCAGCGGGTGCGCGAAGAGATCGCCGATCTCATGGCGAGTGACCAGTCGGTTTCGGCTGCGAGCGCCGCTCGCGTCGAGTCGAGCATCGGTTTCACGCAGCGTGAACGCGAGATTATCGATCTTGTTGCGAAGGGTCTCAGTAACCCGCAGATCGCAGAGACGCTGAGCCTCTCAGTGCGCACCGTTGAGACGCACCTGCGAAACATTCGCAGGAAATCTGGAGCGCTTGAGCGTGACGAGATTGGCGACTACTCGAAGCTTCGGTAGTGGCTCAGACCCTAGCCGAGTGCCGCGAGGTGCTCGTTGCGTTCGACCTCTGGCACCGGCGCCGTGCCGGTTTGCACGCGCACGAGGTACCAGCTGGGCGAGAGTCCCCAGTGCTTGCTGAAGCGCCGGCTCGCGTAGCTCGGGTCGCTCCACCCTACAGCGCGGCCGGCAGCGCTCACCGTGAGATTCGTGGTGCGCAAGAGATACGCCATGCGCTCTGCGCGAAGCTGCTGGAGGTAGCTCATCGGCCCCATGCCGAGGTCGGCCCGAAAGCCGCGCGTGAGCTGCGAGGGTGAGATAGCGATTTCCTTCGCGAGCGAGGCGAGCGACCACGAGTACTCGAGGCGATCGTGCAGAATCGACACCGCGTGGCTGATGCGCGGGCTGAGCCGCAACAGGTTCGTTGGCAGCGTCGCGTGCTCATAGCGCAGAGGGTCGGCGGCGGTAGCCGTCTCTTCGCGACAAATGGTGACGAGGCGATCGAGAATCGCGTAGACGCCCGAGAGCTGGGCGAGTACGGTCGTGCCGGGGTTACGCACGAAGGCACTCAAAGTCTGCGAGAGCTCGGCGGTATCGGCTGGCGACAGTTCGCGCATGGTGACCGAGCCGAGCGTGCTAATTTCGCTCAGCACGGCGCGCATGGCCTCAACGACGGCAGGCACGGGAGCTGCGAGCTCGAGCATGCGCGTGCTGAGGTAGAGGTTGGTCATCTCGAGGTTCTTGGCGCTGGCAATTGAGTGCCAACTGCTGGGGCCGAGCATGACGAGCGAGCCGGGGCTGAGAAACGCCGTGCCCTCCTCGCCAAAGTGCTCGGCGCTTCCCGCCGTCACGAGTGAGATTTCGGCGAAGTCGTGCGTGTGCGCGCACATGTCGCGGCTCAGCGTGACATGCTCTGCGGCAGCCATCATGGTTGGTCCTGGCATAACTTCGGCATCAGACATGGTGAACAATTGCGTACTTACTCTTTCTGGTCGACATCGATGCTGAGTTCATCCATGTCCTGAGGGGTGAGATCGTGCCCATCGTTGATCATTTGTGAAGCGAGGGCGATGGTTTGCGCGTCGTACACGTCGGCGGTTGAGTGGCGTCTCCAGTAGCCGACGGTGTGCGAGGTCTGCTTCGTGTACTGCGCATCGCCGCGCAGCAGGCGGCGCAGGGGTTTTAGGGTTGAGGCTTCGCCCGCGGCCCAGATGTAGTCGGGGCGCTGCACCGAGATCTCGTCGGCGACGACGCTCATGAGTAGGTCGGCGTCGGCTCCCGTCGCGATCCACCGCGCAATACCGTCGGCAGCGGGCTCAAGCTCGAAGCGGTCTTCGGCACGGTCGACCCGAATGAGCACGCGAGCCCTGGCATCGCTCGGTAGTGATTCGACGATGGTCATGACCGCCGGAACCGCCGAGGGGTCGCCGATGAGTAGCACATCGTTGGCTGTGAGCGCGTCTTTGCCTGCGGCGTTACTGAGCACGAGCGCCTGGCCCGGCTCGGCCTGCGCTGCCCAACGGCCCGCAGGCCCCTCTGGATGAATGACAAAGTCGATGTCGACCTCGGCCTCGTGCTTCCGGTGCGCCCGCACGGTGTAGGTGCGCATCGTGGCCCCCTCGAGCAGCCCTTTGAGGCTCTCATCGGACGCGTGCGCGCGAGTCTCGTCGGGCAGAAATACCTTGATCTTTGGTGCGACGCCCGAGCATGCAAAGTCGACGAGGCCCTCGCCACCAAAGGTCACCCGAAGAAAATCGGGGCCAAGCAGCCTCGTTCGAACGACCGTTGCGCGGTAGTGAACGAAGCGGGGCAGGGTGGCTTTCTCAGTCATGTCAACATCTCCACATCAATAGTAAGGGAAGGCTAACCTAACCGTAAGCCTGGGCGTTGACGAGGGCCATGACCCTGGGCGTCTCACCCTTGCACAATCGAGTCATGCGGGAGGGCGGTCGCAGCTTTCGTCGTTGGGCTCGGCGCTCTCGCGGGGAAGCTGGGTGAGCAAGAGCGGCATTCCGAGCCCGCGCCAGGCGCCCCAGAAAACCATGCTCTCGCCCGGCGAGAGGGGCTGGGGGCGGGCCGGTTCTGGGGTAGCGGGCTCGCGCCGGGTACGAACGGCCCGAGCCTCGCGCTTCGTCTCGGTGAGGGCGCGACGGTAAAAGCTCACATTGGTGAGAAAAACGGTAACGAATGACATGGTGATGCCTCGCTTTCAGGGGGCATGAACGATCGGTCAGAAGGGTGAAGCGCGACTTATACCGCGGCCCAGCGCATGGCCGTGACCTCGGGCGAGCGAAGCGCGCCATAGAGGGCGTGCTCGATGTGGCGCTCCATGCCGGGCTCGGCCTGCACCCGCGCGGTGAGTGAAAAGACCTCGGGAGTTGCGAGGCTCGTCGAGACCTCGTGAATTTGCAGGTCTTCGTTGCTGAGCGCCGTGAGCACGAGCGAGCGCACCTGCGGCTCGTGCCGCTGCTCGCAGCGAACCTCGACGTCGTAGAAGGGGCCACTCGACTGCGCCTCTGCGGCAGCGAGGTTGCGATCGAGTGCGCGGCTCAGGGGCCTGAGCAGCGTGTTCGCGAGCATGATCATGGCGGTGCCAGCGGCAGCGATCCACAGCATCCCGCCGCCCGCGAGGGCACCGACAGCCGCCGAGGCCCACAGCGTCGCCGCGGTATTGAGGCCCCGCACCGAGGCGCCCTGCTTCATGATCACGCCGGCGCCGAGAAAGCCGATGCCGGAGGCGACCTGGGCGGCGACCCGCGTCGGGTCAGCCTCGGTTCCCGTGAAGCTGTAAGCGCCCATCACGACGAAGAGCGCAGAGCCGAGGCTCACGAGCGCGTTGGTGCGCAAGCCCGCCGAGCGCGACCGCCACTGGCGTTCGATGCCGATGAGCGAGCCGAGCAGCACGCTCGCTGCGATGCGCGAGAGAATATCGATGGTTTCAAACATGAGAAACGTCCGTTCGAGTCGTGCTCGCGCGCACGAGAAACGGGTTTCAAGACCCGGTGAAGGTTAGCGGCGCGAGCAGGAAAAGGTGAGCCAGAAAGATCGACTAGAGCCATCAGTCATGGGAAATCACCTCCTGCGCGCGCACGGAAGGACGTGCAAAATGCACGAGTCTTGGGCTTCCACGTTTGAGCTTTGGCACTTCACGACGTATCAGCCTCGCTGAAGCCACATTGGATCAACCCTTGCTCCGGGAAAATCTGTCCTAACCTTGGGCGTCTCTCGACGTCGTCAGATCAGTGGCCTGTGTTCGTAAAGGAGCCTCGCCTAACAAAGCGCTCCGCGAGACAGCATAGCGGTGAGCCGGGCAACTCTCAAGCGTTTGGCGGCCAGGCCACTGCTACGCTATTCATCTGATGAACTCGTACCGGCAGCCTGACTGGGCCTCGTGCGCGCAGCACCCGACGGCCATTCGCGAACCGTACCTCATGGGTACCGGGGTCGTGATGGGCGACGATCTCGGCCCTGGCCGCCTCGTCTCGCCGCCACACAGCCACCCCGAGGCGATGCTCGCGTGGTGCTATCGCGGCACCGTGTGGGTGTACCTCGAGAGCACGATGTGGCGCCTCTCGCCGGGGCAGGGGGTGTGGGTGCCGCCGCGCACGCCGCACACCGCGCGTCACGAGCGCGATGCCGTGGGCTGCTACACCTATGTACCGGGTGAGGCTCTCGCCGAGCAGGTCGACGAGGTGCGGCGGGTGGTCGTGCCGCGTGCCGTGCAAGAGATGCTGCTGCACCTGTCGATTCACGACATGCCAACCGATCTCAGGGTGCGAGCACAGCAGGTGCTCATCGACATGCTTGAAGACCCCGAGCTGAGCCGCGAAGACGGGGCGCTCGAGGTGCCATTGCCAGCCGACGAACGGGTGAGGGCCCTCGTCGAAGCGGTGCTTGAGCAGCCCGGCGATCCGCGCACAGCGCAGGAGCTCTTTGCGCAGCACGGCCTGCATGAGCGCACCGTGCTGCGGGTGTTTACGAGCGAGGTGGGCATGAGCTTCGGGCAGTGGCGCACGGGAGTGCGCATGACGAGCGCGGCGAGGCTCATCGTGGGTGGCACTCCGGTTGGCATTGCGGGGCAGATGAGCGGCTACGAAACGACGAGCGCCTTTTCGGCGGCTTTCAAGGGGTATTTCGGGTCGACGCCAAGGCAATTCGCGCTGCGGGCGCGCGCCGATTCTGCTCAGCAGGGGTACTGGCGTTCGTTCGGTTGAGCGGCATGACCGTTTTGCAATAGAAGTTGTCTGCTCGGGAACACACGGGAGCGCGCTTACGGCCTAGCATCGATACGTTAGGTAAGGCTTGCCTAATGAAGATCGCATGAATGCGATGGTTTCGTCTGTTCTGAAGGAGAACTATGCTGCACGCCCCCGCGCGCCGACCGCTGCGTCGAGTCACCGCGCTCGCTGCCCTCATGACCACGACCGCCCTGCTGCTGACCGGCTGCGGCGCGAGCGCAGAAGCGAAACCGGCCGCAGAGGAGTCGACCACCGGTGTCGTCATCGAGCACGCACACGGATCAACGAATATCGCCGAAAAGCCCAAGCGCATCGTGGCGCTCGGCTGGATGAGCCCCGACGTTGTCGCGGCCCTCGGCGAGAACCCGGTCGGCATCGAAGAAGTGTGGGGCGCTGGCGAGAGCGGCTACCAGCCCTGGTTCGAAGAGTTCGTCACTGAAGAGTACGGTGAGACGCCTGAGGTGATTCCCTACGCTGATGAGGGCCCGAACTACGAGGCCATTAAAGAGCTGAAGCCAGACCTTATTCTGAGCCTGTACTCGGGCGTTACCGATGTTGAGTACGAGCGCTTGAGCGAGATCGCCCCGACCATTCCCTACATCGAGGGGCCCTGGAACCCGGGCACCTGGCAAGACATGACCCGCACCATCGGTAAGGCGATGTGGCAGGACGAGAAGGCTGAAGAGCTCATCGGTGAGACCGAAGAGCTCATCGAGACGCTCGCCGACGAGCACCCCGAGTTTGACGACAAGACCTTTGTGTGGGGGCTCACCCTCAACGAGGGAGCAACCGACCTTGGCGTCTACCTCGATTACGACCCCCGCGTGCGCATCACTGAAGAACTCGGCTTCAAGTCGACCCCGGCAATGAAGTCGTTCTTCGAAACCGCCGAGGGCGACAACTGGTACACGGGCGTAAGCCTCGAAAATCTCGACGAGGTCGAAGCCGATCTCTTTGCGGCATGGGCAGGAAGTAAAGACGAGGGCGAGTACACCGTGAACAACAAGATCGTTGCTCGGTGGCAGCCGATCGCAGCAAAGTCGTACGTCATTTACGGTGATGAAGCTGAAGCCTCGGCCTTGAGCGCACCCACGGTGCTCTCACTGCAGGCGATGCTGCCCAAGTACGTCGATGACCTTGCGGCCGCCCTCGAGGGCAAGCCGACGATTTCTGGCAAGTGAAATCCCGCATCATCGGATTGATCGTCGCGGCGGCCGTTCTGGTCGCCGCGACGATCGCGTCGTTGGCGGTGGGCAGTAAAGCGATTGACCCGGCCACCGTCATCGAGGCCCTGTTCCACTACGACGAGACAAACCCCGCCCACCTCACGGTGCACGAGCTTCGGCTGCCGCGCACCGTTCTTGGCGTTCTCGTGGGTGCCGCCCTCGCGATGTGCGGCGGCCTCATTCAGGCGTTTACGCGCAACCCGCTCGCTGACCCTGGCATTCTGGGCGTCAACGCGGGCGCCTCGCTCTCGGTCACCTTTGCCGTTGGCGTGCTCGGCCTCACCGCGCCTGGGGCGTACGTGCCCTTCGCGCTCTTTGGTGCCTTCGCCCTCACGGTGCTCGTGTACGTGCTCGGTTCGGTGGGCCCGGCCGGCGCGACCCCGGCCAAACTGACCCTCGCTGGCGTGGCCTTGGGTGCCGCCTGCACTGGCTTCACCACGGCAATCGTGTTGCAAAACCACAGCACCCTGCAGGTCATGCGGTTCTGGTCGGTCGGTTCGATCGGCGGCCGCAGCATGGATCAGCTGCAGTGGGCGCTGCCACTCATCGTCGCGGGCCTCGTCATCGGCATGGCCTGTGCGAGGTCGCTCAACGCGCTTGCGCTCGGCGATGACCTCGCACAGTCGCTCGGCACGCGCATTCGCGTCACTCGCGTCATGGTCATCATTGCAGTGACGCTGCTCGCGGGTACAAGCGTTGCGGCGGCAGGTCCCATCGCCTTCATCGGCATCATGGTTCCTCACGCGGTGCGTTGGTTCACCGGCCCCGATCAGCGTTGGGTGCTGAGCATCTCGATGCTCGTGGGCCCGAGCTTCTTACTCATCGCCGATATTCTTGGCCGCATCGTACTGCCGAACGGCGAGCTGCGCGTCGGCATCGTCACCGGCCTCTTGGGCGCTCCCGTGCTCATCGCCCTCGTACGCAGAAAGCGGGTGAGCACCCTATGAGGTTGCAACAATCAGCGGTGAACGTTGGCAGAAAACAGACGTGGATCGACGGTGACCGGGTATCAGGCCGAGTCGCCACGCGCTCGATCATCGTGAGTCTCGTACTCGTCGTCATCACCCTCGCAGCGGGGCTCTTCTCAATGACGATTGGCTCGTACTCACTCGACTTCGCGACCGTGCTTGACGCGCTTTTCAATCCCGCGTCTGACCCCGATGCCCGGCAGGTCGTGTTCGAGTGGCGCTTGCCGCGCGTGCTCTTCGCGGTGCTGTGCGGTGCTGCTCTCGCGCTCTCGGGAGGCATCTTCCAATCGCTCACGCGCAACCCGCTCGGGTCGCCCGACATCATTGGCTTTGGCGTTGGTGCGCAATTCGGCGTCACGCTGACGCTGCTCGTGTTCGGGCTCAACACCTATCTCTTCAAGGCAGCTGGCGCCCTCGTAGGCGGCATGCTGACGGCCTTGCTCGTGTACGTGCTTGCCGCGAAGCGCACCTCGTCATCGTTCAGACTCATCATCGTGGGCATCGGTGTCTCGGCTGGCCTCGGCTCGTTGAGCTCGTGGATTCTCATTTCGGTGAGTGTCGAGCAGGCGATGATGGTCGCGACCTGGGGTGCGGGGTCGCTCGCCTCCCTCGGCTTTGACCAGTTGCTGCCGGCGGCGGTCGTCTTCGTGATCGTGGTGGTCGCCTCGATGCCGCTCGCCCGAACCCTTCCGGTGCTCGAGATGGGCGACGACGCGGCCATGGAGCTCGGCATGAGACCGGGACGAACGCGCCTCACGGCTATGATCTTGGGCGTCGCACTCATGGCGCTCGTCACCGCTGCGGCGGGACCCATCTCGTTCATCGCGCTCGCGGCCCCGCAGATTTCGCAGCGGCTCACCCGCTCGAACACTCCCATGGGGCTCGCGCCCGTTATGCTGACCGGTGCGGCGCTCGTGGTGATCTCTGATGCGGTGGCGCAGCTGCTCGCCGTGCCCGTTGGCGTGGTGACGGTTTCTGTTGGCGGGCTATACCTTGCGTGGCTGCTCGCGACCCAGTATCGGAGCAGAGCATGATGCGCACAGCAACCTCTGACCACGCAACCGGCTCACGGCAAGCCGAACGAAAGGAAACCCCAATGACCGCCTCACTGCTCGCTCGCGATGTGACGCTCGGCTACGGTGACAAGAACATCATTGAGGGGCTTTCTCTCGAGGTTCCCGACCACTCGTTCACGATCATTATCGGGCCCAACGCCTGCGGTAAATCGACGCTGCTGCGCGGCTTCTCGCGACTGTTGAAGCCGGCTGATGGCGCCGTGCTGCTTGACGGCAAGACCCTGCACTCGCAGAGCCCCAAGGTGGTCGCGCGGCGCCTCGGGCTCCTGCCGCAGTCATCGATCGCCCCCGACGGTATTACGGTGGGCGACCTCGTTGGTCGCGGCCGCTTTCCGCACCAGAGCGCGCTTCGCACGTGGAGCAAACAGGACGAGAAAGCGGTGATCGAGGCGCTTGAAGCGACCAACACAACCGAACTCTCGCATCGCCTCGTCGATGAGCTCTCGGGCGGCCAGCGGCAGCGAGTGTGGGTCGCGATGGCCCTCGCGCAGCAGACTGAGCACCTTCTGCTCGACGAGCCGACGACCTTTCTCGACATCGCGCACCAGATCGACCTGCTCGAACTCTTCTCAGAGCTGCACCGCGGGGGAACGACGGTCGTCGCTGTGCTCCACGACCTGAACCATGCGGCGCGCTACGCAACCCACCTCGTCGCGATGCGCGATGGCGCGATCGTGGCCCAGGGTGATCCGCGAGAGGTCATCACCGAAGAGCTCGTTGAGGCGGTCTACGATCTGCCCTGCAAGGTCATCACCGACCCGGTTTCGGGTGCGCCGCTCGTGTTGCCGCTCGGAAAGAGTCATTCGTGACCGTCGCTCCCGGCTCTCTTTTTCGCGCAGCGCTCACGGGTGAGGGCAGGGGGTTCGCGCTCACCGGTGCCACGGTGCTGCTCATGGTGCACGCGCTCGCAGAGGCCGCGATTCCCGTGCTCATCGGCGTCGTCGTCGACCGCGCGATCATGCCGGGCGACACCGCTGCGCTCTTCACATGGCTGGGCGCCCTGCTCGGCGTCTTCATCGTGCTCACCGCCTCGTACCAGAGCGCCTCGCGCCTCATGGTGACGGTGTACGGAAGGGGCGAGCAGACGCTCAGGCATCGAGCCCTGCAGCAGATTCTTCGCCCGCGGCTCACCGCCACGCGCCTCACGGCAGGCGAGGCACTCACCTACGTGACCTCTGACACCTACCGCGTGGCGGGCGTCGCGTGGTCGGTCGCGCAGCAGAGCGCAGCGGTCGCCGCCATTGTGGCCTCGGCGCTCGCGATGCTCGTCATCTCACCCGCGGCAACGATCGTGGTGTTCGCCTCGACGCTCATCATGATGTTTGTGATGCGCTTTGTGTCGCGGCCGCTCGAGCGCCGCGGCATGGCCGAGCAGCACGAAGCGACCGGTGCTGGCGCCGTCGCAGCAGACTTCATGACCGGCTTCCGGGTGCTCGTCGGCATGAACGCGAGAGACGAGGCCGTGAAGCGCTACGTCACCGCGAGTGACCGCTCGCGCGTTGTCGGCACCGCTGCCGGCCGCGCCATCGCTGGTGCTGGGGCCGTGAGCGAGAGCCTCGCGGCGCTCACCACGGCGGGGCTCGCGGGAATGTCGGCCTGGTTCGCTTCGGCAGGCCAGATCAGCATCGGCGAGCTCGTCACTGTGCTTGGCCTCGCGCAGTTCGTGAGCGGTTACCTCGCATACGCCGGGTCGTTCCCGGCAAACTGGGCCCACAAACTCGCCTCGGCGAAGCGTCTCGCGGGTCTCATGAACGCCCCCGACCTCATCGAACAGCCCGCATCGTCAAGCGAGCAGCAACTCCATTCGGCGGCCGTCATGACCTTTCGTAACGGTGACGAGCGCATCGAACTTTTCAGTGGCGAACGCCTCGGCATCAGGCCCCGCACGACCGCCGAGGCCCGCGAGGCCTCACGCGTTCTTGGGCTGCGCGCCCCCGTCGGGCCTGGCGACCTCACGATTGCTGTGAGCGACAGCGCAGGCGAGGGTCGCCACGTCGACGCGCGAGACCTCGAACCCGGCGAATACCGCAGCCGCGTGGTCTCGATGCCACACCGACACATGGTCATGAGCGGATCACTACGCGAGGCCGTCACCGGTTCATTCGCAGCCGCGCACGAGCCCGAGCCCCGCGAGCCAGACGCCGCGATCATCGACGCGGCTCACCTCGCCGAGGTCGTACCAGAGCTCGGCGGTTGGGAGGCTCCCGTTGGCGAGGCGGGTCGTAAGCTCTCGGGCGGCCAGCGGCAGCGCATCGGCCTCGCGCGGGGGCTCCACGAAGGCGCTCGTGTGCTCGTCGTTGACGAACCAACCTCGGCGGTCGACGCCGTGACCGAGACCGAAATCGCGGCAAAGTTTCGTGAGCGACAAGACACGCTCGTCGTCATCTCATCGTCTGAGACGATGCTCGCCGCCTGCGACCGGGTCATTGAGTGGCGCGGGGCAGGCGGCGACAGTAGCGAGACCGGGCAGGAGGCCGCAAACCATGGCTGAGCATCAACTTCCAATCGCCACGGGCGCCGAGGTGCGCGGCGTGCTTCGTGCGCTGCTGCGCGACCACCGCGCAAGAACCACGGGCGTCTGCATCCTCTTTCTGAGCGCGGCCGTGCTCGGCCTCACCCTGCCGCTCAGCCTCGGCAAGATCGTTGACGCGGTGGTCGAGCAGGCTGGCCCGCTCATCATTGGCGGGTGGGTGGCGGCCGCGGCGGCTGGTACCATCGCCGCCGCAATGCTCGGGCTCTGGGGCAATCGGGTGCTCGTCTCACTCGTGCAAGACATTCTCGCGAAGCTTCGCGAAGAGGTCTTTGCCTCGGCCATGCGCCTGCCCGTCGCGACGATTGACGACGGCGAGAGCGCCGACCTCGTGTCGCGTGTGACCGGCGACGTCGAGGCGGTCGCCGAGGCCGGCGGCGACGTCGTGCCAGAGCTGCTCGCGGCCTGCTTTGCGATCGCGGTCTCGCTCGTCTCGCTCGCCGCGATCGACCTCAGGCTCGCGCTCGCGGGCCTCGTCTGCGTGCCAAGCTACGCGATCGGCACGAGGCTCTTCCTGCGCCGCTCACGGGTCGTCTTTCGTGAGGTGCGGCTTCGCGAGGCCCATCGCAGCCAGGCGGTGCTTGAGGTGGTCGAGGGGCGCGAAACCCTTACCGCACTGAGCGAAGAAGAAGGCGCGCTCGATCGCGTTGCCACTCGGGCAGAGGCGTCGATCCGCATGCAAATCGAGGGCACCCGCGTGCGCAACCGCCTCTTCCTCTCGATTCACGGCGGCGAGGCGCTCGGCATGATCGCGCTGCTCGCCGCTGGTGCGATGCTGAGCGGGGCAGGCGCGCTCACGGTGGGCATGGTCACCACCGCGGCCCTCGTGTTTCACCGCCTCTTTGGCCCCATCGGCCAACTCATTTTCAGTCTCGACGACGTGCAGCGGGCGACTATTGGCCTCGCGAGACTCGTTGGCGTGATCGTGACCGGGCGAGAGGGCGACGCCGAGCGCGATGCCTTGCGCGGCGCCGAGCAGCCGCGCTCGGGCAGCGATTCGGCCCCCGCGATCGAGCTGCGCGACGTGAGCTTCAGCTACCCGCGCACGGGCCGCGGGGTGCGTGACGTGAGCCTTCGCATCGACCCGGCGACCACCACCGCCTTCGTTGGAGCCTCCGGCTCAGGCAAGAGCACCGTGGCGAAGCTCATCGCCGGCCAGTACGTGCCAGACTCGGGCAGCGTCGAGATCGAGGGCGGCGTGCTGCCCTACACGATCTCGCAAGAGCTGCACTGGTTCAGGGGAGGCATCGCCGAGAACCTTCGGCTTGCCGCGCCCGAGGCGAGCGACGCGACGCTCGTGGCTGCGCTGGAGGCCGTCGGGGCCGAGTGGGCACTCGATCGCTCCGGCTCTGAGCAGCGCGCGGCCACCATCGCCGAGAGCGACGAGGTTCCCGACGAGGGCCGCATCCAGCAGCTCGCCATCGCGCGGGCGCTCATCGCCGATCCGAGCGTTGTCATTCTCGACGAGCCGACCGCCGACGTCGGGCTGCAGTACCGCGACGACGTCGAGGCCGCGATCGCCCGGCTGCGCGAGGGGCGCACGGCCGTGTTCATCGCGCACCGGCTCGCCCCCGTCATCGACGCGAGCAGCATTGCCGTGTTTGAAAACGGGCGCATGGTGCAGCTCGCCCCGCACGAAACCCTCGTCGCCGACGAGGCTGGCCCATACCGAGGCCTGTGGATCGCCCAGCGAGACGCCGACGCGCTTCCCATCGGCACGTCGGGCGGGTTGGCCTCCCGCGCCCCGACCCAGGCTGCCCTGGACCAAGGAGGAACCCCGTGACCATTTTCCGAGCCGTTGTGATGAAGACCAGCCAGCTGAGCGCCTCACTCGTGCGCGTGACGCTCGGTGGCGAGGGCGTCGCCGACTTTATCTCGACCGGGATACCGGACGAGTACGTGCGCGTATTCTTTCCGCACGGCGATGATCCGCACGATATCTCGCTGCCGGTGCCCGAGGGAGACTGGTGGCGCACGCCCGAGGGGCAGCCGGAGGCCCCCAAGCGCACCTACACGATCAGCGGAGTGAACCCCGAACGGGGCGAACTCGACATCGACTTTGTCGTGCACGAGGCTGGCGTCGCGGGACCGTGGGCGCGGGCCGCTCAGCCCGGCCACGTCATCGGGTTCAACGCTCCGACGGGCCTTTACTCGCCGCCCGCCGAGACCACCTGGCAGCTGCTCGCCGCCGACCTTACTGCGGTTCCCGCCGCGCTGCGCATCGCCGCAGGCTCCGCAGGGCTGCACACTCGTCTCATCATCGAGATCCCGACCGAGGCCGACCGCTTCGACCCCGAACTTCCCGCGAACGTCGAGGTGACCTGGGTTATCGGCGGAAACGGCAACGGCCCAAGCCGTCTCGGTGAGATCGTGCGCAGCGCTGTGGGCGCCACCCAGTCGCTCGACGGCGGCTACATCTGGGTCGCTGGCGAAACCGCGGCGCTGCGCGACGTGCGCAAGTACCTGCGCCGCGAGCTCGGCCTCGAAGCCGCGCGCTACAAAGTCATCGGCTACTGGACGCCGGTCGCCGACTGGGACGAGAAGTACGCGGCGCTGCCCGAGGCCGTGAAGCGCGAGCTCGCGCAGATCTGGGAGGCGGCGGGTGCTGGCGCTGACGCGGGCGATGGCGCTGGGTCGGGTGCTGACGGCGGGCCCGACTCGGGCACTGACGTGGGCGGGGGTGCTGGTGATGGCGCTGGTGCTGGCTCGGGCGAGGGTGCTGGCTCGGGCGTGCTCGATGACGAAGAGGTGCAGATTCGCTACGAGTCGCGGCTGGCGCAGCTGGGGCTGTGACGCGGGGCGCTCCCCGCGGCGCCCGCTCGTCCCGAGATCGGCTTGGCCGATCCACTTGACGGAAAGCAGGGTGTTTGAGGAGAAACACCCTGCTTTCCGTCAAGTAGAGGCAAGGGACGCTTTCGCGAGGGTGTTCGCGCAGTCGCCAGGAGGGTCGAGTGGCCGCCTCGACGACGCGCGCGGCGCTTCACTTGTCACAAAGCAGGGTGTTTGCCGCGAAACACCCTGCTTTTCGTCAAGTAGACGCGAAAAGTGCGTGCACTAAGCCCAAGGGCAGCCGCCCAGGCGCCCGCCTCCCCGGAGCAGCGGCGGCGGCGCT
This sequence comes from Leucobacter sp. UCMA 4100, assembly GCF_027853335.1. NCBI lineage: Bacteria > Bacillati > Actinomycetota > Actinomycetes > Micrococcales > Microbacteriaceae > Leucobacter > Leucobacter sp. UCMA 4100. Next base: position 2,038,851 of record NZ_JAFEUS010000002.1, read on the forward strand.
ACCGCTATCGGCGATCGCGGGCGGCGAAGGTCGCGATCGCGATGATCGTGGCGAGCACGGCGATGGCGCCGGCGAAGATGAGCCCGGCGGGGCGCAGGCCGATGGCGTTCGTGAGGAATCCCACGCCGATGGCGGGCACCGCGAGCATCGTGTAGAGGCCAGCGAAGAACGACGATGAGACCTCGCCGCGCTGGTGTGCTTCGACCTGCTCGACTGTGGTGGCCAGCCCTGCGTTCAGGCACACGCCGGCCGAGACGCCGAGTACGACCGCCGAGATGAGCAGCGGCGTGAGTGCGACGCCGGCCAGGGCCCATGCGAGAAAGGCGCTCGCCACGGTGAGTCCCGCGCTCGCGATCGGCAGTGCCCGCTGCGGGGTGACGCGCTTGGCAATGAGCTGGCCCGCCGCCATGCTGGCGAACGCGAGAAACACGACGCCGCCCGCGAGGGCGCGGCTGTCGAGCATGAGCTCACGAGTGAGGAAGAGTGCCGAGACGGCGGTGAGCACGCCGCACACGGCGAAACCGGCTCCCGCGGCGAGCACCCCGCGAGTAAAAGCCCCCTTGATATGCGCTGGGACTCTCAGCCGTTGTGGCCTCACCGTGAAGCGGCCGATGCGCTCGGGCGCAGGTGTGAAGACGAAGAGGCCCACGAGGGCAACCGCGCTGAGGGCGAGGTGTGCGATGAAGGGTGCGACGAGCGGCATCGCGATCGTGTCGGCGAGCACCCCGGCAAAGAGGGTGCCGATGGCGAGGCCTCCGGTGTTGACGGTGATCGCGAGGGCTCCGGCGGTGCCGCGCTTCTCGGGGGCGAAGAGGTCCATGAGCGCGGCGGTTCCGGCGCCGCTCATGAGGCCGGCGCCGAGACCTGAGACGACTCTGGCGATGATGAGCGTTTCGAGCCTGGTCGGCAGGAGAAAGAGCAGGGCGCTGATGAGCGCAAAGGTGACGGCGGCGGCGAGCACGGGGCGGCGGCCGAGTTCGTCTGAGAGTCTGCCGAAGAGCAGCAGCGTGACGACGACGCCGATCGCATAGACGGCGAACAGCGCGGTGACCGTGAGCGGTGTGAAGTCGAGCTGCTCAGCGTAGAGGGCGTAGAGGGGCGTGGGCAGGGTGGTGCCCATCATCGTGATGAGAAAAGCGAAGGCGGTTGCGATGACGGCCCACCGCTGCGTGCGGTTCGCAGGCGTCGGTGCTGCGATATTCATGGGATCTCCTATATTCAAGTCATGGTGTCTCGAAATCGTAACACATTGCGAGTCACCGTGTCTCGATTCACTGAGCGCAGTCCGAATAACACATGATTTTCGGCGGATCGCTGCCGCTCACCCTGTCTCGAAACTGCTAGGGTGATGGCATGGTTGCACCCCCAAAGTCTCCCGGCAGGCCCCGAAGTGAAGACGCCAGGCTGGCAATTTTGCAGGCGGTCGACGGCATGCTCGTCGAAGAGGGCTATGCTGCGATGACCATGAAGGGCATTGCCGAGCGCGCCGGGGTCGGGCGGCAGACGGTGTACCGGTGGTGGTCGTCAAAGGCCGAGATTCTGCTCGAGGCATGTACGCATGACGCGATCGATGAGCTCACGGTTCCCGCGGCCGAGAGCGCCGAGGCCGAGGTCGCCGCATTTCTCGGGGCGCTCGCAGCGTTTCTGACCGGCTCTGATGCTGGGCTCGCCTACCGGGCTCTGCTCGGCGAGGCGCAGCACGACGAAGCGGTCGCGAAATTGCTGCGCGAGGCCGACATTCTCGGGGGAGCGGCCGCGCGCACGATCCGCCGGGTTCAATCGCACGGGGCCCTTGCGGGCGAGGGCGACCTGCGGGGGCTCGTCGCCGAGCTCATTGGGCCGCTCGCGTTTCGCGTGCTCGCGGGCGACGCAGCCGGCATCGAGGGCGAGCTCGAGGGTATGGCCGAGCGGTTTCTCGCGAGATGATACTTAGCGCTCACTCGCGTTCGCGCGCGGCGGACTTAGGGCGTAGCGGGCCGTAGCCCAGACTGGCCAGCCCACGAACCAGACGGCGGTGATGAGCCACACCCGGCCAATCCATCCGTCGAGCTCGGCGGTGCGCGAGGCGTCGCCCACGAGCAAGATGATGCCGCCGAGCACCGCGGTTGCGATGGCTGCGCACAGGAGCATCTTGAGCCACTGTTGCCACTCGTAGCGCAGGCTCGCGAGGCCTTCCTTTGGTGGTTTTACGGGCGCGGATCCGCCGGCAAAGCGGTGGGCAAATGAAGCGTCGACCCTCGCGATAATCTGGTGGCCGAAGGCGACCGTGAACCCGAGGTACAGGGCTCCGAGCCCGTGCGCGAAGTCGGCGGTGGCACCGTTAGCGAGCAGGTCCCAGGCGATGAAGCTGAGCAACAGCACGTCGAGAACCGGAACGCCCAAGAGCAGCACGGTCGAGAGGGCGCGCAGGCGCAGCAGATAGCGGGCGACGAGACCGAGGCCGAGCACGACCCAGAAGCCGATCTCGCACGCGAGAATACCGATCACAATGAGGTTCATGTCACCCAGTGTGGGGCCCCGCGTGAGCGAGCACATCGTGCGACCGAACGGCCTCACCTCGTTCGATCGAATGAGTGGGGCCGTGGCTCGGGTGCGGCACACTAGAGGCATGGTGAAAGAGTGGTTGGTGGCGCTTGGGGCGAACCAGGCGAGGCGCGACGCCCTCGTCGCGGCGCTGTGGCTCGCGCTCGGGCTTGTGCTGCTGCAGTTCGGCGCCTACCCGCTCTGGGGCGATGTGGCGCTGTGGCAGACGAGCGGCGGTGCTTTCGTCTTCACGCTCGTCGCGATGGTGCTCGTCGCGACGGTGCGGTCCAGGCATCCGTTCGTGGCCCTCGGCCTCGGGGTGCCGATCATCGCCGTCGACCTTGGGTATGGCGGGAGCCTCGGTGTCGTGATCGTGGGTACCGACCTCGTGTATGCCGCGATGAAGTACGGCAGCGACCGGGCGGTTCGGCGTGCCCTCATGGGTGCCGGGGCGCTCGCGGTCGCCTGTGCCGTCTGGCTCATCGCGGTGCCGTTTCGTGACGGAGCGATTCCCGTCATCGTGGTGCAGGCCTGGCTCATCCTGCTCATCTCTGGCGCCTGGGGATGGAACGTGCGCAGCGAGCGCAAGCGCACCGAGGCGAGGCTCGCCGACCTGCACGAGCGCGAGCACCGCGACCTGCAGCGGCGCGTCGCTCACGACTTGCACGATCTCGTGGCCAACCAGATCGCGGTCGCGGGGCTCCACATCGAGGCGGCAAAGCTTATCGCCTCGGCCCAGGAGCCCGTTGACGCGCGCATCGTCACGAGCCTTGATCATGCGAAGCACGGGGCTGATCAGGCACACCAGAGGCTGCGAGAGCTCATCGCAGTGCTGAGCGAGGTTGATGGAGCGGGGCAGGGCAGCACGCTCGATATCGATCGAGGGATTGAGCAGTTGCGACACCTGCTGCCGGGCGGCCGTCAGCTCGCGTGGCAGCCTGGCGCGCGCGAGGCCCTGATGCGTGCCTGCGAATCGCTCCCCGAGGCCGGCGCGATGGTGCTGCTGCGGGTTATGCGGGAGCTTGTCGCGAATGCCGCAAAACACGGTCGCGGCGACGTGCTCGTGTGCGCTGGCGATGCCGGCACCCTGAACCTGCGGGTGGTGAACGAGGTCTCGGGCGACACGGTGAGCTCCCCCGGGAACAGTCTGGGGCTCGCCGGCGCGAGGCTCTTGCTCGCGAACATTGGTGGCGAACTCGTCGCCGAAGAGCGGCCTGGCGGGCCGGAGCGGCATAATGGGCTTGACGGGCCCGTGTGGTGCGCAGAGCTTCTGATCGCCGAGGCCGGGTAGAGGAGGCCGCGTGATATCACCCGTACGTGTGGTGCTCGCCGACGACCACGTTGCCGTGCGCAGCGGGGTCGCAGCGATTCTCGGGACCGACCCTGGCATCGAGGTGGTTGCTGAAGCCGAGAATGGTTTTGACGCGCTCGCCGCCTGTGTCGCTCACGACCCTGACGTTGCCCTCATCGATCTCAGGATGCCCGGAACCGACGGAATCTGGGCCACCCAGCGCATCACGCGCGAAACCCGTACCCGCGTGATCGTGCTCACGACCTACGACACCGACGAGCTCATCGGCGAGGCGTTTGCCGCGGGCGCCCACGGCTACCTGCTGAAGAGCACGAGTGGGGCAGAGCTCATTCAGTCGGTTCATCACGTCGCCGCTGATCGTCACGTCGTCGATCCCGCGATCGCGGGTGGGGTCATCAAGACCTTTGCGGCGGATCGCGCGAGCCAGCGCACCCCGGTGCCGCCCGGCCCGCTCGAACTCGGGCAGCTCACCCCGCGCGAGCGTGAGGTGTTGCGGCTCGTGGTGACCGGGGCGAGTAATCAGGCCATTGCCGATGAGCTTCGCGTGAGCGTGACGACGGTGAAAACGCACGTCGGGGCGCTGTACGCGAAGACGGGGGCTCAGTCACGCGTAGAGCTCGCGAGGCTCGGCTCAGGTGCCGAGTCGCGCTAGTCAGCGCTGTTGAACTCGACCCACTCGTTCCAGGTGAGGGGCTTGCCGCGCACCGCTTCGGGGTGCTTCGCACTGTGTTTGAGGCCGATGAGGTAGTGGTCGAGCTGGCGTAGGCCGAGTTCGACGACCCGTTCGCGCTCGGCGGGAATCGAGGGGCGAAGGTGGGTGATCGCGAGCATGAGTTCGCCCGCGTTGTAGTCGTTCGGAACGAGGCCCCGCTGACGGTCGAGGTCAATGAGTGCTTCGAGCGCCTGCCGCAGCTCCTCGGCCGCGGCGTCGACGCTCGGGTCTCGAAGCACGTGCTTGCCGAAGGTGGTGGCGAGGGGGCTGGCGGCCTCGGCGAGGTGGCGTTGCATGAAGCCCTGCACCGCGAAGTCGCCCGGTTCGTCGGCGATGCGGCGCGCGATGTCGATGACGTGGTGGAGTGCCCGAAGGCGTAGCTCGAGGGTGAGCTGTTCTTTGCTCTGGTAGCGGCGGTAGATGCTCGCGACGCCAACTCCCGCCCGCTCGGCAATGGCCGACATGGGGGCGTTGAAGCCCTGTTCGACGAACACCTCGCGGGCGGCGTTGAGCACCGCGTCATCGTTGCTGCGCGCCTCGGCGGCCCTGCCGCGAAGGGCCGCGGCGGGAGCCTCGGCCGGCGGCTGCCCGTTTTCAGCAAAAGAAGTCATGACAACAGGATAGCGCCGTGATACTGTAATTCGGAACGGAACATTCCGTTCCGAATGAAATAAGGGAGAATATGACCGCGTACCAGGCGCCCCAGAACACGAACACCCCCGAACCCGTCGCCCACGCGGGGCCGGTCGTCTGGTCGCTCGCCATCGCGGTGCTGAGCTTCTCGCTCATGCAAACCCTGCTCGTTCCCGCGCTGCCCGAGCTGAGTCGCGCGTTTGATCTCGACGCGGCCTCGGGAGGGTGGATCCTCACCACTTATCTTCTGGCCGGAGCCGTCGCCGCGCCCATTCTCGGCGCGCTCGGCGACCGCTATGGACATAAGCGCCTGCTGCTTATCTCGCTCGGGTTCTTCGTGGTCGGCAGCATCTTCGCGCTCGTCGCTCCGAGCTTCGGGACGCTCCTCGCCGCCAGGGTTCTGCAGGGCGCCTCGACCGCCACGTTCCCACTCGCCCTCGCGATCGTGCGCAGCGACCTGATGCCCACGGCCCAGCCCGCGGCAATGGGCTGGCTGAGCGGCATGCTGGGCGCCGGGGCCGGCGCGGCCCTCGTCATCGGCGGGGTCGTGACCGACTTCATCGGCTGGCGTTGGCTCTTTTCGATCGGAGCGATCATGGGGCTGCTGAGCATGGCCCTCATCGTGCGGTGGGTGCCGCGCTCGCAACCCAAGGGCGGCGGTCGCATCGACCTCGCTGGGGCGGCACTCTTGACCGTCGGCCTTGTCACGCTGTTGCTGGCCCTCACGCAGGGCAACGCCTGGGGTTGGGCATCGATCGGTGTGCTGTCGCTCGTGGCAGCGGCCGTCGTGAGCTTCGCGGCCTTCGTCATTGTCGAGCGAGCCGCCACGGTGCCCCTCATGAACCTCCGCAGCCGGGGCTCGCCCTTACGAGCATCATCACGCTGTTTCTCGGTGCGGTGCCGTACCTCTTTTACGTTGGGCTTCCCGTGCTCATGGGGGCGAGCGGCGGCATCGGTCACGGCCTCTCGGTCACGGGCGTCGGCATCGCGATGCTTCCGAGCGCGGTGCTCGTCTTCTTTGGTGGCCGCGCGACGCCGTGGTTACTCACGAAGCTTTCCCGCTCGCTCGTCGCTGCGGGCTCGCTCTTCCTCATGCTGCTCGGCAGCGTGGGTACGGCGCTCATGCCCGGTTCGATGACCGCGGTGATCGTGTTCTTCGGGCTCGTTGGCCTCGGCAATGGCATCGGCTTCGCGGTTGCGGCCGACCTCGTGACCGTCTTTGCCCCGAAGAGTGAGATCGCGGCTGCCGCGGGACTGAACGGCGTGCTGCGCACCGTCGGCTCGGCCATTGGCACCCCGATTACGGGCGTACTGCTCTTGAGCGCACAGGGTTCGGGAGCGCACCTCGCCCCCGAACCCTTCCAGACCCTCTACTGCGTTGCCGTGGCAGTGAGTCTCGCTGGCGTCATTTTGGCGCTGTGCATTCGGGTTCCCGCGCCTCAGCGCGAGGTCTCAGTCGCCCGCGACTAGCGAGCTAGGCGGGGTGCTCGGCGATTCAAGACGCCGCCGAGCATCCCGCCCATGAGCAGAAACGCCGTCGCGAGGAGTACGGCGAGGCCGAAGCCTGGGCTGCCAGCGTCGGGCCGTAGCGAGAGGCTCGAGAGCGAGGCAGCGCTCAGCGCCGCGACGCCGATGGCCCCTCCGATCTCAGAGGCCGAATTCATGAGCGCACCGGCAACACCAGAGGTCTCGGCGGCAACGTCGCTCATCGCGAGTTGCGACCCGGCGACGAACGCCGGGCCGATCGCGAGGCTCACGAAGATGAGCGATGGCAGCATGAGACTCCAGTATGAGTGGGTGCCGCTCCAAGCGAGTGGGGCGAGACCGCTCGCCGCCACGAGCATTGCCGTGACGGCGGTGCGCTGGGCGCCGAAGCGGCCAATGAGTCTCGGCGCAAGCTGGGTCGAGACGACCATGCCCACGGGGTAGGGAAGGGTCGCGATGCTCGTGTCGAGCGCGCTGAGTCCCATCTCGCCCTGCATGTGCACGCTCAGAATCACGAACACTCCGGTCATGCTGAGGGCCCCGACACCAACGGTGAGCAGCCCGAGCGAGCGATCGCGTGAGCGAAAGAAGCCGTGCGGTATCACGGGGTTCGCGCTCGTGCGCTCGGCGCGGGCGAAGAGCGAGAGGCACACGACCGCAACGATGCCAGCGATGACACCCACGAGGGGAGCGCCCTTGGCGCCAATTCGGGTAATGGTCAAAAGCAGTGCGCCGATGCCGAGCACCACGAGGCCTGCGCCCCGCACATTCCACTGGCGCTTCGAGGTGTTGCGTGCGCCGGGCAGGAGCCAGAGCGCCCCGACCGCTGCGACAATGGCGAATGGGACGGAGACAAACATCGTCGCTCGCCACGAGAACGCATCGGTGAGCACCCCGCCCGCGATGAGCCCGAGCGCGCCTCCGGCTCCGGTCACCGCACCGTAAATGCCAAACGCGCGCCTGCGCAGAGCCGGGTCAGCGAAGGTGAGCGAGAGCAGGGCGACCGCCGAGGGCGAGACGAGTGCTGCGGCGGCTCCCTGCAGGCTGCGCCACGCGAGAAGCGCCCAGCCGGCGCTCGCGAGGCCCGCGCCGATGGCAGCGACGGCAGTGACGCCGAGGCCGATGATAAGCGCTCTGCGATGGCCGATCGAATCACCGATCTGGCCGCCGAGCACGAGCATCGCGCCAAACGCGAGCAGGTAACTCGTCACCACCCACGACTGGTTGACCGGGCTCATGCCGAGATCGGCGACGAGGCTCGGGAGCGCGATGTTGATGATCGCGTTGTTCATAATGACAAGAAATTGCGCGGTACCAATGACCGCGACGGGGCCCCAAAAACGGGCCTTGGGCACAGTGGTGCCCTCGCTGCGAGAAGCAGACATGAAAAACCTCACACGAGAACGCTCGAAGAAGGCGCGAAGTCTCGCGCATCGAGCAATGAATACAGGGGTGCGTTGTGCGCCCGAGAAGAGGCGCTAGTTCGCGGGTCTCGTGATCCAGATGAGGCCGTGGGGCCTGCGTTCGCGGCAGCTTGTGCCGCGCTGGGGGTTCATGTGCATGCCCGATACTCTAGCAGTCGTTGGTGGCGGGGCTCACCAGGTGAGGCTCGTGAGCGCAACCGCCGAGGCTGAGAGCGCTAGGAGCCCGATGTAGCTCCAGGCGTGAACGGTATCGCTGATGCGCGGGGCTCTGCGGCGCAGGTACACGATCACGGGAACGGCTCCCACGAGCAGAGCGAGCCCCGCGACGAGGTCAACCGAGCCGACGAGCCCCGGGGCTGCGACGTGCCCAGGAGCAATCAAGAGTGAGACGAGCAGGGCGGGCGCGACAATCGCGAGGGTGAGCGGGTTCGCGAGCGTCGTCGCGAGTGACATCGGTGCGCCAGAGCGCCGCATGAGTGGAACCGTCATGACGCTACCGCCCACCCCGAGCAGGGCCGCGATCGTGCCGATGGGGGTGCCGAGCCAGGAGGGCAAGAGGGTTCGGCAATCATTTGTTGCGGGCTGTTGCTCGGGCTGATCCGCCTGCTTTGGGGTAATGAAGCCAGGCCGCGCTACAAGGTCAATGATCGTGATGAGCACGTAGGTGACGAAACCCCAGCGCAGTAACCAGTCGGGCGAGAATCGGCCGAGTGCCGCGCCAAGGGCTCCTCCGAGTGCGAGCAGCGCGATGAGTGACCCGTGCCCGCGCAGGGTTGCGAGCGCCTCACGGTCGGTCGCGACCGTCGCGACGATGGCATTCACGAGCATGACGAGCGCTGAGGTCGCTGTCGCGACCGCGAGGGCATCGCCTCCCAGGTGCGCGTCGACGATCGCGATGATGGGCACGGTCACGAAGCCGCCACCGAAGCCGAAGAGCGCCGTGGTGATGCCGACAATGACGCCAACGAGAACGATGATGAGGAGCGAGGCAGAAAAGATCACCAGACCATTTCACTTGATCGCCGTCGGTGAAACAATCGATAGTTTGTCTGATTCTTGCGAGTTTTAGCCAGTAGAGTGGAGGCGTGCTTAACACCTCGCTCGCTGACGCCGATCACCTCGCCACGCAGGTGCTACCCATCGGCACCGAATACCCGCCCGGCTACCTGCTGCGGCGACACGAGCACCGCAGGGCCCAGCTGCTCTACGGCGCGAAGGGCGTGATGCGGCTCGATACCGACGAGGGGTCGTGGATCGTGCCCGAAGATCGCGCGGCACTGATCCCGCCAGGCATGCCTCACGAGGTGCTCATGGACGGCGTGACAACGTGGAGCCTCTACATTGAGCCAGCCGCGGTGCCCTGGTGGCCCGAGCACTGCGAGGTGATCGAGGTGAACGCGCTCTTGCGCGAACTGCTGCGAGCGGCAAATGCGCTGCCGCTCGAGTACGAGGTGCGGGGGCGAGACGGCTCGCTCATCGATCTCGTGCTGCACGAGCTCAGGGCCCAGACGCCGCTGCCGTTTCACATCACGGTTCCGCACGAAGAGCCCTTTCGGGGGCTGTGCCAGCGCTACCTCGAAGCACCACACCTCGCGATCGACAACCGAGCCTGGGCAGCTGAGGCCGCCATGAGCCCCCGCTCGTTTGACCGGCACTTTGTGAAACTCACGGGGTCAACGCCGGCTGCATGGCGGGCACGGGCGAGACTGCTTGCCTCGCTCGGGATGCTGCGGCATGAGAGCGTGACCGACGTCTCGGCGACGCTCGGGTACCAGTCTCCCGCGGCGTTCTCGGCTGCGTTCTCGCAGGTGTTCGGGCAGCCGCCGTCGTCGTTTCAGGGCTAGTGCTGCCCGTGTGCTTCCTCGGTCGCGACGAGGTGCGCAAAGACGGTCGGCCATGTCTCGGCGTTGCTTGAACGAAAAATGCCCATGTGGCCAATGCGGCTTCGCCCCAGTTGCTCTGGCGTGTAGCTGAGGCTCGTGACGTTGGCGCCCGAGTACCAGGACTCGAGCTCGGCGGTCGCTTCGGGCGACATGACCTCGTCGTCGCTGAACGCGATGCAGGTGATCGGTATCTCGACCGCGGCGTACTGCGCGCGAAGCTCGGGGTGCTCGTGAAACATGTAGTCGCGTCGCCTGCACCACCTTGTCCACTGGCGCATGAGATCGGGCGGGGTGTCGCCGAGAATGCGGTACTTTTTGCCCGGAAAGTAGCCGTATGCCCGCGTGAGCAGCGGGCTCAGCACGTACCAGAGCAGGGGGGCCTTGAAACGGTTGCTGCGGGGGCTGAAGTGCAGCGAGCCGGTTCCGCACGCAACGATCGTCGCCGCCTCGAGCTCGGTCGTGTCGGTGAAGCCGAGTAGCTGCGAACCGAGGCTCTGGCCGATCCACTGAATGCGTGCGTCTTGGCCTTCACGAGCGCGAACGGTTTCGAGCATGATGCGTGCGTCTGCGCCCCACGTCGTCATGGTTGCCCTCGTATCTTTGAGGGTTTTGCCCGGCTCGATGGAGCCCGCGAAGCCCTGGTAATCGAAGGTGTAGACCGTGAAGCCCTGAGCTGCGAGCCACGTTGCAAACGGGGCGTAGAAGCTTTGCGGGGTGCTCATCGCCGCAGCAATGATCGCGACCCGATCGGTCTGGGCGGGTGCCGAAAACCGCTTCACGCTGAGCGGCGCTCCGCCCTCACCCTCGAAAACCAGTGATTCGATGGTGATGTCGTGCTCACCCGGTGCTTGCTCACTCACGATGACTCCCCTGGCATGGTGTGAAGAAACGTGGGGCTGCCATGCCACACGCCTCACACCATAGCTTTCATGAGAAGAAAGCGGAAAAGTGTTGTTGAGGCTGCACAATGCTGGCGGTGATACCGCCGAGCACGTTACTTCTTTCGCTTCTGGAACCAGGGGAAGAACGAACCGATGATGACGCCGATTGCGAGCAGCAGCAGTACCCAGAGCCAGCCTGGCATCGTCATGGCCACGCCAAAGAAGTGCATCGTCGCGTCGCCGCTGTTCGAAAAGATAAACACGGCTCCGATTGCGATGAAGAGCAACGCGATGATCATTTTCGGCGAGACTTTGAATGATGACTGTTCTGACATGTGTGACCCCCTGCGGCGAGCGAAACCCTGGCGTTCGCTCCTGATTCGAGTCTCTCATAATCACCGCGTATACTCACGAATAACTGGCGTGCCGTGCGCACGAAAGTTGATCGGTGGGGTGTCCGAACGTCAGGTTGCGGCCCGCAAGGCCGTATATGCAGGTTCAAATCCTGCCCCCACCTCTGTTTGCCTGAAGCCCTGTTCGGGCGACTGCGTCGTTGAGGCGGGGGCCGGGCGTGAGGCTCTAGGCCTCGGCGAGCGCGCCGGTTCGCACCTGGCGCATGGCCTTGCTCCAGGTCACGACCTGCTCGAACATTGGCTCTACTGATGCTGCCTGCAGTTCGGTCGGCGCGAACGTCTGGAAGTTCTCGAAGTCGGTGAAGAGCGAGAACATGCCCTGCTTCTGCACGTGTGCAACCTGCAGCTCAGAGAGAATGCCGCGCAGATGCTCGACGGCGCGTACGCCGAAGGCCGAGCCGTACCCCACGAGGCCGGCTGCCTTGTTGGCCCACTCGGCGTTCAGGTAGCTGAGTGCGTTTGCGAGTGCCGGCGGGACCGAGTGGTTGTACTCGCCGGTCACGAAGATGAAGCCGTCGAACTGGGCGATCTTTTCGGCCCAAGCCTTGGTGTGTGCGTGCTCATACTGGCCCATGGCCGCTGGCAGGCCCTCGTTGAGTACGGGCAGGTTGTAGTCGGCGATGTCGACGAGCTCGTACTGTGCGTCGCCGCGCTCGGTTGCACGTGCGTGCAGCCACTCGGCAAGGCCGTAGTTAATGCGGCCGGGGCGAGTTGAGCCGGTGATGATGGCGATCTTGACCATGGTTCTCCTTGGGCTGGCGTTGCTGACGCGGCGCTCGTGCCGCTCGGAACAAGAAATAATGTTTGCACAAAAGTATCTTGCTTGCAAACTACTTGCTGGGAAGATGCCTGGCTGGTAGGTTTGACACACGACGCGCGGTGCCCCGCGCAGAAAGCGAGACTCCCGTGGCAACCGATCGTTCGAGCACCGTCGACGATGCGACCGCGGTTGAGCTCTGGGGGCGCGTCATTCGAGGGTTCACCGCGACCAACCGGCGGGTGCACGCGGTGTTCAAAGAACGCTTTGATCTCAACGAGGCAGAAGTCGAGACGCTATTAAGTCTCGTGCGACGCCCCGATCATCAGGCCAGGCACAATACGCTCGCGACGGCCGCAGGGTTTTCGACGGGCGGCTTCACGAAGGTGGCCGACAAGCTCACCGCGAGGGGGTTCACTGAGCGCAATGCTTGTTCGGCCGATCGAAGGGTGAGCTATTTGCAGCTCACCGCTCAGGGTGCTGAACTTGCGGCCGAACTCGAGGTGGTCGCGGCCGAGGTGAATCGTGAGTACGTCATTGAGGTGCTCGGCTTCGAACGCGCCTCGCTCGTGGCTGATGCCTTCGTCGAGCTGTACCAGGCGCACCACAATGCAGCGAAGCCCTAAGGTGTTCGCGGCTGTTCGTTCAGACGAACCGCGCGTTAGACTACAACCGAGTCTGGTTTGAGAGCGGAGGTGATTCGGTGCTCGCACGCTACTTCGCGCTCGCGCAGTTTCTCTGCGTGAGCGGTACGGTGACGGGAGCGGTCACCGTTGGCACCGAAATGCAGCCAGCATCGGTTCAGCTGTTCGTGCTGATCGTGCTCGGCATTCCCGCGCTGACCCTCATGCTGCGGTGGATCAGCCTCGCCCACAAACGCTTCTACGGTTTTCGGGGCGTTCCCTCAAGCCGGGCCGCGGCGCTCACCCCGGCGCGCAGCTGGCGGGTCTCGAGTGACCCCGGAATTCGTGGGGCAGTGCGCGTGCGCGCACCGGCGATCGCGGGTCACGCTCACGCGTGAGTGAGACCCGTCTCGAGGGCTTGACGTGCCGATGCGGCGCTGCCCTCTGAATCACAGTGATGCCGTCTTGCCCGTTCTTGGGGCACGCGTCACCGCGCTCACTCCCGTGCGAGCGAAAGCACCGCTTTCGGGCGGTTTTTGCACCGTAAACGCACGAAAAGAGAACCATGAATATTTACGAATTTGGCCCGATCAAGCTGCTGGTGAGTGCAGCGAACTGGGCAGTAACGCACCTGAGCGCGCTCCTTGAGCCGCTTGCCGGGACCGAGAGCGCGGCCCTCGCGGTCATCGCGCTCACCGTGCTCGTGAGGGCCTGCCTCATTCCCGTCGGCCGCTCGCAAGTGAAAGCGACGGTCACGAGGCAACGCCTCGCGCCGCAGCTTGCCGAGATTCAACGCAAGTACGCGAAGAAGCCCGAAGAACTCCAGCGTCGCACGATGGAGCTGTACAAGGCCGAGAAAGCCTCACCCTTCGCTGGCTGCCTGCCGGTGCTCGCGCAAATGCCGGTGCTCATGGCGGTGTACGGACTTTTTGTGTTGCAGCGCATCGGCGGCGAGCCGAACGAGCTGCTGGGGCACACCCTCTGGGATGTTCCGCTTTCTTCGAAGTTTCTCCCGAGCCTTTTTGCCGGCGATGTGACGCTCGCGTCGACGCTGCTCATGCTCGTCATCATGGTCATCATCGCGGCCTGCGCTGCGACATCGCGCAAACTGCTCATGCCGCCCACGCCCGCTCCGGCCGCGAAGCCGGCGCCGCAACCCGCAGGAATCGCGGGTGAGGTGCGCATGCCCGACCTCACGGGCGTCACGAAGGTGCTGAGCTTTATGCCGTTCATGACCGCGGTGATTGCGACGTTCGTTCCTCTCGCGGCGGCGCTCTACCTCATGACGACGACGGCGTGGACGCTCGGTGAGCGCCTCATCCTCAACCGCATCTACGGCGTGAAACCTGGCGCTCAGGCCGAGGTGAGCGCGCAGTCATAGCGCTGCCGCTCAGGCCATCGCGGGTCGGGCGCGGCGCTCGTGATGGTGAAGCCGCGCTTGCGATAGAAGTCGACGGCATCGTCGTCGGTTTGGGCGTAGAGCGTGGCGCCGCCGACGTGATCGCGAACCGCCTCGATGAGCCGTGAGCCGTGGCCGCCGTGTTGCGCAGCGGCGCCCACCGCGATGTACTCAATTTCAACGGGTTCGCGTGAGGCATCGAACGACACGAAACCGATGAGCTCCTGAGGCTCTTGCTCGCCGAAAAGCCCGAGCGTCGTGAGCCCGGGAAGCTCGTCGGTGATGATCGCGGTGATGGCCTCGTCTGGCAGCTCAGCGGCAAGCCACACGAGCCCGCGCATGGCGGTCGACGAGCGCTCGGCGCTCTGGAGTTCTCGAATCATCGTTCTATTCTGCCCGAAACGACCCGGGGTGTGCGTTGGGCGCAGCTTTGCTCGCTACGCTATAACCGTGACCCGAGCCTTCTCGCTGCGAAAGACCCCGGCCAAGAGCCGAGGCTTTCTCCTGACGACGGTGAAACACACGACCCACACGATTCGAGAGTGGGCCGATGAGACGCACGGCGAAGACGAGCTCATCTGGTCGACGGCAGGGGTCGCGCGGGTGCGGGCGGGAGATGCGCTCTGGACTCTCCCCGCGCACCGAGCGGTGTGGATCCCGGCCGGCGTTCCCCACACCATTGAAGCCTCGGCCGACACGATTCTGCACGCGACATTTCTCGCGGTGGGGGTCGCCGATCACCTGCCGCGGGAGGCGACGGTGATTGAGCTCATGCCCGCGATCCGCGAACTGCTGCTCTTGAACGCGGGCAGTGAGATGCCAGCCGACACGCGTATGCGGCTGCAGGCGCTCGCGATTGAGCTTATGCGGCCAAGCCCGAGCGCTCAGGTTGACCTCGCGATGCCCGTGAGCCCGCGCATTCTGTTTGTGGCTGAGCGCATTCTTGCCGACCCGGCTGCACACAAGACCACGGTCGACTGGGCCGATCAGGTGGGAATGCCCGCGAGGCAACTTTCTCGAGCATTCGCCGATGAGACCGGGCTCAGTATGACCCAGTGGCGCATCCGGGCCCGGGTGAAGGCCTCGCTCGTGCCACTCGCCTCGGGCGAGACCGTCGTTGCGACCGCTCGCGCCCTCGGGTACGCGAATGCGGGCACGTTTATTGAGCACTTCACCGCGACGCTTGGGAGCACCCCCGCGGCCTACTTCTCGTAATACCCGGGAGGTGCGGGGGCACTGTCAAAAAGCACTACGTTTGCACAACATAGCGGTATTTGACGAGGGTAGTCTGATGTAGGTAAGCCTTGCCTAAGCGTTCGGCGGGGCGTTGAGCGTTCAAGACTTCGAGAAGCGAGGCCCACCCATGGCAATTCCCTGTTCACCAGCACGGGTCGTGAGCACCAAGCGACTTTCACCGCACATGATTCGCATTCAGTTCGAGGCGGTCGGCGGCTGGCGCTGGTTCGTCGACGGGGTGGGCGACGAGCGCATCGACATTGCGATTCCGCGCCCGGGCGAGACGGTCGCTGAACTCGACACCTTCAACCTGCCCGAATACGGGCGCGGCTGGCAGGGCGAAGAGCCGCCCTGGCGCCACTACACGGTGCGCGACGTGCACGACGAGGGCGCGCGCATCGACATCGACTTCGTGGTGCACGACGGTGGCATTGCTTCGAGCTGGGCAGAACGGGCCGAGCCGGGGCACATGATCGGCGTCTTCGGGGTCGACCGAGAGAGCGCAAGCGCCTCGTACTACAACCAGCCCGCCGACGCCGAGTACCAGCTGCTCGTTGCCGACGCGACCGGGCTGCCAGGGCTCGGGCGAATTCTCGAGCAGCTGCCCGCCCATATGCGCGCGACCGCGATCGTTGAGGTGTGCGACGAGGCCGACGTGCTTGAGCTCACAACCGAGGCCGACGTCACGGTGATCTGGAAAACGGGAAGCGGCAACGGCCTCGCACCGAGCGTACTTGCCGACGAGGTGCAGAAGATCAGCGAGCCCGATGTGCCCTGGTACGCCTGGGTTGCCTGCGAGGCCGCAACGAGCCGCGCGATCCGCAAAGATCTGCGGGGTCGTCTCGGACTCGCGCGCGACCGGCATAACGTCGTGGGGTACTGGACTCAGAACCTCGCAGGCGACATGCCAGCCGACGTCGGCTAGCGAAGCGGGCCCTGCCCCTTCAATAGAATGGCCTCAAGCGCGGCGCGCGTGAGGGCGATGAGGGGGTTCATGATGGCCAAGCCGTACCCCGACGCGTCTGAGCCTCGCTTCTCGCTGCGCATCGGTTCGACGAGCGCTAAGTATGCACTCGTGCTCGTCGGGTCGGCCGCCGCGGTGCTCGGTGCCTGTTACGCCTTTATCGGGCCGCACACGGCGCAAGCGGGCTACCTTTCGATCATGGTGCTGCTCTCAGCGGCACGCGCGCCGAGCAAACGGTACCGTTACATTGCGGCCGCCTGGGCTGTGCTCGTCGCGATGCTCGGCTACCTCGTCGGCCCCCTTGGACTCTGGGCAACCCTCATCGCGCTCATGGCGGTGTCGCTCGTACAGGGGCTCTTCAAATTTGGCGAGGTTGCGTTCCTGACCCGCTCACCGGTCAACCTCATCGCCTTCGCCGCGATCTCACACGGCGAGGTTCGCCCTTGGCAGGTGCTGCTCGGCTCGGTTATCGGGGCCGGGTTCATTCTGCTCATGACCTCAAAGCTTCCGGCCAGGACCGAGGGCAGTGACCGGCAGGTTCCGGTCGCTGACCGGCTGCGGTACGGCGTCATGGTCGCGCTCGGTGCTGTCAGCATCGTGCTGCTCGCCGAGGCGCTCACGTTCGCGCATGCCGACTGGGCGTTGCTCACCTTCTGCGTCATTCTCGCGGTCGGAGGCGACCGTAGGGCCGAGCGCGCAACCGGCCGCGTGATTGGATCGCTCGGTGGCGTCGTGCTCGCCACCCTCGCAACCCTTGCGCCGGCGCCCGTTCAGCTCGCGGTGGCGCTGGCTTCGCTGTTGCTCTGCGTCGCCTACTTGCGCGAGGTGAACTACACCATGTTTGTGACGTTTCTCACGCCGGCGATCTTGCTCACGACCACCTCCGAAGGCTCGGCCGTGAGCCTCGGGGTTCAGCGCATCGAGGCGGTCGTTGCTGCCGCGGTCATCGCGGTATTCTGTAGCTGGCTTTTCGAGCGGCGAGTGCCGAGCAGGCAGTGAGATGGGTGACCCATGAATGAAACGACACCGGGGCAGACGCGTGTGCAAGCGCGGGCCAGGGCGCGCGCGAACGAGCTGCCGGGTGCTGAATGCTCGCATCCCTTCGGCGAGCAGGTCGACGTGTTTAAGGTCTGCGGCAAAATGTTCATGATGCACACCGAGATGCCGGGCCAGCCCGTCGTGGTACTCAAGGTGACTCCCGAGGAGGGGCGGGTGCTGCAACTTGCCTACGAGAGCATTACTCCCGGCTATCACATGAACAAGAAGCACTGGATCACGCTGGGGCCCGGCGATGAGCTGAGTGATCAGCTCATTGATGATCTCGTGACCGAGTCGTACCTCTTGGTGGTCGAGAAGCTGCCGGCAAGGCTCCGGCCGGTCGACCCTGAAACCTTTGGCCAGGGGCCCGCGATACGCGGCTAGTTTGCCTGGGCAGCCGCCGGGATGCGCACGAATTGCACCGCGGTCACGATGACGAGTGCGCCAAGCGCCGTGAGCACCACGGTTGTGACCGAGAGCGGGCGAGTGAGCAGGATGGTCGCGGCGGCAGCGACGGCAATGACGCCCAAGACGAAGCTGTGGTTACGATCGATCCACGTCCCCCATGCGAGCGCAGCGCGCGAGGGTGTGCCGAGCTTTGCCCGCAGCCGTGCCGATGAGGCGACGACCCCGTGGCGTATGACTGCCGCGAGACGCGAGGCACCAGTAGCCCAGAGCACGAGCAACAGTGCAACGGCGATTGCGCCAATCGCGAGAATTCGGTGCCCTGCTGCCTCGGTGGCGTGATCGTAAAAGACGGCGATTGCCTCGGCGCTGAGCGACTCCTGTGGCTTCGCGAGCTGGGTCGAGACGATGCCCCGCCCAGCCGCGAGGAGCGACCCGAGCGTGACCATGAGCACGGCCGCGCTCACCGCTGTGATCTTGAGGGCCCTGCGGCGCCGACGAGCGAGCGCGACGCCCGTTGTGATGAGGGCGAGGGCGGCCCATGGCAGCCACGTCGCGAGTGTGGTGAAGAGGGAATACAGCGTTGAGAGCTGCGTGATCGCCTCGTCCTGAACGAGCACGATGCTGTAGTTGGTGTGTGGAATGAGCTGCGCGAGCCCCACTCCCTCGGCAATGAGCTTGTCTCGAACGCTCTCGATGACGGGCCCGAGACGAATTTCGAGGGTTCCGGTAGCGCCGATCGAAACGGCGCCGTCGCCCTCACCGCTTAACGTCGCAACAATTTGCGTGTGCGTCATGCGCAGCGCTTGCTGCCATACCTGGGCAAACGTTGGCGAGGTCACCACCTCGGTCACCGCGGTGTGCACGAGGCTCTCAGCGCCCTGTGCCGCGGGACCTTCGAGGAGCCCGAGCGCCGCCTTGGCCTCTTCGGGCAGGCCGAGCGAGCGGATCCCGTCAAACAAGTCTTTCGTGAGCCCCGGCAGATCGACGGCATCGGTGAACGCCTTCGTAGTCGCATCGATGATGGTGGTTTGCACGGCGGGCTCTTCGGGCAACACCGCAAAGGTCGAAACGAAGAGATCGGTGTTCGTGAGTTGGGTCTTCACGTGCGTCGTGACGATGCTGAGGGTGCCGAGAATGAGGCCGAGTGAGATCGCGAGCACCGAGAGCAGGCCCCGACCCCAGAAACTCCGGCGAGAGGGTGACTCGCTCGGGCCTCGGAGCGCAGCGTTCTCTGCTTCGAGCGCCTCGATACGAGCAGTGAGTTCGGCCGCAGTGGTCATGATGATCCTGTCTCGAAAGATATCCCAAAGATAGCGGGTACCAGTGACACGCGCACCCAAAATCTTCGTGTCCGGCCAAGTGTGAGTACTCCTCACCAACAGCCCTGAGCGGGGCTGACGCTAAGATGATGCGCAGGCCGTGCGCGCCCCTGCGGTGCGCACGTGGCAGGGTAGTCGCTGAAAGGTATGGGGTAATCGGTGTCGAATTCTTGGGCCAAGGAGGGCGGCGATGGAGTCGCCGAAACCCCGAGCGAACCGGTGACGGTTCAGGTCGGTGGCGCCTCGAAGCTTCGGTCGTTTGGCCTCACGAGCTGGGCGCTCGTTGGCGTCATCGTTCTCACAGTGCTTATCGCCGGTGCCATGAGTGCGCTGAGCGGCATTCTCGTGCCGCTCACGATTGCCGTGATTCTCGGCGCAGTGCTCGAGCCCCTCGTGGGGTGGCTGTGCAAAACGGGCCTCTCGCGCTCGCTCGCGGCGACCGTCGTCTTGCTTGTCACCCTCACGGTGCTCGGCGGTGTCGTGTACGTCGTCGTGCACGGCTTCATTCAGCAGGTGCCCGAGATCTCACAGCAGGTGTTGCGAGGCTGGCATCACATCGACCAGGCGCTGCGTTCGGCGGGCCTTGATGCGAGCTGGATCGAACCCGCGCGCGAGGCCGCAGTCGATTACCTCTCGCAGGCAGGCCGAGGCGCCGTTGGCTTTGCGACGAGCGCGCTCTACGGTGCGGTCACCTTTGCGATCGGCACGTTCTTCGCCACGTACTTCCTCTTTTTCGTCCTGAGAGACGGGCAAATGTTTCCCGGGTGGATCGCGCGCATCACCCACCGCGATCCCGTACTCGTGACCGAGATTGACGCTCAGGTGCGCACCTCGCTGCGGGCCTACTTTAAGGGAACCGCGATTACCGCGCTCATCACCGGGCCGATCTTCGTGATTCCGTTGCTCGTGCTTGGCATCCCGCTCGTGGTGCCGATGATCATTCTCTACTTCTTCCTTTCTTTCGTGCCCTTCATCGGCGCTTGGCTCACGGGACTCTTCGCAGTGCTCATCGCGTTCGGGTACGGGGGAGCACCGGCAGCGCTCATCGTCGGTATCGGCCTGCTTATTTCGAATGGCCCGATTCAAAATGCGGTGAACGCATACGTGCTGGGGTCATCGCTCAAGATCCACCCTGTCATGGTGCTGCTCTCGACCATCGTCGGCGGGGTTGTCGCCGGCGTGATCGGGATGGTGCTCGGGCCACCGCTCGTCGCTGCGGTGCAGCGGGCGCTCGCCGCGGTGCGTGATTACCGGGACGGATTACTCGCCCAAGCGCCCCAAGAATCCTGACGAGATTTTGTGCCGCTTGTACGTCGGAGGGGTCACCACGCCGTAAAACGCGAGAAATCTGTACAATCTTGCCTCTCGATGCGGCGAAACACGGCTTGACCCGTTACCTTGAATGCATGGCTTCAAGTAATACCAGCGAACAACTTTCTTTTTCTGAGCTCGGGCTCGACGACCTCGTGCTCAAAGCATTGAAGGATGTTGGCTACGAAACACCCTCTGCGATTCAGGCAGCGACGATTCCGCACCTGCTCGAGGGACGCGATGTGATGGGGCTCGCGCAAACCGGTACCGGCAAGACCGCGGCCTTTGCGCTGCCCATTCTCTCGCGCATCGACGCGTCACAAAAGAACCCCCAGGCGCTCGTGCTCGCGCCAACCCGTGAGCTCGCCCTGCAGGTCTGTGAAGCCTTCGAAAGCTATGCAGCCCACCTCAAGGGCGTTCGTGTGCTGCCGGTCTACGGCGGGCAGGGCTACGGCGTGCAGCTTTCGGCACTGCGCCGCGGCGTGCACGTGGTTGTCGGTACTCCCGGTCGCATCATGGACCACCTCGATAAGGGCACGCTCGATCTCTCTGAGCTCAAGTACCTCGTGCTCGACGAGGCCGACGAGATGCTGAAGATGGGCTTTGCCGAAGACGTCGATACGATTCTCGCCGAGACCCCCGCCGATAAGCAGGTTGCGCTCTTCTCGGCAACGATGCCAGCGCAGATTAAGCGCATCTCGGCCAAGCACCTCAACAACCCCGAAGAGATCGCCGTGAAGGGCAAGACGACCACGTCGGCCAACATCGCCCAGCGTTACCTGGTCGTGTCGTACTCACAGAAGGTCGACGCGCTCACCCGCATTCTCGAGGTCGAGAACTTTGACGGCATGATCGTCTTCACTCGCACGAAGAACGAGACCGAAACCCTCGCCGAGAAGCTCCGGGCCCGCGGGCACTCGGCGGCGGCAATTAACGGTGATGTGCCGCAGGCGCAGCGCGAGCGCACCGTGAACCAGCTGAAATCGGGCAAGCTCGACATTCTCGTTGCGACCGACGTCGCGGCGCGCGGTCTTGACGTTGAGCGCATCAGCCACGTCGTGAACTTCGATATTCCCATCGACACCGAGTCATACGTGCACCGTATTGGTCGCACGGGCCGCGCGGGTCGTACGGGCGACGCGATCAGCTTCATTACCCCGCGTGAGCGTCGCATGCTCACCTCGATCGAGAAGGCAACGAGGCAGCCCCTCACCGAGATGCAGCTGCCCAACGTCGACGAGGTCAATGCAACGAGACTCTCGCGCTTCGACGACGCGATCACCGCGGCGCTCGAGCAGCGCGATCGCATCGATCGCTTCCGTGACATCATTGCTCACTACGTTGAGCACCACGACGTGCCAGAAGCCGATGTCGCGGCCGCTCTCGCGGTCGTGGCGCAGGGCGACACCCCGTTGCTGCTTTCGCCCGAAGACGAGCTTGAGTTACGTCGCGGCGACCGTCGTGATCGCCCCACCCGCGATGGTGACGGCGAAGACCGTGGCCCCCGCCGCCGCCATGACGGCCCTACAAAGCAGTACCGCATTGCTGTGGGGCGCCGTCACAAGGTCGAGCCGCGTCAGATCGTTGGCGCGCTCGCAAACGAGGGTGGGCTGAAGCGTGACGACTTCGGGCACATTCAGATTCGCCCTGACTTCTCGCTCGTCGAGCTTCCTGCGAACCTGCCAAAAGAAGTCTTTGACCGCCTGCAAGATACTCGTATCAGCGGCAAACTCATCGAGATGCGCGAAGACCAGGGCCCGCCACAGCACCGCAACCGCCGCGACGACCGCGGTGACCGCCGTGATGATCGCGGCGACCGACGCGGTGGCCGTGGCGATTACGGCGACAAGGGTCGTTCGTCATACCGCGACGATCGTGGCGAGCGCGGCGATAGCCGACGCGACTTCCGCGACGACCGCCCAAAGCGTAAGCCCCGCCACTAGGCGAATCGAGACTCGCTATCGCACCCGGGGCTATCCCCGGGTGCGATACTGGGTGGGTGCAACATCCGTTTCTTCATCCCCAAAAGGGGCCAAGGGTTCTCGCCCACCAGGGGTTTGTTTCAACCCAGGCTGCTGCCGAGGGCATCGTCGAGAACACGGCTGCTGCCTTCGACGCCGCGATCAAGCTTGGCGTCACGACGATCGAGAGTGATTGCCACGTCAGCAAAGACGGCCACGTCGTGCTGATCCACGATGCTGATCTGAAGCAGGTGCTGGGTGATCCCACGCGCGTCGATGCCGTAACGAAGGCAGAACTCGAAGCGAGGTTTGCCGATCGCGGGGGCATCGTCACGCTCGCTGAGGCTCTCGAACGGTTTCCCGAGGCCCGCTTCAACATCGATGTCAAAGTGTTTGACGCGGCAGAGGGCGCGGGGCGCGCTGCGGCTCCTCACCCAGACCGTGTGCTGCTCACGAGCTTCTCACAGAAGAACCGGCTCGCGAGTCTCGAGGCGGCTCGTCGTGCTGGGGCTCGAATGCGTCCTGCGACTTCTCCTGGAAGCCAGATCATCCTGCAGCTTCTCGGGGCGTTGGCGCTTCGTTCGCGCACGCTCACGGGACGTGCGCTTCGAGGGCTTGATGCTCTGCAGATTCCCGAGCGGCAGGGCCCATTCCGTGTACTCACGCCGCGACTGCTGCGGGCCGCACACGACCACGGGGTAGAGGTGCACGTGTGGACCGTGAACGACGAACATCGCATGCGCGAACTCGTGGCCTTAGGCGTCGACGGCCTTGTCACTGACCGTAGCGACCTCGCGATCAAGGCCTTCCCTGGACGTGGCTAGACTGGATATGGCGACATCGCCACTGTCATAACCGTTCAAGGGAGATCACCGTGCGAGTGTTGAGCGACAACCAGTGTGAGGCCGCCTCGGCGCACGGGGTGCCGCGCCATGAAGAGGTGCGTGAAGGGCTCTGGGCGGTCGCTGTTCCGATGCCCGGCTCGTTTCTCTCGTACACGCTGAGCATGGTGATGCTGCACGCTGACGGGCAGGTGTACGTGATCGACCCAGGCAGCGAGGGCGAAGCAACGGTCGAGATCTTTCGTGATTTTCTTGCTTCGCAGGGTCGTTCGCTTGCCGATATCGCGACGATCGTCGTCACCCACTCGCACCCCGATCATCTCGGCAGCGCAGCGAGGCTCCGGGAGTTGAGCGGGGCAACGGTGGTGATGCACGCGCGTGAGCAAGAAGAGGTTGAGGGCTCGCAGTCCCGGCTCATTGCGCAGCTGCGTGAGCAGGTTGCCGCGTGGGGCATGCCCGACGCTGAGATGCGCGCCCTGCTCGACATGATGGATCGCGCCGATTACGGCGAGCACCCTGATATTCGCGCCGACGTTCTCGTGCAGGACGGTGACGAGATCGCCGAGACGGGTTGGCGCGTGGTCGCAACACCCGGCCACACTGCCGGTCACATGTGCCTCGTTGACGACATGCAAAAACTCTTATTCTCTGGCGACCATGTTTTGCCCACCGTGAATCCTGGGATCGGCCTGAGTGGCAGCCGCGATAACGAGAACGCGGTCGTCGACTTCTTAGCATCGCTTGAACGGCTTGAACCCTTTGACGACTACGAGGTGTGCCCCGGCCACGGGTATCGTTTTCACGGGCTCAAAGAACGGCGGCTCGAACAGGCAGCGCACGTGCACAAACGGGCTCACGAGGTCGAGACGATTCTCGCTCGTAACCCTGACCTCAGTGTGTGGGGCATCGCCGAGCAGCTCACCTGGAGTGCCGGGTGGCAGACCTTGCTGAAGAGCACGCTGCTCGCCTCTGGCCTTGCCCAGACGAGCATGTACCGCGACGCAGTGCGGGCGGGCATTACGAGTCGTATGCCTGCGCCCGCACCCGTCAAAAGCCGCTAGGCGCTTGCCGTTTCGACTGCGACCTCATCGGGCTTGCGAATAAAGCATGCACCGACGATGAGCGGTATCGCGACAATTGCCGCGATCAGGAACGCACGCTGCGTACCCTCGGCGGTGATTGCCTCGGGGCCGCCGCCCGTCGACGATGAGACCGACGACATGATGGTGATGAGCAACGCAACGCCCGCAGCACCGGCGACCTGCTGAACAGTGCCAAGCACCGCACTACCGTGCGAGTAGAGGTGTGGCCTGAGCGATGCGAGCGCGGCCGTCGACAGTGGGGTGAACGAAGCCGCGAGAGCGAGCGAGAGCACCGTCTGTGACACGATGAGCAGCCAGATCTCGGTGGTCTCAGAAATTGTGGTGTAGAACCAGAGCACCGCGGTGGCCGCGATCGCGCCCGGCACGAGCAGCACGCGGGTGCCGAAACGGTCATAGACTCGGCCGATGAATGGGCCTGCGAAGCCCATCGCGAGCGAACCGGGCAGGAGGATCATGCCCGAGTCGAGTGCTGAGAGCCCGTGAATGCGCTGCAGATAGAGCGGCAGCACCGTGATCGCGCCAAAGAAGGCAAACGAGAGTACGCCGAACTGAGAAACCGAGAGCGTGAAGTTCAGCGACGAGAAGACCCTGAGGTCAAGCATCGCGGCGTCATCGCGCTGCAAGGTGAGCTGGCGCCAAATGAAGAGCGCGATGCCCACTGCTCCCACCCCGAGTGGAACCCAGAGGGCGAGTGCTCCGGAGCCGGCCGTGCTCTGCCCGATTTGGCTGAGCCCGTAGACGATACCGCCAAAGCCGAACGCCGAGAGAATGACCGAGAGGAGGTCGAAGGGCGTGCGTGCGTGCTCGCCGACAGACGGAACGAGTTTGGTGCCGATGATGAGGGCGATGAGCGCGATAGGGAAGACGATGCCGAACACCCAGCGCCAACCGAGCGTGTCGAGAATGAGACCAGAGAGCACCGGGCCGATCGCGGGGGCGAAAGCCATGACGAGGCTCACCCGACCCATCATGCGACCGCGTGATGCTGGCGGTACGACCGTCATGATGGTCGTCATGAGTAGCGGGAACATGATGGCCGTGCCCGAGGCCTGAACAACGCGGGCCGCCACGAGCACTGTGAGGTTCGGCGCGATCACCGCGATGAGGGTACCCGCGGTGAAGAGCGCCATGGCGGCGGTGAACATCGTGCGGGTCGAGAAGCGCTGCAGCAGGTAGCCCGAGGTCGGGATCACGATCGCCATTGTGAGCATGAACGCGGTTGTGAGCCACTGTGCGCCGACGGCGGTCGTGCCGAGGTCGGTGATGAGGTGGGGAATCGCGACACCCATGGTCGTCTCGTTGAGAATCGCGATGAAGGTTGCACTGAGCATCACCCAGATCGCTCTCGACTGGAGCGGGGTGATTTCAGCGGGCTGAGAAGGCGGTACGGCGGGATTGTGCTGTTCAGCAGACATGAGTATTCCTCAAGAAATCAGTCATTGGGCATGAAGGGAAGAAGGCAAAAGTGCCAGAACACCGAAAGGAGAATGTGCGAGGCATGCAACGTGCCGGTCGCAGAAAGTTCGGTGGGTGCGTGTTACGCGAGAACGATGGCGTTTGCGCGCTCGCCTGAAGGCATAAGCACGCATACAGAAATCTTCATGCGAAAAGTATACACACGAATGTGCTTAGTGGTGGTGTTGAGCGAGAACTCGTTCAATGACGAGGGCAACGCCGTCTTCAGCATTGCTCGCCGTCACCTCGTCGGCGACCTGCATGACCGATTCGAGTGCGTTTGCCACGGCAACCCCGTGGCCGGCCCACTCGATCATATCGATGTCGTTCCGGGCATCGCCAAATGCGATGACCTCGCTCTGGGCGACACCGAGGTGCCCGCAGAGCTCCTCGAGCCCCGAGGCTTTGGTGACGTTCTCGGCCATGATCTCGACGAAGGGGGCGCCCGAGAGCGTCACTTCAAAGCCAGGCAGGCCGAGCCCTGAGAGTTCGTGGGCGATATCGTGCGGCGCAATTTCGGGGTGGCGAACGACGAGCTTCAAGCTCGGGTGCTCGATGACGGCCTCGAGCGGTGCACCGCCCATGTGCCGGGGGTCGCGCTTATGGTCGATGAAGGCCGCAAGGTGGGCGTAGCCCTCTTCGGCGACAAAGCCCTCTCCGCCGTCATACACGCTCGCGTACTTGAGCCCTGGAATGCGCTCATTGAGTCGCGTGGTGATGAGCTCAAGGGTGTGTGGCGGTGTTTCGTTCGTGAAGAGGAGCTCGCTCGTTTCAAGGTGAATACCGAAGGCACCATTTGAACACAGCGCCCACTCGGTGAAGCCCGCGTTCTCGGCGATCTGGCGGAGCCCTACGGGCTGCCTTGCGGTCACGGGAACCACGTGAATGCCGGCTGATCTGGCAGCATCGAGCGCGTTTCTGGTGCGCTCGCTCACGAGGCCTTCTGGGTCGAGCAGCGTGTGGTCGAGGTCAGTCGCGATAAGTTTTGGAAGGGTGTTCATGGGTTACGCTGACCGCCTGTCTCGAACGGGGTGGGCGCTCATGATTGAGACGCGGTTGAACGTGTTGATGGCTACTGCGATCCACTCTGCAGCGGCGAAGGTCTCGTCGCCGAGTACGGCACGGGCGTCTTCGAGATCGGCAACGGCGTGGTCATCGAGCGGTGTGAGCGTCGTTGCTTCTGCGATGAGCAACATCGCGATTTCGCGCTCTGAGAACAGCTCGGTGTCACGCCAAATGGGAAGCATGTCGAGCTGCTGCTCGGTTACCCCTGCGCTGCGTGCCTGTCTCGTGTGTAGGTCAAGGCAGAACGCGCAGCCGTTGAGCTGTGATGCTCGCACCTTGATGAGCTCGCCCTCGCGTGCCGTGATGCCGCGAGCTTCAGCCTCGGCCGCAACCGTGGTGCTGAACGCCTGAGCTGCTTTCCATACCTCTGGGGCCGTCTTATCAAGATATGGGCGCATCTCTCGTTCTCCTCGCTTCACTATCTCGCATCGTGCACAGTCTGCAACCAGCCTAGCCCCGAAACTATTCCTTAGCCCGCAGAGAGGCTTGGGCTCGCACCCGAAGCAATATCAGTGCACACTTGAATCACACGAATGTCGTGCTCAACGAACGGAGTGACCCGCAATGACCGAACTCTCGACCGTGCCCGCCGAGGGCCCCGTAACCGTGCCGACCGCCGATATCGCGCTCGTGTGGAACCCCTCGAAGACGAGCGAAAAGACGCTTCGTAATGCCCTTTCTGGCGTTGCGGCGAAGCGTCAGAGGGCTACCGGCATTGCCGACGACTGGGTGGGCCAGGTTCGCTGGTACGAGACGAGCCGCGACGATCCGGGGGCTGCCGCCACTCGTGAGGCGCTTAGTGATGGGGCGAGGCTCGTGCTCGCTGCGGGCGGCGATGGAACCATTCGCGCCGTCGCTGAGGCGCTCGCAGAGCACGCTTCCGAGGCGGATCCCGGTGCGGCACTTTCTTCTGGCACCGAGACCATTCCCGCTGGTCACGCCGATCTCGGCATCCTGCCGCTCGGCACGGGAAATTTGCTCGCGCGCAATCTCGGTATCGCGATCCACAGCCTGCAAGACGCGCTCGACACCGCGGTGTTTGGCGAGGCGCTTCCCATCGATATCGGCTGGGCGGCGTTTGAAACCGCTGAGGGTGCAGCCGAGCGGCACGCCTTCGCGGTTATGGCCGGTTTCGGTATCGACGCGCACATGATTACCGAGACGAAAGATGACCTCAAGAGCCAGGTGGGCTGGGCTGCATACGTCGAGTCGCTTGGGCGGGCGATCTCAGCGAGCCAGGTGATCAAGGTTCGGGTAAGCATCGACGACGAAGCGCCCGAAACCATTGACGCCCACACCATGATCGTGGGCAACTGCGGCAGCATTCAAGCGGGCATGAATCTCTTGCCAGGGGCAAGCCCGAGTGACGGCCAGCTCGACATGCTCGTCTTGAGCGCTGCGGGGCTCGGCGGCTGGCTCGACACGATGCACAACATGGCCTGGCAGAACGGTCTCAAGCGCCGCATCGCGCAGAGCGACGAGACGACGAGCAGCGGCAGCGTGACCCGCGGCAGGGGGCAGCAGATTCGGTTCGAGCTCGACGAGCCGAGGGTGTTCGAGGTCGACGGTGACGCGCTCGATGAGGTCGTCGCGGCGACGTTGACGGTGCAGGAAGCCGCGCTCCGCGTACGCGGCGGGCGCTTGAGCG
Source organism: Leucobacter sp. UCMA 4100 (assembly GCF_027853335.1). Lineage (NCBI taxonomy): Bacteria > Bacillati > Actinomycetota > Actinomycetes > Micrococcales > Microbacteriaceae > Leucobacter > Leucobacter sp. UCMA 4100. Next base: position 2,067,246 of record NZ_JAFEUS010000002.1, read on the forward strand.
TCGAATAAATCGGTGCTGTGTCGGTGCCAGCCGGTACGATGAAAGAACCGCACACAATGGCGGGTTTTGAGAGGTAGAGGGGTACGTTTTTGGAAGCAAACACTCGTGTGGCGATTGTTGGGTATGGCAACCTCGGTAAGGGCGTCGAGACCGCGCTCGGGCTCGCGCCCGATCTCGAACTCGTCGGCGTCTTTTCGCGCCGCGACCCTTTGAGTGTTGCAACGCTCGGGGCCCCCGTGTTTGCGCTCTCTGAGCTCGACGAGTCGCGCGATGACATCGACGTACTCATTCTGTGCGGCGGGTCGAAGTCAGACCTCCCCGTGCAAACGCCGGAGCTTGCCTCACGGTTCACGCTCGTCGACAGCTTTGATACGCACGCCAAGATTCCCGAGCACTTCGCCGCGGTTGACCAGGCGGCAAGAGCGGCTGGCACGACCGCCGTCATCTCGTCTGGGTGGGACCCGGGGCTCTTCTCGCTGCAGCGCATGTTCGGCGAGGCCATCTTGCCCGAGGGGCGCACCTACACTTTCTGGGGTCAGGGTCTCAGCCAGGGGCACTCAGACGCGCTGCGCCGTATTGACGGGGTTCGTCTTGCGGTGCAGTACACGATTCCCTCAGAAGAGGCTATCGAGCAGGTTCGTTCCGGTAGCCGGCCCGAGCTTACCGCGAGGCAGCAGCACGTGCGTGACTGCTACGTGGTGCTCGAAGAGGGGGCCGACGAGGCCGCAATTCGCGAGGCGATCGTGACCATGCCTGACTACTTCGAGCCGTACGACACCACCGTGCACGTGATCACCGAAGAGGTCTTTGAGCGCGACCACCAGGGCATGCCGCACGGCGGCTTTGTGATTCGCAGCGGTGAATCATCGCCCGGCATGCAGCAGACCATGGAATTTCAGCTGACGCTTGGCTCGAACCCTGAGTTCACGTCGAGCGTGCTCGTAGCCTATGCGAGGGCAGCCGCAAAACTCGCTCGCTCGGGTGATCACGGCGCCAAGACCGTGTACGACATCGCGCCAGGGCTCCTGTCGCCGAAGTCGCCAGCACAGCTGCGTGCCGAGCTCCTGTAGCGAGTCGGGGTAAAGCCACCGGTGCCGGTCCAGAAACGAGAAACGCACTCAGTGATATCTACAATGAGCGCGACTCTCAATTGGTACCCAGGTACAAACAGGGGATAATGAAGAGTAGTACGTCCGACAATGCTCGTCGGAGTGGAATCGAGGAGATACTGACATGGCTAATGGAGATTACACAGCGCCGGTAGCTGACTACGCCTTTCTCTTGAAAGAAGTTTTTGGTACCGATATCGTTGCTCGCTCAACCGAGGGCGCAATGACCGCTGACGACATGCTCGATGCGATTGAAGCTGGCGGTGAGATGGCGAGCGAGGTCTTCGCTCCACTCGACCGTAACGGCGACGTGCAGGGCGCGAAGCTCGTCGACGGCAACGTTCAGACCCCTGATGGGTTCAAAGAGGCCTACGCAACCTACGTTGAAGCAGGCTGGGTAAGCGCGGGCTCGCCAGAGTCGGCAGGTGGCGACGGGCTTCCCTCGTCGGTACAGGGCGCGCTCAGCGAGTTCTGGTCGGCCGCGAACTCGGCGTTCTCGCTCGCAGCGGGCCTCAGCGCGGGTGCGATCAACTCGATCAACACCTACGGTTCGCAGGAGATCAAAGACACCTACCTGCCCAAGCTCGTCTCAGGCGAGTGGACCGGCACGATGAACCTCACCGAGCCTCAGGCCGGCACCGACCTTGGCGCCATCACGACCATCGCTCGCGACAACGGCGACGGTAGCTACTCGATCTCAGGGCAGAAGATCTTCATCACGTGGGGTGACCACGACGTTGCAGAGAACATCATTCACCTCGTGCTCGCACGCACCGAGGGTGCGCCAGAGGGCCACCGTGGCCTGTCGCTCTTCGTCGCGCCGAAGTTCCTGCTGAACGCCGACGGTACTCCCGGTGAGCGCAACAACATCGTGACCGTCTCACTCGAAGACAAGCTCGGCATTCACGGCAGCCCCACTGCGCAGCTGCAGTACGAGAACGCGACCGGCTACCTCGTCGGCGAGCTGCACCAGGGCCTGCAGGGCATGTTCGTCATGATGAACGACAGCCGCATCAACATTGGTATTCAGGGCCTCGGCATTGCCGACCGTGCCTACCAGCGTGCAGCTGAGTACGCTGCGTTCCGCGTGCAGGGTCCGGTTATCGGTCGTGACGCGGGTGCAACGATCGGCGAGCACCCTGACGTGCGTCGCCTGCTGCTCTCGATGTCGAGCTCGATTCACGCCATGCGCGCCTTCAGCGTGCTCGTCGGCGACATGCGCGACCGCGCTGCCGAGGGCGACAACCAGGCCATCATGGAATTCTTCGTGCCGCTCCTGAAGTCATGGGCCACCGAAGAGTCGGTACGCATCGCCTCAGACGCGATTCAGGTGCACGGCGGCATGGGCTTTATCGAAGAGACCGGCGCCGCTCAGCACTACCGCGACGCACGCATCACCCCGATCTACGAGGGTACGACCGCGATTCAGTCGAACGACCTCGTTGGCCGCAAGATTCTGCGCGATAACGGCAAGACGCTGCAGCAGGTACTCGGCATGGTGCAGGAGCAGGTCACCGCGCTCCAGGGCATCGACAACCCGGTTGCACAGCGCACCGCTGAGCGCCTCGGTCGCGCACTCGGAAGCGCGGTTGCTGCGAGCCAGGCGCTCGCCGGCTTCGCGCAGAACCCCCGCGACGCGTTTGCCGTCTCGGTCCCACTGCAGCGCCTGCTGAGCCTCGTGATGGGTGGGTGGATGCACGCCCTCATCATTCAGGCAACGCTTGCTCACGAAACGCTCACCGAGCTTGACGAGCAACGTCTGCTTGAGGCCGACTTCTTTGGCGCACACCACCTCTCAGAGGTGCACTCGCTTCGCGAGATCGTCGAAAACGGTGAAATCGTCTAACGACGGTTCAAGTCGACACCGCGACAACGCGAAGGCCCGGTCTCTTCAGTGAGGCCGGGCCTTCGTGCTGTCTTGCGGCCAGCGGGCGTCGATTCCGAGAAGCCTTGTAGGTTTCGTTCACGAGCAAGCGATTTTTCAGTATAAAAAAGATAACCTTAACGCTATGCACATGAATGAGACCCGGTCATGGAACCGGTTTTACGCTCCCGGCACCCCGATTGACATTGAACCCGTGACGGGATCGCTCATTGACCTTCTCGACGAGCGCTGCACTGAGTGGGCAGATCAAGACGCCGTGAGCTTCTTTGGTCGCACGACCACGTACCGTGAGCTTTCTGACCAGGTGCTTCGTGTTGCGCAGGGGCTCGCAAACCTCGGGGTGAAAGCGGGCGACCGCGTGGCGCTCATCATGCCGAATGCTCCGCAGCACATCGTGGCCTTCTATGCGGTGCTGCGCCTCGGCGCGACGGTGGTCGAGCACAACCCGCTCTACACGAAAGAAGAACTTCACACGCAGTTCAGCGATCACGGCGCGCAGATCGTCATCGCCTGGAGCAACGTTGTTGAGACGGTTCAGTCGTTGCCCGCAAGCCTCGGTATTCACACGATCGTTTCGGTTGATATCACTCGGTCCATGCCGCTCGGCATGCGCGTTGCGCTGAAGCTTCCGGTGCAAAAGGCACGTGAGGGTCGGGCGAAGCTCTGGGCTGCGACGACCGGCACGGTTCCGTTCGCAAAGCTCGAGCGGGAGTCACCGCTGCCGAAGGATCACCCGCGGCCGAAGCGTGACGACATTGCCTGCCTGCAGTACACCTCGGGCACGACCGGGGCCCCGAAGGGTGCCATGATTTCGCACGGTAACCTCTGGGCTGTTGCTCGCATGGGGGCTGCGTGGATGCCCGATTTTGAGCACGGCAAGGGCAGCATCTACGGGGTGCTGCCGATGTTCCACTCATTTGGTCTCTTGCTCTCGGTCATTTATGCCGTTGAGACGGGCTCGCGAGCCGTGCTCTTCCCAACCTTTGATGCCGCTCTCGTGGCAAAGGCTGCCGAGAAGTTCCCGCCGACCTTTATTCCCGCGGTGCCGCCCATGTTTGATGCGATCGCGCGGGTTTCGCGTGACGGACAGCTTGACCTGAGCCAGGTCGTTTACTCAATTTCGGGTGCGATGACGCTCACCCCGGCGATCGTGAAGCGCTGGGAAGATACTGCGGGCAGCATGCTGAACGAGGGCTATGGCCTGACTGAGACGAGCCCGATCGCGCTCGCCAACCCCTTTAGCGATGAGCGTCGCATCGGAGCCATCGGGCTGCCGTTCCCCTCGACCGACATTCGCGTCGTGAACCCTGACGCCCCACACGAAGAGGTTGAGCTGGGGCAGGTGGGTGAGCTGCTCATCAGTGGCCCGCAGGTGTTCCAGGGGTATTGGAACCGGCCAGAAGATACGCGTGACGCGCTCGTCGATGGTCGCTGGCTGCGCACGGGCGACCTCGTTGTGCAGGATGACGACGGCTTCGTTACGGTGGTTGACCGGAAGAAGGAGCTCATTATTACGGGCGGGTTTAATGTTGCCCCGACCGAGGTTGAGCGGGTTATCGGCACGGTCGAGGGCGTTGCCGAGGTCGCGGTTGTTGGCGTTCCTCGCGGAAGCGGGGCAGAGGTGGTCACCGCCGTTGTGGTTCCCGAGCCTGGCGTCACGTTTGACGAGCAGCGCGCGAGGGCCGTTGCTCGCGAGCAACTTGCTGAATATAAACGCCCCACGAGCTACTTTGTGTGGGAGGAGCTACCGAAGTCGCTCATCGGCAAGATTCTGCGCCGCCAGGTTCGTGACACGCTCCTTGTTGATCGCAAAGCCGTTCGCGCGCTGCCGGCGGGCGACGAGTAGGGCTTTTGCGCGATCCGCAATATAGCAACTCGTTATATGAGTCATTATGTTACGTGATGATTTGCGGATCGATTCTGCCCCCGCTTACGCTGTGACCGTCACCATGATCACAGCGTGAGAGGAATCCCGTGTCGCAATCATCAAGTCAACTGCAAGCCCTGCTTGACCCTGAGGTGAGCGTCACCTCGTTTCCCGTGAGAGCTGAGGCGGTGAAGTACACGAGAGGGGCATATCACGCGCTCTTTGCAGAGCCACAGGTGCTCGAGGGTCGGGTGCTGCACGGCATCGCGGCACGTGTGGCCGAGTTGCAAGGGTCTGCCGAGCTCGCCAGGCACCACAGGGCGGCGTCGGGAACTTCGGAGACCTCGCTCGCGGCAGAAAACGGGCGCGAGAGGGCGCTTCTCGCTCACGCCGAGCACATTACGGTCTCACCGGCGCTCGTGTCCAAGGATGATCAACTCGCGCTCGAGATTGCCGGGGTGAGCGCTGACGAGATCGTGCTGGTGAGCCAGGTGGTCGCGTTCACGAGCTTCCTCTTGCGTGCGCTGTACGCTCTGGAGCTGCTCGCGGGGCCAGTGCCGGAGGTGCTCCCGGCACCGCGGCATGATTCGCCAACGGCCCCGAGCGATGGTCGGCGCGAGGGTCGCACGTCGCGGGGAAGCCTCGTGCCTGAAGCGTTCACGCGCGAGGTGCTCGCGTGGGAGCCGTGGGTTCCGGCGGTCGCTGAGGCCGAGCTGACACCCGTGCAGATCGACTCGTTTGCGACGAAGTCGAGCACGAACTCAGAATACTTTCGATTGCTCGCGAGGGTTCCCGCGGTGCTGCGCGCCCGAAGCGCCCTCGACGACGCGGTCTTCTTGGGGGCGAAAGGCATCGCTCGCGGTGAGCGTGAGCTCGCGGCCACCGTCGCAAGTCGCGTGAACGATTGCGTGTATTGCGCCTCGGTGCACTCGCGCAAAGCGGCGTTTCAAACGAAGCGGGAAGCCGACGTCGATCGTTTGCTTGCGGTGCCGCTTGAGCGCGACGGCGCCTGGGTTGCGAAAGACGTCACGGTGCTCGCCGAGGGGCAGGATCCCCGGTGGCGCGCAATCGTGCTGTTTTCAGCGAGGCTCTCCGAGCTCACACCGAGTGCTTCGCCAGAGGAGGTCGAAGCGTTGCGGGAGCAAGCGATTGATGAGTCGTCAATTGCCGACATCGCCTTCGCGACGGCGTTCTTCGCGTGGGCCAACCGGCTGATGCTGACGCTCGGTGAGGCTGCGGTGCCCGACACAGCCGCCTAGCGTGAGCGGTAGGCCCGCATGAGGAGGCACGCGCCGCCTCACATCGCCCGGTGTTATAACCGGGCGATTTCTTGTCTCGGCCGAAGCGTGACATCGGTGAGATGCACGTCGGCTGGTGCATCGACCACGAAGCGAACGGTTGCGGCGACGGAACGCGGCTGGATATAGCGTTCTGGGGTGTGCTGCTGACTCGGTATTGAGCGCTTGAGCATTGCCGTGTTCGTTTGTCCTGGCGCGAGCGTTGTGACTCTCACTCGGCGGGGCTCTTCGTCGATGCGCAGTACGTCAGCGAGCGCTTTGAGAGCGTGCTTCGTGGCGCTATACACGGCGCTTCCCGGGACCGGCCGAGTCGAAGCGCCTGAACCGATGAATATGACGGTGCCCTCGGTCTCACGCAGTAGCGGCAGCGCTTGGCGAGTGATTCGGGCGGGGGCGAGCACGTTCGTTTCGAACTGTTCTTGCCAGACTGCGTCGGGTGCCTCGGCAACCGAGTGGTGCCCGCCGAGGGCGGCCGCGTGCACGAGCACGTCGAGCCTCTCGAGTGCGGCAACGCTCGCGCCGAGGGCTTCGGCGTCGCTCGTCAGGTCGAACTGCCAAGGCGTCGCTCCGGTTTCAGCGGTGATCGCCGCGAGGCGGGCCTCGTCGCGCCCGACGGCGATCACTTGATGGGTGGCGCTGAGCTCACGTGCGACCTCGCGGCCCATTCCGCTCGTCGCTCCGGTCACGAGTGCGACCGGCTTATGGGGTGACGGGTGTGCTGACACGAAGGTCTCCTTCTTGACGCTCTTCGAGGGCCGCAAACGCGGTGCGAAGCGCGCTCGCAGCCACGCGGTCGGTCTCTCGAAGCATGGGTGGGTTGGTGCCCGGCATGGGGCTGATGACGGTTCCGTGCAACTGGTCGTCGACGGGTATGCCCGCGACGTGAATGGACGGGTCTTCGGTTCCATATGCGCCGATGAGCTTGCCGTTTGCGGGGTTGATCTCGAACGAGCGTGTTGGCCGGCGCGCGCCGCCGCGGCTTCGCACGGTGAACCCTCGCGCGTTGCCGCCGGCGACGAGATCGCGGGTGAGGGCGTCAGCGCTCTGGGCGAGATCGTGCGACTTCATCCACGCCTCGACAAGACTCGTTGCGGTGACGCGTGAGCCCGCAACGTTTGGTGACTCGGCAACGAAACTATCGTCGGTAACGTGCACGCTTGCATTGGGGCCGATGAAGTTCACGAGCCCTGCCTCGGCGAGGGCGAGCAGTTGCTGCACGCGAAACGCAGGTGGGCCAGAGCCGACCATACCGCCGAGCGAGCTGAGCAGTCGAAACCCCGTTGCCCGAGACTCGGCATCGAAGCCGCCGAGCGTGCCAACCTGGTTCGCGACGCCCCTGGCACCGCTGATCGACCAAAGACCCGCCTTCGTTGGGCTGGCAGCGCCGAGTACCGCGTCTCGCAGATCCTGTGCCGTTCGTTCGAGCGTGTGCCGCTGGTAGGCCTCTGGCGAGCCGAAGGTGAGGTCGCCGAGCCGCATCTCAGTCATGAGGTCGAAGCGATCGCCGGGGCGAGCAATGAGTCGGGCGACTGCCTCGCCGATGAGGGCGACGGGTGCTTCGAGGTCATCGCTCTCCCGTGCGAGCGCTTCGTCGAGCGCCTGCTCGACCGTGCTCGTGAGCTGCTCTTCGCTCGCGAGCACAGCCCCCCGTGAAGCCTGTGAGAGCGTGAGAGCATGGTCGAGAAAAGCGTCAGCGACAACGCGTGGCCAGAACGTCGCATTGAAGTTGATGGGGCGTGGCACCCGCGACCAGTCGACCGAACGCACAAACCGTTGGTTGGGCGACGGGGGAAGTGCGTGGTACAGCGACTTGGCGCGAAAAGGAGCGCCGCGGCGAGACGTGGCGTGCATGACTGGCTCGGCCCCTGACGCGTGGTAGCGAAGGCCCGAGGCGCTGTCGGCGCTCGGGGTAAAGTGGCCCCCTCGGCCAATCGTGAGCAGTGAGACGGTGTCGAAGAAACTCATGCCGAGGCCCCGAATGATGCTTGCGCTGCCGGGTTCGATCTGGCTGAGATCTTGCTCAATGGGGCTGCCGGGTTTCACCCAGGTGAGCCCGGGGCGGCTTTGTACTCTGCGTTCGAAAGCCTGCTCCTCGGGTGAGTCGGCCGCGGGCAGCCACCCGGTCGCGAGAATCACGGCATCGGCGGCGACGCTCGTTCCGTCGCTGAGGGAGATGAGCGTGCGGTTGCTTGGCAGTTGCGCTTTGAGGTGCGCTACCGAGATGGCGCGCGCCGTGTGGTGATGCACCGTCGCGTAGGGCTTTACGAGAGACTCGGCACGGCTGAAGGCCCACCCGAGATACTCGCCGTAGAGTGCCCTGCTCGGGTGCGACTCGGGTTTGAGTGCGGCGAGCTCTTCGCGGTATACCTCGGCGAGCGTCGCTGGTGGCCGAAAGTGCCTGAACGTTTCGACGTGTGCCGCGGCGATGCCCGGCGTCTCTTCGTCGCGCAGGAGGGCGCACCACTCATAGAGTGTGGGGCCCTCGACGACGGGGCCTGAGACGGTGCTTCCAGGTTCAGTAAACAGGGTTACCGCGTGGGCGAGCGTGTTCATGCACAGGTCGCGCGGCTGGTCGGTGCGCCAGATGCGGCCAGCTCCGCGAGGAGCGTCGTCGATGACGTGAATGTCGAGGGGTGGGGTGTGGGTGAGGGTGCCGAGATGGGCGCCAATGCGTTCGAGCAGAGAGGCGCCGCGAGGGCCTGCCCCCACGAGGGCGATGGTTGCTCTTGGTGTTGTGTGCATGCCTGTTAGGTATAGGTGATGTTCGCTTCGAAGTGGTGCTGTGTGACTTTGTGTTACACGTTGACTTTAGATTAGCTTATGTGAGACATAATAATATCTTCTAGTTACGTTATGCGAATCTCGCCCGGGTGACAAGCCCGGGTGCCAACACCACCTTGAAGGAGCCACACATGAAACGCCGAAGAACAGCCTGGGTCTCAGCCATCGCGATCACTGCCATTGCGCTGACGGGCTGCTCGGCACAGGGAAACTCCGACCAATCGGGGTCTGGAGCCAAGGGCGGGTCGAACACGCTCACCTACCTCGAGCCGCAAACCTGGACAACCCTGTACGCGCCATCGGGTGGCTTTTACCCGAACGGCGGCATCCTGAACCAGATCACCGATCGCCTGCTGTATCAAGATCCAGAGAGCCTCGAACTGAGCCCGTGGATCGCCGAGGAGCTTCCCGAGGTGAACGGTGACGCGACCGAGTACACCTTCACCATTCGCGAGGGTGTGACCTACTCAGACGGGTCACCCCTCGACGCTGAAAACGTCGTGAAGAACTTCGAGCTCTACGGCAAGGGCGATACCGACCGGGGCCTGCCCGTCTCAGAGGCCATCAACAATTACGACCGTGCAGAGGCGGTTGACGCGCGCACGGTGAAGTTCTTCTTCACCGCACCGTCACCGGGGTTTGCGCAGGCCGTTTCTACGATCAACTCAGGTCTCGTCTCGAACGATACGCTCGACCGAACGAGCGACGAGTTCGGGCCGGGCAACGCGGCAGAGATCATCGGGAGCGGCCCATTTGTGGTTGACAACGAGCAAATTGGGCAGCAGCTTAACCTCGTGACCCGCGACGATTACGACTGGGCGCCCGCAGCCAGAGCGCACCAGGGTGCTGCCGAGATTGATGGGGTGAACTTCATACTCGCTGCCGAATCGAGCGTTCGGGTGGGCACGGTTGTCGCCGGTCAGGCTGATATTGCGAGGCAAATTCCTGCCCCAGACGAAGTGCAGTTTGAAGCCCCGGGGCTCAGCATCGTGGCCGCGAGTACGAACGGCGTCAACAACGGCCTGAACTTCAGGTTTGGTCACCCCCTGCTCGAGGACATTCGGGTGCGGCAGGCCCTCATTCACGCGATTGATCGGGAGCAGATCGTTTCGACGCTCTTCTCCGGGAGCTACCCGCTTGCGACCGGAGTGCTCGCACAGAGCGCGTTAGGGTACGTTGACACCTCTGACTACTACGAATACGACGTGGCCAAAGCGCAAGCCCTGCTCGACGAGGCAGGCTGGGTCGTCGGCAGCGACGGCATTCGCGAGAAAGACGGAAAGAAACTCGAGCTCACCTTTAACGAAGCGCTCCCGCAGCCACGTTCGAAAGACGTGGTGACGCTCGTGCAAGACCAGCTTTCGGCCATTGGCGTGGGCGTAGACATCATCTCGGGCGACCAGGTCGCGCAGGACACTGCGAAACAAGACATCGACACAGTGCAGGTCTACCACTCGATGGTCGGTCGCGCAGACTTCGACGTGCTGAAGTCGCAGTACTACTCGACCAACCGAAACTCGTTGCTCAATCTCAATGGGGCCACCGGCGAACTCTACGATCCCGAGCTTGATGAACTGCTCGAACGTATTGCCTCGGTGAGTACCGTTGAGGAGCGGCAGGCCGCCTCGGCGGCTGCGCAACAGCACCTCGCCGAGCAGGCCTACGTGCTGCCGTTCTTCGAAGAGTCGCAGGTCTTTGGGCTCACCGACCGGGTGCAGGGCTTCACGACCGAGTCGATTGGTCGCCCCTCGTTCTACGATGTGAGCCTGAAGTAAATGACCCCGCGCACACTCCTTCGCCGCGTGCTCCAGGCCGTGGTGGTGCTTTGGCTCGCCTACACCGGGGCCTACATCTTGCTCGCCGCGTTGCCCGGTGACTCGATCATGGCCCGGTATGGCAGCCCAGAGCTTGGCCTCACCGAAGCGCAGCTCACCGAGATTCGAGCCTCGTATGGCGTCGACAGGCCCTTGATCGAGCGTTACCTCGAATCGATCGGTGCCTTCTTGACGGGCGACCTCGGGTACTCCGCGCAGAGCGGGGCCAAGGTCTCGCAACTGCTCGCCGAGGCGCTGCCTTCGAGCCTCGCGCTCGCCGGATTCGCGATCGTCGGGGCAGGGTTTCTTGGGGTCGTGATCGCGTTTACCGCGAGCTACGGTAAGGGTGCGTGGCTGCGTGGGCTCTTTCGCAACATTCCCCCGCTGTTCGTGTCGCTCCCGGTCTTTTGGGTGGGCATCGTGCTCATTCAACTGGTGTCGTTTCAAATGGGGCTCATCCCGGTGATCGGGGCGAGCGAGGCGCAGGCGCTCGTGCTGCCCGTGCTCACCCTCATGGTCCCGATCGCTGCCCCCATTGCCCAGGTGTTCTTGCGCAGCATTGACGAGGTGCGCGAGCAGCCCTTTATCGCGGTTGCGAAGGCGAGAGGGGCGAACACGAGCTGGCTTCTGTGGCGCAACGTCGCCCCGAACGCGCTCCTGCCCGTCATCACCATGTCGGGTCTGCTCTTCGGTGAGCTTATCGGCGGCGCGATTGTCACTGAAGCGGTGTTCGCGAGGCCGGGCATTGGCAGCCTCACCGCTCAAGCCGTGGCAAGTCGGGACACCCCAGTGCTCCTCGCGGTTGTGGTGATTGCGACGCTGCTCTTTGTCACGATCAACCTCATTGTTGACCTGCTGTACCCGGTACTCGACGCGAGGTTGAGGCAGCCCCGGCGGGGTCGTTCGGCAGCTCCTCTCGAATTGGAACAGGTGACGTCATGAGTGCGAACCCAACAACGCTTCAACCGGTGAAAGCTGAGGTGGGCGTTTCACGGAGCGCGTGGCGCTCACTGCTCACACCAGCGGTGCTCGTGCCCGGCTTCGTGCTGCTCATCGCTGTGGTCTGGGCCCTTGTGCCCTCTCTCTTCACGGGTTATGACCCGATCGAGGCGGTCTCACCTGCGCTCCAGCCGCCAAGCGCCGAGCACTGGTTTGGCACTGACGCGACGGGGCGTGACCTCTTCGCCAGGGTCGTGCACGGTGCCTCGCAGTCGCTTTCGGCGGCGCTCCTCGCGGTGCTTGTGGGGCTCGTATTCGGAACCCTGATCGGTGTCATCGCGGGTGCAGTCCAGGGCGTCGTCGAAGAGGTGCTCATGCGCTTTGTTGACGTGCTGCTCGCGATTCCAACCCTGCTGCTCTCGCTGAGCATTGTGATTCTGCTCGGCTTCGGCACGGCGAACGCGGCGATCGCTGTGGGCGTCACCTCGGTCGCGGTGTTTGCCCGGTTGAGTCGCTCGCAGGTCGTGAGCGTGCGCGCGAGCGAGTTCGTTGAGGCGGCCTATGGCTCCGGCGGCACCTTCGCGAGTGTGCTGTGGCGCCATATTTTGCCAAACTCGCTCACACCGGTGATCGCGCTTGCTGCGCTGCAATTCGGCAGCGCGATCTTGCAGATTTCAACGCTCGGGTTTCTTGGCTACGGCGCACCGCCGCCAACGCCAGAGTGGGGGCTGCTCATAGCCGAGGGGCGCAATTACATTGCGACGGCTTGGTGGCTCACCCTGCTGCCGGGCCTCGTTGTCGTGCTCATTGTGCTCTCGACGAACCGCCTAAGCCAGTTCATTACTGACCGTGAACGAAAGGGGGCAGCGGCATGACCGCCCCACAACAGCTTCTTCGTATTCGTGACCTTGAGGTCGAATACGAGACCTCACGCGGCCCGGCAAAAGCGGTTCGTGGCGTGAGTCTCGACGTGAAGCCCGGCGAGGTGACTGCGGTGGTCGGCGAGTCTGGCTCTGGCAAGACGACGATTGCGCAGTCGGCCATCGGGTTGCTCGCGGCCAATGGCCGGGTGACGAAGGGCAGTGTCGTGCTCGACGAACGAAAGCTCGGTTCGACCGAACTTCTCGGGCTTACTGAGCGGCGCTGGCAAGACCTGCGTGGTCGCTGCATTGGCCTCGTGCCGCAGGATCCGAGCAACTCGCTCAACCCGGTGCAAACGATCGGCAAGAGCATCAGCGAGTCGTTGCGCATTCACGGACAGGCGAGCAAGGCCGAGGTGGCAGAACGGGTGCATGCCCTGCTCGAGAGGGTGGGCATCGATCAGCCCCTGCGGCGAGCAAAGCAGCACCCTCACGAGCTCTCTGGCGGCATGCGTCAGCGGGTACTCATCGCCGCGGCGATCGCCAACGATCCCGAACTCATCATCGCCGACGAGCCGACCTCTGCGCTCGACGTGACCGTGCAGCGCAGGGTGCTCGACTTGCTCGACGAGCTGCGTGAGAGCTCTGGCATGGGCATGCTCTTCATTACGCACGACCTCGCGGTTGCGGCGGATCGCGCCGATACCGTCGTGGTCATGCGAAACGGCGAGGTACAGGAGCAGCGCCCGAGCGCGCAGGTGCTCACGCGCCCCGCGGCCGCGTACACGAAGCAGCTCATGAGCGATGCGCCCTCGTTCGGTCGAGTGGTTGAGCGGGAGAGTGTGCGCACGGTAGCCGCCGATGAGACGCCCCTGCTCGAAGTGCGTGGGCTGAGGCAGGAGTTCGGGCGAGGGGCCGACGCGTTTGTCGCGGTGAACGACGTGTCGTTTACGGTGGCGCGGGGCACAACCCACGCGATTGTGGGTGAGTCGGGCTCTGGCAAAACGACGACGGGTCGCGCGATCGCGGGCTTTTCGGCGCCCACGGCTGGCAACATTACGGTCGCCGGCGTTGAGGTGACAACGCTCCGGGGCGCCGCGCTGCGTGAGTTTCGGCGCGAGACACAACTCGTCTACCAGAATCCCTACGGGTCGTTAAACCCGAGGCATTCGATCGGGCAGATACTCGCTGAGCCGCTGCGCAACTTTCGCATTGGGTCGCGTGGCGAACATGCGAGCAAGGTCGCCGAAGCGCTCGACCTGGTGGCGCTTCCAACGAGCTTTGCTCACCGGAAGCCACGCGAGCTCTCAGGAGGGCAACGACAACGGGTTGCGATCGCGAGGGCGCTCATCATTGAGCCAGAGCTCGTCGTGCTTGACGAAGCTGTTTCGGCGCTCGATGTGACCGTTCAAGCGCAGGTGTTGCGGTTGCTTGCGAGCCTGCAGGCTGAGCTCGGGCTCACCTACGTGTTCATCTCGCACGACCTCGCGGTGGTGCGACAAATCTCTGACACCGTCTCGGTGTTGCAGCACGGCGTTCAAGTCGAGCAGGGGGCCTCTGCCGAGGTGTTTGCCCACGCCAAGCACCCTTACACGCAGAGTCTCATCGACGCGATTCCGGGCACGAAGAGAGTCGCTGGGCACTGGGTGATTTAGCGTTTTTCGGGTGAGCCCTGAACGTCATATGAGTCATAGTTCGTCATGAAACTTGTTGAGTTTCGCGGGGCTTCTTACAGTCGTTGTACATCTGCTGAGCAACGCTGGAGGATCAACGATGACAACGACAACTACGACGCACCCACTGCCCAACGCGACGATTCAGGGCTTCCCGAGAATCGGTCCCGACCGTGAGCTGAAGCGCGCGGTCGAACGCTTCTGGAAGGGCGGCCTGAGCGAGGCCGAACTCATCGATGAGGTGCGCGAGCAGCGTGCGGCCACCCGCGCACGGCTGGTAGGCCTCGGGCTCCAGGCGAGTGGCGGGGCAGTGCCCGAGAGCTTCAGCCTCTACGACCAGGTGCTCGACGCCACGGTCGCGGTGGGCGCTATCCCGGCTCGCTTTGGCGACGTTGAGGGGTCAGCCCTGCACCGGTACTTCGTGCTCGCGAGGGGCGACGCCCAGCACCAGCCGCTCGAAATGACCAAGTGGTTTGACACGAACTACCATTTCTCGGTTCCTGAGATCGACGAGCAGACCGCGTTCGAGGCGAACGCCGACTGGTACGCCGATGGTGTGCGTGAGGCGAAGCAGCAGGGCATCGAAGCACGCCCGGTGATCGTGGGCCCCGTAACCTACCTGCTGCTCGCGAAGGCGAGTGAGCAGGCTGCGCCGGGATTCAATCCCGTCACCCGTCTCGCCGACTTGGTCGGGGCATACGCGACGCTCTTGCGTGAGCTCAAGGCTGCCGGTGCGACCTGGGTGCAGCTCGATGAGCCGGCACTCGTCTCAGACTCGCTCGGGCTTGACCGGGGTGAAATTGTCGCACTCGTCGAAGCGGCATACCGTGAACTCGCGGCCGAGGCCGACCGCCCAGCGATTGTGTTGAGCGCGCCCTACGGTGACGTGGGCGAGCACCTGACCCGACTCGCAATACTTCCCGTCGAGGCGTTGCACGCCGACCTGGTTCGGGGTGCCGTGCCAGAGCCCGCAGCGCTCGCCGAAGCACTCGGCGAAACACAGTTCGTTGCCGGTGTGATTGATGGGCGCAACATCTGGCGCACCAACCTGCGCGAGCGTTTTGCTGAGCTCGAGGCCCTTCGCGAAGCTGGCGTTGTCCCGGTCGTCTCAACCTCGAACAACCTGCAACACCTGCCCTACGACGTGCGCCGCGAGACGAAGCTCAGCGACCAGCTGAGGTCGTGGCTCGCGTTCGCCGATCAGAAAGTCGAGCAGGTCGTTACCCTCGCCCGCGGGCTCACCGAGGGTGCCGGGGCGATTGAGACCGAGCTTGCCGATGTCGAAGCGGTGCTTCGAGACCGCGATCAGGCGCCGGGCGTGCACCTGCCCGAGACGCGTGACCGAGTTGCCTCGGTGACCGCCGAGAGTCGTCAGCGTGCGAGCGAAAAAGAGCGGCGTGAAGCGCAGCGGGCCCTCTCGATCCCGCAACTCGCAACAACGACGATCGGTTCGTTCCCGCAAACCTCAGAGATTCGGGTCGCTCGCGCTGCTTTCAACCGTGGTGAGATCGACGAGAGCGCTTACAACGCGTTCTTGCGTGAAGAAATCGAGCGGGTTATTCGCCTGCAAGAAGAGATCGGGCTCGACGTTCTCGTGCACGGTGAGGCCGAGCGCAACGACATGGTCCAGTACTTTGCCGAGCACCTCGAAGGCTTCGCCGTGACCGAGCACGGCTGGGTGCAGTCGTACGGTTCACGCGCGACCAGGCCCTCGATTCTGTGGGGCGATGTGGTGCGTTCGGCGCCGATTACCGTCGGCTGGTCATCGTATGCGCAGTCGCTCACCGAGAAGCCGGTCAAGGGCATGCTCACGGGCCCAGTCACGATTCTGGCATGGTCGTTCGTGCGCGATGACCAGCCGCTCGGGCAAACCGCTGAGCAGGTCGCACTCGCGCTCAGAGACGAAATTCGCGACCTGGGCGAGGTCGGGATCGGCATTGTGCAGGTCGATGAACCAGCGCTTCGTGAGTTACTGCCGCTCGAAGCCTCGCGCCACGAAGCATATCTCCAGTGGTCGGTTGGCTCCTTCCGCCTTGCGACCGGCGGGGCACCCGCGGGCGTGCAGATCCACACCCATCTCTGTTACTCAGAGTTCAACGAGATCGTGGGCGCGATCGACGGCCTCGACGCCGATGTCACGAGCATCGAGGCGGCGAGGAGCCGCATGGACGTCGTGCAACCCATTGGCGACCACGGCTACTCTCGCGGCATCGGCCCCGGGGTGTACGACATTCACTCACCCCGCGTGCCCGGCGTCGACGAAATTCGCGACCTCATTGAGATCGCCCGTGAGCGGATCGACGCCGAGCTACTCTGGGTCAACCCCGACTGCGGGCTCAAGACGCGAGGGTACGACGAGACCGTTGAGAGTCTCAAGAACCTCGTGGCTGCAACGAAGGCCGTGCGTGACAGGGAGCAGGTGTGACAACGGGCGTGAGCCAGCCGCTGCACACCGAACCGGTTGGCTCACTGCCGCGGCCCGCGGCGCTGCAGCGGGCGGTGCTTGAGGCTGAACTGGGGCTCGTGAGCGCCGAAGCTCTTGCCGAGGCGCAGGATGCCGCGGTCGCCGAGACCCTTCAGCGCATGGCCGAGACCGGGTCACCGATTCTCAGCGACGGCGAGCAGCGTCGGGCGAGCTTTGCGACCTATTTTCTCGACCAGGGTGATGCTTCTGAGGGGCCCGTGTTTGCGGTGTTCGCCGACGGGCATCACCGTGTGGTGCCGAGGCTGCTGAGGGCGCCGCTGCGCTACCGGGTGTGGGCCGCTGATGATGTGAAGAAGGCGAGGGCCCTGACCGATGCGCCGCTCAAGCAGGCGGTCATCTCGCCCTCGATGCTCTCGCTCATGGTGCCTGAGTCTGGGCTCGCGGGCTACACCCGTGCAGAGTTTCTCGACGATGTCGTGACCCAGTGCGCCGAAGACATCCGGCGCTCCTTTGCCGCAGGCGCGAGCCGGGTGAGCATCGACTTCACCGAGGGGCGCCTCGCCCTGCGTACCGACCTCAGGGCGCCGTGGGCTGGGCCGAGCGCGCTCGCTGGGTTCATCGACCTGGTGAATCGCGTGCTCGACGAGCTGACTCCTGAACAGCGTGCGGCAACCGGGGTGCACACGTGCCCAGGCAATGACCGTGACAGCGCACACTCGGCAGACGTCGATTACGCGAAGCTCATTCCCGAGCTGCTGCAAATCGAGGCGGGCTACTTTCTTGTGCAGGCCGCGAGCGAAGAAGATCCACAGCGAGTCGCATCGCTCATCGGCTCGCAGCTCGGTGCGCTTGACGAAACGGGGCACCTGCCGCACATTCTGCTCGGGGTGACCGACCCCACAAACCCGAAGCTCGAGACCCCCGAAGAGGTGCGCGACCAGCTCGTCAAAGCCTCACGCTTTATCCCGGCGAACCTGCTCGGCTCAACCGACGACTGCGGGTTCTCGCCGTACCTCATTGACGACAAACCTCGTCACGGCTCGCCAGACTTCGCCCGTGACGTGGCGTTCTCGAAAATTGCCGCCAGGGTGCGGGGCACGGCGCTCGCCGCAGAGGTGCTCGGGCTCACGAACGAGACGGTGGGTGCGTCATGAACGATGTTTTACTCACCGGAACCCAGCCCACGAAACCCAGGTTCTCGTTCGAGGTGTTTCCCGCGAGAAGCGGGGCGGCAGCACTTGCCCTCGGCAACGCGGTGCAGCACCTCGCTGCCGAGGCCCCCGGCTTTATCGCCGTCACCTACGGTGCCAACGGCTCGCACCGTAATGCCTCGCTCGACCTGCTCAAGCACATTCGCGACCACACCTCGGCTCTGCCGCTCGCGCACCTCACGACGGTCAATACGTCGCGCGACGAGCTGAAGGCGACGATCCACCGCATTCTCGATCTCGGGGTGCACGACTTCTTGGCGCTCGTCGGCGACCCGCCAAAGGGGCTCGGGCTCGATGATCCCGTGTTTCGCGATGCGCTCAGCGCGGCAGAACTCGTCGAACTCATCGCCGAGGCGCGCGCCGAGCGGCCACCGCTTACGAGCGTCGGGCGAACCGCGGTAGCGGCCTACCCGAATGGGCACCCACTCTCGCGAAGTCGCGGGGCCGATCTTGAATGGCTAGCGGCGAAGCAACAGGCGGGAGCGCAGTTTGCCATCACCCAGCTGTTCTTTCACGCCGATGAGTTCTTGGAGTTCGTCGCCGATGCCAGGCGCGCTGGTGTGACGATGCCGATTATTCCGGGGCTCATGCCGGTCGCCACGAGTGCTCAACTGCGCAAGGTCTCGGCCCTCGCGGGTCAGCCCGCCCCGAAGGAGCTCGAGCGGGCTATCGAACGGGTTGGTGGGTACGCGCCCGACCTCGGGGTCGCGCACACCATCGAACTCTCGCAGGCGATTCTGGCCGAGAGCATCGACTCGCTACATCTCTACACCTTCAACCGACACGAACAGGTCCTGGCCGTCTTGCGTGAGCTCGGGTTGCTCACTGCGAAGGCGTCGCCGGGCCATGCACAGTAACGGAGCACGCACTATGAACGACGCACCCTGTCAAAGCCGCACCCCCATCAGCGATTGGAACGGCTTTGCTTTCGAAACACGGCAGGTGCACGCGGGCGAGTACCGCGATGCGAATCGTGGCCTTCGCGTTCCGCCCGTCGCGCTCTCGGCCGGCTACGTGTTTGAAGACTTCGACGACGGGGTTGCGAGGTTCAACAGCACCTCGACCGACCCGATTTATTCGCGTCAGGGCAACCCGACGAACCAGGTCGCCGAGCAGCGATTGGCCTCGCTTGAGGGCGGCAGCGCTGCGGTCACGGTGTCGAGCGGGCAAGCTGCGATCACCTCGGCTATCTTGACGCTCGCGCAAACGGGCGACCACATCGTCTCGACCGCGTCAATTTATGGTGGGACGCGCATTTTGTTTGGTCGCAGCATTGCTCGCGCCGGCATTGGCGTCGATTACGTGTGGAACATCGATGATGACGACGAGTGGCAACGCCTCATTCGCCCCGAGACCAAAGCGATCTATACCGAGTCGGTGCCGAACCCGCTCAACGACATCACCGACCTGAGGCGCATTGCCGAGGTCGCCGAGCGCTACCACCTGCCCGTTATCGTCGACAATACGGTCGGCACCCCGGCGCTCATCAGTCCTTTCGCTCACGGAGCGCACATCACGGTGCACTCGACAACGAAGTTTTTATCGGGGCATGGAGCCGCCGTCGGTGGTGCGATAGTTGACGGCGGATCATTCGACTGGCTCGCCGCGTCGCGGGCGGGGCGTTCGTACCCACTCATAACCCGTTCGTTGCGGCCCGGCCTCGGCTCGTACGTTGACCGTTTTGGCAGTACCGCGTTTGCGCAGGCGGCTCGCGAGCAGGTGGTCAACGACATTGGCCCGACCTTCGCGGCCTTTAACGGTTTTCTCTTGCATCAGGGGCTCGAGACCCTGTCGTTGCGCATGGAACGCCACGTCGACTCGTCTTTGCGCATTGCCGAGTGGCTCGAAGAGCAGCCCGAGGTGCTTGCGGTGCACTATGCAGGCCTCCCGTCGAACGCTCGCTACGAGCTTGCGAAACGTGATTACGGGGGCCGCACGGGAGCTGTGTTCGGGGTTGAGGTGCGCGGGGGAGAAGCGGGAGCAAAAGCCTTCTTCAACGGACTGCAAATCTTCTCACGCATGACCGGTATCGGTGACACACGCTCAATGGTGTTGCATCCGCTTACTTCGACCCACGCGAGCTTTGCTCCGGAGCTGAACCAGCGGCTCGGCGTCACCCCTGGGTTGCTGCGGCTCTCGGTCGGGCTTGAGCACGCTGAAGACCTCGTGAACGACCTGCGCGGTGCGCTCGATCGGGTGCCGTGAGACTCGCTTGAAAGTGCTGTGCGTAAGGGGGCAGCAGCGTGCGGCCGTGACTGCCGCAGGTGATCAGAGACGGTGCAGAAAAGCAAGGAAAGAGTGTTTTAAAAAGGCCCTCTTATCAGGGTTTATGTCGAATTGACAGGTGAGGTTGCCCTAAGCTATCTTCAGTGATGGTGGTTAGGCCGTACTTACCTCCATCAGTTCTATACTTTCTTAGGTGTGAGGAGCCCTGACGAATGTCACTGTCTCGAGTCCGAAAGTCGATTGCTTCACGGGGAAGTGCCCGGGGCCAAAAGTCCCGAAGCGCTTTTGCTCTTCTCACTACCTTTCTTGTCGCCTTTGGCAGCATGTTCGCTGTTCCCGCTGCACAAGCAGCCGAGCCTGCCATCGTCACACCGAGCGTTCAGGCGGTAAGCGCCGATGGAACGCTGACAGTCGACGTAACGGCCACCGGGCTCCCGGACGTTGAGTCAACGTATGCCGCGCTTGTGCCCAAGGGCGGTGACGGTACTGAGTACGCTGCTTTTGCAATGCCCTTTCCAACGGTGGCTGGCGGTTCAAGTACGTTCACACTGACCGCGAAAACTGTTGCGGCGGGCGATAGTCAGGCGCTGATTCGTGGCCAGCAGTACGAGGTGCTGCTCTGGAAACAGCATTCGGCCGCTACGCCCGAAAATGTCTACGGCCGTGCAGACTTGGTGGTTACCGAGGCGCAGTGGGACCAATTGTTCCCTCCCGCTCCTGTCGCTCAGGATACGAGTGTGACTCTTTCGGCCGCATCGACCACGCTCACTGAAGGCGAAGCAACGACGCTGAGTGCTTCGGTAAGCCCGAGTGACGCAGCAGGCACTCTGACCTTTGTAAACGGCGACGCTGTTCTTGGCGCGCCGATTGCAGTCTCTGCAGGCCAAGCGTCGATCGAGACGGGTGCGCTCGCACTCGGTGATCACACCTTTACCGCCGTCTTTACGCCGAGCGATGAGGCGCTCTTCACGGGCTCTACCTCTGCTCCTGCCACTGTTTCGGTGACTGCAGCCGAGGCTCCTGTTGATCCGGTTGACCCGGTTGAGCCAGCAACTCCGAAGTTGTCGGTGTCGCCGAATGCTGATTTGAAGGCTGCTGGTGACACGGTGACGGTGAAGGGTGAGGGTTATAACCCTGAGCAGAGCATTTACGTGTTCTTGTGTGCTGATACTGAGTTGCCGACTGATTTGTTTACGTATGCGATGGGTTGTCGTGATGGTTCGAAGCAGGTAAAGCCTGAGGCGGATGGCACGTTTGAGCTTGAGTATGCGGTGAAGCAGCTTGATGGTGGCGCGACTGCGGTGTTTACTGCTGCGAACCATACGGGTATGCAGGATCGTTCGTTTGATGCGAAGGTGCTTCTGAACTTTGCTGAGGGTGCGACTGAACCAGAGGTTCCGGTCGATCCTGAGACTCCCAAGCCGGTTCAGGGTGGTTTGACCTGGGGCGTGAAAAAAGACTTCGTTGACTACATTGAGGGCCCTATCGCTAAGGGCTCTGTCAAGATGATGAAACCGGCCACTCGCAAGGGTGACCAGTTCAACTTCCCGCAGATCGTGGGTGGTAAGTGGGATGAAAAGACGCAGACTGGCACCGCGAACTTTGGTGGTGCAGTGACCTTCTACGGGCACAAGGGTGCTCTAAACGTCACTCTTGCCAACCCTCAGGTTGTTGTTCAGAGTAAGAACGCTGCGGTATTGAAAGTCGATTATGAAGGTAAGCGGGTTTCAATCGGAAATGTAGATCTTGCAAGCGCGAAGGCCACGAAAGCGAAAGACGGAAGCGTTACGTGGAGCAATGCCTCCGTGAAACTGCACAAACAAGGCGTGAACGTTTTCAGCTATGCGTTCGATGGCGACAAGCTAACAACCTTCTACAGCGAGGGCGATGAGCTTTCAAAGCTCACCTTTACTGTTGGTTCGGCGTCTGACGAGAAACCGATCGTCGTGCCTCCCAAGCCTCCGATCAAGAAGCCAAACCCGAAGCCGCTTCCGAAGCCCGCTCCGCCAGCCGTCAGCCAGCAGAACGGTGCAGCCGCAGGCTCGCTGACCTGGGGCGTCTCGAGCCCGTTCGCTGCGTACGTGCAGGGCAAGATCGCGAAGGGCGGCATTTCGACGCAGGGCGTTGGCGGCGGTCAGGGTGGCTTTGTGTTCCCGCAGGCCGGTGGCGGCAGCTGGAACGCACAAACGCAAACCGGTTCGATTCAGTACTCGGGCGTTGTGCTCTTCACCGGGCACGGAGGCCTGCTCTCTGAACCGATCGCCAACCCGACGATCACCGTTCACAACGCATCGAGCGCAACGCTCACCGCGAGCGGGCGCACCTTCGGCCTCAACCTCGGCGCGGCCTCGAAACAGGTTGGCCCGAACGGCGAGGTGACGTGGAGCGGCGTTCCGGTGAGCGGCGGTTTCACCTACGGCTCATATAGCCTTGGCGCCGATCCGCTGAGTTTCACGGTTGGCTCGGCCAGCACGGCTTCGTACGGCGCGCAGACCGCTGGGTCTCCGCAGGCAACCCGCGCGGTTCCTGAAGAGCCGCCGGCGACGACCGGCCTCGAGGTTCTCACCGACCCCGAGAAGCTGCGCCCCGGCGCAACGATCGAGATTGAGGGCTCGGGCTTCGAACCCGAAGAGTTCGGCATCATGGTCGTGCTCTATTCTGACCCGATCGTGCTCGACACTGAGGCGAGCGCCGACAAGAACGGCGTCGTGCGGTGGATCGGCAAGCTGCCCGAAGATATCGAACCAGGCATGCACACGTTGACCCTGCAGGGCAGCATTTCGGTTGGCAGCGAGATTGAGATCTTGAAGCCCAAAACGAAAAAGCAGACCCTCGAGGTAAACCGCGACGAGCAGCTTCAGGCCGCCGGCGCGCAGCCGCTTGCGGTCGCTGAAACCAGTACCGAGGGCTCGAATAATGCCTGGGTGTGGATCGGCGCCGTTGCTCTGCTCGTGGTCGCCGCGGGCGCGGTCACCCTGGTCGCTGCGCAGCGCCGTAAGGCGCAGCAGGCCTAATATGACAGAGACCTCACGTTAGGAACATGATGAAGAACCGTTTTGTTGAGAAACTCGCTGCGGCGGCTGGTTTCACCGCGCTCACGGGCGCGTTGCTGCTCGCGCCGGCCACGGCCCAGGCGGCCCCCAGCGACGTTCGGCACGCTGAACCTCGCCACACCGAGAGCCTCGCAGCATGCGACGTGACCGATGCGACGCTCAACTGGGGCACGCTCGAACGCTGGCGCGCCTACATTCAGGGCAGCATTGCTCAGGGCTCGTGGTCTGAAGACGGGAATGTCGCCTATGAACTTCCAGAATTTCGGTGGAGCGAGGGCGAAGGCATTGTCGCGGTAACCGCCGAGGCCGGCAGCGTGAACTTTGAAGGCACGGTCGCGTTTGAGGGGCACGATGGGCTGCTGAACGTGACACTTGGTAACCCGACGCTCGAGATCGTTGACCCGACCGAGGCCTACCTGTTGCTTGACCTCTCGTCGACGAAGCAGAGCGGCGAGCCCGACATTGAAGTGAAGCAGGAGCGGGCGGTGAAGCTCGACTTCAACGCCGCAGCGGGCAAGGTCGAGGGCAATACCCTGACCTTCAACGCGCTCGAAGGTCAGCTGACCGCCGAGGGAGCCGCCGCGTTTGGTGGTTTTTACTCAGCAGGCGAGCAGGTCGACCCCGTGACCGTCACGATGAGCACTGGCGACTCTGGCTGCTCATTCGTGGCCAGCGATGAAGAGCCCGTTCCGGCGCCGTTGCCCGAAGAAGATGATGCGGCAGACCAGCAAGAGCCGGTCGACGAGGGCAACGACTCTGCCGAAAATGAGGCTGACTTTCCGTGGTTGCCCGTGGTCATCGGCGGAGTCGCGCTGCTCGTGATTCTTGGCGCTGGCATCATGCTGTTTACCGGCCGCAAGAAAACTGAGCCGAGTGCGTCAGAGCCCGGTGGCGACGCCGATGATGCTGAGACATCGCAGGGTCACGGTAACGAGTAATTCCTTGCGCGCGGGGGCCTACGGGCCTCCGCGCTTTGCTTTGCCCGACCTATACTTCGCGACGAGGCAGCACGATGCCGCGCCCGGTCACCGGGTGACGAATGACCTCAACCGGGGTCTCATACACCTCGGTGAGCAGTGACTCGGTCAGCACCGCTTCGGGGCTGCCGCAGGTGACCAGTTTGCCAGACGAGAGCAGGGCGATACGGTCGGCGAATGAGGCTGCGAGGTTCAGGTCGTGTACCACGATGAGCACGGCATCGCCCGCATCTGCCCGCTGGCGTACGAGCTGAAGCAGCTCTTCTTGGTGACCGAGATCAAGGGCGGCGGTTGGCTCGTCGAGCATGAGCGCCCCGGTGCGGCCTGCGATGACCCTGGCGAAGGCGGTTCGAGCTCGCTCACCGCCTGAGAGGGTTGGCACGCGACGATTGCCGAGGTGCCGAATGTTTGCGGCGTCGATCGCCCAGTCAATCGCCTCGGGGTCTTCGTCTTCAAGCGGGGTGCGGCGCCATGGCGCACGGCCCATTTCGACGACCTGGTGCACGGTAAACGGAAACAGCACTTGGTTGTCTTGTAAGAGCACGCTGCGACGGCGTGAGAGCTCGCGCAGGTTCCACTGCGTGAGCGGCTGCCCAGTAAATCGTACCTCGCCACCGTCGGGAGGTAGGTCGCCAGAGAGGGCCGCCATGAGCGTTGACTTGCCGGCTCCATTGGGGCCGAGCAGCGCGAGAATCTCGCCGGCCCTGAGATCAATCGATACCTCGTCGAGCAGCTTTCTGCCACCACGTTCGACGGTGATATCGACAGCCTCGAATACGGGGGTTCCCGCCGGCTGGGGCGTCGGTGCGATGAAGTGTTTCGCGTTCATGATTAGCCCCAACCTCCCGAGCGCTTGCGGGTCGTGCGCAGCAGCCAGAAGAAGAACGGGCCGCCGACGAGACCGGTAAGCATGCCGATTGGCAGGTCGGCCATGGGCACGACGGTTCGAGCGGCAAGGTCGGCGAGGGTCATGAGAATTGCGCCACCGAGCATCGAAGCCCACACGAGCGGACGGTGCGCGGGGCCCAAGATCATGCGCATGAGGTGCGGCACGACAAGGCCAACGAACGAGATCACGCCGGCGAACGCGACCGAGACGCCAACGAGCAGAGCGACGAGCACGATGACGCCGACGCGCAGCATTTCGACGTTCACACCGAGGTGCCTTGCGTTACGCTCGCCGAGCGCGAGCAGGTCAAGCTTGTGCGCGATGAGGAGTGCCACGACAATGCCGGCGAAGATCACGGGAGCAACAACGCTCACCTGATCCCAGCGGCTGCCTGAGAGCGAGCCGAGCTGCCAGAACACGATCTCTTCGCGCGACTGCGTGTCGCCGAGAAAGGTGAGCAGGGCGATGCCCGCGCCAGCGACGGCGTTCACGGCAATACCGGTGAGCACGAGGGTGACGACCTCGGTCTTGCCCTCAGAACGGCTCATTGAATAGACGAGAAAGGTGGCCGCGAGGCCCGCCAGAAAGGCGAATACTGCGGTGCTCCAGCTGCCAAAGGCGGTGAAGCCAAACACGATCGAGATGCCTGCACCGAGGGCCGCTCCCGACGAAATGCCAATGACTCCTGGCTCTGCGAGCGGGTTACCAAACACCGCCTGCATCAGCAGGCCCGATACAGCGAGGCCTGCGCCAACGAGCGCGGCCATGGCAACGCGAGGAAAGCGGATCGCCCAGAGCGTCTCATCGGCCATTGGCGTCGCAGGCTCAGCAAACCAGTCGAGTCCGACTTTACTGAAGAGCGACCCGAGTACCTCAGAGGGTGGAATGGGCAACTGGCCCACGCCTGCCGAGATGAGAAGCGTGATGATGAGTACCGCCCAGAGCGCGACAAAAAGAAGCGTCGATACGGCCCTGCGGCCACGCATTGAAGCTGTCTGATCTTGCATGTGGGTGCATGAGCTTTCTACACTGTGGGGCGCCAGGAAACGGAAGTCTGGCACACAGTATCTTAGGGTAGGCTAACTCCTCGTACCTGTGTGAGTCTATCGACTCCCACACTGCTGAGGGGAGAAGCACCGAGTAATGAACAGAACACGACACAAACCGCTTGTTCGTTCTGCAGCTCTGCTCGTGGCCGTCTCGATGCTCTTGACCGGCTGCCAGGGCGCACAGTCTGGCAACACCGGTGGCAAAGAGACGCAAACGGTTGAGCTGGCGCCGCTCAGTGAACTCACCCCCGTTGACGACCCTCGTGCGGTCGTCGGCCCCACGCATGTGCAGGTCGGTGGGCCCTCGTTCGAGACCCCGAGCGAAGCGGCTGAGCCCGACCTCCCAGCGACGGTTCTCTCGAAAGATCTCGACGGTAAAACCCCAGAAGTCACCGTCACCGATACCTCTCGCATCATCGCGCTCTCGATTACCGGGACGCTCGCCGATTACGTCGTGGCCCTCGGCCTCGGCGATAACCTCGTCGGCAAAGACACTGCGACGAGCGCCCCCGGTACCGAAGACCTCCCGCTGGTAACGGGCTCGGGTCACGTGGTCAACGTCGAGGGTGTGCTCGGTCTCGAGCCCACGGTCGTGCTGACTGACGGTTCGCTCGGCCCCGATGACGTCGTGCGCATTCAGCTGCGTCAGGCGGGCGTTGAAGTCGTTGCGGTCGATCGCATTACCGACTTCGAGTCGAGCTATCAGGCCGCCCGCGATGTCGGTGCGGCTTTGGGGCTTGCCGAGGCGGGTGAGCAGCTTGCCGACGCTATTGAGCTGTCGATTGACGACAAAGTTACCGAGATTCAGCAGACCGTGAAGCCCGCTGACGCAGAGCGTTTGCCGCGGGTTGTCTTTTTATACCTGCGCGGATCAAAGGTCTACTACATGTTCGGTGAAGGCAGCGGGATCGATACGCTGCTGAACGCTGTCGGTGCAGTCGATATTGCGACCGAGCAAGGCTGGAAGGGTGAGAAGCAGGTTACTCCTGAGGCCCTGGTCGCGATGGATCCCGACGCGATACTCGTCATGTCGAAGGGGCTCGAGTCGGTTGGCGGCGTTGATTCCCTCATTGCCGACCTCTCGGGGGTCGCGCAAACGAAAGCCGGCAAGAACCGTCGCATCATTGACGTCGACGACACCCTGGTGCTCGCGGGAGGTACCCGAACGGCCGATGTGCTCGACGGCCTCGCACGAGCGCTGTACGCGCCAGACTCTCTTCAGTAGACGTAGAGTACGCTTGGAATCTCAGGCAGCATGACCAAGGAAGCGATCCAGTGATCACGACACGGCCCCACGAAGAACAAACCGCCGCCCCAAAGCAGGGTGACCGCTTTGACGGCGTGAAGCGTACGTCTCGCGTTGGCGCGCACCGCGCTGTCGAACGCCCCGGCTCACCGGGCGCCTGGGTGCTTGTCTCAACGCTCATCGCACTCATTCTGACGGCAGTTGGCATTCTGCTCTATACGCTTATTCCCTCGAGCGTCTCGTTCGTTGAACAGCTGGGCCCGGACGCCAAGGCGCCCGCCCCTGTCGCAGCCGAGATCGACCCTGAAACAACGGTTGCCGTGCTCAACGGAACCGACATTGCCGACCTGGCCTTCGCGGTTGACACCGCGATCGGCGCCGAGGGGTGGGGAACCACGACCTTCGCGGGAAATGCTGAAGACCGAAACGTGAAAATTTCTGCAGTGTTCTACAGCGACGAAGCGAGCGAGGGGCTCGCAAAGGGTCTTGGCGAAAAGCTCGGCGGCATCTCCTATTACCAGAACGCGAGTTTCGTGACCGAGGGGAGCCAGCTTACGGTGCTTCTCGGTGCTGATTACAGCGGCCCAGGGCTTGAAGAGGCCAAGCAATCAGCCGGCGATGCTGAGTAGTCGCTGACCTCTAGGCGGTGCGCTTGCACTCTCAGGCGCAGAGTGCCAGAATTGTTTTAGCACTCGACAACGCTGAGTGCTAAGGGCCTCGGGTCACCCGGGCTCTTTCCCACAGCGTACCGGCGCGGCATAGCTCGCCCAACGTCCAGGAGGGACGACAGAAACATGGCAAAGATTATTGCTTTTGACGAAGAAGCACGCCGAGGGCTTGAGCGTGGTCTCAACATCCTCGCTGATGCAGTCAAGGTAACCCTCGGCCCCCGTGGTCGCAACGTCGTACTCGAGAAGAAGTGGGGCGCCCCCACGATCACTAACGACGGTGTTTCGATCGCTAAAGAGATTGAGCTCGAGGATCCATTCGAGAAGATCGGCGCAGAACTCGTTAAAGAGGTTGCGAAGAAGACCGACGATGTTGCCGGTGACGGCACCACGACCGCTACCGTGCTTGCACAGGCGCTCGTGAGCGAAGGTCTGCGCAACGTTGCAGCCGGTAGCGACCCCATCGCGATCCGCCGCGGCATCGAGAAGGCCGTTGCGGCAGTCTCGGCCAAGCTGCTCGAAAATGCGAAAGAGATCGAGACGACCGACCAGATCGCAGCAACCGCTTCGATCTCGGCTGCCGACCCCCAGATTGGCGAGCTCATTGCTCAGGCCATCGACAAGGTAGGCAAAGAGGGCGTTGTTACCGTTGAAGAGTCAAACACCTTCGGTACCGAGCTCGAGCTCACCGAGGGCATGCGCTTCGACAAGGGCTTCCTCTCGGCATACTTCGTCACCGATGCTGATCGTCAGGAGACGGTCTACGAAGACGCGTACATTCTCGTCGTCAACAGCAAGGTCTCGAACATTAAAGACCTGCTTCCCGTTGTCGAGCAGGTGAGCCAGTCGGGCAAGCCGCTGCTCATCATCGCTGAAGACGTCGAGGGCGAAGCACTCGCAACCCTCGTGCTCAACAAGATTCGTGGCATCTTCAAGTCGGTCGCTGTCAAGGCTCCCGGCTTCGGCGACCGCCGCAAGGCAATGTTGCAGGACATCGCTATTCTCACCGGCGGCCAGGTCATCTCAGAAGAGGTTGGCCTCAAGCTTGAGAACACGACGCTCGAAATGCTCGGCCGTGCACGCAAGGTCATCATCACCAAGGATGAGACGACCATTGTTGAGGGCGCAGGCGAAGAAGAGCAGATTCAGGGTCGCGTTACCCAGATTCGCCGCGAGATCGAGAACACCGACAGCGACTACGACCGTGAGAAGCTGCAGGAGCGCCTCGCGAAGCTCGCTGGCGGCGTAGCCGTTATCAAGGCGGGTGCAGCAACCGAGGTTGAGCTCAAGGAGCGCAAGCACCGCATCGAAGATGCGATTCGTAACGCAAAGGCAGCCGTTGAAGAGGGCGTTCTGCCCGGCGGCGGCGTTGCACTCGTGCAGGCTGGCCAGGACGCCTTCGAGAGCCTCGAGCTCGACGAAGACGAGGCCGTCGGCGCTCGCATCGTTGCAAAGGCCATCGAAGCGCCACTGCGCCAGATCGCTACCAACGCGGGCCTCGAGGCTGGCGTTGTTGCTGACCGCGTAGCGAGCCTGCCTCACGGCCACGGCCTGAACGCCGCGACCGGTGAGTACGGTGACCTCGTAGCGCAGGGCATTCTTGACCCCGCCAAGGTAACCCGCTCGGCGCTGCAGAACGCCGCATCGATCGCAGGCCTCTTCCTCACCACCGAGGCAGTTGTCGCAGACAAGCCAGAGCCAGCAGGTGCTCCGGCAATGGATCCGGGCGCGGGTGACATGGGCTTCTAAGCCTGAGCACTTTCGCACTATCCCGAGAGGGCCGTCTCTTCCGAGAGGCGGCCCTCTCGCGTTTCCTGGGAAAACGTTGTCTCTGCGTGCACAAATGTTGCCTCTGTGCCTTGTGCGGTTGCGAAACGGCTGTAGAATATTGTCGGGTTTAGTGCGGGGCCTCACCAGAGCGTTACAAGGGTTGAGCGCTCCGTCAGACAAGGTGTCTTCTCGCGCGTAAAAACGTAGGGGAATGCATTTGTCGCATACAGATACGGGCACGACAACCGTGCCCAAAAACAAGGCTGTCCGTTCGGCGATCGCCGGAGTCTCGATTGCCGCGATCGTTGCGGGAACACTCGTGACCGCTGGGGTGGGGGCACAGCGCGCGCTCGCGAACGAGGCGCGGCCAGAGGTTACACTCACCCCGCAAGAAACACACATCTTGGGTGAAGACCTCACGGTCGACGTCACCTTCAAGAACCCTCAGGGTGCCAGCGCGACCTACAACCTCAGTGCGAGCCTGCTGCTGCCCGATACCGTTGAGCTTGTGAGCGCAGAGAGCGCCCCTGAAGCCTCGTTGAACGCGCTCACGCTGATTCCAAACGCGACATATCACGCCGGCGACGCGCTTCCCGGAACCCCGGCTGCGGGCGACACGTGCAAGAGTCTCGGTCTCGACGGCCCGATCTCTGGCCACTGCATCGTGCCAAAGGGCAAACAGCTTGCCGTCTTCGAAAACTTCTCTGACCTGCCCGAAAAGGCCTCGATCTCGTCGAAGCTGAAGCTTCGCCCTCTCGTTGATGTGAAAGACACGGGAGACATCGCCAAGGGCTTTGCCGTGGGCGACAACATCGAGCTCAGCATGAGCCTGTTCGCATCGAGTAACGAGCGCTACAACCCCATGTTTGCTGGCAGCAACTCGGTGGGAGGCGCGAAAGCGACCGCGGTGACGTCGCAACGCTCGGTCGCCGAAACCTCGCCAAAGGTCAACGCGCTCAGGGTGACGAAGTCAGAGCCGAGCCCTGAACACGAGCTGCTGCGCGGGGTGCACGAACAGAGCACCATCTACACGCTTACCGTTCACCACACGGCAGAGGGCGACCTACACGATGCGGTGGTCGTTGACTATCTTCCTGCGGGGCTTGAATACCTCGGCTCGTGCGATCTTGCTGACAACACGACCGACGCGGGTAACGGCAAGGGCGCTGCAGAATACGAAGGATCCGGGGCCCTCGAGACCGGAGCCGTAGGCGACAACTGCCTTGACGAAGCGAGCATCGAAACGATCGAGGTTGCTGCGGCCGACGCTGAAGCACTCGGCCTCCCGGGCGCTGGCGTGTACACGAAGGTGACCTGGAACGTGGGCGAATGGCTCGCGACGCAGCAAGACACCGGAGTCGCGCCGGTCAAGCAAGCCGCGAGCGGAGGAGCTGGTAAGGCAGCCTCGACCGTGATCCGCTATAGGGCAGGCGTGCCGCTCTTTGAAAACACGCTCTTCACCGAAGAACAGGCACAGACGCTTGGGGCAACGGGGCAGGGAGCAAATCTCGACAACAACCTCGGCGCATCGACGCGGCACGGCTCTCCCGATGCCGACGACCGCGACGCGAAGAAAGCGAAAACGCTTCGCAACACCGCCGTGGCCGAGGGCACATGGAACGGTGTGCTGCCAGAGAGCACCCTCGCTGAACGCATTGAAGACTCCGGTTCAACGAGCGTCAAGGTCGTCGATGTGCGCGTGCGCAAAGACGTGCGCGTTAAAGGCTCAAGCTGGGGTGCCGAGGCATCGTTCGAGCAGGGCCGCGTGGTTGATTATCGCTTGCGCGTTGCAACGAGTGAGTACGTTGGAGCGGCGGTGAAGGATCGCCCGACTCGCCTCGTTGACGACCTCGAAAACGGCCTGTGCCCCGCGTACCCGGCGAGCATCACCGAGCAGATCTCATCGACCGCGGTGAACGCGGCTACCGGGCAGCCGAACTTCTTGATTGGCGACCCGAACACGGTTGAAGGCCGAGACTACGTCGACCTGAAGACCTGGAATGCCACACTGACCAAAGCCGGTCTTGAAAGCTGCCAGTGGGGCCCCGAATGGTTCACCAACGATGCAACCTTCTCAGGCGCCGAGCTGAGCGGCATCGCCTTTGACCCAGAAACCGGTCGTTTTTACCAGGACCTCGCGTTCGACACGAAGAACGAGCAGGTGCTTTCTGGCCCGAATGCCGAGGCTGCGGTGGTGTACTCGGTGCACCAGAACAGCGCATACCTCTCGAAGAGCGGGAAAAACGGCGCGACGACCTCGGGCGACATCGTGCGCAACAGCGTCGAAATTGAAGCGCTCACAACGCCCACGCCAGAGACCGCTGGAATTGAAAACGCTGGCGGTTCGACGGTGGGCGAGGGCTTTTACGTCTCTGACGACTCAGAAGCCAGGGTTCGCACCGCCGATACGATCATCTCGAAGAGCGCCCTGAACAGCGAGACGGTTTCGGCCGGCGACATCACCCACGGCGACCTTGAGTGGGGCAAACGGAAAGAGACCCCGGTCGCGGTCGGCGACGAGGTCTGGTACAAGATTCACTGGCAGTCGGCGAGCGGCGCCGATGTGCGTAACCCGCAGCTCACTGACTTTTTGCCTGAGGGCATGGCGTTTGACCCCGCCGGCCTCGCGAAGGGCAACGAATGGAACGCCTCAGAGAACCTGCGCGTGGTGCCAAGGACGCGCAGCGGCGCAGAGATCACCAAGGCCACACTCGGGCCCTGTGCCTTTGACCTCACGAACGACACGAGCGCGGCAGAGGCCATTGAGCTGTTCAACGGCAAGGTGATGCTTGACGATGAGCAGAACCCCCGAAACCTCACCTGGAAATTCGGGTCGAACGACTGCTATCCCGCGGGCGAAGGGCCCCACGCATCGGCCGATCGCTTCTGGCCGGCCGGGGTAGACCTTGATATCTATCTCAAGGTGACGGTCGTCGAAGCGCAGGCGTTTGGCGACGTCGACGTCGTGCAGAACCTTGCGAAGTACCAGCAGACCAACGTTGACGGTCAGATCTCGTTCATGCGAGACGACGCCGAGGTCACGCAAGACATGTCGGTGCGACTCATTAAGGGCATCGAACGAAACGACTACAGCGGTGAGACCGGTAAGCCCGACTATCCAGTGGCACAGACCGTCAACAGCAATGTTGACGGCCAAGACGTCGTGCAGGGCAGCGAAGTGACGTACCGTCTCGATGTGACGGCCCCCGCTGCTACGACCCAGGACTACGAGGTGTGGGATCTTCTCCCCGCTGGGGTGAGCGTCTCTGATCTGCTCGGGTATGACAAGACGAGCCACACGGTCACGGGCACCGGCGGCCTTTGGAGCGCGGTCGAGGCCGAGACGCCTACCGTGTGGAAGCAGGGCGAAGACTTCACGGTTCAGGCGTATGACTGGGAGAACATTCCGGCAGACCTTCAGGGTCAGCTCTCACCCGAACTTGCCAAAGAAAAGCGCAGCCTCGTCGTGTGGAAGGTGTCGGCTCAGGTTGCCGGCTCAACCCAATTGCAGGGCGAGAAGGAGCGCACCGAGCGCGGCTTCACGCTCGGCTACACACTCGTGGTGCCTACCGAGCAGACCGATGCCGACCGAGCAGCTCAGGTCACTCAGCAATACGAGAACCTGGCCTCGATCGCGCAGTACTCGGTGCGCAACAACGGGGGTGGCACGACCGAACTCGTGCCGACGGTTTCAGACAGTGCCGCTCAGGGCAACGTGCAGTACGGCGGCAACACGGTTGCTTCCGGCACCCATGGGCAGGCAAAACCGGTCGTGCAGCGCACGGCACAGAACGGCCAGTACGCTGTGCCGGCAGACTTCGCGACCGACCCGTCGCACGTTGTCGTGCCGAGCGTGAAGACGGCCAAGAAACTGGTCTCGACCGAGGTGAAGCCAAGCGGTAGCGCCGTAAGCGACCCGAGTAACACCTCAGTGCTCACGGGCACCGCACCCGGCAGGCCCGACGACGCCATCGTGCAGGGCGAGCACGCGACCTTCGAGTACTCGGTCACGATTCCCGCAAACACGACGGTCAAGGGCGCACAGCTTGCCGACGACGGAACACTGAGCTGGTCCAATGCCTCTGGCACACCCGCATCAGGCAGCCTCGAGTACGAGTTCGTCGAGGGCAGCGCGGTATTCGCCGGCCCGACAGAAGAGTACGATTTCGCGGGCAAAGGCTTTACGCTTCATGAAACGCAGCAGGGTGACAAGCGACCCGGAACGCTCGTGTTTCCTAAAAAATACACGAACAACTCTGGCAAGGCAGAGACCTTCAGCGTTCAGGTGACCCTCTGGGTTCCCGACGCCGATGCCTCGCATGCTGATCGCAAGCCAAACCTCGGCAATAAAACCACGCTCACCAACACAGCCACGTACCGGTTTAATGACCCAAACAAAGGCGATGGCGATATCGCTGAGCAAAAGTCGACTGACACAGTAACCTACCTCGAGCCTGCCCTGAAGATCACCAAGAGCGCGAACAAGTCGGTCAACGTCAGTGGTTCTGACGCGGTGCAGTACACCCTCACCGTGGCGAACGAGAACGGCAGAGTCGCGAGCTACGACAACACGGTCGTCGATGAGGTTCCTCAGGGACTCTTCATTGAAAAGGGATCGTTCGCCGTGAACGGCAAGGCCATTGCCGATAGCGACCTCACGTTCACGAAGAACGTCTTCGGCGGCGAGGGCGGCACCATCACCTGGAGCCCCGAAACGATCGAAGCGCTCAAGACGGTACCGCAGAGCGTTAAGCTCACCTACTCGGCGAAGATCGCACCAGAGACGGGAGCCGGAAAAACCTTTACCAATACGGCGACGGTGCGCGGCTTCACCCTGCCTGAAACGATTGACGCTGGCGACCCCGCCGATGCGAACGCGAAAGACGTGCGCAGGGGAGATCGATCCGCAAAGCATTCTGCGACGATCACGGCTACGACTGCTGAACTCACGAAGCAGGTGCGCATCGCGGGCGACGAACAGTCGAAGTTTGCGACCAAGGTCACCGCTCCGGTTGGCGAGACGGTCGAGTACCGCGTCGACGTCGCGCTGCGACCGAACATCAGCTACTACAAACCCGTCATCACCGACACGCTGCCAGCCGGAGTCACCCTCGTTGACGCGAAGGTGAGCGGCCCTGAGATGGTTTCAGGCGGCAAGGCGCTCGAGGGCAACTGGCAGCACACGAACAGTGGACAGCAGCACACGTGGGCCTACGACGGCAACATCGCCTCTTCGACTGAAGCGAGAACACTGCGTCTGACCTACCAGGTGCACCTTGGCACCGGAGTGGCTCCCACGCAAAAGACACTGACAAACTCGGCGTTCTTCGGCTGGAACGTCAGCAAGACTGGCACCGAGCGCAAGCAGACCGGTCGCGGCAGCGCAGACGTCGCGATTGTCGACCCGAAGCTCAGCCTCACGAAAAACGTGGCGATCGCGAGCGAGGGTACGTGGCGTGACTCGGTCAGCGCTGAGGTCGCCGAAACGTTGCAGTACCGCGTGGTCGTGCAGAACACCGGCACAACCCCCGCATACGAGAGCGTCGTGACCGACACCGCTCACGCTGGCCTCGTGATCGACGCCAAGAGCATTCGCGTCAATGGTGCGAAGCCGGCCGCTGACGAGATCACGGTAGCGGGCCAGACCATCACCTGGACCCCGCACCGCGCGATCGCACCCGGCGCCCAAAACGCCGTGACGCTGACCTATGAGGGTACGTTTGCCCCGTCGAGTAAGCTCACGAGCAACGGCAAACACGTGAGCGAGAAGCTGAAGAACGAGGCGCTCGTGAAGCGCTACGAGTCGTGGCCACGAGACGACAAGGGTAAGCTCGCCGGGCGCGAATACACGCCGAATGCCAACGACAAGGGCGTGCGAGACACGGCCGAAGCCGAGGCTCGTTTTCCCTTTGTTGAGCTCTCGAAGAGCTCGGTCGACAGTAGCCGAACCGCCTACGTTGGCGAGCCCTTCGAATGGCGCATCGCTGCCAAGAACGTCGGTGCGGGCAACGCCCAAACCGTCGTGATGAGCGACGTGCTGCCCGAGCACTGGACCTTTGGCGAGGTCGTGAGCATGACCGTCGGCGGCGCACCAGTGACGCCGTTTGCGCCAGAAAAGGCCAAAGACGGATCGCTCACCTGGTCGTTTGGTGCGGCTGCGAACGAGGCTGAAGCAGGCTCAGGGCCCGCTGCCATCCTGCCTGGCACCGCGGGCGGCGCTGGCGAGGGGGCACGCGAGATCGTGATCCGCTACACGGCTGTGCCGCAAAACCCCGAGGCTCTCACGACGCCTGGGGTCGGTTCATCGAAGCCGCACACGAACACCGTGAGCGCGGTCACGACCGACGGTCGGGGCGAAACGGCGACGAAGAGCCGCGAGCACACCGGCCCGAAGGCAAGCGACAACGCGTTCTTGCGCGAAGCCGATCTCTTGCTTGAAAAACGGGCGATTGGTGGAACCACCGAGTCGATCGCGCTCGCAGGCGATGAGTCGATTGCTGCGGGCAGCTGGGTTCCGGGTCAGAGCGTTGGCGGTGGCTACGATCAGCCGCAGTGGCAGGTCACGGTCACCAATGCTGGCCCTGACGACAGCTACGGCCCCTTCGCGATCACCGAAAAGGTGACCGAGCCGAACGGTGTCACCACGGGCGAGTGGGTCGCGACTTACTACCCGAGCAAGAAGGATGCCGAGAAGGGCACCAACGGTTCTGTGCTTGGCCGTTACCACGGCGAGACTTTCACCGTCGGTGACGAGCAAACCATGCTCGATGCCAAGGGCAAGGGGCGCATTGTGCTCGTGGCCGACGTGACCGTCGAGCCGGGCGCCGTCGCAACGGGCAGCGAACTCTCGAACACGGCATCGGTTCTCGGGCGCACCTACGAAGCGCCGAAGAACCTGCCAGAGAACGCGAAAAACCCCAACACCGCGACGGTTCACAAGGAGCTGACGCCGTTCGCCGATCTCACGATCGCAAAGACCGTGAGCGCCGAGGGATCTGCCGCACCGAGCGCTGGCTCACCGGTCACCTGGGGCATCACCGTCACGAACCTCGGCCCGTCGCCCTCGCACGCGAGTGCCGACGTGCCAATCACCGTGAGCGATACGGTTCCCGCGGGCATCGTGGGCGTGACCGCCTCTGAGATTGATGGCGAGTGGATCGCTACCGTCAAGCGCGAGGGCAAGCCGAGCGAGTTCCCGGCGAAGGCCGGAGACGTCGTGACCTGGACCTACCAGGGCGAGGCGCTGCCCGTTGGCGCAGCCAGCGAGCTGACGCTGAGCGGCACCGTCAAGAGTTCACACACCGGAGCGATCACGAACACCGCGACCGTCAAACCGGGTGTGACGCCAGAACCCAAGCCGAACGAACCGAACGAAGACTCGGTGACGTTTGAGCCCGGCAACGACACCACGATTGGCATCACCAAGACCCGTGTCGTCAAGGTTGCGGGTGAGTGGCAGCCGGCAGCGGTTAATGATGAAGACGCGCCGATTGTCCCGGGCACCGAGGTGAGCTACCGCATCACCGTGCGCACGAACGGTCTCGCCGACGCGAGAGGCGTTCAGGTTGTCGATGAGTCGCCGGCCGTGCTCACCTACCTGCGTCATGAGGGGCTTCAGGGTACCGATTGGAAGCACGCCGCTGGCGGCACGAACGCCGCAGGCGTCACCGATCAAGGGTGGGACACCTTCGGGCTCCAAGACCCCGCAACCATTGTCGCGGGTGAAAGCGAGAGCTTCGTCGTGACCTATCGGGTGGCGGATCACCTCGCAAACGGCCAGCAGATGGTGAACGAAGCCGAGGCCTCGGCCGAGAACGCCGTCGATAAGCCACGAGACCGTGACAACGGCAGCTTGAACCGCCAGGTCGATCTCTCGATCGCAAAGACACACACCTCTCCCGCAGTCGGCGAGGCGGCGATTGCCGGCTCGAGCGTCGATTACCTGCTCAGCATCACCAACCACGGGCCGAGCGTTGCAACGTCAGCGGTGCGGGTTGAAGATACCCTGCCCGCGGGCTTGAGCCTCGGCCAGGTGCAGCGCATCACGCTTAACGGCCAAGAGGTTGCCGTGCAGCAGCCCGAAGTCGTGGGGCAGAAGCTCGTGTGGAGCGACCTGATGAGCGGGGCCGACCTTCCCGTCACGGGAACCATCGAGATCGCGTACACCGCAAATGTCGCTTCGACGATGCGAGCCCAGACCGGTGTGCGTAACCTCGCAACGGTTATTCAGGACGAAGATATCGACGGCAGCAACAATGATGCCGCCGATCTGATTGACGTGCGCACGAGTGCTGAGATGGCAGTGACCAAGACGGTTGCCGCAGGCCCATGGGTCGCAGGAACCGAGGTCGAGTACACCCTCAGCGTTGAAAACACCGGCCCCTCGGCGGCTCCCGCTCGGGTGGTTGATCAGTTGCCTGCTGGCCTCACGCTCGTCTCGATTGACGGGGCCGACTGGCAGTGCGACGCGGTGACGCAGCACGCGACCAGCGGTTCGTGCGAGTACACCGCCAACGGCGGGCTCGTGCCGGTTTCGACGGCCGCTGCCCCGGTCGTCTCTACGATTACCGTCGTCGCGGCGATCTCTGATAGCGCGACCGCGCTGCCTCAGCCGCTCACGAACGAGGCCGTGCTGACCTGGCACGACAGCGAGGGCGAGAAGCGTGACCGCGATGAGGTCGCCATCACGGTCTCACGTATCGCCGATCTTGGGCTCGAGAAAGAGGCGCTCAAACGCGTCGTCGCGGCCGACGGTTCGGTCACGTACGAGCCCAATGGAACGCACGTTGCCGGCACCACGGCGTGGTACCGCATTGTCGTTGCCAACCACGGCCCGAGCGACGCCACAAGGCCGCTCGTGGTGAACGACCAGCTGCCAGAGGGCATGAGCTTCGTGGGGCTCGCCCCCGAGAGCGTCGACGCGTGGAAGGCAGAGGTCTCGAAAGAGACCCCGGGCCACACCGTCTTCACCAACGAGGCCGACAGCACC
This sequence comes from Leucobacter sp. UCMA 4100, assembly GCF_027853335.1. Classification (NCBI taxonomy): domain Bacteria; kingdom Bacillati; phylum Actinomycetota; class Actinomycetes; order Micrococcales; family Microbacteriaceae; genus Leucobacter; species Leucobacter sp. UCMA 4100. Next base: position 2,105,975 of record NZ_JAFEUS010000002.1, read on the forward strand.
CTGCTCAACGGGCAGAGCGTTGAACTCGTGTACGAGGTAAAACTCGCGGCCGAAGCGCCAACGCACGACGCCGACGGCAACGCCATCGAGCTCACGAACACGGCAGCACTCGACACCGAGAAAACGCTCGATCCAAACGGCGACCCCAAGACGGGCCGTGAGGCACCCGATGGTGATGAGGCGGTTGTCGCCGTCGCGCGCCAGATCGATCTCGGTATCGCAAAGAGCCACGAGGCAGGAGCCGTCAAGGTCGGCTCACCGCTCGCCTTCATCATCGACGTCGTCAACCACGGCCCGTCGCAGGCCACGGGCATCGTCGTTACTGACACCGTTCCTGCTGGGCTCGATGTGTTGAGCGAGGCTGGCCCCATCCTGACCGAGCAGGGCGAGAACACCGGGTGGATCATCACCGGTGCGACCCCCGCCAGTGATGGTTCAACCGTCGTGACCGCGAGTTACGACGCGGCCTTGAACCCGGGTGAGCGGGCAACCCCGCTCTCGCTTGAAACGATGGTCACCGCTGGGGCGTTCCCTGGTGTGACGAACGTGGCCGAGGTTCGGGCGGCCGAACCAGAGCCAGCAGACGACTCGAAGCACCCGAACCGAGCCGAAGACGCTGTGACGGTGCCACCGCTCGTCACTCTCGAGGTCGAAAAGCGTGCCGTCGGAACCTTCACGGTTGGCGAGCGTGCCGCATTCGAGATCACGGTCACGAACCACGGCCCGACCGCTGACCCCGGCCCGATCACCGTCACCGACGTGCTGCCAGAGGGCCTCACGTACGCTGACGCATCGCTCGAGCCGGTGACGGTGAAGGGCCAAACGGTGACCTGGTCGCTCGAAGAGGGGCTCGCCACCGGCGAGAGCACCTCATTCACGGTCGGTGTGACGGTGGGCAAGAATGCCTACCCGAGCGTCACGAACGTCGTCACGATCGACACCCCGACCGAGGTAACCCCCGACTCGAAGCTCGACGACGCGGCGACGGCTCCCGTGGCCGCGGCCGACGAGCTGCCGAACACGGGCGGGGCGGGCCAGTTCGGCCTGCTCCTGGTGCTCGCTGGCCTGCTCCTGATCGCGGGCGCGGCATTACTGGCCCGTTCGGAGCGGAGGCGCCGCACGGCGTAACGCATAGGGGCCGCGAGCCGCGCAGACCGATGTTCTGCGCGGCTCGCGGCCCCTTCAAGTGAGGCGTTGAGCGCTTGGCAGGCGCGGGGCTTTGCCGGGCTTAGCCCACCTGGCTAATGGGAATCTCGAGCTCGCGCCGCGGGTTCCACGGAATCGTCCAGCCGAGCTCGTCGTAGAGGGTCGCGAGCAGAATACCCGTGAAGCCCCAGACAATGTGGCCACCGAGGCGTGGGCTCAGCTCGAAGGCGTGCGAGCGGTGCGTAACGTCGCCCCGGCGCACGACGCCGGTGGCGCGGGCGAGGGGGTCGAGCATTTCGGCGACGGGCACGCGAAAGACGCTCGCGGCCTCGGTCTTGTCGACCGCGGCGATCTCGCTCGGGCGTGACCACCAGCCGACAACGGGGGTGACGAGATTATTGCTCACCGGAATCGGAACTTTGGGGAGGGTGCCGAGTACCTCAACGCCAGAGGGGTCGAGGCCGGTTTCTTCTTCGGCCTCGCGTAGTGCCGCGTCGATGGGGCCATCGTCTTGAGGCTCAAGGCCCCCGCCGGGAAACGCAATCTGCCCCGGGTGGTGCCGCATGCGCGCCGCTCGCTGCAGCAGCAATACGTCGAGGTCTGCTGGCACCGTGAGCGCGGGCGGCGGGTTGTCGGGGTCGGGCAGCGTAATCACTTTGGTGCTGAGGGGCTCGGCCTCGATCGGATCGAGCTGCCCGAACAAGATGAGCACGGCCGACTGCCGTACGGGCCTGTCGCCCGCTGGCCCCTGTGGTTCGACAGAGAGGTCGATGCCTCGCGCGAGCAGTGCTTCGAGTTCTTCCTTGGGGCCCATATGCCTACTGTAACACCGGCCCCTGACACGCAAGCGGCGGTTTAGCCGTTGAGCAGCTCGCCGATTCCCTCGGGCGTGCGCTGCGAACGGGTCCACGGCTCGCGGTCTCGACGCGCTACGAGGCGCACGCGATCGCGCTCCTCCTCGCGCATGGCGAGCAGTACCGCGAGCACCGCGGCCTGCTCTTCATCGCTTAGGTTTTTGGTGACGAACTCGACATCGTCTGCCCGAATGACGTCGTCACCGGTGTCGATGAGCTCGCGCCTGAGCGCATCGCGCTCGGCGGCGTCGGGCGCCATAGGGGTCAGGTCAGACATGACTCTCAAGCCTTTCGAAAACGTTGGCGTGCGGGTTACAGCGGAATGTTTCCGTGCTTCTTCGCTGGCTGCTCGGTGCGCTTGCCGCGCAGGCCGCGCAGCGCCTTGATGACGGCGAGGCGAGTGCCGGCTGGCTCGAGCACGTTGTCGAGCTCACCGCGCTCTGCCGCGAGGAAGGGGCTTGCCACGTTGTAGGTGTACGCGTCTGAGAGCTCCTTGCGCAGCGCCTCGACGTCGCGCCCCTCGGCCTCGGCGGCCGCGAGCTCCTTACGGTACAGAATGTTCACGGCGCCCTGACCACCCATCACGGCGATCTCGGCGGTGGGCCAGGCAATGTTGATGTCGGCGCCCAGCTGCTTCGAGCCCATAACAATGTATGCCCCACCGTAGGCCTTACGGGTAATGATCGTGACGAGCGGAACCGTTGCCTCTGCATAGGCGTAGAGCAACTTGGCACCGCGGCGGATCACACCAGACCACTCCTGCTCGGTTCCCGGGAGATAGCCGGGAACGTCGACGAGGGTGAGGATGGGAATCGAGAACGAATCGCAGAAGCGAACGAATCGCGCGGCCTTCTCGCCAGCGTCGATGTTCAGCGTTCCCGCCATCGCGTTGGGCTGGTTAGCGATGATGCCAACCGTGCGGCCCTCGACGCGGCCGAAACCGATGACGATGTTCGGGGCGAAGAGCGGCTGAACCTCAAGGAACTCACCCGAGTCAAGAATCGCCTCGATGATGGTCTTCATGTCGTAGGGCTGGTTCGGGCTGTCGGGAATGACCATGTTGAGCTTGCGATCGGCATCGGTGATCTCGAGCGCGGTCTCGGTGTCGTAGATCGGCAGCTCTGCGAGGTTGTTGTCGGGCAGGTAGCCGAGCAGGTTGCGCGCGTAGTCGAGGGCGTCGTGCTCATCGCTCGCGAGGTAGTGCGAGACACCGCTCGTCTCGTTGTGCGTTCGCGCACCGCCGAGCTCTTCAAAGCCGACCTCTTCGCCCGTGACCGTCTTAATGACGTCGGGGCCGGTCACGAACATGTGGCTCGTCTTGTCGACCATGATGACGAAGTCGGTCAGGGCTGGTGAGTAGACCGCGCCGCCAGCCGCTGGGCCCATCACGATTGAGATCTGGGGAATGACGCCAGAAGCCATCGTGTTGAGACGGAAGATTTCACCGTACTTGCCGAGGGCTACGACGCCCTCCTGAATGCGGGCGCCGCCCGAGTCAAGAATGCCGATGATGGGCACGCCATTCGTCATCGCGTTTTCCATCGCTTTGACGATCTTCTCGCCGGCGACCTCGCCGAGCGATCCGCCAAAGGTGGTGAAGTCTTGTGAGTAGACGACGACCTGGCGGCCGTGAATCGTGCCGGCGCCGGTGACCACTGCGTCACCGAAGGGGCGTGATTGCTCCATGCCGAAAGCGGTGGTGCGGTGGCGCACGTACTTATCGAACTCGACGAACGAGCCGGGATCGAGAAGCTCATTGATGCGCTCGCGGGCGGTCATCTTGCCGCGGGGGTGCTGCTTGGCGGCAGCGTGCGCGTCACGGTCGCCTACCGCTTCTTGGTACTTGCGACGGTGATCTGCAATTTTATCGGCCGTGGTCTGAGGCTGAGTCGGGTTCACATCATTCACGTCAGCCAGCCTACCGTGGCGCCCATGCGTCGCGGGGGAGCGAACCGCTCAAGCATTCGACTTTTCATTGGCTGATGCCCACAAATATGAGGCTGAAGCCCTAGGCTTGTGAGCGTGAAATTGCAGCAGACCCGCGCCCTCGGCGCCCCCGTGCACTGGTTTGACGAGACGCCATCGACCAACGTGACCCTCGAGGCACTGTGGCACGACGACAACGCGTTGCCAGACGGCTCGCTCGTGTTGACGGGGCACCAGACCGCTGGGCGAGGCAGGCAGGGGCGAGACTGGCAGACCCCTCCGGGCAAGTGCCTCGCCGCTTCAGTGCTCGTGCGCGGTTTCGTAGGGCTCGAAGCGAGCTGGCTGCCGCTTGTCGCGGGGGCGGCGGTTGTGCTGGCAACCGAGCCGGTCTTCGCGAGCGAGCGTCGAATTGCCGTGAAGTGGCCGAACGACGTGCACATGATGCGCGAGGTCGCGGTCGATGCACCCGGAGCGGCAGCCGAGACTGAAATGCGGCTCGGGAGCAAACTCAACGGCATCCTTTGCCAGCTTCTGCCAGACGGCAGCGCGATTATTGGCGTGGGAACAAACCTCTTTCTCACGAACGAGGAGCTCCCGACCGAGCGGGCCGGCTCGTGGCTGGCCGAGGGAGCCGAGCTGCACGGCGCAACGAAGTTGGCCGACCCAGAGGGCGAGCGCATCGCCGACGAATACCTTGTGCGTTACCTCACCGAGCTTCGCGGGCTCGTCTCACTCGCGCGAACCCGCCCCTCAGCGCTCATCGACGAGGTCTCGCGACACTCGGCGACCCTTGGCACGCGGGTGCGCGTTCACCTGCCCGGTGGCGAGCAGGTCGTGGGCACCGCAACGGCGCTCGAGAGTGACGGGGCGCTCACGGTAGCGCGCGACGGTGGCGGGTTTCTCACGGTGCACGCGGGCGATGTTGAACATGTTCGCGAGGCTTCAGCCAACTAGTGTTGAATGGCATCATGAGTTCTAAACCTCCCGCCAGCGATGTGGCGCAGCGCCTCGACGAGGTCCTGGCTGCGCCCACACACATGCAGCTGGGCGAGCTGAAGGTGCTGACCCTGCGCCGGCAGGCGAGGCATCTCTTTTGGTCGGCGCTCATTCTCATCGTGACCTGCGGCGCGGTTCCGCTCTACGCTGGCAGCTTCAACGAAGAGTGGAAGAACCTGGCGGTGCTCGGCGGCGGGGCACTCGTGGTCCTGCTCTTCGTGCTCGTTCCCTTCTTTCGCTGGCTCGGCCGCACCACGGTGGTGACGACGAAGCGGGTGATCGTGCGCTCTGGCGTGCTCTCACGCGACCGCAGCGAGGTCCCGTTCACGCAGATTCGTGAGCTCACCGTGAAGCGCGGGCTTTTTCAGCGGATCTTTGGCGCGGGCAATATCGTGCTGCAGTCGGCAGGCGCCGATCCATTTGTACTCATCAACGTGCCCAGGGTAAAAGGCGTCGCGCAGTCGCTGCAGGAGCTCGTCGAGTGGCAGTACGCCTCGCAACAGTTTCTCGCGGCGCAGGGCGGCCAGGGGTTCGGCGCTCCGGGCTACGGTACTCCGGGCCACGGCGCGCCAGGGTATGCGGGCCAGGGCTATGGCGCCCCAAGCTACCCGTACCCGAGTCACCCTTTTCCAGGCAACACGTACCCCGGGCAGGGGCAGGCCCAGGCAAACGATGGCGGGTCACCCGTGAGCTTCGCCCAGGGGTAGCGGGCGCTCGTCAGGCGAACACCAAGAGAGAGGAGCACCCATGCAGTCACCAGCAATGGTCGTTTCAGAGTGGCAGGCGGCGTGGAACGCTGGCGATGCATCGAGGCTCTCGCAACTCTTCGCTGAAGATGCCGACTTCGTTAACGTCGTCGGCCTCTGGTGGCACGATCGCGACAGCATTCGTGAGGCGCACCACTTCGGGTTCACGAAGATCTTTCCTGGCTCGGTCATCGAGATGGGCGAGCCCCGCGTGCGGCAGCTCGGCCCAGACGCCGCGGTCGTGCAGAGCAAATGGAGTCTTGCCGGCCAGGTCTCGCCAGAGGGCGAGCAAGCGGGAGCGCGTGAGGGCATCTTTACCTTCGTCGTTGAACGCAGAAGAGAGGGGTGGATCGCGGTGACCGCCCACAACGCCGACATCGTGCCCGGCACCCAGACCCACGTGAACCGGGAGGGCGAACGCTCGACCGTGCACTACCGCGAAAAGCGCTCGATCAGCGACTCCTCACCATCTCAGCAATAAGATGGCTCTGATGAATACCCAGCCCCTGAAGTCGCGTTCGTACCTTGACCGTGTCGTCGCCGATGGCACGAACCGGGCCGAATGGTTGCGCGCGAGATCACGCGGCATCACGGCCACCGACGCGGCGAAGCTCTCGACCCCGAAGTCGGTCGAGCAGGTCGCGTGGAACAAGCTGTACGGGTCGGGCTTCACCGGCAATGCCTTCACCGAACACGGCAAGCGCAGGGAGCCTGAGATCGCCGACTGGGTGCTCAAGGAGTACAGCATCACTTCGAGCCAGGCGCTCTTTCACGCGCCAACCGACATGCGCCATCTCGCGACGCCCGACGGCATCGGTGAGCGCGAAGGCGGGGCGCTTGAGCTCGCCGAGATTAAGACCACAAATAAGCCGTGGCGTTCGATCCCGAAGCATTACCTGCGCCAAATATGGTGGCAGCAGTACGTGCTCGGTGCCGAGCGAACCCTCATGGTCTGGGAGGAACATCGTGACTTCGTGCCCGTCGGTGACCCGCAGTGCCGCTGGGTTGATCGCGACGACGCCGAGATCGAGCGGCTGCTCGGACTCGTCGACCAGGTCATTCGAACGCTGATCGTGAGAACGAGTTGAACGTGCCGCTCAGAGCGCTCGTTGTCGACGACGAGGCCTCGATCCGCACCCTGCTTGAGCTCGCGCTGAGGCACGAGGACTTCATTGTCGAGACGGCCGCGACCGGCGCCGAGGCGATCGCCAAAGAGGCCGAGTTCGCCCCCGACGTGATCGTGCTCGACATCATGCTGCCCGACTTTGACGGCATGCAGGTGCTCTCGAAGCTGCGCGCATCAGGCAGTGAGGTGCCCGTCGTATTTCTCACCGCAAAGACCGACGTGCAAGACCGGGTCGCTGGGCTCACCGCGGGCGGAGACGACTACGTCGTGAAGCCCTTCAGCCTCGAAGAGCTGAGCGCGAGACTCCGCGCGGTCGTGCGGCGTGCGCGGCGCTTCGGCGACCCCGACGACGCGGTCATACGGGTCGGCGACCTCGTGCTCAACGAAGAAACCTACGAGGTGTCGCGAGGCGGCGATCCCATCGAGCTCTCGACGACCGAGTTCGAACTCTTGCGCTACCTTATGCGCAACCCCGACCGCGTGCTCTCGAAGCCCCAGATTCTCGACCGGGTGTGGAGCTACGACTACGAGGGCAAGCAGACCATTGTCGAGCTCTACATTTCATACCTGCGCAAGAAGATTGACGCCGGTCGCGACCCGATGATTCGCACGGTGCGCGGATCGGGGTACATGCTGCGCACGCCGCAGGGCGAGGGCTAGCGCCTCGTTCTCAGGCCGCGGTCGCCGGTCGCCGGTCACCTGGCTTCGGGCTTCTGGCTACGGGCTTCCGGGCCGAGCTTGCGCACGCTGCCGAGCATCGTGTATTCTGATCCTTGGCCAAAGACCGCCGGTAGTGATCCGCAACGATCTCGGAACGTTCACGCAAGTGAAGACCAGCGCAGGTACGAAAGTGATGATTCTCCCTCTGTGGTGCAATCGGAAGCTCCGTGCATGCGTGCCGGAGCTTTTTTAGTTTCGGTCCGCGGCCCGCGAACGACACCCGTTGTTCGTGTTTCGACAAGCTAGGGAGCGCCATGGCGACAAAGGAAGCTTCGGTAGCGGCTCTTCAGAAGAAATTCGAAGAGTCAACCGCTGTCCTGCTCACCGAGTACCGCGGTCTCACCGTTGGAGAAATGCGTGAACTGCGCAACTCCATTCGTGAGCACGCATCGTACGCCGTGGCGAAGAACACGCTGACCAAGATTGCCGCAAACAACGCAGGCATCACCGCATTTGACGACCAGCTCGAGGGCCCTTCGGCCATCGCGTTCGTTCACGGTGATCCGGTTGCTGTTGCAAAGGGTCTGCGCGACTTCGCCAAGGCACACCCTCTTCTGGTAGTGAAGGGTGGTTTCTTCGACGGAAACCCCATCTCTGCCGACGAGGTCAACAAGCTTGCCGAGCTCGAGAGCCGCGAGGTGCTGCTGGCCAAGGCCGCCGGCGCCATGAAGGCATCGCTGTTCGGTGCTGCACAACTGTTCAACGCCCCGCTCGCAAAGGCCGCTCGCGGCTTCGGCGCGCTGCGTGACAAGCAGGATGCGTAAGCCCTACGGCTCACGCAGAACAAGCAACAATTTAGCCCGACTCAGGGCACCATTTAAGGGAGAAAACAATGGCAAAACTGTCAACTGAAGAGCTGCTCGAGCAGTTCAAGGAGCTTACCCTCATCGAGCTCTCAGAGTTCGTTAAGGCATTCGAGGAGACCTTCGAGGTCTCGGCTGCAGCTCCCGTAGCTGTTGCTGCTGCACCTGCTGCAGGTGGCGGCGAGGCTGCTGCTGAAGAGAAGACCGAGTTCGACGTCATTCTCGAATCAGCTGGCGACAAGAAGATCCAGGTTATTAAGGCTGTTCGCGAGATCACCAGCCTTGGCCTCGGCGAGGCAAAGGCTCTCGTTGAAGAGGCTCCGAAGCCTGTGCTCGAGGGCGCAAGCAAGGAAGATGCAGAAGCTGCTAAGACCAAGCTCGAAGAGGCTGGCGCTGGCGTAAAGCTTGCATAAGTTTTCGCTCACGCGATAACGGGTGGTGCTCCGAAAGGGGCACCACCTTTTTCTTTGCCCGCGCGCGCCCCGCGCTCCCGCGCCAGCCTCCCGCTCGCGCTCGCGCCTCGTTCCTGCGCCTGCGCGCTCCCGGCGTAGATCCGCACCCCTCCCGCACCCCGGCTCGCGTCGTGTGGTCACTTTCGCGCGTCGTGTGGTCAAAAAGTGTCGATTCTGGTGGGCGGTTTCTAGCGGTCAGCGCAACAGTATCTCTTCGATGACCTCGGCCGGCTTCGCGAACGCTAACCGTTTCCGGGGCCGGTCGTTCATCTCCCACTCAACATAATCGAGATCTGCCTGACTGAACACACTCAGATCAGTGCCCTTGGGGAAATACTCCCGCAGTAACCCATTCGTGTTCTCATTCGTCGGCCGCTGCCAGGGCGAGTGCGGGTCGCAAAAGAACACATCAATATCAGCTCCCATAGCGACTTCTTGATGCTTACTCATCTCTTTGCCCTGGTCCCAGGTGAGAGTCCGACGAAGCACATCAGGTAACTCTTTCATCTTCGCGATAAGCCCCTCAGTGACTGCTTCTACCCGCGGTAACGAGGGGTCTAACCAAACAAGGAATAGATAGTTCGAGTGGCGTTCAACGACCGTCCCGATAGCGCTCTTGCCATCTTTCCCGATAATTAAGTCACCTTCCCAATGCCCAGGAACAGCCCGATCAAGTGCTTCTGCGGGACGGTCAACAATGTTCACCATCCCAGCAATTCGGCCCTGCCTAGACTGGCCAGAACGGTGACTGTGTCGGATCTTCCTCCCCGTACGAACCCGAACCTCAAGCTCGCGTTTGAGCCCACCCCTGGCAAGGAGATAGATCGCTTGATAGATCGTTTCGTGTGACACTCGCATCTCCGGCTGATCCGGAAACTCGCGCTGTAGCCTGCCCACAACCTGTTCCGGTGACCGCTTCAACGATAGTTCAGCCTCCACAAAACGCCGTAACCGCGGATTCGTTACCAGCTTCGACGGTTTCGGTCTGCGGGCGCGCTGAAACGTTTGCGATTGTGCCTGTGTTGCCCGATACCTCGGCCTACGAGCCCGTTCAGAAGAAAAGAACGCGTTCCGCCGAATCTCACGACTCACTGTTGACGGGGCACGCCCCAACTTCCTCGCGATCTCACGAATCCCAGCCTTTGCCGTCCATAACGCCTGAATCTCGATACGCTCCTCGAACGATAACGACGACACCCGGGCTACTCTTCGGGGTCTCACCCCGCCCTGCGAATGAATATGTGACAAGATCGCGGCTTCGCTCTTGTCTACCCGTTCACCAATCTCTCGTGCGGTGAAGCCAGCAGCTCGCATATCCCAGATCGTGTTCACATGCTCAGCAAGCATGTTCCTTGAGAACTTCATGTCAGTGTCCACCCTTGTATTGTCTCGGGTGTTGCAACCACCGTTAGAACCCGCGGGCTAATTTCGACACTTTTTGACCACACGAGGGTGAGTCGCGGGCAGGAAGCGCGGTGACGACTGAATAGCGCGGATCCGCCAGCGAGAACGCGCGATCAGCGCGAGGTGCGCCGCGACCCAGACATCGTCCAGGGTTTAGCACCAAGGGGCGCCGAAATCTAGTAGACTTTTCACCTTACCGCTGGGATGCAGTCCCGCGCCGCAGGTCACGATGACGGCGCATGGCACAGCGGGCAACATTTGAATACTTAGGAGGCCACCGTGCAGATACCGCTCACAGAGCTCAGGGGAATTGAACGCGAGCGTGAGATTCCCTTCGGTGAACTCATCGAAATTATTGAACTTGCGATTCAGCAGGCATACGTCAAACACGCACTCGAGCGTGGGCTCGGCGCGATCGACGCCGAAGACGTGAGCGTGACCGTCGACCGCAAGAGCGGCGCGGTGAGCGTGCTCGTTCCCGAGCGCGACGCTGAAGAGAACGTCATTGGCCAGGCTCCAGTGAACATGGACGACTTCGGGCGTATCGCAGCGGGGGCCGCGAAGCAGGTTATCTCGCAGCGCCTCAGGGATATCGCCGACGACGTTGTGCTCGGCGAGTTTCGCAACAAAGAGGGCGAGATCGTTTCGGGCGTCGTGCAGCAGGGGCCAAACCCGCGCATGGTGCACGTCGACCTCGGTACGGTTGAGGCAATCTTGCCTCCCGAAGAGCAGGTGCCAGGCGAGGACTACTCGCACGGCGCGCGCATTCGCGTGTACATTACATCGGTCGCCAAGGGGCTGAAGGGCCCTCAGGTGATGGTTTCGCGCACGCACCCGCAGCTCGTGCGCAAGCTTTTCGCGCTTGAGGTTCCCGAGATTGCCGACGGCACGGTTGAGATTGTGTCGCTCGCACGCGAGGCCGGCCACCGCTCGAAAGTTGCAGTGAAGTCGAACGACCCCGCGATCAACGCCAAGGGAACCTGCATCGGTGAGATGGGGCGCCGCGTGCGCGCCGTCATGGCCGAGCTCGGCGAAGAGAAGATCGATATCGTCGATTACTCGCCGAACCTCACGACCTTCGTGGCCAACGCGCTTTCGCCGGCAAAGGTGACCGACACCTTCATGCTGAACGAAGACCTCAAACAGGTTCGCGCGCTCGTGCCCGATTTCCAGCTCTCGCTCGCGATCGGCAAGGAGGGGCAGAATGCCCGTCTCGCCGCGAAATTGACCGGGGCAAAAATCGACATTCAGCCAGACTCAGTGATGGATGAATAAGTAGCTGGTAAGATGGAAGCGATCCGATCTTGCGTTGGGTGCGGTGTGCGCGCTTCGAGGAGCTCTTTGCTCCGAGTCGTGGAGCGTGATGGCCGTGTAGTGATCGATGAGGGGGCATGTCTTCCTGGTCGTGGCGCATGGCTTCACTGCAGCCGAGCATGTATCGAACGAGCGATGACCCGCGGGGGCTTCCCGAGGGCGTTGCGGGTGTCAGGCAAACTCGACACCGCCGAACTAGAGAACAGGCTAGAAACGATGATGGACAACTCATGAGTGGCTCAAAATGAGGCCCGTCAAATAACTATGGTTCCCGCTGCTGTCTAGCGTGAACCACCTAGACAGGAGAGAAGTGGCAAACCCACGCGTACACGAAATTGCTGCCGAATTGGGCATTGAAAGCAAGGTCGTACTAGCAAAACTTGAAGAGATGGGTGAGTTCGTGAAAGCGAGCTCTTCCAGCGTTGCACCTCCGGTAGCACGCAAAGTCAAAAACCTTTTGAAAGAATCGGGCGTTACGGGCGGTTCAGATGCTCAGGGCGAGGCGAAGCCACAGGCAAAGCCAAGCCCCGCGAAGCCCGGTGCTGCAAAGCCAGCCGCAGCAAAGCCCGGCTCGGCGAAGCCCGGTGCCGCAAAGCCCGCTGCAGACAAGCCCGCAACCGCGAAGCCAGTGAGCCCCGCGGCAGCCAACAAGGCCGCCGAGAAGCCCGCTGAGAAGGCAAGCCCCGCGGCGAAGCCCGCTACGCAGAAGCCCGCTGCGGCTGACGCTCAGGCATCGGCTCCGAAGCCGGGTGGCCCGAAGCCCGCGGCTGCAAAGCCCGGCGCTGCGAAGCCAGCCGACGCCAAGGGTCAGGCTCCGCGTCCCGGCAACAACCCGTTCTCGACGAACCAGGGTATGGCGATTCCTCGCCCGCCGCGTCCCGGCAACAACCCGTTCTCGTCGAGCCAGGGCATGGGCAAGCGTCCGAACCCCGGTAACATTCCGCGCCCGCAGGCTCCACGCCCGGGTTCACCTCGCCCCGGAGCTCCACGCCCCGGCCAGGGTGGCGGCGGTAGGCCACGCCCGGGTGCTCCGCGCCCAGGTCAGGGCCAGGGACAGGGTCAGGGTCAGGGCCAGGGCGCACGCCCCGGTCAGGGCGGTGGCCCCGGTGGCTTCGGCGCTCCACGCCCAGGCGGCGGCTTCCCAGGTCGCGGTCGTCCCGGCCGTGGCGCAGGTACCGCTGGCGCGTTTGGCCGTGGCGGATCGAAGGGCAAGGCACGCAAGTCGAAGCGGGCAAAACGGCAAGAATTTGAGATGCGCGAGGCGCCGTCGATTGGTGGCGTTCAGGTACCACGCGGCAACGGATCAACTCCGATCCGCCTTCGCCGAGGCGCATCACTCGCCGACTTCGCTGACAAGATCGATACGAGCGCCTCAAACCTCGTGACGATTCTCTTTCACCTCGGTGAAATGGCAACGGCAACCGAGTCGCTTGACGAGTCGACCTTCGAGATTCTCGGAGACGAGCTCGGCTACAAGATTCAGGTCGTTTCGCCAGAAGACGAAGACCGCGAGCTGCTCGAGGGCTTCGACATCGATATCGAGGCTGAGCTTGAAGAAGAGAGCGACGATGTTCTCGCGGCACGCCCACCGGTCGTGACCGTGATGGGTCACGTTGACCACGGTAAGACGAGCCTGCTCGATGCGATTCGCAAGGCAGACGTTGGTGGCGGCGAGGCCGGTGGCATCACCCAGCACATCGGTGCGTACCAGGTGCACACCACGCACGACGGCAACGACCGTGCGATCACCTTCATTGATACCCCGGGTCACGAGGCGTTCACCGCCATGCGTGCTCGTGGTGCTCAGGTCACTGACATCGCGATCCTCGTGGTTGCGGCCGATGACGGCATCATGCCGCAGACGATTGAGGCGTTGAACCACGCACAGTCGGCCGGCGTGCCGATCGTTGTCGCAGTGAACAAGGTCGATAAAGACGGTGCTAACCCAGCCAAGGTGCGTCAGCAGCTCACCGAGTTCAACCTCGTTGCTGAAGAGTACGGTGGCGACGTTATGTTCGTCGACGTTTCGGCGAAGCAGGGCATGGGCATCAATGAACTGCTCGACGCAGTGCTGCTCACCGCCGACGCTGGTCTCGACCTGCGCGCGAACCCCGATAAAGAGGCTCGTGGCGTCGCGATTGAGGCGAAGCTCGACAAGGGCCGCGGTGCTGTTGCAACCGTGCTCATCGAGTCGGGTACGTTGCGCGTTGGTGACGCGATTGTCGCAGGCATGGCCTACGGCCGTGTTCGCGCCATGAGCGACGAGAACGGTGACGCCGTGCTCGAGGCAGGGCCTTCACGCCCCGTGCTCGTTCAGGGCCTGTCGACCGTGCCACGCGCTGGCGACTCGTTCATCGTGACGAGCGAAGACCGCACCGCACGCCAGATCGCTGAGAAGCGTGAGGCTGCAGAGCGTAACGCACAGCTCGCGAAGGCACGCAAGCGCATCAGCCTTGAAGACTTCACGAAGGCACTTGAAGATGGCAAGGTTGAGGCACTCAACCTCATCATCAAGGGTGACGTTTCGGGTGCTGTTGAGGCACTGGAAGAGTCGCTCATGAAGATCGAGGTCGACGACTCGGTTCAGCTGCGTATTCTGCACCGCGGTGTTGGTGCGATTACCGCCAGCGACATCGACCTTGCAACGATTGACAACGCCATTGTCATCGGCTTCAACGTGCGCCCCGACGTCAAGGCTCGCGAGCGTGCAGCACGCGAGGGCATCGACATTCGTTTCTACAACGTGATCTACAGCGCTCTCGAAGACATCGAGAACTCGCTGAAGGGCATGCTGAAGCCAGAATACGAAGAGGTGCAGTCGGGCGTTGCCGAGATTCGCGAAGTGTTCCGCTCATCGAAGTTCGGCAACATTGCCGGCGTTATCGTGCGCAGCGGCACCATCACTCGAAATGCCAAGGCTCGCGTGATTCGCAACGGCGTTGTTCTCGCCGACGGTCTCGCGATCGAGTCACTGCGTCGCTTCAAGGATGACGTTACTGAGGTGAAGACCGACTACGAATGTGGTATCGGCCTCGGCACCTTCAACGACATTCAAGAGGGTGACGAAATCGAAACCACAGAGATGGTTGAGAAGCCCCGCGATTAATCACGATTGAGAGGGGGCGGGGCACACCGCCCCGCCCCCTCTTTTTCTATCTCAGATAGGAGAACAGCAATGACTAGCCCACGCGTAGGGAAAGTTGCTGAGCGTATTCAGCAGATTCTGTCGCTTCGCCTGCAAAAGGGTCTTCGTGACCCGAGGCTTGGCTTCGTCACCATCACTGACGTGCGGGTGACCGGTGATCTGCAGCACGCGAGCGTGTTCTACACCGTGTACGGCACCGATGAAGAGCGTGCAGACTCGGCTGCGGCCCTCAAAGCGGCGACCGGCATGCTGCGCAGCGAGGTCGGCCGCGAGCTCGGCATTCGTCTGACGCCCACGCTCGAATTCATCGCCGACGAGCTGCCCGAAAACGCGCAGCAGATGACGACCCTGCTCGACGAGGCCAAGCGCCGCGACGCAGAGTCGGCAGAGCTCGCAAAGAACGCTTCATACGCGGGCGATGAGCACGCGTACAAGAGCGACGAGACCGAGAACGACTAAAAGACGACTTACGGCAGCTGCAGTTCTGCGCCATAACGCACGATGAGCCCATCGCTCACGAGCGATTCAAGGGCGCGCGTTGGCTGCTCGTCGTCGCTGAGCGGCCCCGAACGGGCCGCTTCGAGGGCCTCGGCTGGGAAGACCCCGGCCGAGGCCTTTCGCATGAGCGCCATGATGCGACCACGCACCTGCCGGTCGCTGCCGTCAAAGCGAGCCTGCTTCGGGCGCTTCTCTGGCGCGTTGTCTGGGTAGCCGGCTGCAGCCCAGCGGCACGAATCGGCAATGGGGCAGACCTCGCAGCGTGGCGCGCGTGCTGTGCAAATCACGGCACCGAGCTCCATGATGGCCGCGTTGAAGGTGGCCGCCTCGGCACGGTCATGGGGCAAAATCTCTTCGAGGTCGGCGAGATCGCGGTCGGCGGGCATGCCTGCCTGCGCGATGCCGTGCCGCACTCTTGCGAGCACCCTGCGCGTGTTCGTGTCGACGACCGGGTGACGCTCGCCGTAGGCGAAGGCTGCCACGGCTCTGGCGGTGTACGTGCCGACGCCAGGAAGCGCGAGGAGGGCTTCGACGTCGCTCGGCACCACGTTGTCGTGCTCGGTTGCAATGATCTCGGCCGTGCGGTGGAGCCAGAGTGCTCGCCTCGGGTAGCCGAGGCGATCCCACGCTTTGACAGCCTCGCCCGGCGCCTCGGCCGCGAGCTCGGCGGCAGATGGCCAGCGCTCGATCCACATTTGCCATCGCGGAGCGACGCGTTCGACCTGTGTTTGCTGCGACATGAATTCTGAAACGAGCACACCCCACGCGGTCACCTCAGGGTGACGCCAGGGCAGGGGCCTCGCTTCAGCGCGAAACCACGCGTTCAGGCGCTGCGAAAGATCGTCATCAGAAAGCACGCAACTACCCTACTGTGTGGGCGCCGTCTTGGCCTGTCAGGCGCTGCGTGCGATACCATCGACACCGGTACAAACGAGTGTGAATGGAGCCGCGATGGTCAACGGAATTCTCTTCGTCGATAAAGATGAGGAGTGGACGAGTCATGACGCCGTCGCCAAAGCGCGAAGGGTGCTCGGTACCCGCAAGGTCGGGCACGCGGGCACACTCGACCCCATGGCCACAGGCCTGCTCACGCTCGGGGCGGGGCCATCAACGAGGCTGCTCACCCACATGGTCGGGCTCGATAAGACGTATACGGCGACGATTCGCTTGGGCGAGGCGACGCTGAGCGACGACCGCATGAGCGAGGTGACTGAGACCGCGCCAGAAGGGGCCGTCGAGGCCCTCACCACCGAGCGGATCGAAGCCGCACTCGAGTTGTTGCGTGGTGATATTACGCAGGTTCCGAGCAAAGTAAGCGCCATTCGGGTTGACGGAAAGCGTTCGTACGACCGGGTGCGCTCTGGCGAAGAGGTCGAGCTCAAAGGCCGCCCCGTCACGATCTTCGCGTTCGTTGTTCACGAGCTGCGCCAGGCAGAAGGATCAGCCGGCCAGCCTGTGCTCGATCTTGATGTCACGGTGCACTGCTCGTCAGGAACCTACATTCGGGCGCTCGCACGCGACCTGGGCTCAGTGCTCGGGGTTGGCGGGCACCTGACGGCACTACGTCGTACCGCTGTCGGGCCGTTTCGCCTGGCCGACCACCGTGAACTCGAAGCGCCTCTGCTCGGCGACGAAGCACGGGCGTCACGGCGCACCCCCGTCACGGTTGACGCTGTTACGACCAAGGACCTCGCTGACGGGCACGGGGCAGAGAGCACGGTCACGCCGACCGTGGTCGCGAGAGCGCTCTTTGACGTTATCGAGCTTGATGAGCAGCGTGCGATCGACCTGTCGAATGGCAAGCGGCCCGATGCAGATCGCGACGATGTTGCGCTCGCGGCTGCGATAGGGCCGGAAGAGTGGCTCGTCGGCCTCGTGTCGGTGGTCAAGGGCAGAATCAAAGCGGTGACCAACTTTCCAGCGCCGTCAACGAATGAGAAAGGCCAGCAATGATCCACTGGTATGCCGTAATAGCGATGATCGTGTCGTTCGTTGGCGCGGTGCTTTCCTTCGGGGTGTTCGCCACGAAGCGGGGGCCGAACGACTTCTCGATTTTGCCGGTCGTCGCGACCGCGGTGCTGCTCGTCGTGCAGGTGATCATCATGATCGTTGCGCCACTCACCGGCAACCCGGCCGAGGGCGACATGCTCGAGATCTGGATGTATATGATCGTTGCCGTTGCACTTCCCATCGGCACCGGCATTTGGGCTCTTGTCGACAAGACGAAGTGGGCCAACCTCGTGCTTGCGGTCATGCAACTTGCCGTGCTCGTGATGACATGGCGCATGCTCGTACTGTGGTTTGGAACACCGTCAGGCTTCTAAGCGCACAGAAGCGTTACACTTGGGGCGTGTCATCTGAAATCCTTTCGCAACAGAACGAGCCGCACTCACACGAGAAGGGCGAGGGTTCTGACGCCGAACGGTTGACCGGGCTGGCCAAGGTGCTCATTGCCGTGTACCTGGTGCTGGCGGTTGCCGCGACGTTCAGATCGGTCTACCAAATCCTGACGAAGTTCGACGAGGCTCCGCTCGCGTACGTGCTCTCGGCCGTTGCCGGCGTGGTGTACATCGTGGCATCGATCGCGCTCATCAAACGCCGCGGCGTGTGGCGCAAGGTCGCCTGGGTCGCGCTGAGCTTCGAGCTCATCGGTGTCGTTGTTGTGGGCGTTTTGAGCGTGACGGCCCCGAGCCTCTTCGCTCACCCCTCGGTCTGGTCTGGCTTCGGCTCGGGCTACGGCTACATTCCCCTGGTGCTGCCGGTGCTCGGCCTCATTTGGCTCGCCCGCACAAGAAAGAGTGGTTCATGACCCGTTCGAGCGTCATTGCAATAGGCAAGTTCGAAGGTGTGCACCGAGGCCACCAGCACATACTTGCTCGGCTCATTGAAGAGGCGGCAGCGCGCGATGCCGAGGCGGTCGTGTTTACGTTCACGCAAAACCCCCTGAGCTACCTCAACCCGGCCAAGTGCCCGAAGCCGCTCATGAGCCCCGAACAGCGGGCCCAGACGCTGCTTGACGTTGGTATCGACCGGGTGATCATGGTCGATTTCGACGAGCCCTTTGCGACGTTGAGCCCTGAGGCCTTTGTGAAGCAGGAGCTCGTCGGGGCAAATCACGTCACTCACGTGATCGTTGGCGATGACTTTCGCTTCGGCTCAAAGGCTGCCGGCACGCCCGAGGTGCTTGCCGAGCTTGGAAAAGAGCTTGGCTTCAGCGTCGAGGTTATTGACGAGGTTGCCGACGCCGAGTTTGGCCGTATCTCATCGAGCCGCATTCGTCAGGCGCTCGACGAGGGCGACGTCGAGCTTGCGGCCAGACTGCTTGGTGCACCGCACCAGGTTCGTGGCCTCGTCGTTCACGGAGATGCACGCGGGCGTGAGCTCGGTTTTCCGACCGCGAACCTCGGGCCCTTTGACGGGGCTACGCAGGTCGACGGCTATGTGCCCGCCGACGGCGTGTATGGCGGCATCGCGATGGTTCAGGGTGAGCCCGTGATCGCTGCAATCTCGGTTGGCAATAACCCGACGTTTACCCCCGAAGGGCAGTCGCGGGTCGAGGCCTACCTGCTCGACTTCGAGGGCGATATTTACGGTGAAGAGATCACCATCGACTTCACGCACCGCATTCGTGACATGGTCGCGTTCACAGGCCTCGAAGCGCTCATCGAAACGATGAACAACGACGTTGCTCGGGTGCGCGACCTCGTACAGTTCGAGCTTGAACACGAAGACTAAACGCTCCTGATCACTCGCCCAAGTTGGTGACGTATCCTGTAAGCTGAATGCGACCCTCCTGGTCGCCGTTCGACGAACGAGTCAGGCCAGGGCGCTCATTCTTTCTTTCGTGACAAAGTTTTGTGTCACGCACGCTCGCACCACAGCATCAGGAGACGTATGTCTGACAAACCCGAAGCGGTCGAACCCTCAGTCGAAGAACGAGTTGATTCGCTCGCACGTGAACTCGCGGCTGCCGCGGGTACCGGGGAAGGGGCTTCGAAGGCCCCGAAAGAGGAGCATTCCGTGAAGACCGACCAGGGCGCACGCTCGAGGTCGCGTCAGGGCGGGCGCCAGACGAACCAGCAGACGAAGAACTCGTCGAACGCGAAGGCAACGAAGCGCAAGCACACCCACAACGAGGGCATTATTCCGTTGCTTGCCCGTGCCGTGCGCGAGGTCGAGGCCGGCGCTCAACGTGGCAAAGCAAACGCACAAATTCGTACGAAGTTTCATGTCATCGCGCTGCTCATGCGCGAAGAGCTCAGTCGGGTGCGCAGCGACGAGACCGTGAGCGACGCCGAGCGCGCTGAGACGCTCAAGCGGCTCGATGGAGTTGCCGGTATTCTCGCGAAGTCGGCGGCGCGCGACACGAGTCTCATCACACTGCTCGAGCCAGACGCTCCCGTCTCTGACGCGACGCGTGCGCTCAAGCGTAAGATGCTCGTGCAGGCTGGCTCACCGGTGCCCGAAGAAGACCTCAAGGTTGAGCCGAAGAAGCGGCTCGTGCCAGAAGAACTCGTCGAACGGCAGGTGCGGCCACAGGGCATCGAGCAGCGCTTGCTCGCGAGCCCGTTCCTTGCTCCTGATCTCGAGCCCAAAGCGCAGCCCACGCCTGCCGTTCGGCTCGCGAACTGGGAGCTGCTGGGGCCGCTGCTCAAGAGCTTCGAGCAGGGCGGCGGCGGGTACGCCTGCATGCAGTTGCCAGAGGCGCCCGTGGTCGATCATATTTCGCCCCGTGGCCTTGAACTCATGATGCACCAGTCACGCTTTGTTGAGTCGGTGCGTGAGGGCCATCGAAGCTTCTTGCTCGCTGACGAGCCGGGCCTCGGTAAGACCGCGCAGTCGGCCATTGCGGCCTCGGTCGCTGACGCTTACCCGCTGCTCGTCGTGGTGCCAAACGTCGTCAAGATGAACTGGGCACGCGAGGTTGAGCGGTGGACCCCGAACCGACGCGCTACCGTGATTCACGGTGACGGCAAAGAGGTCGACGCCTTCGCTGACGTGTTCATCGTGAACTACGAGATTCTCGATCGCCACCTCAGCTGGATTCAGGACTTTGGGTTTAAGGGCATGGTCGTCGATGAGGCGCACATGATCAAGAACACGCAGTCGCAGCGCTCACGCAACGTGCTCTCGATCGCCCAGCGCATCAAAGAACGCACGCCTGGCAATAACCCGCTGCTCGTCGCGCTCACGGGCACCCCGCTCATCAACGACGTCGACGATTTCAGGGCCATTTGGCGATTCCTGGGGTGGACCGACGCCGAAAAGCCGGGCCCCGAGCTTATGGCCCGCCTCGAGCACCTCGGCTATACGCCGGCTGACTCGGCGTTTTACCCGAATGCGCGCGAACAGGTCATTGAGATGGGCATCGTGCGTCGCCGCAAGATCGACGTCGCGACCGACCTTCCCGCCAAGCGCATCGTCGACATGCCAGTCGAGCTCGATGAAGAAGAGGGTAAGGGCATTCTCGCGGCAGAGGCGCAGCTGCGTGACCGCCTGCTCGCAAACTACGACCGTACGAAGTCGGGCCGACTCGGGGCAGAGCTCAGTGATGCCTCGATCATTCGCATGATCTGTGCGCAGGAGCTTGAAGACTCGAACGCGCAGACCGGGCTCAACGTGTTTACGATGGTGCGCGAGATTGGCCAGGCAAAGGCCGGGCTCGCTGCCGATTATGCGGCGCAGCTCGCACGCTCTGTCGGCAAGGTTGTCTTCTTCGCGAAGCACATCGACGTCATGGATCGAGCTCTGCACGACTTCGCCGAGCGCGGCATCGGCACGACAACCATTCGTGGTGACCAGACCGCTCAGGCGCGCCAGGAAGCAATTGACCGCTTCAATAACGACCCTGAGGTGCAAATTATCGTGTGTTCGCTCACCGCGGCCGGCGTCGGGGTCAACCTGCAGGCGGCGTCGAACGTGGTGCTCGCAGAACTTAGCTGGACCGACGCAGAGCAGACGCAGGCGATCGACCGCGTGCACCGCATCGGCCAGGAGGAGCCCGTGACCGCGTGGCGCATCGTCGCGGCGCAAACGATCGATGCCCGCATTGCCGAGCTTATTGATAGCAAGGCGGGCCTCGCAGCGCGTGCGCTCGATGGGGCCGAGGCCAAGAGCGAAGACGACGATTCGGTGCAGATGCTCACACTCATGAGCGTGCTCGAGCAAGCGATCGCCGCCAGGTAACGCTGGCGTGGGGCTAAGCTCGTTGTATGCGAATTGGTCTTCTCTGCTCAGGTGGCGATAGCCCGGGAATGAACGCGGCTATTCGGGGCGCGGTCTTGCGCGGCGTCGATTGGCACGGCCATGAAATGGTCGGGTTTCGCGACGGATGGCGCGGCTTTCTCGACGGCGACGAGGTCGTGCTCGACCGCAGCGCGGTGAGGGGTATCTCGCCCCTCGGCGGTGTCATCATCGGCACGAGTCGCGCGAACCCCTTCACCTCGTGGGAGGGCGAGCCCGAAGACTACGACCGCATTCGCTCCCTCATGAGCCGCTCAGGTGTCGACGCGCTCATGCTCATCGGCGGCGAGGGTACGCAAACGGTTTCTGGCATGTTGCACCGCAACGGCATTCCCGTCATCGGTCTGCCCAAGACGATCGATAACGATCTCGAGGGTACCGACGCGACATTTGGCTTTGATACCGCTGTTGGCATCGCGACCGAGGCGATAGACCGGCTTCGCACGACGGGCGAGTCGCATAAGCGGTGCATGGTTCTTGAGGTGATGGGTCGAAATGCGGGGTGGATCGCGCTGCACTCTGGCATCGCCGGCGGCGCGCACCTCATGCTCATTCCTGAGCGACCTGAAACGCTCGAGCAGGTGTGCTCCTGGGTGCAGCACGTGCATGACCGTGGCCGGGCACCGCTCATGGTCGTGGCCGAGGGCTTTACGCTCGAAGGTCACGACACCGTGACGCAGCAGGGTGCTGACGCAGTTGGCAGGGAACGCCTCGGTGGGGTCGGCGAGGTGCTTGCGCCGCTCATCGAGCAGTGCACCGGCATTGAGACGCGTGCCACGGTGCTTGGCCACGTACAACGAGGCGGATCGCCGAGCGCCTTTGATCGCGTACTCGCGACGCGCACCGGTATCGCTGCTGCTGACGCCGCTGAGAACGGTCAGTGGGGCGTCGTGACGGCGCTCAAGGGTGACCGCATCGTGCTCACACCCCTCGTCGAGGTCTCTGGCAGAACGAAGACGGTTCCCGACGAGCGCTACGACGAGGTTCGCGTCACGTTCGGTTAGCGACTCGGCGAGGTGGGGTTCGCTAGATGCGTGCCCTCACCTCTGCGAGCGACGGGTTCGTCGCTGCGGTTCCGTCGGCAAAAATGACGGTGGGTACCGTCTGATTGCCCCCGTTGAGGGTTTCGACGAGTTCGGGTGTGCCGGGGGTGTGCTCGATGTTCACCTCGGTGTAGCCTATGCCCTCGTGGTCGAGCATCGTTTTGAGGCGCCTGCAGTAGCCGCACCAGTCGGTTGAGAACATCGTGATGGCACCCTGTTCGGGCAGAAAATCGTTGACTTCGCTCATGATTTGCTCCTTGGTTGTGGCCTTGGTTTTTTCGTTTACCTACTGTTCACCTTCGGGACGTGGTTCCAGCTTGACCGACCGCTTGGTGAGGTGGGAATATGTGCTGAGGTTCCTTTTGGTATGCCTGGTGTTCACTCGCCATTCATTCAAGAGTTCCGATCGCTAGGTTACTTGCCACACGAAAGATACCGTTGGATTTCACACTCATTGTGCTGCTAGTTATTGCGCTAGCCCTGTTTTTTGACTTCACGAACGGATTCCACGATACCGCGAATGCGATGGCTACCCCCATCGCGACCGGTGCGCTGAAACCCAAAACGGCGGTGCTGTTAGCCGCGGTGCTCAACCTTGTTGGCGCGTTCCTCTCTACCGAGGTCGCGAAAACGATTTCGGGTGGCATCATCAACGAGGGCGACGGGGGAGTGCTCATCACTCCCGAGCTCATTTTCGCAGGCCTCTTGGGTGCGATCGTTTGGAACCTCGTGACCTGGCTGTACGGCTTGCCCTCCAGCTCTTCACACGCCCTCTTCGGCGGCCTCATTGGCGCCGCGGTTGTTGGCGCCGGCGTCACCGCGATTAACGGTGGAGGCGTGCTCTCAAAGGTGCTCATTCCCGCCGTTGCGGCGCCGCTCACCGCCGGGCTCGTTGCCTTCACCGCAACGAAGGTCGCGTATGCCATCACTCGGCGTCACGACGGTAAGCCCGACGGGCGAGGCCACTTTCGCTACGCTCAGATCGCCTCGTCATCGCTCATCGCACTCGCACACGGTACGAACGACGCGCAGAAGACGATGGGCATCATTACCCTCACGCTCATTGCGTCGGGGCACCAGGAGGCAGGAACGGGCCCTCACCTCTGGGTTATCGTCGCCTGTGCCCTGGCTATTGCCATCGGCACGTACTCGGGTGGCTGGCGCATCATTCGTACGCTCGGTTCGGGTCTGACCGAGGTCAAGCCAGCTCAGGGCTTTGCTGCTGAGACCTCGACGGCAGCTACCATTCTTGCCTCGACCCACCTCGGTTTCGCCCTGTCGACCACGCAGGTCGCCTCAGGCTCGGTGATCGGCTCGGGCCTCGGCCGCCGCGGATCAACGGTGCGCTGGCGCACCGCGGGCCGCATTGGCCTCGGTTGGCTGATGACGCTTCCCGCTTCGGCCGCCATTGGTGCCATCGCGGCGCTGATCGCCCACCTCGGCACCGTCGGTCTGATTATCGACGCGGTGATTGGACTCGGCGTAATCCTCTTCATCTTCTGGCGCTCGAGCCGTAACAAGGTGCACGCTGGCAACGCCGTTCCCGTTCCAGACGTTGCCGAGTCGGGCCACGCTATTCGTATCAAGCAGGCGAAGGTTCGCCGCGTGAAGACCGAGACCGGCACGCTGCCCCCGCTCACGAACATCGCAATGTCGGCAGCGACTGAAGACAAGGAGCGCAAGCGCGCTCTGAAGGCTGCGCAGAAGGCCGCGAAAGAAGCTGCGAAGCGCGAGAAAAAAGAACGTAAGCAGAACGGTACAAACAAATGATCGACTGGCTCGCCTTTATCCAGGTGTTTCTCGCGGCGATTCTTGCTTCTTCTGGAGTCGTTGCTCTCTACTCGTTGGGTATTCGCTTTCTCGCCATGCCCGGGCCCAAGGTCGTTCGTGAAGACGGTACGTTCGAACCAGACGGCCCGGCCCGTGATGATGAAGACGATGACGTGGTCGAGATCGGCCGCCCCAAGTGGGCGACCGTTGCCGCAAACATCTGCTTCATTGCCTCGGTGCTGTGCGTCGTCGTGGGCATCTACCTCATCGTTCCAGCGCTTCACTGACGAACCCAAGGGTTCTCACGTAGGCTTGGGCCATGAACGATCAGCGCCCGATCCAAGTACACGTTAACGCCCTGCGAAACACGTTTCGTGACGGAGTGACACGGCCGCTGTCGTGGCGCGAGGGGCAGCTTCGTGCGTTAGATCGAATGCTCGTTGAGTGCGAGGCCGAGATCGAGCAGGCACTCTTCGACGATCTCGGGAAGTCGCCGGTCGAATCACAGGTCGCCGAAATCGGGTTCTTGCGCACCGAGATTGCGTATGCGCTCAAGCACCTGCGCTCGTGGGCGGCGCCGAGCCGAGTCTCCGTGCCAGCGGTGGTCATGCCAGCGACCGCGTGGATCACCCCAGAGCCTCTCGGCACGGTTCTCGTGATTGCACCGTGGAATTACCCGCTCATGCTGGCCCTCTCGCCCGTCATCGGAGCGATCGCCGCGGGGAACTGCGTGGTCGTGAAGCCGAGTGAGCTTGCACCGAACACCTCAAAGGTGATTGCTGAGCGGCTCGTCACGTACCTTGACGTGCGGGCCGTGCGGGTCATCGAGGGCGGGGTCGAAGAGACGACCGAGCTGCTCGAGCACCGTTTCAACCACATCTTTTACACGGGTAACGGCAGGGTAGGGCGCATCATTGCGCGCGCTGCGGCCGAGCACCTCACGCCAACAACGCTCGAACTGGGCGGCAAATCACCCCTCTACATCGATGAAAGCGTGCCGTTGGCCGCTGCCGCAAAACGAATCGTCTGGGCAAAGTTTATGAACGCGGGCCAGACCTGCGTGGCTCCCGACTACGTACTCGGGTCGCGAGAAACCTTGGCCGCGCTCGAGCCGCACCTCGCCCGAGCGGTTGAACGAATGTACGGCACCGCGATCCACGATAATCCTGATTTCGGGAGAATCGTGAGCGAACGGCATTGCGAACGGCTCATCGACTTTCTCGGCGATGGCAGGGTTGTGACGGGCGGCTCGTATCGACTGAGCGATCGTTTCATTGCGCCCACCGTTCTTGCCGATGTTTCGCGCGATGCCCCGGTCATGCGCGAAGAGATTTTCGGCCCGATTCTGCCGCTCATCGAGGTGAGCGACCTCAGCGATGCCATTGACCTGGTGAACGAGGGCGACTCACCCCTCAGCGCCTACGTGTTCAGCACCGACCCCGAGACGCGCCACCGGTGGGAGGCAGAGACCTCATCGGGAGCGCTCACCTTCGGCGCGCCAGTGCTGCACTTGACCGTTCCCGAACTGCCCTTCGGCGGTGTCGGCGAGAGCGGCATGGGGGCGTACCACGGCAAACGTTCGTTCGACCTCATGAGTCACGCGAAGCCGGTGCTCTCAAAACCGCTCAAACCAGACACCCTGGGCCCCACGATCATGCCGCCCTTCACCGAAGCGAAAGAACGCATCGTGCGCGATGTGCTCGGCAAGCTGCGGTGAATGTTTCGGGAAAGCCCGAGAATTTGCTTTCAGGTGGGTGGGCCATGCCTCTCTTGCAGAACCCCATCGCTAGACTGAAATCGTGAATGTATCGACTCCGCAACCCGAACGCGATGACGCATCTGAGTATGTTCCGCTCGGCATGCGTATCGCCGCTTCCTGGGCGTGGCGTCTCATTATCATCGGTCTCGCGGTAGGTGCGCTCCTCTGGCTCATCGTTCAGGTGCGCATCGTCGTGATCCCCTTGCTCGTCTCCGTTCTGCTTGCCGCCCTGCTGCGGCCAATGGTCAACTGGGTGATGAAGATCGGGCTGCCCAAAGGCGTCGGAGTGCTCGCAGCCCTCCTCACCCTGCTCTTCTCAGTCTCATTTCTTGCCTATCTCGTGTTCACCCGCTTCCAGAGTGGGTTCGGTGGGCTCAAGTACGCGACCATTAAGGCGGTGAACCAGCTCTCGTCATGGCTTGAGAACGGTGCCTTCGGCATCAGTTTCTCGTCAGACAGCCTGCGTGACCTTTTCGATCAGGGCATGAAGCTGCTGAGCGTCGACAATATGGTGTTGTGGACGGGGGCGCTTGAAATCGGTACGAGCGTCGGGCAGTTCCTCATGGGTATGCTCCTGTGCCTCTTCGCCACGCTCTTTTTGCTTATCGACGGCGAACGCATCTGGATGTGGGTGCTCGGCTTCCTGCCGGCACGCGCGCATGCTGGCGCACACGCCGCGGGTAAGGCCGGCTGGGAATCGACGGGCCAGTACGTGCGCGTGCAGATCTTTGTGGCCTTTGTCGACGCGCTCGGCATCGGCATCGGCGCCGCGATTCTCGGCCTGCCTCTGGTCGTGCCGCTCTCGATTCTCGTGTTCCTCGCCTCGTTCATCCCCTTCCTCGGCGCAATCCTTACGGGTATGCTCGCGACCTTTGTCGCGCTCGTGTATGCGGGCCCTGGTATCGCGCTCATCATGCTGCTCATCGTCGTCCTGGTCAACCAGATCGAGGGTCACGTGCTACAGCCTCTCGTGATGGGCAATGCGGTGCGTGTGCACCCGCTCGGAGTCGTGGTCGGTGTGACGACGGGCGCCCTCGTCGCCGGTATTCCAGGCGCGCTCTTCGCGGTGCCGATTATCGCCGCGCTGAACGCCATGGTGAACACGCTCGTCGAGGGCAAGTGGCGAGGCGACCCAGACCCCGTGGCGCTCTTTCACGCAGAGCACGCCGCGAAACAAGACCTCAAGGTGCAGACGAAGCTGCGCAACAAGGTCATGAAGCAGTTGCAAAAGAAGCCCAGGCCGAAACCTGAGCCTACGGCCGAACCGAAGGAACAAGAATGACCGTGTGGAGCCCCACACTTGCAGAGTTCGAAGAAGCTCTTGAAGTAGTACACCAGGTAACCCAGCCGACGCCGCTCGAATCGTCGCGGTACCTCGCCGAGGTGCTCGAGGTGCCGCGCGTCTTCATGAAGTGTGAGAACCTTCAGCGAACCGGGGCCTACAAGATTCGTGGCGCCTACAACAAGCTCTCGCAGCTTTCGGCAGAGGAGCGAGCACGCGGCGTGGTCGCCGCTTCTGCCGGTAACCACGCGCAGGGCGTCGCCTTCGCTGCACGAGAGCTCGGCATTAAAGCGACGATCTTCACTCCGCTGGGTGTGGCTCTGCCGAAGCTGCAGGCCACGAGAAGCTACGGGGCTGAGGTCGTACTGCAGGGCACCGATGTTGAGGCGGCGCTGAAAGCGGCGAAGGAATTCTCAGAGACGACTGGCGCGCTCTTTATTCCTCCCTTCGACGACAAAGACATCATTACGGGCCAGGGAACGATTGCCCTCGAAGTGCTCGAGGTCGAGCCCGACATCGAAACGCTCATCGTGCCGATCGGAGGCGGCGGGCTCATTTCTGGCGTTGCCGCGGCCGCGAAGCAGTGGGCGGCCCGCGAGGGCAAGACGATGCGCGTGATCGGTGTGCAGGCCGAGACGACCGCCGCATTCCTCCCGGCACTCAGCGCAGGTGAGCCAGTCACGATCAAGGCAACGCCCACGATCGCCGATGGCATTGCCGTCGCGCGGGCCGGCATGCTGAACTACGGTGTCGTGGCGCAGTACGTCGACGAGATCGTGACGGTGTCAGACGACGACATTGCGCGAGCCATTCTCATTCTGCTTGAGCGGGCGAAGATGGTCGTTGAGCCGGCCGGTGCCGCAGCCGTTGCCGCAATTCTCGCGGGCAAGGTGAAGGCAGTTGGTCAGACCGCGGTGGTGCTCTCTGGCGGCAACATTGACCCGATCCTGCTGCAGCGCGTCATCGGGCACGGCCTCGCCGCAGCCTCGCGGTACCAGAAGCTTCGTATTCTCTTGCCAGACCGCCCGGGCGAGCTCGTACGCACCGCGCAGATCGTTGCCGCAAACGACGCCAACGTTATCGAGGTGCTACACACGCGGCACGGGACGGGGCTGCCCATTAGCGATGTCGAGCTTGAACTGCACATCGAAACGCGCGGCCGTGAACACGGTGAGGCCGTCGTTGCGGCGCTCAGCGCCGACGGTTACGAGGTGCGCCTCGAAGACCGTTACTAGCATCAAGATCGTTATGAAGCGCACCTGATAATCTCGATAGGGTGTATACATTGCAGCGCGAATGCGCTGCTTCACGTCCGAAAGGAACACGATGTCGTCGACACCCAGCGCAAACTGGCTCACCCAAGAGTCATACAACCGACTTTCTGCTGAGCTCGAAAACCTCAAGACGAACGGGCGCAAAGAAATTGCGAAGCGCATTGAAGAGGCACGCGAAGAGGGCGACCTGAAAGAGAACGGCGGCTACCACGCTGCGAAAGATGAGCAGGGCATGATGGAAGCGCGCATTCGCGACCTCGAAGAGAAGCTCAAGAATGTTGAGGTTCGCGAGGCCCCTCAGAGCAAGGGCATCGTTGAGCTCGGCACCGTCATCACCGCCAACATCTTCGGCGACGAAGAGACCTTCTTGCTCGCGAACCGCGAGTTCGAGCAGGGCACCGGCGACCTCGACGTGTACAGCGGCGACCTCGACGTGTACAGCGGCGACAGCATGCTCGGCGCCGCCATTCTCGGCCTGAAAATCGGCGAGAAGACCTCGTATGTCGCGCCCAACGGAAAAGACATTCCCGTCGAGATCATCGCGGTTAACACCTACGAGGGTTAGGTGTGAGTCCCGAGGTGGGTGGCTCTCGCCGCTCCCTCGGGACCGCTCCCGCGCATCACGCAGCGGCTTATATTGTTGCGGATCGCGCCGGCTACCAGCCCGCGCCCGCCAGAAAGCCTAGCGCTCGTCGTTCGGCTGGATCCAGCAGTCTTTCACGGTGATCGTCGTCGGCCGGTTGTGCGTGCGTACTTCTTGCACCATGATTCGGGTGCGCTCGTCAGAACGGGGGAGCTCAACGAGCTGCGAACCCACGACGGCGTAACTCGGGTTGAGTGCCTCAACCTGGCACACGACTTCGTGCTGCACGGGGGCCGTGACCTCGAAGGTCAGCGAAGCTTTCGTGTCTGAATCATCGAGAGTGTGGGCGATGTCGCGAAATTCGATCGAAGTATCGCTGGTTGGGAGCCCGCCGAAGGCGAGGAAAGCGATTCCGGCGAGAACGAGCACGCCGGCAAAAACACCGCCGATCCACAGATCAAGCCGCTTCTTGCGGGTCTTGCCGTACCGGTCTGACACCTGAGGAGGAGCGTTGTGAACCACAGGATCCTTTCCAAACAACCACATAGACTGTTGATGTTGCCAGGTTAGTCGACCAGGCGAAAAGAAAGATGAGAGGAGTCGTCGGCTCATGGCCTTGCGATTGATGGCGGTGCACGCTCACCCTGACGACGAGTCGAGCAAGGGAGCGGCAACCTACGCGCATTACCTGAATCAGGGCGCAGAGGTCATGGTTGTGAGCTGCACCGGCGGCGAACGCGGTGACATACTCAACGAGCTTGCGGCGAGACATCCGAAGAGTGGCTTCGACCTCGCGGGGCAGCGACGCGAAGAGATGGCCAACGCGACCCGCATCATTGGTTTTGAACACCGCTGGCTGGGGTACGAAGATTCGGGCTACGTTCCCGAGGGAGACCCCGTGCCCCCGAATTCTTTCGGCAATATTCCCATCGAGGTCTCGGCAGAGCCGCTGGTAGCCCTCATTCGCGAGTTCAAGCCGCACGTCATCGTGACCTACAACGAGCGCGGCGGCTACCCCCACGCCGACCATATTCGGTGCCACGAGATCTCGTATCGGGCTTGGCAGGTCGCAGGCGATCCCACGGTGTACCCCGAGGCTGGCGAGGCTTGGCAGCCGCTGAAGCTCTACTACGAAGAGATCTTTAACCTGAATCGGGCCGAACGCGTACTTGAAGTGGTGCGCGAGCGAGAGCCCGAGTCTGCACTCGTCGAGATGCTCAATGGCTACGTCGAGCGCGTGAAAGATCGTCCGGTCTCACACACCACGAGCGTGAACGTTGGTGGCTTTTTCGAAAACCGCGATGAAGCCCTGCGCGCCCACGCGTCGCAGGTTGAGCCCGACCACCCATTTTTCTTCTGGCCAAACGACCTGCTGCGTGAGGCATGGCCATTCGAAGACTACCGGCTCGCTGAGAGCCGTGTTGAAACGCAGATGCCTGAAGACGACCTCTTCGCGGGCATCGAAGAATCGTCACATCTCTAACAGGCTAAGGCCCTGAAAGGTATCTCGCATGTTTGCTGAACTCACTGCCCTCTCGATTCGCTTTGCTGACGAGTCGAGCGTGACTGACATCAACCCTGATGACGTGACGCCGGGCATCGTTGGCTTTGCGTTTACGCTCGCCATTGCAGTCGCCGTGATTTTCATTGGCGTTGACATGTACCGCCGCATTCGACGCATGCAATACCGCGAAGAGGTGCGAGCAGAGATCGCCGACGAGCTTGCTGGCGAAGAAGCCGGTGCGCAGGGTGTGGCTGCCCCCGAAGGTGTAGACGAAGCTCAGGGCGGATCGGAAGAAGCACCGAAAGCCGAGTAGGGCTCCTGCCGAAGCCCGTCGCTACCGCAGGTACACGGGCGAGAGCACCGAGAGCAGTGCCGCTGCCCAGTGGCAGAAAAAGGCGAGCACCGTGAACGAGTGAAAGATCTCGTGAAAGCCAAAATTCTTTGGCGAAGGGTTGGGCCACTTGAAGGCATACACGATCGCGCCGAGCGTGTAGAGCAGGCCGCCGATCACCACGAGAATCATCGCTGCGAAGCTACCTTCTGCGATGTCCTTGAGGTAGAACACCGCTGCCCAGCCGAGGGCGATGTACAGCGGCACGTAGATCCACCGCGGGGCATTGAGCCAGAACATGCGAAACAGTACGCCGACGATAGCGCCACTCCAGACAGCGATGAGGAGCACCTTCGCCTTGTCGAGCGGCAGTGTGCCGAGCGCGAGCGGCGTGTAGGTGCCCGCGATAAGTAGGAAGATGTTGGCGTGGTCGAAGCGCCGCATCATGGCGTAGTTCTTAGGGCTCCAGTTCACGCGGTGGTAGAGCGCCGAGACACCGAAGAGCAGCAGACTCGTGGCGAAGTAGACGGCCGCGCCCCACTTCGCGATGGGCCCTTTTGCAAGAATCACGAGCACGATGCCGCCAACGAGCGCGATGGGCACCGTGCCGAGATGCAGCCACCCGCGCAGCAGGGGCTTGATGACCGTGGGAACGGTGAATGAGTGCTTGTCTGCGTCAGCCTGCGTCATACGAAACAGTGTAGTGAGTGCACAGATTTGCTCGGGCATATATGTAGGGTGTGCATGAGGAAGGTCGTGCGGGCGATACCGATGAAGGCCGGGTAATATAGGCATGTGAGAGGTGAAAAGCGACGAGCAGAGGCCAATGGCCTGCTGTACCGCATCTATGAGCAGCGCCTCAGACGTGAGATCGACCCCGAGCGGGTGCCTGGCCACATCGCAATGATCGTTGACGGGAACAGGCGCTGGGCCAAGCAACGGCTCATGGAGCGTGCCTCGTATGGTCACCGCGCTGGTGCCAAGAAAGTGCCCGAGTTTCTCGGGTGGTGCGAGGAGTTTGGCGTCAAAGTGGTGACGCTGTATTTACTCTCAGCAGATAACTTGACGAACCGAGAAGGTGGGGAGCTCGACGATCTCTTCGACATCATCGCCGATCTTGCCGGTGAGCTTGTCTCGCACGAAAACTGGCGAGTGCAGCACGTTGGCTCAACGCAGAGCCTGCCAGAGAACCTGAAGACGGCACTGCACCTCGCCGAAGAGACGAGTCGCGGCCGCGACGGCCTGCATATCAACCTCGCTGTTGGTTACGGCGGCCGAAGCGAGATCATCGAGGCTGTGCGCCAGGTGGTTGAACGCCACAGGGCCGAGGGCGGCACGCTCGAATCGCTCGCTGAGGTGATTCGCCCTGAAACGATCGGCGAAAACCTCTGGACAAAGGGCCAGCCAGACCCCGACCTCATGATTCGCACCTCAGGCGAGCAACGCCTCAGCGACTTCATGATCTGGCAGTCGGCGCACTCTGAGTTTTACTTTGTCGAGGCGCTCTACCCAGACCTGCGTGAGGTTGATTTCCTGCGTGCCCTGCGCGACTACTCGAAGCGTTCGCGCCGATTCGGCGCTTAGCCAGGTAGACGGCGGCTGAACAGCCCAAGAACTTCCCGTGACATTGCTCATGTTTCCCGTGCGCCGAGGCAGCGCGGCTTATCGTTAGAGCATCGAGTACGGTACTCGATCGAGGCGACCAGAGTCCCTCGAAACACTGGTCGTCTTGTATATCGGGTTTGAGACCCGGGGCAGGAGACACCGTCGTGAATACCGTTCACACCGCGGCAGATATCCAAGCAAACATCACCGACACGATTCGCCACCGAGCCGACACTGAGGTGCGCACCTATGTGCTCGACACCTCGGTTTTGCTCAGCGATCCAACCGCGCTAACGAAGTTTGCTGAGCACTCAATCGTGCTTCCCATCGTTGTCATTACCGAACTCGAGAAAAAGCGCCAGGATCTCGAGCTCGGGTTCTTTGCACGCCGAGCCCTGCGCACGCTCGACGACCTGAGGGCCGAACATGGCAGGCTCGACTTTCCGGTCGCGATTGGCGATGCTCCGGGAACCTTGCGTATCGAGCTCGTGCACGGAGACGAGACGGTGTTGCCGCAGGGCATGCGACTCCAGGACAACGACTCGAAGATTCTGGCGGTTGCACTCGCCCTCGCCGCTGACGGGCAAGAGGTCACGGTGGTGTCGCAAGACTTGCCGATGAGAGTGAAAGCCTCGGCGCTCGGCCTGCATGCCGAAGAGTACCGACACAAGCGTGCTTCGAGCGGTGAGTACACGGGAGTCGCTGAGCTCAGCGTCTCAGAAGAAGCGATGAACGACCTATGGAGCGAAGGGTCGCTGCCCGCAACGCAGGAGAGTGAGGCCCTCCTCGCAGGCACGGGCGTGATCGTGCAGTCGCCCCGTGGCTCGGCGCTCGGGCGCGTGCAGGGTGACCGCTCGCTTACGCTCGTGCGGGGCGACCGGGAGGTCTTTGGGGTCACCGGTCGAAGCGCTGAGCAACGTCTCGCGATTGACCTCCTGCTCGACGACTCGAAGGGTATCGTCTCGCTCGGCGGTCGTGCTGGCACGGGCAAGTCAGCGCTCGCGCTTGCCGCGGGGCTCGAAGCGGTGCTCGAGCGTCAAGAGCAGCGCAAGATCCTGGTGTTCAGGCCTATCTATGCGGTGGGAGGCCAAGAACTGGGCTACCTTCCCGGTGATCACGACGACAAGATGGGGCCGTGGAGCCAGGCGGTGTATGACACCCTCGGCTCGATCGTCTCGCCGAACGTGCGAGAAGAAATTGCCGAGCGAAACCTCATCGAGGTGCTGCCGCTCACTCACATTCGAGGCCGTTCGCTACACGATGCCTTCGTGATCGTCGACGAAGCGCAATCGCTCGAACTCGGCGTGCTCACAACGATGTTGACGCGTATCGGCCAGCAGTCGAAGGTCGTGCTCACCCACGATATCGCGCAGCGAGACAACCTCATGGTGGGCCGCCACGACAGCATCTCGGTTGTCATTGAGCGTCTCAAGGGGCACAGCCTCTTTGGCCACGTTACCCTGCAACGCTCAGAGCGAAGTGCGATCGCGGCGCTCGTGAGTGAGCGGCTGGAGTTCTAGCGCTTCCGTCTCACCTCGCGCCACAGTGAAGCCCATTGCGGCGCTGAGAGGTCTCGCGGGAGCGCTGAACGGGCGACTCCCGCGAGACCTGCCACTGCACGAAGATCTTGCACCGAGGCGCATCAATTCCCGTGACCTCTTGGCGCACGCGAAGTAGACTGCTGTGTGTGAGTGGAATCAACGAGCTTTTGCCAGACGACCTACTAACCGAGATCAGAAATCGTGCCCGCGGCTACGACGAGCGCAACGAATTCTGCATTGATGACCTGCTCGCCCTCAAAGCGACGGGATATCTGAAGGCCGGCGTTCCGGCCGAGCGCGGCGGCGGGGGCCTGAGCCTCTCAGAGCTTTCGCTCGCACAGCGACGCCTCGCAGGGGCATCGCCTGCCGCGGCGCTCGCCGTCAACATGCACCTCCTGTGGGGTGCGGTGGCCAAGTTCATGAGCGACCGTGGCGACACCCGTCTTGACTGGGTCTTTGACGACATGGTCGCCGGCGAGATCTTCGCCTTTGGCATCTCTGAGGCAGGCAACGACTCCGTGCTTCTCGACTCGAGCAGCACGGCGACCCCCGACGGTGACGATTACCTCGTCAACGGAATGAAGATCTTCACGACGCTCTCGCCGGTGTGGACGCGGCTTGGAATGCATGCCCGTACCGAGGGAGAAGACGCACGCATCGTGGTCGGCTTCATGAGGCGCGAGGCGCTCGAGGGCGGGCAGCCGCGCAGCCAGGACAACGGTGGCGAGGGCATCGAGTACCCGCACGCCTGGAACACCCTCGGCATGCGTGCCACCCAGAGCTGGAACACCAAACTGACCAACGCGCGACTGCTGGGCGGCGACGTCGTCACGAGCTACGAGCCGTATGACATGCAAGACCTCATCATCAGCGCGGTCTCGTTGACCTTTGGCATCTTGACCACCTCGGTGTACGCGGGCATTGGTGACCGCGCGCTGGAGATCGCCCGCGAGGCCGTCAACGAGCCCATGGGCGACGGTATTAAGCTCGATGATCCGCAGGTTGCGCAGATGGTTTCTGAGGCGGTGCTCGAGCACCGAGCCTCGGTCGACATGCTTGAGCTCATCGCGAGCGACATCGACGCCGAAGCGCCGCGCGACGACTGGTCGCTCGCGATCGCCGCCGTGAAAAATCGGGTCACCGATGAGGCGAGGGATGCGGTCGAGGCAGCGATCCGCACCCTCGGCGCTCGCGCCTTCAACGCTGACCACGAGCTTGCTCGCATGTACCGCGATGTTGTTGCCGGTATTTTCCACCCGCGCTCGGCCCGCTCGCTCGCGGCAGCGGTGCGCACCTCACTGATCAGCTAACAACAAAAACCCGGGTGAGATGCTCAGTGCTCATGCGCATCTCACCCGGGTGGTTTTTCGGTGCCGGTTTACTCTTCGGGCACGCTGACGAAGGTCGTGACCGGGCGGCTCTTGCGGATCGTCGCGAGGCTGAGCAGCGCGAGAATCACCGCGACGAGACTCACAACCCAGATCGTTACGTAGCCCGTTCGTGACGATGCACCCACGCCCTCAAGCGTGAAGAATGCCAGAATCATGCCGAATGCGGCACTCGCGAGTGCTCCACCCAGCGTTTTCAACGAGTTGTAGATGCCCGTTGCGATGCCGGTCGAGTCTGCTGGTGATTCTTCTGCGATAAGTGCGGGCAGGGCCGCGAGCAGGAAGCCGCTGCCGAAACCGTTGACCATGATTGCGATCATAATGAGCGTGAGCGAGCCGTTCAAGAAGATCAGCATGAGGTGCCCGCCAATCGCGAGTACGAGGCCCGTCGTGAGCACACCGAGCAAACCGATACGTTTTGCGAGCCTCGCAATGAGGAACGATGCAATGGTTGCCGGGGCGACCGAAGCGATCGTGACAATGGCAAGCTGTGACGGCGCGAAGCTGAAACCATAGCCGGCGACCTCGGGCTTTGCGCCCATGAACGTCATCAGGATCGTCTGTGAACCGAGCACCATCATGCCGAGCACAAACGAGATGAGGTACGCGGGCCACAGCTGCGGCTGGGTCACGATACGAATGTCGATTGCTGGTGCTTCGACGCGTTTCTCCCACCACACCCAGGCGGTGCCGATCGCCAGCGCTGCGACGATGAGCAGGATCGCGGTGAGGGTAAAGCCCTGACGGCTTGCCACCTGCAGGCCACCCATGATGAGCAGCATCGTCACGGCAAGGCCGATGAAACCGATCGTGTCAATCTTCGGGCGTGCGCGCTCGGTCGATTCAGGAACGGCGACAAACACGGCGATGACACAGAGAATGAGAATAACGACGGGAATGGCAAGAATCATCGTCATGCTCGACAGTCCGCCGGCTACTCCCGCCACGACCGAGCCGAGAATTGCTCCGACCGTGATGCTCGCGACGAGCATGCCGATCGCGCGTCGAGCTGAGGTCTGCGTGAGACGGCTGTGCACGATCGCAATTTCTAGCGGTAGCCAAACCGCCAAAGGACCGACGAGCACACGACCAACGAGTGCCAGCGGGTATGAAGGAGCCAGCGCGACGAGGAGTGAGCCGACGGCGACCGCAATGACGGCGATGCGCAGCATACGGCGGTGGCCAAAAATATCGCCGAGCTTTGAAAGCACCGGAACGCACACGCTCGCGGCCAGGGTTTGCACGGTAACGAACCAGGTGATCGAGGCATCGGTGATGCCCCAGTGCTCGGTGAGATTAGAGAAGAGCGGGGTGTAATACCCCTGTAAGAAGCCACTGCTCAATTCGACGAAAAGCAAGAAGCCGACGATCGCGGCGACTCCCTTCGTCTCTGGGGCAATCGAATGGGCCTCCGCCTTTGGACGCTCTGACATGTCGTGTCTTTCTGTGATGTGGGTTGGGGTGAAGAAACGCTAAGAGGCGAGCGCTGAGTGAGCGCGGGCAACAGGCATGGCATCATCGAGGTCTTTGACAACGCGGCCACCCTGAATGACGACCTTGATCTCGCTCGGTTCAGCCAGACGATCGATCTCGGCGAGTGGATCGACATCGGTGATGACGAGGTCGGCAAGCTTGCCTTGCTCGAGTGAACCGAGCGCATCGTCGACATGCATGAGCTTTGCCGCGTTCAAGGTGCCTGCTGTGATGGCATCGATAGGGGCCATGCCGAGTGACACCATGTGGCCGAGCTCGGTGAGATTAGTTCCGTGCGGGCACACGCCAGCATCGGTTCCGAGGGCGACCTTGACGCCTGCCTGAATGGCTTTTGCTACATGCTTACGAGCAATGTCTGACCACACGACTTTTTTCGCATAGAGGAAGGGCGGCACGAGTTTTGGGTCGGGAACGCGAAGCGCTGAGCTCAGCGTTGGTACGAGATAGGTGCCCTTTTCGATCATGAGAGCAATGCCCTCGTCATCGATTTCGTAGCCGTGCTCAACGCTCGCGACGCCGCCGTGGATCGCTTCGAGAATGCCTGCCGAACCCTGTGCGTGCGCGGTGACGGGTTGGCCCTGGCGACGGTTGCCTTCTTCGACGGCGATACCCACTTGGTGCGCAGGTACGCCGAGATCGTGCGGGGTGTCTGACGGGCTTGAAACCCCTCCGGTGGTGCACACTTTGATGACATCGGCACCGGTGCGAATAAGCTCACGAACCGCTACACGCATCTCGTCATCGGTGTCGACGATGCGAAAGCCCTCGTCCATCGGAACCATCTGGTTGCCGTTGGCGAGGTGAAAATCGACGTGTCCGCCGGTGGGAGAGATGACCGAGATTGCGAGGTGAGCGCGGGGTCCGAGGAGCTTGCCCTTCGTGACGAGGTTCCGGAAACCAGGGGTGAGCCCGCCGAGGTCACGAATCGTCGTGACGCCGGCCATGAGCGTATCTCGCATGGTCTCTGCTGCCGCGTAGTGGCGCTCTTCGGCAAATTGTGCGGCCATGGTGGCAAAGCCGGTTTCGATGCCCATGCCCATGTGCACGTGAACGTCGAAGAAGCCGGGCATGATCGTTTTGCCGGTCAGATCGACCTCTGTTGCACCCTCGACCGTGGTGTCACGGCGTGGCCCGACATAGTCAATTT
This sequence comes from Leucobacter sp. UCMA 4100, assembly GCF_027853335.1. Lineage (NCBI taxonomy): Bacteria > Bacillati > Actinomycetota > Actinomycetes > Micrococcales > Microbacteriaceae > Leucobacter > Leucobacter sp. UCMA 4100. The sequence goes on from NZ_JAFEUS010000002.1 coordinate 2,144,069, forward strand.
TGCCATCGATGATGACAACCTCACCGTTGGGCAGAGGCTCTTTTCCAGTGCCGTCGATAATTGTCGCGCCAACGATGCGAAGAGGCGTTTCGTTGGTCGGAACCTGTGGAATGCGTGCGGTTGTCATGATCAGGCCTTTCTGTTGTGACTCCAGGCAGGCTATCCTCGGCAGTGGGAATGTGTGTGATCAGACGGTAAGCTTGCAAGAAAGTATCTTTAACAACGAGGCTGATGCATGAAAAGAGATATTGATTGGCTCGATCGTTCGATCGTGAGTGCGCTACAGATTTATCCGCGGGCGAGCTGGGCGCAGCTTTCACCGGTCTTGCAAACGTCAGAGAGCACCCTTTCGCGCCGCTGGGATCAGCTCATTGAAGATGGGGTGGTGTGGACAAGCTCGGGTATCTTGCCAGACCGCCCGTTGTTGCTTGGACAAGGCTGTTTTATCGAGATTCGCTGTGTGACAGGAACGAGGGAGTCAGTTATTCATGAGCTCTCGAAGCTGCCCAACGTGTTCAGCATTGCGATCTGCGCGGGCGCACACGACCTCGCGGTGATGGTCGCTGGCGAGTCAATGCTCGAGATGGACCGATACATTCACGAGCATGTGGTCACGATTGAGGGGGTCGAGCGGGCGCTGACAACCTATGTGAGCGGTGTTGCTGTTGAGGGTTCGGCCTTTCGGCTTGGTGACCTGACCGAGCAACAGTCGAGCAAGCTTGGTTCATTGGTGCCACCCAGGCGAAACATTTCGACTCAACCAACGCCTTCACAAATCGAGATCGCTCAGAGCCTTGCGGCCGACGTGCGTCGCCCGGCGGCAGAAGTTGCGCGTGAGACGGGGCTTTCACGTGCGCACGTGCAGCGGCAAATAGCGGTGTTGCAGTCGGCTCCTTGGTACATGTCGCGTATCGACTTTTCGGTCAATGATTTTGGTCTCACCGCGGTGTACTTTTGGGTGGAATGCAGTGCTGTGCACCTGCCCGACCTCATGCGTTTCGTGCGCCGTTCGCACGGTGTTCGGCTCGCCATGCCAGTGGTCTCTCGATCGAACGTGTTGCTCTCGGTTTGGCTGCCTGGCCTCGACCATATCTCGGTATTTGAGCAGGTGCTCGTGAAGTCGGTTCCTGCCGTGAACGTGCTCGACCGGTGGCCTCAGATCGTCGCCCGTAAGCGGTTGGGCGTTCTGCTTGATCAGCGGGGTCGACGCCGGTCAGCAGCGGGCGAAGTACCTAACCCCATTGAGGAGCAGGGGAGCGCTCCTGCATTTTTCGGCGTACCGATGTTTTAATCGCTCAGAAAAAGACGAGGGGCGCGCATCATCGTGATCCGCGCCCCTCGCGCTTTCGTTGAACGGTGCGTTACTTCGCGACGCCCGGGTGGGTCATCGAGAGCAGGTCAAGCGCCTTGTCGAGCTCGGCCTCGCTGAGTTCGCCGCGCTCGACGTAGCCGAGTGCGATGGTCGCCTCGCGCACGGTGACGCCCTCGGCGACGGCGTGCTTTGCGATCTTCGCGCCAGCTTCGTAGCCGATGAGGCGGTTGAGCGGGGTCACGGTCGATGGGCTCATGCCGGCGAGGGTCGCCATGCGCTCGATGTTTGCCTCGAGGCCAGCGATCGTCTTGTCGGCGAGTACGCGGGTTGCGTTCGAGAGCAGGCGAATCGACTCGAGCAGCGCGGTTCCCATGACAGGAATCATGACGTTGAGCTCGAAGTTGCCGCGTGCCCCGCCCCATGCGACGGTTGCGTCGTTACCGATGACGCGGGCGCAGACCATCATGACGGCCTCGGGAACAACGGGGTTCACCTTGCCGGGCATAATCGACGAGCCGGGCTGCAAGTCGGGAATGTGGAGTTCTCCGAGACCAGTGTTTGGGCCCGAGCCCATCCAGCGAATGTCATCGGTGAGCTTCGTGAGTGAAACGGCGATGGTGCGCAGTGCGCCCGAAGCCTCGACGAGGCCATCACGGTTTGACTGCGCCTCGAAGAGATTGCGCGCCTGGGTGATGGGCAGGCCGCTCGAAGCGGCGATCTCGGCGATGACCTTCTCGGGGAACCCGATGGGGGTGTTGATGCCGGTGCCAACCGCGGTGCCGCCCTGCGGAACCTCGGCGACGCGAGGAAGTGCCGCGTCAATGCGCTCGATGCCGTAACGCATCTGGGTGGCGAAGCCGCTGAAGGCCTGGCCGAGGGTTACGGGGGTCGCGTCCATGAGGTGGGTGCGGCCGGGCTTCACGGCCTCCTTCCACAGCTCTGCCTTGGCCTCGAGGGCCTCGGCGAGGTGCTCGAGTGAAGGCTTGAGCTGCTCGATGAGCGCGCCGGTCACTGCGATGTGCACCGAGGTGGGGAACACGTCGTTCGACGACTGCGAAGCGTTGACGTGGTCGTTCGGGTGAACGGGTGCGCCAAGGTGCTTCGTCGCGAGGGTCGAGAGAACCTCGTTCATGTTCATGTTTGACGAGGTGCCCGAGCCGGTCTGGTAGGTGTCGACCGGGAACATGTCGTGGTGGTTGCCAGCGATGATCTCTTCTGCTGCCGCGACGATCGCGTCAGAGATCTCTTTCGAGATGATGCCGAGCTCAAGGTTGGCGATCGCTGCCGCGCGCTTCACGCGAGCGAGTGCGACGATCTGGGCTGGCTCGAGGCCACGACCCGAGATCGGGAAGTTCTCTACCGCACGCTGCGTCTGTGCTGCGTACAGCGCGTTCTTGGGCACGCGCACCTCGCCCATGGTGTCATGTTCAATACGGTATTCGGTATCAGTCACGGTATTCCTTTACTGGGTGATCACTCATGTGAATAGCGGTCGGTCGGTTAGAGCGAGTCGAGAGCTGCCTGAGCGAGCTCGCGAATCACGATGGGCTCGTCGGTGCCGTACACCACGAGAGTTGAGTTATCGAGGTTGGTGCTCATCGCAAAGAGCACGTTCGTCTCTTCAGCGTCGTCGTCGCCGTGCTCGTACACGGTCCAGGTGTGACCCGCGAAGTCTTCGGTGCCGGTCGCGCTCTTTGACTCGAGCAGCTGGGCGACCCAGGTCTCGTTTGCAGGGCCGGCCTCTGGCGTGAAAGCTTGTACGACCGCGGCAAACTGCTCGGTTGGCTTTGGTGTCGTGTAGCCGACGTACCACTGCGTGACCTTGTCGGCCTTCGACGAACGAATGGTGGCCTGCTTGGCAAGCCAGTCGCTCGGCATCGCGGGTGCGACGAGTTCGATGCCGGCGGTCGGGCTTGCATCGTGCGCGAGTGAGATGACGTCGACCGAACGGTCTTCGAAGTCGCCTCCCCAGCGGGGCACGATGAGTACGAGAATGAGCACAACGCCAAGGCTCGCGAGCAACGAGTACACGAGGTTGTTGACGGTTTGCCTTTGACGGTGCAGGCGAGAGTTCTCGGCCTTTCTCGCTGCCGTCTCATTCGGGGTTTCTGGGCGACCGAGCTCGGCGACGATCTTGGGCTTCTTGCTTGCCATCGGTTATTCTGCCTCGGTTTCTGACGGGGCGCTCTGGCGTGCCGCTTCTAAGCGTTTGCGGGCGCCGAGCAGCCACTCTTCGCAGCGTGCGGCGAGCGCCTCACCGCGCTCCCACAGCGAGAGCGACTCTTCGAGCGTGGCCGCGCCCTGTTCAAGTTTGCTCACCACTTGCACGAGCTCGTCACGTGCTTCTTCGTACGAGAGCTCGGCGATGGGGGCACTGCTATTCGACATGGCTCCCAGTCTACCCCGCAATGCTCATGGTTCAGGGGGAGTGTTGTCAGGCTGTTGGTGAAGTCGCGGGCCCTGCGACCGCCGCGAGCGTGCCACGCGCGAGTGTAATCGTGAGACCGGTGCCTTCAGGGGCTTCAGCAGGGTCGGCAAGCACGGTGCGATCGTCATTTTGCACGATTGAATAGCCCCTGTTGAGTGTCGCCTGGGGTGAGAGCGCGAGAAGCTGTGAACGGAGTTCGCCGAGATGGCGTTCGGCCGATTCGACCTGGCGCTCGCTGAGCTCAGCGCCACGCGCGATCCACCGGGTGAGTTCTTCGGCCCGCTCATCGATGAGCCGTTCGGGGCTCTGCATGACGGGCCGTTCTCTGAGCGACTGCACGCGATCGATCTCGTGCGTGATGAGCTGGGTGAGACGCGATGAGAGCCTGAGCCTCGCCTGAGCAATGCGTTCACGCTCTTCGCCAACGTCAGGCACGACCCGCTTGGCAGCGTCGGTCGGCGTTGAAGCACGAAGGTCGGCGACCTCGTCGAGCAGGGGGCGATCGGCCTCGTGGCCAATGGCGCTCACGATCGGGGTGTTCGCGAGTGCCGCCTCGCGCACGAGCGCCTCGTCGCTGAAGGGAAGCAGGTGTTGAAAGTCGCCGCCGCCGCGGGCAATGATGATGACGTCGACGCTCGGATCGTCGTCGAGCGCGATGAGTGCCGCGCGCACCTCAGAAGCAGCTCGCTCTCCCTGCACCGCCGTGTATGCGATCTCAAACTGCACATCGGGCCAGCGCAGCGTGGCGTTACGCACGACATCTTTTTCGGCGTCTGAGTCACGACCGGTGATGAGGCCGATCTTTGCGGGCAGAAACGGGAGCGCCTTCTTGCGCTCGGGGGCGAAGAGCCCCTCTGAACGCAGCTGTGCTTTGAACCGTTCGAGCCGCTCGAGCAGGTCGCCCAGACCGACGTGCTTGATGTCGAGCACGTTAAACGACAGCGTGCCGCCCTTGACCCAATAGTTCGCCTTGACGAGCGCGATCACGCGGTCGCCCTGAGAGAACTCTTCGGTGAGCTTTGCGGTTACGCTGCGCCATGCGGTGAGCGAGATCGTCGCGTCATCGTCGAGGTCTTTGAGCTTGCCGTAGGTGTTGCCCTGACGGTTTTGCCACTGCGTGAGCTCGCCTTCAACCCAGATCGTGCCGAGCCTGTCGATGTACTCTCGCACCTTTGTGCTCATGAGAGCAACGGGCCAGGGGGTCTCTCTCGAGGCTGGGGTTACGGGTTGCGGGCACATACCTCGATCTTAGTGCTCGCTCTCCTGCTCGTTCACGGCGATCACCAGCTTGCCCACCGTGCGCCCGGTCTCGATGAGCTCGTGCGCTTCGCGTACCGTCGCAGAAGTAAGCGGGCTCAGCACGCGGGTCGTGGTCGCGGTCACCTTGCCGGCATCGACGAGCGCGGCCGTCGCGTTTAAGAGGTGGTGCTGCTCGATCATGTCGGGAGTCTGAAACATTGAGCGGGTAAACATGCGCTCCCAGTGCCATGCGACACTCTTGATTTTCAGCGGAGTGACGTCGGTCGGGCCGTCGTCGATCGCGACGATATGGCCGAAGGGACGAATGATGCGCTCGTAGGTCTCGACCTGGCCCTTTGAGTGAGCGGTAAAGATCCACTCGACGCCGTCAGGCGCAATCTCGAGTACTTCTGCGGCGAGATCGGCGTGGTGGTTCACGGTGTGCTCTGCGCCCCGTTCGAGCGCCCAGGCCACCCGTTCGGGGCTCGAAGCGGTCGCGATGACCGTGACGCCCGGCAAGAGCGCCTCGCACAGCTGCATCATGACCGAACCGACGCCGCCGGTTGCGCCCACGATGAGTAGCGTGCCCCGCGATGCCTCGGTGAGGCCTAGCCGGTCGAAGAGGCACTCCCAGGCCGTGATCGTGGTGAGCGGCAACGATGCCGCATCGGTGAACGAGAGCGTCGTGGGCTTTCGGCCGACGACCCGCTCGTCGATCGTGTGAAGCGCTTGGTTCGTGCCCTGCTTGTCGATCTGGCCCGCGTAGAACACCTCGTCGCCGACCGAGAAGAGGGTCACGCCCTCGCCGACCGCGCGCACGACGCCCGATGCGTCATAGCCCAGCACCTTGAACCCGTTCGCGGGAGCACCCTGACGCACCTTCACGTCGACCGGGTTAACCGAGACCGCTCGCACCTCGACGAGAAGGTCGTGGGAACCGAGCTCTGGCACCGGTATTTCACGCTCGATGATGCTGTCGGGGTGGTCGATGGGGTGGTTCTGCGAATACCCGATTGCGCGAGTGGTGTGCACGGTTGCTCCTCATAACGACGTCAGCGGCTTGCCCCGCAACTCGCATGTCATCACCGAAGTTGCCAGGCGTTGAAAGTACTATACCTGAAGCAGGAGGAGGCACGATTTCGTATGGCGTTACGCTCAGACTGGTCAGGCGAGGCCTGCCCGATTCGACGGGCAGTCGACGTGGTTGGCGACCCGTGGGTGCTCTTAATCGTCGGAGAGGTGCTGCATGGCAACGGCCGGTTCGAGCAGTTGCGCGGCACGCTCGGCATCTCTGAGGCGGTGCTCAGCAGGCGCCTCAAGATGATGGTCGAAACGGGCCTGCTCACCAAGGTCGATTACGATGACGCTGGTCGCGTTCGCCAGGGGTACGCCGCGACCGAGGCCGCGAGCGACCTTCTTCCTATCGTGCAGCAGCTGGCCCTCTGGGGCGAGAAGCACACCGGTGCGCCGACCGGCGGAACCCCCATCGTCATGGTGCACCGCAGCTGTGGCCAAGAGACGACGCGGGCCGAGGTCTGCAGCGCCTGCGGCGAGACGCTCGTTGCCGAGCAGATGCGGTGGATCAACCCCAGCGATAACACGGGCCGTGATCTCGTGGGCCCGGGAGTGCTCGTATGAGCGAGCGCGCGGCGGCGCTTGATGCGTGGCTCGCACACCTCGCCTGTCCCGTCTGCGGGGCGGGGCAGAGCCAGCACGTGATGCGTGAGGCTGGCGCCGTGCGCTGCGAACGTGGCCACGCATTCGACATTGCGCGCCAGGGGTACGTAAATCTCGGAGCCAGCCAGAAAGACGTGCGGGCCGACACCGCTGCGATGGTGATGGCGCGCGAAGCGATGCACGCCTCAGGCGCTTTTGACGGGATCGCGCGCGCATTGAACGCCGCGGTCGCCGCCCGAGACTGGGGCGAGGGCGAGCTACGCTTCGCCGATCTCGCTGGCGGATCGGGGTTTTACGCGGCCCGGCTTCTCGAGTCGCTCGCCGCTGGTGGCGTGGGCGAACCCGATGCTCATGCGCGAGGCCTCGTGCTTGATCTCTCGACCGCAGCCCTGAAGCGCGCGGTCGCGGCTCACGATCGTATCGCTGGCGTTGCGGCCGACCTGACGAAAGGCATTCCGCTGCGCGACGGCTCGGTTCACGCGCTCGTGAACGTTTTCGGCCCGCGTAACGGAGCTGAGATGAGGCGCGTGCTCGCGCGCGACGGCGCCTGCTTCGTGGTCTCGCCGAGCAGCCACCATCTCGAACAGCTTGTCGGCGAGCTCGGCATGCTGCAGGTGGCCGATGACAAGGCCGAGCGGGTCGAACGAGCCATGCAGGGTTTCACGGTGCAGGGGCGAGAGCGCTGCGAAGAGCAGGTCGAGTTTGGCGAAGCGCAACTCAGGAACATTATTGCGATGGGTCCGAGCGCTCACCATGTGAACGGCGAAGAGATCGCGGAGCGGGTCGCCTCGCTGCTCGAACGAGCCGGGAGGAACACGATCGAGGTGACGATGAGCGTTGACGTGACGACATTCGTGCCGAGTGACGCTGCCTCAGCCGCACCGAAAAAGATGGGTGCGCGAAGCAGCATCCCGGGTTAGGGTGAAACCATGAAGCTTCAAGGAATTACCGCACTCATTACTGGCGCTGCCTCAGGGCTCGGCGCCGCAACCGCCAAGGCCCTCACTGCTGAGGGAGCCGAGGTGCTCGGTCTCGATCTTGCCTCGTCAATCGAGAAGGCCACCCAGGTCGAGGGAGTGACCCTCGTTGCGGCCGACGTGACGAGCGAAGAAGAAGTCAGCGCTGCGATCGAGGGCTACGAGGGCGCACCGTTGCGCGTCGTGGTCAACTGCGCCGGCATTGCTCCAGCAGAGCTCACGGTCTCGCCGCGCGGCGCGCACAGCCTCGACCTCTTTCGCAAGACCATCGATATTAACCTCGTGGGCACCTTCAACGTCTTGCGCCTCGGCGCTCTTGCGATGTCGAAGACGGAGCCGCTCGAGCATGGTCAGCGCGGCGTCGTGGTGAACACCGCTTCTGTCGCGGCCTACGAGGGGCAGATTGGCCAGGCCGCCTACGCTGCGTCGAAGGCCGGCGTTGTCGGCCTCACCATTACTGCGGCGCGCGACCTCGCGCGGCTCGGTATTCGCGTGAACACGATCGCCCCTGGCATCGTCGACACCCCGATGCTTGCGGGGCTGCCGGAGCGGGTAACCGACGCTCTCGCAGAGAGCGTTCCCTTCCCGCACCGGCTCGCCCAGCCCGCCGAGTACGCGCAGCTCGCGAAGATGATTATCGAGCACGACTACTTGAACGGCGAGACCATTCGCATGGACGGCGCCATTCGCATGGCGCCGAAGTAGGCCACCGCGCTAAATAATGCTGCGGCCCTCGCGCTTGGCTTGACGAAGTTCTGTGAAGAACGCCTTCAGAATGACCGCGAGCACGCCGAGCACGATGACCGGGCAAATAAGAACGTAAATCGTGAGAAATAGGGGGCTCATATGACTCTCCTTAATCGGTTGGAAATGTTGGTTAGCGGGCGCTCTTCGCGGCCTCGGCTGCCTTTTCGGGCGTGATCGCGTCGAACTCGCCGGTACGCTCGGCGAGCAGGGCGAAGTCGAAGGGTTTCTTGTTGCGCAACGAGATGAGCGTCGTGACGATCGTGCTGACGGCGTAGGCCACGAGCGATCCGCTGAGTACGGCGTAGTCGTGCACCGCGCCTAAGGCAAACGGCGTCACGATCACGCTCGCGATACCACCTGCCCAGAGTGCGGGCTTCAGACCGAAGAACCCGAAGGCCATGAGGCCGATCACGACGCCGACGCCCACGATCGAGAGCACGTCGATGAGGAAGTTCGTCACCGGGTTTGCCGGGATGAGTTCGAAGCGCACGGGCAAGAAGGCTGCCATGGCGCTCAGCGTGCCAACCGTGAAGGCAACGTTCGAGACCCGGTTCCAGTAGAAGCTCGCGATGACCGGAAACACGAGGGTGCCCCAGAGCGCGCCAACAAAGACGAGCATGTCGAGAATGTTCATCTTGCCGGTCGCGAAGTAGAGCGCCGCGGCCATCGCGATGACCATGGTGATGCGCCCGATGAAGACCATGCGCTTCGGGTTCGCCTTGCCACGACCCGCGACGTTCTGCCCGTAGACATCGGCCATCATGATCGCCGAGAGCGCCGTGAGATCAGAGTCGGCCGTCGAAGAGAGTGAACCGATGATCATGACGAAGAAGAGCGCGATGAGCGTTGGCGGCAGGTAGGTGGCGGCCATCTGCGGAACGAGGTTGTTGAGGTCGCCGCCCAAGGGCTCGATGCCGAGGTACAGGGCCATGACGCCGAGCATGCCGATACCGATCACGGTCGCGCCGTAACCGACCGTCGCGGTGATGAAGGTTGGCTTGATGAGATCTTCGCGCACCGCGAAGAGACGCTGCGCAATGGTCTGGTTTCCGATCGCGTATGCGAGCACTGCGGCGATGTACGGGGCGCCCTGATTCAAGAATGCCTCAGACGAGAAGAAGTTCGACTGCTCTGGCGTGAGGTTCGCTGCGCCCTCGGTAAACATGGCCGGGCCGCCGGCGCTGAAGAAGATCACGGGAATGAGAATCGCCGCTGCCCCGAGCATCGCGACCACCTGAGCGACGTCGGTGAGCACCGAAGCGCGAAAGCCCGACCAGACGGTGTAGAGCAGCACGCCGCCGGCGATCGCGATCACGCCCTGCCCGAAGCTAAACGGCGAGAGCATCGCGATGAGCGCGCCACCCGCGATGAGGTTCGTGGTGAGGCTGATGACGCTGCCGAGCACGTTTGAGACGGCGAGCATGAGCTGGCTCGAACGCCCGTGCCTCGCATACATGACCTCGGCGATCGTGTGCGCCTTTGGAGCGACCTTGCGAATGCGCTTGCCGAAGGGGTAAATGAACAGAATCATGAGGGCTCCCCAGAGCCCGTAGTGCAGTGGGCCTGAGATGCCGTAGGTGTAGCCCGAGGTTGCCGAGGCGTACATCGACGAGGCCCAAATCCATGTGGCGGTCATTGACGCGGCCGAGATGCCGAACCCAATTTTTCCACCGGCGGTCATGTACTCGTCGGCGTTCTCGCTCTTCTTGCTGATGCGAAGTGACATGATGAGGCTGCCGCCGTAAAAGAGCACGAGAAGGGCGATAACCACCCAACCCTGCATGATCGTTTCTTGATTCCCCAAAGTTCTTTCCCTGTCAACTAGTTCTGTGTATGAATGCGCAAATTGGTACCCCAAATCGAACCCCCGTGGAATTCGAGCGTTACCCGTTTTCCCGCGTCTCGCGGGTGGGGCCTCAGGAGAAAACCTCGGCGCACATCAGCCTTCGATGGGCGGCTTTTCTCCGGTGGCAACTCGTCTACTGTAACAACGCTCGAGTTTTTGCCGTCGCCAAAAAACGCCAAAACACGCCAGAGTTGGGCTGCGCAACATGCGTTTGGCAAGTGATCAGTATGGCAAACGCAACGTTATGTAAACGTGACTATAGCGGCCTTGATACAGTGATTTCGAGCCAGAGAATGGAGACTCATGCCATACACCCGCACGGTGCTCGAGGTCGCATCGAACGAACCCGAACGCGTTGCCCTGACCGATGGGGTGCGCAGCATCACGTACGGTGACCTTTCCCGTTCTTCAGGAGCCCACAAAGCGGTCGTTGATAGCCTGCTCGGGCAGCTCAGCCCTGAGGCACTTTCTGGCATCACCTTCGCCGACGAGATCGGCGATATTCCGGTCATCTCGATCTCACTGACGCACGTGCTCGACAGCGCAGAGCTCGTCGCGGTGCTCGCGGGTTATCGAACGGTTACCTCGGTGCTCGACCCGCTCTGGCCCATTGAGCATCGGGTGCGCTCGATCGTGCGCTCGGGAGCCCAAATTGTGGTGACCGATGATGAATCACTTGGCCATGCCCTTGTCGAGGGCGATTGGCCCGGCGTGATCATTGGCCTCGACGAGTACCGGGCGCGACTCGCCCGAGTGAGTGAGGCTGAGAATCGGGAGCAGCCGCCTACCGTGCGCGACGACGAAGAGCCCTTCCTGCTCATTTTCACGTCGGGAACGACCGACCTGCCGAAAGGGTTCTTGCGCACGCGAAAAAGCTGGCGCTACAACGTGCGGGTGAGCGAGTGCTGGCTGCGTGCCAAGCCTGCAGAGCTGACCTTCGCGCCCGGACCGCTCGCCTACAGTCTCACGCTCTACGCCCTCGTCGAAGTGCTGGGAACCGGCGGATCGATCATGCTGCAGAGTCGTTTTGACCCGCTCGACGCCGCGAGGCTGCTCGTCGAGAAACCGGTCACGAGGCTCGTCGCGGTGCCAGCCGTGCTGCCGGCGCTCGCGCAAGCCGCGAAGCGCGACGGAGTGCAGTTCACGAGGCTCAGCGACGCCGTGATCGGCGGCGCAAACCTCAGTCTTGCGTTGCGCACGAGCTTTGAAGAGGTCGCGCCCGATGCGACCGTTCTGAGTTACTACGGGGCCGCCGAAATCGGTTTCATTGCGTGGAGCACCGAGGGTGACGGTGCCCTGCTTGAACCCTTCGACGGTCTCTCGCTGAGCGTCCGAGACGAGAACGGGGCAGAACTGCCGGAGGGAGAGCTTGGGCAGCTCTTCGTGCGGGTTGGTTCACAGGGCGACCGCTACATCTCGACCACGGGAGGCGCGCTCATCACGGGTGCCGACGGCTGGGCGACGGTCAATGATCGCGCGCGGCTCGTGGGCGGCAAGCTGTTGCTCGAGGGGCGTGCCGGCGATATTGCCGTGACGGGTGGGCATAAGGTCTCGCTCGTGCAGATCGAACGAACGCTCGAGGGTGTTCCCGGCTGCGAACGGTGCTGCGTTGTCACGCAGCCTCATCGCCTGCTCGGCGAGATTCTCGTCGCCGTCATCGAAGCGACGCCGGGCCAAGCGGCACCTGAGAAAGCCCGGGTGAACGCCATGCTCGGCGAGCTGCTGCCACCGCAGTTTGTGCCGCACCGCTACTACCTTGCCGAAGATTTTCCGCGCACCGTCGGCGGGAAGATTCGCCGCGTCGAGGTGCGCGCCGAGCTCGAGGCAGGGGCTTACACGAGGCTCTAACGAGAGAAGTGCACGACCACTTCGCACCTCGAACCCGTACACTCGGGAGTGTGAACGAGAGAGTGGTCATTACCGGAATGGGCGCCGTGACCCCGCTGGGGCTCGACGCCCAAACGAGTCTTGACGCCGTGTTTGCGGGGCGCAGCGGCATCGGCCCCATCGAGGGGTTCGACACGAGCGACATGGTCGTGACGATTGGCGGCGAGGTGCGGGGTTTTGACCCTTCGGGGGTCGTGACCCCTGCCGACGCGAAGCGCCTCGACCCACACGCCCTCTACGCGATTGCCGCGGCCAGCGAGGCCATCGACCAGGCTTTCCCGGGGCATCGCAGTGGCGATCCGCTCATTGCCGACCCGACCCGCCTTGGCGTTTCGGTCGGCTCAAGCTCGGGCGCCTCGACCCTCATGCAGGAGGCCACGAGAACCCTCGACGAGCGGGGCCCGGCACGGGTGAGGCCAGGCGTCGTCGTGTACGGCGGCACCGACTCGGCCGCAAACGTGCTGAGCGTGCGCTACGGGGCGCTCGGTGCGGCCCACGGCGTCTCGGCGACCTGCGCCTCGGGAGCGATGGCGATCGGAGAGGCGCTGCGCACGCTGCGCCACGGCTATGCCGACGCAATGATTGTGACGTCTGGCGACCACTGCGCGAACCCCGTGAACATGGCCGCGAACGCGAACATTCGTGCGCTCACCCGCGACTTCAATGCTGAGCCAGCACGGGCGAGCCGCCCCTTCGACGCCGCTCGTTCGGGCTTCGTCATGAGCTCGGGTGGGGCGGCCCTCGTGTGCGAAACCGAGCGCTCGGCGCTCGCACGAGGCGCCGAGATTCTTGCCGTGGTTGAGGGCTACGGTGCGAGCTCTGACGCTCACCACGCGACAGCGCCTCACCCCGGGGGAGAGGGCGCCTCACGGGCGATGCGTTTAACGCTCGCCGACGCGGGGCGTGAAGCCGGCGACGTGGGCCACGTGAATGCGCACGCCACGAGCACGCCGCTCGGCGACCACAGCGAGGCACTCGCGCTCGCCGCCGTGTTCGGCGGTGACGCCGTGCCTCCGGTCACCGCGACCAAGTCGGTCAGCGGGCACATGATTGGCGTTTCGGGAACCTTCGAGGTGCTCGTCGCCGTCGAGACGCTGCGCCGCGGCCTCATGCCGCCCACGCTCAACCTCGAAACCCTCGACGCGCCAGAGGGGGTCGCACTCGACGTGATCACCGGTGAGGCGAGACCTTTCTCGGGCGATCTCGTGCTCACGAACTCCCTTGGCTTCGGCGGGCACAACGCGACGCTGCTCATCGGTGCACCGCGATAACGGTTTGATGACAGCGGGCTTTTTCCAAGTGTTTGCGCACCGGCCGGAGGCGTAGCATACGGGTATGGCCCCGAGAACGCTCACCCGCACCATGCGAGACGACTCAGGAGCCGCGGGCAAAGTATTGCTCATTGTCGCGGCCTTTATCGTACTCCTCGCCGTTGCCATTCTTGCCCTGTGGCGCCCCGTCATTCAGCCGCTCATCGGCGACGGGCTCGCGACGCGGGTTGAGGGCGACACCGACTATCTCGTACCGCGCGACGATGCCCAGCTGAGCCTCACGCTCGCCGACGGCTGGGTCGTACAGCGTTCGCTGTACCAGCCCGAGCAGGCACTCCTGAAAAGCCCCGACTTCTCGGTCGAGGTGCTCGTGTCAACCTGGATGCACGGTGCCTCGCCCTCGGCAAAGACCGCGCTCTCTGAGGCGGTCGAGGGGTGGCACGACCATACCGAAACCCGCATCGAGGCCGTCAGCGACGACGTTGTCGCGGTATCGGCGTTCGGGCACGAAAAGAAACGGCAACCGGAAAAGCTGGTCGTCGCCCTCGCGAAGGGAAGCGATGAGCGGGCAAAGGCCTTTGCCACGCTGACGGTCTCAACGAAAGATCGTGACCTCGATGAGGTGATGCCTGCGGTTGCAGAGCTCGTTGCCACGGCGAAGGCAGTCGAACGATGATGCGGCAGAGTCTTGCGGTTGCGATGAGCGTTGTGCTCGCGGGGCTTCCCGGCTGGCTTGAGCCCTGGGTGCCCGCGTTTACCCCGACCGAGTGGGCCGATATTGACGCAGTCGAGTGGCACGCTCCCGAGCCCCAAGAAACCGGGGCCACCATCGATGAACCGCTGCACCCGCTCGACCCTGCAACGGCGAACGGCTTCGTGCCGAGCCGCATCGTGAACGGTTCGCTTGGCCTGAACGCGCGCTTTCTCATGACCCCTGCCTCGGGCGACCACAACTCGGTCACGCTCGACCTCGTGCGCTCACTCATTGGCGACGCAGAGAAGGCCACCGACAAGCAGTACTCGCCGGAGGCGCAGGACACCACCGCGGGGCTCAACGACCGCGGGTGTGTGGAGGGCTCGACGTTCTCGCCCTTAGGCGAGGTGCTGCGCGACCCCGCACTCGCGCCCGCAAAGCACGAGGGGGTCTCCATGAGTTGCGATGTGATGGCCGCAGCATCGACCCTGCTCGTGCAGCGCATTCGTTTGATTAACACGCTTGGCGAAAAGCCGGTTGACCGCGTCGTCACGGTCATCACCGATACCTCTCGCGCAACGACCGTTCCCGCCAAGCACCTGTGGAACGACGAAGGGCCGCGCATCGTGTGGCAGGCGATCACTGAAACGCTGCGCCATGAAGCCCGCGGTCTTAGTCTCATGCCCCCGCAAAGCGAGCCCGACGAGGCCCTCATTGAGGCCATCCTCGGCTCAGCGGTGCCACTCACCGACGGCGCCCTGCACCTCACGATTCCGCAGGGATTCCAGACCCCAGAACTCGAGGCCCTCGGCGTCGAACCCCTGGCCGAGGCGCGCACCCTGAAGCTCACCCCCGAGGTCGCGGCCACCGCGCTCAGTGAGACGGGGCAGTCGATCATGGCGGCGATCAACAGCGAAGATTCGCTGCTGGCTCCCGACGCTGTTTTGCCGGGTAAACGAGACATCGACTGCTCGCTCTTCGCCTGTGTCGCGCTCACCTACGACGATGGCCCCTCGGCGCTCACCCCGACCATTCTCGATGCACTGCGCGACCACGGGGCCTCGGCCTCGTTCTTCATGGTCGGCAGCCGCGTCGAGAGCTACGCGGCCGCTGCAAAGCGTGTGGTGACCGACGGGCACCTGGCGCTCAACCACAGCTGGTCTCATCTTGACCTGTCGAAGCTTGCCGCTGGCACGATCGATGCCAACGGCGATGCGACTGACCCCGACGACCTGCCGAGCGAAGAAGACCGAAAGAAAGCGGTTGACCGAGAGCTGAGTCGCACGAGCAAAGCCATCGTCGCGGCGACCGGTGTTGCGCCAACCGCCTTCCGGCCGCCCTACGGGGCCTATGACGATGCCGTGCTCAAGATCGCGAAGATGCCGGCGATTCTCTGGGACGTCGACACCGAAGACTGGAAGGGCGTCGCGGGAGACGATCTCGTGTCGAGCATCGTTCCAGTCGCGAGGCCGGGATCGATCGTGCTGCAGCACGATATTCACGACAGCAGCGCCGCCACGATCGAGCAGGTACTCGACGGGCTCGAAAACCGTGGATTCATGGTCGTCAACGTGGGGCAGCTGCTCGGCGGCATGCCCGCCTCTGGCGCTTACAGCAGCTCACGTTAACGGCCCGAGGCACGACTCGCGTGTGGTCGCCTCGGGTCGCTAGCGGCGGATCACGGGGAATGAACCGCCGTGATGCTCGCCGTCTTCTGCGATCGTTTCGGGGCTTCCGATCACGAGCGGATCGGGTGTGCCAACCACCTCGTGGTCTTTGTTCGGGTAATCAAACTTTGAGAGCACCCAGCGCATGGCCTCAAGACGAGCGCGTCGCTTGTCGTTCGACTTCACGACGGTCCAAGGCGCCGTCTTGGTGTCGGTGTAAAAGAACATCGCGTCTTTGGCCTCGCTATACGCATCCCACTTATCGATGCTCGCGAGGTCGGTGGGCGAGAGCTTCCACTGTTTCACCTTGTCGGTCGAACGGTCGATGAAACGCTGCCGCTGCTCGGCCTTGCCGACCGAGAACCAGAACTTGAAGAGGTGAATGCCCGAGTTGATGAGCATGAGCTCGAAGCCAGGCGTGGCGCGCATGAACTCGTGGTACTGCTGCGGGGTGCAGTAGCCCATGACGCGCTCAACGCCCGCACGGTTGTACCAGGAGCGGTCGAACAGCACGATCTCGCCGCCAGAGGGCAGATGCTGCACGTATCGCTGAAAGTACCACTGCGAGCGCTCGCGATCGGTGGGGGTCTCGAGGGCCACCACGCGAGCGCCGCGGGGGTTCATGTGCTCGGTGAAGCGCTTGATCGTGCCGCCCTTGCCGGCCGCGTCACGGCCCTCGAAGAGAATGACAATCTTCTCGCCTGACTCTTTGACCCAGGTCTGGAGTTTGAGCAGCTCGATTTGCAGCTTGCGCTTCTGCTTCTCATACTTTTTGCGAGAGAGCTTCTGGTCGTAGGGGTACCCCTGACGCCACGGAGCATCGGGGTCATCGCCCTCTTCTTCGTCAGCATCGGCCAGCAAGAGCTCGACAATCTCATCGATCTCAGGGGCAACGTCAAGCGGTGAGTGCTCGGCCTTCGCCTCGGGAGTCTCGTCGGGTTGGGGCTGTGCTGCGTCAGACATGGGCGCTCCTTACGAATGCTCTGCTTCACTCACTATGTTAGCGCTCAGAGCCCTCTTTCTTCGGGTCGACAACGAGCAATGACATCGTCGTGGTGAACTCGGTGTCAATGTCGGTGTTCGGTCGGTAGGTGAGCTTGCTGACGATCACGGCCACGAGGGTTGCGAGCACGAACGCGGGCAGGAGCTCGTAGAGGCCGGTGTCGAACGCCTTCCAGATGAACACGGTCGCCGCGCCGACGATCATGCCCGTAAGCGCACCCCAGTTGGTGAGTCGGCGCCAGTAGAGGCTCAGCAGAATGATGGGGCCGAACGCGGCGCCGAAGCCCGCCCAGGCGAAGCTCACGAGCCCAAGGACGCTGTCGTTCGGGCTGATCGCGAGCAACGCCGCGACGATTGACACCGCGAGCACGCCAACACGGCCGAGCACGACGAGCGTGCGCTCGCTCGGTGGCTGCTTGCGGCTCACGCGGTACAGGTCTTCAACGAGCGCCGACGAGCACACGATGAGCTGGCTCGACAGGGTGCTCATGATGGCTGCGAGCACGGCTGCGAGTACGAAGCCCGCCACGAGCGGGTGCAGAAGCACCTGCGACATGAGCAGCACGACGGTCTCGGGGTCACTCGGGGCGCCGCCGAACTTGTCGAAGTAGGCGATGCCGATGAGGCCCGCAGAAACCGCGCCGAGCAGCGAGAGGAACTGCCAGCTCGTGCCGATGCGCCTCGCCGAAGCCGCTTCTTTGGGCGAGCGAAGTGCCATGAAACGAACGATGATGTGGGGCTGCCCGAAGTAGCCGAGGCCCCAGGCGAGGCCAGAGAGCACGACGAGCACGACCGCCGTTGTCGTGAGCGACTCGTCGCCAAAGATTGAGAGATTGCCCGCTCCGACCGTTTCGACGAGCGTCGTTGTCTCGGTCCAGCCGCCGATGGTGAAGATCGCGACCGCGGGTACGAGCACGAGGGCCACGACCATCATGAGCCCCTGCACGACGTCGGTCATCGATGCGCCGAGGAAGCCACCGAAGAGCGTGTAGGCGAGGGTGACGACGGTCACCATGAGCATGCCAACGATGTATTCGCCGCCGAATGCGCTCTCAAAGAACTTGCCACCGGCGACCATGCCAGAAGACGCGTAGATGGTGAAGAAGACGAGAATGATGATGCTCGCGATGGTGCGCAAGAGGTGCGAGTTATCGCGAAGCCGGTTCTCGAAGAAGTTCGGCACCGTGATCGAGTTGCGCGACACCTCGGTGTAGGCACGAAGCCTTGGCGCCACGAGCCGCCAGTTAAGGTACGAGCCGATGAGCAGACCCACCGCGATCCACCCCTCGATGAGGCCGGTCGCGTAGATCGCGCCGGGAAGGCCCATGATGAGCCAGCCCGACATGTCAGAGGCGCCGGCGCTGAGCGCCGCTACCCACGGCGGGAGGCCTCGCCCCGCGAGCATGTAGCCCTCGTGACTCGTGGTCTTGCGAAACGCAAGCCAACCGATCAAGAGCATCACCGCGAAGTAGATACCGAGGGCTAAGTAGAGGAAGAAATTATCTGACATCGTTGTCACCTTTTCATGAATTGGATGTGGTGTCGAGGGTTATTCGTTCAATGGGAGTGGGCAAGAAGTCGAGATATGGGGCGGGGCGTGGGCGACGCGGATCGCGAGGCCCACGCCCCGAAGGGCTAGATAAGCCCGTCTGAGAGTGTGTTCGGGGTTCCGAAGCGGTGCGCGGTAATCGAGACCGCCTGCTCCTGCACGTAGGGCAGCATTTCTACCCGGCCGGCCGAAACAACCGGGCCAGCGTAGACCGCGATATCGGGCTTGCCCTGAACCGCTGCGTACACCGCTCGTGCTTCGGTCTGCCGATCAGCATCGGCTGCGACGACCCGCACTCGGGCGCTCGCGCGTGGCCCCTCGACCGCCGCAACGCTCGCGAGGCGACGGCCCCAGGCAGCCTCGTCTTCGACGAGAACCGTGACTCTGGCGTTGCGCAGCCCGCTTGCAATCTGCTCTGGCGGAGTGGTGGCGAAGCTGAGCGTGGGCCGTGCACCCGCGGCGAGACCCGCAATCGCGGTGCGCACGGCATCGCGCAGCGACGCCGACTCGGCAACGCGAGCGGTCGTTGCGACCGGGTGGTAGCGCAGAATGTTGCGCTCGACGCCGAGACCCGAAGCATCGCGCGCGACGCCAAACTCGTCGGCGACCGCTTGCGCGTCAGACGCCGCTGCGGCCCGCAGCCACTCGAGGTCGGCCTTCGTGAGGCCTGCTCGTGCGGCGGCATCGAGCACGTGCTCGACTGACGCGAGGGGTTTCGCCGTGGCCTTGGCTACGGGCGCATCGACCCAGTTGACGAGGCCGTGCAGGTAGTTGGGGCCGCCGGCCTTCGTGCCCGCGCCGATCGCCGACTTCTTCCAGCCGCCGAAGGGCTGTCGCTGAACGATCGCGCCCGTGATTCCGCGGTTGACGTAGAGGTTGCCCGCCTCGATGCGTGAGAGCCAGCGATCAATCTCGTCGCGGTCGAGCGAGTGCAGCCCGCTCGTGAGCCCGTAATCAATCTCGTTGACCATGTCGATCGCCTCGTCGAGGCTCGACGCCGTCATGATGCCGAGAATGGGGCCGAAGTACTCAGTGAGGTGGTACTCAGAACCGCGCTTCACGCCGTCACGCACGCCGGGGCTCCAGAGCTTCGAGGCACCCGATGCGTCGACCGAGAGGGGGCTCTCTGCGGCAATCTCGCGGGGCTTCACGAGCCAGCGTTCACCCTGACCGAGCGTCGTGAGGCCGCGCAGCAGCTTGCCCTCTGGCGCGCCGATGACGGGGCCCATCTGCGTGCCAAGGTGCTCAGGTGTGCCGACCGTGAGCGACTCAACCGCGTCGATGAGCTGGCCCCGAAAACGCTTTGAGGTCGCGACCGAGCCGACGAGAATCACGAGCGACGCGGCCGAGCACTTCTGCCCGGCGTGGCCGAATGCCGAGGCGACGACGTCGGCAGCGGCGAGGTCAAGGTCGGCGTTCGGGGTGACGATGATCGCGTTCTTGCCGCTCGTCTCGGCGAGCAACGGCAGGTCTTCACGCATGTTTCTGAACGTCACCGCGGTCTCGTAGCCGCCGGTGAGCACGAGACGCTCAACGCGCTCGTCGGTGATGAGCTGGCCCGAAACCTCGCGGTCGTCGAACTGGGCAAACTGCAGCACCTCGCGGGGCACCCCGGCCTGCCAGAGGCATTCGACCATGACCGCGCCAGAACGCGCCGCCTGGGCTGCAGGCTTGATGATGACGGCCGATCCTGAGGCGAGGGCCGCGAGCGTGCCGCCAGCGGGAATCGCGATCGGGAAGTTCCACGGTGGCACGATCGCCGTGAGCTTCACGGGCTTCGCCGTTGCGCCGTCGACGTCTTCGAGACGCTGGCCGAGCATGGCGTAGTAGTTTGCGAAGTCGATGGCTTCAGAGACCTCGACGTCGCCCTGATCGATCGTCTTACCGCACTCGGCGCCCGCTACCTCGAGCAGCTCACCACGGCGGCGCTCCATGAGCTGACCCGCACGGTGCAGAATCGCAGCCCGCTCTGAGGGGCTGAGTGCCTGCCACGCCTCGGCTGCATCGATACCGGTGTTGATCATCGTTTCAAGCTCGTCGCTCGTGCGCACGAGCCCCTCAGCGACGGTCTTCTTGCCGAGCTCAGAGCCGATCATGCGGCCCGCGATGTCGCGGCCCCACGCCTGGTTGCCGGGAAGATCGGGGTCGGTGTCGGGAGTGTTCGCGAACGAGTACGGGTCGGCGGTAAACGCCGTGATCAGCGCTTCGGCCTCCTGCTCGTCGTAGTGACGTCGGTCTTGCCTACGGTTCGGCTCTGGCACGGAGTCGCTGAGCGCTTCGAGCGAGGCGAGAAAGCGGTTCTTCTCGCGCTCAAAGAGCTGCTCGTTCTCGTGCAGTTCGAACACGGCCGACATGAAGTTTTCTTGGCTCGCGCCTTCTTCGAGACGGCGAATGAGGTATGCGATTGCGACGTCAAACTCAGCGGGATGAACGACCGGGGTGTAGAGCAGCAGCGATCCCACATCCTTGCGCACGGCCTCAGCCTGCCCGGTCGCCATGCCGAGGAGCATCTCGACCTCGAGCCCGCCAGCGGCCCCACGGCGCTTCGCGAGCAGCCAGGCGAGCGCAATGTCGAAGAGGTTGTGGCCGGCAACGCCGATGCGCACGTTCTTGACGTGCTCGGGGGTGAGTGCGTAGTTCAGCACGGCCTTGTAGCTCGTGTCGCTCTCCTGCTTCGATCCCCATGTTGCGAGCGGCCAGCCGTGCATGAGAGCTGCGACCTGCTCCATCGGTAGGTTCGCACCCTTAACCACGCGCACCTTGATGGGGGCGCCGCCACGAGCCACGCGCTTCGCCGACCACTCCTGCAGGCGCACCATCGCCCCGAGTGCGTCGGGCAGGTAGGCCTGCAACACGATGCCAGCCTCGAGGTTCAAGAACTCCTCGCGGTCGAGCAGCTGGGTGAACACGTCGAGCGTGAGCCCCAGGTCTTTGTACTCTTCCATGTCGAGGTTGATGAACTTTTGCGGCGTGGCCTGTGCGGCCTTGCGGAACAGTGGAACGAGATGCTCGATCACGTTCTCGACTGCCTCGTCGTAGGCCCAGTGGTTGTGCGGCGCCATGACCGACGAGGTCTTGATCGAGACATAGTCGACATCTGCCCGCTCGAGCAGGGCATGGGTGCCGGCGAGTCGCTTGGCAGCTTCTTTTTCGCCGAGGATCGCTTCGCCCAACAAGTTGATATTGAGTCGCACGCCATCGCGTTTGATTTGCGAGATGGCGCGACCGAGCTTGGCATCGCTCGCGTCAATGATGAGGTGGCTCACCATCTCGCGTAGGACCTTGCGGGCGATCGGAACGACGATGCCGGGAAGGGGCTTTGCGAAGGTGCCACCGAGGCCGATGGCTCCGCGCAGGTGGGCGGGTAGGAACGCCGGGGTGAGCGCGGTGAGCTCGCTGAGCTTCTTGGCCGCTGCCTTTGTGTCTTCGGGGCGCACGACCCCATCGACGAAGCCCACGGTGAAGTCGAGCCCGTTGGGGTCGCGTAGCACGCCCGCGAGGCGCTCGGCGGCGGGGTCAACGGGGTAGTGCGAGGCCTCCTCAAGCCAGGTGCGTGCGAGGGCGATCGCCTCTTGGCCGAGATCACTCGGGTGAACGGTTGCGGCCGAGGCCGTCGAAAGAGCATCAGTGCTCATGGCAACTCCTTTTACGAAGCAGACGGGTAACTGTGTCCAGTGTGCACGGAGTGACCCGTAATGAAAAGTTACGAAACATGCACGATAAGCTGAAGTAACACTTAACAAAGTTCGGGAGGCATCATGCTCGATATGCAGCGACTGAGGCTGCTGCGCGAATTTTCGATTCGCGGCACCATCAGCGAAGTTGCCGATGTGCTCTCGTACAGCGCCTCGGGCGTCTCGCAGCAGCTCGCCCAGCTCGAACGTGAAACGGGTCGAACCCTGCTGCGCCGAGTGGGTCGCGGCCTCGAACTCACCCCCGCGGGCGAGCGCCTCGTCGCCGAGAGCGAGGCACTCTTTCAACAGCTCGAGCGTGTCGAGGCGTCACTGCAGCGCGGCCGCGACGAGCTCACCGGAACCATTCGCGTCGCTGTCTTCCAGTCGGCCATGATCTCGCTCATGCCGAAAGCCCTCACCGCGCTCGCCGAAACGCACCCCGGCCTGCGCGTCGAGGTCGTGCAGCACGAGCCCGAAACGGCTCTCTACGAGACCTGGGCTCGTGGCTTCGACGTCGTGGTCGCCGAGCAATACCCGGGCCACGCCGCCCCGCACCACGAGGGTCTCGGCCGCAGCGTGCTCGGCAGCGACGCCATCATGCTCGCCGTGCCAGAGGTGCACCCCGAGCGCTTCGCGGGCGTGCGTTCGGTCCTCGACGCTGCAGGCGTGCCCTGGGTCATGGAGCCCGAAGGCTCTGCCTCCCGCCACTGGGCGCTGCAGGCTTGCCGTTCGGCCGGTTTCGAACCCGACCTGCGCTACGAGACCGCCGACATCCAGGCCCACCTGCGCCTCGTCGAGGCGGGCAACGCGGTTGCGCTCGTCAATGGGCTCTCGGTGCGCCACTACACCGGCCGTGTGAGACTCGTGGATCTGCCCAGCTCACCCCGCCGCGAGATCTTCGTCGCACGCCGCGAGGCGAGCGAGGACCACCCGGCTTTCGCCGCGGTGATGGAGGCGCTCGGCGAGGTGGCGGCGGGGCTGCGGCTGTAGGGGGCGCGAGGCTGTTGCGTGCGGGGTCACTGCGAGCGGGGTCGTTGCGTGTGTGGCTGGTATTTCGTTGAGCCGGGCTGATGCTGCGTGCGGCTGGCGGTGGGCCTCTTCGGAATAAGGGCACGGGCGCAGCCCGTTCCTGCTCATTGGGCGGCGGTACCCGTTGAGGAGTGGCTTTTCTGCGGCCGGGCTCTCGTGATGGCGGCGAAACGCGTCTTTGAGCTTGTGTAGCCCCTCGTGTTCGTAAAAATTGCCGCGGTTTGACGAAAAGCAGGGTGTTTACGCGAAAACACCCTGCTTTTCGTCAAGTGAACGCGATTTCGGGCTGCAGACTCGCGTGAAGCGCGGATCGCAGCCCGAGATCCGCCCGAGATCCGCCCGAGATCCGCCCGAGATCCGCCAGAAACTCGAGCCGAAGCCGAAGCCGAAGCCGAAGCCGAAGCCGAAGCCGAAGCCGAAGCCGAAGCTCGCAATCCCACCCACCACCCTCATCCCCAAGTCTGTAACCCCAGACACCACCACCCGAACCCCCGTTGAACGCACCGCCCCAACACGCTGAGATAGAGGCAAACGTTGTTGTTTGCGAAAGGACACGACCATGGCACTTCCAGGCGCACGCCCCGTACGAGCCCCCCGCGGCACCGAAATCTCTGCGAAGAGCTGGCAAACCGAGGCGCCACTTCGCATGCTCATGAACAACCTCGATCCCGAGGTCGCCGAGCGTCCAGACGACCTCGTCGTGTACGGCGGCACCGGCCGCGCGGCACGCAGCTGGGAGGCGTACGACGCGATCGTCGACACCCTGCGCGACCTTGAAGACGACGAGACGCTGCTCGTGCAGTCGGGCAAGCCGGTTGGTGTGTTCCGCACGAACGTGTGGGCGCCGCGCGTGCTCATCGCCAACTCAAACCTCGTGGGCGACTGGGCAACGTGGCCCGAGTTTCGTAAGCTCGAGGCCGAGGGCCTCATGATGTACGGCCAGATGACGGCCGGTTCGTGGATCTACATTGGCACGCAGGGCATTCTGCAGGGCACGTTTGAGACGTTCGCCGCGATCGGCCGCAAACTCTACGACGGAACGCTCGCGGGCACCCTCACCCTCACGGGTGGTTGCGGCGGCATGGGTGGCGCCCAGCCACTCGCGGTCACCCTCAACGACGGAGCCTGCCTCATCGTCGACGTCGACGAAACCCGCATGCGCCGCCGCGTCGGCAAGCGCTACCTTGACGAGGTCGTTACCGATCTCGACGAGGCGCTCGCCAAGGTGCAGCAGGCCAAAGACGAGAAGCGCGGCTGGTCGGTCGGGCTCGTGGGCAACGCCGCCGAGGTGTTTCCCGAGATCCTGCGTCGCCACAAGGCGGGCGAGATCACGGTCGATATCGTGACCGATCAGACGAGTGCGCACGATCCGCTGTCATATCTGCCCATCGGCTACTCGCTCGACGAGTGGCAGCAGCGCGCCGCTGACGAGCCCGAGCAGTTCACGCTCGACGCGCAGGCCGCGATGGCCGCGCACGTGAAAGCGATGGTCGAATTTCAAGATGCTGGCGCCGAGGTGTTCGACTACGGCAACTCGATTCGTGACGAGGCCCGAAAGGGTGGCTACGACCGTGCTTTCGAGTTTCCGGGCTTCGTTCCGGCGTACATTCGCCCGCTGTTCTGTGAGGGGCTCGGGCCGTTCCGCTGGGCTGCACTCTCGGGTGACCCCGAAGATATTCGCGTGACCGATGAGGCGATTCTCGAGCTGTTCCCCGAGAACGAGCACTTGAAGCGGTGGATCAGAGCCGCCCAAGACCGAGTCGAGTTCGAAGGCCTCCCCGCGCGCATCTGCTGGCTTGGCTACGGCGAGCGCGCCCGCGCTGCAGTGCGCTTCAATGAGCTCGTTGCCGAGGGCAAGATTTCGGCCCCGATCGTCATTGGTCGCGACCACCTTGACTCGGGTTCGGTTGCGTCGCCATACCGCGAGACCGAATCGATGGTTGACGGTTCTGACGCGATTGCCGACTGGCCGCTGCTGAACGCCCTGACCGCGACTTCGTCGGGCGCGACCTGGGTGTCGCTGCACCACGGCGGTGGCGTGGGCATCGGTCGCTCGATCCACTCGGGTCAGGTTTCGGTCGCTGACGGCACGCCGCTCGCAGCCGAGAAGCTTGAGCGCCTGCTCACGAACGACCCCGGAATGGGCGTCATTCGCCACGTTGATGCGGGCTACCAGCGCGCCGTCGATGTTGCGGCTGAGCGCGGCGTGCGCATTCCCGTGACGCCGACGGTGCGCGATGGCGGCGAGTCGGCACGCGCCGCGAACGGTGGGGTAGCCTAACGCCATGGCGACCCTTATTACCGGCATTGCCGAGCTCACGACGAACGACCCCGAGCACGGGGGCCGGCTGAACGACGCCGCGCTGGTGATTGACGATGAGCGTGTCGCCTGGGTTGGCTCTGCCTCCCAGGCGCCCGCCGCCGACGAGCGAGTTGACGTGGGCGGGCGGGCCTTGCTGCCTGGCTGGGTTGACTCGCACACGCACATGGTGTTTGCGGGCGACCGTACGGCAGAGTTCGAGGCGCGCATGGCCGGCGAGGCGTATGCCGCAGGCGGCATTAACCACACGGTGAATGCCACGCGGGCGGCGAGCGAGGCTGAACTCGAGGCGAATCTTGAGCACCTTTCGCTCGAGGCGCTCAAACAGGGCACCACGGTTCTCGAGACCAAAACTGGCTACGGGCTTACGGTGGCCGACGAGGTTCGATCCGCCAAGATCGCGGCGCGTCACGTCGACGCGGTGACCTTTCTCGGGGCGCACGTTGTGCCAGAGGGCTCAGACTCGGCCGAGTATGTCGACCTCGTGACGGGTGAGATGCTGGGCGCCGTGGCACCCTACGTGAGTGCCGTCGACGTGTTCTGCGAGACCGGGGCATTCGACGAAGCTGAGACGCGCCGCATTCTCGAGAGCGCAGGCAAGGCTGGCCTCGAGACCCGCGTGCACGGCAATCAGCTCGGGCACGGCCCCGGCGTGCGTCTCGCGGTCGAGTACGGGGCCCTTAGCGTCGATCACCTCGGCTTTCTCACCGACGACGATATTGCGGCGCTCGCCGCCTCCTGGCAGGGTGGCGCCCGCGGCACGGTCGCGACGGTGCTGCCCGCCTGCGACCTCTCGACGCGCATGCCGCTCGCTCCGGCGCGGGCTCTTGTTGACGCGGGAGCGCGTCTCGCGATCGCCTCGAACTGCAACCCCGGTACCTCGTTCACGCAGTCGATCGGCTTCTGCGTCGCGACTGCCGTACTGCAGATGAAGCTGACGATCCGCGAGGCTGTCGAAGCGGCAACCCTTGGCGGCGCTATCGCGCTCGGCATGCACGAAGACGGGTGGATCGACGCGCGCGGCACACGCCAGCCGCGCGTCGGCTCGCTCGGGGTCGGTGCCCGCGCCGACATGCAACTGCTCGATGCACCGTCCATTACCCACCTTGCTTACCGCCCGGGTATGCCCCTCACCGCCGCCGTGTGGCGCAGGGGAGCGCTCGTGAGCGGTGCTATTCCGGGCCTGGCCTAGCCAGAGCACAACACCGGGCCTGGGCCTCGCGCTTTGCGGGGCCCAGGCTTTTTTCTGGAAAGCCAGAACTCTCGCGCGGGGTGGCGGGGTGTTCTCCTGCGTAAGGCTCGCGTAGCGTGAGTGACATGATGACAGGTTCCCGAGACGAGGCGCCCCGCCGCCCGCTCAAATTATTTACCGGGTTGCTCCACCTTGCGAGCCTCGGTGTTGTTGGCACGGTCGCCGTGACGGTGCTCTTCACCATGCTCGCGACGGGTATCGGGCTCGTGCCGGTCTTGGGCATCGGTCTCCTCATTCTTATCGGCGTGGTCTATGGCCTCTTCGGAGCCGCATGGTTTGAGACGCGCAGGGTTGCGGGCCTCTACCGAATGAACGTCACCGATCTCAGCTTCGCTGAGCAGCGCGCGCCGGGTTTTGGCGAGTACCTGAAAATGCTGTGGCGTCAGTCGATCAACGGCAGAATGTGGCGGGCGCTCGCAAACCTCACGATCGGCAGCATCCTTGGTCTTGTCGAGCTACTGCTGATGCAAGAAGTTGTGCGCCAGCTCTTGAGCTTCCCGGCGGCCGAAGCAAGGGTCTTTGGCATTCCGACGAACATGCCCAATCACTGGGGCATCACTCTCGGTTCGATTGCTTTCTCGATCGTGGGTATCGTTCTCGTCGGGCTGTTGCACCGCACGGTGAGCATCGCGATCATCGACGGTGGCGCGAACGAGGCGCAGTTGCGCGATCAAGTGCGCAGCACCGAGCAACAGCGCGAGGGAGCGATGCGTGCGGCCGACGTCGAGCGTACCCGCATTGAGCGCGACCTTCACGACGGGGTGCAGCCGCGCCTCGTGTCAATCGGCATGACCCTTGGGCTCGCCAAAGACACGATCGAATCGAACCCCGACGCGGCAAAGCAACTTATCGATGAGGCCCACACCTCGACGAAGGCCGCGGTCACCGAACTGCGGCAGCTGGCCCGAGGCATTCACGCCTCGGTGCTCGACGACCGGGGTCTTGACGCTGCGCTCTCGGCGCTCGCCGCAAGGTCGCATATCCCGGTGTTTCTCGACTCACGCATCGAAGGCTCGGCCATCTCGCGCGAGGCGCAAACCGCGGTGTACTTCGCGGTTGCCGAGGCGCTCACGAATGCGGCGAAGCACTCGCTGGCGGGCGAGACGCGCGTGACCCTGCGGGTGCGCGCCACCGAGACCGGGGCTCAGTACCTTTGGGCTCGAGTTGAAGATAACGGGGTCGGGGGAGCCACGGTGCAGCCGGGTGGCGGCCTCGATGGCATCATCAATCGTATTACCGCTGCGGGCGGATCCACCCGCATTGATAGCCCAGGCGGAGGCCCGACAACAATCGAGGTGAGCGTTCCATGCGCATCATAATCTGTGAAGATTCGGTCTTGCTCCGCGAGGGCCTCGTGCGGTTGCTTGAACACGTCGGGCACGAGGTTGTTGCTGCGCTTCCTGATGCGGCCGAGCTCATGGAGCACGTTTCACGCCTCGAGCCAGAGCTCTGCATTCTTGACGTTCGCATGCCGCCGACGTTCACCGATGAGGGTATTCGCGCCGCGCTCGAACTGCGCAGGAACACTCCTGAGCTTCCTATTCTCGTTCTCTCTCAGTACGTTGAGGAGCGCTACGCGAGCGATCTCATTAGCGCCCCGGGTGGCGGGTTTGGCTATCTGCTCAAAGATCGTGTCGCCGACATGAGCGACTTTGTCGACGCAATCGAACGCATTGCGGCAGGCAGAGACGTGCTCGACCCCGAGGTTGTCGCTCAGCTCCTGAGCCGCAGTCACCGCGACGCGCGCCTACAGCACCTCAGTGAGCGCGAACGTGCCGTTCTTGCAGCGCTCGCCGAGGGCAAATCAAACCAAGCCATCGCGGCGCAGCTCTTCCTCTCAGAGGCGAGCATCGAAAAACACATCACCTCAATCTTTCAAAAACTGGGTCTGTCGGCCGATGAGTCGGGCAACCGACGCGTGCTTGCAGCCATTGCTCACATTGAAATTGTTGGCCTACCGCATCGCGGCACTGGCCCCCAGACAGGAAACCAGTCATGACGCAGGAGACCAGACCCTCAGCAGCCTCACAGACCATCTCGATCGTGATGGCGGCCCTTGGCGGCCTCATCGTGCTGATGCTCATCGCAACCACGGCGGTCACCTCGTTCTTTGTGACCTATGAGGGAAGCAGCACGATGGGTGAGCAGACGGCAGTTATGGCAACCGGTGGCATCCGCGAGCTATACGTTGATGCGGCAGCGGCCGAGATGAACATTGAGTTCGGTGCCGTGGCCGAAGCCACGCTCGACGTGCACGGTCGGGAAGAGGCAAACTGGCGTCTTGAGCGCTACGGCAACACCCTCGAGGTTGCGCACGAGCGCTCTTTCTTGGATCCCTTTGTCTGTCTCTTTGGGTGTACAAAACCTTCGACTGAGCTCACCCTGACTTTGCCGAGCGAGCTTGACGGAACGCTCGACGCCGAGGTCATCCTTGGCGCGGGCGACCTTACTGTGAACGGCTCGTTCGTAGAGCTCGAGATTGACGTGAGCGCGGGCAACGCCTGGGTGAAGGGCGAAGCGCGTCGAATCGATGCGACGCTCGGTGCAGGCAACATCGACTTTGACGTCGAGGGCGTCATCGAGGCATCACTCGACATTGCCGCGGGCACGGCCCAAGGGCAGTTCACCGGCGAGGCGCCCCGAGAGATTGAGATCGAGGTGAGCGCGGGAAGCCTTGACCTGGCGCTGCCCGATGCTCGCTATGCGACGATGAGCGACGTGGCAGCCGGGAACGTGAGTAACCTGCTGCACGAGGATTCGGCCTCGAAGAACCGCATCGAGATTGACGTTGCCATTGGCAGCGTCACGCTGAAGCCGCTCAATCGGTAACGGGCTGCGCGGCCGGCGTGCGGCCGTGTATTCGGGCCGAGAGCGTCGCCGCCGTCTCGATGACCTCGGCCGCGAGACGAGGGTACTCGTCGGTGCCGTGGTCGCGATCGGCAAACGTCACCGCGACCGCTGCGATCGGCCAGCCACGGTGATCGACGACCGATGCGGCGACCGACGAGATGCCCTCGGTCACCGATCCGCGTTCAACGGCGTAGCCCCTCGTCACGGTCTCGTCGAGCACGCTTCGCAGCTCTGAATATTTCGTGATGGGGTATTCCCGCGTGTGAGCCGACACGAATGATTCGGCGTTCGGAAAGAGCGCGCGAGCCTGCGCTTTCGGGAGTTGTGAGAGGATCGCCCTGCCGCTCGCCGTCGCCGGCATCGGAAGGCGAACGTTGACGTCGGTCACGAGGGAGGGCGTGCCGGGGTAGCGCTCTTCGATGATGTACAACACGTCGCGCCCGAGCGGAACCGCGAGGTGCCCGCTCATGCCAAGCTGCTCAACGAGGGTGGCAATGAGCGGCCGCCCAAGTCTCGCGAGCGGCTCTTGCCGACCGTAGGCCGAGCTCAGCTCGACCGCGGCGATGCCGAGCCCGTAGCGGCGCTCCTCGGGCAGGTGCATGACGAAGTCGTGCTCGAGCAGCGTCGCGAGAAGGTGGTACGTCGTCGATCTCGGGATCCCGAGCTGCGCTGCGATGACGCTCGCTGGCAAGGGACCCCGAGATCGGGCGAGTAAGAGCAGAATGCGCAGCGTTTGGTCAGAGGCGGGAACCTTTGGCTGCTGCTTGGTCATACGGTGATCTTACTCGGTACTTACGGCGCTATCGTCTGGTATTGCAGACGCTTACCGCAGGTCGCCCGTGACGCTCTCAACGGTCTCAAGGACCTTGCCGGTGACAACGAGCGTGTGCGCGCTGTCGATGTCTGGTGAGAGAAAACCGTCGGTGTCGGGAGTGGCGATAACGCTGCGGAAGAGGCTGTGCAGGGCGGCGGTCGCCGGTCCCGGCGTGCCCGCAACAGACCCGTCGGCCTCGCTCGGTCGCGCCCTGAAGTCGAGGGCGCGGGTCGATGCGAGCAGCTCGATCGAGAGCACTCGGCTCAGGCCGTCAACGGCCTTGCGAAGCTTCCTGGCTGCCGACCAGCCCATCGAGACGTGATCTTCTTGCATGGCCGAAGAGGGAATCGAGTCGACCGATGCGGGAACGGCGAGGCGCTTGAGTTCAGAGACGATGCCGGCTGCGGTGTACTGGGCGATCATGAGGCCTGAGTCGAGGCCCGGGTCAGCCGCGAGGAAGGGCGGCAGACCATGGTTGCGCGCGACATCAAGAAAGCGGTCGGTGCGGCGTTCAGAGATGCTCGCGAGGTCGGCGACAGCGATCGCGAGAAAGTCGAGCACGTACCCGACCGGTGCGCCGTGGAAGTTGCCGTTCGACTCGACGCGGCCGTCGTCGAGCACGACGGGGTTGTCGACCGCCGAGCGCAGCTCGGTCTCAGCGACACGGCTCGCGTGAGCCGCGGTATCGCGAACCGCGCCGTGCACCTGCGGTGAACAGCGCAGCGAGTAGGCATCTTGCACGCGGCTAAACGAGCCCTCCTGCGCACGCGAGATGAGCGAGGACTCCTCGAGAATGCGGTGCATGTTTGCGGCCGAGTTGCCCTGCCCCTCATGAGGGCGGATCACATGAAGCTCGGGCGCGAACACCGCGTCGGTCCCGCGCAGCCCCTCGACGCTTGCCGCCGCGGCGATATCGGCCACGCGCGTGAGTGCCGCGATATCGGTGAGCGCGAGGCAGAGCATGCCGAGCATGCCGTCGGTGCCGTTGATGAGGGCGAGGCCCTCCTTCTCTTCGAGCACGATGGGGGTGATGCCGTGCTTCGCGAGCAGGTCACCCGAGGGGTGCAGCTCGCCGTGCTCGTCGCGTGCATTGCCTTCACCCATGATCGTGAGTGCGCAGTGCGCGAGTGGTGAGAGGTCGCCCGAGCAGCCGAGTGAGCCGTACTCGTGCACGACCGGGGTGATTCCGGCGTTGAGCACGTCGACGTAGGCCTGAGCGGTCTCGAGCCGTGCCCCGGTGTGACCCGAGGCGAGCGTGTTGAGGCGAAGAAGCATGAGTGCGCGAACAACCTCGCGTTCGACCTCGGCGCCCGATCCTGCAGCGTGTGAGCGCACGAGGCTGCGCTGCAGCTGGCGGCGCTTCTCGGCCGGAATTTGCACGTTCGCGAGTGCGCCAAAGCCGGTCGAAATGCCGTAGTGGGGGTTGGTGTCGCCCGCGAGTGATTCGACGACCTTGCGACTCCGGGTCATACGTTCGACCGCGCGATCAGAGAGCGTCACTGCTGCTCCGTGGCGAGCTACCGCGACAACGTCAGAAATCTGGAGGGGGGCATCGCCCAAAAGAATGTGCTGTGTCATGAACCGATCACAACATGAAACGGCCCCTTCTTTCGAGGGCTGAGCATCGAATTATGTCTGTAACCCCAGACAAGGCCGTGAATACCCTCGCAAAACGACACAGCGGGATGCTAGTCTTCGAACCATGTCACAGCCGCGTTTGAGTCACGATCCCCTTTGGCCCAGGGCGGGCGCCTTTGCCCCCCTCGACACCGAGAACGGTGCCGACATGACCATCGTCGGGGTGCCCACCTGGCGCACCTCGCTCTCGGCCACAAACGCCGGGGTTACGCCAGAAGCGGTGCGAGAGGCACTGAAACGCTACTCGACGCACTTCGTCGCGAGTGACGGCTCAGAGCGCCAAACTGTGCTCACCGACGAACTCACGATTGCCGACGCCGGTGACGTAGACGAGCCAGACCTTGATGAAGCGCTCGCGGCCCGGTACCTCTCTCAGATCGCCGAATTCTCAGGCCTCGTGCTCGCCATCGGAGGCGATAATGCTCTCACCGTTCCGGTCGCACTCGGCGTTGCCGGCGAGAAAGTCAACACCGCCGGCATCATTACCCTCGACGCCCATCACGACCTCCGCGAGGGCCGAAGCAACGGCTCGCCGATTCGTCGCCTCATCGAAGAGCACGGGTTTGACCCCTCGCGCATTGTGCAGATCGGCATTGCCGACTTCGCAAACTCTGCCCCGTACCGTGACTACGCAGAGCGCAAAGGCATCACGGTCATTCATCGCGATGAGCTGCACGAGCGAAGCATGGCCGACGTGATGGCCGATGCACTCAAGATCGCGGGGTCGGCCGGTGGCCCGATTCACGTCGACCTCGACGTTGATGTGTGTGACCGCTCGGTCGTGCCCGCTTGCCCCGCCTCGATTCCCGGCGGGCTTTCGGCCTACGAGCTACGTCAGGCCGCGCGCATTGCCGCGAGGCATCGTCAGGTGCGCTCCATCGATATCGCTGAGGTTGACGCCGAGGCCGACGCTGCCGATGGTCGCACGGTACGGCTCGCAGCGCTGCTCGTGCTCGAAGCTGCCGCGGGTATGACCGAGCGCTAGCGGCGGTTGCGCAGCATCTCGACAACACCGCCGACGAGCAGGATGAGTACGGCGCTCCAGATCGCGCCGTAGGTGATGAACTCACCCGGCGCGATGCGCTCACCAATAAGCATCGCCGCCACGACGAGGAGCGCCGGCTCAACATAGCTGAGCAGTCCAAAGAGGCTGATCGACAGGAGCTTCGACGCGAGAATATAGAGCCACAGGGCAACCGCTGCGAGGGCACTCACGAGCGGGGCAGTGATCCACAACCAAGGATTTTCGCGAAAAGCCTCGCCGCGAGCGAGCTCTTCGGCGACGATCCAGACGCCCACGGGCATGACGAGCAACAGCTCCCAGAGCAGCCCGCCGGTATTCGCCGTGCCGAGGCTTCGACGAAGCACAAAGTAGAGCGGGTAGCCGAGGCATACGGCCAGGGTCTCCCACGAGAAGCCGCCAACGCGCACGATCTCGAAGCTCACCCCAGCCGCGGCCACGGCCGTCGCGAGCCAGTGCCACCACGAGAGCGAGTCTCGGTACAGAAACCGCCCCACTATGACGAGAACGAGGGGCAGGAGGAAGTAGCCGAGCGCGACCTCGAGCCCGCGGCCATTGAGCGGTGCCCACGAGAACAGCCAAAGCTGCAGCGAAACGAGCAGGCCGCACGCGAGCACACCGAGCACGAGGAGTGGGCGTTGGGCGAACCGCTTCGCGATGTCGGTGAACAGCGACATCTGCCGTGAGAGTCGCAGAATGAGCCAGATGATCGGCGCGGTCACGAGCAAACGAATGCCCCACACCTGAAGGCCTCCAAGCGGGGCGAGGTACGGGGTAAGGAAGTAGATGGTGCCGAAGGCGAGCGAGGCAGCAAGGCTGACGAACACGCCTGACGACGAAGAACGAGTGTGAGCCATGGCGCTGCCCCCTGTGAACATAATGATGGCGGCGCCGCAAGCAAGATGCTGTGCAGCGCCGCCAGAAAAGCGGGTGGTGTGAGGTTAGAGGGTGAACGCGCCGATCGTCTCGCCGTATTGCGTTTCGCCGATCGGGGCAAAGCCCACGTTCAAGAAGAACTGTTCGGGGCCTGCATCACCCGGTTCGTAGATAACGGTGACGCGGTCGAGGCCGCGCTTGCGAGCCTCATCGAGGAGGGCGTTCACTGCGAAGGTGCCAACGCCCTCGCCCTGTACCGTCGCGTCAACGTTAATGCGCCACAGTGCAGCCTTGAAGTGGTCTTCGCTTGCCTCGTCATCAAAGTGGCCGTGAATGAAGCCGACCACACGGTCGCCATCGAGCACGACTCGTTGCCATGCTGATTCGGGCGTCGTCACAGCGGCAACCGCTGCGTATGAGACTGGGCTCACAAACTGTTCTTGACCCGGTTTCAGGCCGAGCTTGTTGACAGCAACGATGGTTGCCGCAGACAGTTCCTCGATCTTGTAGTCACTCATGAATACAGGCTAGCGTGCATCTCGAATTGTGCAACCGATATGACA
The DNA here is from genome assembly GCF_027853335.1 of Leucobacter sp. UCMA 4100. Taxonomy (NCBI): domain Bacteria; kingdom Bacillati; phylum Actinomycetota; class Actinomycetes; order Micrococcales; family Microbacteriaceae; genus Leucobacter; species Leucobacter sp. UCMA 4100. The sequence continues at coordinate 2,178,402 of NZ_JAFEUS010000002.1, forward strand.
CTGAATCGTGACAATTCCTTCGCTGCTGGCCCTGCCGAGTTATCTTGATGTCGAGATACCTTTGTGTTTCGGGTAAGATGCTGTACGAGAGTGTGCCCGTGGGCTGTGCTGCCACGGATTGAGCGCGAAAAGCCACAGCAGAGACGGAGAAAACGTGTCGAAGATCACAGTAAAGGGAACCGTAGTCGAGCTTGACGGCGACGAGATGACCCGCATCATTTGGCAGTTCATTAAAGACCGCCTTATTCACCCTTACCTCGATATCAACCTCGATTACTACGACCTCGGTATCGAGCACCGCGATGAGACCAATGACCAGGTCACCATTGACGCGGCGAACGCTATCAAGAAGCACGGTGTCGGCGTGAAGTGCGCAACGATCACCCCAGACGAGGCTCGCGTTGAAGAGTTCGGCCTCAAGCAGATGTGGAAGAGCCCGAACGGCACCATCCGTAATATTCTCGGTGGCGTTGTGTTCCGTGAGCCGATCATCATCTCGAACATTCCCCGCCTTGTTCCCGGCTGGAACAAGCCCATCATCATCGGCCGCCACGCTCACGGCGACCAGTACAAGGCAACCGACTTCAAGGCCGGCGCTGGCAAGGTGACGATCACTTACGAGCCAGCCGATGGCTCGGAGGCGCAGAAGTTTGACGTCGTGACCATCCCTGAGGGTGGCGGCATCATTCAGGGCCAGTACAACTTCAACGACTCGATTCGTGACTTCGCGCGCGCATCGTTCAAGTACGGTCTTTCACGCCAGTACCCAGTGTACCTCTCGACGAAGAACACGATCCTCAAGGCGTACGATGGCCAGTTCAAGGACATTTTCCAGGAGGTCTACGACCTCGAGTTCAAGGAGCAGTTCGACGCGCTCGGCCTGACCTACGAACACCGCCTCATTGACGACATGGTCGCATCGGCTATGAAGTGGGAGGGCGGCTACGTCTGGGCCTGCAAGAACTACGACGGTGACGTGCAGTCAGACACCGTTGCTCAGGGCTTCGGCTCGCTCGGCCTCATGACCTCAGTGCTCATGACGCCAGACGGCCAGACGGTTGAAGCAGAGGCAGCTCACGGCACCGTGACCCGTCACTACCGCCAGCACCAGCAGGGCAAGCCCACCTCGACGAACCCAATCGCGTCGATCTTCGCTTGGACCCGCGGGCTCATTCACCGCGGCAAGCTCGATGAGAACCAGGAGCTCATCGACTTTGCGAACACGCTCGAAGATGTTGTCATCAAGAGCGTTGAGTCGGGCAAGATGACCAAGGATCTCGCCCTGCTCGTTGGTGCAGATCAGGAATGGCAGACCACCGAAGAGTTCCTCGCAACGATCGACGAGAACCTTCAGGCACGCCTCGCTTAACCGCGAACTCTCATAACGGTTCAGGGCCGGCTTCTTCTCACGAAGAGCCGGCCCTGAATCGTTGTAGGGGGCACTCGCTGCGGGGTTTGCTAGGCGATCGCCGCCGCAATGAGGCCAGCGATGCCAAGCCCTCCAAGCGTGAGCAAGACCGCCGCGACGAGTTGCCCGACGCCCGTGATGAGCGCGGGCCACCACTGCCGTTTGCTGATGAGCTCGAAGGTGCGAAGGCTTGCGGTACTGAACGTGGTGTAGCCGCCGAGAAAACCCACGGTGAGCACGAGGCTGAGCCCTTCGGGCAGCAGCGGTGCGAGGCCGAGCACGACGCCGATCACGAGCGAGCCCGAGAGGTTCACAATGAGGAGCGCGAGCGGGGTAGCGCCCTTGCCGGGTATCGACGAGTCGAGGAGAAATCGCGCAATGGCCCCGACTCCGCCCGCAGCTGCGATCGTAGCGAGCCCCCAGACACTCATGATGCGACTTTCTTGCCGGTCATGACGGTGCCGAGCGCGAGGCCCAGGCCTGAAGCGATAAGCCCGCCGAAGAGCGTGGCAGCAAGGTAGCCGATGGAGGCGACGGGGGAGACCTGAGCGCCAATCGTTAACGCTTGCACGCTCAGTGCGCTGTACGAGGTGAACCCTCCCAGAAGTCCGACGCCGAAGAACGCTTGCAGGTGAGCTGCGCCGGGCGAGAACCGGGGTTTGAGTAGCGCCGTGAGCATTCCGAGCAGCAGGGCGCCACTGAGATTCACTGCCAGCAGGGCAACTGGCTCGTGCGCGTCGAAGTCTATCGTGATGACGGCGCGGGCGAGGGTCCCGAGCGCTCCGCCGAGGCCCACGAGCGCCACCTTTGTGCCGGTGATGGTGCGGCTCAAGACTCAGCAGCCCAATCAAAACGAATGTCGGTCTCGGTGAGCAGCTCGGTGAACTGCTCGGCGTTCATTGGGCGGTTGAGGAAGAAACCCTGCGCCTGGTCGCACCCAGAGTTCATGAGAAAGCGTAGCTGTTCTTGCGTTTCAACGCCCTCGGCCAGCGCGTTGAGGCCGAGCGCATGCGCCATTGAAATCGCGGCCTGCATGAGTGCGTCTTCCTGCCGTGAGTGACCGATGCTCTGGGTAAACGACTGGTCGATTTTGAGCGTGTCGACGTTGAAGTGCTTGAGGTAGCTGAGGCCCGAATATCCCGTGCCAAAGTCATCGATGTAGATTTTGACACCGAGCCGCCGAATGGCATCAATGGTGTGTGAGACCTGCGCCAGATTTTCGATGAGCGAGGTCTCGGTCAGTTCGAGACTGAGCAAGAAAGGGGAGCAGCCGGTCTCTTCGAGTAGCCTCGCCACGGTGTCGGCGAAACCAGGATCGACGATCTGCTTTGCTGACACATTGACCGAGATGGGTACGGCGCCGTAAGAGTCATCGCTCCATTTCGCAACCTGGGCACAAGCGTTGCGCAGCACCCACTCGCCGATGGGTACGATGAGTCCCGATTCTTCGGCATAGGGCAAGAAGACCGAGGGAGAGACGAGACCGAGCTTTTGTGACCGCCAGCGAAGCAGCGCCTCGCAGCCCGAGAGCGAGTGCAGTCGCAGGTCATAGACGGGTTGGAAGAGAAGCTCGAGCCCCTCGCCCTCTGCGGCATGAGACAGCTGTGATTCGAACTGTCGCCGCTCCTCTTCGAGCCTGCCGTAGGCCTGCGAGTACCGTGATACGCGCCCGCCCGAGGTCTCTTTGGCTTGCTGCAGGGCGAGCATCGCTGCCGAGACCAGGTCGTTTGCGCCGTCACCGTCGTGGGGGTAAAAACTGAGGCCGGCCGAGGCGCTGACGGTGACGGGAACACCGTCGATGAGCGCCTCTTCTGAGAGCGCATCGACGATCTCCTGTGCGAGGTCGTGCACCCAGTGCTCTGACGAGTACTCGGTCAGTACCATGAACTCGTCTTCGCCGTGGCGGCAGGTGGGGCGCTTACTCCCGACAATGCGCAAAATGGTTTCAGCGCTGTGGTGCAGTACCCGGTCGCCAAATGCGTGCCCAAACTGCTCGTTGAGTCTCGAAAAACGATCAAAGTCGATGACGATGAGCGCGAAGGGTGCGTTTTCGCCTGAACTGCGCAGTCGGTGTTCGATGGTCGCGAACATCGCCGAGCGGTTCATGAGGCCGGTGACGGGGTCATGCGACTCGAAGAAGTTGCGCTGATCTTCAGCGGTCTTGAGATCGGTTCTGTCGCGGTAAATGATGAGCTGGCCGTGAAATGCACCGTGCTCATCGAGAACGGGAGTGCTCATGCCGACCATGGTGAGGCCGTTCTTGAGCGAAACGCACTGCGACCGGGTGTGAGAGTCGTTTTCTGGCGGAATCGTGTGCAAGAACGGGATGACCGATGGATCATCAACGAGCCTCGACAGGTGTTCTCGCCTGGCAACACCGGAGCCTTCAACCGTGAGTTCTGGTGGCAGGGACCACATCTCGACGAACCGCTCGTTCATGAGTATAGCTTCGCGGTTGCGGTCGAGCACGATAACACCGTCTTGAGAACTGTTCACGATTGCTCTAAGCATCGACGCCACCATCGTGTGGGGCAGTGCATCCCACTGGGGTAGGTGGGCTTGGTGAACGGTCATCAGGGTCGTGCTACAGGCTTGCAGCTATTTCTCTGAACACAGCAATGAGCGCTTGCTCGTCTTGCTCCGCGCCGTGATCACTGTTTTTCGCGATGACGACATTGTGCTTGCGGTTCACATAGATGTACTGGCCGTAGACGCCGAGCGCGGTCATGTCTTCGTGCTCTTCGTGGCCGCTTGGGTGCCACCACTGGGCTGCATAGCCCCACGTGTGGTTCTCGGTCTCGATGAGGTCGACCGGCGTGGTGATGCGTTCGATCCACGCTTTGGGCACGATCTGTTTGCGCCCGACTTTGCCCTTGTTGGCAACGAGGAGGCCGATCTTGAGGAAATCTCTGGTTGAAGCGTTGAGCCCCATGAAGCCCTTTTCGAGACCGTCGTCGCCATCAAGGCTCCAGGTTGCGTCATCGAGCATTCCGAGCGGATCCCAGAGTCGGCGACGCACGATATCAGCGAGGGGCTCACCCTCGACTCGGGCAACGATCATCGAAAGGAACTGCGTATCGACCGAGCGGTAGTCGCTGACCGTTCCTGGCACGGCGAAGGTGCTGCGCGAACGCATGAGGTAGTTTGCAACGTCGGTCGTGGTCATCATGCCGCCAACGCCCGAGTACGCCTTCCACTCAACGTATTCTTCGGGAAGGTCGATGCCCGAGCGCATGTCGAGCAGGTGCCCTACGGTGATGGCGTCGAATGGGCCGCCGGTTTGATACTCGGGCATCACCTCGACAAGACGGGTGTCTTCTGTGAGCTTCTTTTCGCCGATGAGTTGGCCTGTGATGAGGCTCACGACCGACTTCGCTACCGACCATGACGACTGAGGGGTAGCCACGGTGTAGCCGTCTCGGCACCACTCGTGAACAACGACACCGTCTTTGGCGACCATGAAGGTATTCGTCTCGGTTTCGCGAAGTACCTGGTTGAGGCCCTGGTGTGTCCCGCGCCATTCAACGACTCGGTCAAGCGGCGTGAGGTTCTTTGGAGTCTCGGTTGGGTTGTCTGCCCTGCGGAGCCTTCTCAGTGCAAAAAGTGGGCCAACGAGTGAGTTCGGCGTTGCCAAGTATTTCGCAAGGAACACGGGGCTTTGGAAGCTATTCTTTTTGGCGTATAAAGCCAAAGCGCCGACGCTGGCGCCCACCGCTGTCGCGGTGCCGAAGAGGAACTTGCCGAGTGTGCCTTGATCGTTCTTGCCCATATCGAAAGACTACCCTTTTGCGCCTTGCTCTGCACTGTGTATTGGCCAAATGTGGCCGTTCGCGTTCTCTGAAAGCGGTGATATCGACTCACCCCGCGCAAGAAAAACGAGAAAATACTCTCTCGCAATGACGGCAGCGTCGCTTGGGTTCGTTGATCATGGCGCAATTGCGGTGTTCTCGGCACGTGTCTTGAAGGCCATAGACCATGGTTTAAAAACCGTGAGGAATCGCTGGTCGCCATGCTGGCAAACTCACCCGGGCGGCGTGACGGGCGGTCCTTTTATGGCAGAACTAATGAAGCTTGCGCAGGAGGATTGGTGCCTGTTCGTTGTGTAGCGTTGCGCCGCAAATGTTCGAGGCGCAAGATGCGAAGGGTTAGCTCGCTTGCTCTTCTGCGTTGTCCCACCACACGGGAAGAACGTAGTCAGTGAGCTGGAGAGCGAGGTTGATATCTCGGGGCGCTGGGAGGGCAAGCCACTGTGAAAACACCCTGACGAGTGCGTCGGTGAGCGCGCGAATGGTGATCCGGGTGAACGTCTCGTCGTCGAGCTCGGTCATGTTTACCGGGAGTGAGATGACCTGGGCGTTGCACAGTGACACCAGAACAGAAGCGAGGTGTGAAGAGAGTGCCTCGGTCACAACAACTCCCGAGCTGTCGTTCATTCTGCGGTAGAGCTCTTCTCTCGTTTCGAAGTAGTCGAGAAGCTCAACGATCGCATCATGCTGCGAGAACGGCTCTTGCCCAATCGCCTCGGTGTCGCCATGCAGGCGTGAGAGCTCGGCGGTGACCGCTTGCCTGAGGAGCTGCTCTGGTGAGTCAGCGTGCTCGTAGACGGTAGAGCGGTGTACCCCCGCAACTCGAGCGAGCTGGGTAACCGAGATGGTGTCCGGGCGCTGAGAGGCGGCGAGCGAGAGAATCGCTTCGTGCAACCGCCCCTGAGAGCGAAGAAAACGTGGGTCAATGTTCACCCACCTTATTATTCCGGCAGTTCATGAATGGAACCTGTTTGTACATTTGTCGCTTAGCGCGTGTCGTCAGAAAAAGCCCAGAGCGGAGGGCCCGATTCGCAGAGTTCTTGAACGATCGTCACTGATGCCTGATGGGGGTCGATCCCAGCTGCTTCTCGCAGCAGCGTGATGGCCGGGGTCGTCATTCCGCCCATCCACCACGCCCATGCGGCGAGAGCAAGCACTCCCGGGCGCAATGCGTCGGGGGTGTGGGCTGCGACCTCGGTGAGTGTTTGCACTGTCGCTCGAAGCTGTGAGGGCTCAAGCCGTTCGCTCGAAAAGAGTTTCAGACGTTTCACGACGGTTGGGCGTGTTGTTTTCGCGTCGTCTTGAACGAACTCAAGGAAGGTTTGCGCGAGGTCATCGTCGACGGTGAGCGGCTCCCCAACACCACCGGCAGCGATGAGGAGCACCGGTGTGAGCCAGGTCTCGAGCTCGGAGCGTGTGTGAACGAACGAGGCAGTTTCTTGTGCGGTGCCGGGGCTCAGGCCCTCTGAGAGTGCCTGATGGCACTGTTGAAGCATGGCCTGCATGTGGTCGGCCGTGAGCGCCTTTGGTGGCACCGTCTCAGCGCGGGCTAAGGCCTGCCGCAATGCGCTCGCGAGCTTTGGCTGAGGGTGGGGGAGGCTACCGAGTTCTCTGAGTGGTTCTGGGGGTGAAAATCCCGTGAGGCCCTTGCGCTTAACGAACTGTGAGTGTGCAATCTCGGAGAGCGGGTTGCCGCCGCTGCTTGCTTCGGAAGACCGGTAGACGGCCCAGCCATCGCTTGCCACACATGCGAGCTCACGTACCGGGGTTCCGTGCATTTCGAGGGCCCTTTCGAGCCACATTGCCAGTAGCGCGTGAGGCGCCCCCGGTTGATTTGCGAAAGAATCGGAGCAATATGCGACTAGAGCCACGGCGCTGACCCATGGATGCTGTTCGATGAGTTCAAGCATGGCTCGGTCAAGCTGCGTCGACTCGAGCGGAACATCGGCTTGAGGCAAGTCGAAACGTGCCGCACTCTTGGCCTGTGAGCCTTCGAAGAGTGTAAGCACGATGCTGTCTTCTGGAACGTAGCCGAGCAATACGGGAAGAGAAGCGAGAAAATCTGCCGGGCTTTCGCATCGAACAACGGTTGGGGCGGGCGATGACTCTGAGCGTGAAGGTGTGTTCATGCGTTCAAGCTTGTTGGTCGGGAGCGTCCCGGCCGGGGTTACTCACAAGGGAGTCCGGTGTTGGGATGCGGGGAGCAGATGTGAACGGACAATCGTTGCCCGATGATCGCCTTGATCCGCCTCACGGGTTGTCGGAATGAGCTCTGTCGCAGTAGGGGTTCCCGGAAAAAGATGCGCTGAGAGCAGAAAAGTGTGGTATGTGGAAAGAAAGTTTGAGATGATCGTACACTGAGGTTTTTCTGGTTGCTCTGCCCTTGTTCGCTTGCTAATACAAAGGATTCCTTTGGCTCTTCTGACCATCCTTTTGCGCTACGCCAAACCCTATTGGAAATTTATTCTTGCTTCGGTGATTCTGCAGCTCGTGTCAGTCTTGGCCGCGCTGTGGTTGCCGAACCTCAATGCCCGCATTATTGACGAGGGCATTGCCGTCGGCGACACCGGCTTTATCTGGAGTACAGGCGGCATCATGCTGCTCGGGTCGCTGCTCCAGGTCGCTGCAGCGGTCTCGGCCGTTTACTTTGGCGCTCGTACCGCCATGGCCATTGGGCGTGATCTGCGACGCGATGTGTATCGCAAAGTCACCGACCTGTCGACACTCGAAGCGACGAGCTTCGGTGCCGGCACCCTCATTACGAGGGGCACCAATGACGTGCAGCAGGTGCAAATGCTTGCGCTGATGACGCTGAACTTCATGGTTTCAGCCCCGATCATGGCGGTCGGCGGTGTCATTATGGCGCTGCAAGAAGACGCCGGGTTGTCGTGGCTCGTCTGGCTCGCCGTCATTGCCCTCGCGGCCATTGTGAGCGTGCTCGTCTCTTTTCTCGTGCCGCTGTTTCGCACAATGCAAGACAAGATCGACCGCATCAACGGTGTGCTCAGGGAGCAGATCATGGGTATTCGTGTCGTGCGCGCTTTCGTGCGAGAGCCCTTTGAAACTGAGCGGTATCGCAAAGCTAATGCCGATATCACCCAGGTTTCGGTTCGGGTCGGCAACATCTTTGTGCTCATGTTTCCCGTCATCACGATCGTGCTGCACGCTGCCACCGGTGCGGTGCTGTGGTTCGGTGCGTTTAGGGTCAACGACGGCCTCATCGAGGTTGGCTCGCTGACCGCCTTCATGCAGTACCTCATCATGATTCTCACCGCCGTCATGATGGGGGTCTTCATGGTGATGATGATTCCGCGTGCCGTGGTGTGTTCTGAGCGCATCGATGAGCTTTTGCAAACCGAATCGTCGCAGAGCTTCGCAACGACCCCGAGCGTCGCAACGCCGACTGAAGGACGTATTGAGTTCGACGACGTCTCGTTTGGGTTTCCCGGAGCAGAACTCGACGTCATTAAGCGGGCCAACTTCGTTGCAGAGGCTGGCCAGACCACCGCGATCATCGGCTCGACCGGCTCGGGTAAAACGACATTGCTCGGCCTAATGCTCCGTCTCTTTGACGCGAGCCAGGGAACCATTCGTGTCGATGGGGCGCCCGTTGAAGCGCTCACTCAGGCGCAGCTTGCCAAGACCTTCTCGCTCGTACCGCAAAAACCATACCTTTTTGCCGGTACCGTCGCTTCGAATCTCAGGTTTGGTCATGCGGCAGCAACCGATGAAGAGCTCTGGGCGGCGCTCGAAACCGCCCAGGCGGCCGATTTCGTGCGAGAGATGACCGACGGGCTCGACGAAAGTATCTCGCAGGGCGGCACGAATGTTTCGGGTGGCCAGCGTCAACGACTCTCGATCGCGAGAACCCTCGTGGCACAGCCAACGGTGTACCTCTTTGATGACTCATTCTCGGCGCTCGATGTTACGACTGACGCCAAACTGAGGGCAGCTCTGCCAGAGGCGACAAAGGGCGCAACCACGATTATCGTGGCTCAACGAGTCTCGACGATTACCGAAGCCGACAAGATCATCGTGCTCGAAGACGGTGAAATTGTGGGGCAGGGAACCCACACCGAACTCTTGAAAACGAACGCTGTGTACCAAGAAATCGTGCAGTCACAGCTGGAAGCGGTTGAATCATGATGCGAAAGAAAGAGGCGTCAGCGACGAAGGCGCAACCCGAAGAAGTTATCGAGCTGCCTGACGATTATTCACCGAGCGGTGATGCAATGGAATTCGGTGGCCCCACAAAAAAAGCGAAGCACTTTTGGCCCTCGGCAAAGCGCATGATGGCGCTGCTCTGGCCCGAAAAGGCCAGGCTCGGTGTGATCGTTCTGCTCGTGATCGGGTCGGTTGTTTTCACGGTCATTGCACCCAAGGTGCTCGGTGCCGCGATCGACGTTATCTGGAATGGCTTTCGGGGCTCGGCTGGCATGGACTTCGCAAAGCTTGGCCAGCTGATTCTCGTCGTGCTCGCGCTGTATCTCGGTGCAGCAATGCTGATGTGGATGCAGGGCTACCTGCTCAACGGCCTCGTCATGCGCGTCGTGTACAAGCTGCGCCAAGACATTGAGGACAAGCTCAACAAGCTCCCACTCAAGTACTTCGACACACGCCAGCGTGGCGATGTGCTGTCTCGCGTCACGAACGATGTTGACAATATCCAGCAGGCGCTTCAACAGGGCTTCTCGCAGCTCATTGAAAACCTGTTGCTCCTCATCGGAATCACCGCCATGATGTTTGTGGTCTCGTGGCAGCTCGCGCTCATCACCCTCATCTCACTGCCACTGTCGGCCATCATCGCCGGAGTGCTCGGTGTGCGGGCGCAAAAGCTGTTCGTTGCGCAGTGGAAGCACACGGGCGACATGAACGGTCACATCGAAGAGTCGTTCACCGGTCATGAGCTCATTCGCATCTACAACCGCAACACCGAGATGTCAGAAGAGTTCAACGAGCGCAATGAGCGCGTTTTCGACGCCTCATATAAGGCACAGTTCATCTCTGGCGCAATGATGCCGGCGATGATGTTCGTGAACTACTTCGTGTACGTGCTCATTGCTGTCGTGGGGGCGATCCGCGTCACGAATGCCCAGATGACGCTTGGCGACGTGACTGCGTTCATTCAGTACTCTCGCGAGTTCCAGCAGCCGGTCAGCAGCATGGCAGGCATCGCCAACATGATGCAGTCTGGCGTGGCCTCTGCAGAGCGCACCTTCGAACTACTCGACGCCGAAGAAGAAGAGAACGACGCCGCGACCGAAGAGCTGCCCGCACGCGCCCACGGCAATGTCGTGTTTGAGAACGTCTCGTTTCGGTACGAGCCAGACGTGCCGCTCATCGAAGACCTTTCGCTCTCGGTATCGCCAGGGCAAACGGTCGCGATCGTTGGGCCGACGGGAGCGGGCAAAACAACGCTCGTGAACCTGGTGATGCGCTTCTACGAGCTCAACGGCGGGCGCATCACGATCGACGGAGTTGATATCACCGCTGTCTCACGGGCAGAGCTGCGCAGCCACGTCGGCATGGTGTTGCAAGATGCCTGGCTCTTCGACGGCACGATTCGAGAGAACATTCGCTACGGCAGGCTTGACGCTACCGATGACGAAGTCGTCGAAGCAGCGCAGGCCACGATGGTTGATCGATTCGTACGCCAGCTTCCCGAGGGATACGACACGCTGCTTTCTGAGAACGCTTCGTCGCTCTCGGCGGGCGAGCGGCAGCTCTTGACGATTGCGCGCGCGTTTATTGCTCAGCCATCACTGCTCATTCTCGACGAGGCGACGTCGTCAGTCGACACCCGAACCGAGATGCTCGTGCAGCAGGCGATGCAGGCACTTCGCGCCGATCGCACCTCGTTTGTGATTGCGCACCGCCTGTCAACGATTCGCGATGCTGACCTCATTCTCATGATGAAAAACGGCGAGATCGTCGAGCAGGGTAGCCACGAGTCGCTGCTGGCAAAGGGTGGCGAATACCACACGCTGTACCAGTCGCAGTTCGCTGGTGGTCACGAAGAAGAAAAAGATCAGTTAGACTAGATCATGCCCCTCACGTGGCACTACCTCGGTTAACTCCCCCAGGGCAGAAATGCAGCAAGGGTACCCGGGCTCTGGTGGGTGCGTGAGGGGTCTTTTCTTTGTGTGGCGCTGGTGGCCTCATGGTTGTCGGGGTAATGTGAGCCCATGACACGGTCTCAGAACCCGCCCGATCGCCTGCAGTGGCTCCCGGATCTTACAGAGACCCGATGGCTCGAACAAGCGATTGATGAGCGCTCTCCTGGGCTCGAGAGCACGGTGCCCGAGGGGTACGCGGCGCTCGTGCGCATCATGCACCCTTTCACCCGCTATGCCACCGATAGCACCGCGGAAGAAAGTGTTTCATGGACGAGTTTTGCCCAAACCTTCGAACTCGCAATGCGGCCAGACACACAGTCATCGCGATTGCTTCACGAGAGCGGCGTCGTCGAGCGAGACATGGAGAGTGCTGACCCGACGTACGGTGTGCCGAGCGTAGGGTCACTCGATGAGCCTCTTTTTCGCTCGCTGATGCAGGTGCTCGCTCGTTTTACGACAACCCCCGAAGCCGGCATCGCGGCGGTGTGGGAGGGCTACGGCGGTCTCGTCAGCGGCGGATCGGCCGAGATGCTCGTCGCATACGAGGAACCCGGCGAAGCCGTTGCGGAGGCAGACGAGGCGGCCTTTGCGCAGCTCAGCCATGCTGCTCATGAAGCGCTCATGGCGCCCGAGAGTGATGATTACGGGTTGCTTGGTGAGGAGATCGCGCGAGGGCCGAGGCTGCGCCTGCCGGGGCGCGACTACATCTGCTTCGAAGCCGCGCCACGAGACTTTGGTGACGCCTCGTGGCGGGAGCGTGCGCCCTGGGTTGATCACCGGTTTTTCGATGTCTCGCCACAAACGCCGAACCTGCTCTGGCCCATGGACCGGGCATGGTTTTTGGTGAGTGAAATCGACTTTGATTCGACACTCGTTGCCTGCTCGTTTGCCTGCGCTGAGGCGCTGGAACAGGCTGAGGGGCTCGAGTCGTATCGCATTGAGCGCGACACGATGATGTGGTGAACCGGGGAGCCGCACTGTTTCGTGGGCGAGAGCCGAACAACTTCAGCGAGTGTCAGAGGCTGCCGGTACCATAGGGTTCGTGGCCACAGCACTGTATAGACGTTACCGACCTGAAACCTTTGCCGAGATGATCGGCCAGGCTCAGGTGACCGAACCCCTCATGACCGCCCTGAGGGGTGGCAAGGTTGGTCATGCCTATCTTTTTAGCGGCCCACGCGGTTGCGGTAAGACGACTTCTGCCCGCGTACTTGCCCGGTGCCTGAACTGTGCTGAGGGGCCTACCGATACTCCGTGTGGTGTGTGCCCGAGCTGTGTCGAGCTCAGCCGAGACGGCGGCGGTTCGCTCGACGTGATTGAGATCGACGCTGCAAGCCACGGTGGCGTTGACGATGCGCGTGACCTGCGAGAGCGAGCCGTGTTCGCTCCCGTGCGTGACCGTTACAAGGTCTTCATCATCGATGAGGCCCACATGGTGACCAAGGAGGGCTTTAACGCGCTCCTGAAAATCGTTGAAGAGCCACCTGAGCACGTCAAGTTTGTCTTCGCGACGACCGAGCCCGAGAAAGTCATTGGGACGATTCGCTCGCGCACCCATCACTACCCGTTCCGTCTCATTGCTCCTGTTGCGCTTCTTGAGTATGTGCAGCGTCTCTGCGCTGAGGAGGGCATTACCGTCGACGAGGGGGTACTGCCACTCGTCATTCGCGCCGGCGGCGGATCAGCTCGCGATACGCTCTCGATTCTCGACCAGCTCATCGCGGGTTCAGAGGGTAACCACGTTGACTACGACCGCGCGGTCGGCTTGCTCGGGTACACCCCCGATGACCTCCTCGACGAGGTGGTGACCGCGATCGGCGCCGCCGATGCGGCAGCTGGTATTCGCTCGGTCGACCGAGTTGTGCAGACCGGGCAAGACCCCCGCCGATTTGTCGAAGATCTCCTTGAACGACTGCGTGACCTCATCATCGTGCAGGTGACCGACATTGACGGTGCGGCGGCGGTGCTGAGGGGTGTTGCTGATGAGCAACTGCAGCGCATGGTTGAACAGGCCAGCAGCTTCGGTCGTGGCGCCATCTCGAGGGTCGCTGACGTCGTGAGCGAGGCGCTCGACAACATGACGGGTGCCACCGCTCCACGCATGCACCTTGAACTCATGATGGCCCGCATCTTTGTGACGGTCGCGACAGCCCCTGAGGTTCCCGCTGCCTCTGCGAGCGCCCATACTCCGGCTCCGGCCGCTCAGCCGCGTCAGCAAGCGCCGGTGCAACGGCAGAGCCCAGCAGCTCCCGCTCCCGCGCCTCGACCGGTCGAACCCGAAGCGGTGCAAGAGCCAGCGGCTCAGCGACCGGAAGCTGAACAGCAGGCTCCTGAGCCACAAGCTCCAGCGCCATCACCAGAGCCAGAGCCCGTGCAACAGGCATCTCAGCCAGGTGTCACCGCTGCTCCACCGCAGCCAGCTGCCGCCCAACCGGCGGTGAGCCAGCCACCCGCAGCGACGCTTTCTCCCGCCGATGCGATTCGCAACGCAAGGGCTTTTCTCGCCGGAGGAGTCCCAGCGGCGGGCACTCCCCAGCCTTCAGCAACACCAGCTGCAGCGTCACGGCCTGAGCCAGAGCCTGAGCGAACTCCTGCGCCCACCAGCACTCAGAGCGACGCGGGTGTCCCATCAGACGCTGCCGTATCGCAGCCGAAGCCGCTGAACTCTGCAACCGCTCTCGAGGAGTGGCCGGCGACGCTAGCGACGCTCGCTGAGCAGAATGAGGCGGCCGCAAGCGCTGCTCGCGAGGCGGCGGTGCTCGGCATTGATCACACGACACTGCATCTCGGTTTTTCAGACGCGGCACAGCTCGACGCATTTAAACGACTGTGTGCTGGTCCGATTCGAACGCACTTTCAAACGGTCTTCGGCGTGACCATTGGTTATCAGCCCTGGGTCGGCGACGACAGGATTAACGAGGGTAGGCAACTCTTCGGTGGTTCGGCGCCCGTGGCAACCGTGACTCCGCAGGAACCGGCCAAGCCGGCGGCAGCGAATGCTGTGACTCCCGAAAAGCAAGCCACCGAAGCCGCCGAGCAGACTCCAGCGCCGCAACCCCCGGCGCCACACCACGAGTCGCCACAGGGCGGGCCTCGAGCAGACGAGCCTCAGCGCGATGAACCTCCGCACGACGAACCACCGTACGGCGAGCCGCCATACGAGGCTCCACCCGTCGATGAGCCCCCGTACGAAGATCCAGGTCCGGGCACGGGGGCAACCGCTCAGCCGAGTGACCAGCAGCCGCCTGCGCAACCACAGACCCAGGCGCAGCAGGCAGCCCCGGTAACTCCAGATACGTCAGCCTCACCGAGCGCCCCAGCGGCACCGGCACCGGCACCGGCAGAAAAGCCCGAGACTGCGGCAGTACCCGCGAACCGTAACGCGCCCGCATTCACCCGCTATGGTGAATCGGTTGTGCGCGAGGTGCTCGGCGCGAAGTTCGTCGGAGAAGAACTCCTGTAACCCTGCCCGCCAGCACCACTTGAACGAACGGCCAGGAGGTCATCATGTACGACGGTATCGTGCAAGAACTTATCGATGAATTTGGAAGACTGCCGGGCATCGGCCCGAAGTCAGCCCAGCGCATCACGTTTCATATTCTGCAAACGCAGAACTTTGACGTGTCCCGACTCTCCGAACTCCTCGTCGAGGTTCGTGACAAAGTACGATTCTGCGAAATATGCGGCAACATTACCGAAGAAGAACAGTGCGCGATCTGCCGCGACGCGCGACGCGATCAGACGATCATCTGCGTTGTCGAAGAGCCCAAAGACGTCATCGCGATCGAACGAACCCGTCAGTTTCGTGGCCTCTACCACGTGCTTGGCGGTGCAATTAGCCCGATCGACGGTGTTGGTCCCGACGACCTCAACATCACCTCGCTCATGCGTAGGCTCGGCTCAACCGAGGTGCAAGAGGTCATCATCGCGACCGATCCGAACCTCGAGGGAGAGGCAACCGCTGCCTATCTCTCTCGCATGCTCTCGACGCTCGAGATTCCCGTTTCACGTCTGGCGTCAGGCCTTCCTGTGGGGGGCGACCTTGAATTCGCCGATGAGATTACCCTCGGCAGGGCTCTCGAGGGGCGACACATCATGAACCCGTAGGGCTCAAAAACCAGCCGCGCACTTCAGTTGTGCGGCGTCATACAGCAAGAGACATGCCTCTCGGCTTTGCTGTTCGCGATAGAATAAAGCTTGGTTCATTGTCAGAGCCACACCCCGGAGGTCAAAACGTGGCACTCATCGTGCAAAAATTTGGTGGCTCATCTGTAGCAGATGCCGACAGTATCAAGCGTGTCGCAAAACGCATTGTCGACACCAGGCGTAGCGGCAACGATGTCGTCGTCGTGGTGAGCGCTATGGGCGACTCAACCGACGAACTGCTCGACCTTGCCGGCGACTGCACGCCAGTTCCCGCTCCCCGTGAGCTCGACATGCTCCTCACCGCGGGTGAGCGCATCTCGATGGCCCTCCTCGCGATGACCATTAAGGGCATGGGGGTCGACGCCTACTCTTTCACAGGGAGTCAGGCCGGCATGATCACGACGGCAGAGCACGGTGCTGCAAAAATCGTTGACGTGACGCCAGGTCGCGTCCGTGAAGCACTCGACAAGGGTGCGGTCGCGATCGTCGCAGGCTTCCAAGGCTTTAGCCGAGATTCACGAGACATTACGACGCTCGGCAGGGGTGGCTCAGATACGACCGCTGTCGCGCTCGCTGCGGCGCTTGATGCTGACCAGTGCGAGATCTACTCAGACGTTGATGGCGTCTTCACGACCGATCCGCGCATGGTGCACAAAGCCAAAAAGATCGACTACATCACGAGCGAAGAGATGCTCGAACTCGCGGCATCGGGCTCAAAGATTTTGCACATTCGTGCCGTTGAATACGCGCGCCGTCACGGCGTCGAGCTGCACGTTCGCTCCTCATTTACGTCAGACGTCGGCACAATCGTGTACAACCCTGAGAAGGGTCACCCGAAGGGAGAAACAGTGGAAGACCCGATCATCACCGGTATCGCAGCCGAACTTAACGAGGCAAAGGTGACCGTCGGCGGCGTGCCCGACGTTCCCGGCAAAGCCGCCCAGATTTTTGAGATCGTTGCTGGCACCAACGCCAACATTGACATGATCGTGCAGAACGTTTCTCCGGCCGACACGAATCGTACCGACATCTCGTTTACGATTCCCGTTGCCGACGGCCGCAAGGTCATCGACGTGCTCAACAAGAACCAGGCTGAGGTCGGCTATGAGGCCGTCAACTACGACGATCAGATCGCCAAGATCGCCGTGGTCGGCGCTGGCATGCGCACGAGCGCTGGCGTATCGGCCCAGCTGTTTCGGGCGCTCTACGATGCGGGCATCAACATCGAGATGATCTCGACCTCAGAGATCCGCATCTCAGTGGTGACGCGTGCCGATCTTCTCGACGACGCCGTGCGTGTGCTTCACACCGCCTTCGGCCTCGACGCAGACCACGACGCAACCGTTTACGCCGGCACCGGCCGGTAGAGCGAAAGAAGGAATTCCATGAGTGCAGTACATCTTGGTATCGTCGGCGCCACCGGCCAGGTCGGCGGCGTCATGCTGGCCCTTCTTGAGCAGCGTGATTTTCCCATTGAGCAGCTGAGGCTCTTTTCGTCGGCCCGCTCAGCGGGAAGCGTGATTGAGTTTCGCGGCCAGAACATCACCGTCGAAGACGTCGAAACCGCAGACCCGGCAGGGCTCGACATCGCACTCTTCTCTGCGGGCGGAGCGGCATCCAGGGCCTACGCAGAGCGTTTCGCCGCGGCGGGCGCCATGGTCGTCGACAACTCGAGCGCGTGGCGTCTCGACCCCGAGGTTCCCCTCGTTGTGAGTGAGGTGAACCCTCACGCCATTCAGCAGGCGAAGAAGGGCATCATCGCGAACCCGAACTGCACCACGATGGCAGCGATGCCCGTCATGAAGGCGCTCGATGCGGCGGCAGGCCTCGAGAGGCTCGTCGTCACCACGTTCCAGGCGGTTTCAGGGTCAGGACTTGCTGGCGCCACCGAACTCGCGACCCAGGCCACCGCCGCGGTTGAAAGCGGTGCGATCCAGGGGCTCGTCACTGATGGCGGAGCCGTCTCATTCCCAGAACCCCAGGTCTACGCGAAGACCATCGCGTTCAACGTGCTGCCACTGGCCGGCGCGATCGTCGACGACGGCGAGGGTGAGACCGACGAAGAGAAGAAGCTGCGCAACGAGAGCCGTAAGATTCTCGAACTTCCCGACCTCTTGGTCGCGGGCACGTGCGTTCGAGTGCCCGTCTTTACCGGGCACTCGCTTTCGATCCACGCTGAGTTCTCTCGTGAAATCACTCCAGAGCAGGCAACTGAGGTGCTCTCGAAAGCGCCCGGCGTTGCCCTTGAAGCGATTCCTACGCCACTTGATGCCGCGGGCAAAGACCCGAGCCTCGTTGGCCGTATTCGCCAGGATCAGTCTGCGCCCAAGGGACGTGGCCTGCAGCTGTTCATCTCAAACGACAACTTGCGCAAGGGCGCGGCCTTGAACACCGTTCAGATCGCCGAGCTTATCGCCCAGTCATTGTAACGAGTGTGGCCTCGGGCCGGCACGCAAAGCGAACCGGCGCGTAGATCGAGTGCCCGAGGCCAGCACTGACATGCAAGAACGCGGCGTTCTCTTCCGAGAACCAGACGCTCAGCCCCCGAGCCTTGCTGGGGGAGAGGTCGCAGTTTGAGGTGAGAGCCCCAACTCCTGGCACCCGAACCTGACCGCCGTGCGTGTGGCCGGCAAACAGCATGCTCGCGCCCATCGCGAGAAGCCCATCGAGCGCATCGGTGTAGGGTGCATGAACGACGCCAATGCGGGTCGCTTCATCATCTGCGTGCTGCTCGTCGAGGCTGCCGAGCGCCTCTTGCATCAGTTCGTGATCGTCGAGTGAGATATGCGGATCGCCGAGCCCGAAAAACCTCAGCCGCGAGTCGCCCACGAGCAGGTCTCCTGCGCGGTTGTTGAGGTCAAGCCAGCCGAAATCGTCTCTGAGCATCGAGGTGAGAGCCTCATTGTCGAGGTCTGGAACCCGAGTGCCGAGTCGGCTTGGCTCTTTGAGGTAACGCAACGGATTCTTGAGAATCGGGCCGTAGTAATCATTCGAGCCGTGCACGAAGACACCAGGAACGCCCTTGAACGGCTCGAGAGCATACCTGAGCGGCCCGAGCGCGTCTTTGTGGCCCATGAGGTCGCCCGTGAGCATAATGAGGTCTGGCTGCTCGTCTGAGAGCGCTCGAACCCATTCCATGCGCTTTTGCTGCCACGGGGCGAGGTGCAGGTCAGAGAGGTGTAACACGCGAATCGGTCGTGCCCCCTTGGGGAGCAGGGGGAGTGTTTCGCTGCGAAGCGCGTACCAGTGACGTTCGATGCACGTTGCCCAGACCGCCGCGCTTCCCCCGGCTAAAGCCAGGGTGAGCGCGGCGGTACGGACTGGAGAAGAAGGACGGGGCACGGGTGTGAGCCTAGTCGTCTTCGTCGTCTGATTTCTCGCACGTGAGCGAGAGCGTGATGTTGCTGTCGTTCTTCGCATCGGCACCGCTTGCAGGGTTCACGGATTCTACGACGCTGTTGTTCTTCTTCTTGTCGCCAGAACCACAGGTCGTTGAGACCGAGCTGAAGCCTGCTGAACGAAGCGTTGCTTCGGCTTCCTTCGCGGTTTGCCCGACGATGCCATCGGGCACCTTCGACATCTGGCCGTTGCTCGTGTAGAGCGTGATGGTCGAGCCCTCGGGGGCTTGACCGCCACCAGCCGGGTCGCTCTCTGCGACGAGGCCTGCGGTCACGCTTGAATCACGCTCGCCGCCCTGGGTGACCGAGAAGCCGAGCGTCTCGAGCATCTGGGTTGCCTCTTCAACGGTCTTACCGGCGGTGTTCGGGACGTTCTTCATCTTGACGGTCAACGCGTTGGCGTTCGGCTTCTCGAAGGCATCGCCGCCGTACAGCGCGTCGCCGGCGTTCAGAATCATGCCGAACACCCGGTCGCCGTCATACGGCAGACCACTCGTTTCGGTGTCAACCTTGCCAACGACGTTACCCGTCCAGATCGCGGTTGAAATCTTGGTCGAGCCGCCAACAGTCCAGTGATCCCAGTAGTTGTTCGTGGTACCCGTCTTTGCGAAGTGGGGAACCCCCGTCGAGGATCGGGCATGGCCGGCAATACCGTTGGTGACCGTGTACTCAAGGGCGTACGCGACGCCTGCAGCGACGTCGGGGTCTAACGCCTGGTTGCACTCATTCTTGGTGAACGGAACCTCTTTGCCGTCACGGTCGGTGATGCGGTCAATAGCGGTGGGCGAGCAAACAATGCCCTTGCCAGCGAAGCCGGCATACGCGGTTGACATGGTCAACGGCGCGATCTCGTCGGTTCCTGCATAGGTAAATGAAGGAATGCGCGAGAGCTCACGCGTTCCGTAGTTTGGCAGCTTCGCATCGAGCTGATCTGATGCGCGCTTGATGCCCATCGCCTCAGCAAGGTCAACGATGTCGCACAGGTCGGTCTTCTGCGTCATGTTGATGAAGGCAGAGTTAATCGAGTAAGCAGTAGCGTAAAGCACACTCCGGTTGCCGTAGCGGAAACCGTTGTGGTTATTCACTGGGAAGGTGTTGTAACCGTACACGCCGCCCGGAGCACACTTCATCTTGATGCTGCTCTCTTGAACCGTGTATGGATCGCCACGCACGGTCTCTTTGAGCGAGTGGCCTTGCTTGAGCCAGTTTGCAAGGTTAATCGGCTTAATCGTTGAACCGATCTGGAACCCGCTCGATCCACCGTATTCAAAATCGGTGTTGTAGTTAATCGGGGTGAGGCTCGGGTGTCTTTCAAGCGCATCAGGGTCTTCGCTGAAAGGCCGGTTCTGGCTCATCTGCAGAATGCGTCCGGTACCGGTCTCAGAGGTAACCGCAGCGCCGCCAGCATCGAAACCGGGGTACTCGGCGGGAATGTTTTCAAGGAACGCGTTATTTGCGGCCTCTTGCAGATCGAGGTCGAGCGTGGTGTCGATTTCGTAGCCGCCACGTGCGAGGTTGAAGTACCGTTCGGTGCTGTCGTTGCCGAAGCTCGGGTCGTTTTCGATCGAGAGCTTGACGTAGTTGCAGAAGTGACCAACACCGTACTCGGTCGCGGCCGAGCAGCCTGACGCACGGGGCGTGATGTTCGGCTCAACCGGGGTCTCTACCGCTTCTTCGTACTGCGCTTCAGTGATCTTCTTGTGCACGAGCATGCGCTTGAGGATGTAATCGCGGCGCTCTTTGTTGGCTTTGAGGTTGTCTTCGCGGTCAATGCGGTAGGCGTTGGGAGCGTTCACAATCGCGATGAGGCTTGCTGCCTCTGGCAGGGTGACGTCGTCGGCTGACTTATTAAAGAAGTAGTTTGACGCCGATTCGATGCCATAGACCTGGCCACCAAACAGCGCAATGTTCAGGTAGCCGAGAAGAATCTCATCTTTCGTGAACTTTTTCTCAATGCTGACCGCGAGGCGCATCTCTTTGAGCTTACGCTCGGTCGTGCGAGCATTGGCCTCATCGAAAGCGGCATCGCTTTCTTCCTTGTCGGGGATTGCCGCGGCTTCCATGATGAGCACGTTTCGCACGTACTGCATCGTGATCGTTGAAGCACCCGGGCCATCGCCTGCGACGGCGTTCTGGAGTGCAGCACGGGCTGCAGAGATGACGTTGACGCCACCGTGGCTGTAGAAACCTGGGTCTTCAACGGCAACAGCAGCGTCTTTGACGTACTGGCTGACGTCTTCCCATTTTTTCTCAATACGGTTTTGCACGTAGAAGCTGGCAATGGGTACCCGTTCTCCGCCCTTTTTCGCGTACAGCGTCGAGGGCTGAGCCTGCTGACCTGGGTCAATGTGGCTTGGCAGCTCTTCGAAGAGATCAACCGCTGCACCAGCAGCAGTGCCGGCAAGCGCGACGGCGGGGGTTACCGCAACGGCGATGAGTACACCAGCGATAACGCTCATGGCGAGTGCGCCAATGAGACCCCCGAGAGCAGTCATCGGGTTACGCTGTTTGATGGCAGTCGGCGTGTGTTTTCTCACACGTGAAGACGACTCAGGGGTTTCAGACATAGAATCTAGAATAATTGAGGTTCCTGTAAACCGGCTTCAATATCCATGTAACCCAAGAAATGAGGGGATCTCGATGACCGCAGAGCCATCAGAAACTCACGTGACGTGGGAGTATTTTGTTACTCCCCTGATGCTTCATTCTGAAGCACAGATTCTGAACAACTGGGGCGCCCAGGGGTGGGAATTGGTGCAGATTATTGAGGGCCCAGCGGGCGGTAACGTTGCATATCTTAAAAGGAAGGCACACTAATGTCAGTAATTGAACAGCGCATCGAAGAACTCGGTTTCACGGTCCCTGAGGTGGCGGCACCTGTTGCGGCCTACGCTGCGGCTCAGCGAAACGGAAACTTTGTATATACGAGCGGCCAGCTGCCTCTCGTCGA
Organism: Leucobacter sp. UCMA 4100; assembly: GCF_027853335.1. NCBI lineage: Bacteria > Bacillati > Actinomycetota > Actinomycetes > Micrococcales > Microbacteriaceae > Leucobacter > Leucobacter sp. UCMA 4100. The sequence goes on from NZ_JAFEUS010000002.1 coordinate 2,200,226, forward strand.
GGGCGCGCTGCCTTACACCGGCAAGGTCGGCGCGGGCGTTACCCCAGAAGAAGCCGCAGAGCTCGCTCGCGTGTGCGCACTGAACGGTCTCGCTGCTGCTCGCGGTGTGCTCGGCTCGCTCGACAAGATCAAGCAGGTTGTTAAGGTGACGGCTTTCGTCGCGTCAGATCCTTCATTCACCGGCCAGCCAGCGGTAGCAAACGGCGCATCGGTTTTCCTCGGCCAGGTTTTCGGCGACGCGGGCATTCACGTTCGCTCGGCCGTTGGCGTTGCGGCTCTGCCGCTTGACGCTCCCGTTGAGGTTGAGTTTGTGTTTGAGGTTACTGAGTAACGATTCTCAAACAATAAAGGCCGGGTCGGTTTTCGACCCGGCCTTTTGCGTTTTCGTTCCCCGAGATGAGGGGGCCGAAAGGATGAACAGGGCACAGAAGGGATGCGCAAAGCGACACGTGAGGGTACGCTGATGCTCAGAAGGAAAGTGGGGGTCAGGTGGATGTCGCGCTCTTCGTAACGCAACTGCTGGTCGTGCTCGGGTGCATCGTGATGGGCACGAGATCAAGCGGAGTAGGCCTCGGCCTCTGGGGCGGCGCTGGCGTCGCAATCCTCGTGTTCGTCTTCAGGCTCGTGCCGGGTGCGCCACCCGTTGATGCGCTCCTGATCGTGCTCGCAGTGGTTCTCGCATCATCGATGATGCAGTCAGCGGGCGGCATCGATTGGATGGTCTCGGTTGCTGCAAAACTGATCGCGAGAAACCCGAAGCAGATCACGCTCGTGGCTCCGCTCGTGTCGTTTCTCTTCTCGGTCGGTGCAGGCACCTCAAACATTCTTTACCCGCTCCTGCCGGTCATTCAAGATCTTTCGTATCGCAACGGCGTGAGGCCCTCGAGGCCACTCTCGCTCTCGGTTGTCGCCACCGGCGTTGCCCTCGCGTGTAGCCCCGTCTCTGCCGCAATGGCCGCGATGGTCACACTGACCGACACTGCTCCATGGAACTTCGAACTCGTTGACATTCTGAAGGTCACGATCCCCGCAGCAATCGTTGGCATCGTGCTCTCGAGCATCGTCGTCAACAAACTCGGCAAAGAGATCGCTGATGATCCAGAGATTCAGGCACGCATTGCCTCAGGCGAGATCCCTGCTCCGTCGGCGAATGCCGCCGCAGTTCAAGCCGAGGTCACCGTGACGAAGACGGGCCGCAATGCAGCAATCATCTTTTTGCTCGGAGTTGCCGCGATCGTGTGCTTTGGCCTTTTCAAAGGACTGCGCCCACTTGACGCCGATGGCGGCCCCATCGCGATGACTCCGATTATCGAGATCGTGATGTTCGTCGTCGGTACGTTGATCCTCGTTATCTGCCGCCCTAAGGTCTCCGAGATCCCGACAATGTCGGTGTTCAAGGCGGGTATGGTTTCAGCCATCGCTCTCTTCGGGCTTGCCTGGCTCACCGACACTTTCTTGGGGGCACACTCAGAAGCGATCGCTGGAGGGGTAGGCGGCCTTGTTACTGCCGCACCGTGGATCTTCGCGCTCGGTGTCTTCCTCGTGTGCGTGCTCACGACGAGCCAGTCGACGGCGACGCGAACCATCGTGCCAATCGGACTCGCCGCGGGTATTCCGCTCGGTCTTCTGACCGGCATGTGGGCGGGCGCCTTCGCCGGCATTTATCTGTTGCCCACCAACGGCTCGCAAATTGCCGCGGCTAACTTCGACCATTCGGGTTCGACGAAGCTCGGCACAAAGCTCGTCGACCACTCGTTCTTCCTGCCCAGCATCATCCTCGCGGTGACAACCATCGCCGCCGGAGCGCTCTTCGGGATGGTCTGGGGTTAGCCGTTCACAGTCCGAAAAGCATCCCATGACCGCTTGCACGCGTGAGCGATGGTATCGATGTGCCGGTCGTTCTCTTCGATCCACTCGGTTCCGGGCTCGTGGAGCTCGATGGTTGCACGCGCGCCGAGTAAAAACTCGCGCAGAAACTCTGCTTGAACGGCCGCGAGCGTAAGGTTCGCTGCTTCTGCCTCGTCACGCATCGAATCGAACTGGCTGCCGGCCGCGAGAATTTCCTGGCTTCCGAGGTATGGCTGATTGAGCTGAACGGCGTCGTCGTGCGTCACCTCGAAGCCGCTGCGGTGTGCCTCAGCGAGGGCACGGAGCGCTGCAGGCTGCATGGTTGGGTGCTCGGCACCTGGCCGCTGTTCGCCGCGGTGGTCGCCACGGTTTGAGAGCGCGACGACATCGGGTAGGCGGTCTTCGGGCTTTCGTTCGACGTTCACAGCCCCGTCTCTCGTGGTTGTGGTGTTCATCGTGTCGTGAAACGAAAGCCGCGTGAAGTGGCCGCCGCGTTGCAGCCCCTGCTCAAGGAACCGCTGCGTGAGGTCGTCGCGGGTGCGTTCGTATACCCCGAGCCCCTGCTCAGCGGTCTCGGCAAATGTGTCGACAAGACGTTTCAACCCGGCCTCAGAATGAGGAATCTCGAGAATGGGAAAGAACGAGAACGTCACGGGGCGCACGGCATCAACGCCGGTGAGATCGACGCGCTGCCACGGCCCGGCCTCGCGTACGCGCCGAATCGCCTCGGCGAGATCGGCTCGTACGTCGGCGGGCTTTGCCCGGTTCGGGTCGCGGATCAGCCTCGGGTGCGGATTAATCACCGCAACGATGCGCGGGTCGATCTCGGCCCATCGTCGCACGATCGCCGCTGTGGCGACATCGCTGTAATCGTATTGCAGGCGTCGGGTGAGTGAGGGGGAGAGGAACTCAGTGACCTCCTCAGGAATCGCCGCGCCTGAGTGGGGCGTCGTGACGAGCACGTCGGCATCGCTGATGGCCTGTTCGAGGCTACGTTCCTGCGGATGCGCATAGTGTGTGATGCTCTCGGGCGTGAAAACAGTGCCGCGAGGTATGACGTCGAGGTGTGCTGCTGTGCTCATGCGACCAGACTATCGAGCGGCTGCTTCCGGGGCCAGGGTTCTCCGTTCACACTCGTTTGAGTGCTGCAGAAGTGGCGAGAGCTGTGGATAAAGCCGTTGTTCGGCCACCGGCCTTCGTATCATCGCACCATGACTGCTCACGCGACATCGCCCATCGCTCAACACGGGCTGAGCTTTGTCCAGCTGCGTGCTTTCGGGCCGCTCGCGCCGCTCCTTGAGCAGCCTGGGCTGCGCGACATTTTGGTGCAGGTTAGAGACGGGCGAGGCGAGGTATGGGTCGACGTGGGGCAGGGCGTGCAACACCTTGACCGGTTAGCGCCCGCGCCCTCGCAAATCGCCGACCTTGCCCGCTCGATGGTTGAGCAGGGCGGTCGTAGTCTTGACGAATTGCATCCGTACGCGAACGTGCGTTTAGGCAGCGGCATTCGCGTTCACGCGGTTCTCGCGCCCCTCGTGCCAGAGGCCGCTGCTCTTTCGATTCGTGTGCCTCGCCCCGAACGTCCTGACTACCGCAAACTCGTTCGAGCCGGGCTCTGCGAGCCAGCGGTCGCGTTGATGCTGTACGAGGCGGTGCGAACGAAGAAGAATCTACTTCTGACAGGTGCAACCGGTAGCGGCAAGACGACGCTGCTCGCCGCCTTGCTCGACGAGGTGCCTTCGAACGAACGCATCGTTTCGCTCGAAGACGTCAGAGAGCTGAAGCTCAGACACCCGCACCACCTCGCACTCGAGGCACGGCTCGCTAATGCCGAGGGCCGTGGCGCCGTCTCGGTCGACGTGTTGCTCGCCGAAACACTGCGCATGCGCCCTGACCGCATCGTCGTCGGTGAGTGCCGTGGGCCAGAACTTGTGACGCTCATGGCGGCGTTGAACACCGGGCACGATGGCGGGGCCGGCACATTGCACGCGAGCACCCTCGACGACGTTCCGGCGAGACTCGAGGCCCTGGGACTGCTCGCTGGCCTTTCGCGCGAGGCCCTCGCGAGGCAAGCGGCCTCGGCCTTCCAGTACGTGGTTCATCTTGAGCGCGAAGGCCAGAGACACCGCATTAGCGCGGTCGGTGCACTCGAGTTGAATGATGCGCACACGTTACAGGTTCACACGATTCATCGTGGGGCGGCGCGTGGCTCGTGACCCGTGAGGCAGCGGTGTTTGCGGCCGAGGCTGCTTCGCTTATGAGGGGTGGCATGTTGCCACGTCGGGCCCTGGCGCATCTCGCGGCGAGCCAGGGGCCTTCTGCCGCGGTCGCGAGCTCGGCGATCCGCCAGGGAGAACGCGGGGGCGAAGGCGCGCTGGTGTTCGAAGCGCAGCAAGGCGAGCAATGGAGGCTGCTCACCGCGGCGTGGATCATTGCCGAGCTGTCGGGTGCTCCGGTTGCCGGGGCGTTTGAGCGCATGGCCGAAGCGTTCAGCGAGATTTCTGAGGTGTCGAGGAAACGCAGGGTGTTGCTTGCTGGCCCCCAGAGCACAGTGTTGCTGATTTCTGCGCTGCCGCTTGTTGCGCTGCTCGGTGGGCAACTGCTTGGAATCGATGCGTTTGCTCAGCTGGCGACACCGCAGGGGGCGATTGCTGGGGTGGTCGGGCTTCTGTTGCTCGTGCTCGGTGTGAGTTGGGGGCTCTCGATGGTGCGGAGCGTGGGGCGTCACGATCATGTTGGAGGGAGCGAGGCCGAGCTCCTCGCCATCGCCTTGATGGGCGGTGCTGGGGTTCGTGAGGCAAAACGAATCGTCGTTCACACCGTCGATGAAGCGCAGGCGTTGTGGGCCGATCTTGACGCATTTGCTGAACAGGGTGCTCTGACGTTGCTCATTGAGCGAGGCCGAGAGAGCGGTGTTTCGTTGCATGAGCTGTTGCTGTTACATGCGGCTGAACGGCGCGCAGATGGCAGGAGTGGTCTAGAAACCGCGGCGGAGCGACTTGCCGTGAAGGTGCTGGTTCCGTTGGGGTTGTGTGTGCTTCCGTCGCTTATTTGCCTCGGGGTTGTTCCGATCATGCTGGGGCTTTTAGGGGGATGAGGGGTGTTGATGGTTTCTGCGGCGAGGAGTACGAAACGAGCAGACTGGCTCCCACACCACAGAGAAAGGAAACATCATGAACACGATTTCACCGCCCACGAACCGGCCCGAGGGCTTCTCGACCGGTAGGCGCGACAGAACAGAGGTGCCGGGACGGGAGGCAGAGCCGTATGAAGACGAAGAGCTGGCGGCTTGTGCTCAAGGTCAAAGCCCTTCTTCACTCTCGCAGCGATTGCTTTCGCCTCTTCGAGATGACAAGGGAGCCGCCACCGCCGAGTATGCCATTGTCATTATGGCTGCGGTTGCGCTCGCTGGCGTACTCGTTGCCATCATGAGAAGTGGCGAGGTGCAGGCGATGCTCCTGAATCTCGTGCAGCAGGCCTTCTCAGCTGCGGGATGAACCTTCTCAAGTGTGAACGTGGGGCCAGCACCGCTGAGTTCGCGATTCTCGTTCCGATTATTGCCATGGTTGTCGCCATCGTGGTTACTGCTCTGGTGCTCTCAGGAACCCGTGTTGCTCTCGTCGCGGGAGCGCACGACATCGCGAGACTTGAAGCGAGGGGCGACAACACTCTTGCCGCGACTCGCGAGGCCCGGTTGCCTCCAGGTGCCGTTGTGGTCAGGGAGCAACGTGGTCAGCTGCTCTGCGTTGAGGTGAGTTTTGCGAAACGTACCGGGGTGCTCGCGGCACTGAGGGTATCGGGCGAGGGCTGCGCTCTCGTTTCTCAGGAGACGGCGTGAGCGCCCCCGTGACCGTTGCCCTTATCGCTGGCTCCCTCGTGATCGGGGCGGCAGGTTTGCACGTCGCTTCCGCGCTTGAGGGGAGCCAGCGGGCGGCGAGCGTTGCCGATAATGCTGCGCTCGCCGCCGCTGACCGCGCCTTTGGCTGGGCTTCGGGTGACCCCTGTGACGGTGCCGCTCTCGTTGCGTCCGCCGGGCAGGCCGAGGTCACCTCGTGCGAGGTAGCGAGCGATGCCGTCATCGTTTCTGTGAGGGTCATAACCGGGCTTGGCGCCACCACGAACACGGCGAAAGCTGGCATCAACGGTGCCCGGTTGGGCATGTGAGCAGGAAAGGACACGTAGTATTAGGGGTAATTGTGTATCGTTGCAGCCGAGAACCTCATCGCTGATGCCCTATATATAAGGAGTACCGTGGCGAAATCCAAGAAGCTAGTCATTGTCGAGTCACCGACAAAGGCCAAGACCATTGGCGCCTTTTTGGGTCCCGAGTACGATGTGATCGCCTCTGTCGGTCACATTCGTGACTTGGCTGAGCCTTCAGAGCTCCCAGCTGACTTGAAAAAAGGCCCCTTCGGCAAGTTTGGCGTTGACGTCGATAACGGGTTCGCGCCGTACTACGTCGTGGGTGCGAACAAAAAGAAGACGGTTACCGACCTGAAGAGGGCGCTCAAGGAAGCAGACGAACTCTGGCTCGCAACTGATGAGGACCGCGAGGGAGAGGCAATCGCGTGGCACCTTCTTGAGGTGCTGAAGCCGAAGGTCCCGGTTCGTCGAATGGTCTTCCACGAGATCACGCAGGAAGCTATCGAACACGCGGTTGAAAACACGCGCGATCTCGATCACGCACTCGTCGATGCTCAAGAAACCCGCCGCATCCTTGACCGGCTGTATGGCTACGATATTTCGCCCGTGCTCTGGCGCAAGGTTGCCCCGAAGCTCTCGGCTGGTCGCGTGCAGTCGGCCGCGACGAGGCTCGTTGTTGATCGTGAACGTGAGCGTCTTGCCTACCGCACCGCAGAGTACTGGGACCTCGTTGCCTCATTCGTACCGGGCGCCGAGGCCAAAGACAGCACCGCGTTCGAAGCGCGGGCTGTTCGCCTCGACGGCAAGAAGATTGCTTCGGGCAGTGACTTCGGTGATGACGGCCAGCTCACTTCCTCTGCTGAGCGCAATGCTGTAACCGTGCTCAGCGAGGCGCAGGCGAAAGAGATCGAAAAGGCGCTCGAGGCCGCAGCACGGGCAACCGTCGTTGGCGTTGAAACGAAGCCACACACACGCCGTCCCGCAGCTCCCTTCACCACATCGACCTTGCAGCAGGAAGCGTCGCGTAAGCTGCGTTTCAGCTCGCGTCAGACCATGTCGATTGCGCAGTCACTGTATGAAAATGGTCACATTACGTATATGCGTACCGACTCACCGACGCTCTCGGCACAGGCCATCAACGCCGCCAGGTCACAGGCAGCTGAGCTCTATGGCGCCCAGACGGTGCCCGACAAACCCCGGGTGTACCAGGGCAAGTCGAAGGGTGCTCAAGAGGCCCACGAGGCAATTCGCCCAGCCGGCGATGCCTTCCAGAAGCCAAGCGCCCTGAAAAAGACGCTGACTTCGAGTGAGTTCGCACTGTACGACCTGATCTGGAAGCGTACCGTCGCGAGCCAGATGGCCGACGCCAAGGGCTCGACCGACACGGTGACACTCACCGCCGATGCCACTGGAAAAACCATCGAGTTCACCGCGAGTGGAACGGTCATCACGTTCCCCGGCTTTCTGCTGGCCTATGAAGAAGGCACCGATGAGCGACGCGGCGACGCGACCCGCCAGAACGTCGTGTTGCCGCAGCTTGCTGAGGGCGATCCGCTCACGATCGAAGAACCAGAGGCCAAAGAACACCGCACCTCGCCACCACCGCGTTACACCGAGGCGAGCCTCACGAAGCGTCTCGAAGAGCTTGGCATTGGGCGTCCGTCAACGTACGCCGCCATTATCAGCACGATCATGGATCGCGGCTATGTCACCAAGAAGGGGCAGGCTCTCGTGCCGAGCTGGATCGCCTTCTCGGTTGTTCGCCTGCTCGAAGAGCACTTTGATGAGCTCGTCGATTACGACTTCACCGCGAAGATGGAGAGCGAACTCGACGGAATCGCGATGGGAAACACCGATCGCACCGAGTGGCTCAAAGGCTTTTACTTCGGTGCTGACGACCACCCAGGTCTACGTGGAGTCGTTGACAACCTCGGTGAGATTGACGCGCGAGCGATTAACACCATTCGTATCGACGATGAGATCTCGCTGCGCAACGGAAAGTACGGCCCGTACCTCGAAGTGCTCGACGATAAGTGCGAGGTGAGCGAAGAGACGGGTGAGGTGAAACCTCGTATCGTGAACATTCCCGACGGCCTCGCTCCCGACGAGCTCACGCCTGAAAAAGCGCATGAGCTCGCTGACCAGGAGCCGCTTGAAGACCGCGTTGTCGGCGTGAACCCCGACACCGGGCTCAACGTCGTTGCCAAGAACGGCCGTTTCGGTCCCTACGTCACCGAGGTGCACGAAGATCCGCTGCCTAAGGGTGAGAAGCCACGCACCGCCTCGCTCTTCAAGTCAATGGAGACCGAGACGATTGATCTCGAAACCGCGCTCAAACTCTTGAACCTCCCGCGCGAGGTCGGAGTCGACCCCGAAACCGAGAACGTCATCACCGCTCAGAACGGTCGGTACGGTGCGTACCTCAAGAAGGGCACCGACACTCGATCGCTGCCGAGCGAAGACGCGATCTTTGACATTGATCTTGCTGGTGCTCTCGAGCTCTTCTCGCAGCCGAAGTACGGCGGGCGCAAAGCGGCAAGCGCACTCAAGGAGTTCGCGGCTGACCCGGTGAGCGGCAAGCCGATCAAGGTGAAAGATGGCCGTTTCGGCCCGTATGTCACCGACGGCGAGACGAACGCGACGATTCCCCGTGGCGAAACCGTTGAAGAGATCACCTTCGAACGTGCCGTCGAACTCATCGCGATTAAGCGAGCGAAGGGCCCCGCCAAGAAGAAGGCACCCGCGAAGAAGAAAGCACCTGCGAAGAAGACCGCGGCAAAGAAGGCGACCGCAACCACGAAAAAAGCCGTGGATCCCGCCCGATCCGCCGCAGCCAAGAAAGCTGCCGCGACGCGCGCAGCAAACAAGGCAGCGGCCGAGGCCGCTCAGAAATCTGACGGCTAATGCCAGCAACGCGAGCCGGTCTCTTCGTCACCTTTGAAGGTGGCGACGGGGCCGGCAAAACGACCCAGGCCGAGGCCCTGCAAGCATGGCTTGAGAGCAGCGGCCACACCGTGTGCCGCACCCGTGAGCCGGGTGGTACCGCTGTCGGGCAGAACATTCGTAACCTGCTTCTGCACACCGACGTTGCGATCGATCCCAAAGCCGAAGCGTTGCTCTACGCGGCCGACCGCGCGCAGCATGTCGCTGAGATCGTTCGCCCGGCGCTTTCGCGCGGTGAAGTGGTTGTGCAAGATCGGTACATCGACTCGTCGCTGGCCTATCAGGGCGCAGGCCGGGTACTCAATACCGACGAGGTGCTGCGTCTTAGCGAGTGGGCGACCGGAACGTTGTGGCCCGATCTCACGGTGCTGCTCGACATCGACCCTGCCGCAGCAGCGAGCCGCATGGCGCACCGCGGCGAGAGCCCAGACCGTCTCGAGCGCGAGGCCGTCGCCTTTCACACGGCGGTGCGCGAGGGATTCCTCGCCCTTGCCGCGGCTCACCCCGAGCGCTACCTCATCGTCGATGCGACATCAGCTCGCGACGTCATTCAGCAGGCCATTCGCGAGCGGCTCGCGCCGCTTCTACCGGCTGCTGCTTGATGGCGGTGCAGTCTCGGTAGGGAGGCGCTGCATCGCACCGCGTACCTGTGCCGACCGCCTTTTGCAGTGCGTTCTGGCTGCACCGGGTGACGCCGCTCCGCGCCCACTGACACTGGGCCGCGTCTCGTGACGCTTTGCCGCGCCGTCTGACACTGCTTTGGGTTGTGCGGATCACTCGTCGCGCGGTGCGACGCTCTTTCTGCGTGCTGCGGCACTTTGCTGAGGTTTTTTGCGTTTACTTGACGAAAAGCAGGGTGTTGAGGCGAAAACACCCTGCTTTTCGTCAAGTAGACCGGCGCAGGGGAGGGAAGACCGAGTTCCCGCAGCGCTGAAGGCACCCAACCGCGAAGAATCTCGAAAGTGAAAGCTTCTAAGGTGAAGACGCCGTGAGGCGAAGAAGGCCGATGCCTAGGGCCCCGCAGAACGAGACCGTGACGGGCGAGAACGGCCACATAAACGCAAAGGGGGCTCCCACCGAGTGAACGGTGGGAGCCCCCTTGAAGCGCGGTTGCGGCCAGCGCGGTTGCGGCCAGCGCGGTTGCGGCCGGCACGGCCGCGGCGGCGGCGGTTACTCTGCCGGGGTGACCGCGAAGCGGCTCGGCAGGGTTTCGCGCCAAGCAGCGCCGAGCTCGGCGACCGAGATCGTGAACTGGTCCTGAATCTCGATCTGAGCAGCATCGCCGGTGCCGTCGGTCACGCCGACGCGCAGTACGGGAACGCCACGACCCTCGCAGAGGCCGCGGAACTTCACGTCTTCTTCGCGGGGTACCGAGACAAGGGCGCGTGCCTGCGACTCTGAGAAGAGCGCGGTCGCGGCGTCAACGCCGTCGCGTGAGATGATCTCGTCGAGCCAGACGCGGGCACCGACGCCGAAGCGCAGCGATGCCTCGGCAACGGCCTGGCCGAGGCCACCGTCTGAGAGGTCGGTTGCGCCCGAGATGATGCCACCCATGGTTGCGGCCTGGAGAAGGCCAGCGAGGTTCTGCTCTGCCGTGAGATCGAGCAGGGGAGGCACGCCACCGAGGTGGTCGTGCAGCGTCTCAGCCCATGCCGAGCCGTCGAGCTCTTCACGCGTTACGCCGAGCAGGTAGAGGTTCTCGCCCTCGTCTTGCCAGCCGCTCGGGATGCGGCGTGCGACGTTGTCGATGACGCCCACGACGCCCACGACGGGGGTCGGGTAAATCGGGGTCTGACCGGTCGAGTTGTACATCGAGACGTTGCCGCCGGTGACGGGAATCTCGAGCTCGAGGCAGCCGTCGGCAAGGCCCTCAACGGCCTTTGCGAACTGCCACATAACCTCGGGGTTCTCGGGGCTGCCGAAGTTGAGGCAGTTGGTAACCGCCATCGGCACGGCACCGGTGACGGCGACGTTACGGAAAGCCTCGGCGAGGGCAAGCTGCGTGCCGCGGTAGGCATCGAGCTGGCAGTAACGGCTGTTGGCGTCGGCCGAAACCGCGATGCCGAGGCCGCTCTCTTCGTCGACGCGGATCATGCCGGCCGAGTCAGGGAAGGTGAGAGCGGTGTTGCCCTGCGCGTAGCTGTCGAGCTGGTTCGTGAGCCATTCTTTCGAGGCCTGGTTCGGGCTCGTGACGACGCTGACGAACTGGTCGCGCAGCTCGGCGCCGGTGGTGGGGCGAGCGAGCTTCGAGGCGCTGTCGGCCTGCAGCTCGGCGAGCCATGAAGGCTCCTGCATGGGGCGCTCGTAGACGGGGCCGTCGTTGGCAACGGTCGAAGGGTCGACGTTCACGATCTCTTCGCCACGCCAGTTGATGATGAGGCGGCCGTTGTCGGTGACCTCACCGATGACGGCTGCTTCGACCTTCCACTTGTCGGCGATTTCGAGGAAGCGCTCGAGGTTGGCGGGGGTAACGACCGCCATCATGCGTTCCTGGCTCTCAGACATGAGGATCTCTTCGGCGGTCATCGCCTCGTCGCGCACGGGGACGCTGTCGAGCTCGATGTACATGCCGCCGTCACCGTTTGCTGCGAGCTCGCTCGTTGCACACGAGATGCCAGCGGCACCGAGGTCCTGAATACCCTCAACGAGGCCCTCAGCGAAGAGCTCGAGGCAGCAGTCGATGATGAGGTTCTCGAGGAAAGGGTCACCGAGCTGAACCGCGGGGCGGTCAGTCGGGCCGTCTTCTGAGAAGTCAGCCGAGGCGAGCACTGATGCGCCGCCAATGCCATCGGCACCGGTGCGAGCACCAAAAATGACGACCTTGGTGCCCTTGCCCGAGGCCTTGGCAAGGTGCAGGTCTTCGTGGCGAAGTGCGCCAACGCCCAGCACGTTCACGAGGGGGTTGCCCTGGTAGACCTTGTTGAAGACGGTCTCGCCGCCGATGTTCGGCAGGCCGAGTGCGCCGGCGTAGAAGCTTGCGCCCTCAACGGCGCCGCGCAGTACGCGAGCGGTGTCGGGGTGGTCGATGTCGCCTACGCGCAGCTGGTCCATGATTGCGACGGGGCGAGCGCCCATTGAGATGATGTCGCGAATGATGCCGCCAACGCCGGTTGCGGCACCCTGGAACGGCTCGATGAACGAGGGGCTGTTGTGGCTCTCACCCTTGAACGTGATGGCCCAGCCTTCGCCGATGTCAACAACGCCAGCGTTCTCGCCGATGCCGACGATGAGGTTTTCTTGCATCTTTTCGTTGGTCTTCTGGCCGAACTGGCGCAGGTGAACCTTCGACGATTTGTATGAGCAGTGCTCAGACCACATGACGGAGTACATCGAAAGCTCGCCCGAGGTTGGGCGGCGGCCGAGAATGTCACGAATTTGCTGGTACTCGTCGTCTGCGAGACCGAGGGCCGCATAGGGCTGTTCGAGTTCGGGCGTTGCCTGTGCGTTGGCAACGGTGTCGGGCTGCTGTGAGGGTGAAATGTTCACGCGTAATACTCCATGGGTGGAAGGGAAGCTGGAACAAGATCATTCTATCGGTCTGCAAGATATACATTCGCCGTGGGAGGTTCGAGAAAACTGTGTATTCAGCACGAAAACCTCCCTATGCGACATACTGGTGCCATGACTGAAAACGAAGAAACGGTTGGTGCGCCGAACCGTCCGCACTCGAAACTGTCTGCCTTTATGAAGATGAGCATCACGGTGCTTTCAATCGTGACCGTGTTGGCGATCGCGCTGCTGTTCATCGGTGACTTCCAGGGCCGTTCAGAGCGCGTGTTTTCAACGCTCACCCTGTTTGCGGTGTTCGTGGTGCTCACCATGATCGATACGAAGCGCGAGAAGGGCAACGACTGGTACGCCCCGTTTGCCATCATGGCCAACACGTACCTGTTGGGCTTGCTCCTCATCGTGATCTGGGTCACGCCGTACACGAGCTTCTCGCTCAGCTTCACGATTTTCTGGCAGTCGGTCTACGTGATCGTGCTGACGAGGCTTCTCGTGTTGTGCGTCGAGTTCTTGTTCAGGCGCGCGCGTCACGCCGAGTCGGCGCTCGCGCAAACCGCACAGATCACCGCGGTGCTCTCATCGCTCAGTCTCGTGCTCTTTACTGCTCCGCTGGCGTTTGATGCGTTCCGGGTCTGGGTTCCTGAGCTCTACTGGAAGTTCGCGGTGGCAACGCTCATTCTCGCTGGCCTCGGTATCGCGGTGACGCTCTTGCTCACCTGGTACTTCAAATCGCAGGAGCGCGCAGCAGCCGCAGAGCAGACGCTCCAGCAGGCGCCGCACTATCCGATGGGTCAGCCGCCGTACGCGCCGTCGCAGCGCCTCCAAGTTCCCGCTGCCTACCAGGGCCAGCCTGTCGCGCAGCAGCTCCCGCCGGCGCCGCAGCAGCCCCAGCCGGCGCAGCAGCAACAACCCCAGCCGCAGCCCCAGCAGCCCGCCCCCGCCACAAATGCCGAGGGCCAGCCGTTGCTCCCGTGGCCGACCTTTGCCGATGGAACGCCGTTCCCGATGAAGGCCGATGGGCAGCCAGACTTCTCGGTGCTCAACCGCGACTAGCGCGAGGGGCGCGCGAGCGGTCGATCTCGTGACATGAAAAAGCGGCGGATCCCGAGTGGATCCGCCGCTTTCGTTATTCGAAGGGGTTACGCGTTCACCGTCGCGAGCAAGCTGTCGAAGAAGCGTGCGCCGTCGATGCCCGAGCGCATCGCGCCAGGGGTATCGGGGCCGAAGCCAGCCTCAACGGCGAACTCGGGGTGGGGCATGATGCCAACGACGTTGCCGCGCTCGTTCGAGACAGCAGCGACGGCTCCGACAGAGCCGTTCGGGTTCTCGCCGACGTAGCGGGCAACGATGCGGCCCTGGTCTTCGAGTGATGCGAGCGTATCGGCGTCGAGCACGTAGCGGCCGCTCTTGGCGCGAAGCGGGAGAACGATCTCTTCGCCCTTTTCGAATGCGCTCGTGAACGGGGTTGCGACCGACTCGATACTGATCTTCTGATCGGCGCGCAGAAACTCCTGGCCGTCGTTGACGGTGAAGGTGCCGGGCAGAATCTCGGCCGCGGCAAGAATCTGGAAGCCGTTGCCAAGACCGATGATGGGCATGCCCGCCTCGGCTGCTGCAGCGACGGCACGCATGGGCTGATCCATCGCAGCGAGGGCACCGGCACGCATGTAGTCGCCGTATGACCAGCCGCCGGGAATGACGAGGGCGTCTACCGAGTCGAGATCGGCATCAGCGTGCCACAGGGCTACGGCTTCGCCGCCCGAGAGCGAGATGGCCCGCTCAGCATCACGGCCATCGAGTGAGCCGGGAAAAGAGAGAACGCCAACTCGCATTACTCGGCCTCTTCAAACGTGATTGAGACGACGTCTTCAATTGCCGAGTTAGCGAATACGACCGAGGCGACCTGCGCGGCCTCTGACTTCACTTCTTCGGTGATGGGGCCGTCGACGACCATTTCAAAGCGCTTGCCTACGCGCACGCTGTGAAACTTTCCCTTGCCGAGGCGTTCGAGGGCGCCTGAGACTGCTTTTCCTTGCGGATCAAGCAGTACCGGTTTCGGCATGACTTCGACAACAATTTTGGGCACGGGTGGCTCCGTTTCTGCGTTGTATTGATGGGGTATTGGTAGTTTAACGGTCGATAGCTGAAGAGCGGCCAGCAGTTTAGGCGAGATGTTCGTTGCCGGTAAGGCGGGTGAACAGCTCGAGGTAGCGGGCGCGCGTGCGCTCAACAATTTCGTCGGGGAGCACGGGCGGCTCGCCCTGCTTGTTCCAGTTGGCGCTGAGCCAATCTCGCACGATCTGCTTGTCGAAGCTCTGCATGCGCTGAGTCCCGGTTGCGGTCTCATATGCGTCGGCATCCCAGAAGCGGCTTGAGTCACTCGTGAGTACCTCGTCGGCGAGAATGAGCTCGCCCGTTTCTGGGTGCCGGCCAAACTCGAACTTGGTGTCGGCGAGAATGAGGCCGCGGGCGGCAGCGAGGTCGCGAGCACGGGTGAAGATCGTGAGCGAGAGCTCGCGCAACTCGGCCGCGATTTCAGGCCCTACAATTTCGCAAGCGCGCTCGAAGGTGATGTTCTCGTCGTGATCGCCGAGTTCTGCCTTGAACGCGGGCGTGAAGATGGGCGTCTCGAGCAGGTCGCCGTCTGAGAGTCCCTCTGGCAGCTCGATACCGCACACGGCACCGGTCTCGCGGTACTCGGCGTAGCCCGACCCGGTGATCGCGCCGCGCACGACGCACTCAATGGGGAGCATGTCGAGACGCATGGTGACCATCGAGCGGTCGGCGACCTCGGCTGGGGCTTCTGGGCCTTCGCTCGCGAGATGGTGGGGAACCCCGAGCTCGGCAAACCACCAACGAGACAGCGCCGTGAGCACGGCACCCTTCTCAGGGATGGGGGGCTCAAGCATGAAGTCGAATGCGCTCACCCGGTTACTCGTGACGACGAGTAGATGCTCGCGTGAGCCGTCAGCTGGTTCGTAGAGGTCGCGAACCTTGCCCGAGTACAGGTGGTTCCAGTTGGCGTATTGCGCGGGGGTTTGCGTATTCGTCACGGCTCTATTCTCGCACGAGTGCGGCGCGCACGTGACGCAGATCGGCTTCAAGGGCGACCCAGCCGAGCATGGCGCACTTGACGCGCATGACAAACTGCGAAACACCACGCAATGCAACCGCATCACCGAGCAGATCTTCGTCGGGCTCGATCGCGCCGCGCGACTGAATCATCTCGCGGAACGCTGCGATGCGGGTTTCAGCCTCTTCGAGGGTGAAACCGCCCTCTTCCTTGAACAGCTGGGAGAGGATCGACGCTGAGGCCATCGAGATGGAGCAACCCTGGCCCTCCCAGTTGAGGTCGGTGAGCTTGCCCGTCTCGGGGTCGGCCGCAATCGAGAGGGTGAGCTCGTCACCACAGCTTGGGTTGTACTCGTGGTGTGATGCGGTTATTGCCCCCTCAGGAGCGTCGAGCTCGCCCTTGCCCATGGGGCGGCGAGAGTGTTCGAGAATGAGCTGCTGGTAGAGGTCGTCAAGTTCGTGTGACAAAGGGGTTTACTCCACTCCGAAGTAGCGCTGCGCCTCGCGCAGGCCTTCAAGAAAACGGTCAATTTCATCGGGGGTTGTTGTGAGGTGCACACTTGCGCGAACGCTCGCGGTCATGCCGACCGCGCGGTGCAGGGGCTGGGCGCAGTGGTGGCCGACCCGAACCTGCACGCCGAGCCCGTCGAGCACCTGGCCCACGTCGTGCGCGTGAATGTCGAGCACCTCGACAGAAGCGAGCGCCACGCGGTTTTGGGCGCCCGGCGAGCCGAGTAGGCGGAGGCCCTGATTGGCCTGCACTCCGTCGACGAGCTGCTCAACGAGCGCCGCTTCGCTTGCCTCGATGCGGGGCATGCCGACCTCTGCGAGGTAGCGAGCCGCCTCACCAAGACCGATGACCTGTGACACGGGTTGCGTGCCGGCCTCAAACTTGAGCGGTGCGGGCAAGAACGTGGTTTCTTCCATCGTGACGCGCATGATCGAGCTCCCGCCGGTGCGCGCTGGGGGCAGCTCTGCGAGATGCTCTGCCTTGCCGTAGAGCACCCCGATGCCGTTCGGCCCGAGCATCTTGTGGCCAGAGAACACGGCGAAGTCAACGCCTAAGTCGGCGAGGTTCACGGGGATGTGGGGCACCGACTGGCAGGCGTCGAGCACGGTCAACGCTCCGCGTTCGCGGGCAATTTCGGCCACCTCAGCGACGGGGGCGACGAACCCGGTCACGTTCGAAACGTGGGCGAACGCTACGATCTTCGTTCGCTCGGTGATGGCCTCGCGCATATCGTCGAGCGACCACGTGCCGTGCTCGTTGACCGGGATCCACTTCAGTGTTGCTCCGGTGCGAAGAGCGAGGCGCTGCCACGGGATGAGGTTCGCGTGGTGCTCTGCCTCGGTGACGAGAATTTCATCGCCCGTAGAAAGCGCAAAACGTTCGCTCGTTGCCCCGCCGAGCCCGACGCCCGCGAGGGGGCCGCTTGCCTCGGCAATGCCCTGGGCAAGCACGTTGAGCGCATCAGTCGCGTTCATCGTCCACACGATCTCGTCGCTTTGCGCGCCCACGAGGCCTGCGACGGCCTGGCGGGCGCCCTCAAACGCCTCAGTGGCTGAGCCGGTTGCGACGCTTGCGCCGCGGTGCACCGAGGCATTTGCCCGTTCGAGAAAGTCGCGCTCGGCGTCGAGCACACGCGCCGGGCGCTGCGAGGTGGCCCCCGAGTCGAGATAGGCGAGTGGTTTGCCGTTCACCACCGGTGGATTGGCAAAGAAGGGAAAGCCTTGACGGTGGTGCTGAACTTCTTGTGGAGAGAGAACCGTAGCCATTCCTCCATTGTTCCACTTCATGCTGATGGTTGCACAGGGAGTTGGCCAGTGTGCGTTGACGGCGTAAAACCGGCGGGGGTCATGAAGAAGTTTGCGATGCCCGTAACGACAACCACGATCGTGGCGCCAAGCGGCACCAGGAAAGCGGCGTCTGGACCGTGCGATTCTGCGATCCACCCGGTAATTGCCGACGTGGTCGACTGGCCGACGATGATCGCCGAGCCGAGCATCGTCATGACCGTTGCGCTACGCCCTTCGGGGCTGCGGTCGGCGGCGAAGCTGTACTGCGTGACGAGCACCGGGCCGATGCCGCAGCCAATGAATGCGAGGGCGATAATGATCATTGTCTGGCTTGTCGCAAACTGCAAAAAGACGGCGCCTATGAGCATCACGAGCGAGAACACGAGCCAGCGTGAACGCTTCGTGAAACGTGGCGAGAAGAACGCAACCGAGAGGGCGAAGATTGCAGATCCAATGCCCATGATGCCGTAAAGAATGCCGGCGCGCTCTGAAGCTCCGAAGCTCTGCATGTACGCCGTGAGGGCCGTGAGCATCGATCCGAAAAAGAGGCCGACGCCAAGAATGCCGGCGACGATGATGATGAGCCGCGGCGCGAACAGCTCTTTCGCCGGGGCGAGCGTTGCGGCTCGCTCTTCGGCCGACTGCGACGGAGCTGCCGTGTGGTGCAGTGCAAAGGCCCCCACGAAGAAGACGGTGAGAATCGCCGCGCCAATAATCGGTGCACCAGCGCCGAACGCGACCGCGAGCACGCCCACGATGAAGGGGCCGAAGACGAACACGAGCTCGTCGGCTGTTGACTCGTAGGCCATCGCTCCACCGAGCACGCGGTCTCGGCCAGCAGCGGGAACCTTCGTCTTCACGATCGTGACCACGCGTGAACGGGACATGGGCGAGGTCTGCGGGGCAGAGGCTCCCACAACGAACGACCCGAGTAGCATGACCCAGTTGGGCAGGGGGCTGTAGACGATCCACGCGAGGGCTCCGAGGGCCGCTGCGTTAATCGACGCGGTGACGAGCAGGGTTGCTCGCTGGCCGAAGCGGTCGGCCGCGGCACCGATGAGCGGACCGAAGATTGCGGCACCGAGCCCGACCGCGGCAGAGTTGAGGCCACCGAGCTGCATTGAGCCGCGTCCCGAAACGACGAGGGTGAGTACGCCCACGACCATCATCGCGTAGGGCAGGCGCGCTACAAACGCAATGGGAAAGTAGCTTTTGCCGGTATGAGAGAGAACCTGCTTGATGCCGTCCATGATTCGCCCTCTCTACCGTAAACTTCACTCACTGCTGAACGTACGAAGTCTAGTGCCTGTGTATGAAAAAGCCCGACGCGCCCCTGAACGGTACGATGGCACCATGATTATTCTCGCCGCAACGCCCATCGGTAACCTCGGCGACGCCTCGGCGAGACTGCGTGAGGTGTTTGAGGGGGCGACGGTGATCGCCTGCGAAGATACGCGCCACACGGCAAACCTGCTGCGTCTGCTCGAGATTGAAAACCGGCCCGAGTTGCTCGCGCTACACGATCACAATGAGCGCGAACGAGCAGCGGGCCTGGTCGAGCGCGCCAGGCATGAAGACCTCGTCGTTGTGAGCGACGCGGGTATGCCGACGGTCTCTGACCCGGGCTACCGACTCGTGCAAGAGGCTGTGCAACAGGGTGTCGATGTGACGGTGATTCCCGGGCCGTCGGCGGTGACGACCGCTCTTGCGCTCTCGGGGCTGCCGACCGACCGCTTTAGCTTCGAGGGCTTCGCGCCGCGAAAGCATGAAGAGCAGGCGCGTACGTACTCTGCGCTCGCCGAAGAGCGGCGCACGATGGTGTTCTTTGAGGCGCCGCAGCGGGTCGAAGCGACGCTGCGTGCAATGGCCGAAGCGATGGGGGCAGAGCGCCGCGCGGCGGTGTGCCGTGAACTGACGAAACTCTATGAAGAAGTGCAGCGCGGAACGCTCACCGAGCTCGCCGACTGGGCAGCCGAGGGCGTACGCGGCGAAGTCGTGATCGTTGTCGCCGGTGGCGAACCAGCGGTGTTTTCGCTGAGCGACGGGCTCGGGCTCGTGCGTGACCGGGTCGCGGCCGGTGTTCGCCTCAAAGACGCGACCAAGCAGGTCGCTCAAGAAACGGGTCTCGTCGCGAGAGAACTGTACGAGCAAGCGCTCGCTGAGAAGGGATAACGATGGGTGAGCAAGGCGTGCGGCAACAGCGTGCGATGATTTGGCAGCTGGTATTGCCGGTGCTGTGGATCGGCGTCGTTTTCGCCATCTCCTTTATCGAGGCGCCGCTGAAGTTTCAGGCACCCGGCATCACGATTCCGTTGGGGCTCGGCATCGGCCGCCTCGTGTTCACCGCACTCAACGCCGTTGAGGTTGTCCTGGCGCTCGCCCTCATCGTGGTGAGCTTTTGGCCGCGTGCGACGGCGCTCGCCGCCGGGCTCAAAGGGCTGCTGTTGAGCATCGTCATCGTGCTCGTGCTCAAGGTTGCCGTCGTTCGGCCGCCGCTCAATGCCCGCACGAACGAGGTGCTCGCGGGAGCCGATCCGGGGCAGTCGCCGTGGCACTATATCTATATTGCACTCGACCTCGTGCTGTTAGCGCTCCTCGTCGTATTTGTCGTTCGGCAGTCGGGTCGCATTCTCGCCCGAATGGGCGCCCCTACGCCCTCGAAGAGTGAGCCCTCGACGGTCTAGGCGCCCCTGCCGCCCTCGGCGTATTCACCAGAGAATTCCTGACCGCTGAGCTCCTGGATCGCGCGCATGATGCGTTCTGTGACCTCTCGGCGGGCACGGCCGCGCGGCAGATCGCTGAGATCATCGAGTTCGAGCGGCGCGCCAAAACGCATGACGACGGGCTGTTTCCCGTGGCCCTCGGGGGAGTGATGGCCCGTGCCCTGGAGGCCTATGGGCACGATGGTCGCACCCGTTTCGAGGGCGAGCCAGGCGGCCCCGCTGCGGCCCTTGTTTAAGAGCCCCGTGGTCGAACGGGAGCCCTCGGGAAAAACGGCGAAGACGCTACCCGAGAGCAGAAGGTCACGACCGGTTTCGAGCGCTTCCTGGGCCTCGTTGCTCGCCTCTCGCTGTACGGGAACGGCGCCAACGCCTCGCATGACCCAGTTCTTGAACGGGTTCGAAAAGAGCGATGCTTTCGCGAGAAAGCGAACCTGTCGTGGTGAGAAACACGGGATGAGAATGGTGTCGAGGCCCGACAGGTGGTTGCTGACGAGCAGCACAGGCCCGTTGTGCGGCACCGATTCCGAACCGATGACGCGTGGGTGGTAACGAACCCAGAGCAAAGGCCGTAAAACGCTTCTGCCGACGAAGTAGAGCCACCCCGGGCGAGTCGCAACGTGAGAAGGCATATTCAACAGAATAGTAGACACCGCGAATCTTCAGCTTTTCGAGAGCTTCACGCGCGATACTCGATAGCGAATGATCTTCGCCCAAGTGGCGCCGCTGAACCCCTGGATGGAGTCTCGTGAAACGTACGCTCGCCCTTATTCCTGCCGTCTTGCTGCTCGCCGGCACGCTCACCTCGTGCACGAGCGATGAGAAGCCCGTCGCCGATGGCTGTGTCGAGCCGGGGTCGCTGAGCGACTCGGTGAAGGTCGAGGGTGGCTTCGGTGAGCAGCTGAAGCTTGACGTCGATAAGCCCATCAAGGCTGACAAGGTTGAGCGCACCGTGCTCGAGACCGACCAACGCGGCAAGAGCGACGCCATCGGCGAAGACGAGAACGTCTTTACGAGCCTCACCGTCTTTGACGGCACTGATGGCAGCGTGACCGAGTTCACCCAGACGATGCTCACCGCGACGGGCAGCTACTCGCCCTGGGTGAAGCAGACGTTGAACTGCGCCAAAGGTGGCGAGCGCGTCGTCATCGTAACCCCGAAGCAGGACGTCGTGGGTAAGGACAAAGCAAAGGCTGACGAGACGCTCGTCATCGTTTCTGATCTTTATGTTCCCGAGCTCGAAAAAGCCGAGGGCGAAGAGGTGAAGCTTCCTGCCGATCTGCCCGAAGTGTCGGTCGCCAAGAACGGTGAGCCGACCATCACGATTCCTGACTCGGCGAAGGCGCCTGAAACGCTGACGGTCGAGACGATGGTGAAGGGCAAAGGCGACGAGATTAAGCCCGGTGACACCGTCTTCGTTCACTACCGCGGCGTGATCATGCGCACCGGAGAAGAGTTCGACTCAAGCTGGTCGCGTGGCGAATTCAGCCACTTCAATGCTGCAACCGATGAAGAGGCAGCTGAGGTCGGCGCGAAGCTACCCGTCATTCGCGGTTTTCGTGACGCGCTCGTGGGGCAAACCGTTGGCTCACGCGTGATGTCGATCGTGCCTGCCGAAGACGGTGGCTACGGCGGCGAGCGTCTGAAGAGCATGGGCCACGAAGAAGACGACGTGATGGTCTTCGTGCTCGATATCCTGGGCTCAATGCCCGCCACCGTGCAGTAGCCCCCGATCGTGCAAGACGCGCTGCTCTACCTCTTCGGGGTGCTCATTATTTTCGTGGGCCTCGCGCTCTCGATCGCCCTGCACGAGGTAGGGCACCTGCTGCCCGCAAAGCTCTTTCGGGTCAAGGTCACGCAGTTCATGGTGGGCTTTGGCAAGACCCTGTGGTCCCGGAAGAAAGGCGAAACCGAGTACGGGTTCAAACTGATTCCGCTGGGCGGCTACGTTTCGATGATCGGCATGTACCCGCCGAAGCATCCGGGCGAGGTCTCGCGAGAATCAACCACTGGCTTCTTCCAGGAAGTGGTCGGTGAGGCCCGAAAAGCGAGCGCCGAGACGATCACCGTCGGTGACGACGACCGAGCGTTCTACCGGCTTGCCGAGTGGAAAAAGGTCATCATCATGCTCGGTGGCCCGCTCATGAATCTCGTGCTCGCGATCGTCTTCTACGCGATTCTCGTTGCCGGGTTTGGCGTGCCTCAGGCAACGACCACGGTAGGGCAGGTCAACGAGTGTCTCGTGTCTGCAAATGCGCAGGCGACGGAGTGCACGAGCGACATGCCGGAGGCCCCGGCAGCGGCCGCGGGCCTGCTACCCGGCGACACAGTGGTAGCGATCGACGGCGAAGCGATGACCGAGTGGGATCGTGTTCGCGAGATCGTCGCGGCGAATCCGGAACAGCCGTTGAACTTTGAAATTGAACGTGAAGGGAAAACGCAGACGCTGCAGTTGACCCCCGCGGTCAACGAGCGTGCGCGTGCCGATGCCTCTGGAGCGAAGATTGTTGGACCAGACGGTGAGGTCGAGGTTGAATCGGTCGGCATGATGGGCGTCGTGCCCACCATGGAACTCGAACGCCAGCCCGTGACCGCGGCGCCCGCCCTCGTTATTGACAACATTCGGGCCGTGGGCGACGTGATCATCCACATGCCACAGCGTCTCGTTGATGTGTGGCAGGCGGCTTTCGGGAGCGAAGAGCGTGCACTGAACGGCCCCGTGAGCGTGGTCGGCGTTGGCCGCATCGCCGGTGATCTCGTGAGTAACGACGCGACACCGGTCGTCGACAAAGCACAAGCCATGGTTGGGCTTCTCGCCTCGCTGAACGTTGCGCTCTTCGTCTTTAACCTCATTCCGCTCACGCCACTCGATGGCGGGCATATTGCCGGCGCTGTATACGAGGGGGCAAAACGCCGCCTCTGGAAGCTGTTCGGCAAGGGAGATCCCGGCCCGGTTGACACCGCAAAGATGGTTCCCGTGACCCTCGTCGTCGCGACGCTCCTGCTCGGCATGACGCTCCTGCTCATTTATGCCGACATCGTGAAGCCGATGTCGCTCAGCTAGAACGTCGAAGGCTGT
The DNA here is from genome assembly GCF_027853335.1 of Leucobacter sp. UCMA 4100. Classification (NCBI taxonomy): domain Bacteria; kingdom Bacillati; phylum Actinomycetota; class Actinomycetes; order Micrococcales; family Microbacteriaceae; genus Leucobacter; species Leucobacter sp. UCMA 4100. The sequence continues at coordinate 2,223,335 of NZ_JAFEUS010000002.1, forward strand.
CCAGGTCAAAAGCACAAGCGTCTTATAGGGTTGAAAGGCCATGAACGTGACACACTCTGAACAGACCGTTGCCCAGCTCTCAAAGAAGCTGCGGCAGCAGCGTATCCTGAGCCTCATTCTTGCGATTGCGCTCGTCTTTGTGGGGGTCGCCTATAGTCTCCTGTGGAGCGAGACGAAGAGCGATGGGAATCATGCGCAGGGTGACACTGAGCAGATCGCCGACGGCGGTGACCAGACCGCAGCCGAGCCCGACCTCAGCGCAGAACCCTACATGGTGCTCGGTGAGGCCGATGCTCCCGTGACGATCTATGAGTGGACCGACTACACGTGCCCATACTGTGGCCTCTACCACCGCGAGACGCTCCCGACGATCGTGAAGGAGTACATCGACAGCGGCAAGGTGCGCCTCGAGGTGCACGACGTGACCTTTATCGGTGAACAGGCCGAAGACGCGGCTGTTGCTGCCAGGGCCGCCGGTCTGCAAGACCACTACTTTGACTACCTCTTTAAGGTGTACGGGCTGAGCGCTGACGGGGCTAAGCCAAACCTCGACGAGCAGCAGCTGACCGATCTCGCTGCCGAGCTCGACCTTGATCTCGACACCTTCGCGAAAGACTTCGCGAGCGAAGGGTTGCGCCAGGAGGTGCAGGCGAGCACCCAGCAGGCCCAGCAGATGGGCATCAGCGGGGTGCCATTCTTCGTCGTTGCAACCTCGGGCACGCTCGCAGACTCGCAGCAGCTCAACGGTGCTCAAGAGATCGACACCTTCAGGCAGGTCATTGACCAGCAGCTGGAGAGCGCGGGTCGATAACCCGTGTCGATCGGTCTTCTCGGGGCGCTGCTCGCGGGCATGCTCACGCTCCTGAGCCCATGCTCGGTGATGCTTCTGCCCGCCTTCTTCGCTTACGCGTTTACCAACCCGGGCGCCATCATCGCCCGCACGGGCATTTTCTTCGCGGGGCTCTCGGTGACGCTCGTTCCGCTCGGTTTGCTCGCGGGCTCGCTTGGGCTGTGGATTCAGCAGTACCGAGAAACCATTGTGCTCGTCGCCGCCGTGCTCGTGATTGTTCTCGGGGCGGCAATGCTTCTCGGCTTGCCCATTCCCGGTCTGACGCGACAGCGTAGTGCAGAGTCGACCTCGGTGGCCTCGGTCTTTGCGCTGGGCACGATTTACGGCGTCGCTGGCGTGTGTGCCGGCCCGCTGCTTGGCGCGGTGCTCACGGTCGCTGGCGCAGGCGCGAACCCGCTGTACGGCGGGCTCATTATGTTCGCGTTTGCGACCGGCATGGTGATTCCGCTGCTCGTGCTCGCGCTGTTGTGGGAAAAGACTCCCGCGATCCGCACCCTCGTTCGGCCAAGAACCGTTCAGATCGGGCGCTGGAGCAACACGTGGACCCAGATCATTGGGGGAGCGCTCACGGTGATTGTCGGGGTGCTGCTCGTGATCACGAACGGAACGGCGAGCCTCGGCAGCGTCTTTACCGTCGAGCAACAGTTCACGCTTGAGTCGTCGGTTATGCGCTTTGCCGGCGCTATTCCGCCGGCGATCTCGGCGCTTGTCGCGCTCGCGATTCTCGCGACCGTGTGGTTTACCGTCTGGTATCGACCGCGAAAAGTCAAGGCGAAAAGGGCGACCGAGGCTCAGGAGAGTCGAACAGCGCTGGAGTAGACTCTGAGGGTTCACGAAGAGAGGGATCCATGAAGCAGAATACGACCATTAGACCGTGGGCGGCCCTATGGACCCTGGTGCTCGGATTCTTCATGATTCTCGTCGACACGACGATCGTGTCGGTGGCAAACCCCACCATCATGCGTGGCCTCGATACCACGATGACGGCCACGCTCTGGGCCACGAGCGCATACCTGCTCGCATACGCGGTGCCGCTGCTTATTACCGGTCGTCTTGGCGATCGCTTCGGCCCGCGCCGCGTGTACCTCGTCGGCCTCGCGACCTTCACGATTGCCTCGCTCATGTGTGGCCTCGCGCCGAACATCGAGACGCTCATTGCGGCCCGCGCGCTGCAGGGCATTGGCGCTTCGTGCATGACCCCGCAGACGATGTCGGTCATCACCCGCATCTTCCCGCCCAACCAGCGCGGGAGCGCGATGGCGATCTGGGGCGTGACCGCTGGCGTTGCAATGCTCGTCGGGCCCATTCTTGGCGGCTTCTTGCTCGGTGCCGTGGGCTGGGAGTGGATCTTCTTCATCAACGTGCCCGTGGGCGTCGTCGCCTTCTGGCTGACCATGCGCAACGTGCCGGTGCTGCCCACCAACGCACACCGCTTCGACATTCTCGGCGTCGTGCTGAGCGCCCTCGGCACCTTCCTCGTGGTCTTCGGAATTCAGGAGGGTGAAACCTTCGACTGGGGCACAATGTGGGGCCCGGTGAGCATCTGGGGCCTCATCATCACCGGCGTTATCGTGCTGGCGCTCTTCGTCGTGTGGCAAAAGGTGCAGCGCGGCGAGCCGCTCATGCCCCTCATTATGTTCTCAGACCGCAACTTCTCGGTTGGCAGCATCGCCATCATGCTCGTTGGGCTGACCACCACGGCCCTCGCGCTGCCGCTCATGTTCTACCTGCAGCTCGTTCGCGGCCTGACCCCGGCTCAGTCGGCGCTCATGCTCTTGCCTCAGGCGGTGCTCTCGATTATTCTCGCGAGGCCCATCGGTAAGCTCGTCGACCGCCGCGACAGCCGCCGCGTCAACACCCTCGGCCTCACACTGCAGGGCATCGGTATCGCGAGCTATGTTCCGCTCATGCTGGGCGAGGGGCACATCGCGCTGTTGCTCATCCCGAGTACGATTCTCGGCGTCGCTAACTCGATGATGTGGGGGCCTCTCGCCTCGATCACGATGTACAACGTCAACCCGGTTCACGCGGGCGCCGCATCTGGCGTCTACAACACGAGCCGCCAGCTTGGTGCGGTGCTCGGCTCGGCGGCCATGGCCATGCTCATGTCGGCACGTCTGAGCAGCAAGCTTGGTGAAGATGCTGGCATCGGCACTGAAACGGTGGGGCAGCTCGCTGAACAGTTTAGAGATGGCTACGCCGAGGCGATGGCCCAGTCAATACTGCTGCCGGCCGTGGCGATCATTATCGGCGCTATCGTGACCCTCTGGTTTGCGCCCCGGCCCAAAGAAGACGCCGTCACCTCGGTTTAACAAAAAACCGGTTTGCGCGAGCCGTTCTGGCCCGCGCAAACCGGTTATGCATCCTGCGGCGCGTTAGTTGCGCAGGCTCCGCCTGTTCCACGCCACGAGGAGCATCGAGCCAGCGAGGAGCGCCAGAATCGCCGCTCCTCCAATCGCGATCCCGAGTGTCCAAGGTGCGCCCGTGGCTGCGAGGGCTCGCGCGTCGTCGCTCTTGCCGTTGTCGGCGAGTGCGGATCCGCTCCCGCCGCCGGTCCCGCCGCCAGCGCTTGATCCGCCGCCATTCGAGCCGCCGTCGGTGCCGCCGCCTGTGCCTCCGCTACCGTCGCCACCCCCGTCACCGGGGTTCGGTACGACCTGGTCATCGGCTTCGTAGATGATCGTGCCAACCGAGGTGGCGCTTTCGCCCAGCTCGGCGTACTCACTCGGATCGGCGAGCTCGATGGTAAAGGCTCTCGGGCTACTTCCCTTGAACCCAGACATGGTGGTGACCGTGACCTCGATCGGGTCGCGGTTGTCTGGCTGCCAGGTGATCACCTCGTCGACCGGTTCATAGTGCGTGCCCGCCTCTGCCTCCTGGTCGTTCGTGAACACGCGAACGCTCAGTTCGCCTGCCCACGCAGGCTCGTCGAGTTGTTCTGGAGTGATCGTGAAAACGAGCGGTTCGCCAGCACGGGTGCTTTGCTTACCCGAGATGCTCAGCGTTGTTGGGTGCGGCACGGGGTAGGGGATCGTCGCTGACGCGGTTGCTCGCGCGCCGACGATGGCGTACTCGCTGGGGTCACTGAGCTCGACCGTGAAGTGTCGCTCGGGGTCACCAGCGGCGCCGGCCTTGAGCGGCACCTCAACGGTTACATCGTCAGTTTCGCCCGCGGCCCAAGTGAGCACCGTATCGACGGCCTCGTAGTGCTCGCCCGCTTTCGCGGTCCCATCATGGGTCATGAAGCGAACGCTCGTTTCACCCAGCCAGGGGTTCTTATCGGCATCGGTTCGGCTGACGGTAAAGGTGACCGTCTCGGCGCCCGGTTCTACCGTTTGATCGCCGCCGAGCGACAGGAGCGAAGGCTCGGGAACGGGGTATGCAATGGTCATGAGGGTTGTTTCTGGAACCCCGAGCTCCATGTGCGTGCTCGGATCCACGAGCTCGACTCCGAAGTCAAGGTCGGGGGTTCCGGCCGCACCGGGAAGTACGGTGACCTCGATCTCTTTATCTTCGAAGTCGCCGGGGCCCCACTCAAGCACGGTGTTCACGGGCTCATAGTGCGTTCCCGCTCGCGCAAAGCCGTCCTGCGTCATGACGTGCACGCTGGCCGCGCCATTCCAGTGGTTCTTGGCTGCCTTGTTGCGAGAAACCGTGAGCGTTGCCTTTTGCGTGTCTACCGTGCTCGCCTCGACCTCGTATGCCTCATTGATCGTGAACGATGACGGCTCTGGGGCGGGGAACTCGATGAAGCCGTCGCTCGAAAAACCGCCACCGAGCTCAGAGACGCCGTCTGGCAGAGGGCTGCTGAGCTCAAGCGTCATGGCGACGCCGGGCGACCCCGCCGCGTTCTCGTCGGTAAGCGTTGGCACGGTGACCGTTTTGTCCGCGGTGTCGTTTGGCCCCCAGGAGAGGGTTCCCTCGGTCTTGGTGTAGTGCACGCTGCTTTCGGCACTGCCATCAACCGTGCGGTACTGCACACTTGCCGCTCCGGTGAAGGGGTTCTCGTCGGCGTCGGCACGGGTCACGGTGAAGACGAGGTCTTCGCCCGCCTCGACTTGCTGGTCTTCGCCAATCTCAAAAATCGTTTTCCCCGGCTCAGGAACCAGGAGGTCGAACCGGTCGGTCATGGTGTTGCCGAGGGCGTCAGCAACCTGCACGGTGAACGCCCAATAGCCGATGGCGTCCTGCCCCTCGGGCTCAATCGTGAGAACGCCGGTCGACTCGTCGAGCGTGACCCAGTCGGGCATCGCAGAGTCGTCGTCCATTGGCTTAATGGTGTAGGTGGCTGCGGGGAAGCCCTCGGTGGTCTCGATCTGCTGCTCAAAGTGCTCGCCGAGGCTTACGGTCGCGCTATCTTCGCTCGTGATCGAGCTCCACACAATGGGCATTTTGACGGTACCTGCGAAGCGGTCGTTGCCTTTCGGATTCTGCGAGAACGAGTACTCAAGATCTGGCCACGCCTTGCGCACCTCGATCGTGACGACCGGCATGGCGTCGGTTTCGAGCGGCTCGAGGTTGCCCCCGAAGTCTGGAAACTGGCCTTGCTCGCGCAGTTCAAGGTCGCCCGTCGTGTCATACATGAAGCGCTTCGCCCCGGTGGGCACGTACTGCTTTTGGTCGGGGAAAGAAATGTCCTGCGCAGTGATCGCGAAGGTGCCCACTGACACGGCCTCTGGTGCTGCAGGCAGGCCCACGAGCGAGGTCACGTGGTTTGAGAGGGCCTGGATGTTCTTGAGACTTGGCAGGTTCGACAGTGCGTCAATCGAGGTGACGCCGATCGCGTTCATGTGAATGCGCGAGAGCGTCGGGTTGTTGCGAAGCGGATCAAGGTTGCCGGCGATGCCGATGTTGTTCATGACGTGCAGGTCGGTCATCTTGTGCATCGCTTCAATGCCCTCGAGGCTCTGTAACTTCGCGTGGTCGAGGTCGAGGTTTTTCATGTTGACGAGTCCCGCGATCGGGCGCAAATCTTCAACGAGCGTCGAAGAGGCGGTCAGCGTCGAGATCGAGGTGAGTTCGGCGAGCGGGCTGAGATCAGACACCTTCGACTTCTGAACGTTGAGGTACTGCAGTGACTCGAGGCTGGCGAGGGGCTCAAGGTTCTCGAGATCAGAGAGCGCCGCCGCGCTGAGCGACGTGATCTTTGTCAAGCCCGAGAGCGGCGAGAGATCAGTGAGCTTCGGCGAGTTGAACGAAATGTCAACGGTCCTGAGACCGGTCATCTCTTTCATCGCGCTAATGTCTGAAAGCTCTGGGCTATACGTCACCTTGAGAGTGCTGAGCGCCTTGGGGAGCTCAAGCCCGGCAAACGCCTCGTTGGTCAGATCGGTTCTCGTGAGCATGAGCGAAGTCATCTTGGGGAGCCCCGAGAGTGGCTTCAGCGAGTCGGCATCTCGGAACGTGTGCTGTGCGCCAATAAAAGTCACGTTCCGAATCTCGCTGGCCTGCTCGATGCCCTCGAGGCTCTTCACCGCGAACGAGTCGTTGCAGTTCAGCGAAAAGAACTTCTTCAGATCGGCCTCGGTGATGGTCTCGTCGGGCGCGCGCCCGGAGCCGATCCCCTTGTTGATGCACGCCGTGAGCTGATCGTCAGCGAACACGATCGGTGCGTCTGACTCATCGGCCGAAGCTTGCGGCGCGAGCGCCACCTGCGCCCCGAACGCCAGTGTGAAAGCCGTGCCAATTGCGAGCGCAGCCCGTGCGAACCGTGGTCGAAGTGTGAGACCTCGAACGTTCCCCATCGTTCCCCCTGTGTATGTGTCAACGCGAATGCTGAGAGTCGCGCGACTTGACTCTTTTCATCGATACGATGACCCCTAGGTCACAGGCAAGCCTATCGAGGCTTGCGCTTCGCTGTCCAGGCGGCGGATCGCTCCCGCCTTCCCGCGTTAGTCGTTCGTCTGAGGTGCCGGGTCGTCTGCTGCCGCCGGTTCTGGTGGGTGCAGGTTCTTGTGGGGGTCGGTTCTTGAGAGTGCCGGTTCTCGTGGCGTGCTTGGTACCGGTCGGCGATCCGCGTGTGTGGGGCTTGCTCGGGCTTTGCTCGGGGCTCGCGCGGCTCTTGCGCGGGGTTTTACCGTCTACTTGACGAAAAGTAGGGTGTGAGCGCTCAAACACCCTGCTTTTCGTCAAGTAGACGCGGGAGTGGCGCAGCCGAAGAATCGAACGGCTGCTCTTTATGGCCGTCAACAGCACTCCTGCCGAGCTAAAGCACGCTTGCGAGAAAGCTCTTGGTCCGTTCACTCTGCGGGTTATCGAATACCTCATTCGGGTTACCGGACTCGACGACCACGCCATCGTCTATGAAGACCACAGTGTCGGCGGCGCTTCTCGCAAAGCCGATTTCGTGGGTCACGACGACCATCGTTGTGCCGGCCTGCGCGAGGTCACGCATAACCTCGAGAACATCGCCAACGAGTTCCGGGTCGAGCGCACTCGTGGGCTCGTCGAACAGCATGATCTTTGGCTTCATCGCGAGGGCTCGTGCGATCGCCACGCGTTGCTGCTGACCGCCCGAGAGCTGAGCCGGGTAATGCTGGGCCCACTCGACGAGCCCCACCTTGTCGAGCAGGTGCATTGCTTCTTGACGCACTTCAGACCTGGGCCGGTGTGCAACTCCTACTGGAGCTTCCATGATGTTGTCGAGGGCGGTTTTATGCGGGAACAGGTTAAAGCGCTGAAACACCATTCCGATCTTGCGGCGCTGTTTCGCGACCGCGCGAGGGTGCAGCTCGTAGAGCTCACCATTTTTCTCGCGGTATCCAACGAGTTCGTCGTCGACAAAGATCTTGCCACCGTTGATGGTTTCGAGGTGGTTGATGCAACGCAGGAGGGTTGACTTTCCTGAGCCAGAGGGCCCGAGCAAGCAGGTCACTTCACCCTCGCGCACATCCATGTCGATTCCTTTAAGCACCTCGAGCGAAGCGAAGCGTTTGCGTACACCTCGGAGGCGCACAAATGCAGTTTCATCGAGTACTTGGTCAGGCATTGCGCTGCTCCTTACGCTGCTTCTTGCGTGCTCTCTGGACCTGAATTGAGCCGGTATACTCTTTCGCTTTCGCCATGAGTGACTGCGGTTGGTTGCGGCTGCTACCCCGGCCAAAGTGCCGCTCGAGGTAGTGCTGTGGCACCGAGAGGACCGAGACGATGGCGAGATACCAAATGCTCACCACGATGAGTAGCTCGACCTGACGCAGATTCTGGGCCGAAATTTGTGTGGCTTGTGTGTAGAGCTCAAGAACGGCAATGAGCGAGAGCAACGAGGTGTTTTTAATCATTGAGATGAGCTGGTTGCCCATGGGCGGAATAATGACTCGCATCGCCTGTGGTAGGAGGATACGTCTGAAGCAATAGCTCGGGCTCATGCCGAGCGACGCAGCGGCTTCCTGCTGGCCCTCATCGACCGAGAGCATGCCCGAGCGAACGATCTCAGAGGAGTATGCGGCCTCGTTGAGCGTCAGTGCGATGATGCCTGCGACAAGCGCGGTGAGGAGCTTGTTCGTGTCCTCTTGCCAAAACACGATGTCGGTAAATGGAATACCGATGGTGATCTTCTCGAAGATGAGACCAAAGTAGCCCCAAATAACGATTTGCACGAGCAGTGGAGTTCCTCGGAACGCCCAAACGTATACCGCAGCAACCGCCACGAGTACCGGGTTACCAGACATTCGCATTGCCGCGATGAGTACCGCGAGAAGAGCGGCGGCAAACATGGCAATGATGGTGATGATGAGGGTGAGACGCACCCCCGAGAGAATGCGCGGGTGAAACATGAATTCACCAATGGTCGCGAAATCAATGTTTTTGTTGGTGGCGATTGCCTGCACAAACGCCACCAACAAAAACACAATCACGACGGTACTGACCCAGCGCCAGGGGCGGCGCAGCGAGTGAACGACGTTGTCGAACTCCCTGCTCGGGCCCTGCGGCGTTATTGCCTTCGTCATGAGCGTTCGCCTTACTCGGTTGCTGCGTTCACGAGCGCTGAGTCAAGCGCGAGTGATCCCATGCCATGCTCATCGAGAATGGCCTGGTAGGTTCCGTCGTCGATGAGTGATTGCATAGCCGCCTGGAGTGCGTCGGTCAGCTCGGTGCGGTCGTTGAGAAGACCGAATCCCGTGTATACCGGGTTGAACCCCTGGGGGTTCTCGGGGTCTTCGACGAGTTCAAAGTACTCACCGTTTCCTGCGGTTCGGGCGGTATAGGCCGCGACGGGAGCGTCAACGATGTAGGCCTGGGCCCTGCCCGCACGGAGCGCGGTTTGTGAGTCCTGGGCGACGGGAAGCGCCTGCACTTCGATGCCCTCTTTGCCACTCGCGATGCATTCTTCTGAGAGCTCTGCGAGCAGCTCGGCCTGAAGCGTTGACTTCTGCGTTGAGGCGCTGTGGCCACAAAGGTCGGTGAGGGTCTTGATATTTTCTGGGTTTCCCTTGGCGACGACGATTGCAAAGCCAGCCTGAATCTCTTCAATGAAGTTCAGTGTCTGCTGGCGCTCCTTTGAATCGTTCATGCCCATCATGATGATGTCGTGGCGGTCAGACTGTAGCGAGGGAATCACTGATTCAAAGGGCTGGTGCTCGACCGTGAACTCGACGCCAAGTTTAGCGCCGAGCGCAATTGACATGTCAGCGTCAACGCCGATGAGGTCGTTGTCATCGTTGACCTCGATAAAGGGCGGGTAAGGCACTCCCATTGCGACCCGAACGGTACCCCGTTCAGTGATTTCTGAGGGGAGAAGGGCTGATGCTGCCTCGTCGGTCTCAACACTGAAGTCGGTAGTTTGCTGCAGTGAGAGCGTGCCCTGACTACCACCACCGTTGGCGGCGACCGTATCGTCGTTTTCGCCTGAGGTCTCAGCGCTACAAGCACTGAGCGCGAGCAAGGCGGTTGCTGCGACGGCGAGGGGCATGAGGGGTCGAGTCTTTCGTAACATGGGTGTTCCTTTCAAACTGAAACGGCATTGTTTCTCTGGTGGTCTGGAAATGGGCTGGTCAGGATTTTTGGGAAGTAAGAACAGGCAATCGCGTCCAGTCGTGCTCTAGTGCAGGTTCGTGGGCTTCGAGATAGCCCTCGTACGTTTGCCGCCTGACCGCGAGCGTTGCTTCTTCGTCGCGGCAGAACACGACAGCCGGGTGCAGCGCGCCATTGTAGTTATTGGCGAAGGTATAGCCGTATGCACCGGTTGCCGCGATGATAACGGTGTCGCCGGGGGCCGGTGCGTGAAGTGGTGCTCGGTCGACCAGAAGGTCGCCTGACTCACACTGTCTGCCAACGAGCTGCACGAGGGTGTCGGGTGCCTCGGTGACGCGATCGGCTACGACCGCGGTGAACCGGTCGTCGGTGAGCGCGATATTCATGAGCTCTGACATGCCGCCGTCGACAGCGACGAATGTTTCGAGCGAGCGTTTCACCGTGCGCACGGTATAGGCCGTGATGCCGCTACGCGCGACGAGCGAGCGACCCGGTTCGATGATGAGCTCGACGTCGTCAGGAAGCACCGTTGCGGCGAGCCCGCAGAGTCCATCGAGGTACTCTTCGATTTCAGGGGCGTCGTCGGCTTCTGAGTAGTTCACCCCGAGCCCGCCGCCGAGGTTGTATACGTCGAAACTGCCAACGTTCGCGATGACCCGAAGCGCCTCGAGAAACGGCTCGACGTCGAGAATCTGCGAACCAATGTGCACGTGCACGCCGCGCACCCGTACTCGTTCGCTCCCTTCGATCCGCCTGATGAGCGCGAGAGCTGCCTCGATGGGCATGCCAAACTTCGAGTGCGTGCCGCCGGTCTGAATGGAGGGATGGGTGTCGGCTTCGACACCGGGAAGAACCCGAATGAGTACGTCTTGTGGCGTCGTCGCGTGCTCTTCGATGAGGGCGACATCGTGGTCATTGTCAATGACGATGAGGCCGACGCCGACCTTGGTCGCAAGATTGATTTCTGCACTGCTCTTTGCGTTGCCGTGCAACACAATGTTGGCTGCGGTCACCCCGGCTGCGAGAGCCATGCGCAATTCTCCCTCACCCGCGACATCGACCGAGAGTCCCTCGGCTTCTGCGATCGCGTAGGCGGCGATGCACGGCAACGACTTCGAGGCGAAACACACTCGCGACTTGGGCCACCGACTGCGCAACCCTTCGCGGTATCGCCGCATGGTTTCTCGAAGATGCAGTTCGTCGTACACGAAGAGTGGGGTGCCGAAGCGGCCCGCGAGGTCGGTCACCGAGCACCCTCCAATGGTGAGTGCTCCCGTGTCGTCGATCCCCGCTGTACTAGGTAACAGGCGGGCAAGGGATGGGGGTAGGGAAGTGTCGCTCATCGAATCAAACCTCGGCTTCATTGTCGGGTGTCGCGGTGTCTGGAGGGCCGACTTACTGGCCCGCTTCTTCAACGCTAGATGAGTGCGGGTGCGCGATTCTTATCGGTTTCGATAGGGTTTTGTCATGTCAGTGTTGAAACCGATAATTTTACGTGCCGACGGCAAAGAAGCCGGGCTCGCGCTGCTCACGGTCGAGGAACGCCTTGGTAGTGACGTGATGAAGGTCGAACTGCCGCCGGGTGCTCAGAGCCCTCTCGTTCGTTCGCTCGACCTCTATGATGCCTCGAGCTCCGCCCAGTCGAATGACCAGGGCGGGGGAGGGATGCTGCTCTGTCTCGTCTCGGCCGAGGCGATGCGTGAGCGCGAGGTTCAGCGTGCCCTCGACTTTGCGGTCGCGAGTGAGTGTGCAGCGGTCGTGACGAAACTCTCTGACGAGGGAGCGCGCAGTGTGATTGAAGCGAAAATTCTTAACGCTGGCCTTGCGTCGGTGGCGTTGCACCCTGATGTTGGCTGGCGGGAGTTTGACGGGCTGCTTACGACCACGCTTGGCGAACACGCACAGTCGCTCACCCTCGCCCCGTCGGTTGGCGACAAGCTCTTTGCCCTCGCGAACACCGTGGCTCGGGTGTTCGGCGGATCGGTCGCGATCGAAGACCACCAACGCAGCATTCTCGCCCACTCTTCGGTCTCGGGCCAAGCCATCGACGAGTTGCGTACAACGGGCATCTTGTTTCGTCGCGCGGGTGACGCACCCGTCAATGAGGATCGCTACCGCAGAGTGTTCGAAGCCGAGGGTCCCGTGCGGTTCATTCGATACGGAGACTATCTGCCACGAGTAGCGATCGCGGTTCGGGCGGGTACTATTCCACTCGGATCGATCTGGGCCCTCGATCCGCAAGCAGATACTGAGGCCGAGGGCGCAGCGCTCGCCGAAGCGAAGACGCAGGTGCTTGAACAGGCGGCTACGATGGCCGCGGGAACGCTACTCGAGGCGTGGAAAGCGACGAATCGCTCAACGTCTCGCAGGGAGTCGGCGCTACGCAGGGTGCTCATTGCTGCCGCCCAGCAGGGCGATCGTGAAGCGCTCGATCCGACGGGGGAAGCGGCGGGGGTAATTCTCGTTGCCGAGGTTGCTGCCGGCCCACGCTCGGCCGGGCGTATCGCTGAGGCGAGGGGAGTGTTTGCGAGGCATCTTGCGATGTATATTCCGAACGTTGTTGTTTCGGCAGAAGCCAACGAGATCATCGCCCTGTGCCCCACCGAGCGCGTCGACGAGGTGCGTGGGTGGGCGCTTGAAGCGCTCGCCGACCTCTCTGCCGACACCGCCAGCGGCCTTCGCGTCGGCGTGAGCGATCCGCACACGATTACGACACGGCTGCCCTTCGCAGTGAACGAAGCGCGCGATGTTGCGAAGCACTCACGTGATGTGGCTGAACCAGTGGGCACGGTTGCCGGGGTTCGCACCCAGCTGTTTCTGGCTGCCTGCCGAGCCCAGCTCGACCTTGACGACCGGCTGATGCTGCCAGAAGTGCGAGAGTTGCTCGACGCGGGCGAGGGTCGCCAGCAGCTCATCGAGACGTTCATTGAGTGGCTTGCGGCGGCGGGAAACGTGGGCAGAGCCGCAGAGCAGTTACGGGTGCACGAGCAAACCGTGCGCTACCGGCTGCGGCGGCTACGCGAGCTCTTGCCGCTCGAAGGTGCCCGCCCTGATTACTTGCTTGCGCTCTGGTCACAGTTGCGTTGCGCGCGCTGAGGGCATGAGAGAGCGATTATCGGAGGGCGAGAGCAGCATTCATGAGGCCGCGAACCGCCTCCCTGGTGTCATTCGCTCGGCAGCCGATAACTATTGCGCTGGGTGACGCGTCGGCCACCGGCACGTATGCGACACCCTCTGCGGGGGCTCCCGCGAGTGAACGAGGCAGCACCGCGATCACACGGCCGAGGCGCACTAGCGGCATGAGCTCGGTGACGCTTGTCACGGTATGGGCACCGGTCGTTTCGCTGCGGTCAAAAGACCACTGGGCGAACATCTCGCCGTCGAGCTCGGCAGTGTCAACGCTTGCTCGGCTTGCGAAGCGGTGATGAGAGGGGAGCAGCGCGATCCGCCCTTCTTTGTGAATGGTGATCGTCGTGAGCCCTGCCGTGTCTTCGAACGGGGTGTAGAGCAGCGCGGCATCGGCGAGACCTTCGCGAACGAGCGAAGCCCGCTCTGCTCCTGGGTGAAACAGGATGTCGACTTGTCTCGCTCCGGGGTGCTGCGCGTATCCTTCCAAAAGGGCCGAGAGAGCCCCGCCGTCTCCGCCTGGTTTCATCGCCAAGCGAAGGGAAGCGGTTTCGCTTGCCCTTCGGGCGGCGCGAGCGGCAGCATCAATTGCGTTGAGTGCGTGCCGCCCGTGTTCGAGGAGGGCTTCGCCTGCCGGTGTCAGGGCGACGCTTCTGCTCGTGCGGGCGAAGAGTTCAACACCGAGACGTTTCTCTAAGCGTTGGACCGCTTTCGAGAGGGCCGGCTGGGCGAGGTGCAGTGTCTCTGCTGCGCGGCCGAAATGCAACTCTTCAGCGACCACAACAAAATAGTTGAGGTCGCGTACTTCGAGGTAATCCATTCCTGCAGGGTATCAATGTTGCCTCAAGTGGTATTGGACGTGGGCGTGAACGAGTGTTTTTCTTAATGGTATGTACAAACACACAATGCTCGTATCATTTACGCAATCCATCACCGACGCCGACCTTGATCAGTTCCTTCAAGATATTGAACAGTCGATGATGCAAACAGGAGTCGTGAAAGATGTCACGAAAGCCCGCCATGTTCCGGTCGAAGGAGAAGAACAGATTCCCGCCTTCATCGCAACCGCCGTGCTGACGTTTACGGTTGAAAGCCGCGAAGACCTTGCCGCGCTCTTTTCGGCACCGGGGGCTATCGAGGTGATCCACAAGTGGAAGGCCGATCACCCGTATCAGGTCGCGTGGGTGAATTCCGAGGCACACGAGTGACCACCGGCGTTGAACCTGACGTTCCCCTGGCGCGCAAGCGCATGTTGCCTCAACGGTATAAAGTTGCGCTGCTCAACTGGGTCTCGGTTTACCCTTTGATTACTTTGCTGCTCTGGGTCGGTGAGCCCATCACTCGACGTGTGCCGGTGTATGTGACCACGCTGGTGCTCTCACTCACGCTGGTGTGTCTCCTGACGTTCGTTGTGAGCCCGATCATGATGAGACTCTTTGCAAACTGGCTACAACCGGGTGACGAGGTCTCTCGCGATAAGGCGCACCTGAGGTAAGTGCGAAAAGAAAGAAAAGGGGTGGTGCGGCTCGGCTCTCACGACATGAGAACCGAGCCGCACCACCCCTGTATATGCGTGCCCCCGGAGGGATTCGAACCCCCGACCTACGGTACCGGAAACCGGCGCTCTATCCCCTGAGCTACGGAGGCAGGTCGTTACAACTTTTCAAGCTTAGCGCACCGCCGGGGCCGGTGTGTAATGCTCGGCACGGCTGCTGCTCGCGACCTGAGCGCGGTGGGTGCCCGAATCGAAGTAGACTATTGAGCTATGACACCGAAAGATCTTCAAGCAGCACTTCTCACCATCGTGACCGATGTCATTGCCTCACGCGGCAGTGACATCGAGGTAACCGAGGCCGACGTGCAGCTCGAGCGACCGAAGAGCCGCGATCACGGTGACTGGGCCTCAAACGTGGCGATGAAGTTCGCGAAGCGTCTTGGCACGAACCCGCGTGAGCTCGCCGAGGATATTGCCGCGAAGCTCGCAGAGCTCGACGGTATTGCCAAAGCAGAGGTTGCAGGCCCAGGCTTTATCAACATGACGTTTGACGCGGCGAGCGCGGGGGCAACCGCCAAGCTCGTTGTCGAACAGGGCGAAGCATATGGCCGCAGCGATGTGCTCGCAGGCCACAACATCAACATGGAGTTTGTCTCGGCGAACCCGACCGGTCCGCTGCACATGGGGCACACCCGTTGGGCCGCGCTCGGCGACTCGATTGCCCGGGTGCTGCGTGCCGCGGGTGCCGAGGTGACGAACGAGTACTACATTAACGACGCCGGCGCCCAGATGGACAAGTTCGGTCGCTCGGTTCTCGCAGCAGCCCTTGGCGAGCCGGCCCCCGAAGATGCCTACCCTGGCGAGTACATTACGAACCTCGGCAAGCGCATCATCGAGGCCCGCCCCGACCTCGGCGACCTGCCGCGCGACGAGGCACTCGCCGAAGCGAGCGAGATCGGCTATCAGCTGCAGCTCGCCGAGATCAAAGACTCACTCGAGCGGTTCAACGTGCACTTCGACGTGTTCTTCTCAGAGCGCACGATGCATGCGCCGGGCGAGAACGGTGCGCCGAGCGCGATCGAAAATGCTATGGAGCGCCTGCGCGAGCAGGGCCACGTTTACGAAGAAGACGACGCGACCTGGGTTCGCACGACGGCCTTCGGCGATGACAAAGACCGCGTGTTTACCCGCGGCAACGGAATCTTCACCTACTTCGCCGCAGATGCCGCCTACTATCTTTCGAAGATGGATCGCGGCTTCGGTGAGAAGATCTACCTGCTCGGAGCCGATCACCACGGCTACGTTGGTCGCCTCAAGGCGATCGCGGGCGCCGCTGGCGATAACCCCGAGACCGATATTTCGGTGCTCATCGGTCAGCTCGTGAACCTCAACGGTGCACGCCTCTCGAAGCGTGCAGGCAACATTATTGAGCTCGACGACCTGCTCGAGTGGCTCGGCTCTGACGCGCTGCGTTACTGGCTTGCGCGCTACCCAGCAGATTCGCCGCTCGCGCTTGACGGTGAGCAGCTGCGAAGCCGCACGAACGACAACCCTGTCTTCTACGTGCAGTACGCGCATGCTCGTTCACAGGCCGTTGCCCGGAACGCGGCGGCAGCTGGCATCGACCGTAGCGCCTTCGCGCCTGAGCTGCTCGTGCACGACACCGAGAACGATCTGCTCGGCAAGCTGCAGGAGTACCCGCGCATCGTGGCCTGGTCGGCCGAGCTGCGCGAACCGCACCGCATCGCACGCTACCTCGAAGAGCTTGCCGCGTCATTTAACCGCTGGTACGACAGCTGCCGCGTGATCCCCCTCGCCGATGCTCCCGTTGAAGATCTGCACTGCACGCGTCTCTGGCTCAACGATGCCACCGGTATCGTGCTGCGCAACGGTCTCGACCTGCTCGGCGTGAGCGCGCCAGAGCGCATGTGATGGCCACGAAACGTCCTAAAAAGCGGGGGTGGATCGCGGCCGTTACGACGGTCTCGATCCTCGCCCTCCTGCTCGGGGGAACCGAGCTTGTGATGCGTCAGGTCGTGCCAAAGACGATGGCCGACCTGGCTCGTGAAGCGGTGGGGTTGAGCGAAGACCACCCAGTCGACGTTGAGATTTCGGGTTACCTCACGCCGCAGGTCATCTTCGGGACCTTTTCGAAGGTGCAGATGAGCGCAGAGAGTGTGCCCTTCGCCGATGGGATTCGCGCTTCGGTCACCGCGAACGCGCGCGATCTGCCTCGCGATCCCTCGAAGCATGAACTTGGCGAAACGACACTCACGGCAACGTTTACCGAGCAAGAACTGACCGAGGTGCTGCAGACGCTCAGTAAGGGTGTGGGGCAGCGGCTCATTATTGACGGTGACCAGCTCTCGATTGACAATGAGCTATCACTGTTCGGGCAGAAAGTTCCGGTTTCTGTAACATTTGAGCCCTCTGTGGTCGATCATCAGCTCCATATTGAACCGATCGCGGTCGACGCGGCGGGCATTCTGTCGCTCGGAGTGGACCAGCTCGCAGACTTTCCACTCTTCGCTGATTTCGCCAATGGGGTCGATATTTGCGTTGCGAGTTATATGCCCGCGGGGGTTCAGCTCGACGGGCTCTCACTCTCGACGACCAAAAAGCTCTCGGTTACGCTCTCTGCCGACCCACGAATAGGAATCGACGAAACGCTCCAAGAACTCGGCAGCTGCGACTAGCGATCTGTCACACATTCCCGCGGGGCTTCGGGAATTTGGTAGCCTTATCAAGTTGTTTCGAGGCGCAAACCTCGTTCGAATGGCTTCAGGGGTCAATCCGGGCTCGCTCGCCAGAAGAACTCACCATTCTCTGGCGGCTCGATAGAACCTTATTCATGACTCACCATCGAGCGAGAGGCCCCCTGATGACCGATGAAACACGCGTAGACATTGATGCCCGCGTTTTTCCGTCAACCGCACGCCGCGGCAGCCAGTGCGGGCAGATCAAGCTGCAGGGAGTGAAAGCGGGCGAGCTCATTGAGCAGTACGGCTCGCCGCTCTACGTCATCGATGAGCACGAAACACGCACTCGGGCGCGCGAGACTCGCGAAGCGTTCGAACGCGCGTTTGGGCGTCACGGCGCAGAGGTCTCGGTGTACTACGCCTCGAAGGCAATGCTGGCCGTGGCTATTGCCGAGTGGGTGAGCGAAGAAGGCCTCGGCGTTGACGTTGCAACCGGGGGAGAGCTCGCGGTCGCGCTCGCGGCGGGAGTCGACCCGTCACGCATCGGCGTTCACGGCAACAACAAGTCTGACGCCGAAATTCGACGTGCTGTCGAAGCTGGCGTCGGATCGATCGTGATTGATAGCCCCCAAGAGATCGCACGCGTTGCGCGGGCAGCCGAGGCAGCCAACACGAGGCAACCTGTCTTTTTGCGCGTCAATAGCGGGGTTCACGCCTCGACCCATAGCTACCTTGCCACGAGTCACGAAGACCAAAAGTTTGGGGTGCCGCTCGTTCAGGCCGTCGCGCTCGCAACGGAGATTCGTTCGTATGCCTCGCTCGATTTTCGTGGCCTGCACTGTCACATTGGGTCGCAGATTTTCGCGACCGATGGTTTTGCTGAATCAGCCAGGCGCCTCCTGAGCGTGTACGCCGAACTCGAGGCCGGGGGCACGGTTGCCGAGCTCAACCTTGGCGGGGGCTTCGGCATCGCCTACACCTCTGAAGAAGCTGAAGAAGCGCCCGAGATTGGTGCGCTCGCGACCCTCATCGCTGATGCGGTTGCCGCAAGCTGTGCCGAATACGGCCTCAACATTCCTCACATGTCATTCGAGCCGGGAAGGTCGATCATCGGCCCGGCTGGGGTGACCCTGTACACGGTCGGTACCACGAAACCCGTGACCCTGACCGAAGCAGACCCTCAAGACGAGGGCGCGGCAGAGCGCCTCTACGTGAGCGTCGATGGCGGTATGAGCGACAACGCTCGGCCCGCGCTCTACGACTCGGTCTACGTCGCACGCATCGCTTCGCGGCTCAGCACCGCGGAGCCGATCCTCACGAGAGTGGTTGGTAAGCACTGCGAGGCGGGCGACGTGCTCATCGAGCGCGAGTGGCTGCCGGGCGATGTGCAGCCGGGCGACGTGCTTGCGGTACCGGCAACGGGTGCGTACTGCTGGGCGCTCTCAAGCAACTACAACTATGTGCCGAGGCCACCCGTGGTCGCCGTGCACAACGGAGCATCACGGCTCATCGTGCGAGGCCAAACAGAGGCCGACCTCGTTGCGCAGAGCGTGATCTCGTAACCTCCCCCTTACGTGACAGAAATGGAGCCCCAGTGAACGGGTACAGAGACCTTCGAGTGGCATTGCTCGGAGCAGGATCGGTTGGATCGCAGGTAGCCAGGCTCATTATTGAGCAGGGCGATGAGCTGGCCGCACGCGTGGGCGCGCGTCTCACGCTCGCAGGTATTGCCGTGCGTGACATCGATGCTCAGCGAGACGTCGAGCTGCCGCGTGAACTCTTCACGACCGATGCCGAAACGCTCGTGCTCGGTGCCGACATCGTTGTTGAGCTCATGGGAGGGGTCGAGCCCGCTCGTACGCTGATTTTGCAGGCGATCGAGGCTGGAGCCGACGTGGTGACCGCGAACAAGGCGCTCATCGCCGAGTGCGGTGCAGAGCTCGCAGAGGCAACCGAGCGCGTTGGTGCGCAGCTCACTTACGAGGCGGCCGTCGCAGGCGCCATTCCCATTCTCAGGCCACTTCGCGAGAGCCTCGCAGGCGATCACATCACCCGTGTGCTTGGTATCGTGAATGGGTCGACGAACTACATTCTCGACCGCATGGATCGCTTTGGCGACAGTGCCGAGGATGCGATGAAGGTCGCTGCTGAGCTCGGTTTTCTCGAGGCTGACCCAACGCTCGACGTCGAGGGCTACGATGCCGCGCAGAAGGCGACGATTCTTGCCTCGATGGCCTTCCACACGAACGTGCCGGTCGATGCCGTGCACCGCGAGGGCATTACGGCGATTACGGCAGAACAGATCGAGACCGCAAAGCACGCCGGCCAGGTCATCAAGCTGCTCGCAATTGCCGAGCGCGTCGAAGCGCCCGACGGGAGCCTCGGAGTTTCAGCCCGGGTATACCCGGCTCTTATCAACCGTGACCACCCGCTTGCCGCAGTGCACGAGGGCAAGAACGCGGTCTTCGTCGAGGCAGAGGCCGCGGGCGAACTCATGTTTTACGGTGCGGGCGCTGGCGGTGTCGAAACCGCGAGCGCGGTGCTGGGCGACCTCGTTTCGACCGCGAAACGACACGTCGCTGGAGGGCCAGGCATTCAGATGTCAAACCATGCCCAGTACGAAATTTTGCCCGTCGAAGACGTCTACACGCGGTACCTCATCATGCTCGAGGTCGCCGATGAGCCAGGCGTGCTTGCCTCTGTCGCGGGCATTCTTGCCGAGCAGGGGGTCAGCGCCGCGAGCGTGGAGCAGGCCCCCAGCAAATCTTCACGCGACGGCGAAGGGCCAAGAAACGCTACGCTGGTCATTGGTACCCACACCGCGCGCGAAGCGGCACTCGCTGCAACCGTGCGCGCGCTTGACGCGAGCGACGTTGTGCGGCACGTCACAAGCGTGCTGCGCATGGAGGGCAACTAAGCAGTTGTGACTCGCCGCAGTGAGTGATGCTTGCGGTGGGTCATAACCATTACGGCCGTTCAGTGAAACGGCCTCAAGACTTGAAAGAAGAGACACGTGCCAGTGACCAAACGCATTCACGTGAGGGTTCCCGCGACGAGCGCGAACCTTGGGCCAGGCTTTGACACCATGGGCATTGCGTTGTCGGTGGGCGACGAGCTCACCGTTGAACAGCTCAGCGAACCCGGGCTTCAGGTAACGGTCACGGGCATCGGTGCCGAGAGCATCCCGACCGACGAGTCGCACCTCATCGTGCGCTCAATTGCCCACGTCTATGAGCGCCTCGGGCGCGACATGCCCGGTATGGCCCTTACAACGGTTAACCGTATTCCGCATAGCCGGGGCATGGGCTCGTCGGGCTCAGCCATTGTTGCTGGGGTCATGGCTGCCGCCGGCCTCCTTGAAGGCTCCGTTGCCTTGAGCGCCGACGATCTACTCACCTTCGCGACCGAGCTCGAAGGGCACCCCGACAATGTCGCGCCGGCCCTGTTTGGCGGGCTCACCATCGCGTGGACAAACGAAGATGGGCCCCGGTCGAAGAAGCTCTCGGTGCACAGGGGAGTGTCGCCACTCGTGCTTGTGCCAGAGTTCACGATGTCGACCGAACTCGCCCGGAGCCTGCAGCCCGAGCAGGTTCCCTACGCCGACGCGGTGTTTAATCTCTCACGTTCGTCGTTGCTAGTCGCGGCGCTCACGCAGAGCCCGGAGCTGCTCTTTGAGGCGACCGAAGATCGACTGCACCAGGACTACCGCGGCGTCGCGATGCCGCGCACCAAGGCTCTCGTTGATACGCTGCGTGCCGCGGGCCACGCTGCAGTGGTCTCGGGAGCCGGCCCGTCGATCCTCGTACTGTGCAATGGGCCAGCAGAACGACTCGAGGCAGCTGCCCTCGTCAAAGCCCATGACGCAACCTGGGAGCGAAAGCTTCTTGCGGTTGACACGTTGGGTGCTACAGTAGAACAGGTTTAGTACTCAGAGCACTCGCTCACCGGAACAACCATTTCCCCATCGCATCACGCGAATAACGCGTTGCGGTGTCATGCCCGCCCGGCACAAAGGGCACACAACGCATGCACATGGTAGTTGCAGATCGAACACAGCGATCTCCCCAGCATGCACCCCCGAAAGGATCACCGTGGAGCAGAACTCCAACGAAATATCACCGGAAACACCAGAAGCTTCAGCAACGCCCGAGACCGGCGAAGCCGTAACGGCCCCGAAGCGCGCACCGCGCAGGGCCACCTCGAAGAAAGCGACGGTCACCGACGCAGAGCAGCCGAAGGCCGACGAAGCAGCCGCTGGAGAAGCCGCACCTGCCAAGACGACGAAGGCTGCGGCCACGAAGGCCGAAGCTCCTGAAGCTGCCGAAGACGCAGCGACAGAAGCCCCGAAGCGGGCTTCTCGAGCGCGCAAGAAGGCTGCTGAACCAGCAGCTGAAGCTCCAGCAGCAGAGACTCCCGCGACAGAAACCGCGGTAACCGAGACCCCGGCAGTGGCTGAAAGCACCGAGACCCAGGCCGAGCCTGAGGTAAAGAAGCCCGCGACACGCCGACGCAAGCCAGCCGCGAAGGCAGAGGCAGAGACCGCGACTGAGGCGACTGCCGAAGCATCAGCAGCAGACAATGCTGAAGAACCGGCTGCGGCAGCTGCCGAGGCAGAGGCTCCCCGCAAACGTACGCGTCGTGCTACAACCGCGAAGGCTGAGGCGCAGGACGCCGCGGCCGCGGCAGAGGGAACCTCAGAGGCCGAGAGACAGGAACCCGCAGCCGAGACTAAGACTTCGTCACGCCGTGCGTCGACCGCGAAGGGTGCGGCCACGAAGAGTGCAGCCGCTAAGGGCGCTGCGGCAAAGAACGCCGCGCAAAAGAGCGATGCCGATACTGCTGAGGCCGCTGAAGCCACCGAGGCCGCGAAGGCCGATGGCAAGGCTGAGGGAGAGCAGGCAAACACCGACGAGCAGGCAAAGGGCGATAACCGTCGCAACTCTCGTTCACGCAGCCGCGCTAAGTCTCAGGACGATGCAGAAAAGGGCGAGGCGCAGCAGAACAACGGCCAGCAGAACGGTCGTGGCAATAAGAACGACGCGAAGAACGACAAGTCTGAGCAGAGCGAAAAGAACGAGCAGTCGGGCGAGGGCCAGGGGCAGCGTCAGGACCGTGACGACCAGCAGTCGTCACGCAGCCGCACCCGCCAGCGCGACCGCAAGCGCCGCGGCCAGCAGAACGAAGATCTCATCGATCCCGAGCTCACTGACGAAGACGTGCTGCTGCAGATCGCAGGCATTCTCGACGTGCTCGATAACTACGCTTTCGTGCGCACCTCGGGTTATCTGCCCGGGCCGTCAGACGTGTACGTCTCGCTCGGTCAGGTGAAGCGCTACGGCCTGCGCAAGGGTGACGCGATCGTTGGCTCGATCCGCAAACCAGCCGAGAACGACAACGGCGGGCGCCAGAAGTACAACGCAATCGTCAAGATCGACTCGGTCAACGGTGCGGCCCTGACCGAAGACATGCAGCGTGTTGACTTCGCAGAGCTCACTCCGCTGCACCCCGTCGACCGCCTGCGTCTCGAGACCACCGCCGACAAGGTCACCCCGCGAGTCATCGATCTCGTAGCGCCGATCGGCAAGGGCCAGCGCGTTTTGGTCGCTGGCGCACAGCGTTCGGGCAAGTCGGTCGCACTGCAAGAGATCGCGGCTTCGGTATCGGCGAACCACCCCGATGCTCACCTCATGATGGTGCTCGTTGACGAGCGCCCCGAAGAGGTCACTGAGATGGAGCGCACGGTGAAGGGTGAGGTCATCGCCTCGACCTTCGACCGCGCAGCAGACGACCACACCACGGTCGCCGAACTCGCCATCGAGCGAGCAAAGCGTCTCGTCGAGCTCGGCCACGACGTGGTCGTACTGCTCGACTCGCTCACGCGACTGAGCCGCGCCTACAACGCTTCGACGCAGAGCTCGGGCCGTGGCCATTCGAACCACATCGACGCCTCACAGCTCGCAGCACCGAAAAAGCTCTTCGGTTCAGCACGTAACGTAGAACACGGCGGATCGCTCACGATTATCGCGACGGTACTGACCGAGACAGGCTCACGTGCCGACGAGGTCATTTGCGAGGAGCTGCGCACCGCGGCAAACAGCGAACTGCGCCTCTCGCGCGAGCTCGCCGAGCGTCGCATGTACCCCGCACTGAACCTCAATGGTTCGGCGACCCGTCACGAGGAGACGCTCCTGACCAGCCAAGAGGTTGACGCGACCTGGAAGCTTCGCCGCGCGCTCGGCGCGCAGCCGGAGAGCCAGGCGAGCGAGGCCATTCTCTCGAACATGCAGAAGACCCAGTCAAACGCTGAGTTTCTCGCACTGCTGCAGAAGTCGCAGGGCGCGCTCTAGCGTAGCCCCGCCCCGACAGCACACCGAGAGAGAATTCAAGGAGAATCATGTTTGATCAGGTGCATACGCTTCTCGAAGAGCACCAAGACCTGCAAACGCAGCTCGCTGACCCAGAGCTGCACAGCGACCAGGTGCGCGCCAAGCGCGTGAACCGTCGCTACGCAGAGCTGTCGAAAATTAAGGCCGCTTATGAACAGTGGCAACAGCTCGGTGACGACCTCGAAGCGGCTCGCGAGCTTGCGAAAGAAGACGACATGTTCGCCGAAGAGGTGCCCGTGCTCGAAGAGCAGCTCGCGGTGGCTCAGGAGAAGGTTCGTCGCCTGCTGATTCCGCGTGACCCAGACGACGCTCGTGATGTCATTCTTGAGATCAAAGGTGGTGAGGGCGGCGCTGAGTCGGCCCTCTTCGGTGCCGACCTGTTGCGCATGTACATGCACTACGCAGAGTCGAAGGGCTGGAAGACCGAGATTCTTGAGAAAGACGAGAACGATCTCGGCGGTTACAAGAACGTGCAGATTGCCATCAAGGGCAACGCTCAAGACCCCTCGCAGGGGGTATGGGCGCACCTCAAGTACGAGGGCGGCGTGCACCGCGTGCAGCGCGTTCCCGTGACCGAGTCGCAGGGTCGCATTCACACCTCAACCACGGGCGTGCTCGTGTACCCCGAGGTCGATGAGCCAGAAGAGGTCGACATTCAGCAGAACGACCTCAAGATCGACGTGTATCGTTCATCAGGCCCGGGCGGTCAATCGGTGAACACGACCGACTCGGCCGTGCGCATCACACACATTCCGACCGGCATCGTCGTTGCAATGCAGAACGAGAAGAGCCAGCTGCAAAACCGTGAGGCGGGCATGCGCGTGCTCCGTGCACGACTGCTCGCTCGCAAGCAGGAAGAGGCCGCTGCCGAGGCAAGCGCCTACCGCGCCGGCCAAATTCGTACGATGGATCGTTCAGAGCGCATTCGCACGTATAACTTTCCTGAGAACCGTATTGCCGACCACCGCACGGGATTCAAGGCCTACAACCTTGATCACGTGATGAATGGTGCGCTCGATGCTGTGATCGAGTCGTGCATTCGTGCCGACGAAGAGTCGCGACTCGCAGAGCTCGGCAACGACTAGCACGTAAAGCCCAGGCTCAGATCTGGCAAGGAAAGGGCGCCGGTGGGAAACCTCCGGCGCCCTTTTCGTTGCCCAAAACCGAGCTGAATCGCCACCCGCAGCACCGCGGGCTAGAATGGCCTGTGTGAATGAGCAGCGCATCGGCCAGTCGGCCGAAACTTCGAGGTGTTCGCTACGACGTTCGTGGCCCGATTCTGCAAGAGGCTGAGCGTCTTGAGCGTGCCGGTGAGAAGGTGCTTCGGCTCAACATTGGTAACCCGGCGCCCTTCGGCTTTGAAGCGCCCGAGGCGGTGCGCGAAGCAGTAACGAACGCGCTCCAGGTTGCTGAGGGGTACAGTGACTCACGTGGCATTCCTGCGGCCCGCGAAGCGGTTGCCGAGTTCATGGCTGGTGAGGGGCTCACGAGCGTCTCGCCCGATGACGTGTTTATCGGTAACGGCGTGAGCGAGCTCATCTCGATCGTGCTCCAGGCCATGCTTGGCCCCGGCGACGAAGTGCTCATTCCCGCGCCCGACTATCCGTTGTGGACAGCGCAGGTAACGCTCTCAGGCGGCCGCGCCGTGCATTACGTGTGCGATGAGGCTGACAACTGGCAACCCAATCTCGAAGAGATTGAGTCGCTCATTACTCCGAAGACTCGCGCGCTCGTGCTCATCAACCCGAACAACCCCACCGGTGCCGTCTACTCAGAAGAGCTGGTGCGCAAGTTTGCCGAGCTAGCCGAGCGGTACGGCCTCGTGCTGCTCGCTGACGAGATCTACGAGAAGATCCTCTACCGCGGGGCACAGCACGTGCACGCTGCGAAGCTTGTCGAGTCGACGCTCTGCATTACCTTTGGTGGTCTCTCGAAGGCGTACCTCATCGCAGGCTTTCGAAGCGGCTGGATGGTGCTTTCAGGCAATCAGGAGCGGGCACAGGAGCTCATCGAGGGCATCACACTGCTCTCCAACATGCGTATGTGTGCCAACGTTCCCGCGCAGTACGCGATTCCCGCGGCGCTCAGTGACGACAGTTCGATCCGCGCCCTCACGGCTCCGGGCGGGCGACTGCTTGAGCAGTCCGAGCTCGCGCACCAACTGCTCACCGAGATTCCGGGTGTGACGTGCGTGAAGCCAGACGGTGCCCTCTACCTCTTTCCCAAACTCGACCCAGAGCGCTATCTCATTGAAGACGACCGGGCGTTTGTCATCGATCTGTTGCGGGCAACGAACGTGCTCATTACGAACGGGCGCGGCTTCAACTACCCGACGCCAGACCACGTACGCTTTGTGACACTGCCCGACACCGTTGTGCTCACCGAAGCCATTTCGCGCATTGCCGGGTACCTCGATACGGTGCGCGTCGACCACTAGATCTCGCGCGGGGTCTCCCACTAGGCTTCAGTACATGGGTACTCGAATGATGATGACCTGCACGGTGCTCGGCGTCGCTGCGTTGCTCACGGGCTGTGCGCAGCCGCACCAGGACACCCTGCCTGAGGCGGAAGCAAAGGCCGAAGCCCTCATGCAAGAACTCTCTGCTGACGAAGATAATCTGGGGTCATTTTCGTCCAGGGTCACGTCGAATACCGCTCCCGAAGATGACGACGCGAACTTCAGCGTGACCCTCGACGCGCAGGTACGGCCAACTGAGGGCATCGTTGCTTGCTTCGGTAAGGGCAACGCCGAGTTTGTGCTCTCCCTAGTCGGCGCCGATGGCTCTACCGTATCGAATGGGCCGGTTGAGGTTGCATGCGATGGGGCGCAAAAGACCATCGATCTCGACGAAGCAACCGAGGTGATCAGCCTCGTGCGCATGAGTGCGGGCGCGGTTGACGACGCCGAGGCTTTTGTTGTCGGTGGGGTGCGGGGGACAAGCGTCCTGAACACCCGTGAGTGATGGTTTGACCAAAAATCTGGGAACGGTATCGCCGCGTCTGCACAGAGCGGCACGTGTCGAGAGTTAGACTCAATACTGTGAGTCGCCGTAAAGATACCGCCCCAAGGTTTCTCCCCTGGCTCGTGTGGGGCGTCGCAGAGCTCATGTACATCATTGCGATTATCAATCGCACGTCGCTCTCGGCCCTTGGCCCGACGGCGCAAGATCAATTCTCGATCGGTGCAGCGACCCTCTCGATTTTCGCGGTGTTGCAGCTCGTCGTCTACGCGGTGATGCAAATCCCGGTCGGCCTCTTGCTCGACCGTTTTGGCGTAACACGCGTGGTGCTCTCGGGCGGCTTGCTCATGGCCATGGGCCAGTTCGGCATGGCTTTTGCAGGAGAGGTGTGGATCGCGATTGTCGCCCGAATGCTTGTCGGCGCCGGCGACGCGTTTATCTTTACGAGCCTCATGAGGCTTCTGCCCGATTGGTTCCCGGCTCGCAAGCTGCCAATGCTCGGTCAGCTGACGGGTATGCTCGGCACACTAGGCCAGGTCGTTTCGCTCTTTCCGCTCTCACTGGCTGTAGGAGTGTTCGGCTGGGCCGCAGGCTTTACCGGAATCGCGGTTGCCTGCCTGTTCGTCGTGCTCGTCGGTGCGATGACGCTACGCGATACCCCGGGTGAGCCCACGACGGTCGAGCGGATCCGTGGAAAGCGGGGCAACCTTTCTGAGCGCGCCGAACTGTTGCTCGCCGACGGCAGTATTGGCCTCGCGTCGCTGCCCTCGAACACGGGCCTCATTGCGCTTCCGGTGGCCGCCGAGGCAAACGCGCTCAAGCGGTTCTTCGCAAACATGCGCGTTGTGCTCGGCATTCCCGGCGTGCGCCTCGCGTTCTGGGTGCACTTCTCGACGCCCTTTTCGCAGCACTTGATGCTGCTGCTCTGGGGCACTCCGTTGCTCGTATACGGCATCGGTATGAGCCCGACCGCGGCATCGACGGTGCTGTTCGGCATGGCAATTACGGGTGGCCTCGCGGGTCTCGTGCTTGGTCGCGCCACTTCGCGGTACCTCGAGCATCGTGTGCACATTGCGATGAGCGTCATGTGTGTCATCGCCGTTGCGTGGGGTGTGCTGCTGCTCTGGCCAGGTACCCCGCCCCTGTGGCTTGTGCTGACGGTGACGACGATTACCTCGATGGGTGGCGCCGCCTCGATGATCGCTTTTGAGATCGTGCGGTCGCACTCCCCGAGACGCTTCATCGGGCTTTCGACGGGCACAGCGAACATGGGCGGCTTTATTGCCGCGCTCATCGCGATGCTGCTCGTGGGTATCGTGCTTGACGCACAAGGTGCGGGGTCGCCCGAGACCTTCACGATGGATGCCTTCCGCTGGGCATTCGCGACACAGTACCTGGTGTGGATCCCAGCGCTCTGCCTGCTCGTCATTGAGCTGCGCAAAACGCTTCGGTGGAACGAAAAGAACCGCGGCTCGGGCCGCTAGATGACGTAAAAGTCGGCCGTGTCTGGCATCTCGGCGACGGGTGCGCCGCGGCGTGGCCTTGGCTTTGCGGGGATGCCCACGAGCGTCGTCCACGGTTCGCTGTTGTGCACGACAACCGCGTTACTGCCCACAGCGCTATCGTGACCGATGCTGATATTGCCGAGTACCTTTGCGCCGGCCCCGATCGTGACCCGGTCGCCAATGGTCGGGTGACGCTTGCCCTTCTCGTGGCCGGTGCCGCCCAGGGTGACCTGATGGTAGAGGTGCACGTCGTCGCCGACGATGGCGGTCTCGCCAATGACCACTCCCATGCCGTGGTCGATGAAGAGGCGTCGACCGATGGTTGCTCCCGGGTGAATCTCGATGCCAGTGAACCAGCGCACGATTTGTGAGATGACGCGCGGTACAAAGCGCATGCCTCTGCGCCAGAGCGCGTTGGCAGCACGGTGCCACCAAACGGCATGAAGGCCCGAGTACACGCAGAAGATTTCTACGCTTCCTCGGGCCGCCGGGTCATGCTGTTTGGCCGCTGCAATATCCTCGCGAATGCGACTGAACATACCCACAGTTACTGTCTTACTCCTGGTTGAGATCCTCAAACAATACGGTCGAGAAGTACCGCTCGCCGAAGTCGGGAATGACTACGACGATCTTCTTGCCCTTGTTCTCGGGGCGCTTTGCGACCTCGGTCGCCGCATAGACCGCGGCGCCGCCCGAGATGCCCGCAAGAACGCCCTCTGACGCGCCGAGCGCGCGAGCGGTGCGGATCGAGTCATCGAGGGTTACGTCGAATACCTCGTCATAGACCTCTCGGTCGAGTACGTCGGGAACGAAGTTGGCGCCGAGCCCCTGAATCTTGTGTGGGCCCGCTTTTCCGTCGGTGAGCAGCGGCGAATCGATCGGCTCGACCGCGATGACCTTGACCTCAGGGTTCTGCTCCTTGAGGTAGCTGCCTGCGCCGGTGATGGTGCCGCCGGTGCCAATGCCTGCGACAAAAATGTCGACGCTGCCGTCGGTATCGTTCCAGATCTCTGGGCCGGTGGTCGAACGGTGGATCGCGGGGTTCGCGGCGTTCCCAAACTGGTTGGCGAGCACGGCGCCCTCGGTCTCGGCGACGATCTCTTCGGCCTTTGCGACGGCGCCCTTCATGCCGAGGGGCCCTTCGGTGAGAACGATCTCTGCGCCGTATGCGCGGAGGAGCTTACGACGCTCGATGCTCATGGTCTCAGGCATGGTGAGGATGACGCGGTAACCGCGTGCGGCCCCGACGAACGCGAGTGCGATGCCGGTGTTGCCACTCGTGCCCTCAACGATGGTGCCGCCGGGCTTCAGCGCGCCCGACTGTTCGGCGGCGTCGATGATGGCGATGCCGATACGGTCTTTGACGCTTCCGGCGGGGTTGTAAAACTCGAGCTTCGCGTAGACCTCTGCGCCCGCGTCGTCTGCGACGCGATTGAGCTTCACGAGGGGCGTGTTACCGAAGGCCTCGGTAATGTTGTTGTATACCCGCGACATGGGTTACCTTTCGTTGTGCGATACATTGAGCGCCGAATGGCACGAAACCATCATAGCGAAATGTTATTGAAGGCCAAATGTAAACTTATGAATGGTGTCACACATTGTCATCTGAACACTCGCTTCTCATTCATGAAGCGCTCCTATCACTCTGCAACACTCTGGAGGCCGCTGGTATTCCTGACCCCCAGGCCGATGCTGAGCTCATCGTAGGCTCTGTCCTGGGTGAAAGCCGGGGGAGGGTGCAGTCGCTCGCCATTATGGGAGGGACGCTCGAACTCGCGCAACGAGAGCGCATCGACTCACTTGCGGGCGAGCGTGCGCAACGGGTGCCACTGCAGCACCTCACGGGCAAGGCTCCGTTTCGTCACTGCGAACTTGACGTAGGGCCCGGTGTTTTTGTACCCAGGCCAGAGACAGAGACCGTTGTGCAATTTGCCATCGATGAGTTACATGCAGACATGACGCCTGAGCCGCTCGCGCTTGATCTGTGCACGGGGAGCGGCGCCATCGCACTCGCGATGGCGACCGAAGTGCCGCGAAGCCGAGTGTGGGCTGTGGAGAAAGACGACCACGCCAGGGCATGGGCAGAGCGTAACGTTGCGCGCCTGGGTGGCGGAAGGGTGACGCTTCTGGCGGGCGACGTCGCTTCGCCACCCGCCGAGATCCAACAACTCAAGGGCAGGCTGTCGGTCATCGCGACAAACCCTCCCTATGTTCCTTCCGGGGCTATTCCGCGAGATCCAGAGGTGCGTGATCACGATCCGCATCTGGCGCTCTACAGCGGCGAAGACGGGCTTTCGCTCATCCGCATTATCAGCCGAACCTACCGCGAGTACCTGCGTCCTGGAGGGCTCATCGTCATTGAACACGCTGAGATGCAGGGCAGCGCAGTGCGCGATATTTTGGCTGCTGACGGATGGACCTCGGCGGCGACCCACCGTGATCTCACCTTTCGTGACCGAGCGACAACCGCGAGAGCGTGAGTGCGCAGCCGCCTGTGAGACGGCAACGCGCCCACGCATCAAAAGCTTGAGTTCAGGCACTGGGAGTAAACTCTTGACCCATGGCCGAACTCTTTGACTGCTCAGATGCCTCACAGTTGCTCATCGGTGCCCGTACGGCGCGTCAGGCAATTGGGCGCGGCGAGCTTATCGTGTTGCCCACCGATACCGTTTACGGTGTTGCGGCCGACGCTTTTAGCCCGCAGGCCGTAACGAAACTTCTCGAAGCGAAGGGGCGGGGCAGGCAGTCGCCACCTCCCGTTATGGTCGCCGATATGGCAGCGGTTGGCGCCCTTGCCGAGAGCGTCCCCGAGTGCGTTGAGCGACTCGCGGCAGCGTTCTGGCCTGGGCCACTCACGATCGTTCTGCCGGCCCAGCCCTCGCTGAGCTGGGACCTCGGCGATACCGGGGGAACCGTCGCTCTGCGCATTCCCGCGCACGACGTCACCCTTGAGATTCTTCGCGAAACAGGCCCACTCGCGGTCTCGAGCGCTAATAAGCACGGCGTTCCCGCGGCAAAGAACGCGGCAGAGGCTGACGACATGCTCGGCGATTCGGTTGCCGCCGTGCTCGACGCGGGCGAGGTGCCTACGGGCGAATCGTCGACCATTGTCGACGCCACCCGCGTGAGCGAGGGCAAGCTTCGCATTCTGCGACAGGGCCCGGTCGGTATCGCAGACCTCGTTGAGGTGTGCCCCGAACTCGAGGTGAGTGTCGCCCCGAAGCGCCCCGTAGCGCCAGCAGAGCCCGAGCCAGAGCTGACCGAAGCAGAGCCGGCTGACGCTGAGCTGGCTGACTCAGAACCGACCGACGCAGAGGCGACCGGGGCAGAGCCGACCGAAGCTCAGCCGGCCGAGGAAGCTCCGGCAGCCGAGGCATCGAGCAACTAATTCGTGATTCCGTATCTATGGGTGGGCGCGCTCGCGGCGGCGGTAACCGCGGTCGCCTCGGTCGTGGTGCTGTGGGTAAGCCGTAAGTACCAGCTCGCTCCAGAGGTTCGCGAACGCGACATGCACCAGAACCCGACCCCACGCCTTGGCGGGGTCGCGATGTATATAGGGCTACTCGCCGGAATGCTCGGTGTGGTGTGGTTCGGGGGCAACGACTTCGCCGTCGTTTTGCAAAACACCAGCCAATTGTGGGCGTTGCTTATCGCGGTCACGATTATCGTCGTGGTCGGTGTCATCGACGACCTCATCGACCTCGACTGGATGCTGAAACTCGGAGCTCAACTGGTCGCAGCCGGTTTGCTCGCATGGCAGGGAGTGCAGATTCTCTCGCTGCCGCTCGGCAACACCCTCATCGTGGCGTCACCATACATCAACATGGTGCTGACGGTCTTCCTTATGGTGACGGTGATGAACGCCATGAACTTCATCGATGGGCTCGACGGTCTCGTCGTCGGCGTTTCGCTCATCGCAAACCTCACCTTCTTCGTCTATACGATGCTGCTCGCACGCGACCTCGGCAGTGCTGAGTCGGTGAGCTTTGCGAGTCTCATCGCAGCGTTGCTCGTGGGAGTGTGCGTTGGCTTCTTACCGTTCAACTGGCACCGAGCAAAAATGTTCATGGGCGACGCGGGGGCCCTCATGATCGGGTTGCTCATGGCAACATCAACGATCATGGTCACCGGGCAGTTGAACCCGGCTTCGCTCAGCACCGACGTGGTGATTGCCTCATGGATTCCGATCATCTTGCCCTTTGCGGTACTCGCACTGCCGCTCGCTGATCTCCTGCTTGCCGTTGTGCGCCGGCTGAGGGCGGGGAAGAGTCCCTTCAGTGCTGACAGGCACCATCTGCACCATAAGCTCATCGATCTTGGCCACTCGCACACGCAAGCGGCAATGATTTTTCACCTGTGGACCCTCGTGATCTCGCTCGCTTGCCTGCTCACTTTTACCCTCGAGGGCTACACCATTCCCATTCTTGTTCTCGTGATCGGCTGCGGGCTGTGTCTTGTTGTCACCCTCGTGCCAGCATCACGTGCAAAGACATTGCTACGGTTACACTCGTAACCCTTGAGAGGATCCCACGACATGACTGAACTCACGCCAAACGCCATGCCGCAGCCAGAGCCAGAACCGACCGAGCGCGAAATGCCGGTCTCGCAGCCCGTCTTCGTGAAGGCCCTCAAATGGTCAGTTGTCGCGACCGTGCTCATGGTGGTCGTGTTTGGGCTTATCGGCTGGCTGGTCAGTGAGGAACGAGGGCTTATCGGCGGGGTGCTCGGCGCCGCAGGAGCCGGGGTGTTCTTCGCTTTGACGCTCGGCAGTATCGCATTTGCCAACCGCTTTGTTGAGAGTGACCTGTACGTGCCAATGTTCTTTGGCATCGTGGTCGGCGGCTGGCTACTGAAGTTTGTTCTTTTCATTGTTGCGGCTCTACTGCTCAAATCACAGCCATGGCTTGACCCGACCATTTTATTCATTGCCGTGATCGTTGGCGTACTCGTCTCGCTCGCAATCGACGCTTTTGTCGTCTTGAAATCAAGAATTCCGCTCGTTTCTGGCCGCTAGACAACCTATTACCCGTACAGGTTTCGCTCGCGGCGAGAAGTTGATAGTATGGGCGAGGTTCTTCAAGTGTGCGCATTATCAGCAGGTATGAAGAATCTCGTCCCATGATCGCAGTTGTGTGAGTAGGTACTCGCACCGAGAAACAGGAGACTGGCGCTGTCCGCAACCGCTATGCACCTCGTGACCTTGGCAGCTCTTCCCTTTGAGGGAGGCTTCCACCCGCCAACGATCGACGAGTTCTTCCCAGACGTCGTACTTTTCGAAGGCACCATCTTCGCAATGAACCGCATCATGATGATTCGTGTTCTCATGATGGTCGTTCTGCTCGTTCTCTTCTGGCTCGGCACTCGCAACATGCGTGTGATCCCGACCCGTGGTCAGTCGATCACTGAGATGGCACTCGACTTCGTACGCGTGAACATTGCTGAAGACCTGCTCGGTAAAGCCGATGCAAAGCGCTTCATGCCTATTCTTGCCTCGATCTTCTTCATGATTCTGGCGTTCAACATCACCGGCATCATTCCATTCCTCAACATTGGTGTCTCGTCGGTGATCGGCGTTCCGCTCGTGCTTGCGGTCGTGACCTACATCACCTTCATTTACGCGGGTGTGAAGAAGAGCCCGAAGAACTTCTTCAAGAACTCGCTCTTCCCAGCAGGCGTTCCCAAGCCCCTGTACATCATTGTTACTCCGATCGAGTTCTTCTCGACCTTCGTTCTTCGCCCGGCAACGCTCACGCTGCGTCTGCTCATGAACATGCTCGTCGGCCACTTGCTGCTCGTGCTGTTCTTCTCGGCAACGAACTTCTTCATCTTCAACGCTGATGGCTTCATGAAGCTCTTCGGTGTTGGCACTTTCGTCGTGGGCTTTGCATTCACCCTCTTCGAAATCCTGGTGGCATTCCTCCAGGCTTACATCTTCACCATTCTCACTGGCGTCTACATCCAGCTCGCGCTGGCTGAAGAACACTAATTCGGGCTACGTCAACCGGCGTAGTTCTCTTCAAGGAAGGAAATCACTCACGTGACTGTTCTCGCAGAAATCTCGGGCAGCATCTCAACCGTAGGCTACGGCCTCGCTGCAATCGGCCCCGCAATCGGCCTTGGCATCGTTGTTGGCAAGACCATTGAAGGCGTTGCTCGCCAGCCAGAGCTCGCAGGCCGCCTCCAGGTACTCATGTGGATCGGTATCGCGTTCACCGAGGCGCTCGCGCTCATCGGTATCGCAACCCACTTCATCTTCCAGTAAGTCTTCCAACTTTTCCTAGTCTCGAAAGGGAGGCTCGATGAATAACGCAGTACTTGCTGCTGCAGAGGGTAAACCAAACCCACTGCTTCCTGCGGATTACGACATCTTCTGGTCGGCAATCATCTTCGTCATCATCCTTATTGCATTTTGGAAGGTTTTCCTTCCGAAGTTCACCGCAATGCTCGACGCTCGCGCCGAGGCCATTGAAGGGAACATTGCAAAGGCTGACGAAGCTCAGGCCAAGGCCGAAGCCGCTCTGCAGGAATACAACGCCCAGCTTGCTGGCGCCCGCGAGGAAGCAGCTGAGATTCGCGATTCAGCTCGCCAGGATGCAACCAAGATTGTTGCAAAGGCGAAGGAAGACGCAACGACCGAACAGGCTCGCATTGTTCAGTCGGCTCAGACACAGATCGAAGCCGAGCGTCAGACCGCGTACGTGTCACTCCAGAAGGAAGTTGGCACTCTCGCAATTGACCTCGCCTCAGGCGTCGTCGGTGAATCACTCAGCGAAGACGCAAAGGCTACCGCCCTCGTCGACCGCTTCATTGCGGATCTTGAGAACACGAAGGCAGTGGGCTAAATGGGCAGTGCTTCACGGAGCGCTCTAGCGGCGGCTCGCAGCGTTCTCGACTCACAGTCGCAGGCAGGTCTCGGTAGCGAGCTCCTGCAGGCTTCAGCTGTGCTCGAGGGCTCGCCAGCCCTGGTCGGTGGGCTCACCGACCCCGCGGGTGATGCGCAGAGTAAAAAAGAACTCGTTGCAAAGGTCTTCGCCGAGGCAGGTGCGGGCACTCAGGCCGTACTGAACGCCGCAGCTGGCGAACGCTGGTCGAACACCGACGAGTTCGTTGCAGGTGTTGAAGAGCTCGGAATTCGTGCTGCCGCTTCGGTTCAGCCCGGTCTTGATGAAGAGCTTCTCGCCATCGAAACAGTGATCAGCGGAAACCACGAGCTTGAGCTCACACTCGGAAGCAAGCTGGGTGTAGCTGAGCAGAAGGTCAAGGTCGTTCACGAACTGTTCAACGGCAAAGTCTCGGCAAACGCACTTGAGGTTGTTGAGCACACCGTGGCTCAGCCGCGTGGCCGTCGCATTGGTCGTGTTCTTCGTGACTTCGCAAAGATCATCGCAGACCAGGGAGGCGCCGAACTTGCTACGGTAACGCTCGCCGCACCCCTCGATGCAGCTCGTCTCGAGCGCCTGCAGACACTACTCTCGACCCAGTCGGGTCGTGCGGTGAAGCTGACGACCGTCATCGATCCGTCTCTCGTGGGCGGTGTGCGAATTCAGATTGGCGACAACGTGATTGACGGCAGCGTCAAAGCACGTCTCGACGATCTTCGACTCCAGCTCGCAGGCTAGCGGGTACTACATCTTTTCCGGCTTGGCCGGTTGACTAGAGGAAAAACAATGGCAGAAATCACCATCAGCCCCGATGAAATTCGCGGCGCCTTGAAGGATTTTGCGGCCTCGTACGAGCCCGCTGGTGCTGAGAGCACCGAAGTTGGAACGGTTATTGACGCAGCCGACGGTATTGCACACGTCGAGGGGCTCCCCGGCGTCATGGCCAACGAGCTTGTTCGTTTTGCCGACGGCACCCTGGGCCTCGCCCAGAACCTTGAAGAGAACGAAATTGGTGTCGTTGTGCTCGGTGAGTTCACCGAGATCGCAGAGGGACAGCCAGTAACTCGCACCGGTGAGGTGCTCTCGGTTCCGGTTGGCGAGGGCTACCTTGGTCGCGTGGTTGACCCACTCGGCAAGCCCATCGATGGCCTCGGTGAAATCACCGGCATCGAGGGTCGTCGTGCGCTCGAGCTCCAGGCTCCCGGCGTTATGCAGCGTAAGTCGGTTCACGAGCCGCTGCAGACCGGCATGAAGGCAATCGACGCGATGATCCCCGTTGGCCGTGGCCAGCGTCAGCTCATCATTGGCGACCGCCAGACCGGTAAGACCGCTCTCGCGATCGATACGATCATCAACCAGCGCGCTAACTGGGAGTCGGGTGACCCCACGAAGCAGGTTCGTTGCATCTACGTCGCAATCGGTCAGAAGGGTTCAACCATCGCTTCGGTGAAGGGTGCACTCGAAGACGCAGGAGCGATGGAGTACACCACCATCGTTGCTTCACCAGCGTCAGACCCCGCAGGCTTCAAGTACCTTGCTCCGTATACCGGCTCGGCTATCGGCCAGCACTGGATGTACGACGGTAAGCACGTACTCATCGTGTTCGATGACCTTTCGAAGCAGGCTGAGGCCTACCGTGCTGTGTCACTCTTGCTGCGTCGCCCACCGGGCCGCGAGGCATACCCCGGTGACGTTTTCTACTTGCACTCACGTCTCCTCGAGCGTTGCGCAAAGCTTTCTGACGACCTCGGTGCAGGTTCGATGACCGGCCTTCCGATCATTGAGACCAAGGCAAACGACGTCTCGGCATACATTCCGACCAACGTGATTTCGATTACCGATGGCCAGATCTTCCTGCAGTCCGACCTCTTCAACGCAAACCAGCGCCCAGCGGTTGACGTTGGTATCTCGGTTTCACGTGTTGGTGGCGACGCTCAGGTGAAGTCGATCAAGAAGGTTTCAGGTACGTTGAAGCTTGAGCTCGCTCAGTACCGTGCGCTTGAAGCATTCTCGATGTTCGCATCAGACCTCGACGCTGCAAGCCGCCGTCAGCTTGATCGTGGTGCACGCCTCACCGAGCTGCTCAAGCAGCCTCAGTACACGCCGTACCCGGTTGAAGATCAGACCGTGTCGATCTGGGCTGGTACCAAGGGTTACTTTGACGATGTTCCAGTCGTAGACGTCCTGCGCTTCGAGCGCGAGTTCCTCGACTACGTTGCAAACAACTCGCAGGCACTCACGACGCTTCGTGAGACGAACGTGCTCGACGATGAAACCGTTGCAACGCTGACGGCTCTCATCGAGAAGTTCAAGCTCGAGTTCCGCACTTCAGAGGGCAAGGCGCTCAACGAGCAGTTTGACGCACTCGCAGACGAAGACATCAACCAGGAGCAGCTGGTCGTTAACAAGAAGTAGTTGGTCAGCGGGGCAGCTGAGGCTGCCCCGCACCACACTTCTCGATCAGTAACTCTAGACACAGGAGAGACATGGGAGCGCAACTTCGGGTCTACCGGCAGAAAATTAAGTCTGCCCAGACGACCAAGAAGATCACCCGTGCGATGGAGCTGATTGCGGCATCACGCATTCAGAAGGCAAAGGCTCGGGTTGAAGCATCTGATCCGTATACCCGTGCCCTCACGCGTGCTGTTTCAGCCGTCGCAAACTACTCGAACATCAGCCACCCCCTCATCACCGAGGCTGAGACGGTTGAGCGAGCAGCGGTTGTGGTCTTTACCTCAGACCGTGGCCTTGCCGGTGCCTTTAACTCACAGGTTCTTCGTGAAGCCGAGCAGCTGAGCGAGCACCTTCGTGACGAGGGCAAAGAGGTTGTTTACTACCTCATTGGCCGCAAGGCTCAGGGCTACTTCAACTTCAGAAACCGTGCAGCCGAGCGCTCGTGGATCGGTGGTACCGAGGCACCCGAGTTCTCGACAGCAAAAGAGATCAGTGATGTCTTGCTCGAGCGCTTCAGCCGTGAAGCAGCTGAGGGCGGGGTACAGGAGATTCACCTCGTGTACAACCGTCTCGTGAGCATGGTCAGCCAGGTTGCTCAGGTTAACCGCTTGCTGCCACTCGAGATCGTCGAGGGTGTCGCTGCACCCACGAGCGACATCGAGCCGCTGTATGAGTTTGAGCCCAGCCCAGAGAACGTACTCGACACCGTGCTTCCCGCATACATCGAGTCTCGTATCTTTAACGCGATGCTGCAGTCGGCCGCCGCTAAGCACGCCGCAACGCAGAAGGCCATGAAGTCGGCAAGTGACAACGCAGACAAGTTGATCAGCGACTACACGCGCCTCGCGAACAACGCGCGCCAGGCTGAGATTACCCAGCAGATTTCAGAGATTGTGGGCGGCGCTGACGCGCTTGCCGGCTAACACACGCAACAGAGAAAGAGAAAGCAATGACCGAAACCGCTGTTCAGGCGACTGAGGCCAAGGTTGTCGGGCGTATCGCCCGAGTTACCGGCCCTGTTGTCGACATCGAGTTCCCGCACGATGCCATTCCGGCCGTGTACAACGCACTCGAAACCCGTGTCAACTTTGGTGAAGAGAGCGAAGCCTTCACTCTCGTGCTCGAGGTAGCCCAGCACCTCGGCGACAACCTTGTTCGCGCCATCGCGCTGAAGCCGACTGACGGCCTCGTTCGTGGCCAGGAAGTCATCGACACTGGCGATTCGATCACCGTTCCCGTTGGTGACATCACCAAGGGCAAGGTGTTCGACGTAGCCGGCAACGTGCTCAA
Source organism: Leucobacter sp. UCMA 4100 (assembly GCF_027853335.1). NCBI lineage: Bacteria > Bacillati > Actinomycetota > Actinomycetes > Micrococcales > Microbacteriaceae > Leucobacter > Leucobacter sp. UCMA 4100. The sequence goes on from NZ_JAFEUS010000002.1 coordinate 2,261,951, forward strand.
CCTTCCCGAGGGCGAGACCATTGAGGTCAACGAGCGCTGGAGCATCCACCGCACGCCTCCCGCATTCGATCAGCTCGAGTCGAAGACTCAGCTCTTCGAAACGGGCATCAAGTCGATTGACCTTCTGACCCCCTACGTACAGGGCGGTAAGATCGGTCTCTTCGGTGGTGCCGGTGTTGGTAAGACCGTTCTGATTCAAGAGATGATCCAGCGTGTTGCGCAGGATCACGGTGGTGTGTCGGTGTTCGCCGGTGTTGGCGAGCGTACCCGTGAGGGTAACGACCTCATTCACGAGATGGATGAAGCTGGTGTGTTCGACAAGACCGCACTGGTCTTCGGCCAGATGGATGAGCCACCCGGGACCCGTCTTCGCGTCGCGCTCTCAGCCCTCACCATGGCTGAGTACTTCCGTGACGTGCAGAAGCAGGACGTGCTGCTCTTCATCGACAACATCTTCCGCTTCACGCAGGCTGGTTCAGAGGTTTCAACCCTGCTCGGCCGTATGCCTTCAGCCGTGGGCTACCAGCCGAACCTCGCCGACGAAATGGGTATCCTTCAGGAGCGCATTACGTCGACCCGTGGCCACTCGATTACCTCACTGCAGGCGATTTACGTTCCTGCCGATGACTACACTGACCCGGCTCCCGCCACGACGTTCGCGCACCTTGACGCGACGACCGAGCTCTCACGTGAGATTGCATCGCAGGGTCTGTACCCGGCAATTGATCCGCTGACCTCATCGTCACGTATTATGGATCCGCGTTACTTGGGTGAAGACCACTACCGCGTCGCGACCACCGTGAAGGCGATTCTTCAGAAGAACAAGGAACTCCAGGAAATCATCGCGATTCTCGGTGTTGACGAGCTCTCAGAAGAAGACAAGATCACCGTTGCACGCGCACGTCGCATTCAGCAGTTCCTGTCGCAGAACACCTACATGGCGAAGAAGTTCACCGGTGTTGAAGGTTCGACCGTTCCGCTCAAGGAGACCATCGAGTCGTTCGACGCGATCTGCAAGGGCGAACTCGACCACGTCGCAGAGCAGGCATTCTTCAACGTCGGTGGTATCTCTGACGTCGAGGAAAACTGGGCTCGCATTCAGAAGGAAAGCTAATCATGGCTGCCCTCAGCGTCAACATCGTGTCGGCCGACCGTCAGGTCTGGTCAGGCGAAGCAACCCAGATCGTCGCAAAAACGGTCGAGGGCGAGATCGGTATTCTTGCCGGTCACGAACCGCTCCTCGCCGTGCTCGGTGATGGTGCAGTTCGCATCACCACCACCGACGGTTCTGTCGTGGTTGTGAACGCAGAGGGTGGTTTCTTCTCGGTTAACCGCAACTCAGTTGAGGTTGTTGCCGGGCAGGCTTCCCTCGTCGCCTAACGGCGAACTACTATTCTCATGCGTGTGCTGTTGCCGCCGTCAGAGTCCAAGCGACCTGACGGCGGCAACGCCATTTTTCGCGCAGAAAATCTGCTCTTCCAAGCAGACCTGGGTGAGACCAGGAAACGCGTTCTCGACGCGGTCGTCGCGGTCAGCGGCGACACCGAGCGCGCACAGAAGGCCTTCAAGCTTGGAGCGAAGGCCACCGGCGAACTTCAGCACAACCTGCGACTGAGCGATGCTCAGGGGCTCGCTGCGATCGAGCGGTACGTCGGGGTGCTCTTTGATGAGATCGAGATAGATGAGCTCGATGAGGCATCTCGCGGGTGGATCGCAGACCACGTCTTCATTCAATCGGCTCTCTTCGGTCTCGTAAGTGCCTCAGACGAAATTCCGCCTTACCGGCTTTCAGCATCGTCACGGCTCACCGATGAGCTCGGGGCGACGTTGAAGAAGACCTGGCTCGAAGCGTTTGCCGACTTCGAGTGGCCAGAGGCGTTCATGCTTGACCTCCGGTCGAAAGACTACGCTGCACTCGCTCCGATTCCTGACACGGTTGAGTGGCTGACACTCGACATCGTTCAGCGAACCGAAGACGGGGGAGTGCGCGCCCTCAATCACTTCAATAAGCGGGCCAAGGGAGATCTCGTGAAGCGTCTCGCCCGCTCGCAGGCGACCATCACGTCGCAGGCCGAATTCTTGGCGTGGGCAAATGACGAGGGTCTCGAAATCACCGAGACTGGTGAACCGCATCACGCGACACTCGTGACGACGCTCGGCGTTGTCGCCGCACGCTAGCGTGTAGCATGGGTGGGTGGGAAACGATGAGCGGAGAGAAGCTTGACTGAAGTAGGCCGTAACGGTTCATACCAGCGCGTCGCCCTGTCAGACCATCTCGTCATCGAACTGTCCTGGCACGCGATTACCGATACCGGGCTGAGGCGCGAAAACAACCAGGATAGCTACACGGTTGTGCCCCCGATCTTCGCGGTCGCCGATGGCATGGGTGGTCACACCGCCGGCGAGATCGCATCTGACGCGGTCGCGACGAGGCTCTCAGAGTTGCAAGACCTCACTGACCTGACGCCCGAGCACATTGACCGGGTGCTCAGGGAATCGGTTTTTGATATTCAGGAGCGCGTTGGCGAGACTGATCTCGGCGCTGGGACGACCGTAACGGGGCTCGCCCTCGTGAAGAACGAAGACCGTGCCTCGTGGCTCGTGCTCAATATTGGTGACTCTCGGGTGTACCAGTTCTTCCGCGGTTCGCTCAGCCAGGTGACGACCGATCATTCGGTCGTGCAGCACCTCATTGATACCGGGGCAATTACCCCGGAAGAGGCCGAGACGCACCCGCACGCAAACGTGATTACGAGGGCGGTCGGCTTCAACGAGGAGCCGATTCCCGACTACATCGAGCTCGCGCTCATTCCGGGGCAGCGCATGCTCATTTGCTCTGACGGGCTCACCAAAGAGCTCACCGACTTCGGCATTCGCCACTTCCTCTCAACGGCACGCACCGCGAAAGATGCCGCCGAGGAGCTCCTGCAGCAGGCCCTCCAAAACTCAGGGCGCGACAACGTGACGGTCGTCGTCATCGATGTGCACGCCGTTGGCGATATGCGAGAGACAGGCGATCTCTCCCGCACACGCCTGCCGCTCAATGACCCGTCAGACACCGAAGAGGTTCCCCGAATCTAGGCATCGAGGGGCGCTACCATGGAACCCATGCATACCCCCTTCGTGAAGATTTGCGGCCTCTCGACCGACGAGACCGTCGACGCCGCGATTGCCGCGGGGGCGAGCGCGGTGGGCTTTGTCTTCGCGCCGAGCCCGAGGCTTGTATCGGCGGATCGCGCCCGAACGCTCATCGAGCGTGTTCCCGAGGGCGTCGAAACGGTCGGGGTGTTTCGCGCACAGCCCCTGGACGAGGTGCTCGCGACAGCAGAGGCCGCTGGGCTCACCACGGTCCAATTTCACGGGTACGAGCCGCTGAGCGATGTTCTAGCCGCACAGCAGGCTGGCTTCAAGACTCTGCGAGCCTTCGCCATCGACGAGTATCTCGCACTCGGCACAGCTGAGCGGCAGCGTTGGAACGAAGAGCGGCTCCTCATCGACGCGGTGGAGCCCGGTGGAGGCATTCCCTTTGACCCGGCTCAGCTCGGCGACGCGCGCCCCACGGGCTGGTGGCTGCTTGCAGGCGGGCTCACTCCCGGCAATGTGGCCGACTGCATGGGCGTGCTGCAGCCTACGGGCGTTGACGTTTCGAGCGGCGTTGAATCGACGCGCGGGGTGAAGTCGATCGAGCGCATCCGTGCGTTCGCGAAGGCCGCGCTCGGGCAGTAGCCGGGCGGTTTGCTCCTAGAACGCCACGCGAATCTCGCCGACGGGTGCCCCGCCGCCAGAGACGCGCAGGTGCAACTCTGGTTTGACCGCTTCGAAGGCCTCCTGCGAGATTGCGCCAACCCGGGTCAGGAGTTCGCCGGCAATGAGGTGCAGCGGCCGCTGCGAACCATCGAGCGTTTTCACGACCGCAACGTACCCAGAGGGCGTGATGACAACGACGCTGCCCTCGGCGCCGAGCTTCGAGAACACCCCGAGCCGGTCGATGAGTGCCGTGTCATTCGAACCGGGGCCACACACGGCCCAGCCCTCGGCTCTGGCAGAGCGCAGGAGCTCGTAGGCGTGACGGTGCAGGGGGAAGGGAGACTGTGGCTCGCTCGTGGCCATACGACGCATTGCGCGAGCAAAGCCGGTCAGTGATACCGCGTGGGTCGGCGCTCCGCAGCCGTCGACGGCAACGTAGGGTACCTCGCCGGTGAAGCGCTGCACGGTCTCTTTGATTGTCGCCTGAAGCGGGTGCGTGGGCGAGAGATAGGTGCCGAGATCCCAGCCGTTGACCTGGCAGGTGCGCAGCATCGCGGCGTGCTTGCCCGAGCAGCAGTGCAGCATACGCTCACGCGATCCGCCACGGCTTGCGTGGGCACGCGCTTCGGCCGCGTTTGAAGGCCAAGAGGGAGGGCAGAGCAGCGCTTTGTCGCTCAGGCCGCCGGCGCTCAGCATGCGCCAGACCACCTCTGCGTGGCGTTTGAAGCCATCGTGGCTTGCAAGCGAGAGGGCACGCTCTTCGTCACTGGCGAGGCTGAGCCCCACCGAGTGCATCGCGAGCGACTGGAGAGGCTTCAGCGCCGATCGCGTAAAGAAGGGGGTTTCGGGCGCGCCCATCGCCACGAGGGTTTCACCCTCGGGCGAGAGCACGACCGCAGAGCCCGCGTGTCGTGACTCGATGAAATCACCGCGAGTCACGACCGCGAGCTCTACCGATTCGGCGAGTGACGCCGTTTCGAGGGGGTTCGTCATGCCTGGTATGACGTGATGGCCTGGTCGATGACCTCGGCAACCTCAGCGATCTGCTCGTCGGTAATGGTGACCGGGGGCAGGAAACGCAGAACGTTACCGTGCAGGCCTGCGTTGAGCAGCAGCACGCCGCTCTGAGCGGCGGTTTGCGTGATGTGGTTCACGAGCTCTGGCAGCGGGTTCAGCGTGCCGGGCTCAGTGAGTTCGATTGCGAGCATCGCGCCGTGGCCACGAACCTCGGCGATCACCTCGTGACGAGCCTTGAGGTCTTCAAGGGCGGCACCAAGCACGCGGCCCACACGCTGTGCTTCGCGCAGCGGGGTGCCCTCTTCGAGCTGTTCGAAAACGGCAACGGCTGCCGCGCAAGCGACGGGGTTACCACCGAAGGTGCCGCCGAGGCCGCCGGCCGGAGCAACATCCATGATCTCTGCGCGACCCGTGACGCCCGCGAGCGGCAGACCGCCCGCAATGCCCTTGGCAGTGAGCACCATGTCTGGCTCGAAACCAAAGTGCTCGGTCGCGAAGACCTTGCCCGAGCGGGCGATGCCCGACTGAATCTCATCGGCGATGAAGACGATGCCCTTTTCGCGGCACCATGCGGCCAGCGTGGGCAGGTAGCCCTCGGCGGGAACAACGAAGCCGCCCTCGCCCTGAATAGGCTCGGCAACGAGGCACGCGAGGTCGGCTGCGCCAGCGGTCTTCTCGAGCCACTGGATGGTGCGCTTGGCAGCCTCTTCGCCGGTCAGGCCGTCGTGCAACGGGAATGAGTTGGGGGCACGGTACACATCGCCAGCGCGGGGGCCAAAGCCCGTAGCGTAGGGCGAGCCCTTGTGGTTCATGGTCGAAGTGAGCATCGTGCGGCCGTGGTAGGCGTACTCGAGCACGGCAACGCCGGGACGACCCGTGTACATGCGAGCGATCTTGACGGCGTTTTCAACGGCCTCGGCGCCCGAGTTCACGAGCATCGTGCGCTTCTCGCCCGAGATCGGAGCGGTCTTCGCGAGGTACTCGGCAACCTGAACGTAGCCCTCGTAGGGGGTCACGGTAAAGAGCGTGTGGGTGACCTTGCCCATAGCCTCGCGAGCTGCCTCGACAACCGCGTCGTTCGTGTGGCCCACGGTGGTGACGCCAATGCCGGCACCACAGTCGATGAACTGATTGCCGTCAACATCGACGAGAATGGCATCGTGTGCGCGCTCAATGTAGACGGGAAGAAGAGCCATGACGCCGGGAGGGATCACCTTCGTGCGGCGTTCGTGGAGCTCGCGTGATTTCGGGCCGGGAACCTCGGTAACGACCTTGCGCGAGAGTGACTGAGTTGCATGGGATTCGTGGTTACTCATGTCGTAAAGTCTACTCCTTGAAACAGAGAGAACTCGGTGGGCCGAAGTCTCCTAGAATAGAACGTATGCCGAAGCCCGATTCGTTTTTTATCACGACCCCTATTTTTTACGTGAATGATGCCCCGCACATTGGTCACGCCTACACCGAGGTGGCCGCCGACGTGCTCGCCCGCTGGCATCGCCAGGCAGGCGACGACACCTGGCTGCTCACGGGAACCGATGAGCACGGCCAGAAGATTTTGCGCACCGCGACCGCAAACGGTGCCGAGCCCAAGGAATGGGCCGATCGTCTCGTGAAGAACGAGTGGATCCCACTGCTCGATACCGTGAACATGTCAAACGACGACTTCATTCGCACGACCGAGCCACGCCACGAAGAGGGCGTTCAGGCGTTCCTGCAGAAGCTCTACGACGACGGCCACGTGTATGCGGGCGAGTTCGAAGCGCTCTACTGCGTCGGCTGTGAGGAGTTCAAGCCGAAGAGCGAGATCGTTGACGGCGAGGGGGCATTCGAGGGCGAGAAGGTGTGCTCGATCCACTCGAAGCCACTCGAACTGCTCAAGGAGAAGAACTACTTCTTCAAGATGAGCGCATTCGGCGATGCGTTGCTCAAGCTCTACGAAGAGCGTCCCGACTTCGTGCAGCCTGCGTCGGCTCGCAACGAGGTTGTCGCGTTCGTGCAGCAGGGCCTCGAAGACCTTTCGATCTCGCGTTCATCGTTTGACTGGGGCATCCCGATTCCCTGGGACCAGGAACACGTCACCTACGTCTGGTTTGACGCGCTGCTGAACTACGTGACGGCTACCGGTTACCCCAACGATCCCGAGACCTTCGCGCGCCGCTGGCCCGGGGTGCACATCGTCGGCAAAGACATTCTGCGCTTTCACGCCGTCATCTGGCCAGCGATGCTCATGGCGGCAGGGCTCGAGGTGCCCAAGCACGTCTTCGCCCACGGCTGGCTGCTTGTTGGCGGCGAGAAGATGTCGAAGTCGAAGCTCACGGGCATCGCCCCGAACGAGATCATCGACGTGTTTGGCGCCGACGCGTTTCGCTACTACTTCATGCGCGCCGTCTCGTTCGGTCACGACGGCTCATTCAGCTGGGAAGACCTTACGGCGAGGTACCACGCCGAACTCGCGAACGGGTTCGGCAACCTCGCGAGCCGCACGCTCGCGATGAACGCTAAGTACTTCGATGGCGTGCAGCCTGAGGCAGCAGAACTCAGCGACGCTGACCAAGCGATCGTTGATCTCGTAGCGCGTGCAGCGGCAGAGGCCGATGCGCATGTGAACACCTTTGAGATTCACGAGGCGCTCTCGGTGATCTGGGAGGTCGTCGATGCACTGAACGGCTACATCACCGAGATGGAGCCCTGGGTGCTCGCGAAAGACGAGGCCAAGCGCGCTCGTCTCGGCACGGTTCTCGCGACGGTGACCGAGGGGCTTCGCGCCCTGGCGGTGCTGCTTTCGCCCGTTATTCCTGAGGCAACCGAGAAGCTCTGGGTAGCGCTCGGGGCGAAAGAAACGCTCGGCGAGCTGCGCGAGCAGCCGCTTCGTGACGCGGGAACGTGGGGTCAGTTGCCAGCGGGAACCCCGCAGGGCTCACTCGCGGTGCTCTTTCCGCGTGTTGAACAGGACTAGGTGAAACCCCCTTCATGAATATGATCAGAAAACGCACGGGGCGCGACGGCCGAGACCTTTCTTGGCCCGAGCAGCCCGAGCCGCTTCCCATTCCGCTCTACGACAACCACACCCACCTCGAGTTTGAAGACGGGACCGAGGTGCTCGACCCCGAGACCTCGCTCGCAAAAGCCGAGGCCGTCGGGGTGCGCGGAGTCGTGCAGGTCGGAACCGATCTCGAAACCAGCCGGTGGGGTGCTGCGTTTGCCGCGCAAGACGAGCGCGTGCTTGCCGCGGTTGCGCTGCACCCGAACGAGGCTCCGCGCCTCGCAGAGGCCGGGCTGCTGAGCGAGCACCTCTCAGAGATCGCGCGTCTCGCGGCCCAGCCTCGTGTACGCGCCATTGGCGAGACCGGGCTTGACTTCTTTCGCACGGGCGAAGAGGGTCGTGACGCGCAGATCGAATCGTTCGAAGCGCACATCGATATTGCCAAGAGCCACGGCCTTGCGCTGCAAATTCACGACCGCGATGCTCACGAAGCCGTTGTACAGACGCTCCTGCGCGTCGGAGCGCCCGAGCGCACCGTGTTCCACTGTTTCTCTGGCGACGCCGAGTTTGCAAAACTCTGCGCCGAAAATGGTTGGTACCTCTCGTTTGCCGGCACTGTGACGTTTAAGAACGCGCCGGCTCTTCGCGAGGCGCTCGCCGTCACGCCGGCATCGCGCATGCTCGTCGAAACCGACGCACCGTTCCTCACCCCAGAGCCGCACCGTGGTCGGCCGAACGCGCCGTACCTCATGCCGAACACCGTGCGCCGTATGGCCGAGGTGCTCGAGACTGACCTCGAAGCGCTGTGCGTGCGCCTCGCGCAAAACACCGAGAACGTGTATGGCGAATGGGAGAACGATGAGCCAGGAGCATAGCGACGCCGTTGCCACGCTGCTCGGCCCCGCCGAGGTGCGCGAGCTCGCAGCGCGGCTCGACGTGACCCCGACGAAGAAGCTCGGGCAAAACTTCGTTCACGACCCCAACACGGTGCGCAAGATCGTGCGGCTCGCTGGCGTTACCGAACATGATGAGGTCATCGAGATCGGCCCTGGGCTCGGCTCGCTCACGCTGGGCCTGACCGAGGTGGGGGCCTCGGTTACCGCGATTGAGATTGACCCGAGGCTCGCCGCCCAGCTGCCGCAAACCCAGGCGCAGATGCAGCCGAACGCCAAGCTGCGGTTGGTGCTCAGCGACGCCCTCGACCTTGATCGCTCACACCTCGAGGGGCAGCCGGCTCCGACGGTGCTTGTCGCAAACCTGCCGTACAACGTCTCGGTGCCCATTCTCATGCACTTGCTCGAGCTCATTCCCGAGCTGCAGAGCGGCCTCGTCATGGTGCAGGCCGAGGTGGGGTACCGGATCGCCGCGGGCCCCGGCTCGAAAGAGTACGGCTCGCCCTCGGCGAAGGCCGCCTGGTACGGCGACTGGAGCATTGCGGGAACCGTGAGCCGCAAGATTTTCTGGCCGGTTCCCGGTGTCGACTCGGTGCTCGTTGGCTTCACGAAGCACGCAGAGCCGATCGGAACCGAGGCTGAGCGCGTAACAACCTTTGCTCTCGTGAACGCCGCTTTTGCGGGCAGGCGCAAAATGATTCGGCAGTCGTTGCAGGCGGCAATTCCCGGCTCAACCACCGAGAGCGTGAGTGAACTCGTGCAGCGGGCGGGCCTCGATCCGCAAGCTCGTGCCGAATCGCTCTCGATCAGCGACTACCTGCAAATTACCCGGGTGCTCGTTTAGGAGTTCGACACCTTGTCGCGGTACCTTGTATATATGATCGGTCCGCGACGTAGCGACAGAGTGGTAGCGCGTGCGCCTGGCAAGGTGAACGTTTGCTTTCGGGTTGGCGAAGAGCGACCCGATGGTTCACATGTCATCGCGACGCTGTACCAGGCTGTCTCACTGTTTGACACGGTGTTTGCTTACCCGAGTGACACCTTCAGCTTGACGATGCTTGGCACTCACCACGAGATCCCTGGCGGCGAGCGTAACTTAGCCATGCGCGCCGCAAAACTGCTCGCTCGCGTGAGCAACTATGCGGGGGCCGTGCACCTCGAGATCGACAAGCAGATCCCGCGCGGCTCTGGCATGAGCGGCGGATCGGCTGACGCGGCTGCCGCCCTCGTTGCCTGCAACGAACTCTGGCGTCTCGGCTACGACCGCTACACGCTGAAGAAGATCGGGCTCGATCTCGGCGCAGACGTTGCCTTCGCCCTCGGCGGCGGTACCGCGGTGGGCACGGGGCACGGCGACGAGTTCACGCAGGCGCTGAGCATCGGCACATACCACTGGGTTATCGTGCCGAGCAGCGACCGGCTGCGTGAAGACGAGGTCGTGACCGCGCTCACGAAGCATCGCGATACGCACCGAAACGAGCTGGGGCAGGGAACCGAGCACCCGACGGTCGACGCTGCGGTCTTGCACGCGGTGCGCTCCGGTGGCACGCGGCAGCTCGCCGAGGTCATGCAGAACGACCTGCAGATGGCCTCGCTGAAGCTCTCGTCTGACGCACTCCTGCACCTTGAGATGGGCGAGGCCGATGGGGCGCTTGCGGGCATCACGCTCGCGACCACCTCTGCGGTGGCACTCCTCGCTGAAGACCGTAAGGCGGCCGAGCACCTGCACTCGCTGTACGGCTCGCAGGGCATTGAGTCGATCATGGCTCAGGGGCCCGTCGGAGGCGCTCGAGTGGTTGAGCGTGCACTGCGTGTGCCGCAGGCGATACGCTAGAGGCACTGACCCTGAAGGAGCCCGCCATGAACCTTTCTGGATACCTCGTTGAGACCATCCTCGTTGACCCAGTGACGGGCGAACCAGTCTTCGGGCAGCAGCAAGAGCCGCAGGAGGTCGTGCCCGAGGGCGCCGAGAACCTGCTGGGGCAGGGAAGCGATGCCACCGAGAGCGCTGCGGGCGGATGCTGCGGCGGCTCCTGCTGCCAGTAGCACCCACGCGCACGCGCCGTTCGAGGCCCGCCTAGAGCAACCTCGACCTGATGAGAAAGCGCTTGCCCTCTGGTGCCTCGAGCGAGAAACCGCTGCCACGACCCACGACCGCGTCGATCGTGAGGTGCGTGTGGGCCCAGAGCGTAAACTGCTCCCGCGACATCCAAAAGCCGATCTCGCGGGCTTTGCCTGATGCGTCGGGATTAAGCGCGAGCGTGCCAAGCAGAATGTCTTGGCCGCCAACCCGAAACTCGCCCTCCTGGTAACACATCGGCGCGCTGCCATCGCAGCAACCGCCTGACTGGTGAAACATGAGCGGCCCATGTAGTGACCAGAGCTGCTCGATGAGTTCGATCGCGCCTTCGGTAAACGAGAGCCGGCTCTCGGTCTCGCCCTCGACCTCAGGCCGCGCTTCGACGAGCCCGGCCTGGCCTTCGTTCGTCATGATGTCTTCTCCTTCGCCGCGGAAGAGGGGTGCGGATCGACGCTGCGTGCGCTGATCCGCACCCCTTCAGCTGTTAGGACTGCGCGAGCCGCAGCACGACGCGGCCGTCGATCTTGCCGGCGCGCATCTCGTCGAACACGTCGTTCACGTCGTCGAGCGGTCGCTCTGAGACGGTCGGGTGAATGAGGCCGCGCGCATAGAAGTCGAGCGCCTCAATCATGTCTTGACGGGTGCCGACGATCGAGCCTCGAATCGTGAGGCCCTTGAGCACGATGTCGAAGATCGGGGCGGGGAAGTCGCCGGGTGGCAGACCGTTGAACACGATCGTTCCACCGCGGCGGGTCATGCCGATCGCCTGCCCAAACGCCGACGGGTGCACGGCGGTCACGAGCACGCCGTGGGTTCCGCCCGTCTCACGCTGAATCGCCTCGACGGGGTCTTCTGAGAGTGCGTTCACGGTCACCTCGGCGCCGTGCTTCTTTGCGAGCGCGAGCTTGTCGTCGGCAATGTCAACCGCGGCAACGCGCATGCCCATCGCGACCGCGTACTGCACGGCGATGTGGCCGAGGCCACCGATGCCAGAAATAACGACCCACTGGCCCGGCAGCACGCCGGTCATCTTGAGACCCTTGTACACGGTAACGCCAGCGCAGAGCACCGGGGCGACCTCGACGGGGTCAGAACCAGCGGGCACGACCGCGGCATAGGTTGCGTCGACGAGCATGTACTCGGCGAACGAACCGTCGACCGAGTAGCCGCCGTTTTGCTGCTGCTCGCAGAGCGTTTCCCAGCCCGTGCGACAGAAATCGCAGTGGCCGCAGGCCGACCACAGCCAGGCGTTGCCGACGAGGTCGCCGACCGCGATGTTCGTGACGCCCTCGCCAACGGCCTCGACAAGGCCGACGCCCTCGTGGCCGGGAATGAAGGGCGGGCTCGGCTTCACTGGCCAGTCACCCTCGACCGCGTGCAGGTCGGTGTGGCACACGCCCGTTGTGAGTACGCGCACGAGCGCCTGACCGGGGCCGGGGGCGGGGACGTTCTGTTCGCCAACGTCGAGTGGCTTGCCGAACGCGGGCACCTGGGCCGCGCGCATGGTGTTGGTGGTCATGATGGGTGATCCTTTCTAGGGCCGCTGCGTTGCGGCCCGGTTGCTGGTTGTTCTGGTATTGCGTTTGTTTGGCCTGAGGCTTAGAAGAAGCCCTGCGCGTTTTCGGTGTAGCTCACGAGCAGGTTCTTCGTCTGCTGGTAGTGGTCGAGCATCATGAGGTGATTCTCGCGCCCGATGCCGCTCGATTTGTAGCCACCGAACGCGGCGTGGGCGGGGTAGGCGTGGTAGTTGTTGACCCAGACGCGGCCGGCCTGAATGTCGCGCCCAGCGCGGTAGGCGGTGTTGCCATTGCGGCTCCAAACGCCGGCTCCAAGGCCGTAGAGGGTGTCGTTGGCGATGCGAATGGCGTCGTCGTAGTCGGTGAACGAGGTGGTCGAAACGACGGGCCCGAAGATCTCTTCCTGGAAGATGCGCATCGAGTTGTCGCCCCTGAAGATGGTCGGCTGAATGTAGAAGCCACCCGCGAGCTCGCCCCCGAGATCTTCAACGCCGCCGCCCGTGAGTACGTCGGCGCCCTCTTGCCGCCCGATGTCGAGGTACGACTTGATCTTCTCGAACTGGTCGTTTGACGCCTGGGCGCCGACCATCGTGTCGGTATCGAGGGGGTGACCGCGTTTGATGAGCTCGGTGCGGGCTACCGCCGCGCCCCAGAAGTCGTCGGCAATCGACGCCTGCACGAGCGCGCGTGACGGGCAGGTGCACACCTCGCCCTGGTTGAGGGCGAACATCGTGAACCCCTCCTGGGCTTTGTCCCAGTAGGCGTCGTCGTTCGCCATGACGTCTTCGAAGAAGATGTTTGGGCTCTTGCCACCGAGTTCGAGGGTCACGGGAATGATGTTCTCTGACGCGTACTGCATGATGAGGCGGCCCGTCGTGGTCTCACCGGTGAACGCGATCTTGCGAATGCGCGGGTTCGACGCGAGCGGCTTGCCCGCCTCGGCGCCGAAACCGTTCACGATGTTCACGACGCCAGCGGGCAGCAGGTCGCCGATGAGCTCGAACAGGACGAGGATCGAAGCGGGGGTCTGTTCTGCGGGTTTCAGCACGATGGCGTTGCCGGCCGCGAGGGCCGGAGCGAGCTTCCACACGGCCATGAGAATCGGGAAGTTCCACGGAATAATCTGGCCCACGACGCCCAGCGGCTCGTGAAAGTGGTAGGCGACGGTGTTGTCGTCGATCTGCGAGTTGCCGCCCTCTTGTGCGCGAATAGCGCCAGCGAAGTAGCGAAAATGGTCGATCGCGAGCGGCAGGTCGGCATTGAGCGTCTCGCGCACAGCCTTGCCGTTGTCCCATGTCTCGGCCACGGCGAGCATCTCGAGGTTCTCTTCCATGCGATCGGCGATCTTGTTGAGGATCACCGCTCGCTCGGCCGGGCTCGTTTTGCCCCATGCAGGAGCCGCCGCGTGGGCCGCGTCGAGCGCAGCCTCAATATCTTCGGCCGTGCCACGGGCGATCTCGCAAAATGCCTGGCCGGTGACGGGGGTCACGTTCTCGAAATAGTTGCCCTTGACGGGTGCGATCCACTCACCACCGATGTAGTGTTCGTAGCGGCCCTTGAAGGTGACGAGCGAGCCGGGCTGGCCTGGTGAAGCGTACAGGGTCATGATGCTCTCCTTTGGCGACGTTGTCATTTCGTGCTCCGCAGCGAGGTGGGGCTACGGTATCGAGAGACTACGACCGGCACCGTTGCATCTTCGTAGCACGGGCGCCAGGAGCCGCCTAGAGAGCGTCGAGCTTTGCCACGACCCGAGCCCGTTTTGGGCTGAGCGGGGGCAGGATTTGCAGCAGTGTTTGCCACACCTCAGCATCGTCTTCGGCCCACTGCTGGGCATACTCGAAGAGCAGCTCGGGTGAAGCTGACTGCAGCATGGACTGCCTGAGCGTCATCTCGAGGTCGTGACGAAGCGCCTCGACACACGGCGCCTCAGAACCGGGCAGCGCCTCGCCGCCGTAGCCCGAGAGTGCGAGTCGGTGCGCGCCCCGGCCCAACGCCGCGAGGGTGTCATGGGCATCGACCGAGATGGTCTGCGAGAGCCGGTAGGGTTTCGCGCGCACCTCGATGGGTACGCGGTGCGCTGAGAGGAGCTTGCGTAGCCTCGCGAGTTCTGCCCGGAGGGTCTCGGTGCTCCCGGCCTCGCCATAGACCGCGTCGGTAAGGGCACCTGAGGTGAGCCCCTGCGGCGCACCGGCGAGTGCCACCAGGATTTCGGCGTGACGACGGCCGAGCTCAAGGGTTTCTGCCCCGGCGGTGAGCAGCGCTGGCTCCCTGCCGAGCACCATGAGCTGCGGTGAACGCCTGGCCGCGCGCTCGGGCTTGCGCCTGCGCGCGGTCTTCAAGCTCTCTGCCTCGACCCTGCGACGCATCGCCTCGAGGCTCAGCTCAGCCTCGACGGCAGCCCTCGTCGCCTCGACGAACGGCAGCACGTGCGGCTCGGCAACCGTCTCACGGCCCGTAATATCGATCACGCCAAGAATCGCGCCGGTCTCGGGATCGTGCACCGGGGTCGCCGCGCAGCTCCACTGGTGCACCGCACGGCTGAAGTGCTCGGCGCCGAAGAGCTGTAGCGGGTGGTCGAGGGCGAGTGCGCTGCCCGGGGCGCTCGTGCCAACGGCCCGTTCAGACCAGTCGGTTCCCTCGGCAAAACCCATGTCTTCGGCGAGAGCGCGGAGGCGTCGATCGCCGTCGATCCACAGCAATCTGCCCTGGGCATCGCCGACCGCGACAATAAAGCCCGAATCTTCGGCCTCGCGAAAGAGAAGTCGCTCAAGCATCGGCAAAGCCGTTGCGAGCGGGTGTACCTCGCGCAACGCCGCGAGCTCGTCTGCCGTGAGGTCTGGGCTGCTCGGTTGCGCCTCGGGATCGACGAGGTGATCGAGTGAGCGCTGCCACGAGTGAAGAATGATTTCTCGCATCGGAGTGAGCACCCCTCGGCGGGGCCTGGCGGGGGTGCGTTCGACCTCGGCGTCGCCACTGAGAAAGCGCTCGTAGGCATGCTCGATCTCGCGACGGCGCTGAGACGTCGACTCGCCCTGACGCAGGGCACGCCACTCAGTGAACACCAACGACTCCTTCGGTTTGGTTGAGGCGAGTCTACGGTGTTTAGCAGGGGGTTACCAGGGGATGTTTTTGGGCTTGCGAACGCTCGAAAAATCGCACCTGAGAACCCCAAAAAAGCCTATTTTCTGCCGAAGTGCTATGCTAAAGAAGTTGCCTGTGAAAACTGGTTGAGGCTTTTGGTCTCCAGGTAGACACAGATGTTGCTCACGCCCTGTGCGTGGTTGATCCACCATATTTGGGCGAGGCACGATCGCGGGCAACCGATACCGAGTGATACGAATGACTAAGGATGATACGTGGAATCTAACAAGAAGAAGGTAGCAATTATTGGAGCCGGCCCGAGCGGCATGGCCCAGATGCGGGCATTCGAATCTGCAGCGCGTAACGGCAAGGGTGCGGTTGATATTGTATGTTTCGAAAAGCAGGCTGACTGGGGCGGACAGTGGAACTACACGTGGCGCACCGGCCTTGACGAGCACGGCGAACCCGTGCACTCAAGCATGTACCGCAACCTCTGGTCGAACGGCCCCAAGGAGGCCCTCGAGTTCGCCGACTACACCTTTGACGAGCACTTCGGTCGCGCGATCTCGTCGTACCCACCTCGCCCGGTGCTCTGGGACTACATCGCTGGTCGCATGGAGCAGTCGAAGGTACGCAAGCTCGTACGCTTCGAGACCGTCGTGCGCTGGGTCGACTTCAACGAGGCCGACAACACCTTCACGGTTGCGAGCGAGCACCTGCCCACCGGAGCGACGACGCGCGAGGTCTTCGACCACGTGATCGTAGCAAGCGGGCACTTCTCGTTCCCGAACACCCCAGATTTCGAGGGGATCGACACCTTTCCCGGCAGCATCACGCACGCCCACGATTTTCGCGGGGCAGAGTCGCTCGTCGGTCGCGACGTGCTCGTCGTGGGGTCGAGCTACTCGGCCGAAGACATCGGTAGCCAGGCCTACAAGATGGGTGCACGCTCGGTAACCGCGAGCTACCGCACCGCGCCCATGGGCTATGACTGGCCAGAGGACTTCGAAGAGCGCCCCGGCATCGAGCGCTTCGAGGGCAAGACCGTGCACTTCATCGACGGCACCTCGCGTGAGTTCGACGCCGTCATCTTCTGCACCGGCTACGTGCACAAGTACCCGTTCCTGCCGAAGGAGCTCGCGCTCTCAGGCCCGAACACCGTGTACCCCGAGGGCCTGTACCGTGGCGTCGTGTGGCAGGATAACCCCGGCCTCTTCTACGTTGGCGCGCAGGACCAGTGGTTTACGTTCAACATGTTCGACGCGCAGGCCTGGTACGTGCGCGACCTCATTCTCGGCGATGCCCCGATGCCCTCGGTCGACGAACGCGCCGCTTCGATCGCCGAGTGGGCTGGGCGCTTCGAAGCGCTCGAGACCGCTGAAGACGAGGTCTACTTCCAGAGCGACTACGTGCGCGACCTCAACGAACAGACCGACTACCCGATGTTCGATCTCGACGAGGTCAACAAGATCTTCGTGAGCTGGATGAACGACAAACGCGAAGACATCATGGGCTACCGCGACCGCTGCTACCGCTCGGTCATGACCGGAACCGTCGCAGCGAACCACCACACCCCGTGGATGAAGGAGCTCGACGACAGCCTCGAGCGCTACCTCGCGACCGACATCGACAACGACGACCTGTCGCCAGAGCAGGCTTCGCTGGCCGTATAGCGGATCGCCGGGCTTAGCAGCGTGGTCGCCCCGATCCCGCTGAGCCGGTAATCTAACCGCGCTTGAGAGCACCCCGAAGTTCTTTGACTTCGGGGTGCTCTGGCGTAAGAATGGGGGTATGGACGATGCAGTTATTCTCACCCCAGATCTTGCCCGCGCTGCCCGCGCGTTCACGAAGGTGTCACCGAAGACCATCGCCGAGGGCGCGGGCCTGACCAGAGACGAAGTTCGCAACTTCGAGCGCGGCAAGGCCGACCTCGAAGAAGCCCAGAAAGCGCGCCTCGTCGAGTCGCTCGAGAAGTACGGCGCGCTCTTCATTCCCGAAGACGAAGAGGCCGGTTACGGTGTGCGCCGCAAGTTCACGCGCACGACGCTCAAGCGCCTCAACACCTGGGAGGGCGAGGGCGGCCAGCCGCAGCCGACCGACTAACTGCGTGCGGGGCTGCGGGGGCTGCGGCCCTGCCGCCTGCCTGATATTCGTGTTTTTTGCGTTTACTTGACGCAAAGTTAGGGTGTTGAGAGCAAAACACCCTGCTTTTGGTCAAGTAAACGCGTCGGCGCAGCCGCCACGCGGCCCGCAACGCTGCTACGCCTCGAGCTGCTCCGAAAGCTCGAGCCAGCGCTCCTCGAGCGTTGCGACCTCGGTCTCGATGTCGGTGATGGTGGCCATCTCGGCACCGAGCAGCTCAAAGTCTGACTGGTCGAGCTCGGCGAGGGCAGTGCGCTTCGCGTCGGCATCTGCCGAGAGTCGCTGCATCTTGCGCTCTATCGACTGGAGCTCCTTTTCGAGCGTGCGGCGCTCGGCTCCTGACAGTGAAGGTGACCCGGCGCCTGAGCCCGATCCGCGAGTAGAGCCAGAGCCGCCCGCCGAGGGCGATGCTCCAGCCGCTCCAACCGCGCCAGCCGAGCCCGAACCGCCGGCAGGCCCGGAGCCGCCCGCCGAACCCGTGCCGCCAGCGCCAGCCGCAGCAGCACCAGCGGCGGCGGGGGTCGACGCCTGGCCTTTCGCCTCGGCCGCGCGCAGCGAGAGGTACTCGTCGACGCCGCCGGGCAGGTGGCGCAGGCGCTGGCCGATGAGGGCGTACTGCTGATCAGTGACACGCTCCAAGAAGTAGCGGTCGTGCGAGACTACGATGAGCGTTCCTGGCCACGTGTCGAGCAGGTCTTCCATGGCCGAGAGCATGTCGGTATCCATGTCGTTTGTGGGCTCATCGAGAATGAGCACGTTCGGCTGGTCGAGCAAGACGAGCAGGAGCTGCAAGCGGCGCTGTTGACCGCCCGAGAGATCCTTGACGCGAGTCGAGAGCTGCTCTGAACGGAAGCCGAGTTGCTCAAGCAGTTGGCTGGGCGAGAGGTCTTGGGCCTTCGATCCGCTGCCAACGGTGTAGCTCTGACGCAGGCGCCCGACGACGGTGCGCACGGGCTCATCGAGGTGCTCTTTGAGCTCATCGATGCGTTGCGTGAGGGTGCGTACCTCGACGGTCTTGCCGCGTTTGACGGTGCCGTTCGTGGGTTCGAGGGTGCCCGTGATGAGGCTCAGCAGGGTTGACTTGCCTGAACCGTTGACGCCCAAAATGCCCGTGCGCTCGCCCGGGGCGAGGCGCCACTCGACGTCGCGAAAGACCTCGCGGTCGCCGAACGAAACACCGACGTCGACGAGGTCGACGACGTCTTTGCCGAGCCTCGCTACCGCGAGTGACTTGAGGGCCGTGGCGTCGCGCACCTCGGGAACATCAGCGATGAGTTCGTTTGCGGCCTCGATGCGAAACTTCGGCTTTGCGGTGCGGGCAGGCGCTCCGCGGCGCAGCCAGGCGAGCTCTTTGCGTGCGAGGTTCTGGCGCTTCTGCTCGATCGTGGCCGCCTGGCGGTCGCGCTCGACGCGCTGCAAAATGTAGGCCGCGTAGCCGCCCTCGAAGGGCTCGACGATGCCGTCGTGCACCTCCCACGTGGCGGTGCACACCTCGTCGAGAAACCAGCGGTCGTGCGTGACGGTGAGTAGTGCACCCTGGCCTGCGGGCCAACGACGTTTCAGGTGCTCGGCAAGCCAGGCGATGGCCTCGACATCGAGGTGGTTCGTTGGCTCGTCGAGCATGAGAATATCCCAGTCGCCCGTGAGCAGTTGTGCGAGTGAGACACGGCGGCGCTGGCCGCCAGACAACGACTCGACGTTGGCGTTCCAGTCGAGGTCGCCGAGCAAGCCCGCGATGATCTCGCGGGTGCGGGTCTCGCCAGCCCACTCGTACTCGGGTCGATCGCCCACGACTGACTCTGCGACCGTTGCGTCGGGGTCGAGCGTGTCTTGCTGGCTGAGCACCCCGATCGTGACGCCGCCTCGCATGGTGACCTTGCCTTCGTTTGGCTCGACGAGGCCCGCGAGCATGCCGAGCAGGCTCGACTTGCCGTCGCCGTTACGGCCGACGATGCCGATGCGGTCGCCCTCGTGTACCCCGACGGTAATGCCCTCGAAGACGGTGCGGGTTGGGTAGCGTAGGTGTAGGCGTTCGCCGCCGAGTAGGTGTGCCATATCGCTCACAATCGTAGCCGCTTGGCGGGCGGCCCGCTGGGAAAAGCGGTGCGCTACTCGGTCGCTTCGAGGTCGAGCGAGAGTTTGCGCAACAGTTGCGTCAGCCGGTCGCGCTCTGCTCGCGAGAGCCCCGCGAGCAGTTGTTCCTCGGCGTCGGTGAGGCGCGTGATCGCCGCGTCGACGAGCGTAAGGCCGTGCGCGGTGATTTCGACGAGCACGCCGCGCCCGTCGCCGGGGTCTGGCAGGCGGTTCACAAGGCCACGCTTGACCATGCCGTCGATACGGTTCGTCATGGTGCCGCTTGAAACCATCGTTTCGCGCACGAGCACCTTGGGGCTTTTGCGGTAGGGCTCACCCGAACGGCGCAGCACTGAGAGCACGTCGAACTCCCACGCGTTCAGCTCTGATCGCTCGAACGCGTTCGAGCGTGCCTTGGCCAGGCGCTTCGAGATTCGTGTGATACGCGAGAAGACACCGAGCGGGTCGAGGTCGAGATCTGGGCGCTCGCTACTCCACTCGGCCACGATCTGGTCGACGATATCTTCTCTCTTCATGAATCTATTATCGCAAGTTTTCCTCTCAGTTCGTTGTCTGGCTCGAAATCTGGCAGAATAGTGTGGTGCCGATTTTTGGCATGATCCGCCTTGGTGTAATGGCAGCACGACAGCCTTTGGAGCTGTTAAGTCTAGGTTCGAATCCTAGGGGCGGAGCGGCACCGGGAGCTCTTGGTGTGAAGTCACCTGAAAGGGAACGCATGTCACAGCGGCCTTCAGACGGTCTTGCCGTTGTTATTCTGGCTGCGGGCCAGGGCACCCGCATGAAGTCGTCACTGCCCAAGGTCTTGCACCCCATTGCTGGCCACTCGCTCATTCAGCACGTACTCAATGTCGCTGGCAGTCTTGGCGCCGAGCATGTGCTCGCGGTAGTGCGGCACGAACGTGATCGGGTCGCCCAGGCGATCGTCGAGCACGCTCCCGACACGATCATCGTCGACCAGGACGAGGTTCCCGGCACCGGCCGCGCGGTCGAGCAGGCGCTGCAGGCATTGCCTGACGACTTTGATGGTTCGGTCGTTGTGCTCTCTGGTGACGCACCGCTCATCGACCACGATACGTTGCAGATGCTCATCGACGGTCACCTCAGCGAGGGCCGCAAGATGACCCTGCTCTCGGCGCTCTTCGATGACCCGACCGGGCTCGGTCGCATTCTTCGCGGTGATGATCAGCGCATGCGCGGCATTGTCGAAGAGAAAGACGCGACCGATGAAGAGCGTCGCATCACCGAGGTCAATGGAGGCATCTACGTTTTCCATCGCCGCACGTTGCAAGACACGCTCGCGACGATCGATACGAATAACGCGCAGGGTGAGAAGTACCTCACCGATGCCGCGGCTCGCATTCTCGCTTCGGGTGGCGCGGTTGACGCGGTTGCGACGACCGACACCTGGCTCATCGCCGGCGTGAACGACCGTGCGCAGCTTGCC
Source organism: Leucobacter sp. UCMA 4100 (assembly GCF_027853335.1). NCBI lineage: Bacteria > Bacillati > Actinomycetota > Actinomycetes > Micrococcales > Microbacteriaceae > Leucobacter > Leucobacter sp. UCMA 4100. Next base: position 2,282,949 of record NZ_JAFEUS010000002.1, read on the forward strand.
GACGTTGGCCGCGAGCTCAACCGCCGCATCGTGCGCAAGCACCAGCAGGCTGGGGTTACGATTCAAGACCCATCAACGACGTGGATCGAGGCCGGGGTCTCCATCGGCGCCGACACGGTCATCCTTCCTGGCACGTACCTGCAGGGCGCCACCTCGATCGCTTCTCACGCGATCGTTGGGCCAGACACGACCCTCGTCGACACCGAGGTGCGTGAGGGTGCGCACGTTCGCCGTTCAGAGGTGCACCTCGCCGTGATCGGTGAGGGTGCAAGCGTGGGGCCGTTCTCGTACATTCGCCCGGGAACAGAACTCGGCGAGTCGTCAAAGATTGGCGCGTTTGTTGAGGCGAAGAACGCCAAGATCGGCGATGCCTCGAAGGTGCCGCACCTGAGTTACGTGGGCGACGTCACGGTTGGCACCGATTCGAACATCGGGGCTGGCACGATCGTCGCGAACTACGACGGTGTGAAGAAGCACGAGACCGTCGTGGGTGACGGCGTGCGCATTGGTTCGAAGAACGTGCTCGTCGCTCCCGTGACGGTGCACGACGGGTCTTACACTGCGGCTGGTACCGTAGTGCGCAAAGACGTTCCGGCCGGGTCTCTCTCTATGGGAGTTCTGCCGCAGCGACACATTGAGGGCTGGGTTGCTGACAAGCGCCCAGGGTCGAGTTCAGCCAAAGCGGCTGAAAGGGCAGGAGAATCACAGGAATCATGACCGCCATCAAGCTCGCCGGTGAAAAGAAACTGGTACTCATTTCGGGTCGCGCGTACCCGGAGCTTGCGCAAAATGTTGCGGCAGAACTCGGTGCAGAGCTCGTTGAAACCGATGCTCGCACCTTTGCAAACGGTGAAATCTATGCGCGCTTCGGTGAGAGCGTTCGTGGAGCTGATGCGTTTGTAATGCAGTCACACACCCACCCCATTAACGAGTGGCTCATGGAGCAGCTCATCATGGTCGATGCGCTGAAGCGAGCCTCTGCGAAGCGCATTACCGTTGTTGCGCCCTTCTACCCATACTCGCGCCAGGACAAGAAGGGCCGCGGTCGCGAGCCGATCTCAGCTCGCCTGATTGCCGACCTTTTCAAGACGGCTGGCGCCGACCGCATCATGTCGGTTGACCTTCACGCCTCGCAGATTCAGGGCTTCTTTGACGGCCCGGTCGATCACCTCTTTGCGATGCCCGTGCTGCTCGACTACTTCCAGAAGAAGCTCAGCCGTGAAAACATCACGGTGGTTTCGCCCGATACCGGTCGTGCCCGTGTGGCTGACGTGTGGAGTGACAAGCTCGGCGCGCCGCTCGCCATCATCCACAAGCGCCGCGACCCGAACGTCGCTCACAAGGTGTCGGTTCACGACATCGTGGGTAACGTCGAGGGCCGCTGGTGCGTGATGGTCGATGACATGATTGACACGGGCGGCACGATTGCGAAGGCCGCTGAAGCGCTCAAGAACAACGGTGCGCTCGGTGTCACGATCGCGGCAACGCACGCGATCTTCTCGGGCAAAGCGACCGAGATTCTGAACGCTGACTTTATCGACGAGGTCGTGGTGACCGACACGCTGCCGGTTCCGCCGGAGAAGCAGTTCGAGAAGCTGACGGTGCTCTCGATTGCGCCGCTGCTCGCTCGTGCGATCAATGAGGTCTTCGAAGACGGCTCGGTAACGAGCATGTTTGAGGGCGCCGCTTAGTCGCTCTTGGTCTTTCGTGAAATGGCGCCCACTCGTGAGTGTGGGCGCCATTTCGTATGCTCAGCCCAGAAGGTGGTTGCTGAGAGAAACTGTTTCTGCAATGGTGGTGGCATGATCACGCGTAAGGCAACCCGCGAGGCCCAGTCGGTTCTGCAAGCAACGATCGAGCTGGTGGCGAGTTGGAACTCGGTTCCGGTGCAGGGGCGCATTGCCCGTGCTGTGGGGGTTGAGATTCCCGAGGGAGACGTGCGGGCGCTGTACATGATCGGGATGTCTGACGAGTATCTGCAGCCGAGCGCTCTCGCCGACATGCTGCAAATGACGAGGCCGACCATGAGTAAGGTGCTTACGCGGCTGCACGCGGCGGGTCTCATTGAGCGGCACCGCGTCGAAGCTGATCGCCGTGCACTCGCGGTGGGGCTTACCGAGCAGGGGCAACACTCGTTTGGGCTTCTCGTACAGGCCGGGGTAAACATGGTGAAGAGCTCACTCGAGGGGCTCACGAGTGCCGAGGTTGCGCAGGTGACGGGCGTCATGACCGAACTCTCGAAGGCGCTGCACCGCGACTAGGTTTTCAGCATGCCGCGCCCGAAATCATGTAAGATGCTCATGTACTTCGGCGAGGGATGCACCAGCATCCGTTATCGACGCGGGATCGCTCTTCTGGGCAAATTCGTGTGAGCCGTTACATCAAGGGGTCACACCCCGGAAAGAGAGAAACTCATGTCAGCAGACGTTTTCAAGCTTGAAGCAGCCCCCCGCGAGAACTTCGGTAAGGGCGCCGCTCGTAAGCTCCGCGCACTCGGCCAGACCCCAGCGGTTGTCTACGGCCACGGTGCAGAGCCCCTGCACATCTCGGTCGACGCTCACGCGCTTTCGCTCATCGTGCGCTACGCAAACTCGGTGATCGAGCTCGACATCGACGGCAAGAAGCAGCTCGTTCTCGTGAAGGACGTTCAGAAAGAGGCCGTGCGCCACTATGTCGAGCACGTCGACCTGCTCATCATTAAGAAGGGCGAGACCGTTGAGGTTGAGGTTCCCGTAACGGTTGTTGGCGAGCCCTTCAACGGCGCGACCATGCTGCTCGAGCTCAACACCCTCGCACTCAACGTTCCTGCAACCTCGATTCCTGAGGTTATTGAGATTGACGTTGAGGGCCTCGAGGCAGGCACCCGCTTCCTCGTACAGGACATCAAGCTTCCCGCTGGCGCAAGCGCTGTTGACGATGCTGAGGCCCTCGTGGTCAACATCGTTGAGGCACGCGTGAGCGAAGAGCCTGAGGCTGCAGCTGAAGAGGCACCTGCCGAGGCAGCAGAGTAACGCAAGCCTTTACGCAAAAGCTCCCGGGTGTAAGCCCGGGAGCTTTTTCGTTGCCCGTGACTCTGAGCGAGACACGGTATCGTTAGGGAGTGTTTTGGCGAAAGAGAAGAGGAACTGTGGCGGTCGACGCGTGGCTGGTTGTAGGGCTCGGTAATCCCGGGGCAAAGTACGAGTCAACCAGGCACAATGTGGGCCAGATGGCGCTTGACGTGCTCGCCGGCCGCATTGGCGGATCGTACTCGGCTCACAAAGCGGGAGCGCGGGTGCTCGAGGGCCGGGTTATGCCCGGGGGCCCGAAATACATTCTCGCCAAGCCCAACAGCTTCATGAACCTCTCGGGCGGCCCCGTCTCGTCGCTCGCGAAGTTCTATGGCATCGCGTCTGAGCGCATCATCGTCTTGCACGACGAGCTCGATATTGAGGCCCACACGCTGAAGCTCAAGAGCGGCGGCGGTCACGGTGGCCACAATGGCCTGCGTGACATTGCCAAGGCGCTCGGAACCCCAGACTTTATTCGTGTTCGCATCGGGGTGGGTCGCCCGCCCGGCAGGCAAGACCCTGCTGATTTCGTGCTCTCGCCCTTTGCGTCCGGTGAGCGCGATGACCTTGGCGTGACGCTCGAACTCGCGGCCGATGCCGTTGAGCGCATTGTTGATGCCGGGCTTTTGCAGGCCCAGCAAGAAATTCATGGAAAGGGCAAAGCGTGAGCCTGAGCGGTCTCGATCTTTTACTCGCCGAGTCATCGTCGTATGCGAGGGCGCTCGAGTACGGGCGCGATGACGTTGATTTCTCGTGCCGTGAGGGCGTTCGCGCCCCGCTCATCGCGGGACTCGTTCGAAGGCTTCGTGGCGAGAACGATCACGGCGCACACCTCGTCATTACCGCGACGAGTCGCGAGGCCGACCGCGTGCGTGCCGAGCTCGCGAGCCTCATGCCTGAGGCCCTCACGACCGAGTTCAGTGCGTGGGAGACCCTGCCGCACGAGCGGCTGAGCCCCTCAACTGAGACGGTCGGTAAACGCTCGCGCGCGCTACGTCGCATTCGCGAGCACGATGGTTCGGGCTCGCCTCTCATCGTCGTGGCGTCGGCGCGGGCCGTGTTGCAGCCGGTTTCGCCACACGCTGCCATGGCAGACGTGCTGAAGCTCACGCTCGGGCGTGAGGACTACACGCTTGACGAGATCCTCGAGCGGCTCGTGCAGATGGCCTACACGCGCGTTGACATGGTGACGAGGCGCGGTGAGTTCGCCGTGAGGGGCGGCATTGTTGATATTTTCGTGCCCTCGCTCGACCATGCCGTGCGCATCGACTTTTTCGGTGACGAGGTTGACGACATGCGTCACTTCGCGATCTCTGACCAGCGCTCGGTCGGCGAGCCGGTGCAAGAGATCGAGATCACCGCGGCCCGGGAGCTGCTGCTCACCGACGACGTTCGGTCGCGTGCCGCTGAGCTACTCACCGAACTGCCCGAATACTCGGCAATGCTCGAGAAGATCAGCCAGGGCATTCCGGTCGAGGGCATGGAGAGTCTCATGCCGCAGCTCGCGCCCGGGATGCAGCCGCTCACAGCTTTGCTGCCAGAGGGCGGATCGGTCACGGTCATCGCTCCCGAGAAAGTCACCTCGCGCGCGATTAGTCTCGCCGAGACGAACCGAGAGTTTCTTGAGGCCTCGTGGAGCGTCACGGCTGCCGGGGGAGAAGCGCCCATTCAGCTCGCTGAGAGCGGGCTTATCTCGCTGCCAGAGGTGCGCAAGGCTTCTGTCGAACGCCCCTGGTGGACCATCTCGTCGTTTGCGACCGAAGAAGACGACTTTGGCGAAGACATCGTTGTCGCGGCCCAGGTGCTTCCAGAGCCCGCTCCGGGTGAGCTGGCGACCGAGTTCTTTGCGGGCCACCTGCGCACGCGCTTAGCCTCTGGCTGGCGTGCCGTGGTCACGGTGCAGGGGCCGGGGCTCCAGCAGCGCGCGGCCGAGTTGCTGCTCGAGCAGGGACTCGCTGTCGAGCAGCGGGAGAGCCTCGCCGAGGTTCCCGCGGGGCCTGGAGAGGCGCTCGTGTACGTCGTGACAGGCGTGAACTGGAGCGGTTTCGAGTCGGCAGAGGCAAAGCTCGTCGTGCTTAACGAGGGTGAGCTCTTCGGACGCTCGCTCGCTGACCGTGCGGGGGCGCCCGCGAAGCTTGCGGGCCGCCGCAGCAAGAACGTCGTTGATCCGCTCAAGCTCGTCAAAGGTGACTACGTGGTGCACGAGACGCACGGCATCGGCCGTTTCGTCGAGCTCACCCAGCGCATGGTGCCCACCGGCGTCGGTAAGGGCGCGGGGAAGGCCCAGCGAGAGTACCTCGTGATTGAGTACGCGTCGACGAAGCGCGGCATGCCCAAAGACAAACTGTTCGTGCCAACCGATCAGCTCGACCAGCTCTCGCGCTACGTCGGAGGCGAAGAGCCGACGTTGTCGAAGATGGGCGGCAACGACTGGTCGACGGCCAAGACGAAGGCTCGCAAGGCGGTGCGCGACATCGCCGTCGAGCTCGTGAAGCTCTACTCGGCACGCATGCAGGCGAAGGGGCACCCCTTCCAGAACGACACCCCCTGGCAGCTTGAGCTTGAAGAGGCCTTTCCGTTTGTCGAGACCGTTGACCAGCTCACCGCGATCGACGACGTCAAGCGCGACATGGAGAAGCCGATTCCCATGGATCGCCTCATCTCTGGTGACGTGGGCTTTGGTAAGACCGAGATCGCGGTGCGTGCGGCGTTCAAAGCCGTGCAAGACAACAAGCAGGTCGCGGTGCTCGTGCCCACGACGCTGCTCGTCAAGCAGCACTTCGAGACGTTCCAGGATCGTTTCGCGGGGTTCCCGATTCAGCTCCGCGCCCTCTCTCGGTTCCAGACCGACAAAGAGGCCAGAGAGACCCTCGAGGGCCTTGCTGCGGGCACCATTGACGTCGTCGTCGGCACCCACCGACTGCTCTCTGAGAAGGTCAAGTACCACGACCTTGGGCTTCTCATTATCGATGAGGAGCAGCGCTTCGGTGTCGAGCACAAAGACACCCTCAAGAAGCTCAAGCACGGCGTCGATATTCTCGCGATGAGCGCGACCCCGATTCCACGAACCCTCGAGATGGCGGTGACGGGTATTCGCGAGATGTCGACGCTCGCGACCGCGCCCGAAGAACGGCACCCGATTTTGACGTTCGTCGGGCCGAGAAGTGACCAGCAGATTGCTGCCGCGATCCGCCGCGAAATGCTGCGCGAGGGCCAGATCTTCTTCGTGCACAACCGGGTCTCGTCGATTGGCCGCATCGCAGCGCGGCTGCAGGAGCTCGTGCCTGACGCGCGCATCGCGGTCGCGCACGGCAAGCTCTCTGAGGCACAGCTCGAGCAGGTCGTCATCGACTTTTGGGAACGCAAGTACGACGTGCTCGTGTCGACGACGATCATCGAGACGGGACTCGATATCGCCAACGCCAACACGATCATCATTGACCAGGCCGACAAGTACGGGCTCAGCCAGCTGCACCAGCTGCGCGGGCGCGTGGGGCGCAGCCGTGAACGCGCCTACGCCTACTTCTTGTACGACCCCGAGAAACCGCTCACCGAGACCGCCTACGAGCGCCTCGAAACGATCGCCAAGAACAACGAACTGGGCTCCGGCATGCAGGTCGCGCTCAAAGACCTCGAGTTGCGCGGAGCCGGCAACCTGCTGGGTGGCGAGCAGTCGGGCCACATCGCGGGCGTCGGGTTCGATCTCTACCTGCGTATGATCGGCGAGGCCGTGAGCACGTTCAAAGGCGAAGAGGTGCAACAAGACCGCGAGCTCATTCTCGAGTTGCCGGTCGACGCGCGCATTCCCGAGAGCTACGTCGAGAGTGACCGGCTGCGTCTCGAGGCGTACCAGAAGTTCGCAACCGCGGCGCATCCGCAGGCACCAGAGGAGCACATGAGCCTCGTGCTCGAAGAGCTCACCGATCGCTACGGTACCCCGCCGGAGCCCGTCGAGAAGCTTGCACAGGTCTCAGCGCTGCGTCGCCGCGCCCAGCTGCTCGGCATGACGAAGGTTATCGCCGCAGCGGGGCAGCTGCGCATCGAACGCGTTGACATGCTCGACTCGCGCCGCATGCGCATGGCTCGCATGTACCCTGGTGCGCAGTACTCGAAAGAGACCGGTGTGCTGCAGGTTCCGTTGCCGCGCCCCTCGTCGAGCCCCGTGGCGAAGCGAGGCAGCACCGAGGGTGACGATATTCTCACGTGGGCGAGTGACGTGGTTCGTCATCTCTTCGAGGCGGATCCCGCCGAGGCCTAGCCTCGCGCGCCAAGCCGGGCTAGCGTGGTCGACAAGAGGGAAAGGGAGCGGATGGCTTCTCACAGCAGTGCCGAGCATGTTGCACGGGAGCGGGGCGCAATGGACGCCGCGGTTGAAACGATCGCGCTCGCGTTCTCGGGTGATCCGACCTGGGCTCCGTTGCTCGTGCCAGACCCAGACGACCTGAGGCTCTCGACGAACTACTGGGGGTTGTTCGTGCGCTCTGCTGCAGAGCGCTACGGCATGACCTACGCGATCGACGGTTCGGCTGCGGTGAGCGTCTGGTTGCCACCGGGAGGCGAAGAACTCTCGGCTGACGAGTCAGCCGAGTTCGAGCACTTCGCGACTTCGCTCCTCGGCGAGAGCGGGTACGCAACCTTGCTTGAGATCGGTGAGCGCTTCGAAGCGGCGCACCCCACCGAACCGCACAACTATTTGAGCCTGCTCGGGGTGCACCCCTCGCGAAGGGGGCAGGGTATCGGCATGCGCTTACTCGCTGAGAACCTTGCGCACTTCGATGCGCTCGGAGAGCCGACGTACCTTGAGTCGTCAAACCCCGCGAACGACGCCCGGTATCGGGCGCTGGGCTTTGAGCCACACGGAACCATCGCGTTGCCCACTGGTCTGACGCTCACGACGATGTGGCGTGACCCGCAGATGGCATAAGGAAAGCCCCCGGTGATGAGCCGTCTTGCGACGGCCACACCGAGGGCCTGACACGGTGACCGGTGAGCCGGTCTCGTGCTCACACTACTTCGAGCAGACCTCGTTGATCTTGGTGAAGGCCGTGTTGAGCTTCTCGCTCGCCGGGGTAACCTCGGCCTCGAGCTTTTCGAAGTTTGCCTGAATCTCTTCGAGCTCAGCCATGGCTTCGGGATCGGTCATGTCCATGTCGGCCATAGCGGGGAAGTTCATGTCGCCAGCGGTCTTCAGCAGCGAGGTAAGCGCGTCGTTCGCTTCTTTCACGGTCGGCGCGAGTTCGTCATTGGTGATGTCTTTCGTGAGCTTCTTGAGCTCATCGCTGATCGGTGCGAAGGCCTCATTGATGGTGCCTCCATTCTGCACTGCATCCTCGAGACTCTTGTCGAAGCCGTCACCGGTGGTGATGGGAGACTTCTCAAGAATGGTGCACGCCTGTGCGGTGCTCTGGCCGCCTGCGCAGGCCGAGAGGGTGAGCATCATGGCTGCTGCCGCGGTAACGGCAGCGAAGCGTGGCATCTTTTTCATGGGTGTCGATATTCCTTGCGTACGCGTACATGGTGTGCGCCCGACATCGGTCGAGCACCGTGACAACGCTACAGGAACTTCCCTCACAAAAGAATAGACTTTCGAATATTGAAGCCTTCTGCGCACTCGATGCCTTGCACGATACGATTCGTGTGTGAACGACAATAACGCTCCCGAGCCACAGCTCGACGGGGTCGAACGGGCCAAAGCCGTCGTGCGAACGATGCTCTCTACCGAAGGCTGCGCCTGGCACCAGGTTCAGACCCACGAGAGCCTCACCAAGTACCTCGTCGAAGAGGCCTACGAAACCGTTGACGCCATCGAGCGGGGAAGCGCGCAGCACGTCGCCGAAGAGCTCGGCGATGTGCTGTACCAGGTGCTTTTTCATGCTTCTCTCGCTGAACGCGATGGCGAGGGGTACTCGTTTGACGCGATCGCTGGGGCGCTCGCCGACAAGCTCATTGCGCGGCACCCTCACGTGTTTGGCGATGCCGGGTACATGACCGAAGCCGAGCTTAACGCCGAGTGGGAGCACCTGAAAGAGGCGGCCGAGGGTGCAGAGCGGGGCTCCCGCCACCCGCTCGAGGGGGTTCCTGCGGGCATGGCAAGCCTCGCTCGCGCCGCCAAGGTCGTCGAGAGACTACGCCGCGCTGAGCTGCTCGAAGCACCGGCCGAGCCGGTGCGAGACGAGCGGGAGATCGGTGATGCGATGATGAGACTTGTGCACGAGGCAAACGAACAAGGAATCGACGTAGACCGGGCCATGCGCGCCGCGACGAAACGATTTGCCGATGAACGGCTGCCCGACGCGGCCTCTTGAGCGTTGCGTGAATCGCCTGTGCGTCACACGATGATGCCGAGTTGCCTCGCCTGAGCCACGGCCTCGTGCCTGCTCGAAGCGTCGAGCTTTGCCATGGCGCTCTTCAGGTAACTCTTGATCGTGCTCTCGGTGAGGCCGAGCACATTGCCGACCGTGAGGTTCGAGTAGCCGAGTGCGACCTGCGTGAGCACGTCGATTTCGCGCGGTGAAAGCTGCACCGTGAGCACCGCAGCAGTCGGCGTCGAATCAGGCATCGCGGTCACCCCGAGGTTTGTCAACGACTGCTCAAGATCGTGAAGACGTTGGCGCAGGGCTCGGTCGCGCACATCGGTCGCGAGGCGTCGCAACTCGGCGTGGTGTTGTCTGAGTCCCTCGAGCAACGGGCCGGGTACGGTCGGCTGCTCAAGTAACTGCGCCTTCAGCCTGAGCTGAACCTCGTCGTGAATACTCAGTTCACGCGAAAAACGCTGGGCGATGGTGCTCGTGGTTTGTAGAAACGAGGTGCCGGGCTGCGATGCCCCTGGGCCGCTTCTCTGGCGTGCGCCGCCGTAGAGCACCGCCCTTACCTCACCGCCAACGACGACGGGAACCGCAATGAGGGCGGTAATTCCCTCAGAAAGAATGGGCACGTCGTAGTCGTGCGTGATGTGCATTGAGCGCTCGTAGTTGGTGGTGAAACGCGGTCTCGCCTCAACAAGAGCGCGGCCCCCGAGCCCGCGCTCCGCGGCCACACGAAGGCCATCAAGGTTCGAGGTGCGATTGCCCTCAACCGCTGAAACGGTTGCGATGCCACCGATCTGATACCCACCAAAAACGATAGGAAACTGCGTCGCCGCTGCAAAATCTTTCACCGCCTGCACCAGCAACGTTTCGAGCGCCTTAGCGTCGAGGGTGTTCTTCATTGGACTACCTACTTTCGAGGGTACTCCCAACTTACCCGCGTCATTACTATCAGACAAATGCTCTTTGGGCAGGCTCGAATTCACTCATTTCAAAGGAGAAACCAGTGTCAATCGCATCAGCACCCGCGCACACCGCCACCGTAACCCCCGGTGCCGCTTATCGGCCCGTGTGGCAGCGAAGCCAAGACGACCCCGAGGGGTTCTGGCTTGACGTTGCGACCCGGGCCCAGTGGAAAACTGAACCGACGCGTGCCCTCGATGAGCGCGGCGAATATGAGTGGCGCTGGTTTCCGGGCGGCGAACTGAACGTCTCAGAGAACGCGCTCGACCGCCACGTTGATGCGGGGCGGGGCGACAACGCGGCCCTCATTTACGACTCAGCGATGACAGGAACGAAACTCACCTTCACGTACCGCGAGCTTCGCGATGCCGTAGCGCTCTTTGCGGGGGTCCTACGCGACCAGGGCGTTTCGAAGGGTGATCGCGTGCTCATCTACCTGCCGATGGTGCCTCAGGCGGTCATCGCGATGCTGGCGTGCGCGCGCATCGGAGCGATCCACTCGGTAGTCTTTGGTGGTTTTGCCGCGAACGAACTTGCCGTGCGTATCGCTGACGCAAAGCCCAAGGTCATCGTCACGACGGCCGGTGGGCTCGAGCCGGGCCGCGTCGTCGAGTACTTGCCGCTCGTCTCTCGGGCGCTCGAACTCGTTGGCGACGACTGCTCGGTCGAATCGGTTATTGTGCGTCAGCGAGACGCTGTGCCGGGCACCGCGGCCGAGTACAACGCTGGCAGCAGCGCATCGTGGCATGACTGGGAAGAGCTCGAAGCGAAGAGCACCCCTGCCGAGCCGGTCAGCATGCGTGCAGAAGATCCGCTCTACATTCTCTACACCTCGGGAACGACCGGAAGCCCGAAGGGCGTCGTGCGCGACAGCGGTGGCTACACGGTCGGCCTGCAGTGGGCCATGCAGAACATTTACAACTTTGGGCCTGGCGACACCATGTTCACCGCCTCTGACGTGGGCTGGGTCGTAGGCCACTCGTTTATCGTGTACGGGCCACTCATCGCAGGCGGCACGACGATTCTGTACGAGGGCAAGCCCGTCGGAACCCCCGACCCCGGTGCCTTCTGGCGCGTGCTCTCAGAGCACGGGGCGAAGCTGCTCTCGACGGCGCCAACAGCACTGCGCGCGATTCGCCGCGAAGACCCAGAGCTCGAGCACCTGAAGCGCTACGACATGTCGAAGCTCGAGGCGATCTACCTCGCTGGCGAACGCATGGATCCCGAGACCTGGCACTGGGTGAACGATGGACTGCGCGTTCCGGTTGTCGATCACTGGTGGCAGACTGAAACGGGCTGGATGATTTGCGCCAACCCGCTCGGCATTGAAGAGCTTCCGGCAAAGGCCGGTTCGACGACGGTACCCATGCCCGGCTTCGACGTGCACATTCTCGACTCAAACGGCAAACGCATCACCGAGCCCAACGTTGAGGGCAATATCGGCATTCGGTTGCCACTCGCCCCGGGAGCCCTGCTCGAGATATGGGGCAGCCGCCAGCGTTTCATCGACTCGTACCTCTCGGCGTTCAAAGGCTACTACTCGACCGGTGACGCCGGGTACTACGACGAAGACGGGTACCTGTTTGTCATGGGCCGCACCGACGACGTCATCAACGTTGCTGGCCACCGTCTCTCAACCGGCTCGCTCGAAGAGGTGCTCACACAACACAGTGCCGTGGCCGAGTGCGCCGTTATCGGTGTGAGCGACGAGCTCAAAGGCCAGCGCGCAGCGGGCTTCGTCACCGTCAAGCACGGCGTGGGCATCGACGATCAGCAGCTCGCGACCGAACTCATCGCGCTCGTTCGCGAGCACATCGGCCCCGTCGCATCGTTTCGAGATGTCACGGTCGTCGAACGACTGCCGAAAACCCGCTCGGGCAAGATTCTACGCAAGACCATTCGTCAGATCGTCGACGGTGAGCCCTATACGGTTCCGGCGACGATCGAAGACCCGACGGTGGTTGACGAGCTCATTGCCTCGCTCAAGCACACCGTTTCGGCCCCGCCAACGCGCGTCGTGACGCTGCCGTAGAGCGCGGGGTCGGGATCCCCGATCCACCCTCAAAAAGCACTGACAGGCAAGGAGGCCTCGATGTCATATCACCCGTCTGATCAGGAGAGCAAGGGCGCTCACCCGATCGACTACGAACAGTTCCAACGAACACCGGAGTTTCAAGAACTCAAGCACCGGTTGCGCCGATTCGTGTTTCCCTTAACCTTCGCCTTCATGGTGTGGTTTATCGGATTCGTGATCTTGGGTGCATACGCTCACGATTTCATGGCGAAGCCCTTTTGGGGGTTGAACGTCGGTATCTGGCTTGGCCTCGGTCAATTCGTGACCACCTTCGGTATCACCATGGGCTACGTTCGTTTCGCAAACAGGCAGCTTGATCCCCGCTCGGAGGCGCTTCGTGCGCAGCTTGAGAGCATCGAGTCGGGCGAGCAGGCACAGTGGGAGGTCACCCCATGATGCATCTCGTGAACGGCTCAAACACCGAACAGAGCCCCGTGCTCAACATCAGCATTTTTCTCGCCTTCGTGGCGGTCACCATGGTGATCGTCGTGCGGGCCGGGCGAACAAACAAGAGCGCGGCCGACTTCTACGCGGGAGGCCGCTCATTCTCCGGGCGCCAAAACGGCCTCGCGATCGCGGGCGACTACCTCTCGGCCGCATCGTTTCTTGGCATCTGCGGTGCCATCGCGATCAATGGCTTCGACGGCTTCATGTACTCGATCGGCTTTCTTGTCGCCTGGCTTGTTGCTCTGCTGCTCGTTGCCGAACTCATGCGCAACACCGCGAAGTTTACGATGGCCGACGTGCTCTCGTTCCGGCTCAAGCAGCGCCCCGTGCGCATGGCGGCAGCGCCTACGACTCTCGCGGTCTCGTTCTTCTACCTGCTCGCCCAGATGGCTGGCGCTGGCGGGCTCGTCTCGTTGCTGCTCGGCATCAACGACAAGATAGGCCAATCGCTCGTCATTGCGGTCGTGGGCGTCGTCATGATTCTCTACGTTCTCATCGGTGGCATGAAGGGAACCACCTGGGTACAGATCATTAAGGCAGTGCTGCTCATTGCTGGTGCCGGCGCGATGACGATTTGGGTACTCGCCCTCAAAGGCTTCAACTTTGCGGCGGTCCTTGAAGCCGCGGTCGTGAACCCCGAGAACCAGCACGGCGATGCGATTCTCGCTCCCGGGCTGCAGTACGGTGCGCACCCGATCGATTTCGTCTCACTCGCGCTCGCACTCGTCTTGGGTACGGCTGGGCTTCCTCACGTGCTCATGCGGTTTTACACGGTGCCCACGGCGAAAGAGGCGCGACGTTCAGTCGTGTGGGCCATCTGGCTCATCGGTATCTTCTACCTCTTCACCCTCGTGCTTGGCTTTGCGGCCGGTGCCTTCGTGGGGCCAGAGACGATCGCCCAAGCACCGGGCGGGCAAAACTCCGCTGCTCCGCTCCTCGCACAGTTCCTGGGCGGGCCGCTCTTGCTCGGGTTCATTTCGGCAGTGGCATTCGCGACGATCCTCGCGGTCGTTGCTGGGCTCACGATCACCGCATCTGCCTCGTTCGCGCACGACATTTATAACAGCGTCATGCGTAAGGGGCAGGCATCGCCGCAGCAGGAGGTGAAGGTCGCACGCGTCACCACGGTGGTCATTGGCGCTCTCGCGATCGTCGGCGGTATTGGCGTGCAGGGGCAAAACATCGCTTTTCTTGTCGCGCTCGCCTTCGCTGTCGCGGCCTCGGCGAACCTGCCAACGATCCTGTTCTCGCTCTTCTGGTCGAAGTTCACGACCCGCGGGGCAGTCTGGTCGATGGTTGGCGGCCTCGTGACCGCGGTCGGGCTCATCGCCCTCTCGCCGGTGGTCTCAGGAGACGAGACAGCGATGCTCGGAGCCGGGGTCGACTTTGCGATCTTCCCGCTCAAGAACCCGGGAATCATTTCGATTCCCGTCGGCTTCTTACTGGCGTGGATCGGCTCAGTCACCGACCCGACGCGCGAATCGAAGGCGCTCGCCGCCGAGATGGAGGTGCGTTCACTCACGGGCTTCGGCGCTGAACCACCCGTGAAGCACTAGGAAGGTGGGCGCGAGGGTGCTCCGGGCAGCATTGGCCCGGAGCACCCTCGCGTGGTTTGTTCGGCCCGCTCGCTCGTGAAAGAATAGTGAGCATGGCAAAGACGGTAAACGCCCCACGTGGCATGCGCGATTTCCTTCCTCAAGATAAGGCGCGTCGCGAGCATGCGCTCAGCGTTATTCGCGGGGTGTACCGCGCCCACGGCTTCGACGAGATCGAGGCCCCGATGCTCGAGGACTACTCGCGGCTTCACGCAGGCCTCGGCGGCGACAACGAGAAGCTCTCGTTCTCGGTGCTCAAGCGCGGGCTCACGGCCGATGACTTTCATGCGGCCGCCGATGAGGGCGTCGAGCGCATTGCCGATCTGGGGCTGCGCTTCGACCTCACGGTGCCACTCACACGTTTCTACGCGACGAACCGTGCGCAGCTGCCGCCCGTATTTCGTTCGATCCAGATCGCGCCAGTGTGGCGCGCTGAGCGCCCGCAGAAGGGGCGCTACCGGCAATTTGTGCAGGCCGACATTGACATCATTGGCGAGCCCGGGCTCATGGCCGAGATCGAGCTGTTGACGGCCTCATCGCAGGCATTTGCCGAGCTCGGCCTCACCGACGTGACGATCCGGGTGAACGACCGTCGGGTGCTCTTCGGCCTGCTTGCGCACTGTGGCTTTGAGGCCGAGGTGCATGACCGTGCGCTCATCACGATCGATAAGCTCGACAAGATCGGTGCTTCGGGCGTTGTCGAAGAGCTTGAAGAGCTTGACGCAACCGCCGCCGCTCGCATGGGTGAGGTACTCGAGGCTGTTGCCCCGAAAATCGCCGGTGAAGGCATCGCACTCACGCGTGAAGAGATTGTTGCCGCGCTACCCGAGGGTCTCGGCGGCGAGGGCGTCACGAACCTTGTTGATCTGGGCGAGGCTCTGGAGCACGCGATTCCGAGTAACGTGACCCTGCGCTTCGATCCCACGCTCGTGCGCGGCATGGGCTACTACACGGGCACGATTTTTGAGGTCGCCCACCCGGCTTCGGGGAGCTCGGTTGGTGGTGGCGGTCGCTATGACGGCATGGTCGGCCGGTTCCTCGGGCAAGACGTGCCCGCGGTCGGCTTCTCGATCGGCTTCGAACGTGTCGTTGATCTCATCGAGCTTCCTGAGAATGCTGGGCCAGCCTCGATCGCGCTCGTCTACGACACCGATGTGCCGAAGGCGCAGCTCATGAGCATTAAACGAGAGCTCGTCGCCAAGGGGCACCGTGTGCGCCTTGAAAAGCGTGTGAAAAACATGAAGGCCATGCTTGATCGAATCGCCGGAGAAGGCTTTCACGAGTTCGCAAACGTGCGCCCCGACACCCTGAGCGCGAACGATCTCGATGTTCGTTCACAGGGTGATCGCTAACGCCGTCACGGTAGAGTAATTATTGGCGCCCAGGGCGTTCAACCCCGATGTAATTTACGAGGAGTTCATGGTGGCATATATCGATGCAGTCATTGCACGAGAAATTCTTGACTCGCGAGGCAACCCGACCGTTGAGGTTGAGGTCGCGCTCAGCGACGGAGCAGTGAGCCGCGCAGCGGTTCCCTCAGGCGCCTCCACCGGCGCTTTCGAGGCATACGAGCTGAGGGACGGCGACAAGGGTCGCTACCTCGGCAAGGGCGTGCAAAAGGCTGTCGATGCGGTTCACACCGTGCTCGGCCCCGCAGTAGACGATATTGCTGCCGACGATCAGCGTCTCGTTGACGCGGCACTCATCGCCGCCGACGGAACCGAGAACAAGAGCGAGACTGGCGCAAACTCGATTCTTGGCGTGAGCCTCGCGGTCGCACATGCCGCAGCCGATTCGGCAGGTCTGCCTCTCTACCGCTACATCGGTGGCCCTACCGCGTGCACGCTTCCCGTGCCGCTCATGAACATCATTAACGGCGGAGCTCACGCCGACACGGGTGTTGATATTCAGGAGTTCATGGCGGTGCCCATCGGCGCCGAGACCTTCTCAGAGGGCCTTCGCATGGGTGTTGAGGTGTACCACTCACTCAAGTCACTCATGCAAGAGAATGGCCTCGCGACCGCGCTCGGCGACGAGGGCGGCTTCGCCCCGGACCTGCCGAACAACGCTGCGGCACTCGACCTCATCGTGCAGGCAATCGAGCGTGCTGGCTACAAGCCCGGCACCGATGTCGCACTCGCACTCGACGTCGCATCGACCGAGTTCTTCTCAGAGGGCGCTTACCAGTTCGAGGGCGAGTCACGCTCTTCAGACGACATGATCGCCTACTACACCGATCTCTGCGCGAAGTACCCCCTCGTGTCGATCGAGGATCCCCTCGACGAGAACGACTGGGAAGGCTGGGTCAAGCTCACCGAGGCGCTCGGCGACAAGGTGCAGCTCGTTGGAGACGACCTCTTCGTGACGAACCCCGCACGCCTCGCAGACGGCATTGCCAAGGGTGCTGCGAACTCGTTGCTCGTGAAGGTGAACCAGATTGGTACGCTCACCGAGACCCTCGACGCCGTGCAGCTCGCACAGCGTTCTGGCTACACCGCGATTCTCTCGCACCGATCAGGCGAGACTGAAGACGTCACGATTGCTGACCTCGCGGTTGCGACCGACTGCGGCCAGATTAAGACGGGCGCTCCCGCGCGCTCGGAGCGTGTAGCGAAGTACAACCAGCTGCTGCGCATCGAGGAAGACCTCGGCGATGCGGCACGCTACGCAGGCCGCGCAGCGTTCCCGCGCTTTCAGGGCTAAGACACCGTGAAGCGTCGGCGCGAGGAGCGTGTCGCCCGTGAACCCCGTTCACGGGGCGACATGCGCCTGTGGTTTCAGAGCCTCAAGATGAGTGGCCTCACCGCCACCATCTTGAGCCTCGTGCTGATCGCTGCGGTTGTACTCGCGCCCAGCTTTTCGACTTACCTGCAGCAGCAGCGTGAAATCGCGCAGTTGCAAGAGAGCGTCGATCAGCGCCGCGCATCGCTCGACGAGATCGAGCAAGAACAACATAAATGGCAAGACCCCGTGTACATTCGGGCACAGGCCAGGGAACGCCTCTTCTACGTGATGCCAGGAGAGGTGCAGCTCACCGTAATCGAAGACGGTGTGATCATTCCCGAAGACGAAGAACTTTCGGTGAGCACGGAGCTCACCCCGACCGAGCGCCGCTGGACAGCCGAGTTCGCGGCCTCGGTTCTCGGCGCCGGAACGACGACCGCCGAGCCCGAAGAACTCCTCACCACCCGCTAACGCCACCGCGCGAAAGGAACGATCGTGCAGCTTGACGATGCAACCCAGGCCGACATTGACACCGTGAGCGAACAGCTCGGCCGCCAGGCCAGGGGAGTGGTCGGCATTGCCGCGCGTGACTCAGCTGGCACTCCAGCGGTCGTTGCGACCGCTCCGAGGCTCGAAGACGGAACCCCGTTTCCGACGTTCTATTACCTCACCCACCCCGAAGCGGTGAAGGCGGCCTCACGCCTCGAGGCCGAGGGCAAAATGGTTGAGTACAACGAACTGCTCGCGAGCGACGAGTCGGTCGCTGAGGCGTACCAGGCTGCGCACGCCTCGTACGTCGCCGACCGTGACCAGGTCGCCGAGGTTCCTGAAGTGCAAGGCGTGAGCGCTGGCGGCATGCCGACGCGCGTCAAGTGCCTCCACGCGCTCATCGGTCATGCGCTCGCTGCAGGCCCCGGCGTCAACCCGATTGGCGACCTCGCCATTCGCGATTCAGGGCTTGTGCTCTAACGACATCGCACGTCGGTCATACCGATACGTGGCGATTCCTGCGAGTTTCGTCATCATATTCCCGGGGCGAAGACAACGGGCGTCTGTGATCGGGGCGTAACCAGCTCAAGATCCGCCGCTGAATCGTTCTCAGGAAATCGTGATCTGGGCTCGTTATGCCTTAGGATAGTGGGGTTAGGCGTATACCAAACGTCTGCAGCGCTCAACGAAGTTTCGAAGGGCGCCCCTCTGAATATCACACGCAAGGAGAATAGCCTCGTGGCTAAAAAGATTCTGATCGTCGGTGGTGGTTACGCAGGTTTCTACACTGCGTGGAAGCTCGAGAAGTGGCTCCGATCGGGCGAAGCTGAGGTCACGATTGTTGACCCGCTGCCGTACATGGCCTACCTTCCCTTCCTTCCCGAGGTTGCAGCAGGCTCGATTGAGCCCCGTCACGCCGTCGTAGCTCGTCGTCGTCACCTCAAGCGCACCGCAAACATTGCAGGCAAGGTCACCGGTATCTCGCACGCGACCAAGACCGCGACGATCACCCCGAACGCTGGCGAGCCCTACGAGTTCGAGTATGACCAGATCGTCATCTCGACCGGTTCGGTTTCGCGCACCTTCCCGATTCCAGGCATCGCCGAGAATGCCATTGGCATGAAGACCATCGAAGAGGCCATGGCCATTCGCGATCGCATGGTTGGAAACTTCGAGCGCGCCGCACTGCTGCCGAAGGGCTCACCGGAGCGCGCACGCCTGCTCACCGTGACGGTCGTTGGCGGCGGCTTCGCCGGCATCGAGTCTGTTGCCGAGCTGCGCTCGTTCGCAACGAACCTCCTGCGCCGTTACCCCGAGATCACCTTCGACGAGACGGCTTTCCACCTCGTTGAGGCTATGGGCCGCATCATGCCCGAGGTCTCGCAAGGTACCGCAGACTGGGTGGTCAAAGACCAGACCCGTCGCGGCGTGACGATTCACCTTGACACGCAGCTCTCGTCGGCAGCCGACGGTAACATCGAGCTCTCGACGGGCGAGAAGTACGAGTCAGACCTCATCGTCTGGACTGCGGGCGTTATGCCCCGGCCATTCCTGCGCGGCACCGACCTGCCTATTGGACCTCGCGGCCACGTCATCGGCAGCCCCACGCTGCAGATCACGACCGAAGACGGCAAGGTTGTTGAAGGCGCATGGACTGCTGGCGACACCTCGCAGACCCCCGACATCTCGTCGACCCCTGGCCCTGGCGGATTCTGCGTGCCAAACGCGCAGCACGCTGTGCGCCAAGGTCGACTGCTTGCGAAGAACATCGTTGCTGTACTGCGCGGCGAAGCACCTGCCGAGTACAACCACAAGAACCAGGGCGCTGTCGCAGGCCTCGGCATGAACACCGGCGTGTTCCAGTCGGGCAAGTTCGCGCTTCGCGGCTACATCGCTTGGCTCGCGCACCGCTTCTACCACGGCCTCGCTATTCCCACTTGGGAACGCAAGTGGCGCGTGTTCGGCGGTTGGGTTGGCCACTTCTTCCTGGGCCGCGACATCGTGAACATCGAGGCGTCTCTTGAGCCGCGCGCGATCTTCGAAGAGTTCGCGTCACGTCCCAAGGCTGACTAGCGCCTCACCGGCCTACCGAACGCCCCTCGAGCTTTGGCTCTGGGGGCGTTCGTGCGTTTGGGTGGCTTTGCGCGGCCTTTCGCAGTCTACTTGACGAAAAGCAGGGTGTTTTGGCGATTACACCCTGCTTTTCGTCAAGTAAACGAAATTTTCGGCGGATCGGCCCAGCACCCGAGGCCCGCACGCAAGCCTGGGCAGCCTGGCACCCGAGGCCGGCACGCCAGCCCGGCACCCGTGCCCGCACGCACGCCGCCTAACGCGGCGACCCCGCTACAGCTCAGGCGCGTGCGCCGAGAGAAACTCGTACATCTCGGTGTCATCAACGCCCGGAAACGACCCGGTGGGAAGAGGGGAGAGAATGTGCGCGTGCATGCGCGCGCTCGGCCACGCCGATCCTTCCCAGCGCTCGGCGAGGGCGTCGCTCGGCTTGCGGCAGCAGTTCTCGTCGGGGCAGGTTGAGACGGTGCGCACGTGAGTGTCGCGCCCGCGAAACCACTTTGCGTCGTCAAACTTCACGCCACAGGTGATCGAGAAGGCGCCCGAGTTGCCGAGGTCGCCAATCTGGCTCGTCTCCCAGTAGGTGCCCTCGGGGGTGTCAGTGTACTGGTAGAACTCGCTCGTGCGGTTGCGGCGTTTGAAGCCCGTTCGGCCGGCCCAGTAGCGGCACACGACTTGCCCCTCGAGCGATCCGCTCGCGTCGACGGGGTAGGGAAGGTCGTTGTTTTCGTAGCCGCGCAGTAGCGCTCCGTGCGCGTCCGCGCGATAGAAGTGCACCTGCAGGTCGAGGTGCTTTGTGGCGAGGTTCGTGAAGCGGTGTGCGGCAGCCTCGTGCGTGACACCGAAAGCGTCGCGCAGGTCTTCAATCGCGAGGTTACGGTCGGCCTTTGCGTTTTGCAAGAAGGTCGCGGTCGCGGCTTCCGGCATGAGGCAGGCAGAGGCGAAGTAGTTGATTTGTAGCCGCTGTTCGAGAAACTCGGCGTAGCTTGCTGGAGGGTTGTGTCCGAGCACGCGGTGTGCCATCGCCTGAAATGCGAGGGCGCGCAGGCCGTGGCCGCCGGGAATCGAGGCCGGCGGAAGGTAGATGCGTCCGTTTTCGAGGTCGGTGATGCTGCGCGTGTTCGATGGCAGGTCATCGACGAAGATGAGTGTAAACCCGAGTGACTCGGCAAGCACGGCTACGGTGCGGTGGGTGACGGCGCCGCTCACGTGGCCGACCGAGGCCATGAGATCGGTCGCGAGTGTTTCGATTTCTGGCAAATAATTGTTTTTTTCACGCATGAAGTGGCGGATCGAGGTGTTCGCCCGTCGCGCCTCCTCTGGCGTTGCGCTGGCAGCCCGCGCACGCCTGAGCAGTTCGCGGTGTAGCCCAACGAGCGACTCGAGGGTTTCATCGGTGAGCCCGCGTACGTTTCTGATCTCGGGCAGGCCGAGGGCGGTGTAGTGCACACCCTGCTGGGCGCGTTCGAGTTCGATCTCGAATGCGCTGCGG
The DNA here is from genome assembly GCF_027853335.1 of Leucobacter sp. UCMA 4100. Taxonomy (NCBI): domain Bacteria; kingdom Bacillati; phylum Actinomycetota; class Actinomycetes; order Micrococcales; family Microbacteriaceae; genus Leucobacter; species Leucobacter sp. UCMA 4100. Next base: position 2,304,158 of record NZ_JAFEUS010000002.1, read on the forward strand.
CGATCGGGTGCTTCGTCGCTGAGCAAGGCGGCGAGCGTGGTGTCGAGCTCACGTGCGATGGCTTCGAGGAGCGAGAGTTTTGGTTCGCGTCGACCGTTCTCGATGAGCGAGAGTTGGCTGGGGCCGACGCCGACTTTGGCGCCGAGCTGCTCGAGCGTGAGGCCCGCTCGCGTTCGGTAAAAGCGAATGCGTTTTCCTCTGATGAGGTGATTGGAATCGCCAAAAGCGTCTTGGAGTGCGCTCGTAGGAGTCATATTTTTACTATAAAGCAAATTCTGCAAAAATTGACAACCGATTTTGCGGGGTTTGCCAGTATCGGTCTGAGAATATTGAAATGTTCACCCGGATTTCACACGATGTTTGATCCGGAACTAATCACGAATACAGTTCATGGGCAGAGGAACCAGTATCTATATGAGCATTGCTGAGCTTGTTGCAGAGCACGCTACCACGACCAATCCTGAAATTCTGAAGTGGGTGACTGAGGTCGCTGAGCAGACCGAGCCGGCTCGCATCGAATGGTGCGACGGTTCGCAGACCGAGTGGGATCGCATCGCGCAAGAGATGGTCGATGCGGGAACGCTGATTCCCCTCAACAAAGACTTGCGCCCGGGGAGCTTCCTTGCGCGCTCACATCCGGCAGACGTGGCGCGTGTTGAAGACCGCACCTTCATCTGCTCAGAGAACGAGGCCGATGCAGGTCCCACGAACAACTGGCGCGCTCCCGCTGAGATGAAGGCAGAGCTCAAGCCCTTCTTCGACGGGTCGATGCGGGGCCGCACGATGTATGTTGTGCCTTTCTCGATGGGCCCCGTCGGTGGTGCAATCTCGCAGCTCGGCATTCAGCTCACTGATTCGCCATACGCCGTGCTCAACATGCGCATCATGACCCGCATGGGCCAGGACGCTCTCGACGGCATCACCCCTGGTAGCGAGTGGGTTCGCACCGTGCACTCGGTCGGCGCGCCCCTCGAAGAGGGCGAAGAAGACGTCATGTGGCCGTGCAACGACACGAAGTACATCACGCACTTCCCAGAGACCCTCGAGGTCTGGTCATACGGCTCGGGCTACGGCGGCAACGCACTCCTCTCGAAGAAGTGCTTCGCGCTTCGCATCGCCAGCGTCATGGGGCGTAGCGAGGGCTGGATGGCAGAACACATGTTGCTGCTGAAGCTCACGAACGAGGCTTCGGGTAAGGCGTACCACCTCACCGCAGCGTTCCCCTCGGCGTGTGGCAAGACGAACCTTGCGATGCTGCAGCCCACGATTCCTGGCTGGAAGGTCGAGACGATCGGCGACGATATCTCATGGCTTCGCCCCGGTAAAGACGGCCGCCTGTACGCGATCAACCCCGAGGCAGGCTTCTTTGGCGTTGCTCCCGGAACCGGTGAGTCGACGAACCCCGTGGCAATGGAAACCCTCTGGGGCCACACGATCTTCACGAACGTCGCACTGACCGACGAGGGTGACGTGTGGTGGGAGGGCAAGACCGACGAGGTTCCCGATCACCTCATCGACTGGCTCGGCAACGACTGGACCCCAGACGCAGAGAGTCCCGCTGCTCATCCGAACTCGCGCTTCACGGTGCCGATTCAGCAGACCCCGACCCTCGCAGATGACTGGTTCGAGCAGGATGGCGTGCCCATCGACGCGATCCTCTTCGGTGGACGTCGTGCGACCAACGTGCCGCTCGTCGCTCAGTCGCTCTCGTGGGAGCACGGCGTCTTTATGGGCGCGACCATCTCGTCAGAGAAGACCGCGGCTCAGGAGGGCAACGTGGGCGAGCTTCGCCGCGATCCCTTCGCGATGCTGCCCTTCTGCGGCTACAACATGGCCGATTACTGGGGCCACTGGCTCGAGATGGGCGAGAAGCTCGGCGACAAGGCACCGAAGATCTTCCAGGTCAACTGGTTCCGTCGCGACGAAGACGGCAGCTTCCTGTGGCCAGGCTTCGGCGATAACTCGCGCGTGCTCGACTGGGCGATGCGCCGCGTCGAGGGCGAAGTTGAGGGCCGCGAGGTCGCAATCGGCCGCGTTCCTGCCGATGATGAGCTGAAGCTTGAGGGCACCGACGTGACCGGCGAGCAGCTCGAGAAGCTCTTTGCCGTTGACCCCGCGTCGTGGCTCGAAGAGTGCGGCCTCACCGACGAGTACTTTGCTCAGTTCGGTGATCGCCTGCCAGCTGCGCTGCAGGGCCAGCTCGACTCACTGCGCGATCGCCTCTCGGCGTAACCGCCTGGCGCGAGCCATGATCCCTGCACGCTAGGCGGGGTAGGGCGAGCGCCACCAGCAACTTCCGACGCACTCGTCGGAGCGTAAGGCCCCGGGTACTGCCCTACCCGGGGCCTTTGCTGTACCCACGGCACGCCGTTCAGCGGCGAAGGTCGTGAACACTCTAGAATTGACTGAGCGCATGCGCCCCCATAGCCCAATTGGCAGAGGCGGAAGACTTAAAATCTTTTCAGTGTCGGTTCGAGTCCGACTGGGGGTACCAGAAACGGTGCGGGTAAGACCGGTACCCCTTGGCATTTTTATCGTTCGTAACCGACCCTTGTCGGTGTCGGTGGTCGTGGCTACATTCAAACATATGAGCGAGGCGCGTGAGCGTTCGCGAGGTAGCGAAACGGGCTTGCTCTGGAAGCGGGTATATCGATGCAAGAAACACAGCGGATCAAACCGAGAGCGTTGGTCGTGGCGGCAGTCGTAGCGGCGGTTACTTTTGTTGCGGGTTGGGCATTTGGAACGTCATCTGGATTCAATGCTGCCGAGTCAGAGCCGACCACACCGAAGACGGTATGGCTCGAAGGGGCTTTGTCTGAGCCGGGAACAACCGTGCACGTGACAGTTGATGATCAGACGGGCGATGTCGTCTCTCTGCGGCTCGATCAGTAAACGCGCATTCTGCGGCGTTTGAGTCGTTGTGAGCCGAAGGGCTCTTCAACCACTTCTTGCTGCCGGTTTTCGTGAGAAACGCCAAAAGGGGTGCGCTTTGTGCTCGCGCGGGAGGTTGTCGCCTAGAATCAGGCCATGGTCTTCTCTCTCGACGACGCAAAGTTGCGTGACCGGGCATACGCAGAACCCTGGCGACTGAACCCTGACGGCTACTGGGGTGGCATGAACGATGCCACTCGGGAGTTCTCGGCCCCACTCGTCGCGATCCAGCTCGACGCGCTCACGCACAATGCGCACGACCTCTTGCGGCGGGCCGGTGGGTTGCCGATTCGGGTGGCATCGAAGTCGATCCGCGTTCGCGAGGTGCTCGAGACCGTCCTGCAGTTGCCCGGATATCGAGGGGTGCTCGCGTACTCGCTCGCAGAGGCGGTGTGGCTGTCGGCGACGATTGACGACGTGCTCGTGGCCTACCCGACGGCCGATCGCGCGGCCATCGCGGCGCTTGCTGCCGATGAGCGAGCAGCGAGACGAGTCACGATCATGATTGATTCGGTCGAGCAGCTCGACCTCATCGACTCTGTCGTGCCGGCGGCGGGGCGTCAATCGATTCGCGTCTGCCTCGACTTCGACTCGTCATGGCGGCACCCACTGCTCGGCAACGTCGGGGTCTTTCGCTCGCCGGTACATGAGCCCGAAGAACTACGCTCGCTCGCCGAGACCGTGGCCGCGAGGCCGGGCTTCACGCTTGTCGCTGTCATGTCATACGAGGCACAGATCGCAGGCGTGCAGAACGCGCCGAAGGGCAATCCCCTCATGGGAACCGCGATGCGCGTGATTCAGGCCAAGAGTGCCGACGAGCTGCGCGAGCGACGAGCGCGAGCGATCGGTCTCGTGCGCGAGATCGCCGGGCTTGAGTTCGTGAACGGTGGTGGCACAGGATCGGTCGAGCGCACCGTCTCTGAACCCGCGATCACCGAGGTCGCCGCGGGAAGCGGGCTGTACGGGCCGCACATTTTTGATCACTATCAGCATTTCACCCCGGCGCCGGCCGTCGGCTACGCGCTCGACGTCGTGCGCAAGGCGACTCCAGAGACCGCGACGGTCTTTGCAGGCGGGTGGATCGCTTCGGGGGTCGCTGGACCCGATAGGCTGCCTCAGCCCGTCTGGCCACGGGGGCTCAGTTTTGCGGGCCGCGAGGGTGCAGGCGAGGTACAGACGCCGCTCCTCGGCGCCAACGCGGCGACGCTCGGGGTCGGTGACCGCGTGTGGATGCGGCACGCAAAGTCTGGCGAGGTGATGGAGCATGTCGCTCAGGTCGCACTCGTTTCACAGGACGAGAAGGTTGGTGAGGTGCCAACCTATCGAGGCGAGGGAAAGGTCTTCTCATGAGCGCAACGTGGCGCAACTGGGCACGCACAGAGCGGTGCACGCCCGCACTCTCGATCGCACCGAAAACGGTCGAACAGGTTCAGCTCGCGGTGCGGCGAGCCGCCGAGACGGGGCACGGGGTGAAGCCGATCGGCGCATCGCACTCGTTTACGGCAATCGGGGCGACCGACGGGATCCGCATCGATATGAGCAACCTGCGCGGTCTCGTGAGCGCCGATGCAGGGCGGGGCAGAGTGACGTTGTGGGCTGGTACGCACCTGTGGGAGCTGCCTGGCATTCTCGATCCGCTTGGCCTCGCACTCGCGAACATGGGCGACATCGATCGGCAAACGATCAGTGGCGCCACGCAGACCGGAACCCACGGCACGGGCCTCGGCCTCGGGGGTCTTGCGACCGCGATTGTCGGGCTCACGCTGGTGACGGGGGAGGGCGAGGTGCTCGAGATTGACGAGAGTGACCGTGACCTGCTCGACGCAGCGGCGCTGAGTCTCGGCGCTCTCGGAGTGATCGTGACGATCACGCTGCAGTGCGTGCCGAGTTTTTTGCTTCGCGCGCAGGAGGGAACCGCCCAGCTGCGAGAGGTGCTCGACAACTACGACGAGCTTGCGCGCAGCACCGACCACTTCGAGTTCTTCTGGTTTCCGCACACCGACACGGTGCGCACGAAGTTCAACACCCGCTTGCCAGAGAGCGCGGGCATCAGCGCACCGAGCGCCTTTGCGCGTTGGCTCGATGAGGAATTCGTGAATAACACGTTGCTCGAGGCAGTGGTCAACGTCGAACGGGTTGTGCCAAGGTCGATTCCCACGATCAATAGGCTCATCAACGGTGTTTCATCGGTGCGTGACTACACCGACCGCTCGTACCGGGTGTTCATTACGAACCGGCGGGTGCGCTTTCGCGAGTCGGAGTTCTCGGTTCCGCTCGAGGCCGTGCCGCACGCTGTGCGCGACATCGAGCACATGATTTCCCGCAAGCGGCTCAACATCTCGTTCCCGATTGAGGTGCGCAACGCAGCCTCTGACTCCCTGATGCTCTCGACCGCGAGCGGGCGCGAGAGCGGCTATATCGCCGTTCACCGTTTCTACAAAGAGGATCACCGCCTGTACTTCGCAGAGGTGCAGGCGATCATGCGCTCGTATGGAGGCAGGCCCCACTGGGGCAAGATGCACTCGCTCGACTCGGCCTACTTTGCCGATCAGTACCCGAGATTTGGTGAGTTTGCGGCCGTGCGTGACCGGCTCGATCCGCATCGAATCTTTGTAAACCCCTATCTTGACCGGGTGCTTGGGGCCTAACTCACAGCGAGAACCAGATGAAAATGAGGCCCGAAGCCTTACAATGGGCGCATGGACACCTCATTGGTACTGCTCATTGTTCTTGGGCTTGTCGTCGTGCTGGGGCTGTACGTTGCTGCAACGTACAACTCCCTCGTCAAGCTGCGCAACCGCGTCGAAGAGGCGTGGAGCGACATTACGGTGCAACTGAAGCGCCGAGCCGACCTGATTCCCGGCCTCGTTGAGACGGTGAAGGGTTACGCCTCGCACGAGAAAGAGGTGTTTGAGCAGGTTACGAGAGCCAGGGCAGAAACCGTCTCGGCTCAGGGACCGGTCGAGGCCGCCGCGGCCGAGAACCACATGCAGCAGGCGCTGAAGTCGATCTTTGCGGTTGCCGAGGCATACCCGCAGCTGCAGGCGAGCCAGAACTTTCTCGAGCTGCAGAGCCAACTCGTTGACACTGAAAACAAGATTCAGGCTGCGCGCCGCTTCTACAACGGCGGCGTGCGCGAGCTGAACATCAAGATTCAGACCTTCCCGAACAACCTCTTCGCCCGCATGATGGGCTTCACCGAGCGTGAGTTCTTTGAGGTTGAGAACGTGGCGGCCATCTCGGAGCCGCCGCGCATCGAATTCTAGGCGCCTATGTATTCGGCGATTCGTCGCAACAAGATCAACTCCTTTCTCATCATTCTGAGCTTTTTCGCGCTCGTCGGTGGGTTGGGGTGGCTTGCCGCAACGATCTACAACGACATGACCATCGTGGTGTTTACCATGGTGTTTGCGCTTGGGTATGCCCTCATTCAGTACTTCACCGCTTCCAAGCAGGCCGTCTCGATGGCGGGGGCCGTGAAAATCGAAGAAGTCGATAACCCAAGGCTGTACCGCATCGTCGAAAACCTTTCGATCGCGACGGGCACCCCGATGCCCGAGGTCTACATCGTTCACGACCCCGCTCCCAACGCCTTCGCGACCGGGCGCGACCCCGAGCACGCGATCGTCGCGGCGACCACGGGATTGCTCGAAATGATGAACGACGCAGAGCTTGAGGGAGTCATGGCGCACGAACTCGGTCACGTGCGCAACTACGACATTCGCGTCTCGATGATCGTGTACGGGCTCGTTGTCGCGATTGGCATGCTCGCCGACGTGTTCATGCGCATGGCGTTTTTCTCACGCAATAACAACAACCAGAACCCCATTGTGTTCGTGTTTGGGCTCATCGCGATGCTTATCGCACCCCTCATCGCGGGGCTCGTGCAGCTCGCCGTCTCGCGCCAGCGCGAGTACCTCGCCGATGCGACCGGCGCGCTCACGACGAGACACCCAGAGGCGCTCGCGAGTGCCCTGCACAAGCTCTCGACATACGGGCAACCGCTGCAAAAACAGAGTTCGAGCATGGCACATTTGTGGATCGCGAACCCGCTCAAACCAAGCACGATGCAGTCGCTGTTTCAGACCCACCCGCCCATCGAAAAGCGCATCATGAGGCTTCTCGACATGGGCGGCAAAATGTAACGGTTTTCTCACGTTCGGGGAGTATGGTTGATGTGTTCAGTGACAGAGGTTGTCACAACACGTCAAAGTAAATGGAGAGCTGTTAAAAGTGACCGAAAACGTTGCAATGCAAACACGCACCGAGACCGACTCGCTCGGTAGCGTGGAAATTCCGGCAGACGCATATTGGGGTGTGCACACCGCTCGTGCGCACGAGAACTTTCCGATCACGCTTCGCCCGATTTCGGTGTACCCAGCCTTCATTCGCGCCTTCGCCTGCGTGAAGCAGGCAGCGGCCCGCGCCAATCTCGAGATCGGCGTGCTCGACGCACACCGTTCGAACCTCATTGACCAGGCCTGCGAAGAGATCAAGAACGGCGCACTCATTGATGAGTTCGTCGTTGGCGTGATTCAGGGTGGTGCTGGCACCTCGTCAAACATGAACGTGAACGAGGTCGTCACGAACCGTGCACTCGAGCTCGGCGGCTGGGCGAAGGGCGACTACTCGCAGATTCACCCGAACGACCACACGAACAAGGGCCAGTCGACCAACGACACCTACCCCACCGCAATCAAGATTGCCCTCGACTTCTCGATTCGCGCCCTGCTCGAAGAGATCTCACTGCTCTCAGACTCGTTCGAAATGAAGTCGAAAGAGTTCGCTCACATCGTCAAGGTCGGTCGCACGCAGATGCAAGACGCGATTCCCATGACCCTCGGCCAGGAGTTCAACGCTTTCGCCGTTACGCTGCGCGAAGACATTGAGCGCATCAGCGAAGCCGTGCAGCTGCTCCACGAAGTCAACATCGGTGCAACCGCGATCGGTACGGGCCTGAACGCAGACCCCGGGTACCGCGACGCCGTGATCCGCCACCTGCGCGACATCACGGGCGTTGAGCTCACGAACGATGGCGACCTCATTGAGTCGACCTCTGACACCGGCGTCTTCATCACCTTCTCGGGCGCGCTCAAGCGCACCGCGATGAAGCTCTCGAAGATCTCAAACGACCTGCGCCTGCTCTCATCGGGGCCCCAGGCTGGCTTCGGTGAGATTAACCTGCCGGCACGCCAAGCAGGCTCATCGATCATGCCAGGCAAGGTCAACCCGGTTATTCCTGAGGCCGTGACCCAGGTCGCATACTCAGTCGCCGGCGCCGACGTCACCGTCACGATGGCGGTCGAAGCGGGCCAGCTGCAGCTCAACGCTTTCGAGCCCGTCATCGCACACTCACTCTTCCAGTCGATCACCTGGCTTGAGCGTGCTTGCCGTACCTTCCGCGTGAACTGCGTCGACGGCATCACCGCGAACGAAGACCGCATCGACGACATGATGGCCCGCTCGGTCACCGTGATCACGGCTCTCGCTCCTGTGCTCGGCTACACCGAGTCGGCGAAACTCGCGAAAGAGGCACTCGCAACGAACGGCAACATTCGCGACCTCGTGCTCGCGAAGGGCCTGCTCGACGAGGCACAGCTCGACCGCCTGCTTGAGCCGGGTCACCTGACCGGTGCTGCTGGCTTCGACAAGAAGTAGGCGACGCCCAGGCGCGACGCAACATGCTCGCCCTCGTGAGGGCTGAACTGCTCCCCGGGAGCTGGCGACTATCGTAGTCGCTAGCTCCCGGGGAGCAGTTGTATGTGCGCACGGTTCAACCGAGTCTGAGGCCGAAGCCCACCCCAATAACTATTGCCTGATTTTATGGCCTCAAAGCCCTGAAACCGGGTGAAAATAGTGAAAAATCAGGCAATAGTTCGTGTGCTCCCGATGCAAGTCACGGGTCGGGGCGGGAGGTAAACCTGCACCAACACGAAAGCCCCGCCCCTCGGGAAAGAGGAGGGCGGGGCTTAGGGCTGGAGCTTGTCGCGGGCAGGTACTGCCGCGATCCGCCCGCCTCGTTTAGCACGGCAACGCCGGCTAGGCGAAGGGCGCTACTCGACGATATGCGAGGTGAGCGCGCCGATCTTTTCGATCGTGACCGTGACGTCCATGCCCGGCTTCAAGTAGAGCGGTGGTTTGCGTGAACGGCCCGCACCGCCTGGCGAACCCGTCGAGATGAGCGTTCCGGGCATGAGCGTTGCTCCCTCAGAAATCGTTGAGATGAGCTGGGCAACGGTGCGAATCATGAACTCGGTGGTTGAGTCTTGAACGCGAAGATCGTCGACGTCGCAGGTAATCGCGAGAGTTTGCGGGTCTGGAATCTCGTCGGTCGTGACGACGAACGGGCCGACGGGCGTGAAGCCGTCAAACGACTTGCAACGCGACCACTGTGGCTCGCGAAACTGGATGTCGCGGGCGGTGATGTCATTGATGGCGGTGTAGCCGAAGACGTAGTCGAGGGCCTCTTCGGGGGTTACGTCGCGGGCAGGCTTGCCGATGATCACACCGAGCTCGGCCTCGTAGTCAATCTCGACGCTGATGTCGGGGTTGATCACCACGTCGCCATCGTGTGCGGCGAGCGAGTTTGGGAAGAGGGTGAAGAGAACGGGGCCAGCATCGTTATCGAGGCTGAGCTCACTCGCGTGCTCATCGTAGTTGAGGCCGACCGCGAGAGTGATGGGTGGGCGCATGACGGCGGGGGCGAGCTTAGCCTCGGTTACCTGCGACCAAGCATCAGGAGCGAGCGCTGCTGCGGCGCGTTCAACCTCAGTGCGCGCTTCGGGGCCAGCTTCGATGAGTTGCTGCAGATCTTTGTAAGGCATATCCAACGCCGACATCGGGGCGAATCGTTCACCCACTACGACGGCAAGCTCGAAGAAATCGTCTGAACCAGTGTGAATATGTGCAAGTTTCATCGCTTCTAGGTTACCCGAAATGGTGAGGTCGTGGCTTGTGCGATTCCTTACAACGATTCAGGCTTTTCCTATCAGCGAACAGGGGTGGGCGAGTCTCACCAATCGGGTCACAATAGAGGTATGACAGAATCAGCACTCACCAAACCAGAGATCGAATTTCCTGAGGGCCCAGCCCCCACCGAAATCGTGATTGAAGATCTCGTTGTTGGCACGGGCGAAGAAGCCAAGGCCTCATCGAAGGTCAAGGTGCACTACCTCGGCGTTGAGTACGACTCGGGCGAAGAGTTCGACTCGTCGTGGAGCCGTGGCGAGTCAATCGACTTTCCCCTGAGCGCCCTCATTCAGGGCTGGCAGGTGGGCATTCCCGGCATGAAGATCGGTGGCCGCCGCAAGCTCGTGGTCCCCCCGGCGCAGGCATACGGCGAACGCGGTATGCACCCTCTCGCAGGCAAGACGCTCATCTTCGTGATCGACCTGCTCGGCGTCTCATAAATCGACCATCCGTCTCGGGGCAGTGCCCCACGATGAAGCCCGGTTCGCTACTCAGCGTGACCGGGCTTCATCGTTGAATGGCTCTGTGTCTAGTATCTGGCCCGGTGAGTGCTATTCTCGTAACCTGTGATGTGGCGCAAAACCTTGCGCCCGGGCAGTATATGCGAGAGGGACGAGCGTGACGCAGCCAAACGTTGCAACACCAGACAGTAATACCCCTGGGGGGCTTAAGGGTCGAATCGACCGGTATTTTGAAATTTCTGCACGCGGATCAAGCTTCGGCTCTGAGGTTCGCGGCGGCCTTGTCACCTTCGTGACCATGGCCTACATCGTTGTCCTGAACCCGATTATTCTCTCGGGCAAGCCTGACGTGGCTGGTAACGAACTTGCCTTTGATCAGGTTGGCGCGGTCACCGCTCTGACCGCTGGCGTTATGACCATTCTCTTCGGCGTTGTCAGCCGCCTGCCCTTCGGCTTTGCCGCGGGTCTCGGCATCAACGCCTTCCTCGCATTCTCGGTCGTGGGGCAGGTGACCTGGCCTGAGGCCATGGCCATCGTCATGATCAACGGTGCGCTTATTGTGCTGCTCGCCGTCACTGGCCTTCGTCGCATGATCTTTAACGCGGTGCCCGTCGAGCTGAAACTCGCGATCACCGTTGGTATCGGCCTCTTCATCGCCTTCATCGGCTTCGTGAACTCGGGCTTTGTCACCTCAACCACCCAGAACTCGCCTCCCGTCGGGCTCGGCATCGGTGGTTCGGTCGCGACCATTCCGACCCTGCTCTTCGTCATTACGCTGCTCATTACGGGCGTGCTCGTTGCACGCAAGGTCAAGGGCGGCCTGCTCATCGGCCTGCTCACCGGAACCGTGCTCGCCGTGATCGTCGAGGCCATCTGGCACCTCGGCTCGGCACAGGAGAACCCCGGCGGCTGGGGGCTCACGATTCCTTCGCTCTCAGGATCACCGTTCAGTGTTCCTGACCTGAGCCTCATCGGCGCCGTCAGCTTTGACTTCGGCAAGGTTGGGGTGATCACGGTCATCATGCTCGTCTTCACCCTGCTCTTCACGAACTTCTTCGACGCCATGGGCACCTTCACAGGCCTCTCACGCGAGGCTGGTCTCGCCGATGAAAAGGGCAACTTCCCGCGCCTCAAGTCGGCCCTCGTGGTCGAGGGTGTTGGCGCTGTGGCCGGTGGTTTCACCTCGTCGTCGTCAAACACGGTCTTCGTTGAATCGGGCGCAGGTATCGGCGAGGGTGCACGCACCGGCTTCGCCAACATCATCACGGGCCTCATGTTCATCGCCGCGATGTTCCTGACCCCGCTCACCGGCATCGTTCCCACCGAGGTCGCGGCCGCGGCGCTCGTGATCGTTGGTGCGCTCATGATGGCACAGATCAAGCACATCGACTTCAGTGACTTTGCCGTGCTCCTGCCGGTCTTCCTCACGATTACCGTCATGCCGATGACGTACTCGATCGCCAACGGCATCGGTGCGGGCTTCGTCTCGTGGGTCTTCGTGCAGGTGCTCGCGGGCAAGGCCAAGAAGGTTCACTGGCTGCTGTGGATCGTCGCGCTCGGCTTCGTCGTCTTCTTTGCGCGCGGCCCAATCGAGTCGCTGCTGAGCTAACGAGAGGAATACCCGATATGGCGAGGGGCCGCGGTCGAAAGATCGCGGCCCCTCTGCTGTATGTGGCAGCGCGGTTTGCTGCCCGGCGTTCGTGAGCGGGGGAGGGCTTGGCCCGATCCGCCGCTAGAGCTGGGTTGGCACGTGGCCCGCGAGCTTGCCCTGCAGGCGCTCGACAGTTTCGGGCGCGCCCGCGATGAAGAGCGTCGTGCCCGCTGGAGTCTGAGGGGTGATGCCGCGGGTGAGGGCGCCGGCCTCGGTTGCGACGAGGGCTGCAGCGGCCCAGTCCCAAGGCTGAATACCGATCTCGTAGTAGCCGTCGAGGCTGCCCTTTGCGACGAGGCACAGGTCGTAGGCGGCGCTGCCGATGCGGCGAATGTCGCGCACGTGGGCGATGAGGGCGCTGAGCGCCGCGGCCTGCATCGTGCGCCGCTCAGACGTGTAGCCAAAGCCGGTCGCGATGAGCGAGGCCGCGAGCGTCTCGGGCTTCGAAACACCGATCGCCTGGCCGTTGAGCGTTGCCCCACCGCCCTCGCTCGCACGAAACATCTCGCCCGTCGTCGGGTTAAACACCACGGCAGCGACAGCCCGACGGCCGTCTTCATAGGCGTACTCGTCTGCAACCGTTGCCGCGATGCTCACGCAAAAGGCCCCGATCCCGTACAAATAATTGACTGTGCCGTCGATCGGGTCGATCACCCAGGTGATGCCGGTCGTCGACTCGTGCGCGTGACCCTCTTCGGCAAACACCCCGTCGTTTGGCCGTTCACGGCGGATCGCGTCGACGATCATCTGCTCGGCTAAGCGATCGGCCTCGGTCACGATATCGACGTTAGAGCTCTTCGTGTCGGCCACGCCCACCCCCTCAGCTTTGAGTCGCATGATCTCGGCGGCGGCTTCGCGTGCCGCGGCCTCGGCGATGACGGTGAGGGAAGTGAGGAGCGCGGGTGAGGGATCAAGGGTCATGTCATCAAGCCTACGCCGTCTGCCTAGCGAACAACTGGAGTGGCGAAAGCGATGAGCGGCTGGGCTGATGTGCCTTTACTGCGGTTGCTCAGCCTACTGATTCGGGTCGAAACTGAGCCCGAGAATAGCGCAACGCAGCATCATCTTGTCGGTGCGTTTTTCGAGCGAGACCGAGAGCGCTCGTTCAATGGATTGAATGCGTTGCATGACCGTGTTTCGATGGATATGCAGAATGCGTGCGCTTGCTGCGACATTTGACTCGTTATCGAGAAGCACTGAGAGCGTCCGTAACAGCTCCTCTTTTCCCTCGCTGAGAAGCGGAGCGAGCCTTCGTTTGCAGAGCTCATACGTTTCTGGGTGGTCGAATAGTCGCGAGAGTAAAGGATCAGAGATGCTGTGTTGCTGCACCGAGACGGCGAGCCCAGCCTCGCGGGCAAAGAGCGCGTGGCGCTGGGCGGCATCGGCAGCGGCCCCAAGGCCCTGCGGGCCATACATTGGTTGGGAAACTCCGAGCTCGCCACGGACCACGGTGCTGAGATCGAGCTGCGGTTTTATGGTGGATGGATAGGTGAGAATAATGAGAAAGCTGTCACCGTGAGTGACAAGATCTGATGCGATGACCTCTAGACTTCGGAGCGTCGCGAAGAGCTTTCGCGTTCGTTCGAGCGAATTCAGTTGGCCAGCCACGACGATGTGCCACCCTGAAACTTTCCACCCTAGTTCACTCGCTTGAAGCGATAGGAGTTCGAGCGCAGCAGACGAATCGGTTCGTGCAAATGCTTCGAGCAATTCGTACTTGTGTCGCTGGCTCTCGAGAGACTCAAATGATCTTTGTTGCCCGAGAGGAATAGCAGCGAGTACTGCCACAGCGAACACCGCTTCGCAACGGGCTTGGAGCTCACGGCTTAGGTCGTGTTCGAACGTTGCGGTGAGTACAAAACCTTCATCGGTGAACGAGGTGTGAGCTATCGGTTGCTCAACTCGAGTCGCGGTATAGAAAGAGCCATCAGGAAACGTCATTTCGAGATTTGCATGCAAAATATCGGCTGCGCTGTCAACCAGGCGTTGTGGTTCGGCCCTGTCTTCTGCGCTGGGCCAACCGTCAAGCAACGTAGCCTCTATCAGGCTGAGGTACCGCACCGATTGTTCGATGATTTCTGCGAACGAGCCGTCGCTGATGAGGCCAATCGACATTCGGTTCGTGGCGGCAAGGGCAAGCGTAGAACTGGGGACTTCGGCGGTACCTACGATGAGGATTGCGTTTGCCTGGAGCCTGAGGAGCTTTGGAATCATGAACTCAAGCACTCTCGCGTGCTCGGCCGGTAAAATCGCGAGACTTTCCTCAGCCGATGAAGGCGCTGAGACTGTTGGCTCACCGCTGGACGAAAAGCCGCCATGCAGAATTGTGCTGAAAGGCCGCCCGCCGGTTGTCAGTATTCGGTGCCGATCTGCAAACTGTTGGTTGCACAGCTCTTCGAGTGTTATGCCCACAACGAAACCCTTTCGTGGTCATCAGGAAGGCGAAGGCCATGGTAAGCAGGGCCAGACAGAGTAAGCCCTGCATTGCTTTTCCACTTTTCTGGAGCCTCAACTGCGATAACGTCGACCCGCATACCAGGCCTGACCTCGGTCGTTTGGAGCGGTAAACCGGTCCTTGAGTGCAAGACCGAGATGGAGTCTGGAGATTGCGCGAGCACCGTTCCATCGGCGCTGCAGAGGAGAAACTCATGCCTGGCGTCAATGCGCAGACGTTCGGCGCGAGGTGCGAATGTCGAGTTTTCTTGGATTGCTATGGCGATACGCCCCTCGGGAGCGAACGTCGTACGGAGGGGAGTAACTGACCAATCGCACTCGGTGACGTAGCCGCCCCCGAGGTACCTGAGCCCGTGTGACGGGGCGAGTGAGGTAAGCGCGGTTGACAGTCGTGCGAAGGAACGACGGGCAGAGAGGTAGGCAGAACCGAGGCGCTCGAGGCGCGTGTACGCACCGGTGAGGGCTGAATCACGGTACACCCATGCTGGGTGCTGGTAGCCCGCAAAGGCTCCCCAACCTCCGAACTGTTGCAGGATAGGACGTATCGTCGCTTCAAAGTCGGCGTTATCGAGGCCGTCAAAGAGGGTGACCATGCCAGTGCTTCCAACCACAACCGCGGGTAAGCAGTCACGGTCGTGCGCCGTGAAGCTTGTCTGGGCCATCGAATGGAAAGCTCGTCCCATGAGATCTGCATCGAGGAGGGGTAAACCGGTCGAGGTTGCGCACGCAATGCCAAGCATTGCGTTTGCCCCTGCGGCCTCGTAGGTCGCGACTGCTTCGGTTGTTTTACGCGTGTATCGGTCGAGAGCCTCAACGGCTTTACGTAGCAGCCACCCGCCTGAAGGCTTTTCTTGAAACGCCTCTACCGAACCGATGAGCCCCACAGCAGTGCAAGTAGCCTCGGCTGCGAGATCATCTGGCGAGATCGGTTTGAGTGTAGAAGACGGATCAAGGAGTTGTTCGGCAAGCAGACGGCTTGCCCACGTTTGACCACCGCCACCTGAAGCGACAAGCTGCGCGCCTGCCTCCCACGCAGCGACGATGCTGGGTGTTTCAGAAATCATGTGCACTATTCCTTATCTGTGTGCACATTGTACATTGTTTGCGTTTTCGCGTCTGATTACTCTTCTGAGAAGAGGCCACAATGATGTGACCCTGACTGGTGATCAAGGGAGACACAGATGTCAGAACAAAAAACCGTTGGTGCGGATGATTTCGCACTTGAACGGGTTCCTATCGCAAAACGACAACACTGGGTCAAAGTGGCGGTGCAGCGCTTCGGGCAGCTCTCGGCGCTCTCGCAGTTCCTTCTCGGGGCAGCACTTGGCTTTGGCATGACATTCGGCGACGCGATGCTTGCCATTCTTTTCGGCACGATCATACTTGAAGTCGTCGCAGTAATGACCGGCATCCTCGGGCAGCGTGAAGGGCTTTCGACATCAGTCCTTGCTCGCTGGACCGGGTTTGGTAAGTATGGTTCTGCGCTCATTTCGCTTGTGATCTCACTCAGCCTCATTGGATGGTTTGGTATTCAGAGCGGTGTAGCTGCAGACGGGCTTGCCTCATTCGTTCCAGGAGTTCCGCCTTGGGTCTGGGCCATGGTGATTGGCCTCGGGGTGACCGTCATTGTGATCTACGGGTTCGAATCGATGGCATGGACGGCGTACATCACGATTCCAGCGTTTCTTGGTCTTGCGGGGTGGTCAGTCTGGGTTGAACTCCAAAAACATAAGTTTGGAGACCTGATCACCCAGCCAGCTCCGGGGCCTGAGCTGACCATTGCTGCGGGAGCGACGCTTGTTGCCGGTGGATTCATCGTTGGCATGGTGATCACCCCAGATATGACTCGCTTCAACCGCAGTGCCGGTGACGTCGTTAAACAGACCGTTGTCAGCGTTACCGTTGGCGAAATTGGTGTTGCACTCGTCGGTGTCTTGCTTGCGCATGCGCTCAAAACAAACGATATTATCTCGATCGTCACCTCCACGAGCGGCTTCATCGGGAGCATCATTATTGTTGCGGGCACGATAAAGATGAACGACTGGAACCTCTACGGAGCCTCGCTAGGGGTCGTCAATTTCGTCGATTGTGTGTTCGGGAAGAGCCTGAACCGAGGAAAAGCGACACTGCTCATTGGGCTTGCCGGCTCATTACTCGCCGCAGCAGGAATTCTCGGTTACTTCACTTCGTTCCTTGTCATTCTCGGGGTC
Source organism: Leucobacter sp. UCMA 4100 (assembly GCF_027853335.1). NCBI lineage: Bacteria > Bacillati > Actinomycetota > Actinomycetes > Micrococcales > Microbacteriaceae > Leucobacter > Leucobacter sp. UCMA 4100. Next base: position 2,320,834 of record NZ_JAFEUS010000002.1, read on the forward strand.
GCGTTTCCGCCTATCGCAGGAATTATGGTCGCTGAGTATTACATCGTGAAGACATGGCGAAAGCAACTGAGTGAGTCCGCGCCAAACCTGCCAGAAACTCAGCCTGGTTGGGTTCCAGCAACACTTATTGTTTGGGTTGCCTCTGCGGTACTCGGCGCGATTATTCCCTTTGGGATCGCCTCGTTGAACTCACTCATGCTCTCGATTCTGCTTTACGTGATCGCAGGAAAACTTGGACTCGTTCGCGGCACTCGCGAACTCGCTACACAGGAGGTTTAACACCATATGAGAATTGGAATCGATGTTGGCAGCACAAATACTGATGCCGTGCTGCTTGACGGCACCACCATTTTGGCTGGAATCAAAAGCCCAACCCTCACTGACGTGAACCAAGGGATTATCCAGGCAGTAGAAGCCTTGCACAAAGCATCGCCTTTTGAAGCCGCCGATATCCAAGCGGTCATGATCGGTACAACCCATTTTATTAACGCGCTCATTGAGGCGGATAGGCTTGCTCCGACCGCAGCAATTCGACTCGGTTATCCAGCCACGACTGGACTCCCGCCGTTTGTCGGCTGGCCTGAACGCATTAAACAGGCTGTCCATGGGCAAGGCTTTATCATTCGAGGCGGGCATGAATTTGATGGCAGACCTATCTCGAAGTTCGACCCATCTGAACTTCGCGATGCTGTTGCCCAAGCCCTTGACGCGGGAGCGACCTCGCTCGCACTCGTTTCGGTTTCATCGCCCATGGCGCCAGAGCTTGAGCTCGAAGCGCAGGAGATTATCACTGCTGAGCATCCAGATATCGCTGTGAGCCTGTCGCATGAGATCGGACGAGTTGGCCTGCTTGAGCGTGAGAATGCGACCATCATTAACGCTGCCCTTCGTGAACTCTCAGACCACATCTGCGGCTCGTTAACAACGGCGCTGTTAGGGCTCGGTATCGAGGCTCCTCTCTACCTCAGTCAGAATGACGGAACATTGATGGACGTTGAGCAAGCTCGCCGCTATCCCGTCGCAACCTTCTCGTCGGGCCCAACGAATTCGATGCGTGGGGCAGCGTACCTCTCAGGAATTAAAGACTGCCTTATCGTCGATGTTGGGGGCACAACCTCAGACATCGGCGTGCTGTCGAATGGTTTCCCGCGACAAGCGACTGCTGAAGTGGATGTTGCCGGCATCCGTACCAACTTTCGGATGCCAGATGTGTACTCGATCGGGATTGGCGGGGGCAGTATCGTCAAACCGAACGGAACAGTTGGGCCAGAGAGCGTTGGGTATCGGCTGCCACAGAAAGCTCAAATTTTTGGCGGTGATACCCTCACAGTCTCAGACATCATGGTGGCACTTGGTCGTGCCTCTTTTGGAACGGCAGAAGTGAATGTCGACCCTCACCTTCTCGAGAATGCCGATCGCTACATCAAACACCATCTTGAAGAGGCTGTCGATCGGATGCGAACAAGCGCCGATACGGTCCCTGTCATCGCGGTTGGCGGAGGCGGTTTTCTCGTGCCAAATACACTTCCTGGTGCTAGCGAAGTCATTCACCCTGAACATGCGGGCGTTGCAAATGCAATCGGAGCCGCAATCTCGCAGGTTGGCGGTGAGATTGACCGTATCGTTCCTATCCCTGCGGGCCAACGTGACACCATCATGCAGCGTGCGAGGGAAGAAGCGATCGATAAAGCGATCGCTTCAGGCGCCGACCCATCATCGATCAGCATCGTCGATGTTGATGAACTACCCCTCGCATATCTCCCCGGCAACGCTTCGCGTATTCGCGTGAAAGCGGTCGGTGACCTCCCACTCGGAAAGAAGGCATAAGGACCATGGGCTTTTACCTCGATATTGACCAGCTTCGGGACCTCGCGAGAGGCGCTTCTGTATTGGGAACGGGAGGTGGCGGCGATCCGCTCATCGGGCGTTTACTCGTTGAAGAACAGCTCAAGGACGGGAAAAAGATTGAAATACTCGATCCTGATGAGTTGGGAACTGACGATTTTGTGGTCTCAACAGCGATGATGGGCGCCCCCACCGTTGTGGTTGAGAAAATCCCCACGGGCGATGAGGCAGTGCATTCTCTTCGTGCGCTTGAGCGGCACTTGGGACGAACTGCAGATGCGACGATTCCAATGGAGTGTGGCGGCCTAAACTCCATGATTCCGCTATTGGTGGGTGCGACCGCGAATCTACCGGTCATCGACGGTGATGGCATGGGACGGGCTTTCCCTGACCTCGATATGGAGACGTTCGGCGTCTACGGAGTGAACGGTTCCCCTCTCGCGGTCTCAGACGAACACGGGTACTCCTGCATCGTTGACACGGGTAGCGATAACAAGCGAATGGAGCATTTCGCAAGGGCCGTAACGATTCAGATGGGTGGGTGTGCGTATATCGCTGAATACCCGATGTCGGGTGCTGACGTGAAACGTACTGCGGTCTATAACACGCTGACACTCGGCATGAACATCGGCAAGGTTCTTCGGGAAGCGAACGAAAAGCATCTCAACCCTTTTATTGAGCTGCAGGCCTTTCTCAAAGACACTATTTATGGTCACGGGGTAGTGCTTTTTACCGGAAAAATCATCGATGTTGAGAGGCGCTTTGAGCGCGGGTTTTCTATGGGAACCGCGCGGCTGCAAAGTTTTGATGAGCGTGAAGAGTTCACGATCCACTTCAAAAACGAGAACTCGATTGCCTATCGAAACGGCGAGGCTGTTGCTATCGTGCCTGATCTCATCACCGTCATGGATCAAGAAAGTGCCGCCGCGATTAATACCGAGGCCTTGCGATATGGACAACGAGTCACTGTATTCGGGATTTCGACCCCTGAGATTATGCGTTCAGAAGCGGCTCTGAACACCTTTGGCCCCCAAGCTTTCGGTATCGACCAGCCGTGGCAACCTCTTGAAGTTCTGAGCCCAAGCGATTGGAGCAAGTAATGAATGTGACGAAACCCGCCGGTGTCGCATCACCTCCTTCCGCTCCGTTCATCGTTGACGGGCACAACGATTTGGCTTGGCAGCTGCGCGTTCGTGAACGGTACAGCAACCTCAATATTGCTTCACCGCGTCCTGAGTTGCACACCGATCTTGTTCGTCTTCAACAGGGCAACGTTGGGCTGCAGTTTTGGTCGGCCTTTGTTCCCTCGCACCTCAGCGGACGTAAAGCCGCTGTAGCAACACTTCAGCAAATTGATGCGATTCATACGCTAATAGAAACCCATGAAGAACTGGTGCTTGTTGACGATGCTGAGGCGGTTCGCCAAGCGGTGGGTCAGGGGCGAATTGCTGGAATGATCGGTGTCGAAGGAGGTCATTGCATTGACTCGGACCTCGCGCTCTTGAGAATCTTTCGCAAGCTTGGCGTTCGGTATATGACGCTCACCCATAACGATGATTGCGGTTGGGCAGAGTCAGCTACAGGCGCTGCTGAAGTGGCCGGTGTGAGCGCATACGGGGAGATCGTGATTCGTGAGATGAATCGTATTGGTGTGCTTGTGGATCTCTCTCATGTTTCAGACAGGAGCGCGGAGCGTGCACTCAAGATGACACAGACTCCAGCGATATTTTCCCATTCGAATTGTCAGTCGCTCGTAAAACATCCGCGCAACGTCTCCGATCAGCGACTGCTGCAACTTCGTGAGAACGGGGGAGTGCTGATGCTCTCGTTTGTGCCTGCGTTTGTGAATCAAGCGGTCGCTGACTACGAACGGGCCTACGCAGAGTTCTCTGAATCGATCAGCGTGACCGAAGAATATGCGGACTATGCGCCTAGGCTTGATCAGTGGAAGCATGAGGCACTCGAGCGGTGGCGAGCTACGCACCCGAAACCAGTTGCGACGATCGATGACGTGGTTGATCATATCTGTCACGCCCGCGATGTACTTGGCATCGAGCATGTGGGGTTGGGAAGCGATTTCGATGGCGTTGATTCAATGCCTCGTGGTCTTGAAGACGTCTCTTGTTATCCCGAACTTCTGGACAAATTGCAGCGGCGCGGATGGTCAAGCAACGACTTGAGCCAGTTGGCCCACGAAAACGTGCTGCGTGTACTTGATGAAAATGATGAGTTTGTGCGGGACTCAGCAGCGCGTGAAAGAGCCTGAAGAGGTATTTGGGCTTCGCAGTGAGGGAATGCTAAGATAGCAAGGTTGTTTGCCGTATCAATCGGCCGCGGATCGAGAGAGCTCATGCCACCCTGGCATCGGCGCCGCGCAACGAGAGAAAGGATCACCCGCATGTCACTCGCACCTGACGTGAAGAAGGCCATCATCGAAGAGTACGCAACGAAGCCGGGTGATACCGGTTCGCCTGAGGTGCAGATTGCGATCATGTCGCAGCGCATCAAGGATCTCACCGAGCACCTCAAGACCCACAAGCACGATCACCACTCGCGCCGCGGTCTGCTGCTCATCGTTGGTCAGCGCCGCCGCATGCTCGCGTACCTGCACGATGTCGACATCGCGCGCTACCGTGCACTGATCGAGCGCCTCGGCCTGCGCCGCTAAGGCTTTCGCCTCACGTTTTTCGAACGCCCCTGCCGCTGATGCGGTGGGGGCGTTCGCTGTTATTACTGTTGCGCCCGCACTCTTGCTTCGCCGAGGGGGCACCGGCTCATCGAAAGTGCACGAAAATCGCGTTGAACCCATGCGCTCTCGACGAACCGGTGCTCTCTCGGTGGCAGAACTATCGGGCAACGCTCACCGAGCAGTGACTGAACAGCCGGAAAGGTCGATCACTTGATTACCCGATCGCCGCAAATCGTCGTTCACATCACCAAATCGACTTTCCCAAAGCCAATACCTGTAGAGAAACGAACCAGCCAGCCGAAAAGCTGAAACGCTCGTTATATGCCTAGTAGAAAGCGCCTCCAACGAGTACGAGAAGCTGTGAGGTCTTCGCGTGCTTTGCTTGCTCAGGGCCTTTCAGCACGTGAGTTACGTGCATCGCTGCGCGACGGGCGCCGAGTCGGGCTGGGAGAGGGCTTTTCGGTGAGTGGGCAAATATGGCGTGATTGGTATTCCGAAGAGCGGCATTTGGCGAGGGCCCTTGCAATTTCATTTCGGAGCGGTGGTAACCGAGCGATTTTTTCTCATCACACGGCCGCTCTCATACATGGACTGCTGGGTTTTGACCTCAACGATGAGCCTGTACACCTGGTTCAACTGACCGATGCTACGCCTGGTCGTAGACCGGGCGTAGCAAGGCATCGCAACGTAATCGACCCAGCTGATGTGACACTGGTCGAAGGCCTGCGCTGCACGGGGCTCGTGCGTACGCTGCATGACATGGCGAGATTCGCGACACCGGAGCAAGCGATTGTCGCCCTTGACGCAGGCCTCGCTGTCTTGAGCCGAGCGGGCGTGAATGGTCAAGCAAGTGAGCGCGAGCTGTATGAGCGTATCCAGGGGGATGGGAGAAGAGGTTTAAGCGGAACACGCCAGGCTAGACTCTTGCACGCCCTAGCCGACTGTCGGGCCGACTCGCCAGTTGAGAGTCTCAGTCGCCTACAGCTTACGAGACTTGGCTTTGAAGTAGCGTCGCAGGTTGAAGTTAGTGGGCCTCGCCAGACATACTACGTTGACTTTGAATTCTTGGGGTTGAACGTATTTGGTGAGGTAGATGGTGCAGTGAAGTATCGGAAGCAAGAGATGCTCCGTGGGCGAACAAGCTGGGAAGTGCTTCGCGATGAGAAAGACCGAGAAGACTGGATTCGTGGCGTGACCGGTAAACGTCTGGTGCGTTGGGGGTTTCGCGAAGCAGTGAGCCTCAGCACGATGCGAGTTCGCTTACAAGCCTTCGGAGTGGCCCCTGCCGATGGATGGTGAGATGCTCGAAAGGGGCTCCCGTTTGATCAAGAAAAGGGCCAGGAGCGGCAGCTGGTTAGAGAGTACCGCCTGCCTGTAAGCGAAGCTCAACGATACGCCAGCACGATTCTCACCCGCGTTGTTCAACCAGATGCTCAAACGCAAACTGCCCGCCCCACACGAAGCGGGACGGGCAGTTCGAGGCGAGCAGTGCGCGCCTTGGGTTGATCAGATTAGATCTTCGACGAAGCGTCCTTCAGAACGCTGCGCAGGATGCCACCGATCTCGGCGAACTCTGCTGGGCCAATGGTCAGCGGAGGTGCGAGCTGGATGACTGGGTCTCCACGGTCGTCGGCGCGGCAGTAGAGGCCTGCATCCCAGAGAGCGGGCGAGAGGTAGTCGCGCAGGAGGCGATCTGATTCCTCTTCGTTGAAGGTCTCCTTGGTCGTCTTATCCTTGACAAGCTCGATACCGAAGAAGTAGCCCTCACCGCGCACGTCACCGACGATGTCGATGTCGAGCAGCTTCTCAAGCTCGGCACGGAACAGCGGGCTGTTCTCGCGCACGCGGCCGTTGAGGTCCTCTTCCTCGAAGATGTCGAGGTTTGCGAGAGCCGCAGCAGCTGCCGCGGGGTGACCCGCGAAGGTGAAGCCGTGGTAGAAGGTGTTCTCAACCGAGTTGAACGGCTCTGAAACCTTGTCAGAGACGATCATGGCACCGAGGGGAACGTAGCCCGAGGTGATGCCCTTAGCCGAGGTGATGATGTCAGGCTCGTAGCCGAGTGCCTTCGAAGCGAAGAAGTCGCCGACACGACCGTACGCACAGATGACCTCATCTGAGACGAGGAGCACGTCGTACTTGTCGCAGATCTCGCGAACGCGCTTGAAGTACCCGGGAGGTGGCGGGAAGCAGCCGCCCGAGTTCTGTACTGGCTCGAGGAATACGGCGGCGACGGTGTCTTCGCCCTCGAAGAGGATAGCCTCTTCAATGCGGTTCGCTGCCCACTGGCCGAACTCTTCGATGTTCTCTGAAGGAGCACCCATTTCGTCGGCACGGTAGAAGTTCGTGTTTGGCACGCGGTGGCCGCCCGGGGTAATGGGCTCGTAGAACTTCTTCATGTCGGGAATACCGGTGATCGCAAGGGCGCCCTGCGGGGTGCCGTGGTAGGCGACCGAACGCGAGATGACCTTGTGCTTCATGGGCTTGCCCTGGATCTTCCAGTAGTGCTTCGCAAGCTTGAACGCCGACTCGACTGCTTCGCCACCACCGGTGGTGAAGAAGACCTTGTTCATCTGGCCGGGAGCGTAGCTCGAGAGGCGCTCTGAGAGCTCAACCGCTGCGGGGTGAGCGTACGACCAGATCGGCATGAAGTCGAGCTGCTTCATCTGCTTAGCAGCAGCCTCGACGATGCGATCGCGGCCGTGGCCAGCGTTAACAACGAACAGGCCAGCGAGGCCGTCGATGTACTGCTTGCCTGCAGCGTCGTAGATGTGGTGGCCTTCTGCGCGCGTGATGACGGGGATGCCGTCATCGAGCACCTTCTGGCTCGTAAAGTGCGGCCACATGTGCCGCTTGGCTTTGGCTTGGAGCGCAGGAACGTCCTGCGGCCCCGTGGGATCAAATGCCATGGTTATCTGGTACCCCAATCGTACTTTTGTTTGGTCAGTTCGAGATATACGAACATTTCGGTAGAGACGACCTCTTCGATTGACCTGATCTTGTCGTTCAGGGTCTCGATGAGGCCCGCATCGTCTTCGCTCACGATTTCAGCCATGATGTCGAACGATCCGGCGCTCAGAAACAGGTATGCAACCTCAGGGAGTTCTGAGAGCTTGGCGGCGACCACCCTGGTATCGCCGGTCACACGCATGCCGATCATTGCGGTGCGGCCGAAGCCGAGTCGCATAGGGTCGGTGACTGCAACGATCTGCATCACGCCGGCATCGGTGAGCTTCTGCACGCGTTGCCGCACAGCGGCTTCGCTGAGACCCACGGATTTCCCAATCTCGGCGTAAGAGCGCCGGCCATCGACCTGAAGGTGCTCGATGATGGCCTTTGACTTTTCGTCGAGGGGTGGAATGGGTTTTGCGTTTCTCACAGTTCTGATTCTGACACTTTCAAACCGAAAATGCAAAGGATTCCGTAGTTACGCGGGTTCGATAGTGACGAAATCAGTAGTTCTGTCATTTTTTGCGGTTGAAGAGGGCAGACTCGAAAGCGGCGGATCGAAGTCGTCTTTCCATACTCCTGCCGCTTCTCCTGCAAATCGTGGGGCACGAGCTGGCGACCCGGTAGGCTAAGAACATCATGATTGACCACGAACTATCGGCCCGCATCGCAGATGTGCGCAGCACCTACCGAGACATCGAGAGCGTGCTTGACCTGGAAGCCATCGACCGCGAGATTGCTGAACTGGAGCAGAAAGCGGCGGCGCCCAACCTCTGGGACGATCCAGAGGCGGCACAGGCAGTCACGAGCCAGCTGAGCCACAAGCAGGCGCAGGTGAAGAAGGTGCGTGCCGCCGGCGCACGCATTGATGACGTTGAGGTGCTGATCGAGCTCGCAGAAGAAGCCGATGACGAGGGCACCGCGCAGGAAGCGAAAGACGAGCTCGCCCAGATTGAGCAGGCGGTACAGCAGCTTGAGGTGCAAACGATGCTCTCGGGCGAGTACGACGAGTACGCCGCCGTTATGACGATTCGCGCGGGTGCAGGTGGCGTCGACGCTGCCGACTTCGCCGAGATGCTGCAGCGCATGTATTTGCGTTATGGCGAGCACAACGACTACCGCACGACAGTCATGGAGACGAGCTACGCCGAAGAGGCGGGCATTAAGTCGACGACGATTGAGTTCGATGCCCCTTTCGCGTTCGGAAGCCTTTCGGTCGAAGCGGGAACGCACCGGCTTGTGCGCATGAGTCCTTTTAACTCTGCGGGGAAGCGCCAGACGAGCTTTGCAGCCGTCGAGGTGATTCCACTCTTGCCCGAGGCAGAAGAGGTCGATATTCCTGAGTCTGACATTCGTGTCGACGTCTACCGCTCCTCAGGGCCCGGTGGGCAGTCGGTCAACACGACCGACTCGGCTGTGCGCATTACTCACATTCCCACCGGCATTGTCGTCTCAATGCAAAACGAGAAGAGCCAGATTCAAAACCGTGCCGCAGCGATGCGCGTGCTGCAGTCGAGGCTGCTCATCGTGCAACGCGAAGAAGAGGCCGCGAAGAAGAAAGAGCTTGCGGGAAACATTACGGCGAGCTGGGGCGACCAGATGCGTTCGTACGTGCTCGCGCCGTATCAGATGGTGAAAGACCTGCGTACCGAGCACGAGGTGAACAACCCGCAGGCCGTTTTTGACGGCGATCTTGAGGGCTTCATTTCGGCGGGAATTCGTTGGCGTTCGATGCAGCAACGTCACGGCTAACCCGAGACAAACCTGAGCGTTGTCCCGAGGTGGCGCGCCGCCCACAACTTTTAAGGGGCACAAGCGTACTATCGAAGCGTCATGATTCTGTTTGAGAACGTCGTTAAAAAGTACAAGGGTGCGAAAAAGCCTGCGCTCGATGGCATTAACCTCGATATTAACCGCGGCGAGTTCGTGTTTATCGTGGGTGCTTCGGGCTCGGGTAAGTCGAGCTGCTTGCGCATGATGTTGCGTGAAGAGAAAGCCTCGAACGGCACGGTTCACGTGCTCGGCCAGAACCTGAATAAGATTTCGTCTCGAAAGGTTCCCTACTTTAGGCGCAACCTCGGCGTTGTCTTTCAGGACTTTCGTCTGCTCACCAATAAGAATGTCTTCGACAACGTCGCCTTCTCGTTGCAGGTCATCGGCAAGTCACGTGGCTTCATCCAGGAAGCAGTGCCCGATGTGCTCGAGATGGTCGGGCTGTCACACAAGGCAAAGAGTTTCCCCCATGAGTTGTCGGGTGGCGAGCAGCAGCGCGTTGCTATTGCGCGAGCGATTGTCAACAAACCCGCAATCCTGCTCGCTGACGAGCCCACGGGTAACCTCGACCCCGCAACGAGCCTCGGCATCATGCAGTTGCTGCGCGCGATTAACGCAGCAGGCACGACGGTCGTGATGGCGACTCACGAGGCAGTCTTTGTTGACATCATGCAGCAGCGCGTGATTGAGCTTTCCCAGGGTGTTGTCGTGCGCGACGAGATTTCAGGCGGGTACGGCACAACGGCCGCGATCCCCCTCAAAGATGCTCTTGACGGCAGGCAGCAGGTGCTGCGCGCGAGTGAAGAAGCGGTTCGTGCCGCGCTCTCGCCGCAGGCTCCCGTGGTCCCTGCCGAGGCAGCGGCGCCCGAGGGTGATGCCCTCGATGAGCTCGCCGAATCGAACGACCTTCTTGGTGCTGTGGCATGGCCTGAGACCGACGGTGAGCCGCAGGGCGGTCGCGAGTACCCGGGCTTCACCGAAGCGACCGGAACACCGGGGCTCGCTCCAGAGGCCGAGGCTTTGCCGTACGAGCTCCCTGACGAAGCCACGAAGATTGCGACTCCCGACCCCGCACCCCCCGCAGACGTGGCGGGGCAACCGGAACAACAGGAGCAGCCCGAGATCCCTGCTTTCTTGCAGCCCTCTGACCCTGCCTTCGATCCGGCGGCACTCGCTGAGGCCGGCGGCTTCGCGAAGCAGCTGGGCATTGAAGACGAGAACGACGATGAGACGAATGTGGGGCCCGTACGATGAGACTTGGACTCGTAATGAGCGAGGTCTTTCAGGGCCTTCGCCGCAACTTCTCGGTCGTAGTTTCAGTGATTCTGGTGACCTTCGTTTCGCTGACCTTCGTGGGTGCGGCGATCATCATGCAGTTGCAGGTACAAGAGATGAAGTCGTTCTGGTACGACCGTGCGCAGGTCGCCGTGTATCTCTGCACCGACTTCGATGAGAGCCAAACCTGTGGCGGTACGGCAACCGACGACGAGCAGAAGCAAGCGATTGAAGACGCGCTCGACTCTGAAGCTCTCGCGCCGTACGTCGAAGAGTTCTTCTTCGTTGACAAAGATCAGGCCTACGACGAGTTCACGAAGCAGTTCGACGGGAACCCGATCGCTGAGATCACGACGCCAGAGCAACTCAACGAGACCTACTGGGTGAAGTTGAAAGACCACTCTGACTCGAACGTGATTATTGAGACTTTCTCTGGGGTTCCAGGCGTACAGAGCGTCTCCGATCAGCGCAGTCTGCTCGATCAAATCTTCACGGTTCTCGCCATTGCGAGTTACACCGCAATCGGTATCGCCGGGCTCATGCTCGTGGCGGCGATGCTCCTCATCTCGACCACGATTCGGCTCTCGGCCTTTTCGCGACGTCGAGAGATCGGCATCATGCGCCTCGTCGGTGCTTCGAACCGCTTCATCGAGACACCGTTTGTGCTCGAGGGCATCATCTCGGCGCTCATTGGCGCGTTGCTTGCCGGCGGTGCCTCGGTGGCGCTCGTGAAGTTCTTCGTGCAAGATTATCTCGCTGTGACCGCGCAGTTCACGTCGTACATCACGGTTTCTGATGTGCTTATCGTGCCGCCCATTCTTGTGGGCGTTGGCGTGATTCTCTCGGCAATCGCGGCGAAGATCGCGATCACGAGATACCTGAAGGTGTAACGCTTCGCGCGTGAGCGCGCTATGCTGATGTGTTGTGCCTCGCGTATGCGGGGCACCCAAGAGACGTACCGTAACGCCAGAGAAAGGGGTGACCATGCCCAAAGAGAGCGGAACGCAGCTGATTGCTTCGAATAAGAAGGCTCGGCATGATTATCACATTCTCGACACGTTCGAGGCGGGGCTTGTGCTCACCGGCAGCGAGGTGAAGTCGCTTCGCATGGGGCGGGCATCACTCGTTGACGGGTTTATCTTCATCGAGAACGGTGAAGCCTGGATGGAGTCGGCCTACATTCCCGAGTACTTGAACGGCTCGTGGACCAATCACCGGCCTCGTCGCAAGCGTAAGCTGCTCTTGCACCGTCAAGAGATCGACAAGCTCTGGGGCAAAACCCGAGAGGGCGGCATGACCATCGTGCCGCTGAAACTGTATTTCGTTGACGGTCGCGCAAAGGTCGAGATCGCCCTTGCAAAAGGTAAGCGTGAGTACGACAAGCGGCAAACACTGCGTGAACAGCAAGACAAGCGTGAGGCTGAGCGCGCAATGCGCACCAAAAACCGCATGGGCGAGTAAAACTCTGCTACCATGATGTGCCCAGGCTGATGCTTGGTTATCTTGAAAACTCCATAGCGCTGATGAATATCACCCGCAGGTTGCCTTCACGGCACTACGCCAGGGGCCGATCGGTTTCGACACGTCGTGTGAGACCGTGGGAAGCGGGTCGAGGAGGCGAAGTTATCTCGTAAACGCTCTTCGCAATCACTAGGTGCAAACGCTAAGCGCACCGACTTCGCTCTCGCTGCCTAAGCGCGAGACCCAAGTCCGTCAGGCCGGGTTTGCCTTCGCCCCGGATCCTGGCGTCATTAAGAGGGCTTGCTCACGTGCTGAGTCTCAGGGCACGTGGGGACTTTTTCTGAGGCTGGGCCTGTCATCCTAGGTGTTCGTTACAAAGGATGGGGCCGAGTAGAACGCTTCAACGAACTACACTCGTAGAAGACACGGAATTTCCGAAGTGGACCCGGGTTCAATTCCCGGCGGCTCCACTGGGTGATACATCAGCGCTGTGGGGTTTTCGTCTTACCCTGTCGAATCATGGCCGAGAGTGCACGCCAACCGACGAGCATGACGCCGAGCGTTCCCGTTGCGACGAGAACGAAGGCGAACGCCGTACCGGCTCCTGTGAGGGTCCGCAGTAGCATGCCGATAACAACGGTCCCGATCCACAACGGCAGCCCGGTGCGGATCGGCGCGAGCGGAGCCCTCCACGCGAGACTCGCGGCCCAGCTCACCGCGAGGCCGGCGAGAAACGGCCATGCGGTCGTGAGTACGCCGCCAATGCTTATGCCCATGGTGTGGGAGTTGCGGCCGAGCGCAGCGAAAATGCATACGAGCACGGCGTCGAGCACGAAGGCAGGAATGAATGAGCGGGCGTTCATCGGTGCGACTCCTTGGCGTGGGCAATGAACGAAACGGTTGCGTCGTGCAGGTGGCCGTTCGTGGCGAGCGAGCTCAGGTTCCACGCTGAGGTGGCGCCTTCGATGTCAGTAAAAGTACCGCCAGCCTCGGTCACGATGGGAATGAGCGCCGCGAGATCGTACGGTTTCACGTCAAACTCGCCCACAATGTCGAGAACGCCCTCTGCGAGCAGCATGTATGACCACATGTCTCCGTATGCCCGATCGCGCCATACGGCCCGTGTGAGGTCGAGCAAGGGGCTGAGGTGGCCCGCCTGCTCCCACTGCTCAATGCTTTGGAAGCTGAGTGAGGCTTCATCGAGTGATGAGACCTGTGAGACCCCGAGCTGTGTGGGTGCTGCGCCGCGCACAGACTTCCATGCACCGTCGCCCAAGGCTGCAAACCAGCGCTGTCCAAACGCGGGCGCCGAGACGACGCCAACGACGGGCTTGCCGTCGACCGCGAGCGCGATCAGCGTGGCCCAGTTGGGTACGCCGCGCAAGAAGTTCGAGGTGCCGTCGATCGGATCGATGATCCACTGTCGGGAACCCTGGTCGACCTGTCCGGACTCCTCGCCGAGAAAGCCGTCGTCTGGGCGGTGCTGCTCGATGTGCGCACGCAGGGCGGCCTCAACGGCGGTGTCGGCATCGGTCACGAATGAACGGTCTGCTTTTGTTGCGACGGTGAAGTCGGCTGCTTCGAACCGGGGCAGCGAAATGCTGTCGGCAAGGTCGGCGAGTTGCTTGGCAAACTCGAGATCTGCGGCGTATTGAGTATGGTTTTCGGTCACATCGTAAGCCTATCGAGAACACGCCGAAGGGGTGAATTTGCACTCTGAAAAATAACCGTGATAGAGTTTCATCTTGTTCAAGAGAGAACAAAACATGCGCCTCTAGCTCAATGGTAGAGCAACAGACTCTTAATCTGTGGGTTCCGGGTTCGAGCCCCGGGGGGCGCACCAACTAGCCGCAAGATCACACCGATCTTGCGGCTTTTTTGTTTCCCAAGAATCACTCAAATCACTATTAACTCACTACTTTCTGACGTCAGGCTAGTCTTTCTTGCTTGAAACAGGCTTCGAATGACCATGCCAATGAGATCATGGGCAGAAGCAGCGACATGAGTGCCCCGCCTAACGCCTCAGCCGGTGACGTTCTTCTTCTGAGTGCTTACGGAGTGCAGAGAGCACAGCGCCACGCACAATGGCCCACAGAATGATCGCACTGATGATAAAGCCCAAGAGCCACATCGTGATCGAAAAAATCAGCATCAACGTTGCATCGTCCATATGACTAATCTAGTGTCTCGTTCGTGCCGGGGCGATGGTGGCGCTTGGCGGGGCAGAGCAGAGGTCTCGTGCAGAGCCGAAGGTCGCACTTAAACAGCAGTAGGTGGCTCGAGCGCCTCACGCTTCGTCTTCGTCCATGAGGTCCTGCCGCACAGTTGGCGCCAGAGCGCACGGTAGACAACGGGAAAAATAAGCCAGCTGTAGAGCACATAGCCGTGCGCAGCGACAATGTGGGCAATGATGCGCAGCGGGTTGGCGGAGCGCCTCGCGAACACAGCACCAACGACGCCAGGAACCACCGAGAAGCCGTACACGAGCAAGAAGATGGGCAGGCTCCACACAACACTCACGATGCCCGATGCGAGCAGTATCACCGTGATGAGTACGGTCGCGCCCATGAACGCTTGCAGGAGGGGTGTCATGAGGTACCAGAACTGGTCCCACCTGCCGATAAAGCTCACACTGGGGTTGCGTACGAGGCGCCCAGCGAGGTCAAGCATTTGCCAGCTTCCCTGAGCCCAGCGGGTGCGCTGCCGGTAGAGCGCACCGAGCGAGTTGAGCCCCTGCTGCTCGATCGTGACGAGGGTTGATTGGCGGCCACGCCACCCAGCCTCGATGATGCGCAGACCAATATCTTGATCCTCGGTGAGGCGGCCCTCTCGCCAAGGGCCGGCGAGGCCTGTGCTCCCTTGAACAGCGACCTCGTTGAGCGCCTGTAAGCGGTTAAACTGCCCGTTTCCGCCCATATTGGCAGTGCCCCAAGACATGCGTCCCATTTGATAGACGAACCCAAAGACCGCAAACTCGAGGTTTTGCGCCCAGGTGAGGGGCGAGCGGCGATTGTAGATGCGAACGAGCGACTGCACGCCTCCGA
The DNA here is from genome assembly GCF_027853335.1 of Leucobacter sp. UCMA 4100. Classification (NCBI taxonomy): domain Bacteria; kingdom Bacillati; phylum Actinomycetota; class Actinomycetes; order Micrococcales; family Microbacteriaceae; genus Leucobacter; species Leucobacter sp. UCMA 4100. The sequence continues at coordinate 2,335,867 of NZ_JAFEUS010000002.1, forward strand.
CGAGACGGTTTTCGAAGTGGCCTGCGACGCGTCCAGCCCGCGGATCAATGCGCCCGTCAGCGTCAACGATTGTTACGATGACGCGGCGAGCGTCCCAGCCCCGCAAGTCTTCACGCATGAGCGTTTCACTCCTGAGGTGGCGCCACGCGGCGTTGAGTGCCTCAGACTTTCCTTGCCTGGCCTGTGGGGTGACCCTCGTGAGAACCGTGAGGTCTGAGCCCGAGAGCCCCTTAAGAATCTCGCCCGTTCGGTCGTCTGACCCATCGTTGACCACGATGATGTGCCGGTGATCAACCTGTACCTCTCGAAGCCGCTCGACAGCGTCGGCGATCGTGATTTCTTCGTTGAGCGCAGGAACCACGAACACCCAGAGATAGTTGCTTTGAAAACGGTCGCCGGTTCCGTGCTCGGGCCTCCGTTCGATGTGGCGGATCGTGCGCTGGGCCTGCACGATGAGAATCGCGAGCGAGAGCGTTGAACTCAGCACCACGACCGCTGCCGTCCAAAAGAGGGGAACCGCCCAAGGGGGCATCCCGAGGTAGAAGCTGGCGATGTAGGCCCAGGCGTCATCGAGCGTGTTCACTGGATGACCCCTGCGGTGTCATCTTCGCCTGTTCGGAGCGGCTTCCTTTGAGGCACGTCGGCTCGGCCGATGTGCCGAAAGACGGCCTGTCGCAGCGTTTCGCCCTCGAAGAGATCAGGCATGGGGCCACCCCAGCGAATCTGCGTGAGGGCCGTCACGATGCGCTCTGCTGCGTGACCATCGCCGTATGGGTTTTGTGGGGCGGAAGCGCGTCTCACGGCGAGCTGTTCGTCGCTGCAACCGAGCACGCGCTCTGCAGTGGTAACGATCGTGTCATGATCGGTTCCCACGAGCGTCAGCGTCCCTGCCTTTACCCCCTCGCTTCTTTCGGTGACGCTGCGGGTCACGAGCACGGGAATGCCGAGCGCCGGGGCCTCTTCTTGAACCCCGCCAGAGTCGGTAATGATGAGCGTGCTGCGTGACACCAGTCGCATGAAGTCGAAGTATTCACGCGGCTCGACGAGGTACGCATTTTCGCGATCGTGAAGAGCTGAATTCAACGCTTCACGCGCGGTGGGGTTCGGGTGCATTGGCACGACGAAGTCTGCTTCTGGGTGACGATCAGCGAGAGTTTGCACCGCGGCAGCGATGCGTTCAAGCCCTTCACCCCAGTTTTCACGCCTGTGTGCTGTGACGAGCACGAGGCGCCGAGTTGAGTCAGCCTCGAGAGGCTCAAGCCCGGGCCCGAATCCGCCCTCGTGCTCAGCAGCATGCCGCAGCATGTCGATGGAGGTGTTGCCCGTGACAACAATGCGGTCGAAGTCAACGCCCTCGCGAATGAGGTTGGCTTTGTTCGCCGAGGTCGGAGCGAAGTGTACGGCTGCGAGCCGAGAGATAATTTGCCGATTACCCTCTTCGGGAAACGGTTCCATGAGGTTCGAAGTACGGAGCCCCGCCTCGACGTGAACCACGGGGAGTTGCAGGTTGAATGCTGCGAGGGCAGCTGCTGCCGCTGAACTGGTGTCGCCGTGCACGAGGCAAGCGATTGCCCCGCGAGGGTCACGATGGCCGTTGGCAGCGAGGTCGCTCGGTAGCGCCTGCTCGTTCCAGAGTCGATCGATGCCGAGAATGATTCGTGCGACCATCTGATTGAGCGTCGGGGCAATACCGTATTCCTTGCGCCCGGCGTGGAGATTCGCGTCGATGCGGAGCCCCGCCTGCCCAAAGAGCTGATCGACGAGTTGGGCGTGCTGACCGGTGCTGACGACCACGGGGCAAAAGTCGTTCGACTCCTGTAACGCGCGAACCACAGGAATCATTTTGATGGCTTCTGGGCGGGTCCCAACGGCGACGAGAATCGACATGCGTCCTCCCTGCGAACGTGCCTGCATTTCGGCCTCGGTAACGAGTTTGTCGGTTACGGTGGCGTATGTGTGCTGCGCCATAAGTCGGTGCTCTTTCCATCGGGTGAGGTCTGCTGAAGCGGCAGAGCCATAAAGATCATAGGGGTGGGTGCTGCACGCACAAAGCATGAGTGTTGTCACGGTGTGAGCGGGCTGTGTGAAAGCCCTGAACGAACCGTGACTTGACTGGGTGATGCAGGCCTACGAGCGTGCTGACGCCCGACCCTGAGAGTGCCGACGCTTGCCTGAGTTTCTTCGTCGGCTACGAAGGGGGAGGCGGCTGAGCATAGCTGGTGTATCGCCCGGTATGTGTCGAGACGATAACGGCTGGCAATGAACATCTTGACATTGAGCGCATGTATGTGGGGCAGAGCGCTCCTGGCGCTCTTGCGACAAGGGAATAACAGCGGTACGGTTCAAACGCTCAGGGAACTTGGCAAGAACAGCGAATCGTGCGTTCCACGAGCTTGTATCCTGGTGTGAACCACCCGAGAGGAACGATGCCCTGTGACCCACTCACGGCCCGCCCCGTCGCACCTGCGAGCAGTGCCTGAATCGGTGACGCCCGAGCGAAAGGTCGACCTTCAGCGTGCCGAGCATGCCGTGGGCGAGTTACTTGAAGCACTCGGCTACGACTCGGGGTCAGAAGCATTTGCGGCAACCCCGGGACGGGTAGCTTTGTCGCTCGCTGAGCTGACAGGAGGGCGCCCAGAACCGATGAGCGTGTTCGTGAACGATGACCACATGCAGGGTCCCGTGAGTGTGCGCGATATCGCCTTTGTCTCGCTCTGCGAGCATCATCTGCTTCCGTTCCAGGGTAGTGTGCACATCAGTTATATACCGGGTGAACGCATCGGGGGGTTTTCGGCCTTCGCGCAGGTGGTTGAAAGCTTTGCCCATAATCTTGGCCTGCAAGAGACGCTGACGGTCCGGGTTGCCGATTACCTCATGCAGCAGTTGGAGCCACAAGCACTCTCAGTCACGATTGAAGCTCAACACATGTGCATGGCTGCACGTGGTGTGAGGGCACGAGAAGCTCGTATTGTGACTCGTGAGCTGAGAGGCGAAGCGGCTCAAGACCCGGCTTTTCTTTCATTCTGCGCAACAACGGGCATGCTCGGGGCAGCCGACGGCGGTTCGTCACGGGGGTAACTGCCCGCCGTCGGGCCTGAACGCATAGCGCAGTGACTAGTCGGTGCCCTTGACCGTCGCGAGTACACGGGTCGCGCCACGTGGCCTGTTTCGAGCGAGCATGATCGTCGCGACGACGATTGCGAGCAGCGAGGCAACAATGACCGAGAGGCGAGCGGTATTCGTATCGATCGGATCAGTGAAGCTGAGCTCGGTGATGAGCAGTGAAACCGTGAACCCGACCCCGGCGAGGCAACCGATACCGATGAGGTCACGCATGTTCACCTCTCCCGCGAGGCGCGCTGGGGTGAGCTTCGTCAGCAACACTGTTGTGAGCACGATGCCGAGTGGCTTCCCGATGACGAGGCCGGCGATGATGCCGTAGACGACGGGGCTCGCGGGGAAGTGGTGGTCGCCCATAACCGAGACACCAGCAGCGAAGAACGCGAACACGGGAACCGCAACACCTACCGAGAGGGGCGTGAAGCGGTGCACGAACGTCTCTGAAACTTCGATGTCTCGCTTGGTCGAGACGGGCACGGTGAAAGCGAGCACGACGCCAGCGACCGTTGCGTGAATGCCCGAGGCGTGGAACAAAGCCCAGACGACGATTCCGATGGGCAGGAGGATGATCCACGGAGAAATTTTGGACTTCACAAAGAAACCACCGAACATCTGCACGAGAATCGCAAAGAGTGCGATGGGGATGAGCGAGAGGAGCAGTGCGCCCCAGTTGAGACCATCGGTGTAGGCGACGGCGATGATCCCGATCGCGATGAGGTCATCGACCACCGCGAGGGTCAGCAGGAAGATCCGCAGTGTTGTCGGGATGCGCGGAGCAATGAGACCCAGCACAGCCACGGCGAACGCAATGTCGGTTGCGGTGGGAACGGCCCACCCATGCAGGGTAGAGGTGCCCCAGTTGAACGCGACGTAAATGAGCGCTGGAACGGCAACGCCTCCGAACGCTGCGGCGACGGGCACGAGCGCGGTGCGAGGGTTACGCAGGTCACCCGAGACAAACTCGCGCTTCAGCTCGAGGCCCACGATGAAGAAGAAGATGGCGAGGAGGCCGTCAGAAGCCCACTGGCCGACGGTGAGGTTGAGCCCGAGCGTTTCGGGGCCGAAGCGGAAGTCGCGGAGCCCCTCATAGAAGCCTGAGAGTGGGGTGTTCGCAAGAATGAAACCGAGCAGGGCTGCGCTCACGAGCATGACACCGGCGGTGACGTCACCGCGCATTCGTTCGGTCATGCGGGCAATGAAGCCGGGTGAAAAGTGCTCGCCAGAGTTGGTGGTTTCGGTTGGCAAGGGAAGACTCCTTCGTCAATACATCAGGGTTTACAAAATAGATGTCGACCAGACTTCCCGACTCACCTAAGTGTCTACTCTAACGCACAGTTCGCGTGGTTTTGGGTGCGTTGAGCGAAAAAATGTTGATGACGTTGGGGCAGTGTCATCCCTGCAACTTCGGCTAGCGATCGGTTTCGGGCGTATCTTTTGCGACCGAGCCGATGGCGAGAACAACGCCCAAGATCCACACGGTCCAAACGACGTACCGACGCCAGTCAGCGGGCATCGACTTGGTCTGCTTCGAGACGCCGTACACACCCGTCAGCGCGCTCAGGACTCCGAGGTTCGTGACGTACTTACCGATCTTCATGTCGCCGCTCTCTCCTTATAACCTTCAGGGTGGTGTTATGCCAGCGTAACGCGTGAGGGTGGCTCTCGGCGAACTTCTTCTCGTGCACGGGTGAGGTAAAACGTGTCAGATGCCGCTTGATGCGCCGAAGCGGCATGCGGCGCGTAATAGACTGTCGCTATGTCAGAGATCGATATCAAACCGCGCAGTCGTGACGTGACCGACGGTATCGAGAAGGCCGCAGCACGCGGCATGCTTCGGGCCGTCGGAATGGGTGATGAAGACTGGGACAAACCCCAGATCGGCATCGCGAGTTCATGGAACGAGATTACCCCCTGCAACCTAAGCCTTGATCGCCTCGCGCAGGGCGCAAAAGAAGGTGTGCACGCGGGCGGCGGTTATCCGCTGCAGTTTGGCACGGTCTCGGTGTCTGACGGCATCTCGATGGGCCACGAAGGGATGCACTTCTCGCTCGTCTCGCGCGAGGTGATTGCCGACTCGGTCGAAACGGTCATGATGGCAGAGCGTCTCGACGGCTCGGTACTGCTTGCCGGTTGTGATAAGTCGCTGCCGGGCATGCTCATGGCCGCCGCGCGCCTCGACCTCGCGAGCGTCTTCCTGTACGCGGGCTCGATTGCTCCCGGCTGGGTGAAGCTCTCAGACGGTACCGAAAAGCAGGTCACGATCATCGACGCCTTCGAGGCGGTTGGGGCCTGCAAGGCCGGCACGATGTCAGAAGACGACCTCAAACGGGTCGAGTGTGCGATCGCTCCTGGCGAGGGGGCCTGTGGCGGTATGTATACCGCCAACACCATGGCCTGCGTTGCTGAGGCACTCGGCATGAGTCTGCCAGGCAGCGCCGCGCCTCCGAGCGCCGACCGCCGCCGCGACTACTTCGCACACCGCTCTGGCGAGGCGGTTGTCGAGATGCTGAGGCAGGGCATTACTTCGCGCGACATTCTCACAAAGAAGGCATTCGAGAACGCGATCACGGTCGCGATGGTGCTCGGCGGATCGACGAACGCTGTTCTGCACTTACTCGCGATCGCTCGCGAAGCAGAGGTCGACCTCACCCTTGACGACTTCACCCGCATTGGCGCGGTGACGCCGCACCTCGCAGATATGAAGCCGTTTGGCCAGTACGTCGCCCAGGACTTCGACCGGGTTGGCGGCATGCCCGTCATTATGAAAGCGCTGCTTGACGCAGGCCTCCTGCACGGAGACGCGCTCACGGTCACCGGCAAAACGGTTGCCGAGAACCTCGCGGGCATCGACACCGCGATCGACGGCAAGGTCATTCGCACCCTCGATAACCCGCTGCACGCCAATGGTGGGCTCACGGTGCTCAAGGGGTCGCTCGCGCCAGGCGGGGCAGTGGTGAAGACCGCCGGCTTCGACGCCGAGCTTTTCGAAGGGCCGGCTCGGGTATTCAACCGCGAGCGCGAAGCGATGGATGCGCTGACTGAGGGACACATCTCTGCCGGAGATGTCGTGGTCATTCGTTACGAAGGGCCGAAGGGCGGTCCTGGCATGCGCGAGATGCTTGCAATTACCGCGGCAATTAAAGGCGCGGGTCTCGGTAAAGATGTGCTACTTTTGACTGATGGACGTTTCTCGGGCGGCACAACCGGCCTGTGTATCGGCCACATTGCACCCGAAGCATCAGATGGTGGTCCCATTGCTTTGGTGCAGGACGGTGACCCCATCCGGGTCGACATCTCCGCACAAACACTCGAAGTTCTGGTAGACCCTGACGAGCTCGAAGCCCGCCGACAAGGCTGGGCCCCTCTACCACCTCGCTACACAAAGGGTGTGCTTGCGAAGTACTCGAAACTGGTGCGCTCTGCATCAGAAGGTGCGATTACCGGATAGAGCATGCCCAAATTACCGTCAACAACGTTTAGGAAAGCAAGAGAGATGACTCTGCAATCGAGAAACACACAACCGGGCGAACGCATATCTGGCGCTCAGGCCGTGGTGCGCAGCCTCGAGTCACTCGGGGTCACCGATGTATTTGGGTTGCCGGGCGGCGCGATCATTCCGGTGTACGACGCCCTCATGGACAGCACCAAGCTGCGCCATATTCTCGTTCGACACGAGCAGGGCGCGGGCCACGCGGCCGAGGGCTACGCGGCAGCAACCGGCAAGGTCGGGGTGTGCATTGCGACCTCGGGCCCCGGCGCGACCAACCTCGTGACCGCCATCGCCGACGCCTACATGGATTCGGTGCCGATGCTCGCGATCACCGGCCAGGTGTTTTCAAACCTCATGGGCTCTGACGCCTTTCAAGAGGCCGACATCGTGGGCATCACGATGCCCATCACCAAGCACTCAATTCTCGTGAAGAGTGCCGCCGACATTCCGAACGCGATCGCCGAGGGGTACCACATCGCCTCGACCGGTCGCCCGGGTCCCGTGCTCGTTGACATCACCAAAGATGCCCAACAAGACGAGTTCGACTTCCAGTGGAACCCCGTGCTTGATCTGCCCGGATACCGCCCGAACACGAAGGCCAACTCAAAGCAGATTCAGGCCGCCGCAGAGCTGATTGCTCAGGCGAGCAAGCCCGTTTTCTACGTCGGTGGAGGCGTCATTCGTGCGCACGCCGCCGAAGAGCTGCGCACACTCGTTGAGCTCGTGGGAGCTCCCGTCGTGACGACGCTCATGGCTCGCGGCGCATTTCCCGACTCGCACGAGCAGCACCTGGGCATGCCCGGCATGCACGGAACCGTTCCGGCGGTTCTCGCCTTGCAAGAGGCTGACCTGCTTATCACGCTCGGCGCTCGCTTTGACGACCGGGTGACCGGCAAGGTTGACCTGTTTGCGCAAAACGCGAAGGTGATCCACGCCGATATCGATCCCGCCGAGATCTCAAAGATCCGCATCGCCGACGTGCCCATCGTGGGCGACGTGCGCGACGTCATCACTGACCTCACCGGGGCTGTCGAGCGCATTAGCCGCGACGAGGGCCTCGCAGACCAGAGCGAGTGGTGGATCGAGCTGAACGAGAACCGCAAGCGTTTCCCGCTCGGCTACCAGAAGACGACCGACGGCCTGATGTCGCCGCAGCAGGTCATCCAGCGCATCGGTGAGATGACGGGACCCGAGGGTATTTACGCCTCGGGCGTTGGCCAGCACCAGATGTGGGCTGCTCAGTTCATTAAGTACGAGCGCCCTAACTCGTGGCTCAACTCGGGTGGCGCAGGCACCATGGGCTACTCGGTTCCCGCAGCCATGGGTGCGAAGGTCGCCGAACCAGAGCGCACCGTGTGGGCCATTGATGGCGACGGTTGCTTCCAAATGACCAACCAGGAGCTCGCAACCTGCGTCATCAACAACATTCCCATCAAGGTTGCCGTCATCAACAACTCGTCGCTCGGCATGGTGCGCCAGTGGCAGACCCTTTTCTACAACGAGCGGTACTCAAACACGCACCTCAACACCGGCCACGGCACGGTCCGTGTGCCCGACTTCGTGAAGCTCGCAGAGGCCTACGGCTGCCTCGGCATTCGCGTCGAGCACGAAGACGAGATCGATGCGGCCATCCAGACGGCGCTCGATACCAATGACCGGCCGGTCATCATCGACTTCGTCGTGAGTGCCGAGGCGATGGTGTGGCCGATGGTGCCGCAGGGCGTCTCAAACAGCGCCGTGCAGTATGCGAAAGACCACAGCCCAGAATGGTTCGAGGAGGAGTAACCCATGGCTCGACACGTATTGAGTCTTCTTGTTGAAGATAAGCCAGGCCTCCTCACCCGAGTTGCGGGCCTGTTCGCACGCCGTGCGTTTAACATTGAATCTCTCGCGGTAGGCCCCACCGAGGTGCCGGGTCTGTCGCGAATTACCGTCGTCGTCGATCAGGACGAAGTCCTGCTCGAACAGATCACGAAGCAGCTGAACAAGCTCGTAGAGGTGATCAAGGTTGTTGAGCTCGATCCCGAAAGCTCGGTACAACGCGAACACATGCTCATCAAGGTTCGCGTTGACAACCAAAGCCGCTCACAAGTACTCGAAGCAGTAACCCTGTTCCGTGCTCGGGTGGTCGACGTCGTACCCGATGCACTCGTCATTGAGGTGACGGGTGACTCTGGCAAGGTCGGCGCGTTCTTGAACGTGCTCGAACCATTCGGAGTGAAAGAAATCGCACAGTCTGGGCTCATCGCAATCGGGCGTGGCGCAAAATCGATTAGCGAACGAGTATTTAAGTAAACTGATTCGCGGTGACGCGAAAACACCACCACTACTAAGGAGACATTCAAGTGGCTGAGATTTATTACGACAACGATGCCGATCTGTCGATCATTCAGGGTAAGAAGGTAGCCGTCGTCGGTTACGGCTCGCAGGGTCACGCTCACGCGATGAACCTTCGCGATTCGGGCGTTGAAGTTACCATTGCGCTCAAAGACGGATCAAAGTCGCGCCAGAAGGCCGAAGAGGCAGGCTTCACCGTCATGAACGTCGCCGACGCAGCAGCGTGGGCCGACCTCATCATGATTCTTGCGCCTGACCAGCACCAGCGTCACATCTACACCGAGTCGATCAAAGACCAGCTGACGCCGGGCAAGACCCTCGCATTCGCACACGGTTTCAACATTCGCTACGGCTACATTGACGCTCCCGAGGGCGTTGACGTCATTCTCGTGGCTCCGAAGGCTCCGGGCCACACCGTTCGCCGCGAGTTCGTCGCAGGCCGTGGCATTCCCGACATCATCGCGGTTGAGGTTGACGCAACCGGCAACGCCTGGGAGACCGCAAAGTCATACGCAAAGGCCATTGGCGGCACCCGCGCTGGCGTTATCAAGACCACCTTCACCGAAGAGACCGAGTCAGACCTCTTCGGCGAGCAGGCAGTGCTGTGCGGTGGCACCTCACAGCTCGTGCAGTACGGCTTTGAGACCCTCGTTGAGGCCGGCTACCAGCCCGAGATCGCGTACTTTGAGGTACTTCACGAGCTGAAGCTCATCGTTGACCTCATGTGGGAGGGCGGCATCGCCAAGCAGCGCTGGTCAGTTTCAGACACCGCTGAGTACGGCGACTACGTATCGGGCCCCCGCGTCATCGACCCGAGCGTCAAGGAGAACATGAAGGCCGTTCTCGCAGACATCCAGAGCGGCGCATTTGCGACCCGCTTCATCGAAGACCAGAACAACGGTGCTCCCGAGTTCCTCGAGCTTCGCAAGAAGGCAGAGGCCCACACGATCGAGACCACCGGTCGCGAGCTGCGCGGTCTCTTCTCGTGGCAGGACCAGGACGAAGATTACGTTGAGGGTAGCGCTGCGCGCTAGCCTCAACGTAATCTCAGAAGGCTCAGCTTTTTGTGCGGATCGTGTGCGATCCGCACGCGTTGAGGGTAGCGCTGCGCGCTAGCCGTCTGCGCCTTCGGGACACGGTAGGCTAGCAACGTTGGCTCTCACAGAGCACTTCTCGTGGGGTGCGGAGGAATCCGCACCCCACGTTTTTCTTTTCTGCGGTCGCAAAACCGCCTTCTTGACGATGAAGTGAGGAACCATGGGGCAGGTGCATCGTGCGAGCACGATTCGGGCGGTTTTACTGCTGGTTTTGGGTGCGACCGTAACGCAGTTCTCGTCGATTATTGCGATGCAGCTGTTTGATGATCTTGGTGTGCTTGGAACGAGCGGGCTCCGCATGGCGCTTGCTGCGGTTGTCTTATTGCTCGTCTTTCGGCCCAAGGTGCGTGGCCGTACGATGGCCGAGTGGCTTCCCATTGTCGCCTTTGGCGCTTCGATGGCGGCCGGCAACATTTGTATCTACTTTGCGATCGACCGCATTCCTCTCGGCGTTGCAACGACGATCGATTTTCTCGGCCCCTGCATCGTTGCGCTCTTTGCTTCGCGGAGTGTGATGGAAGGTGTGCTCGCACTGGTCGCCTTTGCGGGGGTCGTGCTCATCGCCGGTTTTGGTGGCCCCTTCGACACGCTCGGCCTGCTCTTCGCTGGTGGGGCTGGGTTGAGCTTCGGGCTCTATACCTTGCTCGCCGTGCGCGTTGGCAAGAGCATCGGTGGGGTCTCAGACGTTGCGCTAGCGGTGCTCGCGGCAGCGGTTCTCACGCTTCCTTTTTCGGTTCCCGCCGGTATCGCGGCTGAACCAGGTCAGTGGCTTATGCTGCTCGGTTCGGCCATTCTCGGCACAGCGATCCCGTACTCGGTCGACACGTTGGCGGGCAAGCTCACGTCGGCGCGCATTGTCGGGGTGCTCTTTGCGTTTGACCCGGTGGTTGGCACGATTCTTGGACTGCTCGTGCTGGGACAGGTGATCTCGGCGAGTGCCCTCGTAGGCATGCTGCTCGTGATTCTCGCTGGCGCTGGTATCGTTTGGTTCTCGGGTAAGGGTGCTGAATCGCCCGAGGCCTTCGTCGAAGGCTGAGCACGAGGCTATTGCGTGTCTGTTGAACCCTGATCGTCTGGTTCGACTTCGTCGTCTCCGGAGTCTTCGCCGTCTTTTGCCGGTGGATCTTCCAGCGGTTGCGGTTCAGTTTGCGTGACCTTGTCAACGTCTTCTTGCGTGTAGCCGCAGTGCTTGACCGCTTCACTCTGCCAGCGTTTCGTGAGTCGATCCTTGCCAGCTTCGTGCGCTTCGGCAACGCTTCCAGTGAAGATGCGCCCGTCGGCTGATTCTTTGTTCACGTCGGGTACTGCCTCGCAAACATGGAAGACCGAACCGTTCTTGACCCAGAACACCTCGTCTTTGCCGGTGAGCTGAAGCATGATGTTTTCTTCTTCGGCGTATTGCTCTTGTGACGGCCCGCCGTCCCGCTCAATGCCGGTGAGCGTCGCGATGAGCACGAGGGCGAGGCCCGCGAGCCCGCCAGCGACCGCCTTCTGCTTTCCACTCATGTTCTCGTCGAGCAGAATAACGATGACGAGGGGCAGAAACGCGATCACCGTCATGATGGCGCCGAGCTGGTTCTGCACGAAGAAGGCAAACGCGTTTTCTCGTGAAGCAGGGGAGAGGCGATTCGCCTTCTTCCACATGAGGTTGCCCGCGATCGCGAAGAGCGCGATCGGGATGAGCATGACGAGGAGCAACCAGAGCTTTTCGCTGGCGTGGGGGAGAACCCAGATGATCGTCGCGATCTCGGTGATGATGGCGATAGCCCACGAACCCCACGCGATGAAGCGTGAGGTTTTCGCTTTGCGCGCGGCCTCTTCGGTGGGGGTCCAGATCGGCCCGTCAGAGGGGCGGGCTGAGCCCTGCGCACTGGTACTGCTCTTCGGTTGTACCTCAGACGCTTTGACGACCTTTTTCTTCCTTGGCGACTCGGTCATGGGTGCTCCTAGACAAGGCGGACTCCAACAGCCCGAATGGTGTACTCATGCTTGATCATACGTTACGGGTCATCTGTCTGCTAGCTGTTGCGTCTTCTGCTCACTGAAGCTTGCGCCCAGACGGGGCTAGTACACTCGAAACCGTGACGAATCCTGAGCCCGTAGAACCACGCGTGAGTGGTCTGGCGGCTGGGTGGACCGTGCAACCCGAGTCTGCGCCAGCGCCCCCAACCGTCGCTCCCAAGAATGACGAGAGCGAAGTCGAGCCCGGTACCGAGACCGAGCGCGTGAGTAACGTTGTCCTCATGCTGCTCGGCGTATTCGGCGGCCTTTACCTGTTGTACACGTGGGGGTGGCTTGAAATCGCGAAGGCATACTCGTCGATCAACCAAGCCGCCGCGAGCGGGAGCGGTATTGTCGGCAGCTTCTTGCAGCAGTTTATTTTCTGGCTGGCTCCCTTTGCGCCACTCGTGTGGTTCGTGACCTCGCTGAAGCTCACGAAGAAGGCTGGTCATCTCGCGCTCGCGGTAGCGCTCATTCTGGGAGTGGTTATTCTTGTTCCGCTCCCGATGCTCTACGGGGGTGGCGGACAATGACCAACGCACAGGACGTCGAGACGAACGAACCAGCTGCGCAAGAGGTCGAGGCGCACGAGGCAGCTGCGCCGTCGAAGCTTTCGCACACGATCTGGTTTTGGGTTGGCTGCATCGCGGTGATCGGGCTCTACGCCTACGCGATCTCTGCGGCGATCGGCAACTGGATCGGTATGGATCAGCTGGCCACGATTCTCGCTGACGGGCTCTCTGATATTGGGCGCGTGTGGCTCGTCGTTGGCGTTGCGGTGCCCTCGCTCACGCTGCTCGTGTCGCTGCTGATCGGCGTGGGGAAGAAACGCTCAACAAAGCTTCTGCTCATGGTCGCAGGGCTCACCGTGGTCGCGGTGCTGCAACTCGACATGATGCACCTCGTGCCAACGACGACGTATTTGGGTTAGGGCTTCTTGTTTCGCGGCGTACAATAGAGCTTGTGCCCGTATTCAGCGGGAGGCTCAAAGTAACTGAATGAGGATATACCGTGGCGAAACCGGTCGTGTTGATCGCAGAAGAACTCTCACCAGCAACCATCGAGGCCCTCGGCCCAGATTTTGACGTCGTGCACGTCGACGGTACCGATCGGGGCGCGCTCAAAGCCGCACTCGCCGATGCCGACGCGATTCTCGTGCGCTCGGCGACGCAAATGGACGCAGAGGCCGTCTCGTGGTCGTCGAAGCTGAAGGTGATCGCACGCGCTGGCGTTGGTCTCGACAACGTTGATATCAAGGCGGCAACCGCCGCGGGTGTCATGGTTGTGAACGCGCCCACCTCAAACATTACGAGTGCCGCAGAGCTCACGGTGGCACACATTCTTGGGCTCGCACGCCACCTTCCGCGTGCGCACCAGTCGCTCGCTGACGGTGCATGGAAGCGCAGCTCGTACACCGGCGTTGAACTCTACGAGAAGACCGTCGGCATCATTGGCCTCGGCCGCATCGGCGCTCTTGTCGCCGAGCGTCTCAAGGGCTTTGGTGTTGACCTCATTGCGTACGACCCCTACATCACGGCGACCCGCGCGGGCCAGCTCGGCGTGCAGCTTGTCGAGCTTGATGAGCTTGTCGCTCGCGCAGACTTCCTCACGATCCACATGCCTCGCACGCCAGAGACCCTCGGCATGATAGGTGCCGAGCAGTTGAAGGCGATGAAGCCGAGCGCATACGTGGTCAACGTTGCGCGCGGTGGTCTCATCGACGAGGCGGCCCTGCAGGCAGCCCTCGAGGCCGGCGAGATTGCTGGCGCGGCGCTTGACGTGTTCATGGAAGAGCCTCCGGCCGATCAGCGCCTGACGGGCCTCCCCAACGTGAACGTGACCCCTCACCTCGGTGCCTCGACGCACGAGGCTCAGGAAAAGGCCGGAGTATCGGTCGCGAAGTCGGTGCGCCTCGCGCTCGCCGGTGAACTCGTGCCCGACGCCGTGAACGTTGCCGGCGGCGTTATCGCGAAAGATGTACGCCCGGGCTTGCCGCTCACCGAGAAGCTCGGCCAGGCGTTCGCGCAGCTCGCCTCGGGCCGCGTCACCTCGATCGACGTTATCGCCCGCGGTGAGATCGCTGCCCACAACGTCAGCGTGCTCGAGCTCGCTGCGCTCAAGGGCTTCTTCACGCAGATCGTGAACGACCCCGTTTCGTACGTGAACGCCCCCTTGCTCGCTGAGCAGCGTGGCATTCAGACCCGACTCATCACCGAGACCGCATCAGAGGAGTACCGCAACGTCATCACGCTGCGCGGTGCCCTCGAAGACGGTTCGACGGTTTCGATCTCGGGCACGCTCACGGGACCGAAGCAGATTCAGAAGATCGTTGAAGTGAACGGCTACGACCTCGAGCTGCCGCTGGCTGATCACCTCGTTATCCTGAGCTACGAAGATCGCCCCGGCATCGTCGCGGCTTACGGTGTGCTGCTCGGCGAGGCCGGCATCAACATTGCGGCCCTGCAGATCGCCCGCGACGACAAGCAGAGCATCGCGCTCAGCGTGCTCACCGTCGACTCACCCGTGAGCGACGAGCTCGCCGATTCGTTGCGCGACGCTGTTGGCACCCCGCAGGTGCACGTGATCGACATTATTGAAGACCTCTAAGGCGCGTGGCCTCGCGGCCTAGCGCGCGGGGTTTTGCAAGGGGTGGGTTCGCGTGCGGATCCGCCCCTTTGTCGTCTGCGCACGATTCGAGACGCGCGCGGGCTCACCCGGTAACCCGGCTTCTGGGGCATCTTTCAGGAGTACTGCTATTCTGGCTGTGCGAGCGTTATGCTCGCTCACATATGACGCAAGCACGCGGGTAGCGAGCTGGTCACCGGTGGCAAATCCCTCACCAGAGTACGTGAGTGGTTTTCTACTGTTGATCAGCGCCCGCTTGATGCGACGCACTGGTGTGCGTCGCGAGCGTGCTGAAACAGTTAGGAGTGCCCGTGGAGGGTCCAGAAATTAAGTTCTCAGAGGTCGTTCTCGACAACGGTAAGTACGGTTCACGCAAGATTCGCTTTGAGACCGGCCGCCTCGCGCAGCAGGCTCAGGGCGCGGTTGCCGCGTACCTCGACGACGAGACGATGCTCCTGTCGGCAACGAGCGCATCGAAGCAGCCGAAGGAGCACTTCGACTTCTTCCCGCTCACCGTCGACGTTGAAGAGCGTTCGTACGCTGCCGGCAAGATTCCCGGCTCATTCTTCCGCCGTGAGGGTCGCCCCTCGACCGAGGCGATTCTCGTGTGCCGCCTCATCGACCGCCCGCTGCGCCCGTCATTCGTTGACGGCCTGCGCAACGAGGTTCAGATCGTTGTGACCGTACTCTCGATCGCGCCCGGTGAGTTCTACGACGCACTCGCGATCAACGCGGCATCGGCGTCAACCCAGATCTCAGGGCTGCCTTTCTCGGGACCGATCGCGGGCGTTCGCCTCGCGCTCATTCCGGGGCAGGGTGGCGAGGCAGGCCAGTGGGTTGCCTTCCCGAACGCAGCGCAGCTCGAGCTTGCCGTCTTCGACCTCATGGTTGCTGGCCGCATCGTCACCGATAAGAACGGTGTCGAAGACGTCGCCATCATGATGGTTGAGGCTGAGGCAACCGAGGGCAGCTGGAACCTCATCAAGGGCGGCGCAACGCGCCCCGACGAGGCCGTTGTGGCTTCGGGCCTCGAAGCTGCAAAGCCCTTCCTTGCACAGCTTTGCAAGGCACAATCAGAGATGGCTGCCCAGGCTTCACGCGAGGCGCAGGAATACCCCGTGTTCATGCCCTACACCGACGAGGTTCTCGCGGCCGTTGACGCGCTCTCACGCGCCGAGCTCACCTCGATTTACCAGATTGCCGACAAGCAGGAGCGTCAGGATGCTGACGATGCGCTCAAGGCAAGCGTTAAAGAGGCTGTCGCGGCCAAGGTTGAGGCTGGCGAGCTGCCTGCGGGCGCCGAAGAGCAGGTCTCAGCGGCGTACAAGTCGGTAACGAAGGAGATCGTTCGCGGTCGCATTCTCACCGAGGGCCAGCGTATCGACGGCCGTGGCCTGCGCGATCTTCGCTCGCTCGACTCAGAGGTGCAGGTTCTGCCTCGCGTGCACGGCTCAGCGATCTTCCAGCGCGGCGAGACCCAGATCATGGGCGTCACCACGCTCAACATGCTCAAGATGGAGCAGCAGATCGACTCGCTCTCGCCGGTCACGTCGAAGCGTTACATGCACCACTACAACTTCCCGCCGTACTCGACCGGTGAGACCGGCCGCGTTGGCAGCCCGAAGCGTCGCGAGATCGGCCACGGCTTCCTCGCAGAGCGCGCGCTCGTTCCGGTTCTTCCGACCCGCGAAGAGTTCCCGTACGCGATTCGCCAGGTATCAGAGGCGCTGAGTTCGAACGGCTCGACCTCAATGGGTTCGGTCTGCGCTTCGACCCTGTCGCTGCTCAACGCTGGTGTGCCGCTTCGTGCGCCCGTTGCCGGCATCGCGATGGGCCTCGTCTCAGACGAGGTTGATGGCGAGACTCGCTACGCAGCGCTCACCGATATTCTCGGTGCTGAAGATGCGCTTGGTGACATGGACTTCAAGGTTGCTGGCACCTCAGAGTTCGTGACCGCGATTCAGCTCGACACGAAGCTCGACGGCATTCCCTCAGACGTGCTCATCTCGGCACTGTCACAGGCGAAAGAGGCACGCGAGACGATTCTCGACGTCATGAACCAGGCGATCGACGCTCCCGACGAGATGGCGCCCACCGCGCCTCGCGTCATCACGGTGCAGATTCCCGTCGACAAGATCGGCGAGCTCATTGGCCCCAAGGGCAAGACGATCAACGGTATTCAGGACGAGACCGGCGCCGACATCTCAATCGACGACGACGGCACCGTCTACATCGGCGCGACCGATGGCCCGACCGCCGAGGCTGCGCGCGCGCAGGTCAACGCGATCGCTAACCCGCAGAACCCTGAGATCGGCGAGCAGTACCTCGGTACGGTCGTGAAGAACGCTACCTTCGGTGCGTTCATCTCGTTGCTGCCCGGTAAAGACGGCCTGCTGCACATCTCTGAGGTGCGCAAGCTCGTTGGTGGCAAGCGCGTTGAGAACGTTGACGACGTGCTCTCGATCGGTCAGAAGATTCTCGTTGAGATCACGAAGATTGACGATCGCGGCAAGCTCTCGCTCGCTCCAGTGCTCGACGACGCCGCAGCGGGTGCTGAGGCAACCGACGAAGCAAAGGAAGAGGCCGCAGAGTAATCTCGCGCCGCTTTTCAACAGCGAACCCCGTCACGATGCGCTCGTGGCGGGGTTCGCTGTTTGTGGGCACCTGCCCGGCGCATGCTCTTCGCCGATGCGAAGGCCTGGCCTGGGTGCGAGGCGGGCAAGCTTTTGAGGGTGAGCGGGTAGGGTTGCAGTGTGCAAAAACCTATCGCTCTTCCTCTTGAACACCCTGAACTCACCGTTGAACTCTCTGGCGGTCTCATTCGCCGCACGGTGCACCCGAGCGGGCTGCGAGTGCTCACGGAGCATATGCCTGGCGCCCGGAGCGCGAGCATCGGCTTTTGGGTCGGTGTCGGGTCGCGTGACGAGCAGGCAGAGCGTGGCGATGCGCCTGCGAGCCTTGGTTCGACGCACTTCCTTGAGCACCTGCTGTTCAAGGGCACGCCATCGTTTGATGCGTACGGTATTGCCACAGCCTTCGACAAGATGGGCGCAGAGCATAACGCGATGACCGCGAAAGAGTACACCTGCTACCACGCGAAGGTGCGCGACGCGAACGTTGCAGAGGCGACGCGCATGCTCGCCGACATGGTCACGAACTCGCTCATTGAAGAGGGAGAATTTGAAACGGAGCGCGGGGTCATTCTCGAGGAGCTCGCGATGGCGTCAGACGATCTGGCTGATGTTGCGGGCGAACGCTTCTTTGAGGTGGTCATGGGCGATCACCCGCTCGGGCGTCCGATCGGTGGTAACCCTGAGACGATTAAGGCCGCGCGCCGCGATGACGTCATGGCGCACTACCTTGAGGCCTACCGTGCCGGCACCCTCGTTGTCACCGCGGCTGGTGCGGTGGATCACGACGAGTTCGTCGAGCTCGTCGCGCGTTCGCTTGAGGCCGCGAGCGACGCCCGCTGGCACACTCGTGAGAGCGGGGCACCCGCGCCGCGCCGTTCACGTGAGCGCCGTGCGGGCGGAGCAGGGCAGGGGCTCAACGCCGCAGAAGCACGCGAGACCTTTGTGACCGAGAAACCTGGCGAACAGGTTCACCTCATGATTGGCGGGCCTGGTTTCCAGGCCGGCGCCCCCGAGCGCTTTGCCTACGGCATTATGAACTCGGTACTCGGTGGCGGGATGTCGAGCCGCCTCTTCCAGGAGATTCGTGAGAAGCGCGGGCTCGCGTACACGGCATACGCTTTTGGCGCTTCGTACAGCGATGCTGGACTCTTTGGCATGTACGCCGCCTGCGCTCCCGAGAACGCCGCACAGGTGGTTCAGGTAGCCCATGAAGAGCTTGAGCGCGTCGCAGCCGAGGGCGTTACCGAAGAAGAGTTTGAACGCACGCTCGGTCAGCTCGCGGGTTCATCGGCCCTGGCGCTCGAAGACAGCGATACGCGCATGGGGCGCCTCGCGAAGGCTGAGCTTGGCACGGGCGAACTGTGGGATCTCGACACCTCGCTCGAGCACTTTGCCGCGGTGACGCATGACGAGGTCAAGCGCGTTGCCGCGCAGCTCGCCGCTCAGTCGCGCTTCACGGTTGCCGTGGGCGAGACGTCGCGCACGACACTCTAGCTCTGCGGCGGGGCCAGCTCCAGCGGAGGCTGGCCCTAGCCTCGGCGCAGTCGCGAGAAAGCCTGACGAGCCCTGCGGCTTGCCGAGTTCGATGCGCGGGTCATGAATGACAGCGGCTTCGAGACGAAGAGCCCGTGCATGTGCTCAATCAGTGTTTTGGTGTCGGGGGTGAGCTTGCCCTCGTAGTCCTGAAAGCGCCCTCGTCGGTAGAGTGACCCGATTTCAGAGCCGTACACCTTCGTGTCGCCAACGCTGCGGTAGCTCAGGAAGAACACCTCGTCGCTTTCGCGAAGCGAGAACCAGTGTGGCTCAGCCTCGATGAAGGTGAGCGTTCCGTCGGCTTCCAAACGGTATCGGCCGGTCGGCGGGGCAGCGACGATCTCTTCGGGGGAGTGCGAGACGTGGCGCAGCAGAATGTTCGACCAGGCCATGTCTTTGGGCACACGGTTCCAGGTGTCGTTAATCGCCGCGACGTCGATGTCATCGTCGAAGCCGAGAAACGCGTAGATGTGTAGCGCGTAGAGCGGCAGGTTCCAGAACTCAGCCGTCGTGGCGTTCGAGATCATGGCGCAGCCGCTGAAGCGGGGGTTGGCTTCGCCAAAGAAGAGCTCGCCGCTGTCGAGATCGTGCAAGATGTCGACCTCGAACAGGCCGAGATACCCCTCGTTCTTGAGCACTTCGCCGTAGCGCACGACCATCTCGGTGGCGCGACGCCGTTCGGCTTCGGGCAGCACGTCGGGGTAAAACTCGAGACCGCTCGACGCTCCCTTGTGAATGGCGATTTCAGGGTGGCCGATGATGTCTTGCAGGAGTGGTCCCGCGATGACGCCCTGGGGCGTCACGACCGCGTCCATCGCGAGTGAGCGGTGCGCGATGCGTTTCATGACCTTGAGGGTCTTGCCAAGAATGTGTTCGCTCGCCGCGGCAAAGTCGTCTTCGCTACGAATGAAGTAGGTTCCGGCTCCGGCCTCACCGTAGTCGGTCTGCACGACGAGTTCGCGCCCGAGATCGGCATCGGCTGCAGCCTGTATGAGTTCGGCGTAGCTTGCCACCTGAGTAATGACGTGGGGCACGTTGACGAGGCCAGCCTCCTCGCTCCACTGCGTCGTGAGCAGCTTCGAGTCGAGTCGCACGCGCTCAGCAACGGTGATCGAGACGAGGTCGTAGCCGAGCTCGGCGCAGAGGTCTTCGGTCTCCTGATCGTGCATGAAGTACACGATGACGCGTGGGCGCAGGTGCGACGGCGTCTTTTCGGCGATGAAACGCTGCACCTCTGGGCTGCGCAGGAGCCAGAGAACGGAGTCTTCGTGACTGAGCGGGGCGCGTGGGCGTTTGCTTGGCAGGAACACCCTGTCGCTGCGTACCGGCCAGAGGTCTCTGAGCTGAATGGAATAGAAGTTCGCGACCCACTCCTCAACCCCGAGCAGGTGGCTCGCGGGCCGGTTGATGTAAAAGATGGGCTGTTCGTTAGCGGCTAGGCGCTCTGCGATGCGCGAAATCTCATGCATTCGGTCATCTTATCACCGCAGACTTGGCCTGAGTTTGTCGGCTACGCTTAGGGTATGCAGACACGCGTAGCCATTGCCGGAGCCAGCGGGAGACTCGGAAGCGTCATGAGCGAGGTGGTCGAAGAACACCCTGATTTCACGCTCACCGAACGACTCGGCAGAGCCTCTGCCCCCGAGGCGTGGCACAACGCCGACCTGGTCATCGACGCAACGACCCCCGAGTTGTCACCCACGATCGTGCGGGAGGCTCTTGCCCGGGGGCAGAGAGTCATTGTCGGTACGAGCGGGTGGGACGATGAGCGCCTTTCGGCGTTGCGAAACGATATCGCTGAGACCCCGGGGGCGAGCGTCATCGTCGTGCCGAACTTCTCGCTCGGCTCGGTGCTCGGCACCGCGCTCTCGACGATTGCAGCGAGATACTTCGACGCCGTTGAGATCATCGAGACTCACCACCCCAAGAAGATCGACTCTCCCTCCGGCACTGCGGTGCACACGGCGCAGGCGATCATGCGAGAACGCGACGGTAAGCCCGTCGACGCGCCGTTTGCCGACCAGGCCGCGCGTGGGCAGCAGACGCAAGGGGTTCCGATCCACAGCCTCCGTCTTGCGGGAGTGGTCGCGAAGCAAGAGGTGCGTTTTGGGGGCGTCGGCGAGACGCTCACGATTACGCACGATACCGTCTCAAGTGACTCTTACCGTGCCGGCGTTCGCGCCGCACTCGAGGCATCGCTCACCCATGAGGGCCTCACGGTGGGCCTCAACGAGATTCTGGGAGTGTCATGAACCAGCGCAAGAGTGCCCTCTTGGGGGTGTGGATCATGAGCGTGCTGCTCGTGCTCTACTTCGTCTATGCGGTGCAGCGGGCGATCGCTCTGTTCCAATCTGGCACCCTGCTCGCCATCACGATGGGCGTCGCGATGCTCGTGTTGCCGCTCATCGGCGCGTGGGCGCTGCTGCGCGAGTTGCGTTTTGGTCGCGAGGCAACGAGGCTCGTCGACGAACTCGATCGCTCGGGACGGGTTCCCGTTGAAGAGGTCGAAACATTGCCCTCGGGTCAGCCCGTACGCGAGCAAGCGAAGGGGTTGCTCGAATCATACGAGGCCGAAGTGACGGCGAACGAGCAGTCATGGGAGGCCTGGGCCAGGCTCGGCATCATGCAGGACGCCGCCGGCGATCGAACGAGCGCGCGCGCATCGCTGAGGCGAGCAATTTCGTTGCGCAAGTGAGATCAAATTGTGCGGATCGGTCATAATCCGAGCGAATTTTCAACTGATTTCGTTGCTTTTTCTTTTGCACTAGGACTATATGGTTTGAACGCATAAGATTGACGGTTGGTACAGACGCCACCCTCACAAGGGGTGGTTCATTATGGGCAAACTTCATTGCAGAAGCACATTCAGAAAGTCTTGAGTAAATGACCACAAGTGAGCAACAACATCAGCCGCCGACGCGCGCGCTCGATTCAGTGACCGGTATTAGCCGCAAGGGCCTTGAATCAGGCACGGTGGGTGTCTTCGGCGCCGTTATCATCGGCCTCTCGGTGTGCGCCCCCGCGTATACCCTGACGTCGGCGATTGGGCCAGCAGCCCAAGAAGTCGGCTGGCAGACCCCCGCGATCTTCCTCGCGGGCTTTATCCCGATGTTGCTCGTGGCTCTTGGCTACCGTGCCCTCAACGCGAAAATGCCCGACTCGGGCACCTCATTCACCTGGGCAACGAGGGCTTTCGGGCCCTGGGTTGGCTGGATGGCAGGATGGGGCCTCATCGCGGCAACCGTGCTCGTGCTCTCAAACCTCGCCGGCATCGCCGTTGATTTCCTCTTTGAAACCCTCGATATCGCGCTGAGTGGTGGGGGCGACATCGCGGCCTTGTCAGGCAACGTCTGGATCAACATTCTGACCTGTCTCGTGTTCATGAGTATCGCGACGTTCATCTCGTACCGCGGCATGACCTCGACCAAGATTTTCCAGTACATCACCGTTTTCTTCCAGGTTGCTGTACTGATCTGGTTCATTCTCGCGATGTTCTTCTTCGCAGAGCCAAACCCCGACACTGGCGTGCGCAACGCCATGGAGCTCTCGTGGTTTAACCCGCTCGAGATCAGCTCGTTCTCGGCCTTCTCGGCCGGCCTCGCCGTATCGATCTTCGTGTACTGGGGCTGGGACACCGTGCTCACGCTCGGTGAAGAGACCCGCCCATCGAAGGGCCGCCTCTCGACCGAGGGCAAGGCAGCCATGATTCTCGTGGTCATCATTCTCGTGATGTACGTTGGCACCGCGGCTGCGACCCTCGTCTGGGCTGGCGTTGGCGATGGGCCGCACGGCCTCGCAAATACCTCGATCGCCGAAAACGTCTTCGCCGCAATCGCGCACCCCGTCATGGGACCCTTCGCGATTCTGCTGACGCTCGGCATCCTACTGAGCGCATTCTCATCGATTAACACCACCGCGATCTCGCCCGCGCGCACGCTGCTCGCGATGTCGCACTACGGAGCGATCCCCAAGTCGATCAAGAAGATTCACCCCAAGTACAAGTCGCCCTACGTGGCGCTTCTGCTCTCGTCGGTCGTGGCCTCGGTCTTCTACGCGATCATGCGCTTCATCAGTGAAGACGTGCTCTGGGATACGATTACCGCGCTCGGCATGATGGTCTGCTTCTACTACGGTGTGACGGCGCTCTCGAGCGCATGGTACTTCCGTAAGACCGCACACAAGGAGGGCCAGGGTGCGCTGTGGATGCGCGTTATTCTTCCCGGTCTCGGCGGCATCTTCCTCATCATCACCTTCGTTCAGACGACCATCGACTACCTCGACCCCGCTGCGGGATCGGGTTCGAACATCGGCGGTATCGGTCTCGTCGGCCTTATCGGCACCACGCTCATTCTGCTCGGTGTTGTGCTCATGCTCATCTACTCGAAGAAGGCCCCGGCCTTCTTCAGGGGCGAGACGCTCAAGCGCGGTGACGACAGCCAGGAGTTCGTTTCGTTCGACGACGGCATCAAGGGCTAGCTGACACGCTTCGCCCCATGGCTTAGCCAGGCGCCCACCGCTTCTGCACACGGAGCCCCGGTATCGACTTCACGGTCGTGCCGGGGCTCCGTTGCGTCTGCCCATAGGCGCTCGCGTGCACAGCCTTACTGGCGCGTGAGCGGGGTAGAATGAGCGGTATGCCACACGTACCAACCCCTTACGAAGACCTGCTGCGTGACGTGCTCGAGCACGGTGCCCAGAAGGGTGACCGAACCGGTACCGGCACGCGAAGCGTGTTCGGCCGCCAGATGCGTTTTGACCTGAGCGACTCGTTTCCGCTCATTACGACGAAGCGGATGCACCTGAAATCGGTCGTCGGCGAGCTGCTCTGGTTCTTGCGTGGCGACAGCAACACCCAGTACCTGACCGACAACGGGATTCGCATCTGGAACGAGTGGGCCGATGAAAACGGCGAGCTCGGTCCCGTCTACGGCGTGCAGTGGCGCTCGTGGCCCACGCCAAACGGTGAGCACATCGATCAGATCTCACAGGTCATCGAGGCGATTCGCGAGAACCCAGACTCACGCCGCCACATTGTCTCGGCGTGGAATGTCGCCGAGCTCGACAACATGGCGTTGCCTCCTTGCCATGCGTTCTTCCAGTTCTATGTCGCCGACGGCAAGCTCTCGTGCCAGCTCTACCAGCGTTCTGCCGACATGTTCTTGGGAGTGCCCTTCAACATTGCGTCGTATGCGCTGCTCACGCTGATGGTGGCGAAGCAGACGGGGCTCGAACCGGGCGAGTTCGTGTGGACGGGCGGCGACTGCCACATCTATGACAACCATGTCGAGCAGGTGCGAGAGCAACTGAGCCGTGAGCCATACCCCTACCCACAGATGGCTATGGCCGAGCGCGACTCGATCTTTGACTACGAGATTGGCGACTTCGAGGCCGTCGGCTACGAACACCACCCGACCATCTCGGCCCCGATCGCGGTATGACGATGAGAATTGCAATGATTTGGGCGCAGGCTGCCGGGGGAGTCATCGGCAAAGACGGCACGATGCCGTGGCACGTGCCAGAAGACCTCGCACACTTTAAAGAAACAACCTTGGGAGCCCCCGTCATCATGGGAAGGCGTACCTGGGAGTCGCTCCAGGACCGTTTTCGGCCCTTGCCAGGACGCCAGAACTACGTTGTTTCGCGCACCCTCGGGTTTCACGCTGAGGGCGCGACGGTCGTGTCATCGCTCGAGCGAGCACTCGAGATGGTGAGAGCGGCTGCAACAGAAACCGTGTGGATCATGGGCGGTGGGCACCTCTACCGCGAGGCAATGCCCCACGCTGATGAACTCGTGGTAACTCAGCTTGACCTCGAGGTAACCGGGGGCGATACCTTCGCTCCCGAGATCGGGTCTGAGTGGATGCTGCTTGAGCGGAGCGAGCCGGCTCTCTCAGCGAAGGGCACGGGCTACGTGTTTGAACGGTACGTGAGGCGTTCGCAAGGGGTTCAGGTCGTCGCTTAGACCTGGCCTGCGTGCTGCTCTGCGTGATCTGGCCCACAAGAATGCGCGAGAAGCGAAACCCTCGCCCAAAAGTCGGGTACCCTAGAGAGGTGTCTGTGAAAGAGAATCCATTTGGCCAGGTTCTGGTCGCACTCATTACGCCCTTTGACGCCCAGGGTGAGGTTGATTGGGCTGCCACCGAGCAGCACATTGAAGACTGCATCGTTCGCGGCGCCGACGGTATCGTCGTAACCGGAACGACGGGTGAGACTTCAACGCTCACCGACCCCGAGAAGCTGAAGCTGGTTGAGGTCGCGAAGTCGGTCTCATCGGGCCGCGCCAAAATCATCACCGGCGGCGGATCAAACGAGACCGCACACGCGATTGAGCTCTACAAGGCCAGCGAGAAGGCGGGCGCCGACGGCGTCATGATCGTGACCCCGTATTACAACAAGCCGACGCAGGCAGGGTTGCTCACGCACTTCCGCATGGTTGCCGATGCCACAGATTTGCCAGTGATTCTCTACGACATTCCCGGTCGAACGGGCGTGCCGATCCGCTACGAAACGATTCTGCGGCTCGCAAAACACCCGAACATTCTGGCGGTCAAAGACGCGAAGGGTGACTTCAGCGAGGTGAGCCGTGTGCTCAACCAGACCGACCTCATGTACTTTTCAGGCGATGACGCGAACGTGCTCCCGCACCTCGCGATCGGAGCCAGCGGCCTCATCGGAGTGACCGCAAACGTCACAGCATCGCCGTACCGCGTCATTATTGACGCGGTGAACCGTGGCGATCTGCACGCTGCTCAGGCAGCGCATCAGCAGTTGGAGCCACTCGTTCGTGCAGTTATGACGCACGTGCCCGGCACCGTTGCTGCCAAATACATTCTGCACGGCCTTGGCCGTATCTCAAGCCCCCGGGTGCGCCTGCCTCTCGTTGGTCCTGAAGAGTGGGAAGCCGCTCTCATCGAAGACGAGCTCGGTCTCGTTGGCGAGCTCGCAGGGCTTGATCTTTCAAATTTCCGCCCAGACCGAAACGCCGCTGCAGGCGGTGCACTTCCAAAGGTCGCGGGCACCACTCGATAGGAGCGAATCTCACTTGCTACGTCACGCGTACGACCCACCAGCACTCACGCCCGGCACGCTTCGGGTCATCCCCCTAGGGGGGCTCGGAGAGGTCGGTCGCAACATGACCGTCTACGAATTCGACGGCAAGCTGCTCGTCGTTGACTGCGGCGTCTTGTTTCCAGAAGAGCACCAGCCCGGTGTCGACCTCATTCTTCCCGACATTACGAAGATCGAAGACCGTCTCGACGACATTGTCGGCGTCGTGCTCACGCACGGTCACGAAGATCACATCGGTGGGGTGCCGTACCTGCTCAAGAAGCGCCACGACATTCCGCTGATCGGTTCGAAGCTCACGCTCGCGCTTGTTGCGGCGAAGCTCAAAGAGCACCGCATCAAGCCGGTGCTGCACGAGGTCGTCGAAGACGAGCGCATGCAGCTCGCACCCTTCGACCTCGAGTTCATTGCCGTGAACCACTCGATTCCCGATGCTCTCGCGGTTGCTATTCGCACGCCCGCCGGCCTCGTGATTGGCACCGGCGACTTCAAGATGGATCAGCTGCCGCTCGATGGCCGCATCACTGACCTGCGAGCTTTCGCCCGCCTCGGTGAAGAGGGCGTCGACCTCTTCATGACCGACTCGACAAACGCCGAGGTTCCCGGCTTCACTCCGCTTGAAAAGGACATCGGGCCCGTCATCGAACAGGTCATTGCGCGTACCGAAGGCAAGGTCGTGGTCGCGAGCTTCTCGAGCCACGTTCACCGCGTTCAGCAGGTGCTCGACGCTGCTGTTGCGAACGGGCGCCGGGTTGTGCTGCTCGGCCGTTCAATGGTGCGCAACATGAAGATTGCCGCCGACCTTGGCTACCTCGAGGTGCCCGAAGGGGTTCTCGTTGACCTCAAGAAGAGCGGCGAGATTCCTGACAACCGCATCGTCTACATGTCGACGGGGTCGCAGGGCGAACCCATGGCAGTGCTGAGCCGTATGGCCAACCAAGAGCACCAGATCGAGGTAGGTGAGCGCGATACCGTGATTCTCGCTTCGAGCCTCATTCCCGGTAACGAGAATTCGGTATACCGGGTCATCAACGGCATCATGCGCCTTGGCGCCCACGTCGTGCACAAGGGCAACGCCAAGGTGCACGTCTCGGGCCACGCCTCGGCGGGCGAGCTCATGTACTGCTACAACATTGTGCGCCCAAAGAACGTCATGCCCATTCACGGCGAGTACCGTCACCTCGTTGCCAACGCTGAGGTAGCGATTCAGACCGGCGTGCCACAAAACCGTACGATTATCGGCGATAACGGCACTGTCGTTGACCTCGTCGATGGGGTCGCGCGCAAGGTGGGTCAGGTCGATATTGATTTCATCTACGTCGACGGCAAGAGCGTTGGCCGCGTGACCGATGAAGATCTTCGTGACCGCCGCACGCTCGCCGAAGAAGGCTTCATCTCGGTCGTGACCGTGGTTGAGCCGGTGACCGGGCAGATCGTGTCAGGCCCTGACGTTCACACGCGCGGCGTTGCCGAAGAAGAAGAGGTGTTCGCTTCGATCACCCCCAAGATCGCTACGGCGCTCGAGCAGGCGATGAAGGAGGGCACGACCGATCAGCACCAGCTGGAGCAGATCACCCGTCGCACCATCGGCCGCTGGGTCGGTACGAAGCTTCGTCGTAAGGCGATGATCGTGCCGGTGGTTGTGCTCGTTTAAGGAGACTCGGTATGAGTGAGAAGAAGCCCGTCGCTCCTCTCGAAGAGGTTGCGCAACGCCTCAGGGCGAGCAAGCAACCCGTATTCTACGTGAGTCGCACCGCCACCCACCTCGTGGGTGTCGAGGCCTTTGTGCCTGGGCTCTCATTCATTACCCTCGTTGACAGCTGGAACGCGACGCATCCCGCGGTTTTCGTTCCGAGTAACATTCCGAACCCCGCACCGCGTGGCAACATCTCGGTCGTGAACTGGTTGCTCAAGAACCCAGAGGTGATCGCGCATATGCGTGCTCGAACACCCGAGGGCTTGAAACCCCAGGTTTTGCTTGCCTTCTTTGACGAGACCTCAGAGGCGCTGTGCCGTGAGATGGGGCTTGAACTCATCATGCCCTCGAACGCCTTGCGCCACAGGCTCGACTCGAAGATGGTGACGACGCAGCTGGGCGAGAGTGTCGGCGTCATGAGCGTGCCAAACGTCATCACGCGTGTTGCGAGCTGGGCAGAACTCACGAGGGCCGCGAGCGAGAACGGTCTCGGCAGTGACCTCGTTGTACAGACAGCCTACGGGAACTCCGGTGAAACGACCTACTTCATCGACGGTCAAGAGCGTTACGAGGCTGTGGCCGCGAAGCTGCGTGATGTAGACGTCAAAATCATGAAGCGCATCAATCACTTACCGCTCGCCGTTGACGCGATTGTTACCGGCAACGGAACCGTGGTGGGGCCCATCTTGAGCGAGGTCACCGGCCATCGCGAACTCACCGAGCACGCTGGCGGCTGGTCGGGCAACGAGATGTCTCCGAGCGTGATGAGCGCTGAGGCTCGCGCCAAGGGCGTTGAGATGGTGCGCCGCTTCGGCGACGGCCTTGCGCGCGAGGGCTATCGGGGTACCTTCGGCATCGACCTGCTGATCGACACTGATACCGACGAGGTGTACCTCGGCGAGCTCAACCCTCGCTTGACGGGAACGATGAGCATCACGAATATTCCCACGGGGGCATTCGCTGCTCTTCCACTCATCGCGCTCCACATCGCCGAGTATTCGGGCCTCGACGTGGGGGTTGACGCTGCTGAGTTGTGCGAGGCATCGGCTGCGGCCGGCGCTTCGAGCGAGGAGTGGAGTCACATGATTATTCGCGCGACCGACCCTCGGCCACATCGTATTCTCCAGGCTCCGTTGACCGGTGTGTACCGAGCGGTTTCGGGCGCATCGAGACTCGAGTTCGTTCGTGAGGCGCGTGACTGGCATAGCCTGCAGCCGGGTGAGGTGTTTTATCTCAACACCGTCGCAGATGGAGGGTTCAGTACCCGGGGTACCGATCTTGGTATCGTGTACGCGAGAACGCGGGTGCAAGACAATGAGCGCAACCTCACGCCCGAGGCGCGCGAACTCATCGCCTCGGCGCATGCGCTGTATCGCATGTCGGCTCTGAGCGGCGTGCAGAATTTCGTGCGTAAGGCACGGCTCGCTATCGCCATCGCAACAAGGCGATAAACTCGGTCTGAGAGGCGTAGCTAGGGTGCTGCGCCGCCTAGGGCAGGAGCGTTCGATGCAACCAGAGTCACGAGAGACCCCTCGATTTACCACTCCCGCTGGGCCCATTGAGGGGTGGATCGACGGCGCTGTGAGGCGTGCCACCGGTATTCCGTATGCGACCGCTCTTCGCGGTGAAGAGCCGATTGCGGTCGAAGACCGCGAAGAGGTCCTGTTCGCAACCGAGTGGGCTCCCGCCTGCCCGCAAAACCCCGCACCGCTTTTGGAAGAACGGCTTGGCTACCGGCCAGACGAGCTTCACTACGATGAAGACTGCTTGCGTCTCTCAGTGACGATGCCCGCCGAAGAGAGTGACGAACCGCTTCCCGTGCTTGTCTGGATTCACGGAGGCTCGTATGTTTCAGGCGCTGGCGACATCGGTTTCATGGACCCCGCGCCGCTCGTTGCTGACGCGCAGGTCATCGTTGTCACCGTGACCTATCGGCTCGGGGCGCTCGGCTACGTGGGCGGCGGCTCGCGGCCAGCAAACCTGGGCGTTCTCGACCAATGGCTTGCCTTCGAATGGGTTAAGCGCAACATTGCGGCGTTTGGGGGAGACCCCGAGAACGTCACGGCGTTCGGTGAATCGGCGGGTGCCGATGCGGTGTTACACCTCATGGCGATTCCTGGAGCCCCGAAACTCATGAAGCGAGCTATCGTGCAGAGCGCCCCGCTCGGGTCGCTCACCGCAGATCGGCCCAAGATGCATGAGCAGATGGTGCCTACGCTCGCGGGAGTGAATGAGCACATGCCAATCGACGAGGTGCTTGCGCTTGAGAAGGTTGCCGCCAAGGCCGCGGCGGGCTTTGGCCTCAGCTCTGCGATGCCGTACGGCCCGCAGCCAGGGGTCGCGCCTTTTGCGCCCGGCGTCGGGCTGACCGAGGCACTCGCGCGCGTTGCGCCAGAGATTGAACTCATGATCGGGCACACGAAAGAAGAGGCGCGCTTTTTCTTAGAGAGCATTCCCGCTCTTGCGAAGCTCGGCAGCGTTCCTCTCGTTGGCGGTGCCTTGCAGGGGCTCGCAGCCCGTGCCCTCACGAAGTCGGCGTATGCAAAGCCTGCTCGTGAGCTGGCGGCGACCATGCGGGCCGCTGGAGGGCGTGTGAGTCGTTTCGTGGTGACGTGGTCGGCTCCGGGAAACCCGTTTGGCGCCTGCCACACGGTTGACCTTGCAATGCTGTTTGGCGACGAGCGTGCCTGGCGTGACGCCACGCTCGTTCGAGGGGCAAGCTGGGTCGAGATCGAGCAGAGCGGCCGCATCGTGCGACGCGCTTGGGGAGCGTTCGCGCGGGGCAGGCACCCAGAGCCTCACGACGGGGCAGCGGGAGTGATCCGCTTCGAACGGGCCTAGCGGCTCCCGCTAGCGACGCGTCGTCACCTTCGCTGCAAGGCGTTTGCCGACCGCGAGGAGCTCGTCGAGCTCGTTGCTCTTGATGATCTTGAGCACGATGCCGTAGACGAAGAGCATCGTAAACGAGATGATGAGGCACGTCGCGAAGGCGGTTCCAAAGGAGCGCACGGTGAAGGCACCCTCCTGCAACCCGCCGAGCATCACGAGCACGATGAAGCCCGCGATTGCTGCGAAGAACGCCGCGAAGCACGTCTTGATCAGTGTCGTGAGCAGGTTTCTGCCTGTGAGCCTGCCAATTTGACCACGAAGAACGAGGAAGGTTGCTGCGACCTGCCCAAAGGTGACGACGCCCTCAGAGAAGGCGAGCACGTAGGGAATGAGATAGGGCGGAAGCGTCATGCAGAAGAGCGCGCCAAGGAGAGCGACAGCCGAACTCACGACCGCGATGTAGAAGGGTCGCTTGGTGTCGCTGAGAGCATAGAACCCACGGTTAAACACGAACAGGAGCGACTGCGCGAGCATGCCGATCATCGTGATAACGAGTAGGGGAGCGAAGATCTCGAGGTTGTGGTGAGGCGCTTTGGGCTGCAGCATGCGCATGATGGGCATCGCGAGAATGCTCATCGTCGCGATCACAAACACCATCGCAAAGATCGCGGTGCCCGTTGCCTGAGTGAGGTATCCCTTCATCTGGTCGATGCGGCCTGCGTGCACGCTCTCGCTCATGCGGGTGAAGTTCGCGGTCACGAGCGACATGACGATGACCGAGTGGGGCATCACCGCGATGGTTCGCACGAACTCCCAGCCGCCAGAGCCCACGACATCTGAACTGTTCGCGAGGTTGAGCGCGAGTGTGTAAATGAGGCCCACGAGCTGCGCGACGAGAACCGTGAGGAAGAGCCAGAACGCGACCTTGCCCATGGTACCGAGCCCGATCCCGCGAAAGCGAAAGTCGAAGCGAAAACGCAGCCCGATCTTCTTCCAGAACGCGAAGAGAATGAGTCCCTGAACAGCCACGCCGAGGGTGGCGGATCCCGCGACAAGCGCGATGGCGAGCGGATCCCAGCGGTCAAGCGGCGCGCGGCCCGCAGGGTCGGCGTCGTAGAGCATGAGGAAGGCCACGAGGCCTGCGATGTTAATGACGTTGGCGAGCACGGGCGACCACGAGTATGGGCCGAAGAGTTTCTTGGCGTTGAGCACCTCACCAACGACGGTGTAGAGCGAGAAGAAGACGATCTGGGGCAGGAGCCACCATGCGAACAACACTGCGAGGCGAAGCTGCGCTTCATCCCACCCCGCGCCAAGGAATGAGATGAGGGCCGGGGTGACGATCGCGACGACCGGCAGCAGCGCCAGCGTGGCGACGATCGAGAGGGTCACGAGCTTGTTGATGTATTTTTGGCCGCGGTCTTCGCTGAGCGCTGCCTTCGTGATTTGCGGTACGAGCACCGCGGTGAGAGCACCCGTGATGATGAGAATGTAGACCGTGTTGGGAATCTTCATCGCGGTCCAGTACGCGTTATTTGCGAGTCCCGTCGCGCCTATGGCGTGTGCGAGCAGCATGACGCGAAACACACCGAGGAGCCTAGAGGTGAGGGTTCCCGCCGCGATGATGACGCTCGCGCGGCCTGTGCGGTTGTCGCTCATGCTCCTTGCCCCAGCGGTGAATGATGCGCGGGGTGTGCGGTTGCGTAACTCATCATCACAACAGGCTACCGTCACAATCATGTAAAGAATCGGGGCACGCCGCCAGAGTGAGTCGCGTTGTCAGGGGCATCTCGTACCCTATAATCATGGCTTCTCCCTCTTCATCTGGCTCTGCGCGCAAAAAGCAGACAAACTCGCGTGCGAAATCTTCCGCGCAGTCGCGAGCGAAGAAGCCTGCCGCAAAATCATCGGCGAACGCCACCACTAAGATCATTCATGATCCTGTGCAGCGCCCCAATATCCTTGTCCGGGTATGGATGGCGCTTGCGCATGGAACGGGTGCTGTCTGCCGTATGTTCCGTCTCGAGCGTCTTGAACCAGAACTGCGCAAAGACGGCACACCATTTTTCCTCGTGCTCGCGGCCATTGTCGGTCTCGTGTTCGAGTGGTTCCTCATCGGTAACTCGGTTGCCGACTGGCTCCGCATTCACACGATGGGCGGCTTCGTGGGCCGCGTTTCATTCGTTTTCCCCATTGTGCTCCTTGGCTTTGCCTTCTGGCTCTTTAACCACCCGACGGGAACACACGATAACCGACGCATTGCCGTTGGCCTCACGCTCGCACTCGTCTCAACGACGGGCCTCGCGCATATTTACGGGGGTAAGCCTCACCCTGGGCAGGCCGATGCGGCAGCGTTTAGCGAGGCTGGCGGTGTGCTCGGCTGGGTGATTGGTCAGCCGCTCTCGTACCTCACGGTGTGGGTTGCGACGCCAGTGTTGAGCCTCCTGGCACTGCTTTCGCTCCTCATCATCACGAAGACCCCTCCGGCACGAATCGGTGCTCGAATTCGAGATCTGTACCGCTACCTCGTGGGTGAGACCTCGGCCGTGACTCCCTCTGAAGACGAGGCTTCAGAGGCCCCTGCTGAAGCAACGAAAGCACTCGAAAAGCCGGCAGAGAAACCCAAGAAGCCGAAGAAGGACGCTCGAGGTGAGGTGCTCTTCGACATCGAAGAGTTTGAAAACGCCAACACCGAGAGCCTACCTTTCTGGCGTCGTAACCCGACCGGACGAGAAGAAGACCCCGAGTTTCATGCGAAGCCACCGCTCTCGCCCCGCGGTACCGCCGAACCGGGCGACGTGCCCTTCGATTCTGCTCTCGTCGACGATGAAGAAGCTACGCCCCAGCCCAAGGCGCCCACACCGCTTCCCCCACAGCGTTTCACCGCGGCGCCCGTTGCTGCACCCGAGCCTGCGGCTGCCGAGCATCAGCAGAACTCGACCGACCTTTCTGATGTAGAACCCGTGGTTGAGCGATTGCGTGCTGCAACGCCCATTGAAGATCTCGAAGAAGACGGCACCGACGACACCAACGTGGTCATCGGGGCGGGCGAATCGATCGCGCTCGGTGAATTTCAGCCCTTTGCGCAGCCGGCCCAGGAGACCGGCCCGCAGATGCACTACGACCTGCCCGACCAGGGCATGCTGAAGCTCGGCGAGCCACCGAAGATGAACTCCGAGGCCAATCAGGCCGTGATCGAAGCAATCGACGAGGTGCTGAAGCAGTTCAACGTTGACGCGAAGGTTGTAGGCTACTCGCGCGGCCCAACAGTGACGCAGTATGAGATCGAGCTCGCACCCGGCGTGAAAGTTGGGCGCATCACGGCTTTGACACAAAACTTTGCGTACGCCGTTGCCTCAGACAAGATTACGATCCTTGCCCCGATTCCAGGGAAGAGCGCGATCGGCATCGAGATTCCAAACCGCGATCGCGAGAACGTTGCTTTGGGTGACGTGTTGCGTTCACAGAAGGCAATGACGACCGCGCACCCCATGGCGATTGGCGTGGGTAAAGATGTTCGTGGTGACTTCGTGCTCGCGAACCTTGCGAAGATGCCGCACTTGCTCGTCGCAGGTTCAACCGGTTCAGGTAAGTCGAGCTTTGTGAACTCGATGATCACGAGCCTGCTCATGCGAGCAACGCCCGCTGAGGTGCGCATGGTGCTCGTTGACCCGAAGCGCGTTGAGCTCACCGCCTATCAGGGTGTGCCACACCTCATTACCCCCATCATCACAAACCCGAAGAAGGCCGCCGAAGCGCTGCAGTGGGTCGTGAAAGAGATGGACATGAGGTATGACGACCTCGAAAGCTTTGGCTTCAAGCACATTGACGACTTCAACCGTGCGGTACTCGACGGGACCGTTGCGGTGCCCGAGGGCAGTCAGCGCGTATTGAAGCCGTACCCGTATCTGCTCGTCGTGGTCGACGAGCTCGCCGACCTGATGATGGAGGCTCCGCGAGACGTCGAGGCCTCGATTGTGCGCATCACCCAGCTCGCGCGTGCCTCTGGCATTCACCTGGTGCTCGCGACACAGCGACCATCGGTTGATGTTGTGACCGGCCTCATTAAAGCGAACGTGCCGAGTAGGCTCGCGTTTGCCGTGATGTCGGGCGTTGACTCGAAGGTGATTCTTGACCAGGTGGGTGCCGAAAAACTCATCGGTCAGGGTGACGGTCTTTTCTTGCCAATGGGGGCTTCGAACCCGGTGCGCGTTCAGGGCGCATGGGTTGACGAGAACGAGATCAAAAGTGTTGTCGAGCACGTGAAACAGCAGGCACGTCCTGAGTATCGTAAAGACGTTGCCGCAGCGATTGAGAAGAAAGAAATCGACCCAGATATCGGCGATGATCTTGAGCACCTACTCAAAGCGGTCGACCTTGTCGTCGGCCTGCAGTCGGGTTCGACTTCGATGCTGCAGCGCAAGCTTCGTGTCGGCTATCAGAAGGCTGGCCGTTTGATGGACCTGCTCGAAGACCGTGGGGTAGTGGGGCCAGCCGATGGCTCGAAGCCTCGAGAAGTGCTCGTTGGCGAAGAAGAGCTCCCGAACGTGATCGCTATGCTCACGGGCGAGGAACCTCCCGCGCCGCAGCAGCCTGCCGCTCAGCAGCCGCAGCAGCCACCGGCTCAGCAACTCCCGCCGCAACCGCAGGCCGAGGGCACGCAGCAGCCAGCTGCTCATGAGCCAGCTGCGAATGACTATGCGGCTCCCGACCCTCGCTACGATGATCCGCTCGCCGCGCACCAGCAGGGCCTCGAAGAAGTCGATGGTGAAGACGATGGTGACGAAGACGCCTGGGGGCTTACCGGCCGCGACAGCGGATGGTAAGCATGGTGAAGTGGTCGTTTGCGCACGAGGAAGCAGGTAACCTAGGCGCATGAACTCTCAGCCTGTGAGCAACTGGAACATCGCGAATATCATTACGATTGTTCGCATTATCGCGACTCCCTTCTTTCTCTGGATGTTGCTTGCCGACGCGGGCCAGATGGGCGCGCTTCGCTGGGCAGCGGCCGTCTTCTTCATCGTTGCTATCGCCAGCGACGCTCTTGACGGATATCTTGCACGCTCGCGAGGCCTCGTCACCGATCTCGGGAAACTGCTTGACCCGATCGCAGATAAGGTGCTTACGGGGGCGGCATTCATCGGTCTCTCGCTCCTTGGCGAGCTGTTCTGGTGGATCACCATCATCGTGCTCATTCGTGA
This sequence comes from Leucobacter sp. UCMA 4100, assembly GCF_027853335.1. Lineage (NCBI taxonomy): Bacteria > Bacillati > Actinomycetota > Actinomycetes > Micrococcales > Microbacteriaceae > Leucobacter > Leucobacter sp. UCMA 4100. The sequence continues at coordinate 2,371,494 of NZ_JAFEUS010000002.1, forward strand.
GGTTGGCATCACGATTCACCGCTTGATGATTTCGCACGACGTGGTTGTTGCCGCCGCTTGGATGGGAAAGCTTAAGACAGTGGCCCAGGCGGTTGCGATCGCCCTTGCGCTCTTCCCCTTGCCCCAGATCATTGGCGACTGGTTCGTTTGGGTGAATATCGTGACGATGACCGTTGCCGTTGTGCTCACGATCGCCTCTGGCCTCGACTACGTGCTGACGCTCATGAAGCGAAAGCGTTTATCGTGAGCCAAGAAACGGGGCTTGCTGCCACAGTGCTTGAATGGTGTGCTGGGCGATCACTCACGCTTGCGACGGCTGAATCGCTGACCGGCGGCATGCTCGCTGCCGAGCTCGTCGCCGTTCCTGGCGCTTCCCGCGTATTCTCCGGAGGAGTGATTGCGTATGACACCGCACTGAAACACTCCGTACTGCGGGTTAACGAACGACTCCTTGCAGAGCACGGGCCTGTGCACCGCGATGTGGCTCTTGCCATGGCTGAGGGGGTGCGGCATGCCTGCGCGGTGCGAGGTGTGCCAGCGAGCCTCGGGCTCGCGACGACCGGGGTTGCCGGCCCAGACCCCGATGCACAAACGGGGCAGGCAGCGGGAACCGTGTGGATTGCCTGGGCCGCAGAAGGCCGGGCAGGAGCGGAGCAGCTCATGCTCACGGGCTCGCGGAGCGAGATTCGCGAAGAGACAGTGCAGGCAGCTCTGAGGTTACTCCTGCTAAACTTGAGTGATGACGGCTCAGATTCAGGGTTTTCTCGGGAATAATCATGGAGATTCGCGGGTTGTACTCACTGACACTCGTGCAGAATGGAGTGGAGCGAACGGCAAACGAGCCAGCTGCTCGCGGTAAGAACATCGTGCGCTAAACTAACGCACACGACTCAAGGAGGTTCCAGATGGTGCTCATGCGTGAAGAAATCGGTGACGTACTTCGGGACTTCCGTTTGCAAAAAGGGCGCACGCTGCGACAGGTTGCCGGCGAGGCGTCGGTTGCCCTCGGGTACCTCTCAGAGGTTGAGCGTGGCCAGAAAGAAGCATCGAGCGAAATTCTCGCCTCGGTCGCTGAGGCTCTCGATACGCCACTCTCGGTGATTCTTGGCGAGGTGAGCCAGCGTCTTGCGGTTGTCGAAGACATTAACCTGCACGTCTCGGTTCTGCCAGATACGGTGCCAAGCGGCCTGATCTCAGGCTACGCGCCCAAGCTTCTCGCGACGAAGGCCTAGGTCTCCGCGGGTGAAATTGAGTGAGCTTTCCCTCGCTCTGACTGAAGAGTTTGGTGCTGCCTATGGTGGCGTCTTGATGCGTGATCACTGGCTTGGTGCTCTCGGGTGTACCGGTGAGCAGGCTCTTGAGCGTGGCGAAACGCCAAAGCGTGTCTGGGAGTCGTTGTGCGATGAAATGCAGGTGCCTGTCGAACGCCGGCATGGGCGTGGAATGCGCGAACCGAAGCCCTAATCACCTGCGACACGCCGATGGGTGTTCGAAACTGTGTTCGATTCCTGTTACTCTCCGTTAACAGGGTGAGTATTCACTATGGTGAGAGCTTTTTCCGGTATTCCGCATGAATGTCGGTGGTGCAAATTACCATCGTTGGTACATCACCCAAGCCTTGTCGCTTCAAGTATGAAAGCGGCAGTCTGTAGGCAGCAACCCCAGGGCGGTGCATACCGCCCGACGTTTTAGGAGAGCACCACATGGCACAAAATAAAGACCGTGCAAAGTCACTTGAGTCAGCACTCGCGCAAATCGACCGTCAGTTCGGCAAAGGCTCGGTCATGCGGCTTGGCAGCGACGAGCGCGCACCGGTTGAGGTTATTCCCACGGGTTCGGTTGCCCTTGACGTCGCTCTCGGGGTTGGCGGGCTGCCACGAGGCCGAATCGTTGAAATTTATGGCCCTGAGGCATCGGGTAAGACGACGCTGACCCTGCATGCAATTGCCAACGCTCAGCGCCAGGGCGGCATCGCAGCGTTTATTGACGCTGAGCACGCGCTCGACCCTGACTATGCACAGAAGCTCGGTGTTGATATTGATGCGCTGCTCGTTTCGCAGCCCGATACCGGTGAGCAGGCCCTTGAGATTGCCGACATGCTCATTCGCTCGGGCGCTATTGACCTGGTCGTGATTGACTCGGTTGCGGCCCTCGTGCCCAAGGCTGAGATCGAGGGCGAGATGGGTGACAGCCACGTTGGTCTGCAGGCCCGACTCATGTCGCAGGCGCTGCGAAAGATTACCGGTGGCCTGAACCAGACCAAAACCACGGCGATCTTCATTAACCAGCTCCGTGAAAAGATCGGCGTGTTCTTCGGTAGCCCCGAGACCACTGCCGGTGGTAAGGCGCTGAAATTTTATGCCTCGGTGCGACTCGATATTCGACGCATTGAAACGCTGAAAGAGGGCACCGATGCGGTGGGCAACCGCACTCGCGTGAAAGTCGTGAAGAACAAGATGGCTCCTCCTTTCAAGCAGGCAGAGTTCGACATCTTGTATGGCACCGGCATCTCTCGCGAAGGCTCGCTGATCGACTTCGGTGTTGACCAGGCCATCATTAAGAAGAGCGGCGCCTGGTACACCTATGAGGCTGACCAGCTTGGCCAGGGTAAAGAAAACGCACGCCGCTTCCTCATCGAGAACCCCGAGATTGCTCAGGAGATCGAAGACAAGATTCTTGGCAAGCTCGGCATTGGCGGTGCGACTGAACCAGAGGTCGATAATGTTGCCGACCTGAGCGAGAAGCGCGGCGCCTAGCCACGAGATAGCGAAGAGCAATGGTAGTGAAGTTTGTGCCGGTAGAACCTGTACCGAGCGAGCCGAAGCGGCCAGAACGAAGCAATCTGGCAGAGGTCATTGACCTTCGCGCAAAAATTGCAGAGGTTGAGGAGCGGGAGACCGCTCCTCACACCGATGCTCTCGTCGATGCGACAAAGACGTTAGCCCGTAAGGCGATGTCTTCCGGTGAGCTCCGGGCAGCGCTCCGCAATAAGGAGCACGACGAAGAGTCGATCGAACACGTCATTGAGTCGTTCGAACGAAGGCACTTTCTCGACGATGAAGCACTCGCCGTGGCGGTGTGTGACAAGCTTCGCCGCACGAAGCACGCAAGCAAGGGGCACATTGCTCTCAAGCTTGCCGAGCGCAAGATAGATCGCGCGGTCATCGACGAGGTGCTGAGTAGCTTCGACGATGATGAAGAGCTCGAAACCATGCGCGAAGTGGCCCGAGAACGCGCCAGGAAGCTGGGTGCCCTCGACCGTGTGACCGCCGAGCGCAGGCTCATGGGGTTCATGCAGCGCCGGGGCTGGGGCGGCTCTCAAATGATGACTGTGGTTCGAGAAGCGCTTGATGCCAGCGAAGGCTTAGTAGAATAGGTCATTATGACCGTCAGCACAGATACCTACGGTGACCTCACCCGTCCCGTTGACATCACTTTTTCTCCAGCTGCGAGGCGCGCCGATGGCAGCCCTCGCAGCTACACCGTGCGTACGCACGGGTGCCAGATGAACGTGCACGACTCAGAGCGCCTTTCGGGGTCGCTTGAGGCAGCCGGGTACGTGAAGGCAACCGATGTTGAGCAGGCCGACGTCGTGGTCATCAACACATGCGCGGTACGCGAAAACGCGAGCAACAAGCTCTACGGCCAGCTCGGCCAGCTCGCAGAGACGAAGCGCCACCACGTGGGCATGCAGATTGCCGTTGGCGGTTGTCTCGCGCAGAAAGACCAGCACACGATCGTTGAGAAGGCCCCCTGGGTCGACGCGGTGTTTGGCACCCACAACATGGGCTCGCTCCCCGCGCTGCTCGAGCGCGCACGGCATAACGCCGAAGCACAGGTCGAGATCATTGAAGCGCTCGAGGTCTTTCCATCGATGTTGCCGACCAAGCGTGATTCGGCCTCAAGCGGGTGGGTTTCGATCTCGGTCGGTTGCAACAACACCTGCACCTTCTGCATCGTTCCCAGCCTGCGCGGGAAAGAAAAAGATCGTCGCCCCGGTGACGTCATGAACGAGGTACAGGCACTCGTCGACGATGGGGCGGTCGAAGTTACGCTTCTCGGCCAAAACGTCAACACGTATGGCGTCGAGTTTGGCGATCGCCAGGCCTTCGGCAAGCTGCTTCGTGCGATGGGTGATATTGAGGGACTCGAGCGAGTGCGCTTCACAAGCCCGCACCCCGCAGCATTCACTGACGATGTCATCGAGGCCATGGCCGAAACGCCGAACGTGATGCCCCAATTGCACATGCCGTTGCAGTCGGGCTCAGACAGCATCCTCAAAGCGATGCGTCGCTCATACCGAAGCAAGAAGTTTCTCGGCATTCTCGACCGGGTGCGCGAATTGCTGCCACACGCAGCGATCAGCACCGACATCATTGTTGGCTTTCCAGGCGAAACCGACGAAGACTTCGAAGACACCATGAGGGTCGTTGAAGCTGCCCGGTTCACAACCGCGTTTACCTTCCAGTACTCCATTCGCCCCGGCACTCCCGCGGCTGAGATGGAGAACCAGGTACCCAAAGCCGTTGTGCAAGAACGCTACGAACGGCTCATGGCCCTTCAAGACCGCATTTCGGCAGAGGAAAATGCCAAGCAGGTCGGTGAAGTGGTTGAGGTGCTCGTCGCAGAAAGCGACGGTCGTAAAGACGACGCGCGCAGACGCTTGAGCGGCCGTGCGCGTGACTCACGCCTCGTACACTTCGAAGTTCCTGAGGGGTCAGAAGCGCCGAGGCCCGGCGACGTCGTGACCGTTCGTGTGACGAGCTCGGCACCCTACTTCTTGATCGCAGATGCCTCAGACACCTACGAGCTCCGCCGCACCCGCTCAGGCGATGCGTGGGATCGGAGCCAGGCAGACAGCTGCGGCGCGCCAACACCCTCAACCGGAACCGGTCGCGCAGTAAACCTCGGCCTGCCGACCCTCAGGGTTCGTTAGGTGGCGGCTCAGGGCACGCTCTGGGCCGTTGTTGGCGCGACAGGAACCGGTAAATCGGCGCTCTCGCTCGACCTCGCTGAGCATCTCGGCTCAGCCGAGATCGTGAACGCCGACGCCATGCAGTTCTACCGGGGCATGAACATCGGCACGGCGAAGATTCCCGTCGAAGAGCGGCGGGGCATTTCGCACCACCTCTTCGATGCACTCAGCGTGACCGAAGAAGCAACCGTCGCCTGGTACCAGCCAACAGCCCGAGAACTCATCCAGGCAAAGCTCGCGGGCGGCAACGACGTCATCCTCGTCGGAGGCTCAGGCCTCTACGTCTCGAGCGTGCTCTACGACTTCCAGTTTCCGCCACGCGATGAGGCCCTGCGGCAACAACTCGAGCTGGAGTACGAGGCGAGCGGGGTCGATCCGCTCATGCATCGCTTGCAAGCCCTCGCCCCACGGGTCGCAGAAACGGTCGACGCAAGAAACCCGCGCAGGGTCATTCGTGCGCTCGAGGTTGCCCTGCTTGGTGAAGACGCTCAGGTGCAACTGCCCAAGGCGCCAGAACTGTGGCATGAGAAAACCCGCGTCATCGGCGTTCACACGCCCCGCGAAGTGCTCGTTCCGCGGCTGGATGCGAGAGTCGTGAACATGTGGCGCGATGGGCTCATCGATGAGGTGCGAGGGCTCATGGGCGACGGCATCGAAGACGGGCAGACGGCCTCGCGTGCGATCGGGTACCTGCAGGCCATCGCCCAGATACGCGGCACGATGGCCGAGGCCGAAGCCATCGAACAGACGCAGGTGCTCACGAGACGGTACGCGCGAAGGCAGGTCAGCTGGTTTAAGCGGTACCGAGAGATCGAGTGGATCGCGGCCCCCGACCTGAGACTCATCGACGGCATCGCCGAGAACGAGGGCCGCGAATGACAACCCGGCAGCAACCGCGCACGACTCAGCGAGTTACGGTAGCAGGAACCCACTATCTCGTCGTGTTAGACGAAGCGGGCGATTGCCCAATCACCGCGAGCGAGCGCGTGGCGCTGCTACGACGCGAATCAGGAACGGCGCCAGCGGGAATTGTTCGCGCCGTGCGAAGCGAACACCTGGAGGAGGGGCGAAGCGCCCTCGCAGAAGACCCAGCAGCGGCCTGGTGGTGTGAGACGGTCAGCGCCTCGGGGTCATCACTCGCGACGAGCGGCGGCGGTGTGCTCGCGGCCGTCGCCGCCCTTGGCGAGTGGGGAAGTCTGCGTTTCGAGGACCGTCGTGACGCGATTCCGATGGCAACCCCAGACGGTATTCGTGATGTTCTGGCGGGCCGCTCGGGTTACGCCGTTGATCTTGGCCGATGGCGCTTCGCCGGGCGGCCAGAAACCGACAGCCTTCATACTGTGCGCATTGGCTCTGAGCACATCGAAGTGGTTGCGCACCTCAGTGATGCGACCCCTGAGCGAGGTCTGCGAACGGCGGTGCTTGCGGCAGACGAAGCACTCGGTAGCCCAAGAATCACGCACGGGGTAGGGCAGGCTCGCGTGAGCGCCCTGCTTGAAGGCGAGATGCTTCCCTCGAGCTGCCTCGTCGCAGCAGCCACCGCGCTCACCCTCAGGCATCGTGGTGGGTTAGAAACGCCCCATCACTGGGCGGTTGAATTCGACGAGGCAACGATCGGGGTGCGCATGTTCGCGACCGAAGAAGGCGAGCATGTCTCGGTGAACGCGCCCGTGCACGTGCTTGGCGAGCCTGAGGGACACTAGTCGGCTGCCCGCGAAGCCTGTTCCGGTGGCCCGTCTGGCAGCGCGTCTGGCTGAGCACGGCTGCGTAACCGGAGACGGAGATTTCGCACCGCGATGGTGATGGCTATGGCAAACAGTGCGATGATGACGATGAGTGACCAGGGAACAGCCCACACCACGACCGTGATGGTCTCGGCCTTGGTAATGACCGCATCGAGGTCTTGATCTCCTGACCTGAGCGAATCAACCGTGAAAGTGACCCAAACGGGGCCGATTTGCGGTACCTCGGCGAGGCCGCTTGAGAGGGTTGTCGCGCCCCCGCGCAGCAGCTCTGCGGTGGGCACGGCATCGCCCTTCGCGCTCCACAGCCCGAAGAGGCCCACGGCTTCAACCCTGGCCGTTCCCGAGACGCGAATGTTGCCGGTGTTGACGACGGTCGCGGTCGTGAGAAGCGGAGCGAGCCCAATGGGGCTCACCGGTGAGCGGTAACGGCCCTCGAACGAATCGACCGACATCTTCGGCTCGACGGGGCCCGCGACCCGAACATGCGCGCGGGTTCCGACGGCGTATCGAACCTCAGTTCCTGCATCGGTGCCCTCGGCATCGTTTGCCGGCGCATCGAGCACGGCCACGACACCGCCTGAGTGATCGCCCGGCTCAGCATCGCCAGGAACCGTGAGGGCTATGGGCACCACGAGTGAGCTTCGCGGTTCGACCGTGACCTCGGTGGAGTCAATACTGAACCACGAGCTCGGGGTTCCTGGAGTCTGTTCGTCGTCGGTTAAGACGAAATCGTTCTCTGGGGTTTGCTCGGCGTCTCGCACCGCGAGCGTGACCGTGAGCGGGGTCTCGGCATGGTTTCGTACCGCGATGTGGTCGTGATAGGTGAAGCCCGGTTCGACGATGTAGCTGAGCTCGCCTCTTCCGTCGGGCCCTTCCTCGGTCGCGGGAACCACTGACCAGGTGCTGTGAGGCGCGGTCTCGGCTGGGGTGGGCGTGTCATCGGCGGTCATTGGCATGGCGCCTGCTGGCGCAGCAATACCGATGGTGAGGGCCGTGGCTAGGAGAGCGGTGAAGAGCTTGGGGCGCATGAGTAGTTTCTGTGTCCTGAGGGTGCAAGGAAAGGTGCCCCGCCCGGCCCGTGAGGCTCGAGCGGGGCACCGGTGTGTGGCGTGAAGCTGCGTTAGATCACGGTGATGAGCAGCACGCCGGTGTATTCGCCGATCGCGGTCGTGGTGGGTGCCTCGATCGTGAGATCTGCGCCGAGCACGGCGGTGCCACGCGAGTGCTGCGCCTCGGCCTTGCCGAGCGCGCTCCACCCCTTCACGCCGTTGCCTGAGGCAAAGCCGGGAGCGACCTTCGCGCCCGCGCTCACGGTCTGGCCGTTCGAAGCGCTCACGACCGTGGGCTGCCAGCCGAGGTGCTTGCCGTCGAGGGTTTCTCCCGATGGCGAGACAAAGTTGCGCAGTCGTCCGTTTGCTGACCAGCCGAGGCCGCCCGAACGCGTGTCGGTGACGGTGATGCCGCCGACGGCTCCGTGCGAGACGAGGCGGTCGGCCTGCTCGGTGAGGGTGAGCGGATCCATCGTGACGCGGCGGTGCGCCGCGTCAACGCTGAGCGTGAGCGCTCCCTCGGTTGCTTCGTGCGCTACCGTGATCTCGGGGCCAACACCCGGGGTGTTTCCGTGATCGTCAACGTGAATGTCGACGGGAGCGCTCTCGGCGAGTACCGCGTGGTTCTCGCCGTACACGACCGCCTTGACCTGCTGCTCGGCGGTGACGACGAAACCGTAGGTGCTGCCGTGGGCCTCGGGAACGATTGCCCACTCAGCCGAGGCATTCGCCCGAGTGAACCAGTGCAGGTGGTCAGAGACCTCGGCCGGGGTCTGCTTTGCCGTGAGCGTCGCGACATCACCCGTGTGGTAGTGGCCTGCAGCCCCGGTGACGCTGAGCTCGACGTCAGTCACGGGCTCGGTCGCCTTCGCTTCTTCACGAACGATGAAGGTGTAGTGTTCGGCTGGCGTGGTCGTGACCTCGCCCGAGGCGACATCGGTGACCTTTGCGGTGACGTCAAAGGAGTAGGTTCCCTCGGCGGTGAACCCCCAGTTCGAGTGCTCGTGGTAGCCGATGCTCGTGAAGCTGGTGACATCGCTCGCGGTGCTTACGAGAGGGGCATCGCCCTCAGCACTGTGCCACATGGCGAAGTCTCCGGGCCCCTCGAAGTGCGAGATGGTGCGCTCGACCTCGACCGAGTCAGCCGCGAAGCTGTTGAGATCGAAGCCGAACCCAATGAAGAGTTGCCCGGGTGAGTAGCGCTCTGGCGCGAGGTAGAAGGTGTCGGTTTGCCCAACCCCGAGCGCCGCGATCGCGTCTGAGTTCGCGGTGCGCTCAGCGACACTCGGCTTCATATGAAAGGCGAGGTCGCCAGCCTGTACGACGCCGAGGTCGTCTGAGTTCACGGCCAGGGTGGGCTTGCCCGAACCGTCTTTGGTGAGCCACATGAGGTCGGCGTGACCGCTCGCGACGATCGTTGGGTCTTCTGCGGGCTCGGCTGCGTGGGCCGCGGTGCCGCCGACGAGCGCGGCGAGCAGCGCGAGGCTGAGCCCTGCTTTGAGCCGTGGCCCAGAGCGGGTGAGTACTGATGTCATGTGCTGACATCCTTTCTATGTGGTGCCGGGAGGTCCTTCCGCCCGGCGGGGTCTATGGTGTGCTTTGTTACCGTTGTGTGACGAAGCGTCGTGGGCGCAGCGAGGCGGCGCCAAGAAAAGCGATTCCGAGTGCGAAAAGCGCGACCGCGATTGCACCGGTCTCGATCACCCAGCGATCTCGCGAGCCGGTTTCGGCGAGACTCAGGTCGCACGGTTTGCCGTCTGGGGTTTGGCCGACGACGGTCGTGACGTCGTGTTCGCCGGCAGCCTGAGAGGGGTCACCGTCGCCAACGAAGAAGGTGAGCACCGTGTTGGCTTTCTGCTCGGCGCCACCGATGGTTGTGCTGAACGACATTGCCGCCCGGTAGGTGCCCGGCTCGGTGAATGCCCACACGCCGTGCACGTGAACCCCCGAGGCGCCAACGGCGATGCTCGTGCTTCGTGGAAACCCGCTCACGGTGCCAAAGAACCGGTCGCCGAGCCCACCCCATGAGTCCATCGAGTAGACGGCCATGTCACCCGGCCCGTCGAGCGAGTCGAGCGTGAGGGTTACGGGCCCCTGGGTTTTGCCAGCGATGGTGGGGTGCTGTGTGTTCCAGCCGAGCCAGGGCACCTGGGCCTGCTGTGTCAACGGGATCTGCCAGATGTCACCGGTGCCGAGAAAATCGAAGGTACCGCCGGGCGAGCGGGTCTTCGCGGCTTCACCGAGGTGAAAGATGAGGCGGGCGGGGTCGATCCACTCGCCTGAAGCCGAGCGATCGTCTTTGACACGCGCCTGGAGCCTGCCGCCGTCGAAGACGGGGCCGAAGTCGAAGTGGCCCTCGGTCGCGACGCTCATCGAATCTGCCGAGACCGCTTCGGTGACTTCGGTCGCGATGCACTGTTCCTGGGCCTGGCCCGAACGAGCTGCTACGCCCGCGCCCGCGTCTGCTGGCGGTTCGGGAGTCGGTGCTGCTGCGGTGGGCTCCTCAGCAGGCCTCTCGTTCTCGGCGGGTGCGGGAGGCTTGGGCAGCGGATCGGGGCCGGGATTCGGCGTGGGCTTTGGCTTGCCCTGTGGCTCTGGCTGGGGGCAGGGGCCTTCGGGCGCGTTACCGCTCACGGTGAAGCAGTAGGTGCTCGCCTCGCTCTCAACGGTCTCGCCCGAGGGAAGCTTCGCGCTCGCGGTGAAGGTGAGCGCATAGTCGCCCGGGGCCGTGAACGCCCAGTTGGCGTGACTGTGTGCGCCGGCAAACTCGGTCATGCTGCGAAGCGAGGGCTCTGACGAACTGAGCAACCGTTCGGTGCCCGTGGGTGAGCTCGCGAAGAGTTCGACGTTGCCGGGCCCCTCGATGTCGCTCAGTTCGAGGGTGATGGTGTCGCCCTCGAACAGTCCGGTTGGGACAGTCTCGGTCTCCCAGCCTGCCCAGAGTGTTTCGGGCTGGTATCGCTCTTGGATGAGCCAGATCTCTGAGCCTGCTTCGCCTACGAAGTCGTACCCGGGAGCATTGGGAACGGTACTGCGCTGTCGGTCGGTGAGGTGAAAGCGCACGTTTGCCGGCTCGAAGAGTTGGTGTGGCCCGCTCTCGACGTCGGCTCTCGTTTTCAGCTCAAGGGCGTTGTCGTGGTACCGAACACTCACCGCGTCGGTGTGCTGGCGATCAAGCACGGTAATGTCCGCGGCTGCTCTTGCTGGCGCGGGCGGCGCCTCGGCGGCTACGGCGAATGGTGCGTGGCCGATCACCATGGCTACTGATATCGCGACTGCGCTCAGGCTGAGAAGCAGTGATCTGGCGGCTGTGCCCAGTCGGTGTGGGGTGCTCATGAAGGGAGAACCTCGAACTCTCTAATGTCTTATTGAGAATGATTATCATTACTGTATAGTGATAAAAGTGAGAAATGCAAACCCCACTTCTGCAAGCGGCCGCGGAGGGCGAACACGCGCCGCGGCCGCTCTGGCGACCCTCGTGGTCGGCGCAATGCTGGCATTTACGGGCTGCGCGAGCGAGACACCGCGAGGAGCAATGGCTGATGAACGGCCCGTGCGCGTCATCACGACGACCGGCATTCTCGCCGACCTCGTGAGCAACGTCGGGGGCGACCGCGTCGACGTGAGCCAGTTGGTTCCCGACGGCGCCGATCCGCACAGCTACGAACCCACGCTCGGAAGCGTGCGAGATGTCGTGTATGCCGACGCCGCCTTCACGAACTACCTCATGCTCGAAGAGCAGAGCGTGGTGCGAACCGTTGACGCGAACCTGCGTGACGGGGTGCCGAACATCTCGCTCGCCGAAAGCGCGGTGAGGTATGCCGCTGAGGTGATTCCACTCGTTGAAGACGTCTCGCTCGACACGGTCTGGCTGGGCACGCGGGTGGTGGGATCCGGGGCTGAGCTCGGCGCCGACCGCAGCTCGCGAGTGCACTTGAGCGCGCTCGCGCTCGACGGCCCCGGCCAGATGTACGCGTACCTCACGGGAACGTTTGGCGAGACCACGCGCTTTTTTACGTGCGAGGGCGAGGGGAAACCCTGCGAGAAGAATCGTGACGGCGAGGGCATGACCCTGCCTCCTGATGCACACACCCACCTCAGCTGGGCCTTCACCGAGCCGGGAATCTACCGGCTGCAGCTCGAGGCCTCGCTCACCAGGGAAGAGGGCGGCGAGCGCGAACCACTCACCCGGGGCGAGGTCACCTTCGCGGTTGGCGTTGACCCCTACAGCGTTAAGGGCGCGCGAACGATCATCTCGCGCGGGCACAGCGATATCACGGTTGATCTCGCGCACGGTGAGCTCGGGCTCGCGGTCGATGACGCGGGAAGCAAAGGAGAGCCCAGCCAGACCGAATACTCGCTCGACGAGGTCGTCGTTGACGTGCCAACCACGGCGCTGCACGAGGTTCCGGGCGACCCGGCCTACCGCTTTCTCGGCAGAGCAGGGCAGAGCATCTATCAGCTGCCACAGGCCGTGCTCGGTAAGCACGTGCACGGCGAGATCGATCCGCACCTCTGGCACAACGTGAAGAACGCGATTGCCTATCTCGAGGTGATCAGAGACACGCTCAGCGACGTCGACCCGGCCGGGGCAGAGACCTACCGCGCACAGGCGGCACGATACCGTGAACGGCTCGAGCTGCTCGACGACGAAGTGCGTGAGACGATCGAGTCAATTCCCGCATCCCGGCGAACGCTCGTGACCACCCACGACGCGTTCGGGTACCTCGGCGCGGCATACGGCGTGCGCATCGCCGGCTTCGTGACCCCGAACCCCGCGACCGAGCCGAGCCTCAGCGATCGAAAACGCCTCGGCCAAACCATGCGAGACATGCACATTAGAGCCGTTTTTCTCGAGCCGAACCTCGTCGCGCGATCGGCGACACTCACCGAGGTCGCGAAAGAGCACGGCGTGAGCGTGTGCCCGATCTATGGCGACGCCTTCGACGAACGGGTCGACACCTACATTGACATGATGCGGTTCAACGCCGCTTCGCTGAAGCGCTGCCTCGGTGGCGTGGGCGGCGAACCCCAAACCGACGAGACAGGAGCTCCATGAAGAACGCACGCCACGAACCATTGAGGGGTGGCATGAAACCCCTGAGGCGGATCGCGGCCGCGGGCACCGCACTCGCGACCGCCGCCCTGCTGCTCGCGGGTGGCACCGCTGCCCTCGCGACCGATGGCAGCGACGAGCCCGGCATCGAGCCGGGGCAGGAGTTCGCGAGTGAGCGCGTCATCGTGAACGAAGGCCACCTCGATTTCGGGCCGACGCTCGGATCTGGTGAGTGGAAACTCAACGTTCATGATGACTCGGGCCCGGTCTCGGTGTGGCGTGACCTCAGTGACGTGGTGATCGAGGTGAGCGAGACTGCGAGACAGGTGATTCCTGGCGACTCGACCTTCTCATTTCTCGGTGAGAAAGAGGGAAGCGAGGTGTACGTGATTCCGCAAACCCAGCGCGAGGGCGTCGTGTGGCTCGGGTGGAACACGCAGGAGCCGAGCGTCACCGAAGAGGTCGCCCGCGGGGTGAGCCTCACGTTGCTCGATGTCTCGGGGCCCGGCGACATGACCGTCTTCCAAGTGAGCGGTAACTTCAGCACCCCCGAGGTACTCTGGACGTCACGCGAAGCCTCGCCGCAGCAGGCCTGGCTCGAGCTCGGCGCCCACACGCACGCCAACTGGGTGTTCAGCGAGCCAGGCGAGTATCTCGTTCGCTTCGAAGCAGAGGCAGAGCGAACGAGCGGTGAAGCGCTCAGCGCAGAGGGCGTGCTGCGCTTCGCGGTGGGCGATGGGGCCGACTCTGAGGCGCTCTTTGCCGCGACGGCAGACGCGGCGCCTGATGCACCCCCGGCTGAATCTCAGCCCGGCGTCGTCTCGCGAACCGGATACGCCTGGGTGCTCATCGGCGGCAGCATCGTCGTTATCGCGCTCATCGTCCTGGTGACGTGGCGTCAGGCGAGGCGTGTTCGGGCTGGGCGACACGGCGACGAGACTGCTGAGGCCGGTCGATGACGGGGGAGGCCCGGGCGGCGCTTGAGGTGACCGCGCTCGACGTTTCGCTCAGCGGCCGGGCGATCTTGCGAGATGTCTCGCTCTCCCTGCACCCCGGAGAATTCGTCGCTTTGCTCGGTGCCAACGGGGCGGGAAAGACAACGCTCATGCGCACGATCTTGGGCCTCGTGCCCGCGACGAGAGGTCGGGTGCAGGTTATGGGCAGCCCCGTGCAACGAGCACGAAAGGCGATTGGCTACGTTCCGCAGCGACACGAGTTTGCGTGGGATTTTCCCATGAGCGTCGAACAGGTGGTGCTCACGGGGCTCACGGCTCATATTGGGTGGCTGCGAAGGCCGGGTGCCCACCACCATCGATTGGCCGGTGAGGCGCTCGCAAGGGTCGGGCTGCACGATCTCGCAAACCGTCCCATCGCGCAGCTCTCGGGCGGTCAGCGTCAGCGCGTACTCGTTGCGAGAGCGCTCGTGACCGACCCGGCGCTGCTGCTGCTCGACGAACCCTTCACCGGCCTCGACATGCCGAGCCAGGAGGCGCTCACCGGCGTATTCACGGCGCTCGCCGCCGAGGGCTGTGCGCTGCTTATGACCACTCACGACCTCATCGCGGCGGTGCACGAGTGCTCGCGCCTCTGCCTCATCGACGGAACGGTTCTCGCCGACGGGATTCCAGAAACGCTCGGAGACCCGGCGCTGTGGCAGCAGGCCTTCGGGCTGAGCAACCATAACCCGCTGCTCCAGGCGCTCGTGGGCGCCGTTCATCACCGAAAGCAGGTCACGGCATGCTGACCCCCGTCGATTTCATTCACGACCTTCTCAACCCCGACCTTGCCTTCTTGCCGAAGGCCCTCGCGGTCTCGCTCATGTCGAGCATCGTCGCGGGAGTCGTTGGCACCTTCGTCGTGCTGCGGGGCATGGCGTTTATCGGCGATGCTGTCGCCCACGCCGTCTTTCCCGGTCTCGCAATCGCCTTTGTGCTGCAGGGCAACCTCGTGCTCGGAGGCGCGATCGCGGGGGTCTCGACCGCCGTGGTCGTCGCGGTGTTCGCCCAGCGCCAGAAGCTGCACGAAGACAGCGTCATCGGCGTCTTCTTCGTTGCTGCCTTCGCGCTCGGTATTGTGATCATGAGTAAGGCTCCCGGCTACGCTGGGTCGCTGCAGCAGTTCCTCTTCGGTGCGATCACGGGTATTCCCGACGAAGACGTGCTCGTTATCGCGGTGAGCGGGGCTCTGCTGCTCCTCATCATCCTCGCCTTTCATAAGGAATTCGTCACGGTCACGCTCGACCGCGAAACTGCTCGGGCCGCAGGCCTTCCCGTGACGGCGCTCGACATCATGCTCTACGTCGCGGTCGCGATCACGGTGGTGATCTCGGTGCAGGTGATCGGGAACGTGCTCGTGCTTGCCCTGCTCATCACCCCGGCCGCGACTGCCCGGTTGCTCACCGAGCGGCACGGGGTCATGATGCTGCTTGCCCCCTGCATCGGCGCGTTCTCGGCCATTGTCGGGCTGTACCTTTCTTGGAGCTTCGATCTCGCGGCGGGAGGCGCGATCGTCCTCACCGCGACCGCGCTTTTTGTGGCAGCGTGGATCATTTCGCCAGCCCGGTCGAGAGCGCAGCGCCGGGCCGAATCGCGCAGTGAGCCGGCGGGCGGTACGGGGCAGCGAGCCGTCACCGCGCTGCCCGGTGCCGAGAGGCTTGGCGCGGGCGAGGCGAGCACATGACGGCAACAGCAGCCCTGGGGCGCCGCACGATCGGCATCTCGGTGCTCGGGCTTG
Organism: Leucobacter sp. UCMA 4100; assembly: GCF_027853335.1. Taxonomy (NCBI): domain Bacteria; kingdom Bacillati; phylum Actinomycetota; class Actinomycetes; order Micrococcales; family Microbacteriaceae; genus Leucobacter; species Leucobacter sp. UCMA 4100. The sequence continues at coordinate 2,387,052 of NZ_JAFEUS010000002.1, forward strand.
GAGCGGCCCTCGGTGCCGCGGCGCTGCTCAGTCAGTCCCTGAGCCTGCCCACTCGGCTGCAAGACGCGGTGACCCTCGCGACCGGCGTCTTTCTCGAATCTCTGGCCTTCGTGTTTCTCGGTATTCTGCTCGGGGCCATTGTGCAGGTCTGGGTTCCGATGAGCCTCTGGCATCGGGTGCTCCCTCGCAGGCCGGTGCTGAGGCGTGCGGTGCTCTCTCTGCTCGGGGTGCTCATGCCGGTGTGCGAGTGCGGCAACGTTCCCCTTGCCCGGGGGCTCATGCAGCGTGGCTTTACGACCGCCGAGTCGCTGACCTTTTTGCTCGCGGCCCCGGTGCTCAATCCCGTGACCATCGTCACGACCTACCAGGCCTTCGGGTGGCAAGACGGTATTCTGCTCGCCCGGCTGGGTGGTGCCTTCGTGATCGCCCAGTGCATCGGCTGGGTTGTTGCGCACGTGCGTGACGAACGAGACCTGCTCACCCCGAGCTTTCAAGCACAGTGCGAACACCAACCGCACGAGGCTCAGCAATCGAGCGTTGCTCGCGCGGTCGGTATCGCGGTGACCGAGGCCCGGGTTCTCCTGCCGGCGCTGGTCATCGGCTCGGTGCTCGCGGGTGCGATTCAAGCCGGTGTTCCGCGAACCGTGCTGCTCGGCATTGGTTCGCACCCGGTGCTTTCGGTCGTTGCGCTCATGCTGCTCGCCTTCATCGTTTCGCTGTGCTCGAGCATTGACGCGTTCTTCATTCTCACGTTCTCATCGACCTTCTTGCCGGGCGGCATTGTCGCCTTTCTCGTGTTTGGGGCGATGCTCGACCTCAAAATGCTGATGCTGCTCAGTACGACCTTTCGACCAAGACTCTTGGCCTTTATGGTGCTCACGGTGGGCCTCGCGTGCCTCTCATTAGGATGGGGAATCAACAGTGTCTTCGCATGAGCGCTCGCACGCACATCAGCCGGCGCCCTGGTTCGTGCCGCGTGGTATCGCGGTGGCCCACTGCTTGCTCGGCTCGATCGCCACGATTGCGCTGGGCATAAGCGGAAAGCTCGGCTGGTACGTTCACCCGCGGTACTTCGCCTTCACGATGACGATGTCGGCCCTCGTGCTCATTTTCGCGCTCGTCGCGCTGATCATGGCCGCTCGGTCGCGGGGTAGTGCTCCTGAGCCCGATGCCCATGAGCCCGTGGTGTCGCGCCTCGCGGCCGTGACCTCGCTGACGACCCTTGCAGTGGTATTCGTGGCGCTTTTTCTCGTGCCTCCGGCGACGCTCTCGAGCGCTGCCACCGAGGGACACGACATCGCGCTTGATGCCGCGGCGCAGAACGGCGCCACTGAGGGCAGCAACGAAGCCCTCCTCGGCTACATCGTCGCCGACACTGACGACCCAGAGAACATCTTCTTCGTGACGCGACTGCGCATTTCGTGCTGTGCCGTTGATGCAACTCCCGTGGGCAGCCCCGTATATTTTCCAGGCTGGCAGCGTGAGTTCAACGCCGAGCAGTGGGTAGAGGTGCAGGGGGCCTTTGGGTCAAACCCAAGCGCAACCAATCGGCTCGAAGAGGTCATCGTTCCCGAGAGCGTCAGCGCGGCCGAAGAACCGAAGGACCCCTATGTTTACTAACCTTCGTGCGATTGCCTTGCTCAGCGTGCTCGTGCTGCTCACGGGTGGCCTCGCTATCGTGACGGTGACCCAGGCGCCCGGCGTGATGAGTGTTTCGGTGAACGCCCAGAGCGCCACGGAACGGCCCGGACAGTTGCTCGTGCTCACGCTCAACCGGGCACCTCAACCGCTCACCGAGGCCGACGTCACCGTGACGCCCGCTGTCGCTTTCACCGCGCGCAGTGAGGCAAACCGCCTCGAGGTGCAGTTTGCTGAGGCGCTCGACTACCACACCGAGTACACCGTCGAGGTTGGGGTCGCCGGGCTCGACAACGGGGCTCACACAACACTCACCGAGCGTTTCACGACCCCGAAGGCGAGCGTCGTGACGCTCGTTCACGCTGCAGATTCACCCGACCGATTGCTTCAGCACACGCTCGATCCCGCGAAGGGGGTCGTTGGCATCGGCGCAGAGCACAGCGAGGTCGTCTTCGAGCACCCGCAGATCGAAGACTACGCGGTGCTTAGCGACCGCATCGTCGCGGTGACACTCGTCGACGGCGGAGGAGTGCAGCCGGTGCTCATCGACCCGGCGACGGGAGCCGGCGAACCACTCAGTAGCGAGCCATGGCCCTCACTCACGGGGCTTCAGGCTGACGCGCAAACCATGACGATCGGGTATCTCGTTGGAGCCGTTTCCGACGATTCATCACCTGGTCATGGGCTCCCCAAGGCGCTCCTCTTGCAAAACCTCGCTGCCGGAACTTCGCTGCCGCGTCAGGTGACGGCGGGGCTGGGTGAGTCTGGAGAACCCATCGGTATCGCACGGTGGGCAATGCTCCCCAAGTTTTCTGCGGTCGCTGTTGAGCGCGACGATGGGGCGGTGTACGTCGTGCCCCTCGAACACACCTTTGAGGCGAAGGCCGAGCCACTCTTGGTGTCTCGTGACGCTTCGGTGCTTGGCGTCTCGCCAGCGGGCACCGAACTCATGATCGAGCACGACGGGCATACCGTGAGTATCGACCTCGAAGCAATGCTTGACGGCAGCCACGAGGGAGCGACGAGTGCGAGCTTGCCCGAGCGCGAGCTGAGGCAACGCTTTGAAGCGCAACACCCCGAGGCGCGCGTGGGCGAGATATGCATGTCATCGAACGATCGCCTCGCCGCGATCGAGCTCGGAGCTGCTCGCGACGGGCAAACAACAACGGTCATCGTTGACGCTCGCGACGCCCAGCAACGCGCATCGGTGCTGGGCGGGAAGCCGGGGTGGTGCCGTTAGTCGTCGACTCGCTCGGCACAGATGACGTGAAAGCCCTTCTCGCGCGCATACCGCTCGACCGAGAGGAACGGGAAGGTCTCGGCGATCCACCGCTGTAGCGACTCTGCGCCGAGGTGCTTGCCCACGACGAGATACGCGAAGCCCCCAGTTACGAGACGGGGGAGCCACTCGCCGAGAATCTCGTGCAGCGCGTCCTTACCCACGCGAATCGGCGGATTTGAGCGGATCTCTGCGAAGCGCAGTCCCTCGGGAACCGCTTCTGGCGCACACGCGGTGACGTTGTCGAGGCCGAGTGCCGCCGCGTTGCGCTGCGTGAGATCGCGGGCCCGCTCGTTGACATCGATGGCCCACACCGGCTCGGTTTCGAGATCGAGCGCGGCAGAGAGCGCAATGGGGCCCCACCCGCAGCCGATGTCGAGCACGGGACCCGACTCGGCGGGAGGAGCGTGCTTGAGAAGCACTTCGGTGCCGCGGTCGAGGTGATCTGGGCTGAACACCCCTCCCGCGGTGTCGAGCTGTACCTCGCGGCCGGCGAGCGAGACCGTGATGCGCTGCGACTTTTCAGGGCTCGCGGGGCTGGCCGAAAAGTAGTGGTCAGAAGAAAGATTCATGATGAAACCAGTATCTCACCATCTCGTTCGCGTAGACTCTGCCTCAGATGACGAAAAACACTTCTCAAGATCACCAGTCTCAAGAGCACGATGACGAGTTCGACCAGGCCGCCGCTCAGGCCGCCGGTGAAACGACACACGATGACGTACTCTCACGCGTGCTGAGCCGAGCAAACGGGCCTTCAAGCACCGTCTTTCGCGATCTCACCCAAGCTGAGGCGCTCGATACTGAAGAGCATGATGCCTTCGACGATGACATGCACGCGATTCGCCTCGAGCGCGAGCAGCGAGCCTCACTCAAACGGGTCGGCGGGCTTTCGACCCAGCTCGAAGACATTTCAGAGGTTGAATACCGCGAGGTGCAGCTCGAAAACGTCGTGCTCATCGGGGTGTACTCACAGGGCTCGCTGGCCGATGCCGAGAACTCGTTGAGGGAGCTCGCCGCGCTCGCAGAGACCGCCGGGGCCAACGTGCTCGATGGTGTACTGCAGCGCCGCCCGAACCCCGACCCCGCAACGTACTTTGGCAAGGGCAAGGCCGCAGAACTGCGCGATCTTGTCGCCTCATTGCACGCCGACACCGTTATCGCCGACAGCGAGCTCGCGCCCAGCCAGCGCCGCGCACTCGAAGACGTCGTGAAGGTCAAAGTGCTTGACCGAACCGCCGTGATTCTTGACATCTTCAGTCAGCACGCGCAGAGCCGCGAGGGTAAGGCGCAGGTCGAACTCGCGCAGCTCGAATACCTGCTTCCACGTCTTCGTGGTTGGGGCGAATCAATGTCGCGTCAGGCCGGTGGCCAGGTTGGCTCAGGAGGCGCGGGCATGGGGTCGAGGGGCCCCGGTGAGACGAAGATGGAGCTCGACCGGCGCAAGATTCACACGCGCATGGCGAAGCTCAAGCGAGAGATCGCGGGCATGGCTCCAGCTCGTGAGACCAAGCGCGCCCAGCGTAAGCGTGGAAAGGTGCCCTCGGTCGCCATCGCTGGTTACACGAATGCTGGTAAGTCATCGCTCGTGAACCGCCTGACTGGCGCGACCGAGCTCGTGCAAAACCAGCTGTTTGCGACGCTTGACACGGCGGTGCGCAGTTCAGAGACACCAGACGGCCGCACCTTCACCTATGCCGACACCGTTGGCTTCGTGCGCAACCTGCCGCACCAACTTGTTGAGGCTTTTCGCTCGACCTTCGAAGAGGTTGGCGATGCCGATGTAATCTTGCACGTGGTTGATGCCTCGCACCCCGACCCCGCCGCGCAGCTCGAAACCGTACGCGATGTGATCGCCGAGGTCGACGCAAACGACATTCCTGAGATCGTCGTGTTTAACAAGAGCGACATGATCGATGAGACGACGCGTCTCGTGCTGCACGGCCTCGAGCCCAAGGCAGTCTTTGCATCGGCGAAAACTGGCGAGGGCATCGACGACATTCGGGTACGCATTGCTGCCGCGCTTCCCGAGCCCAAGCACGATATCGTCGCGGTCATTCCCTATGATCAGGGAGGGCTCGTCTCTGAACTCCACGAGCAGCACCGCGTGCTCTCGCTCGAGTACGAGCAGGAGGGCACGAGAACCCACGCGCTCGTCAGTGATCAGATGCTTGCGCGACTTGCGCCGTACCTGCGCGACGAGTCAGTCGAGTCAGGCGAGTCAGACCGCTAACCGGCGCGGCCTGGTAGGGCGGGTGGCCCGTCTCGTTAGTCGAGGCGGGTCAGGTAGAACTCTGGTGCTGCCGGTGTGCCACCAACCTTGCACTTGAACCAGCCGTTACCCATGGCATCGCTCGAGGCTGGGGCCTTGAAGAACCAGGCGTTGCCTTCGCGCTTCTCGACGGCCTTATGGCTCTGCCAGTCGGGGCTGAGCCCAGGGAAGAGACGGTCGCCCTCGGCGACGCAGGCGTTTCTCGCCGTTTCCTGGGTGAACGTTGCCACGACGGTGCTGTCATCGGTGGTCGTTCCTGGAGTATCGTCGCCCTGGCCATGCTGCCCGCTACCGTCGGTGTCTTGCTCGGCGTGTGCTTCGGGTTCTTCGTTGGTGCTCGGCGCGTCTTCCTGCGCGGTCTCGCTTGACTCTGCAGGCGCCTGCGCGTCGCCCTCTGGTGCCTGAGCGGTCTTGGCCCCGAGGTTGGTAATCGCGGCAATGAGGCCGAGGAGAGCCAAAACGATGATGGCGAAGATGAGGCCAGAGGCCCGTTTCTTCTTCGGGGCGACTGGCTGCTCAGCGTCGGTCGGGGGAACGCCCTGCGATGCCGGGTCGTTCCCGGCCGCTGGGCCTTCGCTCTCTGGCCCCTGACCTGGTTGCGTGTGAGGGTTCATCGAGTCAGACATCTTTTCTCCATGGGTTCGCTGTGCATGCGGGGCGTACCAGTGAAACCTGATTTCGGGCCTCGTTACGCTGTGAGCATGCACCTCTAGTGTACTGCGGCGGTCGCGGCTAGGCTTAAGGTCCCGGCGCGCTACGAAAGCGGGGAGGGTCTTTGCTTCGGCGCACGGGTAAGCGTGAAGGAGACTGTATGCCGCACAAGGATATTCCGAGACGCCAAGATATCGAGGCCCTGGCCTCGGCTCGAACGCCTCACTCGGTTTCGATTTACACGCCATCTGGGCCCCTGCCTGAAGACGCAGAAAAAGCCCGAATTACCCTGAAAAACCAGGTCCGTGATGCCGCAACCCAGCTGAAAGAGGCTGGCGCCCCGGCTACGACCATTGAACATCTCGAGAACGTGCTCGAAGGGTTCATGAGCGACGCACCGTTCTGGAAATACCAGGCGCAGTCGCTTGCGATTTTCATCACACCCGAAGATGTTCAGAGCTACCGCCTACCGAACCGCTTTACCGCGACCGTAGACGTGGCTGATCGGTTTTACATCAAGCCGCTCATGCGCACGATCACCTTTCCACAGTCGGCCTTCGTGCTCGCGATGGCCCAGAACTCGGTGCGTCTCATCCGCGTGACGGCCGATGAGCCCGGCGAGGTGCAAGAAGTACCAGACATGCCGACCGACATGGAGTCGTTCTTGAATCGCGACGTGCCTGAGCGTCAGAAGTTCGATCGTGGCGAGCACGACGACGCGGTGCGGGTGCAGCAGTTTGCCGCAGCGATCAATAAGACGGTCTATCCTGTCGTGCGTGCCACGAAACTGCCGCTTATTCTTGCCTCGGCAGACACCCTCGCAAACGCCTATAAGCGCGCAAACGCCTACGAATACCTTGCGCCTGAAATGATCCACGGCAATGTCGAGGGGGTCTCGGCCGACGCGCTCGCAGAGAAAGCGCGGCCAGTGCTCGACTCGCTCTATGCGGCCGAGATTGCAGAGGTCGTCGACCACTTCAAGGCGCGAGAAGGGCAGCTTATGGGGTCGAGAGACCTCGAGACAGTTGCTCTCGGTGCGAGTATGCACGCCATCGATACGCTGCTCGTCGACTTTGACCAGCGCATTGCGGGAACCCTGGCTGATGACGGCACGGTGACCTATTCAGAAGCCGACGATGCTCAGAACTACGGTGTGGTCGACGAGATCTTGCGGCGCGCACTCGTGGTGAACGCGCGCGTGTATGCCGTACGTGCTGCCGAGATGCCCGATGGGGCGACGGTTGCCGCGACATTCCGGTTTCCTGTCTCGTAGGGGCGCATAGCTCCCTCGTCTCGGTGCTGGCCCTTAAGCCGCACCAATGAAAACGCCCCGTGGCACACGTTTCGTGCCACGGGGCGTTTCTGCTTGAGAGGTCTCTAGAGAGAGCGGAAGACAGCCACAACCTTGCCGAGTACCTCGGCAAAGTCGCCGAGAATGGGCTCAAACGCACTGTTGCGCGGGAGCAGCCACGTGTGCCCGTCACGTTGGCGAAAGACCTTCACGGTCGCCTCGCCGTCGAGCATTGCCGCCACGATGTCGCCGTTTTGCGCGTTGTTCTGCTCACGCACAACAACGAGGTCGCCGTCACAAATGGCGGCGTCGATCATGGAATCGCCGACAACCTTGAGCATGAAAAGGTTGCCGTCACCGACGAGGTGCCGGGGCAGGGGCACGAGGTCATCGACGTGCTGCTCTGCAGTAATGGGAATGCCAGCAGCGATTTGCCCGACGAGGGGAACGAACGCGGTTTCGGCTGGCTGCTGCTCATCGTGGTTGTGGATCGAGTCGTGCACACTCGCGAGTTCGGTCAGGACCTCGAGCGCACGTGGTCGCTTCGGATCGCGGCGAATAAAACCTGCGAGTTCGAGCCGGCCGAGCTGATGCGTGACGCTCGAGAGTGAGGCGAGCCCAACCGCATCACCGATCTCGCGCATGCTTGGCGGATACCCCTGCGTTTCAACCTCCCGCGAGATGAACTCGAGAATGGCGAGCTGTTTTTCTGTCAGCACTTTCTTGGGGTCGCGCTGTGCATCGGTCGCCATGGGCCTCTCCTCGATCAGCAATGTCGGTGGTGTGGTGTTGGGTGTCTCTTAGTAGCTCACCGTAGTTGGTTTCGCGCAGTGCCGCAAACATGTGTTCGAGTGTTTAGCAAAAAATATTCGAATACAGCTCCAGTGAAGTCTTGCAAAAGTCAAAAATAGAATGTATGTTCGAAACAGGTGTTCGAATCCCGATGGTTTCGAACGGAAGGAGATAATCATGAACGCTACGGTGTACGCGACTGCATCGCACATCGAGACGCAGGCTATTGCGCAGCGCACGACCCTTCGTCTTACCCGCCGCGGGCGGCTCGTCTTCTCGACGCTGGCTGCCAGCGTTGTCGTTGCCGGTATCGCCCTTGGCGCACTGTTCTTTCCCTCGAGCGCTCAGGCCTCGATTGAAAACACCGACCCCGTCGCTTTCGAGTACATTGTTGCTGAGCCCGGCGACTCGCTCTGGTCGCTCGCACAGCGCATTGCGCCGGGAGTTGACACCCGAGACGTTGTCTATGACTTGAAGCGCCTCAACCAGCTTGAAGGCTCTGACATCGTTGTTGGCCAGGAGATCGCGGTACCCCTGAACTACACCGAGTAGCGCGAAGGGGTATGGGGAGGAATGGGCCCCTGCTTCCTTCTGGGAGTGCTCTGGTTCCACAGCGAGGTGTGTGAGAAACCCTGAGGCCAACACTCTGAGGCAGGCACTCTGTAGAATGACAGCTATGAGTGCAACCCCACGCGTCGCAACGCTCACGCGCGAAACGAGCGAATCACAGATTTCTATCACCGTAAACCTCGACGGCACTGGCCGCTCCGAGATCGAGACGGGCGTTCCCTTCTTTGATCACATGCTCACCGCATTTGCGAAGCACTCGCTCACCGACCTCACAGTGAAAGCGAACGGCGACGTGCACATCGACATTCACCACACAGTCGAAGACACGGGCATTCTGCTCGGTCAGGCCATTCTCGAAGCGCTCGGCGATAAGGCCGGCATTTCTCGCTACGGCGACGCACTCGTGCCGCTCGACGAATCGCTCGCACAGGCTGCCGTCGACATCTCAGGCCGACCATACCTCGTGCACACGGGCGAGCCAGAGGGGTTCGAATTTCACCTCATCGGCGGCCACTACACCGGCTCAATGGTGCGACACTTCTTCGAGGCACTCGTGCTGAACGCGCGCCTCACGGCTCACATCACCCTCGTCGCAGGGCGCGATCCGCACCACATTGCAGAGGCCGAGTTCAAAGCATTCGCACGCGCCTTCCGCGTGGCAAAGTCACTCGACCCGCTCGTTGAGGGTATTCCCTCAACCAAGGGCAAGCTCTAAGCCAATAACCTCAGCACGAAGGAACACTGTGACACAGGCAAAGCTCGAACTTCTTCCGGCCATCGACATTGTGAACGGCAAAGCCGTCATGCTGCACCAGGGTGTCGCAGGAACCGAGACCGACTACGGGAGCCCGCTCGATGCGGTAACCGAGTGGGTGAAGCGTGGGGCAGAGTGGGTGCACATCGTTGACCTTGATCGTGCCTTCGGGCGCGGGTCGAACACCGAACTCATTCGCGAGGTCATCGACCGAACCGGTGAGGTGAAGGTTGAACTCTCGGGCGGCATTCGTGACACGAAGAGCCTCGAGACCATCCTTGAAATTGGCCCAACGCGCGTGAACATTGGCACGGCAGCCCTTGAAAACCCCGAGTGGACCGCCGAGATTATTGCCGAGTACGGCGACAAGATCGCCGTGAGTCTCGACGTGCGCGGCGAAACGCTCGCAGGCCGTGGCTGGACCAAAGAAGGCGGCAATATCTGGCAGGTACTCGATCGCCTTGAAGCGGTGAACTGCCCTCGATACGTCGTGACCGACGTGACGCAAGACGGTACGCTGCAGGGCCCCAACGTCGAGCTGCTGGCCGAGATCTGCAAACGCACCGAGAAGCCGGTCGTTGCCTCAGGTGGCATCGCAACACTCGCCGACCTCGAAGCCCTGCGAGGGCTTGTGGGGTCGGGCCTCGAGGGCGCGATCGTTGGAACGGCGCTCTACGACGGGCAGTTCACGCTCGAAGAAGCGCTCACCGTTGCAGGCCGCTAGCGCGGAGAGAAAGGCATACAGAGAGCAATAGCATGGCGATCAAGAAGCTGCCCTCGACGGGCGATATGCCGAGGTCAACCGGTGTTCCCGAGAGCCTCGTTCCGGGCGGCGCACACGATTCGGCCGGGTTCACCTGGGAAGGGCGAACCTTCGACCACCATGGCACCGCGTTTGCCGATGACACGGGTGAAACCCCGGGGGCAGTGAGCAACGCGATCGCCGCGGTGCGTGACTGCGTCGCACAGCTTGCCGAAGAGGGTGACGCTGAAAAGCAGGCCAGCCTCTTGGCAACATTGGCTGAGGCGCACGCCAACGTTGTCGCCGTGTGCTCGGGAGAACGTTTTCTCGTTCCACTCATTACGGAGGCGGGCGATTTCGGCCTGACGCCAGAGGGCAAGGTCGTCGAGAAATCGCAGGAGCTTTCGATCGTGACCGTGAAAGCCCCCGACGGACGCGGCGCCATGCCGGTGTTCACCTCGGTTGCCGCGATGCAAGCGTGGAACGCTGAGAGCAGGCCCATTCCCGTTCCCGGTGCCCAGGTCGCGCTTGCTGCAGCCCAAGAAGAAACCGACCTCGTCATCATCGACCCGGGCCAAGAAGCAACCGAATTTGCCGTCAGGCGGCCACTGCTCGAAGCCTTCGCCCTCGGCACAGCGGTACTGCCTTCGTGGGCAGACCCCGAGGTGCAGGAGGCGTTTGCCGCGTCGGTCACCGACGAGCCTCACGTTCGTCACGTTGTGCTCGCACCAGGCGATCCCGCGGGCCGTTTGCGAGGGCCAGAAACCTCGGTGGGGCTCGTGCTCGAGCCAGGTCTTGACCAGCAGGCACTGCAGGAACTGCTCGGCAGGCTCCAAGAACGCTGGGCCGCAGACGAGCGCATCGCGCACTCGGTCGATGCGATCGGTGTGAAACTGCACAGCGCCTAAGCCTGGGGCTTGGCACAGATCACGGGCGCTCGGTGGCGGGTATCTCGCGTCGTTAGCCGAAGAACGCGAGCAACGTCACGTAGCACGCAGTGCCAACGAGCACGCTCCACATGGTCTTGCGCTTCGTCAGGTAGTGCACGGCGATGGTGACCGCGAGACTCGCGACCGTGATCCACCACGTTGCCGGGCGGGCCGTGAGCTCACCGAAAAAGGTGACCGCGGCGAGAATGAGCATGATGCCCACGGGCATCCACTGCCCAAGTTTTTTTACGAAGGTCGCCTTGCGAAGCTTCGAGAGAATCGCGAAGGGGAGAGCCCGCAGCAGTACTGTGATGGCGCCTGCGATGGCGATTGCCACGATGAAGTAGATCGTTTGCGTCATTGGTCACTCCCATCGTTCGACTCGTTGTCTTCACTCGTCCTCGGCAGGCCGCCGCGACGCAGCAGGAGATAGCGTGCGGTAAGCAGGACAAAGAAGACTGAGAGAGCAACGATCATCGCGCTACCTGGCGCTGCGACGAGCGCAAAAGCGACTGAGACGCCCGCGAGCAGCGTTGAGGTGAGCTCGCGCTTGCCACGAAACGCGTCGAGCGTCATGACGGTGAAGAGCGCAACGAGGGCAAATTCGAAGCCCTCGAGCGTTTGGGGCAGGGCGCTCGCGAGCCACACGCCAAGCAGCGATCCGCCAACCCAGTAGCTGTGGCAGGCGATCTGCATTGAGAGTAGTCGCGGGCCTGAATTCTGCGAGGCGGGCACCATAACCGCCGTAGCGTACGCCTCGTCAATCATGGCGTACACCGAGTAGGCGCGGCCGATGCCCGGTTTCGTGAGGTGCACGGGAAAGGAGAAGGCGTAGAAGACGTGCCGAAAGTTCACGGCAAAAACGGTCACCGCGATCGTCGCGAGGGAAGCGCCTGCCGCGAGCAGGCCGACCATGAGAAACTCGACCGAACCGGCGAAGATGCCGATCGAGAGCGCGGGGGCCACCCACCAGGGCAACGCCGACTGTATGACGAGAAAACCGAGGCCGATGCCGAGCGGGAAGATGCCGAGGCCGACCGAGAGGGAATCACGAAGACCCGCCCTGATCTGTTCGGGGCGGGTCTCGGGAGCATCGGTGAGTGACAAGACGGGTTAGTAGACCGGGCCGGTCCACTTCTCGCCGGGGCCCTGGCCAACGGCGTCGGGAATCGGTGAGGCCTCGCGGAATGCCAGCTGAACCGAGCGCAGGCCGTCGCGCAGGCTGCGCGCGTGCGAGTCGCTGATCTCGGGGGCGGCCGCGGTGATGAGCCCGGCGAGCGAGGTGATGAGCTTGCGCGCTTCGGCAAGGTCAGTCTGGTTCTCTGGGTCGTCTGCGAGGCCGCACTTGACCGCTGCGGCGCTCAGCAGGTGAACCGCAGCGGTCGTGATGACCTCGACGGCGGCAACGTCGGCAATGTCGCGTGTGGCGTCGGCCACGCTCTCTTCGTATGAATCCTGATCTACCGTCGTGGAATCGGGAACCTGCTGATCGCTCATAACTTCCTTTGGTTGGTTCTTCGGCGGGTTTCTGCTAAAGTAGTGGAGGCTCTCGGCGTTCCTGCCGAGATGGAAGAGGAGATTCTCCCACCCGCGCCTCTTATAGGGTACCGGGTTGTTCGCACTCCGTCAGATTCTGACAGCATAAAGGGTGTGGGTGTGGTGGCGTACGCGCGCGGCCGCTCCGGATCATTTTTTCCACCTGCGTTTGCAGGAGCCACCGGAACTAGATCTAAGGAGCCCGCGATCAGCGAAACCCGCATCAACGACCGTATCCGCGTCCCAGAAGTCCGCTTGGTTGGCCCCAAGGGAGACCAGGTGGGCGTGGTGCCGATCGGTACTGCCCTGCGCCTTGCGCAGGAAGCCGATCTCGATCTCGTCGAGGTTGCCCCGAACTCAAAGCCGCCCGTTGCCAAGATCATGGACTACGGCAAGTACAAGTACGAACAGGCCCAGAAGGCGAAAGAATCACGCCGCAACCAGGCAAACACCGTACTTAAAGAGGTTCGCTTTCGTCTGAAGATCGACACGCATGATTACGAAACAAAGTTGAAGCGTGCCGTTGGTTTTCTCTCGCAGGGCGACAAGGTGAAAGCCATGATTCAGTTTCGAGGCCGCGAGCAGCAGCGCCCCCAGATGGGTGTCGACCTGCTTCACAAATTTGCCGAAGAGATCGCCGAGTACGGTGTAGTCGAGTCATCGCCCCGCATTGACGGGCGCAACATGGTGATGGTGGTTGCTCCGCTCAAGAACAAATCTGAAGCAAAAGCAGAGCAGAACGCTCGTCGCGCCGAGGCGAAGGCAGCTCGCCGTGAGACCAAGTCTCACGAGCAAGAAGAAGCCTCAGCCGAGTAAAGACTTGAACGGCCTAGCCGTTCACACACCGTGACCGCGAGTTTCGCGGAGCACACAACACAAGGAGAAACCGATGCCGAAGCAGAAGACCCACTCCGGAGCCAAGAAGCGTTTCAAGGTCACCGGAACTGGGAAGATCATGAAGCAGCAGGCAGGCATGCGCCACAACCTCGAGGTTAAGGCTTCGAAGCGCAAGCGCCGCCTGAACGCTGAGACCGTTCTTGCCCCGGGCGATGCGAACCAGGCTAAGCGCCTTCTCGTTCGCAAGTAGCACTCGAAGACATCCACACACTTAAAGGAAACACACCATGGCAAGAGTAAAACGCGCCGTCAACGCTCAGAAGAAGCGTCGCACTACCCTTGAACGCGCCTCGGGATACCGCGGCCAGCGTTCACGCCTGTACCGTAAGGCGAAGGAGCAGCTGCTCCACTCGCACGTATACAGCTACAACGACCGCCGCAAGAAGAAGGGCGACTTCCGTCGTCTCTGGATTCAGCGCATCAACGCCGGCGCTCGCGCAAACGGCCTCACCTACAACCGCTTCATCCAGGGCCTCGGCCTCGCGGGTGTTGAGGTTGACCGCCGCATGCTCGCAGAGCTCGCGGTAAACGACCAGGCAGCATTCGCCGCCCTCGTTGAGGTTGCCAAGAAGGCTCTTCCCGCCGACACTTCGGCACCGAAGGCTGCGTAACTCACGCCGAATTACGTTTCTCACAATGCCCCGCACGGTTTCGTGCGGGGCATTGTGCTTTGTGTGGCGGATCATCGAGTCCCGTGCCGCCTTGCGCCGTCTGCGAGCGATCCTGCGCCGGTGGCTGAGTTTCGAAACGCTGGCCACGCGTCACCTTTCAGCTAGGGTAGATGCGTGAACCACGACATTCTTGATAACCCCAAAGCCCCACGAATCAAACGCCTCTCTCAGCTGCTCACGAAGAAGCAGCGGGTGATCACCGGAACGTTTCTCGTCGAGGGCCCGCAGGCCGTTGAAGAACTGCTCGCTCACCGCCCGGGGGAGGCCGAGACGGTCTTCGTACGGTACGACGGCTCGGGGTTTCCGAACATCGAGCGCCTCGCAGAGGAACAGGGCGTCGAGGTCTTGCTCGCAACGCCCCAGGTGATCGCGGCGCTGAGCGACACCGTGACCCCGCAGGGCGTCGTTGCGGTCGCGCGCATGGCCGAGGCTGATCTCGTGTCAGTGCTCAAGGACGCCAAGCTCGTCGCGATCATGCACGAGGTGCGCGATCCCGGTAACGCCGGAACGGTGCTGCGCGCTGCCGACGCTGCTGGCGCCGACGCCGTGGTATTTGCCGGCGAGAGCATCGACCCGTGGAACCCCAAGGTCGTACGTTCGACGACCGGTTCACTCTTTCACCTCCCGGTCGTGACCGGTGTGACGCTCGAAGAAGCCACCGAGGCTGCAACCGCAGCAGGCCTCACCACGATCGCCGCCGACGTTCGAGGCGACGACCTGAGCCCGAGCGACGAATCGCTCGCGGGCCCCGTCGCCTGGGTCTTCGGGAACGAGGCGCACGGCCTCAGCGAAGCCGACCGCGCTCGTGCCGAGCGCTCGCTGCGCCTGCCGATCTTCGGGGCCGCAGAGTCGCTGAACCTCGCGACGGCCGCGTCGGTGTGCCTGTACACGACGGCTTTCGCGCAGCGGCAGGGCAGCTAGCCGCGCGCTTCTTGCCGCGCTTTCCGCTGCCTCGGCCGCGGTGCGCGTTCATTTCGACGCTACTTGACGGAAAGCAGGGTGTGAGACGCAAAACACCCTGCTTTCCGTCAAGTAGACGCGAAAAACGCAAACACGAACGCACGCCCCGACCGCGACCGCGAACGCGCGCCGAGACCGAGACCGAGACCGCCCCGAGCGAGCGACCGCGACCGGAACCGCAAACGCCCCGCGCACACGAAACTGCCCCGGGCAGGAAACCCCACCCGGGGCAGTGATCGACCGGACCAGAGGCCGGCCCGGCGGGCGCCTACGCCTTGAGCAGGGTCTCGCCGAGCATGCCGCCGGGTTTCCAACCTGGCAACACGGCGAAGACGGCAGAGCCGACGTGAGTGATCCACTCGTTCATGATGTCGAGCTCGTCGAGCCGCTCTTGGATCGGTACGAACTGCTTGAGCGGGTCAGCCTGGAAGCAGACGAACAGGAGGCCCTGCTCGTCGCCGTCGTCGTAGTTCACGGCGCGGCGGTAGATGCGCTCCTTGGGATCCTCAGAGCGCGCGCGGCGAATGTGCGAGTAGTTCGGGATCACGTGAAAACCGAGCGAGTCTTTCGCATCCCAGTCAGGCTCATCGAATTCCTCTTCGCCGGTGAGCGGGGCGCCGACCGCGAGATCGCGGCCCATCGCCTCTTCGCGGGCGCGGCGGTCGACGCGATCCCACGTCTCGAGTTCCATGCGAATGCGACGAAAGACCATCGCGGTCCCGCCTGCGAGCCAGCCATCAGCAACCCACACGAGTTCATCGAAGTCATCGTCTTCGGGTGAGGGGTTCGTGGTGCCGTCGACCTGCCCCATGAGATTACGCATGGTGCGGTGTTGGGGCTCGGTTCCGCGGGCACGGCGAAAGCCGTCTTGACGCCAGTGCGGATCGGCGAAGGTTCGCACGCTCTTAAGCAGCATTCGGGCCGCGTGAGCGAGGCTTGTTGGGTCATCGGAGGCGAGCTGCAGCACGAGGTCGCCGCCCTCGTAGTCTGGGCTCAGCTCGTCATGCTCGAAGGCAGGGAGGGGGCCGAGCCACTTTGGCACGGTTGCGCCAGGGACACGCTTTACGAGATCGGGACCAACGCCAACCGTCACGGTCAGGAAAGCGGGAAGCTCGGCAAGCTCAGGCTCGGTGTCAGCGAGCGGCGAGCGGCCCTCGGTGAGCGCCTCGATGTCAGCCGTGAGAATTCGGAACATGCGCTCGAGCGCCGCAGCGTCGGTGCTCTTCTTGAGCGTGAACGCGAGGTACCTGAGGTGCGCGGTGGGGGCGGTGGTGATGCCCGCCTGGTGCGGGCCTGTTGCACTCACGAGCTCTTCGCCGAACAATCGCTCTTCAGGCGTCCCGCCCGCGAAGAGCGGGCGGGACGAGGCAGCGATCACCGCGGGGGCCGAGACCCCCGCGAGTGTCGTGCCGAGCAGAGCGCGCCTCGAGAGGCTAGTCATGGCTCTCCTCTGAGTGGCCCTCGTGGCCCTCCTGATCGCTGTGGTCACCGTGGTCACCTTGATCTGCGTGCTCGTCGTGGTCACCGTGCTCGAGGTCGCCGTAATCTTCATCGGCGCCCGCGAACTCGCGCACGTCAAGGTCGAGCGTCATGGTCTCCCCGTTCGAGAACTCGAGGGTGAGTGGCAGAACCTCGCCGGGGAGCAGTTCTGAGTCGAGCTCCATGAGCATGATGTGGTGTTCGCCTGGCTCGAGCACGTAGCTCTCTCCCGCGGGAATCACGAAGCCGCCGTCGATCTCGCGCATGATCATCTTGCCGTCAACCATGGTGGTCTCGTGCAGCTCGACAAGGTCTGCGCGCGGCGACGATGCGCTCACGAGCGTGACCTCTTCGTCAGAGGTGTTCTTGAGCGTGCCGAACACGCCGCTCATGCCGTCGGCTGCCTTCGCCCACGGCTCAACGAACTCAATGCCCGACTCGGTCTTTGCGACGTCTTGCTGCGACGCCGCTGGTGCCTTCTCGGTATCTTCGGCTTCGGTCGCGCACGCGGTCAGCGAGAGCGGCAGAGCGAGGAGCGCTGCGAAGGTAAGGGCACGGGTTGTAAAGGTCTTATTCATAGAGGTGTCATCCTTGAAAATGGTGTTGCCTGTGGCCCGCACGGTTCACGTGCGGGTGGCAACGAAAAATAGGAGTTAGAGTGAGCGTTTGCTCTTGCGCCAAAACATCACACCGGCGAGCACAACGATGCCCACTCCGGCAATGGCCATTCCGGTGATGGCGACGGGGGAGAGCTGTGAGGCGTTGTCTTCGCTCTTCTCAGCGTCGCCCTCGTCGGTCTGGCTCTCTTCTTGGTCGGCTCCGGCCGAGGCCGTTTTCTCTTGCAGCGCGGTGAGATCATCGCTCGTCACATCGCCTACACCGAAGAAAAACTCTCCGGCAATGCGGTGGCCATCGCTTGAAACGACCGTCCACACGGCGCGGTATGCGCCATCTTCGAGGTCACCGAGCGTCAGCACGGCGTCTCGACCAATGACCTCGGGAAACCCGAAATCGAGGTCGTTGCCGTCGGCATCGCTGACGGTGATGATGCTCGTGCCGGTGCCCGCATCAAGCAGCTCGTTGTTGTACGAGAGCGTGATGGTTTCGGGTGCGGTGTCGAGAATTTCACCGTTGTGCGGTGTCTGGTCAACGAGCACGTCGTGCGCGTTGGCTTGTGACTGGCCGAACAGGAACATTGCGGGAATGAGCCCGAGTGTGAGCACGGTGAGTACCATCGTGCGCACTGAGAGCAACCGTGCTGCGAGGCCCCGGTCATTCGGGTGCCTGAGGGCGGGGTGCTTCATAGTCATCGTCATGCTTGAGTCCTTAAGAGAGTTGAAGGGTGCAAGAACCGTTCAACTCGGGAGGGCCCCGGTGGGTGATGTGAAAAGCGAGACGGGTTGAGTGCAGCGTGGCTGGTACCGACTGCGTCTTTGCAACGATGGCACGCGGAATAAACGGGACCTGTAGCTGCCGCATGGGCCAGAGCACGCGGGTGAGTACCCGTGCGAGCCTGGTGAGGGCAACGTCACCGTGGCGAATGAGAACGACAGTAATGACGGCGGCAACGCCGTGTGAGAGCCACATCGCGATATCGGCGCCAGCTTGTGCAGGAATGACCGGCACGAACGACTGGACCATGCCGAAGTGCTCGGCGTGGGCTGGAAGCGGCTCATTGGGGCCGCCGCTCGAGACGCCGAGATAGACGAAAATCCAGTGGAAAATGGCTTGAGCGGCAGCGATTGCCGAGAAGGTGCCCGCGATGCCAAAGCGTTTATTCGTGAGGAACAGGGTGAGCGGCAGGGCCAAAATGGTGGCGCCGGCGAATGAAATAACCGCCGGGGTATTACCGCCTGCGAGTACGTGCGAGAGCGCCGCAACAAAAACGGCAGAGAATGACACAATGAAGGCGCGGGCTACCCGTGCCTTGCGTTCGTTCTGGCGTACCTCACTCACGCTCTCCAGTATACGTGCAACGTGCACCGAGATCTGAGTGAGAGCCTTGTAGAATAGCCTTGTGTCAGAAGTGAATCCTATTCAGGCTGAGGCCGTAGACGAGGCGACCCAAGCGGCCCTCGATGCGGTGGCTCAGGCCTCGTCAACGTCAGAACTCAAACAGGTACGTCAGCAGCACCTCGGCGAGCAATCACCTATCGCGCAGCTGAACTCGCAAATGCGCTCGGTACCGAAAGAGGAGAAGGCCCAGACGGGCAAGATTCTCGGTATCGCACGCGGCAAAATCGAGGGCGCTTTCAAAGCCCGCGAAGCGATTATCGGCGAAGAAGAAGCGCGCCAGCGACTCATCGACGAGACCGTCGACGTGACCGCTGCGCCCGTGCGCGACCGCATCGGTCGTCGTCACCCGCTCGCGCAACTGCAAGACCGCATCGCTGACATCTTCGTCGGCATGGGGTGGGAGGTTGCAGAGGGCCCCGAGCTCGAACACGAGTGGTTTAACTTTGACGCACTGAACTTTGACCCAGACCACCCGGCCAGGGCAATGCAAGACACCTTCTTTGTTGAGCCGGCCGATCGCCACCTCTTGCTGCGTACCCACACCTCACCGGTGCAGATTCGTTCGCTGCTCGAGCGCGACCTCCCGGTATACGTGATAGCGCCGGGCCAGGTGTACCGCACCGATGAGCTCGACGCGACGCACACCCCGGTCTTTCACCAGGTCGAGGGCATCGCGATCGATCGCGGCCTGACGATGGCCCATCTGCGCGGCACGCTCGAACACCTCGCGCGTCAGATGTTCGGCGAAGAGGCGAAGATTCGCCTTCGCCCGAACTTCTTCCCGTTCACCGAGCCATCGGCCGAACTCGACATCTGGCACCCCGCGGCAAAGGGCGGGCCACAGTGGATCGAGTGGGGTGGTTGCGGCATGGTCGATCCACAGGTCCTTCGCTCCGCAGGCATCGACCCCGACGAATACCAGGGCTTTGCCTTTGGCATGGGTATTGAACGCACCCTGCAGTTTCGGAACGACATTAGTGACATGCGCGACATGGTTGAGGGCGATGTTCGCTTCACCCAGCAGTTCGGAGGTTTGGTGTAAATGAGAATTCCAATGAGCTGGCTCGGCGAGTACGTTGACATCGCCGAGGGTGCAACCCCCGAGACGCTGCACGCTGACCTCGTGAAGGTGGGCTTTGAAGAGGAGTCGGTGCGTCGTTTCGATGTGACCGGACCCGTCGTGGTTGGCGAGGTTCTCTCGCGCGAACCCGAAGAACACTCGAACGGCAAGGTCGTGAACTGGTGCCAGGTGCGCGTTGCGCCCGAGGGTACGAACGCTGCCGACGGTGGCGAAGACGTGCGCGGCATCGTGTGTGGAGCGCATAACTTCGAGGTCGGTGACAAAGTCGTTGTGACGTTGCCCGGGGCGGTACTGCCCGGTGACTTCGTCATCGCGGCCCGCAAGACCTACGGGCATGTTTCTGACGGCATGATAGCTTCGCAGCGTGAGCTTGGACTCGGTGATGACCACGAGGGAATCATCGTCCTTTCGCGGTTCGGCCTCGATCCTGAAGTGGGAACCGACGTGGTAAGCCTGCTTGGCCTCGACGACATCGCCGTCGAGATCAACGTGACGCCAGATCGCGGCTATGCGTTCTCGGTGCGAGGCGTTGCGCGCGAGCTCTCACACTCGACCGGTGCTGCTTTCCGTGACCCGGCAGCGGCCCCTGTTGTTACCGATGCTTCGGGCTTCTCGGTCACCATCGCTGACGACGCTCCAATTCGTGGGCGTGTGGGGGCTACCGGGTTTGTGACGCGCCTCGTGCGCGGCGTGAACCCCAAGGCCGTGACCCCGGCATGGATGGTGGCCCGCCTGCAGCTCGCCGGCATTCGCCCGCTCGGCCTCGCGGTCGACATCTCGAACTACGTCATGCTCGAGATCGGAAACCCCCTTCACGCGTACGACTACGCGAAGCTGAACGGCGGCATTACCGTGCGCCGCGCCGCGCAAGGTGAGACGCTCGTCACCCTCGACGGTACCGAGCGCACGCTGCACCCCGAAGACCTGCTCATCGCCGACGACTCGGGGCCCATCGGTCTCGCTGGCGTTATGGGTGGCGAATCGACGAAGACCGATGAAACGACCACCGACATCCTTGTCGAGGCGGCGCTCTTCGATCCGGTATCGATCGCGCGCAGCTCACGCCGCCACAAGCTGCCGAGCGAGGCTTCGAAGCGATTTGAGCGCGGAGTCGATCCGCTCGTTGCTCCCGCAGCCGCACAGCGCATGGTTGACCTGCTCGTCGAACTGGGCGGCGCAACCGCGACCGAGGTCGGTTCAACGATCGTCGCTCAAGCGCGCAACGAGGCAATTGCCTTGCCGCTCGGGGCGGTCAACGGCCTCATGGGCACCGACTACTCTGACAACGAGGTACACGAGGCCCTCACGACGATCGGCTGCGCGGTGACCCGCGAGGGCGAGACGCTGAGCGTGACCGCACCATCGTGGCGCACCGACATTACCCGTAAGGAAGACCTGATTGAAGAGGTCGGCCGCATTGTGGGTTACGACCGTATTCCTGCGGTGCTGCCGACGGCTCCCTCGGGCCGAGGCCTCAGCCGCGAGCAGCAGCTGCGCAGGCAGGCCGCAAACGGCATCACCGCCGCCGGGTTGAACGAGGTGCAGAACTACCCGTTCGTTGGCGATGCGATGAACCGTGTGTTTGGCTCGCCAGAGGCTCCCGCCGCCGATGCCGTTCACGCGATTCGTCTCGCGAATGCGCTTGACGGCGAAGCCTCATACCTGCGCAAGTCACTGCTGCCGGGTCTCGCTCAGGCCGCACACCGTAACCTCTCGCGTGGCGAGACCGATCTCGCACTGGTTGAGTTTGGGTCGGTGTACCTGCCGCAGGAGGTACTCGGTACCGACGAGGTGCCACCGCTTGGCACGCTCCCCTCGGCAGAGACGCTCGCAGCGCTCAACGCGTCGATTCCTGAGCAGCCGCTACACGCCGCGGTGCTGCTCGCAGGAAATGCTTGGCCGAAGCAGCCGGGTGAAACGGCTCGCCCGTTCGACTGGGCTGACGCGCTCGATGCGGCAAAGCACCTCGCCGCTTCGGTGCACACGACGCTCATCGTGCGTCAGGGTGCTCACCAGGCCTTCCACCCGGGCCGTACCGCCGAGCTCTTCATCGACACGGCCGATGGCCTCGTCTCGGTCGGCTTTGCCGGCGAGATGCTGCCAGAACTCGTGAGCGAGCTGCACTTCTGGGGCAGGGTATCGATCGCCGAGCTCAACCTCGGTCTCATGATCGAACACGCACCCCGCGAACCCAAGGTTGGCCCGCTCTCAACCTATCCGGC
Source organism: Leucobacter sp. UCMA 4100 (assembly GCF_027853335.1). Taxonomy (NCBI): domain Bacteria; kingdom Bacillati; phylum Actinomycetota; class Actinomycetes; order Micrococcales; family Microbacteriaceae; genus Leucobacter; species Leucobacter sp. UCMA 4100. The sequence continues at coordinate 2,408,829 of NZ_JAFEUS010000002.1, forward strand.
GGCGACGCAGGACCTGACGCTCCTGGTAGCGGCCGATGTCGCTGCAGGCGAGGTACTTCGTGCGGTGACCGAGGGCTCGGGGCCGCTGCTCGAGAGCGCACGTCTCGTCGCAGACTTCCGCGGGCAGGGCGTTCCTGAGGGCGAGAAGGCGATTACACTTGCGCTTCGCTTCAGGGCGTCAGATCGCACGCTGAAGGCTGAAGAAGCGAGCGAGGCCCGAAAGCAGGGCGCACTCGCGGCCGAACAACAGCTTGGCGCATACACGCGCGAAGACTAAACCGTGAAACGGCCGGGCATTCGTGTTCGGCCGTTTTGCTCCCTGCAGGCACCATGCTCGGTCCGTTGCCTGCAGGGAAAGAAGCATTTTGTGAATAGACCCTCCCAAGACTGGGGAATAGGGAATAATGGATCGAGAAGGAGGTGTCGCATTGGGTTGGTTCTCGCGAATCTTTGGGGTTTCGAAAAAAGGGTCTTCCTCAGCAAAGCGGCGCCCACGACGCCTGCCAGAGAAGGTGCTCGCTCCAGTTGACGAAATTGTCGAGCAGGGTGTTCTCGTCGACGGTGTCGCGATTCGCATGAGTGTGAAAAACAGCATCATCATGAATGCGTTGAAGCGCAACGTTGACTACCAGGTAGACGAGATTCATGATCTTGTGCGCGAGCAGGCTTTCGCTCTGGTCGAAGAGCGCGAGCGTGACGCAAAGCACATCGCACGTGTGCGTGACGAGATCAAAAAGTACGGTCGCAGTGCATGGCAAGAGACCGAGTACGGCTCACGCGACATGAAAACGCTCAAGCACCGCGAAGAGGTGTACGAGGGGCTCGCACGCGAACTTCGCTCGCTCGCAGAGCAAGACGAGTTCGTGCATCGGTCTGCTGAGCAGGCGCGCGAGGCCGCATGGCGTGAGATCGGTGACTCGCTGAAAGAGCGGGCGTCGCACCCGTACTACAGCGGCGGATCATCTCCCGAATACCAGAACGCACGCGACGACCGCATTCGTGAGTTTATCGACGAAGACCTGACAGAATTGATCCGCTCACAAAAGGGGTCGGCTGGCGGCTTCTTTAAACGGAAGTCGGCAACGTCGAAAGACCACTAATCGAGGTACGTGGCTCCATCAGCGAGAACCTCCGGGTGACGTCGGATGAGGCCGGCCATAAACCAACACGACGCCTTGACTGGTCGGCCACTCACCAAATCGTGGCCGAGAGCGTGCCTCGCGAGTACCCCTGAGAGGCCCGTGCCCCGCAGCGCTTCGTCGACGAACGTGTGATCGAAGTTCACACCGTCGGTATCGAAGAAGCGGTAGTGTGCGACTCCGCGCACATGATCGGTCTCATCAAGGAGCGCGAATCGTTCGTTTGCTGCTTCGTGCACGATGCGAAAGCCTGCCTCAAGCGCTGCCTCTTCGTTCACAAACCTAGTCATACCGACAGGATATAGTGGAGCGTGTTGTGATGGTAAGGGTGAGACGTAAACGAAACGCGGCGGGCTTTGGCGTGGCACTATGCGCTACCGCGATTGCTCTGACCCTCGGCGCTTGCAGCCAAGAGCCCGAGCCAGAACCCGAACCGCTGACCCTCTCACAGGCCGGTGAAGCCTATGCAAAGGTAATTTGCCCGGTGAACGAAGCATGGGACGAAGTCGACGGCCTGGTTGATGACATGCGCAGTGCGCTGGTGCTGCAGCCTACTGACCTCGAGCTGCGCGAAGAGCTCCTCTCGACGTCGCTCGAAGAACTTGCGAAAACGAGCAAGCGTGCGGCCGACGAACTTGCCGATCAGCGGGGCGTCATGCCCGGGGCCACCCGCGAGCCTGTGCAAGCAATGGTCGAGACGTTACGCGACGACGCAGAGCAAGCCCTTGAGGTTGCAGAACTGCCAGCTGCGAAGATCGTCGATTATGAGTGGCAGGGCGTTGAAGCGGTTACTGAGGCGACAACCAAGGTGCGTGAAGGGCTCGGAATCGAAGCTGGGCAATCGCTGACATGCACGAAAGAATAGGGCCGTAAGATTGGCGTATGACCACGTCAATTCCACATATTCCAACCCTTCAAGACGCAAAGGCGAACGAGGCTCAGAGCAGAGCTCCGTATGCCGAAGCGCTGCAACGACACGTTGCGAAGAAGCCAACGCAAATCATGGTTCCGGGGCACTCCGGTCGCGGTGACGATATGGGTGCGAGGCTCGCCTCTTTCTTCGGAGAGAAGGCCGTTGAACTCGATTTGCCGCTCATGCTGAACGGGATCGACCTCGGTCCAGACTCGCCCATGCAAGAGGCCCAGCAACTTGCGGCTGAAGCATGGGGTGCAAAGCGCACCTGGTTCATGACGAACGGAGCCTCGCAGGCCAACCGCACCGCAGCGGTCGCGGCGCGCGGGCTTGGTGAGCGCGTGCTCGTGCAGCGTAACTCGCACTCGAGCTTTAGCGACGGGATCTTGCTCACCGGTCTCATCCCTCGGTTTATCACCCCGAGCATCGACGAAGAACACGGTATCTCGCACGGCGTGACCCCCAGCGAAATTGCGGCGGCGCTGCAGAGCGCGGTTGAAGAAGACCGCCCCATCGCGGCTGTGTACATTGTGAGCCCGAGCTACTTTGGCTCTGTCTCAGATGTGAACCGCATTGCCGAGGTATGCCATCGCTACGAAGCTGCCCTCATCGTTGACGGTGCCTGGGGCGCTCACTTTGGTTTTCACGAAGACCTACCCGAGTCACCAGTACGCCTCGGTGCAGACCTCGTGATCTCGAGCACCCACAAGCTCGCTGGTTCGTTCACACAGTCGGCGATGCTGCACCTTGGGTATGGCCCATTCGCTGACGAACTTGAAACCCTCATTCAGCGCGGCGTGAACATGACAGCGTCGACCTCGGCGAGTGCCCTGCTTATGGGCTCGCTCGATATTGCTCGTCAGTCGATGGTTGCTGAGACCGAACTCATTGGCCAGTCGATCGAACTCGCGCGCGAGTTTCGCGAGCTTGTCGAGGCCGACGGTCGCTTCTCGCTCATTGATACCGGGTTCTCTGGGTTTGGCGACATTGTCGACAACGACCTGTTGCGCGTAGCAATCGATGTCTCGAAGCTCGGTCAGTCAGGGCACTGGGTGCGAGACCGGCTCATCGAAGAGCACAGCGTTTACTTCGAGATGGCGACAGCAACGACAATCGTCGCGGTACTCGGGGCAGGGCACCTGCATCCCGTCGCCGACATCATGGCTTCGCTGCAGGCGGTTGCCGACGAAGCCCAGACGCTTCCCCCGGCCACACTCTCGTTCCCACCGCTGCCCGAACCGGGTGACCTCCGCACGCTCCCTCGCGATGCATACTTTGGTGAGTCAGAGATCGTTTCAGCCGATGAAGCCGTCGGACGTATCTCGTGCGACTCGCTCGCGGCATATCCTCCAGGCATTCCCAACCTCATTCCCGGCGAAGAGATCACAGCCGAGACCGTCGCGTTCTTGCAGGCTGTCGCGACCTCACCGACCGGGTATGTGCGCGGTGCTGTCGATCCCTTCGTCACTCGCTTCCGGGTGCGCCGCATGTACGGCTAATCGCAGGTGTTCGCGCGCTTCAGACGGTGTTGAGAACCGCCTGAAGCGCTGCATGCATACAAGAATGCCCGCCCCACGAACCGTGTGGGGCGGGCATTCTTGTAGCGCGCTGTGTTGTGCCACAGCGGCCTCTCAGACTAACGGCCGCTGAACGATGGCTTTCGCTTCTCGACAAATGCTGAGGTGCCCTCACGCATATCGTCAGTGCTGAAGCAGTCAGCAAAGAAATCAAGCTCCACCTGCAGACCGTCGAGGGTCGAGAGATGAGCGGTCGCGTTGACCGAGCGCTTAGCAGCGGCAACGGCAACGGGTGACTGCTTTTTTACGAGCTCAAGGTATTCGGTTGCACCCGAGAGGAGCTCTTCCTGCGAGCCGTAGACCCTCGCGGCAAGCCCGTATTCGCGTGCTTCCTGCGCCGTGATGTGGCGTGCACTCAAGATAAGGTCCTTCGCGATTTGCGGACCAACCGCCTTCTGCAGACGCACGGTGCCGCCGAAACCTGGGATGAGACCCAGTGCGACTTCAGGCTGTCCGAAGAGAGCTCGTTCTGAGGCAAAAATCATGTCGCAGGCGAGTGCAATTTCGCAGCCGCCGCCGAGGGCAAAACCGTTTACCGCGGCAATCACGGGAACGGGAAGAGCTTCGAGGTGTGCAGTGAACGTTTGCGCACGGCCCGCGTAGGCACGCACATCATCGGGAGTCATGGTGCTCATCTCAGAGATGTCCCCACCGGCGACAAACGACTTTTCGCCGTCGCCTGTGAGAATGACCCCACGGATAGACCAGTCGGCCTTGCCCTCATCGTCAACCTCGCCGAGCCGGCTGAGCTGTTCAGTGACCTGCGTGAGTTCGCTGATCACTTGCTGCGAGAGGGCGTTGAGTGCCTTTGGGCGTGCAATGGTGACGGTGAGAATCTCATCGGCAATGTTTAGACGAAGTGTCTCGAACGCAGAAGTCGACAGTGACGAGGCGATCGATGAGGGCAGTGACATGGTTAATCCTTTTTCTCGAAGAGGTTTCCTACAAGCTGTGAAGCGCCGATGACGACGATGAGCAGAACAAACATCACGATCGCGATCGCGACGATGTCGACTGGAGTGCCGGCGGTTGAGTACTGCGCCGTGCCAACGTGTGTCTGCGGCTCAGCTGCGAGTGCTGGAGTCGCCACGAAAAGGGTTGCAACGACGGCGGTAACCGCTGCGGCGATGCGAGTGCGAATCTTCACGAATGCTCCTTAGGTACAAACGGAATTGATGACAATACCTGGCCAGTCTATCGTGAGAAGCGGCGTGTCGGTGGCCCAGGCTACTCTGGTGTTCTCACCCACCGAGAACTGACGGAGGAAGACGTATGTTTCTGTTGGAAGGCGACATCATCGTCAGTGCGAGTGATATCACGCAGGCCGGCAGCTGTGAGTTTGCTTTCCTGAGGCGTTTTGATCAGATGCTCGGCCGTGACGTTGCGGTACCTCGTCTTGAAGACGCCATGCTCGACCGTGCATCGAAGCTCGGTGATGAACATGAAGAGCGGCAGCTCGTGCGATATCGAGATGAGTTTGGCCCTGAGGGTGTGCAAGAGATTGCTCGACCAGAGCCGTTCACCCGTGCCGGCATCGAGCAACGTGCGGCTGAAACAACGGCTGCTCTGCACAGTGATGCTGCGGTCATCTTTCAAGCGACATTCTTTGATCCGGTGCTGCGGCCTGCGACAAGCGCGGCTGAGCCCACGATTGGTTTTATTGGCTTTGCCGATTTCTTGAAACGAACGGTCGACGATACTGGACAACCCGCGTGGCAGGTACAGGACACCAAACTTGCGAGAACCGCGCGGGTGCCGGCTCTTCTCCAGATCGCGGCCTACGGAGAGCAAATCGAGCGGGTAGGGTCACGCACTACGTCACACGCCGCTCTACTTCTCGGTGACGGCTCGCAGAGTGAGCATCGTTTGAGCGAGCTTGCCCCGGTGTATCGGTCAAGACGGGCCAGGCTGATGGAGATTGTGCTGCGTACCTGGGCCCGCGGCGAAGCCATTACCGAGTGGGGCGATCCTGACGTGTTCTCTTGCGGAAAATGCGAGGTGTGTCAGCCCGAGATCGAGCGCACTCGCGACCCCCTGCTCGTTGCAGGTATGCGTCAGGGGCAGCGTCAAAGACTCATTGATGGCGGCGTTGAAACCATTGATGCGCTTGCACGCCTTACCTCAGGGGCCGAAGTGCCCGGGCTCGGTTCTGCCGTGCTTGAACGGCTCCGGGCACAGGCGGCGGCACAGGTGGCAAGCGAAAGCGGCGAGACCCCTTCGGTGACAGTGCGTGAGGCTGCCGCACTCAGTGCGATTCCTGAGCCAAGCGAGGGAGACCTGTTCTTTGATTTTGAGGGCGACCCGATGTACCAGGAACGCCTACCCGACGGAACACCGCGGTGGGGGCTTGACTACCTCTTCGGCATGATCGACCCTGATGAGCACTTCACAGCGCTCTGGGCTCACACGCACGATGAGGAACGTGTCGCACTTGAATCGTTCCTCGATTTGGTTGCAGCGCGTCGGGCTGCTCACCCTGATATGCACGTGTACCACTACGCTCCGTATGAGCGAAGCCACTTGCTCAGCATTGCCGCGAGGCACGGCGTTCGCGAGGCCGATGTCGACGTGCTTTTGAGAGACGGAGTGCTTGTTGACCTGTACCCGATTGTGCGCGAGGCGCTTACTGTCGGGAGCCGCTCGTACTCGATTAAAAAGCTCGAGCCGCTCTATATGGGCGACGAACTGCGAGACACTGACGGGGTGACTGACGGCGCACAATCGGTGACCGAGTACGCTGAGGCCCGTCGTATGAGCAGATCTTCTGAACACCACGAGCGTGATGAAGCACAGCGCATGCTCGATGGGATTGCCGATTACAACCGCTACGACTGCGTCTCAACGCTGAGGCTTCGTGACTGGCTGCGCGGCATCGCCACCGAGTACGGTGTCGCGGCAGCGCCCGTTTCTGAGCCCTCGGTCGAACGTGACGCACCTGAATCAGAGGTGAGTAAGCTCGGCCAGCGACTCCTCGCCTTAGCCGCAGCCGAGCAGGAACCCCGCGAAGCGCGCGCCTTACGTCTCGCAGCTAGCGCCATTGACTATCACCAGCGTGAACAGAAATCATTCTGGTGGGCTCACTTCGCGCGGCTCGTCGACCCCATCGAAGACTGGGCCGACACCCGTGACGTGTTTGTGGCCGAGCCCGGTAAACATCGGGTACTCGAGACATGGCACACTCCACCACGGGCGAGAAAGCAGCGGCGCGTCATCATGCTTGGCGGTGTGCTTGCCCCCGGCAGTAGCTTGAAAGAGGGGCAAAGCGTTTTTGCAGTCTATGCCGCGCCCGCCCCGTTTGCACGTCCGGGGGCACCGCTCACCGAGCGAGGGGCTCGACAGGTGACGGTTCTTGAGCGCGATGGCGAACGTGTGGTCGTGCAAGAGACCCTGCCAGACGACGCAGCCGAGTGGCACGAACTGCCCATCGCGCTCACCCCGGGCCCACCGCCTCGCGCGGGAGCGCAGAAAACAGCGATCGAGACGTGGGGCAGTGCGATCGCCGCGGCAACAGAGCAGGGAGAATCTGTTTCTGACCCGGTGTTTGACATGCTGCGGCTTGCCCCTCCGAGATTTCTTGACCGGCCCGGCCCGGTTGCGACCGATGACCCGCTCGCGCTTCGTACCGCAGGAGGAGACCCAGAGGCGGCGACGATTGGCGCCGTGGTGGCCTCGCTTCGCTCGCTCGACCATTCGTATCTCGCGGTGCAGGGGCCTCCCGGGACGGGAAAAACATACCTGGCCTCGAGAGTCATCAAACAGTTGGTCGAGCAAGACGGGTGGCGCATCGGTATCGTCGCCCAATCGCACAAGGTTGTCGAGAATGTGCTCGACGGCATTATCTCGGCTGGTCTTGACAGCGACCTCGTGGCCAAAGTTCCCCAGGGCGGTCGTGTGAACGATGACGCAGAGGCGCCAGAATGGCGCGTGTTGCGAAGCAACGGCCATGCCGCCTTTCTGTCCGAGGCGCGCGACGCGGGTCGGGGAGTGGTTATCGGCGGCACTGCATGGGACATGAGCCATGAGGGGCGCATCGAACCGGGATCCCTTGACTTGCTCGTTATTGATGAAGCCGGCCAATTCTCCCTTGCCCCAACGATCGCGGCATCTCAAGCGGCAGCAAACCTGTTGTTGCTGGGCGACCCGAGCCAGCTTCCGCAGGTATCTCAGGGCAGTCATCCCGAGCCAGTTGATAGCTCGGCGCTCGGGTGGCTCATCGGCGACCACGACACGCTTCCTGAATCACTCGGCTACTTTCTTGAGGTAACGCGTCGTATGCGGCCGGAACTCGCCAGTGTTGACTCAGCGCTGTCATACGAGGGCAAGCTGCATGCACACGAGAGCACGCTCGACCGTGAACTCGAGGGCGTTGGCCCAGCGGGTCTCACCTGGCACCCGGTTCCTCACCGCGGCAACGCGACCTTCTCGCCAGAAGAGGCCAGGGCCGTTGCGGCGCTCGCAGCCACCATGGTTACGGGCACGCTACGGTATGCCGGCGCAGAGCCTCGAGCCATCACGCAGACCGACATTATTGTCGTCGCTGCCTATAACGCTCAGGTAGAGTGCGTCACCCAGGAGCTTGAGCGGGCGGGGCTCGGTGCCATTCGTGCCGGCACCGTCGACAAGTTTCAGGGGCAGGAAGCGGCCCTCGCGATCGTGACGCTCGCTGCGTCGAGCCCCTACGACGTGCCTCGAGGGCTCGACTTCTTGCTCATGCGCAACAGGCTTAACGTTGCGATTAGTCGAGCCCAGTGGGCGGCACACCTCGTCTCGTCACCAAGCCTCAGCGGGGTAGGACTCCCCGCTACGGTTGCCGAGGTGACAGCGCTCTCTGGCTACCTCTCGCTCATCGAACGAGCGCACCTCGCCCCCGAAGCAGGCGTGACGGGGTAGCCTAGAATCATGGTTCATGTACAAGGCCCAATGAAGACGCCGCCACCAGGACTCAAACGCCTCGAAAGCCACGGCTTGCAAGCTGCCGAGCGCTCACATATTCCCGCGTTCGAAGTGATGCGCATTACCGGCGAAATTGCCGAAGCTCGCGCCGCTGGCCGAGACGTCGTCTCATTGTGCGCAGGCGAGCCCAGCGCGAGACCCGCGCCCAACAACATCACGGCGGCAGGGTACACGAGCCCGCTCGGCACGATCGAGCTCCGCGAAGCGATCGCTGGGCACTACGACCGCTGGTACGGTGCAAAGGTCGACCCGGCTCGCATCGCCATTACGACCGGTTCGTCAGGGGCCTTTCAACTCGGGTTTCTCGCGGCGTTCAACCCCGGAGATCGAGTAGCACTCGCAAGCCCCGGCTACCCGGCGTACCGAAACATTCTGACGGCCCTCGGCATCGAGGTCGTTGAACTGCCGACAACCCTCGAATCCCGGTACCAGCCAACGCCGGCAATGCTCGACGCGGCAGCCCGCGACGGCGGCCCGCTTGCCGGGCTCATCGTTGCTTCACCCGCGAACCCCACCGGCAGCATGCTGACCCGCGACGAGCTGCGTGCACTGCACAGCTGGTGCGTGCGAAACTCGACACTCTTCGTGAGCGACGAGATTTACCACGGCATCACCTACCCACAAGCGGGTGCGACTGACCCCCGCGGCACCTCTGCCATGCAGTTTGGCGACGAATCGCTCGTCATCAACTCCTTCTCGAAGTACTGGGGCATGACAGGCTGGCGTCTCGGCTGGGCGATCCTGCCCGAATACCTCGTCGCGCCCTTCGAAGCGCTGGCAAGCAACTTCGCCCTGAGCGCACCGTCGCCGGCGCAGGAGTTTGCGCTCGATGCGTTTAGCGAAGAAACCTACGCCGAACGTGAAGCGGTTGTCGCCGGCTTCGCGCGCTCGCGTGAACTCATTCTTGAGGCCGAAGCGAGCCTCGGCTGGGGCGCCTCGTCGCCCGCCGACGGAGCGTTCTACTACTACGCCGACCTTGGCCCACAACTCGAATGGTGTGGCGACTCGGTCACCTACGCCAAACGATTGCTCGACGAGGCCGATGTCGCGATCGTTCCCGGCGTTGACTTTGACCCCGATGCTGGCAACCGCACTGTGCGACTGTCATTCGCAGCGGGAGTTCCCGCAGTGGAAGAAGCCCTCGCACGCATCATTGCTTTTCAAGAAAAGGTTGCGCGCTAGCCCAATCATCCTCACGAAACTCAAGACGAAGGAGAACCATGAAGCGGGCACTGCTCATCGTTGATGTGCAAAATGACTTTACCGAGGGCGGCGCCCTCGGTGTCGAGGGCGGCCACGAGGTCGCACACGGCATCGCCCAGCACCTCGCCGACGAAACCGTGCGCTACGACCTCGTCGTCGCCTCACGCGACTGGCACCACGCAAACGACGACAACGGTGGCCACTTCGCGGCGCCAGGCGAGGCTCCAGACTTTGTCGACACCTGGCCCGACCACTGCGTGCAGGGAACCGAGGGCGCCGAATACCACAAAGCGCTCGATCTCGAACGCATCGATGTGCACGTGCGAAAAGGCATGGGCATTCCTGCTTACTCCGCGTTTGAAGGCGAGACCACCGACGGTCGCAACCTGGTCGACGTGCTTCAAGAGGCAGGCATCACCGACCTCGACGTCGTCGGTATCGCCACCGATCACTGCGTTCGCGCGAGCGCGCTCCACGCACGAGAGGCATCATTTAACGTGCGTGTGCTCACCGGCCTGATCGCAGGCGTCGCCCCGGAACCCTCGGTCGCGGCCCTCAAAGAACTCGCTGAGCGCGGCTGCACCATCGAAGCCGCCTAGTGGGGCGCTGCGGTATGTCCCATTAGCCCTTTTTCGGCGGGGCATACCGCAGCTCGAAGATATCGATCGACCGAGACGCGAGCTGCAGAGCCGGTGAGCTGTACATGCCGATCGTTCGCAGCTCGAGTAGCTCTTCGCGGCTCGCCTCGATACCGAGCAGGGTGAGCTCGACGAGCTTGTCGGTCTCGGTTTGACCCGTCAATGCGCCCGGCTCGCGCGATCCGCCGTCGAGCGAGGTCGCGAGTAGGAGCGGCGCGATTGCCGCTGCCGAGGCAACCTTTGCCTGTTTGATGACCGACTCGCTGAGGTCTCCGTTGCCGTTGCTGTCACCGCCGACGTTGGCCTCGGTCACCGCCTGATCGATCGCGTGCTCGGCCGCAATGAGCAACTCTTCGTGCAGCGTATGCAGCTCTTCGAGGTGCCCGTCAGAAGCCGGGTCGGCCGGTTTCAGTGCACGCACGAGTGGCGGCAGCGTGAAACCATGCACCAGGAGCGAGAGCGTCGCAGCGCCGAAGGCGATGAGAATGATGTGGGCCCTAAACGGCACGTTTTCTGGAATGGTCTGCGCCGCAGCGAGCGTCACGACGCCACGCATCCCGCTCCATCCGAGCAAAACACTACCGCGCCAGTCTAGGCCCTCCTCGCGCGCATAGTTCACATCGGCTTCGACCCTGCGGCTCGCACGGGCGAGCCAAGAGGCATACTGCATTTCTTTCGTGCTGGGCTCGGCCTCGTCGCCGTTCTCGTATCGATCTTTATGTGAGCGTTTGGCTCGCATAATGCGCTCTTGCATCGCCTCGTAGCGCTCGGTGCTTTTGCGCACCTGCCACACGACGGGAAACATTGCGATCATGCGAATGACGACGAGCACGACGAAGACCAAGAGTGCGAGCAAGGCGACGTGATGAATGGGGAAGCTCTCGTCTTGCACCTCGTCGATGAGGGCGTGGGTCTCGAGCCCCATGATGAGAAAGACGCCGTTTTCGAGCACGAACTTCACGGTGCGCCAGTTCATGCGTTCGTTAATGCGCGAGGTTGCCGAGAAGTGTTGCGGGGCATGGTGCCCGGTGTAGAGACCAGCGATAACCACCGCGAGAACGCCAGACGCCCCGAGCTCTTCAGCCGGAATAAAAGCGATGAACGGCACAATAAACGAGATCATCGTGTCGTGAACCGGGTTCGAGAGGTGCGAGCGGATCCACACCGTGGCCGCGCCAACGACAAAGCCGACGGCGGTCGCGACGGCAACCGCATAGACAAAGCTGCCCACCGCGTCCCAGAAGAAGAATGAGCCGGCCATAGCGGCGATCGCGGTGCGCAAGAGCACGAGCGACGTCGCGTCGTTCAAGAGACTCTCACCCTCGAGAATGGTAACGAGGCGGGCTGGCATGCCGACACGCTTACCAACCGAGGTTGCCGCAACCGCGTCTGGCGGGGCGACGACTGCGCCGAGCGCGATAGCGGCGGGCAGCGGAATCGCGGGAACGATCCAGTGCAAGAGGAAACCGATGATGAGCGCCGTCACCACGACGAGCACGAATGACAACCAGAAAATAGGTTTTCGGTTGCGGCGCAGGTCGATCACCGGAAGGTTGACCGCGGCGCCGTAAAGCAGGGGCGGGAGAACGCCAATGAGAATGATCTCTGGATTGAGAATCGTCGGTGGTACGCCGGGAATGTAGCCGATGCCAATGCCGATGAGGAGCAGCAGAAGCGGGGCTACGATACCGATTCGGCTCGCGAGCATTGAGGTCGCGGTCAGCAGCACGAGGCCCCCGACGACGATGAGCAGTATCTCCATGACAGTAGTTTACGGGGCGCTCACGCCTTGTACCCGGATGAATATGCCAGAGTTAAGAGGTGAAACCTTTCAACTGGGACGACCCGCAGCTCGCAGACGACGTTATTGGAGTGTTCTCGGAGTGGGTTCGTGAGACTCGCGGAATCGATCTGTACCCGGCGCAAGAAGAGGCCGCACTTGAGCTTGCGGTGGGCAACAACGTGATTCTCGCGACGCCCACGGGAACCGGCAAATCGCTCGTCGCCCTCGCGGCCCACGTGATCGCCCTCGCCGAGGGCAGGCGTACCGTGTACACGGCTCCCATTAAGGCGCTCGTGAGTGAGAAGTTCTTCGAGCTTGTTGCGACATTCGGCCCCGACAAGGTGGGCATGATCACCGGTGACGGGGCGATCAACGCCGACGCTCCCATCATCTGCTGCACCGCTGAGATTCTTGCGAATATCGCCCTGCGCGACGCCGATGCTTGGGGTATCACCCAGGTGGTGATGGACGAGTTTCACTTTTACGCAGAGCCTGACCGCGGCTGGGCCTGGCAGGTGCCGCTGCTCATCATGCCGAACGCCCAATTCTTGCTCATGTCGGCGACGCTCGGCGACATGACCGACCTTCAAGAAGACCTCAGCGAGCGTACGGGGCGGGAGACGGCGCACGTTACGAGCGCCGTGCGTCCCGTGCCGCTCAGCTTTCGCTACGAGACGAGCAGCATTCACGAGTCGGTCGAGAAGGTGCTCGGCGATCGTGAGACGCCCGTGTACATCGTGCACTTCGCGCAGGCTCAAGCCGTCGAGACGGCTCAGGCGCTCGCGAGCATGAAGCTCGTCACCCGAGAAGAACGCGACGAGATTGCCGAGCACTTGGGCGCGTTCCGCTTTTCTGCGGGCTTCGGCCAGACGCTCTCGCGACTCATCAGGGGCGGTATTGGCGTGCACCACGCCGGCATGCTGCCCAAGTACCGAAGGCTCGTCGAGACGCTCGCGCAGAAAGGCTTGCTCAGGGTCATTTGTGGCACCGACACTCTCGGGGTTGGCATCAACGTTCCGATTCGCTCGGTCATGTTTACCGCGCTTACGAAGTTCGATGGGGTGAAGATGCGGCTGCTCTCGGCCCGCGAGTTTCATCAGATCGCGGGCCGCGCGGGTCGGGCGGGCTTCGACACCGAGGGCGACGTGATCATTCTCGCGCCAGAGCACGAGGTCGAGAACGCGAAGGCCGTTGCCAAGGCCGAGGCGAAAGCGGCGAAGGGCGGCAAGGCCGCGAAGAAGCCCGCGAAGAAGTCGGCACCGCAGGGCTTCGTGACGTGGAACGAAGCGAGTATGGAACGCCTCGTTGCCAAAGAACCCGAAGCGCTCGTGAGTCGCATGCGGGTGAGCCACTCCATGGTGCTCGCCATCATTGGGCGTGAAGAGCAGCGCGAGGGCGAGGCGCTCGAGACGATGCAGACCCTCATTTTTGGCAGCCACGAGCCGAAGGCTAAGCAGTTCGCTCACGCGAGAACCGCGCTGCAGATCTTGCGCACGCTGAGACAGGGCGGCGTGGTGACGCTCGAGCAGGGCCCCGGCGGGCAGAAGCTCCTGCGACTCACGGTCGAACTACAAGACGGCTTCGCCTTGAACCAGCCACTCTCGCCGTTCGCGCTCGCCGCGATCGAACTGCTCGACGAGGCCGCCCCAGATTATGCGCTCGATGTCATCTCGATGATTGAGGCGACGCTCGAGGATCCGCGGCAAATCTTGCGTGAGCAAGAGCACCGCGCTCGCGGCGAAGCGGTCGCCGAGATGAAAGCCGAGGGCATCGAGTACGACGAGCGCATGGAGAAGCTCGAAGAGATTACCTACCCGAAGCCACTCGAAGAGCTGCTGACCGCGGCGTTTGAGGAGTATGCCGCCGAGGTGCCGTGGGCGAGGGACTATGAGCTCCGGCCAAAATCGGTCGTGCGAGACATGATTGAACGGGCCTTCGGGTTTCGCGATATGGTCTCGGCCTACGGGCTCGGGCGGGCCGAGGGCGGGGTGCTCCGGTACCTCAGCGACGCGTTTCGCGCGCTCAGCCAGACCGTGCCCGATGAGAAGAAAACCGAAGAGCTCGACGACCTCATCGACTGGCTCGGCGAGCTCGTGCGGCAGGTCGACTCGAGCCTCATCGACGAGTGGGAGCGGCTGCAAAACCCCGAGGCAGTGCTCGAAGCCGCCGACTCGGTGGGCGACGTCGAATCGCTTGCGCCGCCAGTGCGAAGCATCGTGCACAACACGAGGGCATTTACCATGATGGTGCGCAACGCCCTCTTCATGCGGGTGCAGCACGCGGCCTTCGACCGGGTTCGCGAACTCGGCCAGCTCGACGGCCCGCACGGATTCTCAGAGCAGCAGTGGGACGAAGCACTCGAGCGTTACTATAACGACTACGAATCGATTTCGGTCGACGGTGAAGCGCGCTCGCCAAAGTACTGCGTGATCGACACCTCGCGGGCCGCAGAGGGCACCTGGCAGTTTCGGCAGGTGCTCAGCGACCCAGAACAAAATCACGACTGGGCGATCATGGGCGAGGTCGACCTGCGTGAGTCAGAAGAGCAGGGCGAGGCCGTGATTCGCGTGCAGCGTGTTGGCGAAATTTGACAGTATCCTTAGAGCCATGACGAACGCCGAAGCTACCCCCAAGCAACCGCTCGACGCCGAACGCTTTGCTGAGATTGCCGACCATACGCTGCTCGCTGGCGGGACCACGATGCCCGAGCTCGACCGTTTTCTGGCCGAGGCGAGGGAACTCGGCGTGAAGCGCGTTTGCGTGAGCCCCTCGCTCCTGCCCGTCGATAAACACGGCCTCGAGATCGTGACGGTGATCGGCTTTCCTTCGGGAGCCCACCACGCCGAGATCAAAGCTGCCGAGACGACGCGTGCCGTGCGCGACGGCGCCGACGAGATCGACATGGTCGTGAACCAGGGCCTCGTGCACGTGCGCGACTACGCAGCCGTTGAGGCCGAGGTGCGCATGGTTCGAGAAGCCTGCGGTGGCAAGGTGCTCAAGGTGATTCTCGAGACGGCAGAACTTGCCGACGACGAGATCGTTGGCGCATCGCTCGCGGCAGCGCGCGGTGGGGCAGACTTCGTGAAAACCTCAACCGGCTTCAGCAAGGCTGGCGGCGCGAGCGTGCACGCCGTTTCGCTCATGAGCGGTGCAGTCGGCGACACGGTCGGGGTGAAGGCCTCGGGCGGGGTGCGCACGGCGAGCGAGGTTGAGGCGCTGTGGCAGGCGGGAGCGACCCGCTTTGGCGTTTCGGGAACCGCGTCGATTATCGCCGAGCTGCGAGGCGAAAGCCCCGCCGAATCGAGTGGCGGGAGCTACTGATGCGCCTCGGCATCATTGACGTCGGATCAAACACCGTACACCTGCTCGTCGTCGACGCGAGACCAGGCTCGAGCCCGGTTCCGTATCACTCGCAGCGCTCGGTGTTGCGGCTCATGCGTTACCTCGCGCCCGACGAGTCGATCACCGAAGAGGGCGTCGCGCTCATTCTCACGTCGCTGCGCGAGGCCGTCGCGCAGGTCGAACAGATTCAGGTCGACGATCTCATCGTGACCGTCACGAGCGCCATTCGCGAGGCCGCGAACGGCGAAGAAGTACTCGCCCGTGTCGAACGCGAGACGGGACTTCGGCCCCAGGTACTCTCGGGCGAAGACGAGGCTCGCATCACGATGCTCGCGGTGCGCCGCTGGCTCGGCTGGTCTGCAGGCGAGATTCTGCTCTTTGACATTGGCGGCGGATCGTTCGAAATCGCCCAGGGTGCTGACGAGTACCCCGACGTGCAGGTCTCACTGCCGCTCGGCGCAGGGCGCAGCACCATTAATTACCTCATCGAAGACCCGCCGCCGCAGGAAGCGATTCTCGATCTTCGGGAGCACGCGACCCAGGTATTCACCGAGGTGCGCGACACCACCTTTGCCGAGCGTCCGAAACCGAAGCGGGTGGTCGGTACCTCGAAGACGATTCGCTCGCTTGCCAGGCTCATTGGCGGCCCGCCAGACCCAGACACGGGCGATCTCGCGCCGCTGCACTACGCGGGCCTCAGGGAGTGGGAGCCGGTCATGGCTCGCATGCCCTCTGACGTGCGCAAGTTTTTACCCGGCATCACGCCTGAGCGTGCCTACCAGATCATGGCTGGCGCGGTCGTGCTGCGCTCGGCCATGAAGGTGTTCAAGGTGCCCACGCTCACGATTTCGCCCTGGGCGCTGCGCGAGGGCATCGTGCTGCGGTACATCGACTCGCTCGATTCGACCGGGGCAGAGCCGCCGTTGCAAAGCTCGATGCAGCCCTGATCAAGCCGCGAATCGCCGAGGGCCGAACGCGTTTTGCGTTCGCTGGGGCGTTGCGCTAATATTATTTCTTGGTGCTCCTCGGAGCAGTAAAGATTTCGCCTCGCGAGATCGCCATTGGGATATGGTGTAATTGGCAACACAACGGTTTCTGGTACCGTCATTCTAGGTTCGAGTCCTGGTATCCCAGCGATTGATGCCCTTGATTTTCTGAGAAAATCGAGGGCATTTTTGCTTCTATCGGGCAGCCTGAGCGCCGCGATCAAGGCTCGGGGGTAGCGGCTGGTTGCGATCCGCCGCCTAAGCCGCCGAGGCCGAGAAGCAAGAGTAGCTGGGGCAAACCCCTTACATCTAAGAATGACTGATCAGGCTCATGGGGGTCGATCGATCGCTGCAAAGACAAAGGTCAACGCGGTAGCAGTGCCGGCGATCAGCTCAAGATCATTTCGTTCTTGAACTGTCTGGGCTATAGCCTGTCGATCCCCAAAAGACTGACATGCTCATTGCTTGAGAGCTGCTCAAAATGTCCTGAGGCAACCGCAGGGGTTATCTACGACGCAGCGAGGTGCGCCCAGTCTCGATATAAGGGGTTCTGAATTTGGGCCGATATGGAACGCCACTGTTCGGCCCACATCGATCGTGATTGGCTTGGTGGCCACGGTGATGTGCGTAGCTCGAGCGGGAGCAGTGGATCGTCCCGAATGGCCTCTTCGAGAGCGTCTGCAAGCAGGAGTAAGCGAACAAGTGGCGGGGTGTCTGCATCTGAAGCAGCTTGCCGAGTTGCGTTATCGAGTGTCGAGTAAGCCTCGAGAGTCGGCTGGCTTGGCCATAGTGTTTCGGCAATTTCGAGGGGAGCGCTGATCCCTTTGACATTGAGGTCCTGAGTCGTCGCTGTCGAAAGGTAGGGCCTCGTGCCCTCCGGTAACTCATTCTCGAGGTCGTGAGGGCTTGCGTAGAGGCCTGCTGAAATAGCGACAGCCCCAAGCCCGAGCAGCTCGCGTCGCAGCATGTCGCGGGTTGAGCGTTCGCGCTCTGGAACGCTCACGGCGATGAGCCGCCAGTGCTCGTCCCATGGTGCATCGCCTTTGTCTTGGGCAGAAGCCAGGGTAAGGCTCAAGCGATCTCGTTCTAGTCTGCTCCTGCCGATGTTCGTAAGGGTGAGGGTTCCTGCCCGACCTCGGCCAACCTGCTCAATATCGCCGTTAGCGATTAAGCGGCGCATCGCTAGTCGTACCGGTTGATCGCTCAGGCCGACAAGGTTTGCCGCCTCATAGATATCTGCTAGCGGCGCTGCGCCTGTAAAAGGAAGGAAGGCCTCAACGATGGTGCGTGGTGCGATCTGTCGTCTCATGATCTAACGTTGAGTTCCATTCTGGTGTAGCCGTTGAACCCGTATAAGGATGCGAGCGGCCCTAGGGTTTCGTGGCCTGTTGGTTTGAACCCATGACGCTCATACAGAGCACGAGCTCGAGAATTTTTGTCGATGACCGAAAGCTTGACAGTTTTCGCACCTGTTTGTCGAGCTTTGTTCGCGGCCGCTTCGAGAAGAGAGGAGCCGATTCCTCGTCCACGAGCCGCTTGGTCAACACAGATACCGTCGAGCACGAGTGCATCAGGGTCTTCTCTGTGCGCGAGAAGCGACAGTACGAAGCTTGCGCGAAGCGCAGCAACGATTGAGAGTGACTGCCTGAGGCTGGCCCAGCCGAGATCGGCAACACCGGTTCGGCCTTGATGAAAGCCACAGATGCCCAAAACGTGACCTTTTTCACGAGCGACAAGCGTGCGAGTCGCGCGAAGTGCGGTTCGTAGCGTTTCAAGCCCGGTTGCTTCGTCAACAAATGCGGGTCGAAGCTTGCGCCCAAAAGCCTCCCAATACAGCGTGCTGACGCTGCCTCGCTCTGCCTCAGTGAAGCCGTCATGAATGTTTACACTTCCCATACCAATAAATATATCGTATAGAATACGATCGTGACGAAAAAGAAACTTAGTTATGTTCTGGTTCCTCTGCTCAGCCTTGTTGTGGTCGCGGCGATCCTCATGGCCGCTGCGCTGATCGGTAATAGTTTCCGCTTTACGCAAAGAGCAGTGACAATCTCTGGGCCCGACGGCGCTCTCAACGGGGTGTTGACATTGCCGCGTGACGAGGCAGCCCGGGGATTAGTCGTTATGGTTCATGGTGATGGACCAGTAGAGGCGACCCAAGGCGGCCTCTACTCGCCATGGTTCGAGGGTGCGGCTGATGCAGGATTCGCCACGCTTTCTTGGAGCAAGCCCGGCATCGATGGTTCAGAGGGTGACTGGCTTTCTCAATCGATGAGCGATCGAGCGGAGGAAGTTTCAGCGGTGATCGACTGGGCCAAGGCGCACAATGATGTGCCGTCAGAAATGATTGTGCTCTGGGGAGCGAGCCAGGCAGGGTGGGTGCTGCCCAAAGTGGTCGCAGAACGAAACGATATTGACGGTGTGGTCGCTGTCGGCACCGCAATTAACTGGCTTCGCCAAGGGCGGTTTAACCTTTTAGCTGAGTTGGATCACGAGGGCGCGACCGCCGAAGAGCGAGAACGGGCCATTCGTGAGAGCGACCAAACTCTCGATCTGCTCGAACGTCAAGCCACATACGATGAGTACCTCATAGTCGATGATGGTGCCGAGCCCATGGAAGAAGCCCGTTGGGGGTTCGTGCTTCAAAACTTCGAATCTGACGCAACTGACGACCTCGTTGATGCTGCTGATCGTTCGATACCGTGGCACCTCATGGTCGGCACGCAAGATCGTAACGTGGATGTCTCAGAGACAGAACAGGTCTACCGGTCAATATTTGGTTCTTCGCTCACTGTGAGCCAGGCAAATGGTGCTCACTCCTTGGCCCGAACCGTTGTTGAAGACAATGGTTTCATCGGCCTCGTCACAGGCGTTTTCTGGCCTCGAGCACTGCTGGCGCCTGAAGTTATTGACGATTACGGATCGTTCTTATCCCGCCTTGCACAACACTAACGCTGTTGGCGGGGCAGCTGAGCGAGTCGGTAGGTGGGGCGCTTCCCGTTGGCACGCTCGTGCTCTTGGCCCTGACAGGCGTTGTCGCTACAGTCGTCACCTTCCTTGTCGTGCGCAGAAGGCTTGATTCCTGATCCACCCAGCTTGAGGCAATAGTCGAATTTTTACCTGATCAATAGCTGGCCTGAGACCTCAGGCAGCCGCAAACGCGTGCAACGAAACGACGCCGGCGATCGCGATCGCGGGAAGCCAGACGAAAACGAGCAGGGTCGCTACCTTCAGGCCGTGGGCGGGTCGCGGTGAGCGGTAGATGGCAGCGGCGGGGTAGACGAGGGGTAGCAACAGCATCATCCAGAGCTTCACCGTGCCTCCAAGCGAGGTCGGGTTAAAGAAGCTGCCGAGCATCATCCAGATCCACGAGCCGAGAAAGAAGCAGGTGATGAGCCCCAACACCGCGATGACGGTGATCGCGGTTCGCGATACGAGCCAAGCTCCGTTTGGGGTGCGCTTTGCGATGGCGACGTGGTTTGCCGCGGCGAAAACGAGCATCGAGAGTGGTAACACGAGCTTTCGTATGACCGGTGCGCCTTCGCTGCCGCCACTTGACAGGAGAAAGATGCAACTGAAAACGAGCGCCGCATAGAGCAGAGCTGCGGCCACGGTCACGAATCGTTGCATGGGAGCCTTTCTCTGGTGCTGTTTTGAGTGTAGCGGTGGGCCGCGATGATGACACGAACAAAAAACTCTCGCGTGATCGGGGCAACGGCGGCCGCTGTCCCCGCGGGTGACAATAAAGAGCTGGGCCCTGGCAGTCGCCATCGCCCGAAGAGCTTCAGAAAGGCGCCATGACCGAGATTTCACTCACCACGCTCACCGACGAACTGCGAGCCGAGGCCGTTGCCGACGGGGCCTTACGCGCCTCTCGCGTACTCAAGGGAGAAGGCCGTTTGCGACAGGTCGCGATCGTGCTCTTGCCGGGCGGCGAGTTGCCCGAACACGGCAACCCTGGCGAGGCTCGATTGATCGTCATGAGCGGATCGGTGCGCTTTATCGAGGCCGCAACCGAGGTAACGCACGCACTGACCGCCGGTGATTACTTCGTCGTGCCCGACGCGTTGCACAGCGTCGAGGCCGATGCCGAGAGCCTTTTGCTGCTGAGCTTCGCGCCAGTACAGTAGCCAGGTGGGTTACTCAGAGGCCGTCGTGACCGCCTGCTCGTCGCGCAGGGCGAAGGCGTTGCGGTGGTAGTCGATCATGCCGTCGTGTTTCATGCGGGCGAGCTCGCGTGACACGGCGGCTCGGTCGGCGTGCAGGTACTGTGCGAGTTCGCCCCGTGAGAGCGGGATTGTGAACTGGCTCTTGCCTCGCCGCTGCGACTCAACGAGCAGGTAGTTCGCGATCCGCCCCCTCAGCGAACGGTGCCGCAGGATCTCGAGCTTGGTGCGTAGTCGCTCCTGCTTGTGCAGCACCGAGTTGAGCAGGTTCGTGTGCACGATGGCTTTTGCAGGGCATGCGACCGTCGGGTCTGAGAGCCTCGCGGGGTCGAGCAACAGCACGGTTCCCGCGGTCGCGCCGATCACGGCGCGCTCTCGCGGTACCTCGGTCGCGGCCCAGGCCCTCGGCTGCCACCCCTCGCCAAAGAGGTCGCCCGGTTCGATGACGTCGACCAGGGTTTGATCGCCGTTGGTGTGCTGCCTGACGTCAAAGCCGGTTCCGCTCACGAGCACTCCGTAGTGGGGTCGTGCTCCCTGGCAGGCCAGTACCTGCTCATCTTTCTCGAACGAGAAGGCCTGAATGCCGAGGCACGAGGTCGCGCAGGTGAACTGTTCTTCGCTGAGGCCGGCAAAGAGCAGGCTTGCGCCAGCGCTTCCTGCCTGCGCCTGACGGCCGCCCGTTGGGGGCCAGAACTGTAAGGGGGCTGCGCGCATTGTTCCTTCCCGTTGCCGTGGCAACGAAGTTGCCCGTTGCTCACTGTCACACTAAGTGTACAAACTTAGCCAAGCCTAAGTTACAGCAGATGAAAAGTGACAGTGAAAGGTAACTCGTGAAGAGTCCCGCAACAAAGAACATATCGTTGAGCCTCTCGGCGCTCGGCATCGTTGGCACGCTCCTGCTCACCGGGTGCAGCACCCAGAGCGAAGAGCCCAAAGCGCCGAAAGAGCCGGCGGCCGAGATCGAAGCCCCAGCCGAGGTGCACGTCAGCGGCCCAGCCTCGCCACCCAGCCTACCCATCTTGCGCATGATCGAGACTGACGCGCTCGGCGAGACCGACATCGTGTTTGAGCGGTGGGAGAGCGCCGACCAGCTGACCGCCGCCGTCACCGGAGGCACCGAGTTCGTTGCCGCACCGCTCACGACGGGCGCAACCCTCGCGCAGGGCGGAGCAGACCTGCAGCTGCTGAACGTGAGCGCTTGGGCGGTCATGGGGCTCGTCACGAACGACGACGTTATTGAGACGATCGACGACCTTGCGGGCCAGACGATCTACGTTGCAATGCGGGCTTCAGCGGTCGACTACACGATGCAGCTCGTGCTCGCGGCCCACGATCTCACCGACGACGTGACGATCGAATACGTTGATCCGCTGAACGGCCCCGAGCAGTTTCTCGCTGGCCAGATTTCGACGCTCGTGACGGTCGAGCCGCAGGTGACGATGCTGCTTGCCAACAGCGAGGGAGCGCGCAGCGTCGTCGACTTCGAAGCAGAATGGCGCGAGCTCACCGACTCGGCGCTGCCGCTGCCAACAGCGGGAACGTTCGTGAACGGGACCTTCGCGGGCGAGCACGCCGAAACCGCCAAGGCGTTCCGTGAGGCATACGCCGAGGCCGCCGAGTGGGTCGCCGAACATCCAGACGAGGCTGGGCAGCTCGCGAACGAGAAGCTTGGCATGCCGGCTCCCATCGTTGCCGCGTCGATTCCGAAGATCTCGTGGGAGGCGCAGGGCGCAGCAGAGGCGAAGCCCGCGGTTGAGCTCTACTTCACCCAGCTCTTCGAGACCTGGCCAGAGAGCGTCGGCGGGGCAATGCCCGAGGCGAGCTTCTACCTGCAGTGATGAAGCGTGCAACCGGCGACGCGGCGGGCGGGCTCAGGCCCTCTGCCGCGTCGTTCGCGTGGTCGCTGAGCGGTATCGTGCTTCTCGCGGGAGCGTGGGCGCTCGCCGCGCGCAGCCTGCCAGAGATCATTCTGCCGGGACTCGGCACGACCCTTCGGGCGTTTGCCGCGCTCGTCTCAGAGCCGGCAACGTACCTCGCGCTCGGCGAATCGCTCTCGACGTACGTCATTGGGCTCACCAACGCTGCCGTGCTCGGCGCGCTGCTCGGTCTCGTTTCTGGGCTCAACGCGAGCGCGAACGCAGCGCTCGCGCCGCTGTTCGCGCTGCTGAACGCCGTGCCGACGGTCGCGTGGATGGGGCTCGCGATGATCTGGTTCGGCCTGGGAGCGGGGCCCACCGCCTTTCTCATCGTCGTCACGACGACGCCGATTCTCGCGGCGGCGCTCCGCAACGCGCTTCGCGAGCGTGATCCGCGATACGAAGAGCTCGCCGACGCCTACGAGCTGGGCCGGGGTGAGCGGCTGCGCCACGTGACGGTTCCGCCGCTTGTCGGGCCTGCCCACGCCGCGCTCGTCTCGATGGCTGGACTCGGATGGAAGCTCACGGTCATGGGAGAGTTTCTCACCGCCTCGCGCGGCCTCGGCGAACAGCTCGTGATCGCGAAGGCGCACATGCAAACGAGCCGCGTGATCGCGATCACGATACTGCTCGTGCTCGTGTGGGTACTCGTCGAAGCACTGCTGCGCGTCATCGCGAGGTGGTGCGCACCGCGGCCGAGCAAGCGAAGCGCCGCGGGCGTGGGTAGGGGCGAGAGCCCGGCTGCGGCTGGGGGCGAGCGGGAGGGGGCGATCCGCTGCGAAGGCATCGCACTCGGCCATGATGGCGAACGAATTGCGCAGGAGATCAGCTTCGCCGCCGCACCGGGCAGCGTCACCGCGATTTTGGGGCCCTCTGGCATCGGAAAATCGTCGCTCTTGCACGTGCTGGGCGGCATTGCCGAGCCGTTCGAGGGCGCAATCGAGCGAAGTGAGGGGCTGCGCTGCTCGTACGTGTTTCAGGACGACCGGTTGTTGCCGTGGCGCAGCCTCGGTGAAAACGTGGCGCTGTGCGCTGGGGTTTCGCTCGATCGGGCATGCGATCAACTCGCGCAGCTCGGGCTCGGCGACGCCTGCTCGCGCATGCCCCACGAACTCTCTGGCGGAATGCGTCGTCGTGGAGCGCTCGCCCGCGGATTTCTGCGTGACGCCAGCCTCTTGCTGCTCGACGAACCATTCGCGGGCCTCGACGTGCGCAGGCGCGTCGCCCTCATCGAAGACATCGAGCGCATGCGCCGGCTGAGCGGCAAAACCATCATCTTTGTGACGCACGACGTCGAAGACGCGCTGCTCTTGGCAGACCAAGCCATCGTTCTCGGTGGATCGCCGGTGGCGAGCGTGGCCGCGCGAGTCGACCTGACCCCGTTTGGTCGGGAGCGAGCGCTCGAAGACCCGGCCATGGCCGAGCCGCGGAGTCGCTTGCTCGCTGAACTGCTCGACGAGAACATCGCGGCGGGCGTCACTGAACATCACACACTGAAGGCATAAGGTTTGAGAGGAAGATCGAACATGACACATCGAGAAGAAGCGTTGCGGCTGAGCATCGAGAAGGCCGAGGCGGTTGTTACCGCGCTCGCCCCGCACGAGGAAGCGCTGCGGGAAGACGCGGCGAGATCTGACGCAACCGGAGCGATTGGCGAGCAAACGCTCGACATCGTGCGGGCTGCGGGCGGCTATCGGCTCTCGGAACGAGCCGAGATGGGGGCCTCAGGGCTCGTGCGATTTGGAATGGGGCTTGCGAGTCTGCACCCCGCCGCGGCATGGAACGCGGTCGTATCGCAGACCAACAGTCTGCTGGCGCAGAGCTTCGCGGCGCTGAGCGGGTTTACGCTTCCTGAAGACCCTGACGTGCAGTGGTGCGGCGTGTTTTCGAGCGGTGAAACGAGTGCGCGGCGCAGTGAGAGCGATGCGAATACCCACCTGGTGACGGGCACCTGGCGGTACGCCTCAAACAGCGATCTCGCCGAGTGGGCGCTGCTGAACATTGCGCACCCCGAGTTCGGCCCGGCGTTCATCGCGGTTCGGCGTGATGAGCTTCAGCTCGGCGGCTCGTGGAACGCCCTTGGGCTCCGCGCGACCGGCAGCCACACGCTGACCGCGAGTGAACTCGCGGTGCCCGACAGCCACCTGCTGCCGGCAAGCGTGCTCTTTGCCGACGCCCCAGACGCGCCCTTCGGGCTACGCGTGCCAAGCCGCCTGCGCACCGCACTCGGGCTTTCGGCCGTGATGGTCGGCGCAGCAGAGGCGATGACCCGTGAACTCGTCGGTTCGATCAAGGTGAGCTCTGAGCGTCAGCGAGCGGCCGGCATGCCGGGCCGTGGTCTCGATAAGCCCGGTGTCTCACTCGCGATCGGAGATGCCGTCTCGCGGGTCGAGGCGGCGAAAGCGGTACTCTGCTCGGTCGCCGACGGTCTCGACGCGACCGTGAGTGACGGCTCCCCGCTGCCTGCCACGCAGCTCACGGGCGCTCGCATGATGCTGAGCCGCGTCACCGAAGACATCGCTCAGGCGGCCCACGAAGTGAGCCTCATCGCGGGGTCGAGGGCGTGTCTCGAGGGCGATGCGGTGGGCAGGCTCTGGCGTGACACTCACATGGCTGCTCGTCACGCGGCGCTTGCGCCAGCAATGGGCTTCGACCTCGGTGCGAAGGGGCTTGTGGGGCCGGGCGACGGCGACGTTGCGGCGGCCGTCGGGCCTCTCGCGCCAGGGGTTGCGGGGCGCTGATGCGTGGCTCTGCGCCGGTGAGCGAGGGGGTGTTCCTGGCGCGCTTTCGGCGTTCACAGGGGTAACTCGCGCACGGTTGATTCGAAAGCTGGGGGCGCCGGGCCGTGAAGGCTCGGCGCCCCTTAGCGTTACTCTCACGAGCGTTGCTGGCTCTGGTGAACCAGGGCGGGCGAAGAGAGGAACGAAGCCCGATGTATGACCGTGCCAGAGAGCAACCCGCGAGGCGGCGTGATGCGCATCGTCGTTGATCCGCCCCGGGGTGAGACGAGCATTTTCGAGTTGGAGAGCTGGGCTCCCGGCGCGACCGTGCGCGATCTGCTCGACGCTTTGCGCGCACACGGCATACGTGGTTGGCTGAGCGTGTCGCTCGACGGTGTTCCGTTGACGCCGCTGCTGAGGCTCGCTGACCTTGCCCTGGTTGAGGGAGCACGCCTCGCCGAACACCCTGTGAACGCGGTGCGGCCTTTCGCCGGCTGGGTGCTCTCGGTCGCTGCGGGCTCCAGGGCCGGCGCTGTCGTGGGTCTCGCCAAACATCGGGTGGTGACCGTGGGAAGCGACCCTGGCTGCGACCTTGTGCTTGAGTGCCGGGGCGTGGCAGCCCGGCACTGCACCCTGGAGCGTGAGGCCGATGGGGTGCGCATTCGTCATACCGCTGAGGGGAAAGAGACACTGGTCGACGAAGCCTTAGTCGGCTCCGAGGGACTGTTGCTGCGAAGCGAAGCCACGATCACGGTGGGGCAGACTCGCCTGAGGGTGCGACCCTCGTTGCGTGAGCAGCGAGCGCAACTCCCCGAGCTTGAGGGAGGGGGAGCGGAGGGAGCGACAGCGGTGTTTAGCCGTTCACCCGTGGCCCGGCAGGAGCCTGCGCAGGAGGTGCTGGAACCGCCTAAACCTCCGGTCGAACGTGAGGGGCGTGCCGCGAAGCCGGCCGTACTGATGCTCGTCGCCCCGATCGTCATCGCCGGTATCTTCGCGGTGATGCTTGGCGACGCTCGTATGATGCTGTTCGCCGCACTCGGGCCAGTGACTTCGTTGCTCGGATATCTGGGCCAAGCCCTCAAAGCTCGTCGCAGCCGTGGGGAGGCGAAGCAGCAGGAGATTGATCGCGTGGCACAGTTTTTCGGTGCTGTGCATAAGGCCGCGACGATGCAGCGGAGGGGTCTCGAGTCACTTGCCCCTGATCTCTCGGTGGTATTGCGGCGGGCGATGCTGCCGAGCGTTGAACTGTGGAAGCGCCGTGCCGGAGAGCCTCACTTCGCCACGGTAAGGCTCGGGGTAGGCGATGTGGTCTGGCGACCGCCGCTTGGGAAAATGGGAGGGCGCTGGAGCGACAGGCCCTCGCAGGAAGCCCCGGTGCTGTGCCACAGGCAGCACGCGCTTCCCATCACCGTTGACCTCGGCGAACTGCAAAGCGGCATGCTCGGTATTGTCGGCGACAGGGAGACCTCGGTGGCACTCGTGCGCGGTATTCTCGCTCAGCTCGCGGTGCACTGTGGGCCGGCAGATCTCCTTACTGCAGTGGTGAGCGACCCGCAGTACGAGCGAGACTGGAGCTGGGTGAGCCTTTTGCCCCATGCTTCCCGCGGCAAGCAATCAGTGCAAGCCTTCTGGTGTGCGTCGGGGCCCGGGGCAGCGAGAACGCAATTTGCGCAGCTGTGCTCGCAGCAGCAAGCAGAATCGACGCGCGTGAGCATCACGATCATTGATACCGACACCCTGCGCGAAGCAGGGTGGGCTGGCATGCGACAGCTTGTTGCGCTTCAGCCCGGTGAGAAAGCACGAAATATCGTGCTGGTTCTTGCCGAGAGTAGCGACGCCTTGCCAGCGCAGTGTGAGACGACCGTGAGCATCGGGCGCGATGGAAAAGCTTGGCTTTGTCAGGGCACTTCACACAGTGAAAATGAGCCTTTTACCGTGAGCGGAATGAGTGGGAACGAAGCGCTCGAGTGTGCGCGCTCGCTCGCGAGGTTGCGCGACCCTGAACAGCAAGAGGCCGCACACATCATTCCAACCCAAGTGAGGCTCGCTGAGGTGCTCCAGGGTACGCAACCGCGAAGCCATGCTCAGAAACAAGCCGTGCAACAGGCAACGGTCACGGTGCAGCGGGTGCATGAACTCTGGAGCACGAGTGAGGGTGTTGGAGCCCCGGTGGGTATGCGTGCCGGGGCGATACAGCACATTGACCTGGTGCGCGACGGGCCGCACGCTCTGGTGGCCGGAACCACTGGGTCTGGAAAGTCAGAGTTCTTGAGAACGCTCGTCATCAGTCTCGCACTGCACCACAGCCCCGAAGCGCTGAATTTCATACTCGTTGATTTCAAGGGTGGGGCGGCGTTTGCTGACTGCGAGCAGCTCCCGCACACGGTCGGCACGCTCAGCAACCTTGACGCACAGCTCGCAGCGAGAGCGATTACCGCGCTCGAGGCAGAGATCGTGCGACGGCAGCGGCTCTTCGCAAGCGCCGGTCACACCATCGACACGCTCGACGCATACCGCGCAACGAAACCCGCAGAGCCGATGGCGCGAATCGTGCTCGTGGTCGATGAGTGTGCGATGCTCGCGCAACAGCTGCCCAGTGTCTTGGCCTCGTTCGTGAGCATTGCCGCGGTCGGAAGGACGCTTGGTATTCACCTGGTGCTTGCGACCCAGAGACCCGCTGGCGTCGTGACCGAAGATATTCTCGCAAACACGAACTTGCGGGTTGCGCTTCGGGTGCAAAGCCCCGAAGATTCGTTGCAGGTTATTGAATCCTCTGCCGCCGCATACCTCTCCCGGCACCAGACAGGCAGGGCACTGCTTCGCTTAGGGAGGGGCGAGGTGGTCGAGGTGCAAACCGCGATGGTGCGCGGCGAAGCCTCTCGCGGCCCCCGCGATGCCGTGAGACTCAGTAAAGCAGCTCCGTTCAGACCCAGGCGGCTTGAGAAGGCTGCGCCTGTGCGGAGAACTGAACAATCGATTCCAACGTTCGGGCAGAGAGCGAACGAACGGGACGCCAACGACGGCGCGCAACACACGATCTCGGTGATTGCCCTCGCCGCTGACCGTCTCGGGCTGGGGCGCCCTCGCAGAGTGTGGCCCGAACCGTTACCCGGTCAGCTTTCCCGAGAACAGCTTGATCGTGTGGCAGCGGCTGAGAAGCGCGCTGGGAGCACGCTTGTGGTGGCACTCGCTGACGATCCGCCACGGCAACGACAGTACGCGAGCGGGTGGCGCGTAAACGAGGGAAACCTTTTGCTGCTTGGGCTACCAGGGAGCGGAACGAGTAACGCTCTCGTGCAGCTTGCGCTGGCATCGCTGCACGATTCACGGCGAAGGCCCTGCCAGCTGTTCTTTCTTGAGATGGGGCGCGGCACGTTTGACGCTTTTGCGGGGTCACCTGCCACGCGCACGGTCGTGTCATCCGGGCCCGACGCTGCTGAACAGCGCAGCCGGCTCATTCGCTTCTTGCATCAAGAGCTGCGGGCGCGGCAGGCGAGCAACAGGGAGCACGAACTAATGCTCATCTACGTTGACGGTTTCACTGAGCTCAGAGAGGAGTACCAAGACCATGATGGGCAACGGCTACTCGATCTGTTGATGCGGGTCTACGCCGATGGGCCGAGCGTTGCGATGCACACGGCGATGTCGGCGCACCGAGCCGCATCGGTTCCGACGGCAATCGATGCGCTCACTGAACAGCGGTGGGTGTTTCGCCTACCAAACCCGCACGACTACGCGGCCTTGGGTATTCGGGCAGTCGACATGCCTGCAGATACGCCGGGGCGGTGCATCGAGACAGCGTCGGGTCATCACCTGCAAATAGTGCAACCACCGAAGAGCGTTGAGGCCACGGTGCGAACGCTCGGGGCGGGCCGACGCGGCCAACATTTGCGAGACCCAGCTGCCGTTATGCCTCGCGAAGTGATGGCTGCGAGTCTCGAAGCGCTCCTCAGCCTGCGCGAGGGAGCGCTTGAGCTTCCCATTGGCATCGACGAAGCGGGGCTCGCGCCCGTCGTTGCGAAGCTGAGGCCCGGGCAGCACGTACTCGTTGCTGGGCCGTCGCGGTCGGGCAAATCAACGTTGCTCGGGGCACTTCGAGCAGTTTGCGAGCGTGAGCTTGGCGTGTGGGTCGTCTGCTCTCAGGCATCGCCTCTCGCGATCCCCGTCGACGCCTGCGTCGCGGTCACGGCCGAAGCGATCAGCGAGATCGTGCGATCCCTCCGGGAGAGGAGCACCCCAGCGCTTCTCATCATTGATGATGCAGACGAAATCGATGACGAGCGCGGTGAGATAGAGCAGCTCTTGCGACAGACCCCCGCGGGGCTCACGATCGTCGCCGCGGGGCACAGCTCGAGGTTGCGGCAGCGTTACGGCCACTGGAGCGCCGAGCTCCGTGATTCGCGGTGCGGCCTCCTGTTGCAACCAGACGTCGACTACGACGGCGAGCTTCTGGGCGTTCGGCTGCCGCGCTCGCAACCGGTCGCGATGAGCGAGGGGAGGGGGTACTGGTGTGAGCAGGGGCAAGTGACGCTCGTGCAGAGCATGCGCTCAGGCGCTCCGCGAGAAACGGTCGACGATCTTGCAGTCGGCAGGCGCTAGCGGGTCGAGGGGCGGCGCTCTTCGGCCCGCGCCTGGGCCGCGAGGTAAGCGTTGTACTCGTCGAGCTCGGCGTCTTCGGCCTCCTGGCGGCGCGAGGCCGTCTTCATATCGCGGTTGCGCCACTTCGAGAGGGTCACCGCGAGAACGATGAGGAGTGGAATCTCGCCGTAGCTCCAGGCAAGGGTTCCGCCGATTGACTCGTCGGCCGCCCGCGTGAGATCCCAGCCCGAGGGGTCACCCGAGTACCAAGAGAAGAGGTCGCCATCGCCGAGAATGAGAATGAGACCAAAGAGCGCGTGAATCTGAATTTCTACAAACACCTCGACAAGGCGCACGGCATACGAGGGCGTTCGCGGCAGCGGGTCCCTCGCCCAGAGCGGCGCCGCCGCGATCGTACCGAACACCAAGATGGTGGTGAGGAGCATCGCGTGGCCGCCAGGCAGTGCGAGCACGAGGCTGATGGCATCGGTGAAGTACAGTGCCGGGAAGAAAATGAGCGGAACCACGATGACCATGATCGGGTGCAACAGCACGTATGCGGTGCGCGAACGGTAGGCGCCGAGCGCCGCCCGCAAGATCGAGCCGCCAAGGCCCGTGTGCGGCATGGCCTTCAGCAACAGCCTGCCCGGTGAACCCATGAGCAGAAGCGGAGGAACGAAAACGAGCAGAGTGAGCTGCTGAAAGATGAGCACCGAAACGAGTGAATCGGCGAACCCATTCATCGACGTGCCGGTCACGAAGAACCACACGGCGCAGCCGAGCAGGAACGAGATGCTTGAGGCAGCGTTCCACTTCTTCCGTCTGCGCCGGAGGGAAATGACGCCCGCGAGGTACGCGATGAACACGAGCACCGAGGCCCAAGCGAGCGGGGTGATCGTGTCGGTACCGATCCTGACAAACTCGGCGGGATCGAACATCGGCGCGATGTTCGAACGCGTCAAAATGGACATTGCTGCCAGGAACGGCGTCGCGGTCATTGAGGGCAACCCTTATTTTCTTGCGGCTTCTGATCCACCCAGATCATGCGGATCGCTCACGGTGGTTGCTTTTCGTGGCCAGCGCGCAATGCGCATTCTGGTCACGATCGAAGGCCCTGCCGCGATGAACGTCGGTGGCATAACCCGAGGGGTCTCGGTTCGGAACACGACAGAAAGGAATCACCGGGTGAAAACGGCTCACCCCATGCTTCCCGCCGTAGTCAGCCCCCACCGTAGCAGTCTCTGTAGGGGCATGCCAGCCGGGCATCGCGGCAGAGCGGGCTTTAGAGTGTCTCTGGCTCAGCCTCTGGGCTGCCGCCAGCGTCTTTCTCGTCACGCCTTGGCACGATGAGGTCAAAGAGCCACGAGAAGACGAAGGCGTAGACAAGGAAGAAGACCATGAGCCCGATGTCGAGCAAGAAAGCCTCGAGGAGCCCGACGCCGAGCAGCAATGCCATGGCGGGTACGAGAAAGACGACGAGGCCCGCCTCGAAGCCGAGCGAGTACGCGATGCGGCGCGGAACCGTTCGCGTTTGTGACGGCTGGCGGCGCTCCCACGCCTCAAAGAGGCTCGTCCAAATAAAGTTCCAGGTCATGGCGATGACCGACGACACCACGGCCGTCGCCATCGCGCTCGAGCCGCTATGGCCGAGGGCTGAAAAGGTAAATGCCACGAGTGAGATGGCGAGCAGCTCGAAAACGAGCACGTAGACGATTCGACGCACGATGGGCGACATGGTTCCTCCCGAGTGTTGAGCATGGGAAGTCCTTGCGGGTTCACGTCCATGGCACATGAAACATGGTGTGGCTGAGCCACGGGCGAAGCGCTGAGGCGGTTCGTTCAGGAAATCTTAGCAACGGTCTGCTGGGCACGTGCACAGGCAAGCTCCGACAAAACCGGGGCGATGAGGGAGGGCGACTAAGCGGTTTGTACGAGGTGCTCGGTCGCGGCTCCCGGCGCTGTAAAGCGGGCCGCAACATCGTGAATGAGGGCCTGCAGAGCGGCTCCCGCGTGGGTCGGCGCCATGTCGGTTCGCCTCGCGAGGCTCACGGTGCGGGTGAGGTCTGGCTCGACGAGTGGGGTGACGCGAAGGCTTGGCCGGTCAACCGTGATCATCGCGGGCACGACCGCGACGCCGAGGCCGCGTTCGGTGAAGCGCAGCGCGGCGTCCATCTCGGCTCCCGTTAACGCAACATTCGGCGTGAGGTCGGCTGCCAACATGGCGGTATCGATAGCCCCGCGAAGGTCGTAGTTGTCGGGAAACATGAGTTGAGGAACGGTTGCGAGTTCCCGAAGGGTGACTCGCTGCTCGCTCTCAAATGGTGTGGGGAACGCGCCCCCTGAGACAACGACGAGGCGCTCGAGCAGCAGCGGCTCCAGTTCGAGCACGGCGCGGTCGGCGCCAGAAGAGAGGCTTGTCACGATGAGTGCGAGATCGAGAGACCCCTCGATGAGGGCAGAGATAAGGCTGCGCGAACCGCTCTCGACAATCTCTAGGTCGATGCCCGGGTGGCTCGCCTGAAACTCTGTGAGTACCTCGACCACGAGGCTTGTGCACAGGGTGGGAGTCGCCCCGAGGCGAATGCGACCGCTTCGAAGGCCTGCGAGCTCGGCCATTTCGTGGTGGGCCGTCTCGGCATCGGCGAGCATACGTCGTGCGATGGGTAGTAGTCGTTCGCCGGCAGCGGTGAGGGTCACATTGCCGCGCACCCTGTTAAAAAGCTCAATGCCGAGGTTCTGTTCGAGCGATGCGATCTGCCTGCTGAGCGACGGCTGGGCGAGGTGCAGCTGGTCTGCGGCCCGCGTAAAGTTGCCGGTTTTGGTGATTGCCACGAAACCACGCAGCTGTTCAAGATTCATGTCAATAGCCTAAACGCATTGTTCTCATGAAAACAATGCATTGGAGTAATTGAAAGATCAGATCTAGCGTGGGGGCCATGGAAAAAGAGACACCACAACCAGAGAGAATGATGACCACCGCGGTGCTCGTCATTGGCACCGGCGGCGCGGGGCTTCGCGCGGCCATCGAGCTTTCAGAGCAGGGGGTGCAGGTGCTCGCGGTCGGCAAGCGTCGTAAGCACGATGCGCACACCACCCTCGCAGCCGGTGGCATCAATGCCGCGCTTGGCACGATGGATCCTGAAGACAGCTGGCAGCAGCACGCGGCCGATACGTTGCGCGAGTCGTACATGCTCGCTGATCCGCACATCGTTGAAATCGTCGCCAAGAACGCGGCCCAGGGAATCGACGATCTCGACCGCTGGGGAATGCCCTTCGCGCGTGAGGAAGACGGGCGCATCAGCCAGCGCTTCTTCGGCGCTCACCTCTATCGCCGCACCTGCTACTCGGGCGACTACACGGGCCTCGAGATTCAGCGCACCCTGCTCAGGCGCGCGCAGGAGCTGCAGGTTCCCATCATCGACAGCGTGTACATCACCCGCCTGCTCGTGGCTGATGGCCGAATCTTTGGTGCTTACGGCTTCGACATTGTTGACGGAACCCCCGTCGTTATTCACGCTGACGCCGTTATTCTCGCGGCCGGCGGCCACACCCGTATCTGGCGCCACACCTCGAGCCGACGCGACGAAAACACGGGTGATTCGTTCCGCCTCGCAGCCCTCGCAGGCGCCAGGATTCGCGACGCCGAGCTCGTACAGTTCCACCCCTCGGGGCTGCTCGAGCCCTCAGATGCTGCTGGCACCCTTGTCTCAGAGGCGGCCCGCGGTGAGGGTGGCGTGCTGCGCAACAGTGAGGGCGAACGCTTCATGGAGCGTTACGACCCCGTTCGCAAGGAACTCTCGACTCGCGACCGCGTAGCACTCGCGAACTACACCGAGATCACCGAGGGGCGCGGTACCGAGAAGGGCGGCGTGTACCTCGACGTATCGCATCTGCCGCGTGAGCAGATTCTTGAGAAGCTGCCCCGCGTGTACCGCAACCTCATTGACATGCAGATGCTCGACATCACGAAGGAGCCCATCGAGGTCGCACCGACCGCTCACTATTCAATGGGTGGCGTTTGGGTGAGTGCCGACGAGCACCGCACCGGTGTCGATGGCCTCTGGGCGATCGGCGAGGCAGCGAGTGGCCTGCACGGCGCGAACCGGCTCGGTGGCAACTCGCTCATTGAGCTGCTCGTGTACGGCAGGCTCACGGGCGGCGACGCCGCGCAGTACGTGCAGGGACTCACCGAGGTGAAGCGTGACCCGGCCATGGTGCACGAGGCGCGCGAAGAGATGCAGGCGCTGCTCACGGGCGGCGGCGAAGAAAGCCCGAGGCTCTTGCAGCGCCAGCTCCGTGACCTCATGACCGAGCACGCCGGCGTCGTGCGAAGCGAAGAGGGGCTGCTCGAGGGCCTGCGCAAGCTCGCCGAGCTCGAGACCCGCGCGGGGCACGTGACGGCTCACCCCGACATTGCAGGCTTCGACGACCTCGCCCACGCCTTCGACCTCTACGGCTCGCTCCTTGCCGCCCGTGCGACCCTCGAGTCGGCGCTCGAGCGCCGTGAGACACGCGGCTGCCACAACCGCTCAGACTTCCCTGAGCAAGACGACGCGCTGAAGGGCAACATGGTTTGGAGCCCGTCGACCGGCGTGGTCTTCGAGCCCGTGGCCGAGGCCCCCGAGTGGCTGAATAAGCTCGCAAACGAGTGGATCGACGACTCGCCCGAGGGCAAGCTGGCCGAGTAACAGACCGTTCCCGTGCGAAAGCTCCTCCTCAGAGCGTTCGCACGGGAACCTTTTCATTTGTGCGGCTAGCGTGTGATGAGCACGACGACAATCGAGACACCCGAGGAGTGACATGTCGCCGAGAACCCTCTTTCTCATCTTTGCTAACGCCGAGATGGTGACTTGGGCGGGACTTATCGTGGCCCTGGTGCTTCGGGCTACCGGTGTCACCGCTGCCGCCGTACCGATTGCGGGAGGCGTTCACGGGTTTGTGTTTCTCGCGTATTGCGTCTCGACGGTGCTCGTGTGGGTGAACCAGCGTTGGCGAGCCGGGCTTGGCATCGTGAGTCTCGTTATCTCGGCGGTGCCTTTTGCGACCGTTCCTCTCGAGATTGCGATCAACAAGCGCGGGCTGCTCAGCGGCCCGTGGCGGCTTGCTCCCGGAGGCGACGAACCACGAGGCCTCATTGAACGTACGCTAGCGCTCGTCTTGCGCAGACCTCTCGTGTCGTTGCTTGTGCTCATTGCGGTCGTTATCGCGGTCTTTTTCGCGCTCCTGTATGTCGGGCCTCCGGTCTCCCGCGATTAGTCGATGAAGCCTCGCTCCCGTGCCTCATGCACGGCCCTCGAACGGGTGTCGACCTGAAGTCTGGTAAACAGGTGCGAGAGATGACTCTTGACCGTCGCCTCGGTCACAAAGAGTGCCTTGGCGATTTCACGGTTGGTCGCTCCCGTCGCGAGAAGTGCGAGCACATCAATCTCGCGTTCGGTGAGCTTGGGCGGCGGGTTACGCACCCCGTGCAACACCCGCGTCGCGTGCTCGGGTGAGAGCACGATCTCACCGCGCGCTGCCCGCTCGATTGCCTCAGCGATGCTTTCTGGCTCGGCATCTTTGAGTAGGTAGCCAGCGGCCCCCGCCTCGATGGCGCCGATCACCTCGGCGTCGCGATCGAAGGTGGTGAGCATGAGCACAATCGGGGCGTCGTCGAGTTCGCGCAGACGCTTTGTCGTTTCAATGCCGTCGATTCCGTCACCGAGCCGTAGATCGCACAGGACGACTGCGGGGGCAAGGTGCTGTGCGAGGCTGAGCGCCTCTTCGCCCGTGGCCGCTTCAGCGACGATCGTGAGTGAGGGGTGTGCGCTCAGCACAGCCCTTAAGCCGCTACGCACAACGGGGTGGTCGTCGACGAGAAGAACGGTGATGCTCATGAGACCTCTTTCGGGGTGAAACGGTGCATGGGAAGAAACGCTGAGAGCGCTGTGCCCTCGCCCGGCATGCTCTCGATCTCGAGACCGCCGCCCAACTCGCGGAGTCTTGTGCGCATGAACCGCAGCCCGAAGCTCGCGGCACTGCCGTGGGGCTCTTGGTCGCGTGCGGCCCAGAGGTCGTGGTCGAAACCGCGGCCGTCGTCGATGATGTCGAGGCGAACGGTGTCGCTTGCGTCGATCAGACTCACGACAACGTGTGAGGCCTGGGCATGCTGTCGCACGTTCGCGAGGGCTGACTGGGCGGTGCGCAGCAGTGCGATTTCGGTCTCGGGCGGCAGGGCAGGGAGGGACCCATCGATCGCGAGCTGTGTTGCAAGGTCGGCTTCTTCGGCGAGTCGGTCGAGCATGCGACGAAGCGCGCTCGGGAGGGCACCCTGCTCGAGCTCGGCGGGGCTGAGCGCCGCGACGATGCGCCTGACATCGGCGAGGCTTTCGCTCGCGAGGGCCTCGATTTGGCCGAGGGCCTTTGCCGTGCCACTCGTTTCATTGAGCGGATCACCTGCCGCGTGCGCGATGAGTTTCACCGATGAGAGTGACTGAGCGACGGTGTCATGGAGATCACGGGAAATGCGAGTGCGCTCTGCAATTGCGCCCGATTCGCGCTGCGCCTGGGCGAGTTCGTCTTGCAGAGACGCCATTTCTCGCTGCGCTTCGGTGAGCGTGCGCACAAGCCGTTCTCGTTCTTCGGCATCGTGCAGCAACTGAAGGTAGCCGCGAGAGATGCCGAGCGCGAAGGTGCCGCCGACGAGGGGGCCAACGATGCTCGCGAGCGAGATGGTGCCGTCGTGGGCCAGCGGCGCTCCGATCGTGACCACGAGAATACACGCAGAGAAGGTGAGGGCCGCGCCAAGCGAAAAGAGGTGGCCGGCGAGCAACCAAAGAAGGAAAGCGAGCCAGACGAACTCCGGCGAGAGTGCGACGGTGGCGACCCAGACGAGGGCGAAGCTCACGAGCCACCACGTGAGGGGAGCGCGCCCGGCGTCGCCAGAGGGAAGGAACCCGCCTGCCGCGTGCCACGCCAGGAGCGTGAAGCCAGCGGCGAGGGCCCAGCCGACGGGTGTTCCCGTCTGCACCGCCCTCATGACGCCGACAGCCGTGAGCAGCAGGGCCATCCCGTGCTGCCCGAGCTCCATGGCTCGCACCGTTCGAGCCGACGGCGATGAGTCGTCTGGTTCAAACGGTGCGAGCGGAGTGCGTACGAGGGCCATGACCCTATTCTCTCGCCTTCGGTGCGGGGCTACCAGGCCACCACACCTTCTCGCCCACGATGCTGAACACCGCGGGCACGATGACGGTGCGCACGACGAGGGTGTCGATCACGACGCCGAGGCCCACGATGAGGCCGAGCTGACCGAGCGTCACGAGCGGGAGCACGCCGAGGGCCGCAAACACCGCGGCAAGAACGATGCCAGCGCTCGTGATGACGCTGCCGGTATGGGTGACGGCCTCGACCATCGCGTTTCTCGTGCCGAGTACCCCGGCCTCTGAGCGGGCGCGGTGTACGAGAAAGATCGTGTAGTCGATACCGAGCGCCACGAGAAAGAGGAAGGAGAGGAGCGGTACCTGCAGGTCGAGCGCCTGTTGTTCGAAGAGCGTGCGACTGAGCCAGGCTCCCGCCCCCACCGCCGCGACCGCGCTCGCGATGTTGATGACGATGAGCAGGAGCGGAGCGACAAACGAACGCAGTAGCACGAGGAGCACCAAGAAACTGACGGCGAGAATGAGCGGTGCAATGACGAGCAGATCTCGTGCGTTCCCGTCGCGCGCATCGACGTCGGTAGCCACGGCGCCGCCGACGAGCGCGTCTGCCTCTGGCACCGCGTGCACGGCTTCGCGCAGCTCACGAATCTGTTCGAGGCTCTCGGCGGTACCGGGAACGTGCTCGCTCGTGACCATGACCTTGACCATCCCGGCTTCGCTCGGCTCTCCCACCGGGTGAGCACGTACGATGCCGTCAACATTCGCAGCGGCCTCGACGACCTGCGGGGTGGTATCGGTCTTCGCGACAACCCAGATGGGCTGCGCTTCGCCAGCGGGAAAGTGTGCGCTGAGCGTTTCAAGCCCCTCGGCCGACTCAGACTGCACGCGAAACTTTTCGACCTGGTTGAGCCCGACGCTCGTTCCAAGAAGCCCCGTCGTCATGATGCCGAGCAGACCGAGCCCAGCGACAAGGCTCACCACAGGGCGACGACTCACCGTCGTAGCGATCCCCCGCCAAACATTGCGTTTCGCAGGCTCAGGCGAGCCGGGCGCAGCAGGGTGTGGCACGAATGGCCAGAAGATCTTGCGACCACTGAGCGAGAGGATGGGAGGGAGCAGAAAAAGCACGGCGCCGAGCGCGATCGCGAGACCCAGCGCCGACGAGATGCCGAGCCCCTGTGTGCCTGGAATAACCGCGAGCACGAGTGTGAGTAGCGACAGTACGACGGTGACATTTGAGGCGAGGATCGCGGGCAGCGTCGCCCGCCAGGCTTCCTGCAGCGCGGTCCGGTGATGCTCGTGCCGCGTGAGTTCTTCGCGGTATCGAGAAATGAGCAGGAGCGCGTAGTTGGTGCCCGCGCCAAACACGAGCACGCTAATGATGCCCGCGTCAAACTGCAGATTCCAGGCGCTTCCCGCGGCCGCGGTCACACGACCGGCCAAGCCATCGGCCAGGGCGACAACGACAAGCGGGATGAGCCAGAGTACTGGCGAACGGTAGGTCACGATGAGCAGCACCGCGACGATGATGATTGTGACGAGGAGGAGCGTGAAGTCGGCTCCGTCAAAGGCAGAGGCAATATCGGCGCCAAAGGCCGGCCCGCCAGTCACGAGCAGCGTCACCTCGTCTGGGGAAACGGGAGCGATGGCCTCGCGTATCGAGCCGATGGTCTCGGCCGTCTCAGCGTTCGAATCGCCCGTCGTGATGGGCACGATCATGAGGGCCGCTTCACCGTCAGCACTGGTGAGGGGCCCGGAGATCTCATCGGCCGCGTAAGGCTCAAGCGCCGGTGAGAGCAGTTCGATGCCTTCCAACTGCTCTTCGCTGAGGGAGTCTGCGCCGTTCGCGGTCGCGACAACCATAACGCTCTGACGGTCTGCGTTGTCGAACTCGGTGAGCAGCTCGGCGACCTTGGCCGACTCAGAGTCTTGAGCCGACGAGGCATTGAGCGATGGCGCCGTGCTCGAGCCGAATACGCCGAACAGTGCGATGAACACGCCGAGCATGACGGCGAGTGACAGCCACGATGCCCGCGGGGTTGCAATGAAGGCTGCGCGTCTGGCGCGCGGGGGAATGTTTTTCATACCTTCCACCTCACCAGCCGAGCGGCGATACCTCATCGGGGGTGCGGCGGGTTTTCATCTCACCCAAAAGGTTGAGACGGTCGCGGGTTGCTCGCGGCAGAACACGGTAACGTACCCGTATGACCCGAGCCGAAAACGCGCACAAGGCACCGCGTACCCGCATCGTTGACGCGCTCATCGCGTTGGTGCTCTGGGCCGTTTCGACGCTCTCACTGCTTGTTTTTGCTGACGGCGGGTTCTCGCTGCGAGCCATCGTGATCGTGGGAGGGCTCTCGGCGTTACTCACTCTTCCCGTGGCGTTTCGGCGAAGCCACACCGTCGCCTCGAGCACTTTGGTCGCGGCGCTCTTTCTCGTGCAGGCGGCTATCGGCTTCCCGCTACTGCCAGCAAACGTCTCGCTGCTCATCGTCGTGCACGCCCTCGCGTACTATGCACCGAGGTGGGCGAGCCTCGGCGGCCTCGGGCTTGCGTACCTCGGCGTCGTTATCGCCTTCTTCCGGTACGACTCGCTACTCTTCGTTAACGAGATGAACACACTCATGCGCGCCATGGTTTGGCTGCTCACGGCAGCGCTCATCTCGGCGGCATGGCTGCTGGGCAACGTACAACGGTCGCGAGCAGCCCTCCTGCGTGAACTCACCGAGCGAGCGAGAAGGCTCGAGTATGAGCAGCAGCAGGAGCGGGCGCTCGCCGCAGCCGAGGAGCGTGCCCGCATCGCCCGCGAGATGCACGACATTGTTGCGCACTCGCTCTCGGTCATTGTGACGCAGGCAGACGGTGCGCGGTACGCCGCGGTGAGCGAGCCCGAGATCGCCCCGCAAACGCTCGGCACGATTGCCGCGACAGCGCGCGAATCGCTGCAAGAGATGCGGCGGTTGCTCGGAGTGCTGCGCCAGGACGAGGTCATGGCGATGGGCCCAGCGCCAGACCTTGCGACGCTTGACAGTCTTATTGCCGAACTTGCAGCCTCGGGCCTCAGCGTGAGTCTCACGAAGGGAAGCGCGCGCAGCGCCCCGCACCGCTTGCCAAAGGGCGCCGAGCTCGCGGTGTACCGTGTTGTTCAAGAGGCACTCACGAACGTGCTCAAGCATGCCGGACCAGGGGTGACCGCAGATGTCAGCCTCGGCTGGGAGCCCGCGGGCCTCCTCATCGCGATCATTGACGATGGCCGTGGCGCTGGCGCAGACCCGACGCCCGAGGGCGGCGGTCACGGGATACGCGGCATGCAGGAGCGTGTGGCACTCTATGGTGGAAGCGTCGTCGCGCAGCCCCGTCTTGGCGGCGGATTTGCGGTGCACGCCTGGGTCCCTTTTGAAGAGCGGTAACCCGACCGGCAGTGATGAGCAGCGACGAGCAGTGAGGAAAACCGAGATGAGCGACGGCAACACCGGGCAGGAGCGCACCCCCATTCGGGTTGCGCTCGTTGATGACCAGCAGCTCGTGCGCGGCGGCTTTCGCATGCTCATTCAGTCTCAGCCCGACCTCGAGGTTGTCGCAGAGGCCGCCGATGGCCGCGAAGCGCTCGAAATACTCTCGCGCGTGACGGCCGACGTCGTGCTCATGGACGTTCGCATGCCGGAGGTCAACGGGATTGAGACGACATGGCAACTGCTCGAACGCGGCGAGGCCGCACCGAAGATCATCGTGCTCACGACCTTCGATCTTGATGAGTACGTGCTTGACGCGATCCGCGCCGGGGCAAGCGGGTTTTTGCTCAAAGATGCCGCTCCAGAAGAGCTGCTCACCGCGATTCGGCGGGTGCACCGCGGCGACGCGGTCATTTCGCCCGCCATGACGAGGCGGCTCTTGCGCCACGTGCAGCCGATGCTTGCAGCGCCACGGCAGGATGCTCCGGTGGGTGGTGAAAGGCAGGGCCGCGCCGCGCTGCAGGAGCAGCTCGCGAGCCTCACCCAGCGCGAAATCGAGGTGCTCAACCACATCGCGCAGGGGCTCTCGAACCAAGAGATTGCCGAGGCGCTTGTCATCTCTGAGCCAACGGTGAAAACGCACGTTGCGCACCTCTTGCAAAAGACCGCCTCGCGAGACCGGGTGCAGGCGGTCGTCTTCGCCTACGAGTCGGGTCTCGTCGTACCCTGACCCCACTCGGGGTTGCCGGTGGTACCAGGGTGCCGGGGTCGAGCGCGGCACTCATCCCTGAGGATGATGCTGCGAAACACGGCCCCATAAAGTTCATCACTGCGGCCGAGAGACCCCGCTACCGCACTCGGCGAAACTGGAATCTGACACACTCAGGAGGATTCCATGGCACATTTGCAGCCCACCACACTTCGAGAGAGCGCCCCGTACCCGGCGGTGCGAGCGCAGGGCCTCGCGAAGCACTATGGCGCGGGTGAAACCGCCGTTGAGGCTCTTCGCAGCCTCGACATCGAGTTTGCGTGGGGCGAGTTCAGCGCCATCATGGGGCCTTCTGGCTCGGGCAAGTCAACGCTCATGCACACGCTCGCCGGCCTTGACACCGCGTCGGGCGGCAAGGTCTTCATCGGCGGTAAAGAAATCACCGGGCTCAAAGATGCCGAGCTCACCGCGCTGCGCCGCGAGCACGTCGGCTTCGTGTTTCAGTCGTTTAACCTCGTGCCAACCCTCACCGCAGAGCAGAACATCCTGCTGCCGTCAGAACTCGCCGGCACGAGCGTTGACCGGGCATGGTTCTCGAACATCGTCTCGGTTTTGGGCCTCGAGGCCCGCCTCGCGCACAAGCCGTCAGAACTTTCGGGCGGCCAGCAACAGCGTGTAGCCATCGC
This sequence comes from Leucobacter sp. UCMA 4100, assembly GCF_027853335.1. Lineage (NCBI taxonomy): Bacteria > Bacillati > Actinomycetota > Actinomycetes > Micrococcales > Microbacteriaceae > Leucobacter > Leucobacter sp. UCMA 4100. The sequence continues at coordinate 2,450,726 of NZ_JAFEUS010000002.1, forward strand.
GCGAGCTCTGCTCCAGAGACCCGACGTGATCTTCGCCGATGAGCCCACGGGCAACCTTGACTCACGCTCGGGCGCCGAGGTGCTCGCGCTGCTTCGCCGCAGCGCGCGTGAGATGGGCCAGACCATCATCATGGTCACGCACGATCCGCTCGCCGCATCGTATGCCGACCGCGTGATTCTCATTGCCGACGGTGCAATCGCGGGGGAGCGCTGCGAGGCCAGCCCCGACGAGATTCTCGCCGCGCTCGGAAGTCTGGGGGCGTAACCGATGAAACTCGTTACCCTCGCGGGCCTTAAAGCCCACTGGTCGCGGCTCGTCGCCGTTGGTGTTGCGGTCATTCTCGCCGTGGCATTCATGGCCGCAACGTTGCTGCTTGACGCGTCGTCGAAAGCAACACTGAAAAGCACGGTCGGTGCATCGTATGCTACCGCCGACGTCGTGGTCGAAAATACGACGCAAGATGGCATGGGGTTTTCGCTCTCTGCAGACATCGTTGATACCGTGACGCAAACGCCCGGGGTCGAACTCGCGGCAGGGTACGTCGAGACGATGGTTGCCATCGAGAGCGACGCGAGCGAAGTGCCTACGGCAATGCTCCGAGAGCGGTTACCGGAGAAGTTAGAACCTGGTGAGGTCTCGGATGGGAGGCTGCCCGAGCACGCTGGAGAGGTCGCGATCGATGCAGACTCTCTGAAACGTCTCGGCGTGGGCTTGGGCGATGAACTGCGGGTGAAGGTCGAAACCTATGGTGATGACGGAGCGGCGACCATATCGCGCTACCCGCTCGCAATCGTAGGCATCACGAAGCCGTCACAGAACCCGGCACCTGCGGGGCTTGTGAACCTCATCGCGACCTCCGATGGCGTCGAAGCGACGGTCGGCGTGACAGCCCCTCAGCGGGTGCTCGTGCTGCTCGACGAAACAACGACGAAGGCAGAGTTTGCCGCTGCGCTCGGGCAGCTCGAAGTGCCAACCTTCAGTGAAGAAGAGGGAGAAGAGCCCGAGACCGAATTCGTGTACCCTCGTGTCTCGACACCAGATGAGATGGTTGATCGATCCGTCAACAGCATGACCAATGACAGCGCCATGCTGACCGCCGTGCTGCTCGCCTTCGCGGGCATCTCGCTCTTTGTGGCGGGCCTCGTGATCTCGAATACCTTCTCGGTGCTCGTCGCCCAGCGCTCGCGAGAACTCGCGCTCTTGCGCTGCGTCGGGGCTTCGTCGCGGCAGGTGCGCGGTGCGGTGCTCGTTGAGGCACTCGTCATGGCGGTCACCGCTTCGGTCATTGGAGTTGGCCTTGCTTTCGGGCTCATGTCGGGGCTTGTCTGGGCTGCCGGTGCCATGGGAATTGCCGGCGGAGTCGGGGTTTTTGCGTGGTCGTGGATCGCGGTCGTCGCTCCCATCATCGCTGGCGTGCTCGTCACACTCATCGCCGCCCAAGGCCCGGCCCGCGAGGCCACCCGTGTTGCGCCGCTCGAGGCGCTTCGCTCGCGAGAAGCAGAAACCGGCACTCGAAGGGGCAGTCGGGTTCGCCTCACTCTCGGCTTGCTACTTGCCCTCGCGGGGCTCGCCGTGGTGATCGTTGGTATGCGCTTTGATGACCCGATGATGTCGCTCGGAGCGGTACTTACCGGATCGGCTGTGAGTGCTGTGGGGCTCCTGATGCTTATTGTGTTCATCGTGCCGCCCATCGCGCAGTTGCTCGGGCGCATCTTCTTTTCGAGGGGTGTTCCTGGCAAACTCGCCGCCGCCAACTCGGTGCGCAACCCGAAGCGCACCGCCGCGACCGCGAGCGCGCTGCTCGTAGGGGTCACTCTCGTTGCGACCGTCTACACCGGGGCCGAGGTTGCTCGCACCACGCTCTCTGCCGAGCTTGAAAACTCCTTTCCCGTCGACCTCGTCGTGGTGTCATACCCGCAGGATCTTCCGGGCGTCGAACTACGAGAAGACGGTGAGGCGCAGGGTGAGGCCGAAAAACAGAATGCCGAGGAATCGTTCGGCGAGGTCGTGAAGCACCTCTCTGCGGCGAGCGGGGTCACCCGCGTCACCCAAGCACAGGTTCAGAGCCTGGGCGAGGGGAGTACGCCACCGTTGCTTGAGCTTTGGGGTATCGACAGCGAATCATTTTCGCTTGTGACGCGAGACAAGAAAGCGGTGCTCAAAGCAGGCGAGGCACTCATAGGGTCAGAGGTTGAATCGCCAACGGTCGATCTTGTTGGGCCCGAAACTGAGGTCACCGTTCCCGCGTCACGTGGCGGAGCGCCAAGCTCGACCGCGGTCGTGACGCCGGAGCTCTTTGCCAAGATCGCGGGCGACGGATTATCTGAACGTCTCGCTGCCCTCATCACCATCGAAGACGGACTCACGAATGAGCAACTCGTGCAGTTGCGCGATGAGCTGTCGCACATCGAGGGAGTGAGCTACGTCGAGGGCGAGGTTTTCGAACGCCTCATGTACGATTCGATCATCACGACGCTCCTGCTCATCGTGACTGGGCTACTCGCCGTCGCCGTCATCATCGCGGTGATTGGCATTGGCAATACCCTCTCGCTCTCGGTGCTTGAGCGAACCCGTGAGAACGCGCTCTTGCGGGCACTCGGGCTCACGAAGGGGCAGCTCAAGGGCATGCTCGCGATCGAAGCGCTCATCACCGCCTTCGCCGCATCAGTGCTCGGGGTGCTGCTCGGTGTCGGGTACGGCTTTGCCGGGGCAACGGCGGTTCTTTCGCCGTTCGGGCACGTCGAGTACGTGGTGCCCTGGGTTGCGATCGCCGTGATCGTGGTCGCAGCGCTGCTCGCGGGTCTTGCCGCCTCGGTACTGCCGGCGAGGCGAGCGGTTCGGCTCTCGCCCGTCGAAGGGCTTGCGGTCGTTTAGTAACACCCTGGAACAGCGAGGGCCCGCACCGACTATCGGTACGGGCCCTCGTGCGTTCACGCGGGAACGCGTGAAACATTCACGTGGTTATGCGTCTTTCTTACGGCCTGTGAGCAGGCCCCAGATGAGCAAGACGACGATTGATCCGCCGATTGCGAGCGCCCAGCTTTGCAGTGACCAGAAGTTCTCGAGCGATGCATCAAAGATGATCGACCCGAGCCAGCCGCCAACGACCGCTCCAATGACACCGAGCAGGAGGGTTGCGAACCAGCCGCCCCCGTTACGGCCAGGAAGAATCGCCTTCGCGATCGCTCCCGCGATGAGCCCCAGAATGATGAATGAGAAAAAGCCCATGATGTTACCCCTCTCTTTCGCACACGGAATCCGCCTTGGGTCCCGTGTGTTTTAGTGTTTCGCAGCCCGGGGCGAATGGGTAGGGGGTAGCGCAAAATGTCATCGAAATGATGTAGTGTGCCCGCCTAGAACGGGGTATATTTCTCGAATACCGACGAAAAAGATCGCTCAGCGTCTAGATTTCGAGGCGGCCGACCGAAGCGATCGGCGCAACCTTACCGTCGGCCAGCTGGTACTGGCAGCCAACGATGCTGAGTGAGCCGTCGGCAACGGCATCGCTGATAATGCGCGAGCTGCGCATGAGCGCGTGAATGGTCTCGTCAAGGTGACGGCGGCCGACCGCGTCTGCGTCGATGAGCGAAGCGTCAACGTAGGGGGTTTCTTTGTGCTCGCTCAGCCACTCCTGCTGCACGGCGGGCTGAATGTGCTCGAGCTCGGCCTCGATCGCGGGCGAGAGCTTTGTGGGTGAAGCACTTGTCTGATCGATTGCTGCTGCGACCGCGCCGCACGAGCCGTGGGCGAGTACTACGATCACCGCGACACCGAGCACCGCGACGGCGTACTCCATCGTCGCGGTCGTGTTCGCATTGGCGATCTGGCCGATGTTGCGCACCACGAAGAGGTCACCGAGGCCGCAGTCGAAGAGAATCTCGGCGGCAACTCGCGAGTCTGAACAGCCGAGAAAAGCCGCGTTCGGGGTTTGGCTACCCGTAATGGCGTGACGCCTGGCGGCATTCTGCTGCGGGTGCAGCAGCGATCCACTCATGAATCGTTCGTTGCCCTCGGCGAGTGCTTGCCAGGCTTCTTGCGGTGTTACTCGTGCGTGAGTCATGCGGCTTCCTTACTGTGCTGCGTCTCGAAAAAGTGTACTCCTGCTGGGGCAAGTCGCGCGGCGAGAAAGCCGCCCAACGCGGTCATGAGACCAAAGATCGCAAAGAGGAGGGCAGGGCCCCACGAAGCTCCGCCCGAGCGTGCGAGCGACAGCTGTGCGAGAAACGGCAAGAAGCCGCCGACGACCGCCGCGAGATTGTAGCCGAGACTCACACCCGAGTAGCGAAGCTCAGTGGGGAAGAGCGAGGCGAGGGTCGTGCCCGCGATGCCATACGCGAGGATCACGCATGAGAGGGCGAGGCAGACGGCAATCACCGCGGCAACCGGTTCGCGGGTATCAAGGAGCCAGAAGACCGGCAGTGCGCACAGTGCCGTTGCGAGACCACCCCAAAGGGTGATGCGGCCGGGGCCAAAACGTTCAGCGAGCCTACCGCTCAGGAGGGTGACGAACACCTGGAACACGGCCGCAATGAGTGTCGCGTTGACCATGAGCTGGCGGTCGATACCTCGTTCAGTAGAGGCAAAGTTGACCATAAAAGTGTTAACGAAGTAGAAGCCGCCGACGCCGAGCATCGAGACGAGAATTGCGACTGCGAGACGGCCGGGAGCACGCCGAAAGACCTCGAGTGCGGGAATGCGCACGGGCTTCTGCTCGCGAACGAGCTCGAGGAAGACCGGTGACTCTTCGATTTTGCTGCGCAGTACGACGACGACGGCGAGCAACGGGAGCGCGGCGAGGAAGGGGAGTCGCCAGCCCCACGCATCGAAGGAGTCACTGGGTAAGAGGAGTACGAGGGCGAAGGCCCCGCTCGACATAAACGTGGCAATCGGTGACGAGAGCTGAACGAGCGCGGCAAAGCGGTTGCGGTGCTCCGGCGGGGCGTGCTCGATGGCGACGGTCATGGCGCCGCTCCACTCACCGCCAACCGCGACACCCTGCAAGAGGCGAAGCAGAACGAGTAAGAGCGGTGCGGCGACGCCGATGGCAAAGAAATCGGGAAGGAGGCCGATGAGTGCGGTTGCAGAGCCGATGAGCGTGACGCTCAGAATAAGGGCCGGGCGCCGCCCCATGCGGTCGCCGATCATGCCGAACAATACGGCGCCCGCGGGTCGAGCCACGAAGCCGATGCCGAAGGTGGCGAAGGCCGCGAGTGATGCTGCCCACGGGTCGAGTTCAGTGAAGAACAGGCGGTTGAAAACGAGCGCCGACGCGAGGCCAAAAAGGTAGTAATCGTACCACTCCATGGCGGTGCCCGCGAGGGCGGCAAACGCAACTTTGCGTGCCTCTGCGAGGCTGAGCTGTTTATCGGTCACTGGGCGCTCTATCGCTGCCGAAAAAGGTCATGCGTTCGAGTCTAAAGCAGGCAGTATTCCGAACAGGTGCTGAACGCTCTCTGTCGATTTTGCGCGGGGGCGTGACTTTCACAGTTGATGCGCGTACATTACGAATGAAAGACCTCATGAAAGGGCACGTTTGAAACTCATTAGCTACAACCTGCGCAAGAACAAAGCGGCGCGAGAGTTGAGTGTCCTGGCTGAACGGCACGATATTGATGTGCTGTGTTTGCAAGAGGCAGACACCGAGTCACTCGCTCCCGAGATCGGTGAGCTGCGGCTCATCTCGGCGACGACACAAAACCGCTTAGGGCTTGCCCTTTACGCCCGACACGAGCGATTTACGATTCACGAAGCGCGTTCGTTTTCGCTCAAGAAGTCGATGCACGACCGCATTCTTCAGCCAGCGCACGAGCGGTTGCTCGCTGCGAGAGTGACCGACACCGAAAAGGGCCACGACTTCGTCGTCGCCTCGTTTCACGCAGCGCCCCTGACTGCGCTGAACTCGCTGCGCCGTCACCAGATCAACGCGGCGCTCGAGCGGCTCGACTTGCTCGGCCCAGGGCTGCCCTCGCTCATGGTGGGCGACTACAACTACCCGGTGTTTCAGCAGCGCCTCATGCTTGAGATGAGCGACCTCGGTTACGACCTCAGCCTCAGTGATGCACGCACCTACGCCAGGTACCGCATGTTTACGGGTCACTATGACTTCGCAACCTCGACGGGTTTCGCCGTCAATGGCGTGAACACCCTGCCGCAGGGAGTCAGCGATCACCTGCCAATTCTTATTCAAGCAGAGCCAAAACTCGTTCCTATCGCTGCATAAAGTGGGCTTTTCACATCTGATGTTGCATAACCCGTCATCACAAGGTTAGGCTTACCTAAGTTAGTGATTGCGGTGCAGCTTTCACTCAGTGACCAACGCCGGTGGCTCCTCCCATCGGCGTTTTACTTGTGAAAATACGAAGGAGCGATGTGACGATTCGAATGAACAAGTTTGCTGGGGCTACCGCCCTTGCACTGACCGCTGGGCTTGTGCTCTCAGCGTGCTCGAACACTGCCGACAACTCGGCAAACACCGATGACGCCAAAGACAAGGCGCCCGCCACGGTAACGATCACCGATAACCACGGTGAAGTTGAAGTTCCCGTGAACCCAGAGACCGTTGTCGCACTCGACAACCTCGTCTTTGACACCCTCTCAGACTGGGACGTCAAGCTTGCCGCAGCGCCCAAGGGCGTCATGGGCTCGGCTTGGCCCGAGTACACCGACGACGAGAGTGTTGCCGACGTGGGAAACCACATCGAGCCAAACCTCGAGGCCGTTGTTGCTGCTCAGCCTGACCTCATCATCGGTGGCTACCGCTTCGGCTCGTACTACGACGACCTGAAGGCCCAGAACCCCGACGCAGTGGTCATCGAGATCGCACCTCGCGATGACGAAGAAGAGTTCTCAGAGCTCAAGCGCCAGACCGAGATTCTCGGTCAGATCTTCGACCACGAAGATGAGGCAGCTGAGCTCACGAAGCAGCTCGACGACGCCATTGCTGGCGCAAAGGATGCCTACAACGGCACCGACAGCGTCATGGCCGTCAACACCTCGGGTGGCAAGATTGGCTACCTCGCTCCGGTTGTAGGTCGCGCGCTTGGCCCGGTCTTCCCGGCACTTGACCTCGTCGCAGCGCTTGAGGCTGAGGGCGATAACGACCACAAGGGTAACGACATCGGCGTTGAAGCAATCGCGCAGTCAAACCCTGACTGGATTCTCGCGCTCGACCGCGATGCGTCGTTCGCACCTGAGGATCGCGAAGAGGGATCGGCACCAGCCGAAGAGCTCATCAAGAAGTCAGAGGCACTTGCGAACGTGACCGCAGTGAAGGAAGACAAGGTCGTCATTCTCGACCCCAACTTCTACCTCACCGAGGGTATCCAGGCGTACACCACTCTCTTCAATGAGATTAAGGATGCCTTCGCTAACGCATGAGTCATCGAATGAAGCCCACCCAACCGGGTGAAGCACAACCGACCGGGGCGTCCACCAATACAGGTGGGCGCCCCGGTCGGGGGTTTACGCACGAAACGGGCGGAAAGCCGGTAGCACCCGAGCTGAAACCGCGCAGGCGTTCACCGCTGTGGTTCATTCTCGCGGTTCTTGGAACGCTCGCTCTGCTCGTCGCTTCGCTCTCTGTGGGGGCTTTCGATATTTTGGGCGACGACTTTGGTTCAGAAATGTTCTGGATCACGAGGGTGCCGCGCACGCTCGCTCTCGTGCTCTCGGGCGCTGCGATCGCGACGAGCGGCCTCGTGATGCAGATGCTCACGCAAAACCGTTTCGTTGACGCCACCACGTCGGGAACGACGGAGTGGGCGGCGCTCGGGCTGTTGCTCACCGCCATCTTCTTTCCCAACATGGGGCTCATGGGGCGCATGATCACCGCGAGTGTTTTTGCTTTTGTTGGCGCAATGGTCTTCATGCTCATTCTGCGCCGTATCGTCATTCGCACGACCCTCGTTGTGCCGCTCATTGGCATTATGCTTGGCGCGATTATTAGCGCCCTCACGACGTTTCTTGCGGTGCAATTCAACCTTCTGCAGATGGTTGGCACCTGGTTCATGGGTAGCTTCACCGAGATCGTTCGCGGTCGGTACGAGGTGCTCTGGGTCGTTGCGGCCGTAACCGTGTGTGTGTTTTTGATTGCCGATCGTATTACCGTTGCGGGTCTCGGCAAAGACGTCGCGACGAGTGTTGGGCTTCGCTACGACGCGATCGTCGTTGGCGGCACCGTGCTCGTTGCCATTGCTGCCGGCGTGACGGTCGTCGTGGTCGGTTTCCTGCCCTTGCTCGGCCTCGTTGTGCCGAACGTTGTGTCGCTCATTCGTGGCGACAACGTGAGAAGTAACCTGCCCTGGGTATGTCTCGGCGGTATATCGCTCGTGACGGCTTGTGACCTGCTCGGCAGAACGATCAACATGCCCTTCGAAGTGCCGGTTTCAATGGTGCTTGGCGTCGTCGGTGCATTCGTGTTCATCACGCTGCTGCTGCGGCAGCGGAAAGCGTAGGGTCTCATGACCAGTATTGTGCGACTTGCGAGCTCTGGTGATCTGCCAGAGAGCGCCGAAGCGTCGATGCAGTGGTGGCGAAGAGCGCTGCCACTCGCCATCGTGTACGTGGCGGCGGCAGCTTTTGCCATAGGCATCGTCGTCTATGGCAACCCGGTTCCCTTTGATCAACCTGGTTTCTGGGTCATCGTGCAAACCCGTCTCGGGTCACTCGGAACGATCGCCTTGGTCGCGGTGGCTCAAGCCGTCGCTACCGTCATGTTTCACACGGTCACCTCGAACCGTATCTTGACCCCCTCAATTCTTGGCTTCGACGCCCTGTACGTGCTCAGCCAGACGCTCCTCGTGTTCTTCTTCGGCACGTCTGCGTCGAGCATGGAGGGAATACCGAAGATCATTGCGCAAAGCGCGCTCATGGTCGCTTTTGCGACCCTGCTTTACGGCTGGCTCTTCTCGGGCAAAAACGCCAACCTGCACCTCCTGTTGCTCGTTGGCATTGTGCTGGGCATCGGCTTTGGCTCGATCTCAACCTTCATGCAGCGCATGCTCACGCCCAGCGAGTTCGATGTGCTGAGCGCGCGGCTGTTTGGCAGCATTAGCAAGGGCAACACCGACTACCTCCCGATAGCCGCCGTGATCGTGTTCGGCATTCTCGCCTACTTCTGGTCACGACGGCGCACCTTCGACGTTGTCGCGCTCGGCCGCGACGTATCGGTCGGTCTGGGCGTGCGGTACCAGCGCGAGGTCGTGACCACGCTCGTGCTCATCGCAGTGCTGGTTTCAGTCTCGGCCACGATGGTCGGCCCCATGACCTTCTACGGGTTTCTCGTCGCGACCCTCGCGTATCAGTTCGCGAAGGGCGACACCCATGGGCATATTTTGCCCCTTGCGATTGGCATCGCACTCGTGACGCTTCTGGGTGCTACCTTCGTTCTGCGTCACATCTTTTCGGCGGCTGGCCTCGTCACCGTCATCATTGAATTTATCGGCGGTCTGCTCTTCTTGATCGTCTTGTTGCGAAAAGGAATGCGTTGATGAATGCAGCGACTGCGACCGGAATCGAACTTCGCGGAATCTCGAAGAACTATGACGGCAGGCACGTTCTCGGGCCCATCGACCTGACGATTGAGCATGGCGGCGTGACCGCCCTCATCGGGCCCAATGGCGCGGGCAAATCAACGATGCTCACGATCATCGGTCGCCTGCTCGATGCAGACAGTGGGCGGGTGACGGTCGGTGACCTTGACGTGCGCCACACGAAGTCAAAGGAACTCGCCAAGGTCGTCTCGATCTTGAAGCAGGAGAACCACTTCATGGCGCGCCTCACGGTGCAGCAGCTCGTGACGTTTGGCCGCTTCCCGCACTCCGCTGGTCGGCTCACCGAGACCGACCAGCGAGCGATCCACGCGGCGATCGCCTTTCTCGACCTTGCCGGCATGGAAGACCGATTCATCGACGAGCTCTCCGGCGGCCAACGCCAGCGCGCTTTTGTTGCGATGGTGCTCGCGCAAGATACCGACTATGTGCTGCTCGACGAGCCGCTCACGGGCCTCGATATGCGCCATGCCGTTGGCATGATGGGGCAGGTTCGAGCGGCGGCTGACGCGCTCGGCAAGACCGTGGTGCTCGTGATTCACGACGTGAACTTTGCGGCGGCCTACGCCGACCGCATTATCGCCCTCGCCGAGGGCCGTGTCGTTGCGAGCGGAACGCCCGAAGAGATCATCACGCCAGATGTGCTTGAGCGCGTGTTCGAAACCCCGGTTGAGGTTGTCGAGCATCACGGTAAACGCGTCGCGATCTACTACCGCCACCCGGAGGCCTAAGGCCTGCGATGGAGCGCGGAGAAGTGGGCGGCGGATCGGCCTAGCCTGTGGCCCGAGAGGTTAGTCGAGCGGGAGCCGGTACGTGAGTAGGGTGAACGAGCTGCCATCGCTTCGAAAGACCTCTTCATCGAGCTCGCTGAGTCTCGTGAAGCCGAGCCGTTCGTAGAGGGCAATCGCGCCGCGCATCTCAGGTCCCGTGTTCAGGAGCACTGCGCGTGCTCCACGTGAGCGCGCGCGAGCGATGGTCTCGGTCATGAGGTACTCGCCAATGCCGCGTTTTCGTGCCGACTGACGCACTGCGAGTAGCCGCAGGTCGAATTCGCCCTCGCCGGCAAGCCCGGTGATCGACTCACCAGGGTGGCCAGTGGTGACGGTGCCGAGAAGCTCGCCGGTGTCGCGTTCCTCGCACACCCACACCTGGTGGTTCTCGGCTCGTGACTCGACGTCGGCAATGTCGGCGGCATAAGTCTCGTCGATCCACGAATAGTCGCCAAGGTAGGCGTCGAAACACAGCTCGCGCACCGCCTCGATTTCGCTGTCATGCATACGCCTGAAGCGCAGTTCATCACGGGTGCTGGTGGTTTCGTTCACTTAACTCATGGTACCGGCGGCAGCCCGAGCCTGCCAGCGCCCATCATGGTGAGCAATGCTGATGGGGTAGGCGAAGCACTCGCTCACGAGCTGCGTCGTGAGCACCTGGGTGGCGGGCCCCTGCGCGCTAATGCGGCCGTCGGTAATCAATGCCGCGTGCGTGGTTGATTCAGGGAGCTCTTCGAGGTGGTGAGTGACGAGCACGGTCGCGAGTTCAGGCCGCGAACGATGCAACTCGTCAAGGGTCGTCAGGTACTGTTCGCGTGCTGCAACGTCGAGGCCCGTCGAGGGCTCATCGAGCAGCAACAGGCTTGGTTTCGAGAGGAGCGATCTCGCGATGAGTGCGCGGCCCCGCTCGCCCTGAGACATGGTGGGCCAGGTCGCGTGCTCTTTGCCGTCGAGCCCCATGAGCGCGATGAGCTCGTGGGCGCGTTCGACCGTCTCAGCGTCGGGTTGCCAGCGGGGCACCCACTCGATGGTGCCGGTCGCCCCGGTGAGCACGACTTGTTCGATGGTGAGCGATGAGGTGAGTGGGTGTCTGGGATTCACGTGGCCGATGTTGCGGCGCAGCTCGCGCATGTCGACGCGGCCGAGCTGCTGGCCGAGCACGTGCACGGTGCCGCGGGTCGGATGTTCGTTCGCCCCGCACATGCTGAGAATGGTGCTTTTGCCGGCACCGTTTGCGCCGATGAGTGCCCAGTGTTCGCCGGCGCGAATCGTGAGGTTAATGTCGCTCAAGATGTCGCGCGCATTGCGTACGAAGGCGAGATCGGTGAGATTGAGCACCGCTTCGGTCGTGGGGGTGGCCTGGGCTTGAATCATGAAGTAAGCCTAACAACTCCTCAGACAAGTGTGGGATGTTTGGCTGGAGCGCACGAATCATCTGGTGGATCACCCCGCTCACGAGGCTCGCGGGAGAGTCACCCGTGCTCAAGCAGCTCGGTGGGCGATAATAATGGTGACGCTGCTCGCCTGAGCTGGCGCGACACACATCGACAGCAAGGTGGTGCCCCATGACACAGATGCCCCGCGCATCACTCGCAGACCGTGCGGCAGCGCTCCTCGAAGAGCGCATTCAGGCCGGCGAGTGGCAGGTCGGTGAGCGTCTGCCAGGCGAGACCACCCTCGCCCCAGAACTTGGCGTCGGGCGATCGACGGTTCGCGAGGCGATTCGTCAGCTCGCGGGCAAGGGGCTCGTGCAAAGTCGGCAGGGCTCAGGCGTATACGTGACCGCGCTTGAAACGCAAGACGAACTCACCGAGGTGCTTGCGAGGGCCGACGTGATCGCGGTCATCGAGGCTCGTATCGCGATTGAGTGCGAGGCTGCTTCGCTCGCGGCGGCGCGCAGAAGCCCCGAGGCACTCGCGGTCATTCATCAGGCACTCAACCACCGCCACCCTGAGCTTGACGAACTCGAGGCCTATGTCGACGCCGACATGGAGTTTCACCGGGCCGTCGTGCTCGCGGCCGATAACCCGGTACTGCTCGAAATGTTCGATGCTTTCGTGCCGCGCCTGCGCGGCTCGATGATCGAGATGCTGCGCATGACCGTTGGTTTTGATACTGAGCTCGACCACGAGCGGCACCAGCGCGTCACCGAGCGCATCGCCGAATCAGACCCCGAAGGGGCAGCTCGCGTGAGCCGTGACCACCTTGAGGTGCTGCGTCGCGAGGTCTGGCAGTAGCTTGAAAATGTAGGCGCTTGGGCTTTCGCGCGGCGCGATTCGCACCCTGCTTGACCTTGACGTAACGTCAAGCTTTACAGTGATCATCATGGAATGGTCAATACAAGAAATCGCGAAACTTGCCGGCACAACGAGCCGCACTCTGCGTCACTACGACGAGATTGGGTTGCTGCGGCCGTTGCGCATCGGGGCAAACGGCTATCGGTATTACGGCGAGGTCCAGCTCCGGGCTCTGCAACGCATCATGCTGCTGCGTGATCTTGGCATGGCGCTCGATGCGATCGGGCGCGTTATTGCGAGTGACCTCGAAGAACGTGAGGCGCTTGAGATGCACCTCACCCTGCTCACCGAGCAATACGCCGCATCGCGCAGCAAATCGCCGGGGTGCAACACACCCTTCAGGCGCTCGAAGGCAAGGAAGAACTCATGGCAGAGACCATGTTTGAAGGCTTTGATCACGCAGAGTATCGTGACGAGGACGAGCAGCGCTGGGGTGCGAAGGCCGCGGCAGCAAGCGAAATGTGGTGGTCTGGCCTCTCTGATGCCAACAAACACTCGTGGCAGGCACAGGTTGAAGCACTGAATGCCGATTGGCGAGCCGCCTTCGCGGCGGGAGAAAACCCCGGTGGCACTGTGGGGCAGGAGCTTGCGCAACGTCACGTCGCGTGGCTCCGATCAGTGCCGGGCACCCCGATGCAGTCGGCTGAGACGGCAAAGTTGTACATCGAAGGGCTCGGCGAGCTGTACGTGTGTGATGAGCGTTTCGCGGCAAATTACGGTGGTGCCGAGGGTGCAGCGTTCGTGCGCGATGCTCTCGCTGAGCACATGCGAGACGGTCTTGCATAAGCGTGTGGCACCCTAGCCCTCGGCCAGCCCTCACGCATACGATAGAACTGTAAGCGGCGCGTGGCCGAGGGGTCGCGGGAACGGAGTGACTCGATGAGTGAGCGGCACGAGGCCAAGGCCCCGGCAGGAACCTTCGTGGGAACGCGCGACGGCGACGCAACGGTGTGGCGAGGCATTCGGTATGCAGAACCACCCGTTGGCCAGCTGAGCTGGCGGGCCCCGGTTGCCAAGGCCGACAACCCAGGCGTGGTCGAGTGCTTCGAGTACGCGCCGGTGTGCCCGCAACTGCCGAGCATCATGGTGACGTTGCCCGACGACATCCTGATGGGGCCAGACTGTCTCGCGCTCAACGTGTGGGGGCCACGCGAGAGATCCGGTGACGAACCGTTGCCGGTCATGGTGTGGGTGCACGGCGGCGCCTACATGTTCGGCGCCTCGAACCAGCAGGAGTACGAGGGCGCTCACCTCGCGGCGGCGGGCGATGTCATCGTTGTGAGCCTGAACTACCGGCTCGGCCCCTTCGGTTTTCTCGACCTCACCCGTTGCGGTGAGCCTGGCGATTTTGACGCGAACCTCGCGCTGCGAGACGTTATGCTCGCGCTCGAGTGGGTCAAACGCAACATCGCGGCCTTTGGCGGTGACCCAGGCCGGGTCACGCTCTTTGGCGAATCTGCCGGGGGAGCGATCGTCACGACGCTGCTTGCGACGCCGAGCGCAGAGGGCCTTTTCCACCGTGCCATTGCTCAGTCTGCCCCTGCCTCGAGCGTGTACGGCCCCGACCGCGCCTTTCAGATCTCTAGGCGTCTCCTCACCGCGCTCGGAATCTCAGCGAGAGACGCGGCCGAGCTGCGCGACGTGCCCACCGACGAGGTGCTGCGCGTCGCAAACGACATTCACGATCGCATTCCGAGCGAGGTTCCCGGCACCCTCGCCTTCGTTCCCGTCATCGATGGCGAGCTTGTTCCCGAGTCGCCGGCAGAGGCTCTGCACGCGGGCCGGGGCATCCCCGTGCCGCTCATCATCGGAACGAACCACGACGAGGCCGCTCCGTTTCGTTTCATGCGCACCCCGTTGCTCCCCATCTCCCGCGAGAGCATCGAAGAGATGCTAGAGGGAGTGCAACAGGCGCACCCTGACCGCCCGGTGCCCTCGATCGACGAGTTGCGAGAGATCACCGAGGGCATGAGGCTGCAAACGCTCGGCGTCGGCATCGCGCGCGACATCGGCTTCAGATTGCCCGCGCTGTGGATCATCGAGGGGCACTCCCGCATCGCACCGAGCTGGCTATACCGCTTTGACTACGCGACGCCGCTGCTCGTTGCCCTTGGACTCGGCGCGGCTCACGCGACCGAGCTGGCCTACGTGTGGCGCACCCTTGACGCGCCGTCGAGTGAGCTCATCCTTGCGCTCGGTGGCAAGCGCACTTCGCGCAGCATCTCTGCGCGCATGAGTGGCCGCTGGGCAGCCTTCGCGCACGGCAAAGACCCGAACCCCGAGACTGAAGCGGCCCCGGTATGGCCCCGGTACGACGAAACCGTTCGGGCGAGCCTCATCATTGACCGCCTCGACCGGGTTGAACACGATCTTGATGCCTCGTTGCGGGACGGTTGGGGCGACGGCGTGCTCTCGTTCTCATGACGGGGCCTGACAGCTCGAAGGGGTTCTTGCGCCGGTACGCACCCATGATTTATGGCCCCTCGGCCCTCTTCTCGATGGGCGAGGGCGCGGTGGTTCCGGTGATTCCGCTCATTGCGATCGAGCTCGGCGCGAGCCTCGCCACCGCCGCGCTCGCGGCCGCTGCTCTCGTGGTCGGTCACCTGGTGGGCAACCTGCCCGCCGGGTGGCTCGTGGCGAGGCGCGGCGAACGGGCAACGATGGTCATCTCTGGCTCGCTCGCGAGCCTCGGCGTGCTCGGGATGGCCCTGTCGCCCTCGCTCGCCCTCTTCATGCTCGCCGTGTTCTGGGTGGGCGTGTGTGCTGCTGCATTCAGCATTGCTCGCCATGCCTTCATGACCACGAATGTTCCAGTAACGCACCGGGCGAGGGCGCTTTCGATGCTCGGCGGGGTGTACCGCTTCGGCGTGTTCGTGGGGCCTTTCATTGGCGCCGCGGCAATTTCGCTGCTGGGAACGAACCGAGCCGTCTGCTGGTGGTTTCTCGTGGCGCTCGCCGCAACGGTGCTGCTCGTCGCGCTGGGCCCCGACCCCGAGGGGCGCCCCCTCGCTGCGGCTGGTCCCGGTGTTCCCTCGGCTCCTGCCCAGCGCCTCGAGGCGGATCGCCTTGGCGTCTTTCGCACGATAGCCGACCACCGTGAGGTGCTCACGAGGCTCGGCAGCGCGGCTGCCTGCATGGCCGCGGTGCGGGCGGCGCGGCAGGTCGTGTTACCGCTGTGGGGCGAATCGATCGGGCTGCAGAGCAGCACGATTCTCGTTGTCGTCGGGGTTTCAGGTGCGCTCGACTTCGGCCTCTTTTACCTCTCCGGCGAGGTCATGGATCGCTACGGCAGACTCTGGGCCGCCGTGCCCGCCCTCATCACCATGGGCGTGGGCTTCGCGGTGCTCTCGATCACGCACGACGCCGGGGGCGCTGCGACCTGGTTCACCGCCTGCTCGATGCTCGTCGGCGTGGGCAACGGCCTTTCGAGCGGCATTCTCATGACCATCGGCGCCGACCTTGCCCCGCAGGGCTCGCCCGGCCCTTTCCTGGGTGCGTGGCACACGATTACCGACGGCGGATCGGCCGCGACCCCCGTACTCTTTTCAGCCCTCGTCGCGGCAAGCAGTATTTCGGTTGCGACCGGTGCGATTGGCCTGATTGCCCTCGCGGGGGTGCTCGGTTTCATGCGCTGGGTGCCCCGATACGTGCACGGACGCTAGGGGAGAACGGGGCGTCAGTTGGTAGGCTTGGCGCATGAGCCAGACGCCAGAGAACGAAGCAGTACAACAGAAGATTGACGAGCTCATCGAGGTTGCGGGCATCACCGAAAACCAGGCGCTCATTCGCAGCATTGTGAGCACGGGCATTGGCCTTGGTGAAGACGGTGCCGATCGCTTGAATCTCAAGATCACCTCGGCAGCGGTTGAAGAGATGCGAAATGCCTTCAGGCTTTTCGCGCCGCACCGTGGTGAGCATAAGGTGACGATTTTCGGGTCGGCTCGTACCCAGCGTGAGGATCCGCTGTGGTTGCTTGCTGAAGAGGTGGCCACGAAAATGGCCGAACACGACTGGTTTGTCGTGACGGGAGCTGGCCCCGGCATCATGGAGGCGGCTTCGCACGGGGCTGGGGAACAGCACGCGCTCGGCGTCTCGATCAGGCTGCCCTTCGAAGAATCGCCCAACATGATCATCGCCGCCGACGACCGCCAGGTCTCGATGAAGTACTTCTTCACCCGCAAGCTCATGCTCGTGAAAGAGTCACGAGGCTTCGTGTGCCTGCCCGGCGGCTTTGGCACCATGGACGAGCTGTTCGAACTGCTCACCCTGCAGCAAACCGGCAAGATGATTCCCGTGCCGATCGTGCTCGTCGACCACCCCGACGGTACGTTCTGGTCGCGTTTCAAGACCTATATTGAAGACGAGCTTGACGCAGCCGGCATGATTTCGCCCAACGATCTCGACCGGGTGCTCATCACGAGTAACGCCGACGCTGCGGCCAACGAGATTACCGGCTTTTGGCGCAACTACGATTCGCTGCGCTGGTTCGGCACAGAACTCGTGTTGCGACTGCGGGCCGAACCCACTGATGAAGAGGTGGCCGGGCTCAACGAGCAGTTTGCCCACCTCATCGCTGATGGCTGCTTCGAGAAGACACCCGCCAGGCCCGCAGAGGTGCGCGATAACGACGTGCCGGAGGCTCCGCGGCTCGTGTTCACGCCGGCCCAGCGCCGCATCGGCGAGCTACACCGCATCATTCGGGCGCTGAACGCGCTCGAGAGCGCTCCCCGGAGCGCCGCGAAGCCGAGCCAGTAGCCTCGCAAGCGAACCCCAGACCACTATTCAGGTGCCGTATCAGGCACGATTGTTACGAAGGAGAGACCGCCCATGACCGATGACCTCACCCAAAAGCTCTCGGCAATTGTCGACCGCGATTTCGAGCAGACGGTGAGCGAGCTCGAAGCGCTCGTTCGCATTCCCTCGGTGTCTTGGCCGGCCTTCGACCCCAAACACCTTGACGAGAGCGCTGCGGCGGTTGCCGAGATGCTGCGCGAGACCGGCGTGTTCGAGACCGTCGACGTGCGCCGTGCTCGCGAGGGTGACACCGAGGTGTGGGGCAAGCCCGCAATCGTCGCGCACCGTCCCGCAAAGAATGGCAAGCCGACCGTGCTGCTCTACGCGCACCACGACGTGCAGCCTCCCGGCGACGACGAGAAGTGGGACACGCCTCCCTTCGAGCCGACCCGCAAGGGCGACCGCCTCTACGCGCGCGGTGCCTCTGACGATAAGGCCGGCGTGATCTCGCACGTTGCCGCCATTCGCGCGCTCGCCGAGACCGCGGGCGACGACTTCGACCTCGGCATCGCCATGTTCATCGAGGGCGAAGAGGAGTGGGCCTCGAAGTCATTCGGCAACTTCTTGCGCGAGAACAAAGACCTGCTCACGGCCGACGCCATCATCGTCGCCGACTCAGACAACTGGGACACCGAGACGCCCGCCCTCACGGTTGCCCTGCGCGGCGCTGCGGCCTTCAACGTTCGCGTCGAAACGCTCGCCCACGCCTCGCACTCGGGCATGTTCGGCGGAGCCGTTCCCGACGCGATGATGGCCGCGATGAAGCTCTTCGCCACGCTCTGGGACGACGAGGGCGCGGTCGCCGTCGAAGGCCTCACCGAGGCCGATCTTGACGTGCCCGACTTCTCAGAAGACGAGCTGCGCCGTGACGCTGCCCTGCTCGACGGGGTCACCCCGGTCGGCACCGGCAAGGTGCTCAGCCGCATCTGGGCGAAGCCCTCGATCTCGCTCACGGGCATCGACGCTCCCTCGATCGCGAACGCCTCGAACACCCTCGTGCCGAGCGTGCTCGTGCGCCTCTCGGGCCGCGTCGCTCCGGGTCAAGACGCTGCAGAGGCGGCCGAGGCGATCCAGCGGCATCTGCTCGCAAACGCCCCGTTTGGCGCGCATGTCTCGTTCGAAGACACCGACAACGGCCAGCCCTTCCTCGTCGATACGAGCGGCTGGGGCGCCGAAACGATGCGCCAGGCCATGGCCGACGCCTGGGGCGTCGAACCCGTTGACACGGGCATTGGCGGATCGATCCCCTTCATCGCCGAGCTCGTCGAAGAGTTTCCCGGTGCGCAGATTCTGGTGACGGGCGTCGAAGATCCCGATACTCGCGCGCACAGCCCGAACGAGTCGCAGCACCTCGGCGTGCTGCGTAACGCGACCCTCACCGAGGCGCTCTTCATGGCGCGCCTCAATGAGCGCACGCTCTAGGGCTTAGCGCGCAGGGCTGGGCAGGGTGCGGGGTGGGGCCGGTGTGGCTTCGCCCCCCCCCCCCCCCCCCTGTGCCTGCCCCTGCCACCCGGGCCTGCTCGCGACCAGCCTTGATCCGCGAATGGCGCGCACTCAGCCTTGATCCGCGAAATTGTTTGCACTTTCGGGGCGAAATCGGGCGAAAACGGGCAGAAATTGCAAACAATTTGCCGCGCAGCCACGAAAACCCGGCGAACCCCCGCTCGAAGGCCTCCGAAAGTCCCGAAAGTGCCGAAGGCCCCGAAACGTGAAGCCTAGGCCTCCTCTTCCTCGTCGCGCCAGCCCTTCGCCACATCGACCCAGCCCTCGGCCCCCGAGAGCTGCTCGAGCTCGTCGAGCCCCATCTCGACGGCAGAGGTCGCCGTCCCAGCCGCGGGGTACACCGAGCCGAACCGGCGCAGCGACTCATCAAGAAAGATGCGTGCTCCCGACGCGGTCGCGAAGGGGCACACCCCGCCGATCGGGTGCCCGGTCAGGGGCAGCACGTCGTCGGCCTTCAGCATGCGGGGCTTGCCTCCGAAGGCCCGCTTAAACATGCCCCCGTTCACCTTCGCGTCGCCAGCTGCGACCACGAGTACCGCGGCCTCAGGCTCAGAGGGGTCGTAGAACCCGAGGGTCTTTGCGATCCGCTGCGGATCGGTCCCGACTTTTTCTGCCGCAAGTTCGACGGTCGCGCTCGATTCGGCGAACTCGAGAATGGTGCCTGACCAGCCTCGCTGCGTGAGGAAGTCTTGAACGTGTGCGGTGCTCACTATTGATCACTCCTGTGTGAAGATGTCGGTTGCTTGGTGTTAGCTATCCTAAACGGTTCTGCGGGGCGGTAACGAGCACCCCTAGCGTCACCACAGCATCATTTGTTACGGTGAGAGTGTTCGCCACCACCCACGGCTGAACTCGTGAGGGCCCGCGTTATGCGGGTCTTGACACCGAGGCTTTACCACCCCTAAAGTACCCCGCACTGTCGATGGAGACAAGCATATGAAGGCAGCTGTAACCCAAGCATCCCTGGCTCAAGCACTGCGTGAACGACTCGATGAGGTCGCCCTTGGCGGGCCCGAGCGCTCACGTGAGCGGCATCTCGGGCGGGGCAAACTGTTGCCGCGGGACAGGGTTGCGAGGCTGCTCGATGAGGGAAGCCCGTTTCTTGAGGTTGCTCCGCTTGCTGCCGAGGGGTTGTACGGGGGTGAAGCGCCGGCCGCCGGCGTTGTCACGGGTATCGGGCTCGTGCATGGCCGCCAGGTGATGGTCGTGTGTAACGACGCCACGGTGAAGGGCGGCACCTACTTTCCGATGACGGTCAAGAAGCACCTCAGGGCGCAGGAGATCGCGCTCGAGAATCGGTTGCCGTGCCTCTACCTCGTCGACTCGGGCGGCGCTTTTTTGCCCATGCAAGATGAGGTGTTTCCTGACCGCGAGCACTTCGGCCGCATCTTTTTTAACCAGGCCCGCATGTCGGCCGAGGGTATTCCGCAACTTGCGGCCGTGCTCGGCTCGTGTACGGCGGGCGGGGCCTACGTCCCGGCAATGAGCGACGAGACGGTCATTGTGCGGGAGCAAGGCACCATTTTTCTTGGCGGCCCGCCCCTCGTGAAGGCCGCGATTGGCGAGCAGGTTTCGGCCGAAGAGCTCGGCGGTGGCGAGTTGCACGCGCGGGTTTCTGGCGTGGTCGATCACCTCGCCGACAACGACGAGCACGCGCTCGAGATTCTGCGTGACATGGTGCGCACGCTGCCTGAGCAACCGAGCCCGGCCTGGGCGGTGCAGCCGCCGAAAGCCCCTGCGGTCGAGGGGAGTCTCACGAGTGTCGTTCCGGTCGACGTGAACGAACCGTACGACGTGCGCGAGGTGATCTCACGACTCGTCGACGCGGGCAGCGTGAGCGAGTTTAAACGGGAGTACGGCGAGACGCTGGTGACGACGTTTGCCGCGATCCACGGCCATCCGGTGGGCATCGTGGCCAATAACGGCGTGCTGTTCGCCGAGTCGGCGCTCAAGGGGGCTCACTTTATTGAGCTGTGCGATCAGCGGGGCATTCCGCTGCTCTTTTTGCAGAACATCACGGGCTTCATGGTGGGCAAGGACGCCGAGGCAGGTGGTATCGCCAAGCACGGCGCGAAGATGGTGACGGCGGTCGCGACGACGCGCGTGCCGAAGCTCACGATCATTATTGGCGGATCGTTCGGCGCCGGCAACTACTCGATGTGCGGCCGAGCCTACTCACCAAGGTTCCTTTGGTCATGGCCCGCGAGCCGCATCTCGGTGATGGGCGGATCGCAGGCAGCCCAGGTGCTCTCGACCGTCAAAGAAGACCAGTTGCAGGCGCGGGGCGAGCGCTGGAGTCCCGAAGAACGCGCTGAGTTCGAGCGGCCCGTGCGCGAGCAGTACGAGACGCAGGGCGAGCCGTACTATGCCACGGCGAGGCTGTGGGACGACGGCATACTCGACCCAGACGAGACACGCGACGTGCTCGGCATGGCGCTCGACGTCGTCTCGCGAACCTCGCTGCCAGAGCCACGCTTCGGCCTCTTTAGGATGTGACCGCCATGTTTCATACGGTATTGATTGCCAACCGGGGCGAGATCGCGAGGCGCATCATGCGCACCCTCTCGGCCCTTCACGTGACCACTGTTGCGGTGTATAGCGAGGGCGACGCGGGTGCCGCGCACGTGCGCGAGGCCGATAGGGCGGTGTGCATCGGGCCAGACCCCGCAACCGAGTCGTACTTGCGAGGCGACGCGGTCATCAAAGCTGCTCTTGAGGCCGGGGCCCAGGCGATTCACCCGGGCTACGGTTTTCTCTCTGAAAACGCGGCCTTCGCGACCGCCTGCGCCGAGGCAGGGCTCGTGTTCATCGGGCCTGGTACGAGGGCGCTCGACGTCATGGGCGACAAGGTTCGTGCTCGCGGGCACCTCGCCGAGGCCGGGGTGCCCGAGGTGCCGGGTTTCGCCGACACGACGCCCGAGGGCCAGCGGTTGAGCGACGCAGAGGTTGCTGACCGTGCGCAAGAGATCGGCCTACCGCTGCTGGTCAAACCGAGTGCTGGCGGTGGTGGCAAAGGCATGGAGATCGTTCGAGCGCTGGACGATTTGCCCGGCGCGCTTGCGTCGGCGAGGCGGGTCGCGAGCGCGGCGTTCGGCGATGAAACCATGCTGCTCGAGAGGCTCATCGAGCGGCCCAGGCACATCGAGGTGCAGGTGTTTGGCACCGCGGGCGGCGATATGCTCGTGCTCGGTGAGCGGGAGTGCACGCTGCAAAGGCGCCACCAGAAGGTCATCGAGGAGGCTCCGAACGCGGGTGGCATCTCGGCCGAGACGAGTGAGCGCATGGCGCTCGCCGCAGCTCGGGCCGCAGCGAGTGTTGACTACGCGGGAGCTGGCACCGTCGAATTCTTGGTCGATGCCGATGACCCCGAAAGCTTCTTTTTCATCGAGATGAACACGCGCTTGCAGGTTGAGCACCCCGTTACTGAGGCGGTGCTGGGAGTCGACCTCGTCGAGTTGCAGGTGCGCACCGCTGCTGGTGAAGACGTTCTGCAGTTTCTTGAGGCGAGCGGGGCGCGCTTTACCGAGGTTATCGACCCAGAAACCGGTGTGAGGGCGGCCTTCTCGCTCGAGCCCGTGGGGCACGCGGTTGAAGCGCGAGTGTATGCCGAGTCGCCCGAACGGGGCTTCCTCCCCTCGGTGGGGCGGGTGCTCGCGTGGCATGAACCTCGCGGGGTGCGTGTTGATGCTGCCGTGGGCGAGGGCGATGCCGTCTCGGCCTCGTACGACCCCATGATCGCGAAGGTGGTCGCCTTCGCCCAAACCCGGGGCGAGGCGCTCTCGCGGCTCGACCGGGCGCTCGGCGAGACCACCGTGCTCGGCTTAGAGACGAACATCCGCTTTTTGCGCGCGCTGCTGCAACACGAGCGCGTGCGCGCTGGCGAGATCGACACGGGGCTCATCGAGACGATGTTGCCCTTTGCCGTGCTCGACCCCGACGAGGGTGTGCTCGCTGCGGTGAGCCGCGCTGCCACCCCGTCGGGCGAGAGTGCCACGCCGTGGGGGAGGCTTCACGGCCGATTCCAGGTGCGCGGGGCAACGAGTGCCGGGCTCGAAAGCTTCACGTTGCTCGACGAGACCGGTTCAGAGCACGAGGCAACGCTCGGCAGCGATGCGAGCGTGGTTGTTGTGCAAGAACCCGTGGTTGAGGGCGAGAGCGAAGCCGCACCCGCGTTTTGGGCGGGGCGAGACGGTGCCTCGTGGCGCTTTGTGGTGCGTACGCGCAGGGAACGAACGCTCGCCTCGCTCACCGAAAATGTGAGGGCCGTTGCTGGCCACTGCGAGGCTCCCATGCCAGGACGCGTCTCAAACGAGCACGTGACCGAGGGCGCCAGGGTCGAGCAGGGACAGCCGCTCGTGTCAATTGAAGCAATGAAGATGGAACACCCCGTGCTCGCACCACACGCAGGAACCGTCAGGCTCCTGGTTGCTCTCGGCGACCAGGTGAGCCGCGGGCAACAGGTGGCGCTCGTCGAAGCTGACGGGCACGCAGAAGATGAGGAGACCCGATGATGCACGATCTCAGCGCCGAAGAGCGTGAACTCGCCGCCATGGTGCGCGACTTTGCCGATTCGGTCGTCGCGCCGCAGGCCTACGAGGCCGACCGCACGAAAACTCTCTCTATGAGCGTCGTGGCCCAGATGGGCGAGCTCGGCCTCTTCGGGTTGCCCTTTGACGAAGCCTACGGCGGCCAGGGAGGCGATTACTTCGCACTGTGTCTCGCGATCGAGGCGCTCGGCAGGGTTGACCAGTCGATCGCGATCACGCTCGAGGCCGCTGTGGGTTTAGGTGCCATGCCCGTGTACCAGTTTGGTTCAGAGGAACAGAAGCAGGAGCTCTTGCCTGACCTCCTCTCGGGAAAGGCACTCGCGGGCTTTGGGCTCACCGAACCCGAGGCCGGCTCTGACGCAGGCGCAACGCGCACGAGGGCCGTGCGCGAGGGTGACGAATGGGTGGTGTCGGGGAGCAAGCAGTTCATTACGAACTCGGGCACCCCGATCACGAGGTTTGTGACGGTGACCGCAGTCACAGGCGAGCGCGACGGCAAGCGAGAAATCTCAACGATCATCGTCCCGAACGGCACCCCCGGGTTCACGGTCGAGCCCCCGTACGACAAGGTCGGCTGGCACGCCTCAGACACGCACCCGCTCACGCTCGACGGGGCGAGGGTCCCGTACGACAACCTGCTGGGAGCCGAGGGGCGCGGGTACGCTCACTTCTTGAGCACGCTCGCCGAGGGACGCATCGCGATCGCGGCGCTCTCGACGGGCGCTGCCGAGGGATGCCTCGAAGCGGCGACCGAGTACGCGAAGCAGCGTACGGTGTTCGGCTCATCGCTCGCGACGCGGCAGAACGCCCAGTTCACGCTCGCGCGCATGAAACAGCGGGTGCACGTGGCGAGGCTCGCCTGGCAGCACGCGGCGAGGCTTCGCGACGCGGGGCGCCCCTTCGCGACCGAGGCCGCGATGGCGAAACTGACGGCGAGCGACGCGGCGATGGACAACGCGCGCGACGCAACCCAGATCTTTGGTGGCAACGGCTTTATGAACGAGTTCGTCGTTGCCAGGCACTACCGCGACTCGAAAATCCTTGAGATCGGCGAGGGCACGAGCGAGGTTCAGCTCATGCTCATCGCGAGGTCGCTTCAACTCTCAGAGAGGGCATGACCATGACCGAGATTGTTCAGCGAGGCCTCTTCTTCGAAGAGTTCGAACTCGGCGCGAAGTACCAGCACCGACCGGGCCGAACGGTTACCGAGGCCGACAATGTGCTCTTCACGACGCTCACGATGAACACGCAGGCGCTGCACCTCGATGCGGCGTTTGCCGAGACGCAGGAGCCTTTTCGTGAGCGGCTCGTGAACTCGATGTGGACCCTCTCAACCATGGTCGGGAGCTCAGTCGCGCAACTCACGCAGGGAACGCTCGTGGCGCAGCTTGGGCTCGGCGATATTCGTTTCGTGCACCCGCTCTTTGTCGGTGACACGCTTTACACCGAGAGCAGGATCCGCGAAAAACGTCTTTCGGGCTCCAGGCCCGGCAACGGCATCTGCGTGATCGAGCACACGGGCCGCAACCAAGACGGGGTGATTGTCGCGACCGCGCGTCGAACCGTGCTGGTGCTCTGCGCGCCTCAGACCGGAGCGCCAGGAGACGGGTAATTTCGATGCTCAGAGACACAATAGATACGAGGGAGAACAGCGATGATGGAATTTAACTATGGCCCGGCACTGCTTTTTTGCCCGGCGGATCGGCCCGAACGGTACAGCAAGGCGCACGACCGTGCTGATGCCGTGATCATCGACCTCGAAGACGCGGTACTGCCCGGGGCGAAAGAGGCGGCGAGGCAGGCGTTGCGAGAGAGCGACCTCGACCCTGCCCGCGTGATCGTGCGGGTGAACCCGGCTGGAACCGACGCGTTTCGCGCCGACCTCGCCGTGATCGCGCGCACCGCCTACCGCACCGTCATGGTGGCGAAGGCCGAGAGTGCCATGAGTCTCGACGAGGTGCCGCGAAGCTACGAGCTCATTCCGTTGCTCGAGACCGCCAGGGGTGTGCAGGCAGCCCCCGAGATTGCGGCGCTCGACAACGTGACTGCACTCATGTGGGGCGCAGAAGATCTCGTGGCATCGATTGGCGGTACTTCGAGTCGCTTTGCGAACGGAGAGTATCGCGCGGTCGCCAGGCACGCGCGCTCCCGGGTACTCGTCGCGGCGGCTGCCGAGGGCAAAGCCACGATCGACGCGGTGTTCATGAACATTCCCGACCTCGACGGGCTTCGCGCTGAGGCAGAAGAGGCCGCGGCATCGGGCTTTCGAGCGACCGCCTGCATTCACCCGAACCAGGTGCAGGTGGTGCGCGAGGCGTACCGGCCAAATGACGAGGCGACCGGCTGGGCCGAGCGCGTGCTCGGGCGTGCCGAGAGCGAGCACGGCGTGTTTCGCTTCGAGGGGCAGATGATCGACGAGCCGGTGCTGCGGCACGCACGCGCGATCATTACCCGCGCTGAAGCTCCGAAGAACGACTGATCACTCTTCAGGCTGCATGCCGAGCCGTGTGCTGTGCCCTCTATGGGCGCCCAGCGAACAGCTCGAGCAGGTGGTCGACCTCGGCCTCGGTCGTGTCGAACGAGCACATGAGCCGAACCTGCGATTCGCCTCCCGGCCAGTCGTAGAAGGGGTAGACGGCCCTGGCACGCGCGGCTGCCTCGGCCGGAACCCTGGCGAACACCGCGTTCGACTCTGCCGGGTGCAGCAGCGCGAACCCGGGTTGCTCGGAGGCGAGTGAGGCGAGGCCAGCGTGCAAGCGTTGGGCCATGGCGTTGGCGTGAGCGGCCGAGGTGATCCACAGGTCTCCCTCGAACATCGCCACGAGTTGGGCCGAGAGGAACCGCATTTTCGAGCCGAGCTGCATGCTGAGCTTGCGCACGTATGGCAGCCCAGGCACGAACTCCTCGTTGAGCGCCACGACGGCTTCGGCCCCGAGGAGCCCGTTTTTCGTGCCGCCGAGGCTCAGGAGATCGACGCCGGTGTCGGTTATCAGCGTTTGTAGGGATGCTCCTAGGTGCGCTGCTGCGTTGCTGATGCGCGAGCCATCAACGTGCAGTGCCATGCCGAGGCTGTGGGCCTGCTCGGCGAGCGCGGCAATCTCGTCGGGGGAGTAACAGGTGCCAAACTCCGTGGTCTGTGAGATCGAAACCACGAGCGGCTGGGCGCGGTGCACCGTGCCCCAACCCCACGCCTCGCGCTCGACGAGTTCGGGGGTGAGCTTGCCGTCGGGTGCTTCGACGCCCAAGAGTTTGAGGTTGCCCACCCGCTCGGGGGCGCCGCCCTCGTCGACGTTAATGTGGGCGCTCGTCGCGCAGATGACCGCGCCCCAGCGGGGCAGTGCAGCCTGGAGCGCCACGACGTTCGCTCCGGTGCCATTGAATACCGGCAGCGCGACCGCCCGCTCGCCGAAGTGACCACGCATGACCTCGCTGAGGCGCTCGCTCCACGGGTCATCGCCGTATGCGGGGGCATGGCCGCTGTTCGCGTCGATCACGGCGTCAAGCACCGCCGGGTGGGCACCCGCGTAATTGTCTGAGGCAAAACTCTTCATCGTCGTCACCCTGCAAGCCTACGCGAGAGTGAATGCGGTGTGTGAAGCCCAATGCAAGGGTCAGAGTTCTGGCTCGAGAAGGCTTAAAGAGGGGCGGCGCGAACACAATGTCAGAGGCGTGAGATACCGTGTTGCTATCGAAAAGAAATGAGGTCACATGCAAACGGTGCTCATCGTGTTGTCGGTTGTTAACCTGCTCGTGCTCGGCGCCCTGATCGCCCTGGTCGTGAGTCGTACCGGCGGTGGTAAGGGAGAGTCAGCAGCGGGTGAGGTCGCCGAGGGCTTTCAGCGTGTGAGCGCCGAATTGCGCGCCGAGTCGACGGTGCAGCGAGCCGAGCTCCAGCAGGCGCTCTCGCTTTCGCAGCAGGAAATCACGGCGCGTGTGCAGCAGGGCAGTGAGGCTCAATCTCGCGAACTCGCTCGTGAGCGCGAGGCACGCGTCGCCAACAACCGTGAGCTGAGAGAGCTCCTCGACCAGTCGCTCAATGAACGGCTCGTGAAGACCCTCAAAACGGCGCTCGACGAGAACGCGCAGCGGGTTCAGGCGCTGACCGCGAGCAACGAGGCGAAACAGGAAGAGCTCAAGCAGTCGCTGCGCACCGAGCTCGACAAGCTTCGTGACGGCAACGAGAAGAAGCTTGAGCAGATGCGCCTCACCGTCGACGAGAAGTTGCAGGGCACGCTTGAAAAGCGACTCGGTGAGTCGTTCACGCTCGTGAGCGAGCGGCTTGAACAGGTACAGAAGGGGCTCGGCGAGATGCAGAACCTGGCCTCAGACGTTGGCGGGCTCAAGCGCGTGCTCACGAACGTGAAGAGCCGTGGTGGCTGGGGTGAGGTGCAGCTCGCGAGGCAGCTCGAAGACCTCATGACCCACGAGCAGTATGAAGAGAACGTCGCCGTCAAGCCTGGCTCACAGGAGCGCGTCGAGTTTGCCATCAAAATGCCAGGCCGCGACCGCGATGAGCCCATCTACCTGCCGATCGACTCGAAGTTTCCGCAGGAAGACTACGAGCGGCTGCTCGATGCTCAAGATGCTGGCGATCTCGAGGCCATCGAAAAAGCGACGAAGGTGCTCGAGCGGGTGCTGGTCGATCAGGCCAAGCTCATTTCAACGAAGTACATTGAGCCGCCATTCACCACAGACTTTGCCATCATGTACCTGCCGACCGAGGGGCTCTTTGCTGAGGCAGTGCGCAGGCCAGGGCTCGCGAGCAAGCTCCAGCAAGAGTTGCGCGTCATGATCATGGGCCCGACAACCCTGGGCTCGATTCTCACGAGCTTGCAGATGGGCTTTCGCACACTCGCGATTGAGAAGCGTAGCTCTGAGGTCTGGCAGGTGCTCGGCGAAGCGAAGGCCGAATTCAAGAAGTACGGCGACGTCTGGGACAAGCTCGGCAAACAGCTCAAGACCGCCCAGAACACGGTTGAGATGGCCGGGCGTCGCACTCGCGCAGTCGAGCGCAAGCTGCGCGATGTCGAGACGTACGAGGTCGAGAGCAGTAGCGAGGTCTTCGAGGGGCTCGTCGACGACTTAGCCGACGAGGCACTTGCCGGCGAGGGGGCGCAGGCCGCGCTCGAGGCAGACTCGTCGTCAGAAGACTAAGAGGGCATATCGAGGCCCGCTTACTCGAAGCTGATTACCCAGAGAAGACATCCCACCCGAGTTTGATGATAAGGGCCGTAACCACGCACACGAACACGATGCGAATGTAGCGAGCACCGCGCGACATGGCGGTGCGGGCACCGAGAAAGCCCCCGATTGCGTTTGCGATCGCGAGACTGATGCCGAGCTTCCACATCACGGCGCCCAGCGGAATGAAAAACACCAGGGCGCCGAGATTCGTGGCAAAGTTCACGATCTTTGCCTGCGCGCTCGCCTGAAGAAAGTTCAGACCAATGCAGGCGACCAAGGCAATCACGAGAAACGTGCCAGTGCCGGGGCCCAGCAGGCCATCGTATGAACCGATCACGATACCAATGGCGAGGCTGATGAGGAGCCTTCGGTTGCCCGTGTGCTTGATGCGGGTGACCGCACCGAGCGAAGGCTTTAGGAGCGTGATGAGCAGCACGACGATCAAAGCGATGACAATGATTGGCGTAAAGACCTCGGCGGGCAGGGAAGCGGCGAGTGAGGCTCCCGCGATCGCTGCGCAGAAAGCCGCGATCGCCATGGGGGCGACCTCGCGAGGCTTCGGGCGGAGCTTTCTCGCATAGGTGATGCTGCTCGTCGCCGTCCCAAAAACCGACGCCAACTTGTTCGTCGCGAGCGCCTGCACCGGCGAGAGGCCGGGAACGAGGAGCAGAGCGGGCAGCTGGATGAGACCGCCGCCGCCGATCACGGCATCGATCCACCCCGCGGCAAAGGCAGCGATGCACAGTAAGAGCAACGCCCACCACTCAAGCCCAGCAATGTCGAACGTTGTGGCGACATAAGGCTCGCCAACAGGCATCATTACGCTGATCTCGTTCATCACTTCTCATGCTACTCGCATGCCGCGACACGCCCGTGCGAGCGCCTACGGGGTTTCGATTTGCGCAGCCTTTTAATCTGTGTAAAGATTATCTCTGTTGTTCCAAACAGAACAGCAGGTGAGGCCCCATCGTATAGCGGCCTAGTACGCCGCCCTCTCACGGCGGTAACGCGGGTTCGAATCCCGCTGGGGTCACCACAAAGAAAAGGAATCGTGTTTCGACACGGTTCCTTTTCTGTTTTCACCGCGCACTGACAGCGTGACCGCTCGCTGAGCGTGATCGCCAGAGAGCGGGGTGAGTCTCTCGGTCTCATCGGGTATGATCGTGAGGGTGAAGGGGAGTATCCCAGAAACACCGCGTCGTCAGTACGTGATCCTTGGTGGAGATCCGGTGCGGTGCGACAGGCCAGGCCTGTCGGGGAGAGACCTTCGGTGCAAAACCGAAAGGCTTCACAACCGTGACCTCTGTTCTCCCGCTTCCCTTTGAAATCATCTCGATGGTGGTGCTCGTCGGCATTCTTATCGTCGACCTGCTGCTCATCATCAAACGTCCCCACGTGCCGACCATGCGCGAGGCGAGCCTCTGGGTCGGTGTCTATGTGATGCTCGCCCTCGTGTTCGCCGGCTGCATGTTCTGGCTGGGCGATGCTCAGCACGGCACCGAGTTCTTGGCCGGTTGGCTCACCGAGTACAGCCTGAGCATCGATAACCTGTTTGTGTTCGTGCTCATTCTCTCGAGCTTCAAGGTGCCGTACGAGTACCAGCAACGCGCGCTTATGGTGGGCATCGTGCTCGCCCTCATCTTTCGAGGCATCTTTATTCTCGCCGGGGCGGCGCTTATTCAGCGCTACATCTGGGTCTTCTTCATCTTTGGCGCGTGGCTCGTATGGACAGCCTGGCAGCAGGTTAAGCCTGAGCAGGAGGGACCCGTCAAAGACGGCTTGCTCGTGCGCCTCGTCAAGAAGGTCTTGCCATACACCGACGAGTACGACGGCGGTCGCATGTTCACGCGCATCGATGGCAAGCGTTACGTCACGCCCATGCTGCTCGTCTTCGTCGCGCTCGGCAGTACCGACCTGCTCTTTGCGCTCGACTCGATTCCCGCGATCTTCGGCATCACGCAGAGCCCCTTCATCGTCTTCACCGCGAACGTCTTTGCGCTCATGGGCCTCAGGCAGCTCTACTTCCTGCTCGGCGGTTTGCTTGAGCGTCTCGAGTACCTCAAGTACGGCATCGCTGCGATTCTCGCGTTCATTGGTGTGAAGCTCGTGCTGCATGCCCTGCACGAGAACGAGCTCCCGTTCATTAACGGCGGCGAGGCTGTTGCGGTCCCTGAAATCTCGACGCTTGTGTCGCTCGGTTTCATCGTCGTCGCGATGCTGGTAGCGACGATCGCGAGCCTTGTGAAAGTGCGTCGCGAAGACCGTGAGAGCGGATCGCGCCGCGGCCGCGGCGCACCTCGCACCTAGCGAGTGCTAGAATCTTCGGTATGGTACAGCGGCTTCTTCATTGCCGCGACAGGTTCTAGCTCACTGGCCAACCCTGTCGCGGGGCATAGTTCTGGCTAGAACGCTACGAATATGAAGGAAAAACGCATGACTGCAACTGCGAAGCCGTTGACGCTCGCTGAGAAGCTCTGGAATGATCACACTGTTGTGAAGGGCGAGAACGGCGAGCCAGATCTCATCTACATCGACCTGCACCTCATTCACGAGGTGACGAGCGCTCAGGCATTTGATGGGCTGCGGGTCGCCGACAGGCCACTGCGCCGGGTCGAACACATGATCGCGACCGAAGACCACAACACGCCTACGATGAACATCACGCGCCAGATCGCTGATCTCACGAGCCGCCTGCAGGTCGATACCCTGCGCAAGAACTGCGAAGAGTTCGGTGTTCGACTGCACTCGCTCGGTGACGCTGAGCAGGGCATTGTGCACGTCGTTGGCCCGCAGCTCGGCCTCTCGATGCCCGGTATCACGGTGGTGTGTGGCGATAGCCACACCTCAACCCACGGCGCTTTCGGTGCGCTCGCGTTCGGCATCGGCACGAGCGAGGTCGAGCACGTCATGGCCACGCAAACGCTGCCGTTGAAGCCGTTCAAGACGATGGCCATTAATGTCGAAGGCGAGTTGCGCCCCGGCGTTACGGCCAAAGACATTATTCTCGCTGTCATTGCCAAGATCGGAACCGGTGGCGGTCAGGGCTACGTGCTTGAGTATCGCGGCTCGGCGATCCGCTCGCTGTCGATGGATGGTCGTATGACCATGTGCAACATGTCGATCGAGGCAGGCGCCCGAGCAGGTATGGTCGCTCCCGACGAGAAGACCTTCGAGTACGTCAAGGGCAAGCCTCACGCACCGCAGGGTGCCGACTGGGACGCTGCCGTGGAGTACTGGAAGACCCTCAAGACCGACGAGGGGGCAGAGTTCGACGCAGAGGTGTTCATCGACGCGAGCGCGCTCGAGCCATTCGTGACCTGGGGCACCAACCCGGGGCAGGGCGTACTGCTCAGCGACACCGTGCCGCACCCCGAGTCGATTGAAGATCTGAACGCCAGGTCGAACGCCGAGCGCGCGCTTGAGTACATGGATCTCGAGCCAGGAACCCCGATGAAGGAGATTCCGGTTGACGTGGTGTTCATGGGGTCGTGCACCAACAGCCGCCTCGACGACCTGCGCGAGTTCACGAGCATCATCAAGGGTAAGCAGAAGGCCGAGGGAGTGCGCGTGATGGTTGTGCCGGGCTCAGCCCGCGTGCGACTCGAAGCCGAGGCCGAGGGCCTTGACAAGATTGTCGAAGAGTTCGGCGCTGAGTGGCGCTTCGCTGGCTGCTCGATGTGCCTCGGCATGAACCCCGACCAGCTTGAGCCGGGCGAGCGTTGTGCCTCGACCTCGAACCGTAACTTCGAAGGCCGCCAGGGTAAGGGCGGTCGCACGCACCTTGTCTCACCACTCGTTGCCGCAGCAACCGCCATTCGCGGCACGCTTTCGAGCCCGTGGGATCTTGAGCAAGATGCAGCACAGGGTAACCGCCACGAGAAGCAGGGAGCATAACCATGGAAAAGTTTGTGACCTTTGACGGTGTAGCGGTCCCTTTGCGCCGCTCGAACGTCGATACCGACCAGATCATTCCCGCCGAATTCTTGAAACGGGTTACCAAGACTGGCTACGACGACGCACTCTTCTCGCGCTGGCGAGACGACGAGACCTTCGTGCTGAATCAGCCGGCATACGCGGGAGCACAGATTCTCGTTGCTGGCCCTGACTTTGGAACCGGTTCGTCGCGCGAACACGCCGTATGGGCGCTGCGTGACTACGGGTTCAAGGTCGTGCTCTCATCACGTTTTGGTGACATCTTTCGAGGCAACTCAGGCAAGCAGGGGCTGCTCGCGGCCCAGGTGAACGAGGCCGACATTGAGAAGATCTGGCAGGTCATTGAGGCTGAACCCGGCGTGAAGCTGACAGTCAGCCTAGAAGACCGTGAGGTTCGTGTAGGTAACCTTGTGGTTCCGTTCGATATCGATGACTACACTCAATGGCGTCTCACTGAAGGGCTCGACGACATTTCTTTGACGCTTCGCAACGAGCAAGCGATCACAGACTTTGAGGCAACACGACCAGCGTGGATGCCGAAAACGTTACCCGCACATACAAGCTAGGAGTTTGCGTGACCAACGAAGACAAGGCTGGCTTGCAGCTCGACTCAAAAAAGGCGGCTGCACGCGTAGGCCTCACCTCTGATGAGATCATCATCAATGGTGGGAGCCCCTTGAAGGGGCGCATCAAGGTTCGTGGGGCTAAGAACCTCGCGACCAAGGCGATGGTCGCATCGCTGCTTGGCAACTCAGAGAGCGTTCTCACGAACGTTCCGAACATCTCTGACGTACGAGTCGTTGCCGGGCTCCTCGCCCTGCACGGGGTTCTCGTGACCCGCGGTGAGTCAGGCGAGTGGCGCCTCGACCCCACGAACGTCGAGGTGGCCCATAAAGCCGACATTGATGCGCACGCCGGTTCGTCACGCATTCCCATCCTGTTCTGCGGCCCGCTGCTGCACCGCCTGGGTGAGGCGTTCATTCCTGACCTGGGCGGCTGCCGCATCGGCGACCGTCCCATTGATTTTCACCTCGACGCGCTCCGTGCCTTCGGCGCCGTGATCGAGAAGCAGCCCATGGGCATTAGCCTTGAAGCCCCCAACGGGCTCAAGGGCGCCAACATCGAGCTGCCGTACCCCTCGGTTGGTGCAACCGAGCAGGTGCTGCTCACGGCCGTGCTCGCTGAGGGCACGACCGAGCTTCGGAACGCGGCTATCGAGCCAGAGATCGTCGACCTCATCTGTATCCTGCAGAAGATGGGCGCGATCATCAGCATCGAGCCAAACCGTGTGATCTTCATCGAGGGCGTTGAGAAGCTGCGTGGCTACCGCCACGACGCGATCTTCGACCGTAACGAGGTTGCCAGCTGGGCTGCAGCGGCTCTCGCGACGAAGGGCGACGTATACATCGAGGGCGCGAAGCAGGAAGAGATGATGACCTTCCTCAACGTCTTCCGCAAGGTCGGCGGCGACTTTGACGTCGAGCATGACGGCATTCGCTTCTACCACCCGGGCGGCGACCTCAAGCCCGTCGTCATCGAGACTGACGTACACCCTGGCTTCATGACCGACTGGCAACAGCCGCTCGTTGTCGCGCTGACCCAGGCGATCGGTACCTCGACGATTCACGAGACGGTGTACGAAAACCGTTTCGGCTTCACCGATGCGCTCAACATGATGGGTGCCGATATTACGGTGTACAAGGAGGGTCTCGGTGACCCCTCTCGCCGCGTGAACCGTCGTGAGTTCGAGCAAGCCGCCGTGATCACGGGGCCAACACCGCTCACGGGCGCTGACATCGAGGTTCCTGACCTTCGTGGTGGCTTCAGCCACCTCATCGCCGCGCTGACCGCGACGGGGCAGACGAAGGTCACCAACCTTGGCATCATCTCGCGAGGCTACGAAAACTTTATTGAGAAGCTTCGCCTGCTTGGCGCAGACTTTATTTACGAGGGCTAGGGGAGTCATGCCCCGTGAGGGGGCACCCTCGGGCGATAATGGATGTCATGGTAGAAACGGTCAAAATACGGAGCCGATGGTCAGCAGAAAAAAAGAAACCGAGTTTCTTTTGGCTCCTGGCCTCACTCGTCCTGCCACTGTGGAGTCTCATGGTGCAGTACCGTTTTACGCCGAACTCGAAGATTCCCCAAAAGGGTGCCTTCATTCTCTCGCCGAACCATTACAGCGAGATTGATCCGATCGTCATCGGGGCCATGACCTGGCACATGGGCAGGCTGCCACGCTTTATGGCGAAGGCGAGCCTGTTCAAGATTCCCGTGGTGAAATGGTTGCTCAACGCCTCGGGTCAGATTCCGGTCGACCGTTCTGGCATTATCGGCAGCACGGGCGACGGTAACCCCATGGGGGCCGCGGCAGAGCTCATTCAGCGCGATGCCTGCGTGATCATTTACCCCGAGGGAAGCCTCACCCGCGACCCAGACCTCTGGCCTATGCGCGGAAAGTCGGGAGCGGTCAGGCTCGCCCTCGAGGGCGGCATTCCGATCTACCCGGTTGCTCACTGGGGCACCCAGGAGCTCATGCCACGCTACGGCAAGAAAATTCGGCCCTTCCCGCGCAAACGCATCACGATCGCGATCGGTGATCCGCTCGATCTTTCTGAGTTTGAGGGGCAGCACATTGACCAGAAAACGGTCACTCGTGCAACCGAGAAGCTCATGAATGAGATCGCGAAGCTGCTTTCTGAGCTGCGCGGCGAAGAAGCGCCCGAGACCAGATGGAACCCGAGTGCCCGCGGGCAGAGTGAGACTGGCCGCTTCGGCGGCGAGCCCACCGAACCAACGGAGCGCACCGGTGAGTAATACAACCCAGAAAAAACCGCAGAAACCTGCCCAGAGAAATGCTGGCCGCAAGGTCGCCGTGATCGGTGCTGGCAGCTTCGGCACGACCTTCTCAAAGGTGCTCGCCGACGCTGGGAACGACGTGACGGTTTGGGCAAGGCGTCACGAGGTCGCGCAAGAGATTCAGGTGGGCAAGCGCAACAGCCAGTACCTGCCGGGCATCAACCTGCCGAAGACGCTTAAAGCGACACAGGATTTGCAGGATGCGCTGCGCGGTGCTCAGCTCGTCTTCTTAGCGGTACCGAGTTCGTCGTTTCGCCAGACGCTGCTCGATATTGAGCCATTCTTGCACCACACCGCGGTGCTCGTGAGCCTCATCAAGGGCATCGAGCGCGAGACGAACCTGCGCATGTCTGAGGTCATCGAAGACACGCTGCACCTCGAACCAGAGCGCATTGCGGTCGTGTCAGGGCCGAACATTGCGCTCGAGATTGCCAAGGAACAGCCGACTGGAGCGGTGGCCTCGTGCGTTGACGAGAACGTGGCGCAAGAGGTTGCGATTGCCTGCACGACGAGTTACTTTCGCAGCTACGTCAACACCGACGTTGTTGGAACCGAGCTTGGCGGCGTGCTGAAGAACCTTATTGCCCTTGCCATCGGCATCGTCGATGGGGTGGGGTACGGCGAAAACACCAAAGCCGCGATTATTACCCGTGGCCTCGCTGAGATGACCGAGTTCGCGGTTGGGCTCGGCGGTAACCCGGCCACAATGTCTGGCCTTGCTGGCGTCGGCGACCTCATCGCGACGTGCCAGTCACCGCTTTCGCGCAACAACACCGCTGGCAGGCTCATCGGGCAGGGGTACTCGCTCGAAGAGACCCGCGAACAGATGTCACAAACGGCCGAGGGAATTACCTCGGTCGCGCCCGTGCTCGAGATCGCGAAGGAGCGGGGCATCTCGATGCCCATCGTCGAACAGGTGCAAATGGTGCTACGCCAGCAGATGAAACCTGAGAATCTCGGGCCGCACCTCGCGACCGAAGACGGAGTGCCAACCCCAGAGCTTATGCTTGGAACGGGTAAAGAGTCCATTTGGAAGCGTATTACGAAGAAACTCAAGGGGGAGCGATCGTGATGAAGAAAACACGCGTTGTCATTCTGTTTGGCGGTCGTTCGAGCGAACACACCGTAAGCTGCGTCACCGCGACCGGCATTCTGCGGGCCATTGACCGCGAACGCTTCGACGTCATTCCGGTCGGCATCACCGAGCAGGGCAGCTTTACGCTCGTTGACGAAGAGACCATGACCTTCACGCTCGACGAGAAGCCGCTGCGCACGCTCGACGATAACGGAACACGAATCGTCTGGCCAGAGTCAGCGAACACGCGTGAGCTTCGTGTCATCGCTCCGCACGGGGGAGTGCAGTCGCTCGGCGAGATCGACGTTGTCTTTCCGATGCTGCACGGGCCATGGGGCGAAGACGGTACGGTGCAGGGCTTTCTCGAGCTCACCTCGATTCCGTACGTCGGCAACGGCGTGCTCGCTTCATCGGTGTGCATGGACAAGCACGTCTCAAAAACGCTGTTTCAGGCCGCCGGTATTCAGGTCGCGCCGTGGCGCACCGTCACCCGCATGGACATCGACCGCAATCCTGAGCTCACGGGGCTCTTCGACGAACTCACCTACCCGCTGTTCGTGAAGCCTTCGCGCGCTGGTTCGTCGGTCGGAGTGAGCCGCGTCACGAGCCCCGAGGGGCTTCCCGAGGCCCTCGACATCGCGTTTCGTGAAGATCACATGGTGCTTGTTGAATCGGCAATCGTGGGCCGTGAGGTTGAAATCGCCGTGCTCGAGGGTAGGCAAGGCGAGCTGCCCCGCGCCTCAAGCGCGCTCGGCGAGATCGTGTTTCAGGGCAAAGACTTTTACGACTTTGAAGCGAAGTACCTGGGTTCTGATGGAGTGCGCCTCGTGCTGCCAGCGCCCGTTACCGATGCTGAGCTCGCGAGCATCAGCGAGGCAGCGATTCTCGCGTTCACTGTCGCACAGTGCAACGGGCTCGCGCGCGTTGATTTCTTCCTGACCGACAACGGGCCTGTGCTCAACGAGATCAACACGATGCCGGGCTTCACCCCGATCTCAATGTACCCGCAGCTGTGGCAGCACTCAGGGCTCGCCTATGCTGACCTCATTACCGAACTCATCGACCTCGCACTCGATACCAAGCGCTAAGCCTCGCGGCTACTCGCTTTCGGTGGGAGCGTCTTCTGCGGGAGCGTCGTCGGTGGGTTCCGTCGGGTTCTCGTCAGAGGTACCCGAGAAGTCGAGGCTGTCGCTCACGTTGGTGCACTTGCGTACCTGCGGCAGCTGCGATACTGAGGCGCCGAACTCGGCGATGACTGAGCCGCTTGAGAGATTTGAATCGATGACGATCTCGAGGCCGGGCTCGCGACCGTATGCCTCGAACCTGAAGAGCGGGGCCTCAGAGTCGTCCATGATCCAATCGATTCCGTTCACGCTCACGCACTGGTCGGTCGTGGGCCCCGAAGGTTCGATGCCGCAGTAGAGCAGCACGCCCGCTGGGTCTCCCCACGCACCGGTTGACTGGGCGTTCGTGTTGCGTCGCTTCAGCTCGCCGATTTCGTCGGGAAGCCGCACGATCACGTCGGCGCACGCCGGGTCATTCGCGTTCTCGGCTGGATGCATCGGCACCTCGCGAACGGAGCAGCCGGTGAGAAGCCCCACGAAGAGGGTTGCGGCACCCGCAGAGGCCAAGAGAGGAGTGAATGATCTGTGACGCACGACTCAACCTTAATTCATAAAGCTGAACCGTTTCATGAGCTAGCGTTGAGGGTATGACAGACACGGTTGGAGCGCTCGGCGAGGCCGCGGTACTCGCCCGCATTTTGCCCCATTTTCGAGGCGGATCGGCGGTAACGCTCGGGCCCGGCGACGACTGCGCCGTGGTCGAGTTTTCTGGGGCTTCGGTTGTGACGGCCGACACGATGATCGAGGGCCACGATTTTCGGCTCGACTGGACCCAGCCCGAAGAACTCGGCTGGAAACTTGCGATGACGAACCTTTCTGACGTTGTCGCGATGGGGGCCGTTCCGGTCGCGCTCACGATTGCGCTCGCCTGCCCTGATGACACCGAGGTCTCGCTGCTTGAGGGCATCGCGCAGGGCATGCAAAACGCGCTCGATCTCGTTGCCCCCGGCTGCGCCGTGGCGGGCGGTGATCTCGCGCACGCGAGCGAACTCGTGTGCGCCGTGACGGCCCTGGGTGATCTTCGTGGCGAAGCCCCGGTGAAGCGCAGCGGTGCTCGCGTCGGCGACCAGGTCGCCTATGCCGGTGAGCTCGGCCTCTCGACGCTCGGTCTCGCTGCCCTCTTTGCTCACGGGCCAGAAGCGAGGGAGTTCGCGCCGCGCGAGGTTCGGGCGCAACTTGCGCCGGTCACCCCGATTGCGTCGGGGCTCCAAGCGGGTGCCTTTCATGCGACGGCGATGATGGATGTTTCTGACGGGCTATCGCTTGACGCCGCAAGGCTCGGCAGAGCAAGCGGCGTCACAATTGACCTTGATGGAGCGGCCCTCACGCGACACTTTGGCGTGCAAGACGGAGTTGTGGTGAGTCTTCGTGCGCTTTTGCACAGCGGCGAAGACCACGGCTTTCTCGCGACCTTTCCCAAAGAACAGCCCGTGCCTCCAGGGTTCTGCCCGATCGGGACGGTTCGTGAACGCGGTGAGGCGCTGCTCGTTAACGGCGAGCCGGTGCAGCCTGCGGGGTGGGATCCGTTTCAGAACCGATGAGTGAGAGCGCGACGAGTAGGTCTGCCCGGTCGTAGGGGTCGTGCATGTCGCGCCCGAGGAGTTCGCCGATGAGTTTAATGCGGCTTGCCACGGTGTGACGGTGCACCCCGAGCTGACTCGCGGCTGGGCTGTTTTGGCCGTGGTGCTCAAGCCATACTTCGAGGGTTGCGGTGAGCATCTCGCCGTGCCTGGCATCGTGTTCGCTGAGCGGCCAGAGCAGTTCGCGGGCACGCTCGGCTGCGCTCTCGCTCTCGCGAAGCAGTGACGTGACGCCCTCACTCATTGCTGCCTCGAAGCTGTGCACGACTTTTTCAGAGCGGTCGATCTTGGCGTAACGGTACGCGCTCCTCGCTTCGGTGAGGGCGATGTCGATTTCGGCGAGAGGATGCCGCTTCGAGAGCCCCGCAGAGATGCCGAGCGACTGACAAAAGCTGCTGAGACGCGCCCGGTGCTTTGGCGGGGTCACGAGAATGAGCCCCTCGTCGTGCGCGCCAAGCAGTACCTCGGTGAGTTGCGATGCGAAGGTTTGCAATTGCTCGAATCGTTCGTTCGAGAGCGACGAGGTGTCGCCGAAGAAAAAGAGCGCCATGTCGTGTTCGGGAAGGTGGTGTTGAAACGCGCTGCTCACCTCGTGAGCCGTCTCGGTCTCGCCGCTCAGCAGGAGCGTCAGCACCGCGCTCTTGAGCTGTGAACGGCCCGACGAGAGCTGCCGGTGCTGCTCGAAGTGGAGTGCCGCGAGGGTTGCGACCTGCTCAAGAGCGCTGTGCTCTGCGTGGTCAAGGGGCTGCGTGCTCTCGACCGCGATGATGCCCTGCACCCCAGCGATGCCACCCACGGTCTGTAAGTGAACACGCTCACCCTCGTGTTGCCTAGTGACGTTGGCGCGTATTCCGCGCTCTCCGATCTCGCTGATGGCGGCGACGATCCACGGCGCGCTCGTGTGCTCGCGACCGGCCGCACCAGAGGCATGAATGAGGATCCCCCGCGCATTTGATAGCGTGACCCAGCGATCAAGGCGGGTCGCCAGCTCGTCGATCGCGGCCGTGAGCCCGAGCCTGCGCAACGCGGCACGCGAGATGGCGCGTTGGGTTTCGAGGCTCCAGCGTTCGCGCTCGAAACCGATCGCTGCGATCTGGCGTGTCGCGAGCTGCGTGATGGCGATGAAGGGGGTGTCGTAGGGCACGCGAAAGAGGGGGAGACCCGTCTCATCGCAGGCGGCGATGAGCGGGTGCAGAATGCGATCGTGCATGATCTCTACGGCGAAGCCGAGTGCGCTCACGCCGGCCTCCCTGAGTCGTTCGACGTAGTCGCGTGCCTGTTCGTCGCTCAGCTCATTCGTGAACTGGCTGCCCGTCGTGAGGAGCACGGTGCGAGGGGTGAGGAAGGGGGTGGGGTCGGTTAGCTCGCTCGAGTGCACCCACTGCACGGGTGTTTCAGCCGCCTCTTCGCTCTGGCCGGCGATCATGACGAGACCGAGTTCGTAGCTCGACATGATGTCGCCGAGCGTGATCGTGTGCTGGTGCGTTGTGGGGGTGGTCGTGAGCATGTGGGTTGGCCTCCGGCGTGTCGCTCGTGACTGAATTTCGGTACCCGTGTCGCAATCGACAGGGTGTCGTAATAATTCTATCGCTTTCGACACTCTGGCGCATTGGTGTGTGCCTGGCCTGGTCGTACGCTGGTCGTGATCAACAACTCACACTCACTAGGGAGGTCATCATGACTGAAATTCTTGGCGGACCATCACTGCCACAGGAGCGTAAGCTCGTCACCGCTATTCCTGGCCCGAAGTCGCAAGAACTGCTCGCTCGCAAGAACAGCGCAGTCGCAGCCGGCGTCGGCGTTGCCCTCCCGGTGTTCACCGTTGCCGCTGGCGACGGTGTCATGGTTGACGCCGATGGCAACTCGCTCATCGACCTCGGTTCAGGCATCGCCGTGACCGGCGTTGGCAACTCAGCACCCCGCGTGGTGAAGGCAGTTCAGGACCAGGTTGCAAAGTTCACCCACACCTGCTTCACCGTGACCCCTTACGAGAGCTACGTGAAGGTAGCCGAGAAACTCAACGAGCTCATTCCCGGTGACTTCGAGAAGCGCTCAGCGCTCTTCAACTCGGGCGCAGAGGCTGTGGAGAACGCGATCAAGATCGCTCGCCACTACACGAAGAAGAACGGCATCGTCGTCTTCGACCACGCTTACCACGGCCGCACGAACCTCACCATGGGCATGACCGCAAAGAACATGCCTTACAAAGACGGCTTTGGCCCCTTCAGCTCAGAGGTATACCGCGTACCCACCTCGTACCCCTTCCGCGACGAGCTCTCAGGCGCAGACGCGGCAGAGGTAGCCATCTCGCAGATCGAGAAGCAGGTTGGCGCAGCGAACCTCGCAGCGATCATCATCGAGCCCATCCAGGGCGAGGGCGGCTTCATCGAGCCCGCCGCAGGCTTCCTGCCCGCACTCCAGGAGTGGGCAACGGCCAACAACGTCGTCTTCATCCTCGATGAGGTGCAGACCGGCTTCGCTCGCACGGGCAAGATGTTCGCCGCTGAGTACTCAAATTTCGCAGCAGACATGGTAACCACCGCAAAGGGCATCGCTGGCGGCCTGCCACTCTCGGCAGTAACCGGCCGTGCAGAGATCATGGACTCGGCTCACGCAGGCGGACTCGGTGGCACCTACACCGGTAACCCCATCGCGTGTGAGGCAGCACTCGCAACGATCGAGACCTACTTCGAAGACGGTCTGCTCGAGCGTGCACAGAAGATCGAAACGATCATCACCGACTTCTTCTCCGAGCTGCAGAAGACCGACGACCGCGTTGGCGACATTCGTGGCCGCGGTGCCATGATGGCCGTCGAGTTCGTCGAGTCAGGCTCAAAGAAGCCCAACGCTGCGCTCACCTCGCACATCGCGAAGTTCTGTGCCGACAACGGTGTGCTCACGCTCACCTGTGGCACCTACGGCAACGTGGTACGCTTCCTGCCAGCACTCACCATCTCAGACGAGCTTCTGCTCGAGGGCCTCGGTGTCATCGCAGAAGCAATGAAGGCAAGCGCGTAACCCGCGCTTCGAAGAAAGCAGATACCAATGGCACTTACTGCACAAGAACAAGAGCTGCTGGGCCGCGTACAATCTGGCCTCAGCATCGCAGGCGAATGGCAAGACTCGGCATCGGGTCAGCTCATCGACGTCATCGACCCGGCAACGGGCGAGGTTATCAAGCAGATCGCTGACGCGACCGTTGAAGACGCGGTGCGCGCTCTCGACGCGGCTGTAGCAGTGCAGGCGGAGTGGGCGGCAACGCCAACCCGCGAGCGCTCGAACATTCTGCGTCGTGCGTTTGACCTGCTCATGGAGCGCAAGGAAGAGTTTGCGCTGCTCATGTCGATGGAGATGGGCAAGCCCATCGCCGAGGCACGTGGCGAGGTCGTGTACGGTGGCGAGTTCCTGCGCTGGTTCTCGGAAGAGGCCGTGCGCGTACAGGGCGATTACCGTAACAACCCCGAGGGCACCGGCACCATGATCGTGTCGCACATGCCCGTCGGCCCGTGCTACTTCATCACGCCATGGAACTT
This sequence comes from Leucobacter sp. UCMA 4100, assembly GCF_027853335.1. Lineage (NCBI taxonomy): Bacteria > Bacillati > Actinomycetota > Actinomycetes > Micrococcales > Microbacteriaceae > Leucobacter > Leucobacter sp. UCMA 4100. The sequence continues at coordinate 2,493,474 of NZ_JAFEUS010000002.1, forward strand.
CCCGCTCGCAATGGCGACCCGCAAGATCGCTCCGGCACTCGCTGCCGGCTGCACCGTGGTCATCAAGCCGGCTCAGCTCACCCCGCTCACGACGATCTTCTTCGCGCAGCTGCTCGAAGAGGCTGGCGTTCCCGCCGGCGTCGTGAACGTCGTGCAGACCTCGAAGTCGAGCGCTCAGTCGAGCGCGCTGCTCTCAGACACCCGTCTGCGCAAGCTCTCGTTCACGGGTTCAACCCCCGTTGGCGTGAAGCTGCTCGAAGCAGCCGCTCAGAACGTGCTGCGCACCTCGATGGAGCTCGGCGGCAACGCCCCCTTCATCGTGTTTGAAGATGCCGACCTTGACCGTGCGGTCGAGGGAGCGATGGTCGCGAAGTTCCGTAACATCGGTCAGGCCTGCACCGCGGCAAACCGCTTCATCGTGCACGAGTCGCTCGCCGATGAGTTCGCATCGCGCGTCGCTGACCGCGTTAAGCAGCTCTCGGTTGGCCGTGGCGCTGAAGAGGGCTACGACATCGGCGCGCTCGTCGACGACAAGGCCGTGGCGAACACCGCGCGCCTCGTAGCCGATGCGGTCGATACCGGCGCAACTGTCGTTACCGGTGGCGAGATCATTGAGGGCCCCGGAAACTTCTTCCAGCCCACCGTGGTCGACAACCTGTCACCGCAGTCGGCCATCATGCGTGAAGAGATCTTCGGGCCCCTGCTCGGCATTATTCGCTTCAGCAGCGAAGACGAGGCCGTTGAGATCGCGAACAACACCGAGTACGGTCTCATCAGCTACGTGTTCACCGAGAACATTCACCGCGGCCACCGCATGATCGAGAAGCTCGAGAGCGGCATGATGGCGCTCAACACGGGCCTCGCATCAAATGCAGCGGCTCCGTTCGGCGGCATGAAGCAGTCGGGCATTGGCCGCGAGGGCGGCTTTGAGGGAATCCAGGAGTTCCTCTCGAAGAAGTACACCGTTCTTCCTCGCTAGGTTTTTCCACTCCTTAGCCCAGGGCGCCGGTGTGAGTCATGAAAAAATGATTCACACCGGCGCCCTTCTGCGTGTAAGATGAAACCGGTGCCAGATATTGGCAGGGGGATGCAATGCGTATCATTCTGTCGACTCGCACTGAATAGTTACAACCCGCTTCTGCTCGAGAGAGTGCAGGCGGCTGAATGAATTGATACACCCATCTTTAGTGCTTTACCTTTCACCGGCTCTCGTTCCGCCGTGTTAGAGCGCATCGTCTGCGCTCCCGCCGAACGCTCGCTGAGGGTTGTCGCTCACACTCGTTTTTTAGACCCCGTGGCGACGCCGTCGGCTCGGTTTATCGGATCATCTGTGATCCACAATAGTAAGTAAGGAATGACGACATGGCTACAGGCACCGTCAAATGGTTCAACTCTGAAAAAGGCTTCGGCTTCATTGCACCCGATGATGGTTCAGCCGACGTGTTCGCACACTTCAGCGCGATCACGGGTTCGGGCTACCGCAGCCTCGAAGAGAACCAGAAGGTCGAGTTCGAGGTAGAGCAGGGCCCCAAGGGCCTTCAGGCAGCTTCGATTCGCGCACTCTAAAGCGTGACTGACCGCGCGGCGGGCAGCTGAGTAACCCTCAGTTGCCCGCCGCGCTGTTTTATTTGTGGGGCATGGGCCTTAGCCCTCAGACCCTTCTGCATCGTTTTGCTCGCGGTCGCTTCGCTCGGCCCACCACAGCGTCGTCTCGCCGTACTTGCGCTCTTTGAAGAGCACCAGGCCGCCTGGCCACTCTGGCTCGCCGTCACGGGTGCTTCGCTCGACCATGATGAGGCCATCGCGAGACACGAAGGGCGCGATTGCCGCGAGGTGCTCGGCGAGCAACCCCTGAGAAAAATCATATGGCGGATCGACGAACACCACGTCCCACACCCCGTCAGCAGCGCCCTCGAGTGATGGGGCCGCGCCGTCGAGAAACGCGCGTGCGGTTTGCCGGTGAACCGTGAGCTGCGTGGCCGAGTCGCCGCCAAGAGCGGTCACGAGTCGATCGACGTTGCGTTGCACGATCTGCGCCGCCGGTGGGTGCTTCTCAACGAGCGCGACCGACGTTGCGCCGCGGCTCGCGGCCTCACAGCCGAGCGCGCCGCTGCCGGCGAAGAGGTCGAGCACCCGAACCCCGTCAACCATGTTCCAAGCCTCGAGCGCTGAAAAGATCGCCTCGCGCACGCGGTCACTCGTGGGCCGTGTGCCTGCTTGGGGCACGTCGAGCCTGAGCGAACCGGCCTTGCCAGAGATGATGCGAGTCATACAGGCATGGTACCGGCTCGTGGTGACAAAGCCGCGCGTGTCTCTCGGCGTCAGGGGTGGTCGGTATCATCGTCTGTATGCAACAGGTCACGCTCGACAGCCAGCTCTCAGAGCTTTTGCCGCCGAAGGAGGCGCAGGCCATTGAGCGCGCCTTCGGCTATTCGACCGTGGCTGATCTCGTGTTGCACTACCCGCGCCGCTATGACCCGAGAGGCGCGCTCACACCCATTCGCGGCTTGCCGGTTGGCGAGCACGTGACCGTCATCGCCGAGGTGGTGCAGGTGACCGAGCGGCGCATGCAACGGCGCAACGGTTCGATCATTGAGGCCACGATTACCGACGGTAAGGGCGAGATGAAGCTCACCTGGTTCAACCAAGCGTGGCGCAAAGAGGCGCTGGCCCCGGGCCAGCGAGGCCTCTTCTCGGGCAAGGTCACCGAGTACCGCTCGACGCTGCAGCTGGCGCACCCCGAGTACCAAATCTTTACCGAAGAGACGACCATCAGCGAAGACGAGGCTGAGCGTGAGGCGCTCGTCTCAAGCTGGCGTTCTGAGGTCGTGCCCATTTACCCGGCCACCGGCAAAGTCTCGTCGTGGGACATCCAGCGGGCGATGGAACGGGTGCTGACGCTGTTGAGCGTGGTCGAAGATCCGCTGCCCGACGATATTCGCGCCGAGGCCGGCGCCCTCTTTGCTGCCCAGCACGGTGAGATGGAGGCTACCGCCGCCCCAATCGTCGATTTTGGCACCGCCATGCAGTGGCTCCACCGGCCGACAGACATGGGCGAGCAGCGCCTCGCGAAAGAGAGCATGCTGTTTCGTGAGGCCTTTGAACTGCAGCTCGGGCTGCTCGATGCGAAGCGTCGCGCTGGTTCCCAGAACACCGCGGCATGGCCGAAGCGGCCGGGCAAGATGCTCGAGGCTTTCGACGCCGCGCTCCCTTTTGCCCTGACCGACGACCAGGCCGCGGTAGGGCTTGCGATTGAGCAGGGGCTCGCACAGACCGAGCCAATGCACCGCTTGCTGCAGGGTGAGGTGGCCTCGGGTAAGACGCTCGTGGCGCTTCGCGCGATGCTGCAGGTTGCTGACGCCGGTGGCCAGTCAGCTCTCCTCGCGCCGACCGAGGTGCTTGCAAGCCAGCACCTGCGGTCGATCACCGAGACGCTCGGGCCCGAGCTCACCGAGGCGCTGCGGCCGACGCTGCTCACGGGACAGCTCTCGGTGCCAGAGAAACGGCGCGCGCTGCTCGACATCGTCTCGGGCAACGCCAAGATCGTGGTTGGCACCCACGCGCTCATGAGCGCCAACACCGAGTTTCACGACCTTGGCTTCATCGTCATCGACGAGCAACACCGCTTCGGGGTCGAGCAGCGAGACGCACTGCGCAAAAAGGGCAAGCGGCCGCCGCACGTGCTCGTGATGACGGCAACGCCGATTCCGCGAACCATCGCGCTGACCGCTTTCGGTGACCTCGACGTTTCGACGATTCGGCAACTCCCGCGAGGTCGCATGCCGATCGTGACCCACGTTGTGCCGACCGACGAGCAGCCCCGGTGGGAACATCGCGCCTGGCAGCGCGCCGCAGAAGAGATCGAACGGGGTCGACAAATCTACGTCGTCTGCCCGGCCATCTCGCCGACCGAGCAAGAGACGGGCGCGCACCCGGCGGCCGGTGACACGGGGCAGGCAGGCGCGCCTGGATCAGCCGGCGGGCCGGGTTCGTCCAGCGGCCCCGGCGGGGGAGACGTTCGTGAGCAGCGGCCGCTCGCCAACGTCGAAGAGACCCTGGCAATGCTTGGCGGTGTGCCCGAGTTGCGTGGCGTGCGAATGGCGGCGCTCACCGGAGCGATGACTGCCGACGACAAAGACGCCGTAATGAAAGACTTTGCTGCGGGCAACATCGACTTGCTCGTCGCCACGACCGTGATCGAGGTCGGTGTGAACGTGCCAAACGCCTCGATGATGATCATTCGTGACGCGCATCGCTTCGGCGTCTCGCAGCTGCACCAGCTGCGTGGTCGTGTGGGGCGAGGCGCACACGAGGGCCTCTGCCTGCTCGTGACCTACGCGCCTCAGGGCAGCTCGTCGCGCGAGCGCATTCAGGCCGTCGCCAGCACAAACGACGGCTTTGAGCTCGCCGAGTACGACCTGCAGGTGCGGCGCGAGGGTGACCTGCTCGGAGCCCGCCAGTCGGGCACCGACACTGGCCTGCAACTCTTGCGCGTGCAAGAACACGGCGAAGTCATCGCGGGAGCGCGGGACATCGCCACGAAGCTGCTTGACCGTGATCCCGAGCTCTCGAGCGTTCCCGCGCTTTCGGGGCTTATTCGTGCCGGTCGCGAAAACGACATCGAAAACCTGACAAAGTCCTAGAGGGCTTGTGTAAAACACTGAAACCATATGCATCTTTCAGACGCGGCCCAGTACGCTAGAGGCATGAGCAGGATCGCAGTAGTTCCAGGTTCCTTTGACCCAGTGACGCACGGGCATCTCGACGTGATCCGTCGAGCCTCGGCCGTCTTTGACGAAGTTCATGTCGTTGTCGTTCACAACCCAGACAAAAACGCCATGCTTCCCATTACCGAGCGCGTAAAACTCATTGAAGAGTCGGTCGCGGCAGACGAAGAGCTGCGTGGCCGCAACATCAAGGTGACCTCGTGGTCGATGGGCCTGCTCGTCGATTACTGCCTCGAGGTCGAAGCGAACGTACTCGTCAAGGGCATTCGCTCGCAGATCGACGTTTCGTACGAGACCCCCATGGTGATCATGAACCGCTCGCTCGCCAACGTCGAGACCGTGTTCTTCCTCACGGAGCCGCAGCACGCACACGTCTCGAGCTCGCTCGTGCGCCAGGTCGCAGCCCTCGGCGGTGACGTGACCCCGTACGTGCCCGCGCCGGTGAAGGCAGCGCTCGACAAACTCCCGCGCCGCTCGCTCTAGCGGCCCTGGGGCTCTGGCTCCCGCCTTCCCATCAAATTGTTTGCACTTTTGCCCTCGAAACGCCCGTTTTTCGCCTGAAAGTGCAAACAATTTCGCGCAAGGCAGCCAGCCGCGGCTGCAAAGGCAACTAGTCATGGCAGCCCCGCAGGCCAGCCAACACAGCCACGGTAACCGCGGCAGACACCGCAAGCACCGCGTGGCGCGCGGCGGGCACCCAGACATGTCAGTTACCCTTATTGTGTGACTGAAACAAATCGCGTGTACCTCGAGAACGTTCGCGACCTCATGCACCGCCCAGGCGAGATGCGAGAGCGTGAGCGCGATGTCGTGACCCCCGAGCACTTCGGAGAGGGGCTCGCCGTCGTGCCAGAGGGCGAGACGATCCACCTCGATATGCGACTCGAATCAGTACACGAGGGGATTCTTGCTACCGTCGTCGCTGACATTCGCTATGTTGCCGAGTGTGGGCGCTGCCTCACGGAGTTTGCCGCCAAGGGAAAAGTCGATTTTACTGAGCTCTTCGCGTATACTCCTACTGAGGCCGACGAGTACGGGGTTCACGGTGATCACGTGAATCTTGAACCCCCGCTCCGAGACGCGATAGTGCTTGCACTACCGTTTCAGCCTGTGTGTCGCCCCGATTGCTTGGGGTTGAACCCCGAAACGGGAGAAAAACGCACGGCTGAAGAAGTGGCTGATGCCGAGCAGATTATTGATCCGCGGTGGGCAGCACTCGCTGAGTTTCAGGCTGACCATGAACGTGTTGAGGGTGAAACCGCCCCCAACGAGAACAAGTAAGAGGAAAACACTATGGCTGTTCCCAAGCGCAGAATGTCGCGCTCAAACACCCGTCACCGCCGTTCGGCGTGGAAGGCTGAGGCACCGAAGCTCGTGAAGACCGTTGAAAACGGCCGCACGGTTTACAGCCTCCCTCACCGCGCACGTGCGGTTGAAGACGCACAGGGCAACGAGCTCTTCCTTGAGTACAAGGGCCGTCGCGTAGCTGACGCGTAAGTCTTCACATGGCAGGGAACAATGACTTCCCGCCGATGAACACAAGAAAGCCGCAGGGCTCGCAAAGCGAACCAGGCGGCTTTCTTGCGTCATTCGGCGTTACAGTGCGGCCCGAGCTGCTCGATCTCGCGCTCACGCACCGTTCGTGGGCGTATGAGCACAAGGCCGCCCCGCACAACGAGCGGCTCGAGTTTCTCGGCGACTCGGTGCTGGGCCTCGCGGTGACCTCGCGGCTCTACACCGATTTTCCGGCGCTCACCGAGGGGCAGCTCACGATGCGTCGTGCTGCTATCGTCTCGAGTAACGCGCTCTCGGGCATTGCCCGCACGATCGGCCTCGGCGAGCACATCAAGCTGGGTCGCGGCGAGAAGCGCTCGGGCGGTCGCGAGAAAGACTCGATTCTCGCCGACACCGTCGAGGCAATTATCGGCGCCGTGTACCTCTCTGAGGGCCCCGCTGCCGCCGACCGCTTTGTGCGTGAGCTCACCGATCCACTCTTCGCAAACATTGAGCACCTCGTTGTGCTCTTTGACCCGAAGACCACGCTGCAAGAAGAGGCGGTCGCGCGCGGCGAGGGCTTCCCGTCGTACGCGGTTGAGGGCTCTGGCCCGAACCACGAGCGCCTCTACACCGCGAAGGTCACCCTGGGCGGCTTTCACGGCGAGGGCACTGGAACGAACAAGAAGGCCGCCGAGCTTCTCGCGGCCCGCAGCGTGATCGAGCAGTTGCGCGCGGCTGGCGATCTTCGCACGGTTGCGCAACACACGGCGGATCATTCCCAGGCCGAGCCCGACACCTCACCGCAGAAGGCCCGCTAGCCCGATGCCAGAACTTCCCGAGGTTGAGGTCATTCGGCAGGGGCTCGCGCAGGCCGTCAACGGTGCGCGGGTGGCCTCGGTCGACGTGCTCGATTCCCGAGCCCTGAAGCGGCACCAGTCAGGTGATGCATCGCCAGCGCACGACTTCGCTGCCCGGCTCACAGGCGCGACACTCAGGGCTCCGGCTCGCCGCGGCAAGTTCTTGTGGGTGCCGCTTGATCCTGGGCCCGCGGGGGCCGATGGCGGCGCGATTGCGCCAACAACGGCGCTGCTCGGGCACCTCGGCATGAGCGGTCAGATGCTCCTGCGCACGCTTGAGCAGCCCGATGACCGCCACGTGCGCGTTCGGGCATGGCTCGACACTCGCGAGCACGGCGAGCTGCGACTCGACTTTTGCGATCAGCGGCTCTTCGGGTCACTCGCGCTCGACGAACTCATCGCGACCGACGACGGTGAGGCCGCGGGGTGGGGAAGCGAGCACGCGCTGATTCCGGGCCAGGCGGCGCACATTGCGCGCGATCCGCTCGATCCTGTGTTTGATGCCGAGCGAGTGCTCGAGCAGTTCGCACGCCGACGAGTGCACGTGAAGAAAGCCCTGCTTGATCAGCGCATCGTGAGTGGTATCGGCAATATTTACGCCGACGAGGCGCTCTGGCTTGCTCGGGTGCACCCCGAGACGCCCGCGGCCAACCTGTCGCGGCAGGCGGGCCGGAGGCTGCTCGACGCGGTGCACGGCGTGCTTGAAAAGGCGCTCGCTGAGGGCGGCACGAGCTTCGACGAGCTGTACGTGAATGTGAACGGTGAATCGGGCTATTTCGCGCACTCGCTGAATGCGTATGGTCGCGGGGGAGAAGCGTGCTCGCGGTGTGAGACGCCAATCAAGCGGATCCTGTTCGCTGGTCGCTCGAGCCATTTTTGCCCGAGGTGTCAGCGGCGACGCTGAGCGTTACGAGGCAGTCTGTGAAGTGCTGCCCCTTCGCGCCTAGCGTTGAAAAGTAGGCGCGATCCGCTTCTTCGACGGCGGCATTGGCTCGGTTGGCAAGGGTGGCTCCCGCGGGTGTAACCGTGAGGGTTCGAGCTCTACGGTCTGTCGGATGCGGATGTCGTTCGACAAAGCCTTTCTTCTCCAGCGTTCGAAGAACCTGCGAGGTCATCATGGGGTCGGTCACCGCATGCTCTGCGAGGTCGCGCTGCGTGAGGGGTGTCTCGTAGTCCATGGCGGTGAGTACTGCGAGGAGCACGAACTGCACGTGGGTGAGGTCAAAGGGGGCGAGAATTGCACGGATCTCGCGCTGCCATGAGTTCGTGACTCGCCACAGCATTAGGCCGGTGCTCGCTTCCGGGCTGGGATAGGAGGTTTCTAACGTGCCGGTCATGCTTGCATCGCCTCCCTGATGACTTGCATGTCGTATGCGTCGAGCGGTATCAGTCCGTAGCGGAGCTGGTAGCCCCAATTCGGTTCTTGCGTCAGATGAAGCCGGGTGCGTAGCTCATCGAGTGGCGCCGGGGTGCCGGGTAGATAGTCGATGCGGCGGCGAAAGGGTCTGAAGCTGACCTCATCGGCCTGCCAGATCTCGTCATCGGGCAATGTTCCGATCGCTGTGAAGTGCCTGTATGGGGTGCGATCGCCACGCTGTACTGTCGGCGAGTAATAGATGAGCGTGTCACCAGCGTGCATACGTGCGAGCGGGACGCGTTTGCCGTGGTTGATCTGCGCGATGCCGAGTTCGATCCCGCGGCGCACATGGGCAGCGGAGACGACACCGAGCCAGCCGCGAGTCATGCGGCGTCCAAGTGTTCGAGTAGCCCGGTGGCGCTCGAGCGGGCTACATTCCCCATGCTCTTGCGGAGTATGCGCTGCCAGAGTGGGGCGAGAAGCCCCTCGACGCCAACAGAAACGCGTACCTCGGCACCAACTTCTGTCGGTGCGACTTCGTGCTCAAAGATCAGCGTCGCCCCAGGCAAGGAGGAGGCGTTCGTGAATACCCGGTCTTGCTCGAAGGCTGTGACGGAGAAAGCTGCGGCCGGGCCGGAGGCTGGGCGCATCCTGCCGCGTGCCCCGAGCTTGGCGGGTCCCTCGAAGCTGACCTCCCGCACCGCTGCATCCCACTCAGGCCATCCCGCTGGATCTGCCCAGCGAGAGAACACAGAATGCGGGCTATGGGAGGTGAGTGTGGAGTGCGAATCGATGAGCTTCATGTCAATTAGTATGCACGCTTATTATATCGTGCGCAAGTCCACGACCCCGCGGCGAAAGGCGTAAATATCGCAGACGGCTGCGCATCGGGGGCTTCTTTTGGGCACCTTTGACCATGAACGTATAACACTGCGGCGGGCGGGATATTTCAGCATTCTCCCGCGCGTGCAGGCCGTGGGAGAGGGGTGCCCGCGGTACGAGACGCCGATCAAGCCCATTCCGTTTGGTAGACACTCCTCGCTTTTCTGCCCGAGGTTCCAAGGGCGGAACTGATAAGTGGGCAGCTCGCTTTGGTATCGTTGAATGATGCCATTCTCTGCTTTTCAAGATTTCGTCGCGCTTGTCAACGATCGTTACGGTGCCCCCGGAGAACCTTATGCCGAGGAGCAGAACAGCGATTACGAGTCAGGCACTGTGGCGCTTGGGGCGAACGTGTGGCGCATCCGTACGGCGCGAGTGACGCCCAAGAAACCGGGTGCCTTTGTCGCCGTATGGTGCCGCGATGAACAGGGCGAAACTCGTCCGTTCGATTCCTCTGAGAACGTCTCTGGACTGTTGGTCTTTGTACCGGGAGAAGAACAGCAATTTGGTGTGTTTCGGTTCACGAGCGACGTGCTCGAACGGATGGGGATCACTCGCTCGGAGCGTCATCCGGGGAAACGAGGATTTCGTGTCTACCCGAGTTGGAGTTCTGGGCTGAACCGCAGCGCTCAACAGGTACAGCGCGATCAAGCTTCGTCGTTCGAGATCTTGCGCTGACGGTATGAAACGCGCAACCAGCGCATGGAAACGGGCAACACCGACTCGTCTAGTGAGGGACAGCGCTGGGCGGTAGGCTGACGATATGGCCAGGCCAACATCACAATCAGCATTGCTCGATGCAGCGAAAACGCAGTACACGAAACTCATGTCTCTTATTGACTCGATGAGTGACATTGAGCGCAGCGTGCCGTTGTCGTATGGGCCTGATTTCAAGAAAACAGAAGCGCACTGGACGCGAGATCAGAGCCTCCGTGACATTCTCGTTCATCTGTACGAGTGGCATCAGCTGCTGCTGAACTGGGCGAACTCGAATCTCGCTGGTGAGGCTTTGCCGTTCCTGCCGAAACCGTATACGTGGAAAACCTACGGTGATATGAACGTGGAGCTTTTGCGCAAGCATCAAGACACCTCGTACGACGAAGCCCGTCAGCTGCTCGAAGAGAGTCATCGGAGTGCGGTCGCACTGATCGAAGGCCTCTTAAACGAGGAGCTATTTGAGAAAGCGTTCTTTCCCTGGACCGGGACGACGTCGCTCGGTTCATACTGCGTATCTGCAACTTCGAGTCATTACGATTGGGCGATAAAGAAAATTCGAGCACATATCAGGGCGCAACAAGCGCTTAAACCGGCGTAAAGAGAACGACACCAGTCGCCCACGTGCTACTCTGTGTGAGTATTTTGGGGCTTGCTGCGCTGACGGTTGAAGCGCAGCCTGTTGAAACCACGCACGGAAGGCGATCAACGTGATTATTTGGCGAGGATGGGGTGTGCTCGCAGCTCTCTATGCGTTCGCAGCGATGATTCTCTTTACGGGCGTTGGGTCTCAGATCCTGCCCTCGGAGGCGTTGCCGTTCTCTGCCGCCATCGGCCTCGCAGTCGCGGCAGTCGCGACGTGGTTCACGGGGATCGCCCTCAACCAGTCTGGTCCCCAAGGCAAAGTAGACCTGTGGATCGCTGAACGTAACTATCAGCTCACTGAGCTGGTTGAGACGGGCCAGTTTTCACTCGGCCCAGGGCAGCCACAGCCGCAGAGCCTCGAAGAAGCTCGTGAGATGGCTGCAGCACTTTTCGAATACGAGAAAGCTGAGCTCAACAAGGCCGCGTTTAACCAGCACACTCTGTTCTGGATCCCATTGCAGTACATTTCTTTCGGCTTGGCGGCAATCGCCGTCACGGTGCTTATCAGCAGCCTATTCTGACGGCGCGTAATTCGTGCTTGCCGGAACACCGCTCATCTTGCAGCTTTTCACCGTGCTCACGCAAGCGTTATGATCGTGACTTTCGTGAGCCGCGTGCCATCCGGTGAATCTTTCGTGCCATCAGCTGACTCACGATTGCGCTTGGAATGAGTAAACATACCCCTCGAACAACATCACCCATGTGCAAGGGGTGGCCTCTGCGGTCGAGCTCTTTGCGCGCGATCAGTGCACCCGGGAGCATGATCGGTAGGGCAGTAGCAACCCCCGCGGTATACCGTCGTAGTGAAGCTGACGCTGCGAGGTGGGTATAAACGTGGGCCTCAAGCCCTGCCAGTGCTGCACGGTACAGTGAAGAGCGGCCACCGGTTTTTTGCCCGCGCCAGCACGCGGCGGCGACAATCACCGCCATGATCGCAACCGCTGCCCACGACTGGTGCTTATCGATGCGCACAGACTCGATTTTGGTGCGGTCAGCTAAGTCGTCACACGTGGCGGGGAACGCCAAAGCTTCTTCGACATCATGAATGGCCCAAGCAGCGAACAACACTGTCGGCCCGGCAAGTCTCATATAAGCATCATAAGCGCTGTGTGGTGGCTCTTGTCAGCGGGCGAGTGAGCGCGACAACACAGCGCGTTTGGTTACCTCATGGCCGACCCTGGTCGATCGACCGCGAAGGCGAGGTGGGGCATAGTGACGCCTCGGTACTGCTTTTCGAAGCGGCCGCGAACCGTCATGCCGAGCCTGATGGCGACGTTCATTGAGGCGAGGTTTGTGTCGCGTATTTGCGCCCATACTCGTTCTGCGTCGAGCCGGTCGAAGGCGTAGTCACGGCAGGCACTGGCTGCTTCGGTCGCGTAACCATGATGCCACTGTGTGCGGTTGAAGAGGTAGCCGACTTCGATTACGTCTTGGTCGAGCATGTGTTGCCGAGTGAGCCCGCACTGGCCAATCATCTGGCCGGTTGACCGTAGCGTGACCGCCCACAGTCCGAAACCGTCGGTGTTATATCGCTCGGTCATGCGCAGCAGCCAAGCATCGGTCATGGTCTCGTCGAAGGCTCCCTCGTAAGCAGCCATCGTTTGTTCGTCCTGGAGTATTTCGCGAAGCGCGGGGAGGTCGGCTGCAGTCATCTCTCGCAGAGCAAGGCGTGAAGTCTCAAGGTGCATAGGACTATTGTTTCAGGGCGAGCCCCGAAAGCCGGGTTTGGTGTCTTTGGGGGCACTGTGGCGATCGACGTTGGGTGTATTCGCGTTTACTTGACGAAAAGCAGGGTGTTGGGCGAGAAACACCCTGCTTTTCGTCAAGTAGCGGCGATGGCGCCGGGCAGCACGCGACCTACCGCGCGCGCCGCACCCGGCCCTCGTCCCAGACCGGCACATCTGACTCGGTGACCTCGCCGTCTTCGCCGAAGACGAGGTAGCGGTTGAAGTCGCGCGCGAACCACCGGTCGTGGGTTACCGCGAGCACGGTTCCGTCGAAGGCGCGCAAAGCCTGCTGCAGCGCCTCGCCCGAGACGAGGTCGAGGTTGTCGGTCGGCTCGTCGAGCAGCAGCAGGGTTGCGCCGCCGAGCTCGAGCAGTAGAATTTGCAGTCGCGCCTGCTGGCCGCCCGAGAGCGCCTCGAAGCGTTGCTCTGACGCCGCCGCAAGCTCGTAACGCGAGAGCGCCTTCGCGGCCTGCTCGCGGGGAAGGCCCTGCCGATGCTCGTCGCCGCGGTGCATGATATCGAGCAGCGTGCGACCGACGAGGTCGGGCCGCCCCTGGGTCTGCGCAAACCAGCCGGGGCGCACGCGCGCACCGAGTTTCGCGCTGCCCTCGTGTAGCACGGGCTCGATGATGACATCGGTGCCCGGCCGGTTCTCGGCCTCGGGGTCGGTGCCGCCCGCGGCGAAGAGCCGCAGCAGGTGAGACTTGCCCGAACCGTTCGAGCCGAGCACCGCGATACGGTCGCCGTACCAAACATCGAGGTCGAAGGGCAGCATGAGTCCGGTGAGCTCGAGATCGCGGCACACGATCGCTTTCTTGCCGGTGCGCCCGCCGCCGAGCCGCATCGCGAGGTTCTGCTCTCGTGGTTGCTCCTGAGGAGGGCCGGCTGCCTCGAACCGTGCGAGCCTCGTCTGGGCGGCGCGGTAGCGACTCGCCATGCCGTCGTTGTACGCTGCCTTCTCCTTGTACATCTGCACGAGGTTCTTGAGCTTCTGGTGCTCTTCGTCCCATCGTTTGCGGAGCTCCTCGAAGCGCTCGAAGCGTGCAGTCCTGGCCTCGTGATACGTGCTGAACGAGCCGGGGTGGGTCCACGTGGTGTTGCCTGCCGCGCCGAGTTCGAGGGTGACGATTGCGGTCGCACTCTGGGCAAGGAGTTCTCGATCGTGGCTGATAAAGAGCACGCTCTTCTCTGACGCTCGCAGCCTCTCTTCAAGCCAGCGTTTGCCTGGTACATCGAGGTAGTTGTCTGGTTCGTCGAGTATGAGCACCTCGTCACTGCCTCGCAGCAATGCTTCGAGTGCGAGCCGTTTCTGTTCGCCGCCCGAGAGCGACTGCAGCGGGCGATCGCCGCACCGGTCGAAAGGCATGCCGAGCGCCGCGGTCGTGCAGACATCCCACAGCACTTCGGCATCGTAGCCACCCGCGTCGCCCCATGCGGCGAGAGCGCGAGCGTAACTCATCTGCACCGCCTCATCGCGGCTCGGGTCGTCGTTTTCGAGGAGGCGGTGTTCGGCCTGTTGCGTGCGCTCTGCGGCCCGCTGAACCGCTTCGGGCGAGAATGAGAGCAGGAGGTCGTGCACGGTGCCGGCGGTGAAAAACTGGGGCATGACACCAACCTTCCCGCCGCTCGATACAACGCCCTCGTCGGGTGCGGTTTCGCCCGTGATGATGCGAATAAGGGTTGATTTGCCGGCACCATTGGCTCCGATGAGGCCAACGTTTGCGCCGTTGCCGACGCGAAAGTTGACGTCGCTGAGGAGTGGTCGACCGTCTGGCAACGTGTAGCTGATGCCAGCGAGTTCGAGGTGAGACATGGGTGCTGCTTTCTTCCCACGAGGGTGGGTAGCGAAGAATGATTGCGGATCAGAGCGTGCGTCGATACCGACGCACGCAGCGTTGGGTCGCGGGCGCGGGTGGTCGCCTGAGCGCGACTCGATCGGCCAAGCCGGGCAAGCCGGGCAATCCGGGGAAACCTGGCAAATCGAGGGAGCCGGGCAAACGGCAAGAAATGGGTGGCCACGAGGCCTCCTGTGTAGCGTGCCGCGAGCGATGATCATGCTCGTGACGGTCTGACGGGGGTCAGGAGGGGTCAGAAAAGACACCCTCCGAGGGGAACCCTGCGCGGATGAGACGCAGGCCCGTTAACCAAATGCCAGTCGGTACACGCTTCGACCGTACCGTAAGGAGGCACCCTGGCGCCAGGGCGCAGTGCCGGGCGTCAGTTTTTGGGCGGTGTGTTTTTCGTGGGTGTTGCTGGCGCGACAAGCTTGTCGCGTCCTGCTCCATAGCCAAAGAATGCCATGACGAGGTTGAGCGCGACGAGGGTGATGAGTGGCATCGTCCACCCGTTGGTTGCGTCGTGCAGTACTCCGAGGAGGAGCGGGCCCGCCGCAGCAATGAGGTACCCGATCGACTGGGCCATGCCCGCGAGCGCGGCGGCTTCGCTTGGGCCACCGGCCCGTTGCGATTGAAAGCTGAGGGCCAACACGAGGCAGGCTCCGCCGCCCAAGCCTAAGAGAACGCACGCGAGAAGCGCGAGTGAAGGCGCGACGAGCAGCAGCATGAAGCCGCTTGCCACGAATACAGAGGCGAGAGCGGCGGTGAACCGCTGGTCGGTGCGGCCGCGGGTGACCAGGGGAAGGGCCATGCTCGAGGCAAGGGCAACAACCTGGTAAAAGAAGAGCATCCATCCTGCGCCCGAAAGGTCCATGCCCTCGTGCTCGAGAATGCTCGGTAGCCAGGCGATGACGGTGTAAAAGCCGAGTGACTGCAGCCCCATGAAAATGGCGACCTGCCAGGCGAGCGCTGAGCGCCACGGGGCTCCGGCTCGTGGTGAAGCGGTGCTCGCATCGGGTCGGTCGTTTCGAGCCCTCGGGAACCAAACGGCGAGGGCGATGAGCGCAAAGATGAGCGCCCATGCGAGTGAGGTGCGCCATGAGCCAGGCAGCACGTTCGACAGCGGAACAGAAATTCCCGACGAGACAGCGGCGACGAGCCCCATGACGGTGACGTAGAGGGAGCTCACCATCGGGATATGTCGCGGCGGCACTTGACTGCGAATGATCGATGGCAGCAGCACATTGCCGAAGGCGATGGCTGCCGAGAGGATAACCGTGCCGATGAAGAGGCAGGCAAGCGAGGGAAGGGAACGCACGATGGTTCCGGCCGCCAGCGCGGCGAAGGCGACGACGAGCACGCGGGCCGATCCGCACCGGTGTGAAATGCGGCTCACGAAAGGTGAGGTCAGGGCAAAGGTTAGCAGTGGCAAGGTCGAGAGCACGCCACCCCAGCTCGCATTGAGCCCGGTGTCATGTTGTATTGCCGGGAGCAGGGTTCCCACGCCTGTGAGGGTCGCGCGCAGGTTTGCGGCGACGAGCAGGATGGCGATGAGTAGGCCTGCGCTGAAAGCTGGCGTGGACGATGTTTTGGTTGAGCCCCTCACTCCGCAGCCTCGGGCTGGTTCGTGTTGGTGGTTTCGACGATGTGCGTGGCGACGACCCGTGCCTCGGACTCGTCGCCGTGCTCGATGGCGCGCACGAGCGCGTGGTGCAGGAGTTGGTGTTCCTGCTGCAGGGCTTCGTTGACGGGCAAGCCGCCAAGCGTTTCGGTGATCGCGTGGCCGAGGTGTTCATAGATCTCAGCGAGGAGTGTGTTGCCGCTCGCCGCGATGACCGCTCGGTGAAACCGTGCGTCGGCATCTGCGATCTGGGGCATTGATTTGGTCGCCGCGACGGTGTCTGCCTCGACGAGGAGTTCTCGAAGTCGTACCACGTCTTGCTCGCTGCGACGCTTGGCTGCGAGGCCTGAACCGTAGGCCTCGAGGAGAGCCCTGAGCTCAAAGACGTCGTCTCGGGGTGACGATGCTGCCCGGCGCATGAGCACTGCCTCGAGCTCGCTCGAAGCGCGCACGTAGGTGCCGTCACCAGCACGCGCTTCGAGAAGACCGAGGTGGGTGAGTGCGCCGAGGGCTTCGCGCAGCGTTGTGCGACTCACGCCGAGTTGCTCGACGAGCTCATGCTCTCCCGGGAGTCGGGTGCCCACGGGCCAGGCCCCTGAAGCAATGTGCTGCCGCAGGTTCTCGACGAGCTGTGCCGAAAGGCTGGGTTTGCGTTTGGGCGCGGGCGGTTGAGTCATGGTAACGACAGTAATACGAATGTCAGACATTTGCAAGAGGGGATCAATGCCGTGCGTGTGATCGCCCCTGGAGCAGTCACGTAAACCACCAAGACAGAACGGCACAAGGCTGGGCAAACGCTGATGGGAGCTGGGAACCAAGGCTGTACCGGTCAGGTCGCATCGATACGCTACGGTCATGAGCGTCATCACTTCAACAGCAAGGTTTATCAGTTGGGCTGGCTTGACCGCGGCGGGAGCGGTGCACGCCGTTTGGGCGACGGGTTCGTCGTGGCCAGCGAAGAACGCGAAAAAACTCGGCAGTGCGACCGTGGGCAGCACCAAGGCAACGCCGAGTCCCGGTGCGACCGCGGCCGTTGCCGGGGCAGCGCTCAGCGCCGGTGCCATCGCGGCGGGAGGTCTAGGCGAAGGGCGAACCGCCGTTGGCCTGAGGCGTCTGATGGGGCTCGGCATGATTGCCCGCGCGGTCGCTGGTGGCGACGCTACGCTGCGAGCGCTGGGGCTCGCAAAGCCCAATGCGACGTTCACCGAGCTCGACCGTCGCTACTACCGCCCGCTCTTCGGGGCCCTTGGCGTAGCGCTGCTGCTTGGTGCCAAGAAGAAACGTTGAGCGACCGGCGACGGTGAGTTGCTCTGCACCATAGCGTAAACAACGTCACTGCCGAATTTCGAGATGTTCGGGAGATGAGCTGGCAGGCGCCTTTAAACGCTCTCGCTTCGTCCCCGGTTGCTCTCTCGTCAGAGGCGTTTCTTGCAGGTCTCGAGCATCTTCTGCGGTGGACAGTCCGTTTTCAAATAGTAATTCGACGGCGCTTGCATGAGAGGGTAAAGTTCCCAAGACAGGCAGAGACTTGCCCTGTAGCTCGTTTCGGTCTCGTGCAGTGTGAGGTATTCGACGACAACGTCGTATTCGCGTGAGCACTGAGTTTGAGTGCTTAGAAGGCTCTCTTGAGAGAACGATCGGTGTTTGCTGAGCAGTGCAAATTGACCGCGTCAGAAAGTAGTATCTCGCAAGAATGAATGATCGCGGATCATCATGGGTTGCGAGTTGCGCGCATTCTCTCGTCTTGATCCGTTCCTGAGCGTGTTCTCGGTGGGCGCTTTTCGAGGCGTCCGCCGAGAGTGGTGTTTAACCGGTGCGCCTCAGCTGTCGACAGTGCACCTTTGCTCGGTGAGGGGCGCCGAGAATCAATGGGTCTGGCGCCCACCACCGAGTCGTTCGATGTTACTTGACGTCAGGCTTTTGACGTGAAAGCAGCAGAACAGAGCCAGTAAGCAAGAACAATACGATGCTTAGCTGCATCCAACTTGGCATTCCTGCAGCGCCAGTTTTGGCGAGGAGCCCGTTTTTGCTTGTATTCGTGGTCGTGTCGTTTGCAGTGCCCTTGCCGTCAGTCGCGCTATCGCCTATTCCGGTGTTGTTGTTTCCATTCGCGTTGCTGTCGCCTTCGGTGTTGCTGTCGCCGTCGGTGTTGCTGTCGCCTTCGGTGTTGCTGTCACCCTCGGTATCAGCGTCGCCAGGCGCAGCGTCAGAGATAGTCACGGTGAACTCGTACGTCTTCTCGGCGGCGCCGTTTGAAACGAGAGTGCTGAAAATAAAGGTTCCGGCCTTGGTCGGAATTCCTTCGAGATTGCCAAGGTGAGAAAGAGAAAGCCCGGGTGGTATTGAGCCGCTCACAATCGTTGCGAAGGGTGGCGATGGTTTTCCGTTAAGAATAAAATCAAAGTCGTAGGGCTCGTTAACTGTACCGTTCACGGGCACGCCAATGAGAGAAACTTCTGGGGTTGTTGAAACATTGACCGGAAGAACCCCGGTGAAGATCGCTTTGTGTGTGGTGCCGATAGAAAAAGTCGTTTCCCATTGCCCTGATGTAAGCCCGTCAGTATGCCAAGTTGTTTCTGTGCCGTCTGTCGTGCCCGTACCTGGTGCTGGGGTGAGGCTGATGGGTTTGCCATCGGCGCCAATGATCGGTGACGTTATCGCAACTCCGTTTTCAACTTCTTGCTGAGCTAAGACCTGGCCGCCGGCGTTCAGAGTTTGTAAATTAATGTCTTTCAATGGAGAAAGATCGCCCACTGCGTTATTCGGAATGTAAAGAATTTTCAATGTCGAGAGGCCCGCGAGTGGTTTGAGATCAGTCACTCTGTTGTTGTGAAGCATAAGCCCGTGCATGTTCGTCAGGCCTGCGAGCGGCGTGAGATCAGAAACGTTGTTGTCGTTCAGAAACACGTTGTAGAGCGAAGGCAGCTGTGACAGCGGTGTGATGTCGTCGAGTGAATTGTTGGCGAGCGAGAGCTCTTTGAGTTTTGAGAGGCCTTCGAGCGGTGCCAGGTCAGAGATATCGTTATGCGATAGCCGAAGAGTGGTGAGATTGACCGCATGCTTCAGCGGGTCGAGATTCGTTAATCCGCTTTCTTCGCATGAGAGGTCGGCGAGGCGTGCCATCGTTGCCTCGGTTACCACGGCGTCGTCAAGCTTGAGTCGGGTTTTGACGCATGCTTCGAGTGCTGGCTCGTGAAAGATAACCGGGTCTGAAGGAGCCGCAGAAGCTGCGACTGGAATGCTAACGGCGGTGAATGCGAACCCTGCAATAACTCCAAGACGTAAGTATTGCTTGAGGTGCTTATTCTGTGATTTTCCCCTGATGTTCATGTAAATTAATGATACCAACAGGGCAAAGGGCTACATAGACTTTTGTCTTGCTTGTGCTTTTTGTTCGGGGTTTTTGTTGAGATTTTGAAGGAAATGTGAAAACCCGTGGTTGGCGCTGACGAGAGTCAACGTCAACCACGGGTTATGTTGCGGCTGTAATAGCAGCTACTGAGTATCAGGCTTACGCCGTGAAAGCAGCAGACCTGCGCCGACAATCACGAACGTTGCGATGCTCACTTGCAACCATGCAGGTGCGTTGTCGCTACCAGTTGTTGCGAGTTGACCGTTTGCGTCGGTGTTGTGGTTCGGGCCATTCGCTGTACCGGTGCCGTTTGCGCCGCTCTCGGCGGTGCTGTCACCGTTGGTGTTGGTGTCACCTTCGGTTGTGCTGTCACCTTCGGTTGTGCTGTCACCTTCGGTTGTGCTGTCACCTTCGGTGCTGGTGTCACCCTCGGTTGTGGTGTCACCTTCCGTGCTGCTGTCGCCTTCGGTGGTGCTGTCGCCTTCGGTGGTGCTGTCGCCTTCGGTGTTGGTGTCACCCTCGGAGTCGTTATCTCCTGATGCTCCATCTGCGATCACAATTGTGAAAGGGTATTGGGCTTCGGCCTCTCCGTTCGATACGAGAATCTTAAATGTGAACGTTCCTGCAAGAGTAGGTGTTCCAGTGAGAGCGCCATTTGGGGCTAGCGTGAGGCCCGGCGGAAGTGACCCCTCTGCTACAACCGCATCTGGCATTGAAGGCTTTCCGTCGAGCTCGAAATCGAAGCTGTAAGGAGAGTCGACGGTTCCATCTGGGGGTGTGCCGGTGAGTGAAACTTTCGGTGTGGTGCTTGCGGTCACCGGAAGGCGGCCTGTGAACACAGCCTTGTTCGTTGTGCCTGTAGCAAAAACTATCTCCCACTCTGCCGAAGCTTGTTCGTCAGCATGCCAGGTAATCGTGTTTCCTGAAGCTGATGCGAGCTGGCTGTTGGGTTTGAGTGGAAGAGGCTTGCCGTCGATACCGATAACCGGTGAAGTGGTTGGCTCTCCGGTTTCTACATGGAGGCGAGCTATTTCCTGACGGTCGGCGTGAAGTGTCTGTAACTCAATGTTCTGTAGAGGTGAAATGTCGCTGATCTTGTTGCTGTAGACGTAGAGAACACGAAGGCTGCTCATGTCTTTGAGGGGTGACAAATCAGAGATGTTATTGTCTTGCAGAAGCAAGCCTCGAATGTTTGGCAAGCCTTCGAGTGGCGATAGGTCAGAGACGTTATTTCTGTTGAGGATGATCTCGTTGAGCGACGTGACTGTTGAGAGTGGGGAGATGTCTTCGATCTTGTTGTTGGTCGCAGAAAGCGTTTTCAGCGACGTGAGGTGAGCCACTGGACTCAGGTCCGAAATGAGGTTGTGTCTGATGTCGAGTCTTGTGAGATTCGTCGCGAATGCGAAAGGCTCGAGCGTCGTGAGTTCAAGGTCATTGCATCTGATGTCTTTGAGGTCTGCCATGTCGGCTTCGGTAACGACGGCCTCTGTATCGAGCTCAAGTCTCTCCTTGACGCACGTTTCAAGCGCTGGTTCTTGAAATGTGACCGGGTCTTCATTCGCGGCGAGCGCGGGAGAGGCGATGCTTATTCCGGCGAGCGCAAACCCTCCGATGATCCCCAGACGTAGGTATTTCTTTATTCGATAGCTTTGTGTTTTTCCCCTAGTGTCCATAGTTATTCAAAGTATCAGCGAGGGTAATTGATTGATAGACATGTGTCTTGCTCCTATGGGTCACTCCTTCTAATGGCGTTCTCTTTTGTAGGTATTGCCTCGACGTTTGAAGAATGCAAGCAGCCCGGCAGCCAACAGCAAAGTCGCTCCGAATAAGACACCTGAGAATCCATAAGCGCCTGTGACCACAAGCGTGCCGATCGCATTGATGATTCCCGGGGCGTTAGGTATACGCTGTTCAGCGCTTGCCTGAGCTACGGTGTTGGCGTGGTTGCCCAGCATGCTTCCAGTTACCAAAGCATGATTGACCAGCGTCGTGCCTCGGTGTGCATCAACGATTTCAAGATGTGCTTTTGCAGTGACACGGTCGCCTGGCTTCAGCACCCCAGGTGTGCCGGGCCAATCGATATCGAGGGCCGTGAGCCCCGGCATTTCGTCGGTGAAGGTGACGTCGCTGAGCGAGACGTTGCCGGTATTCGTGGCCGTGAGCGTGTAGTTCACGCGATCGCCTTTCAACGACAGCGCTGCACGCTTGGTCAGCGAGAGCCCGGGGGCCTGCTGCGTGAGAAGCTCTGCGCTTGCGGTTGCGGTCGAGGTGATGCCCTTGGCCGTACCGGTTGCGGTCGCGGTGTTGAGCACGCCTCCGGCATCGATGTGTGCCTGCTCAATCTTGAGCGCCGCGTGGGCGATCACTGCTTCGCCCGGTTTGAGTGTGCCGGGCTCACCAGGCCAATCGCCGAAGCGAAGCGCTGAGAGACCGTCAAGCTCGTCAGTTACACTGACATCGTGCAGTGTGACGCCCCCAGCGTTGGTCACGGTGAACTCGTAGGTGGCCTCGTCACCAACGCCGTGTGCATCGCCAGCATCGACCGTCTTTGCCAGTGAGATGGCCGGCTGCGTCGTGAACACGAGCTCGCTGCCGGCGTGATGCGTTGCCCGAGCGAGGCCAGAGAGGCTGAGCCCGCTCACCACGCCCTCGTTCACGAGGAATCCCTCGTCAATGTGCTGCTGCGTGAGCGAAAGCTTGGCCGTTGCCGTGACCTGCTCGCCGGGAGCGAGCTCGCCCTCGGCTGCGGGCCACTCGCCAAACGTCATGTCTGCGAGGCCCTCAAGTTCATCGCTGAGGGTGATATCGCGCAGGGTCAACGTGCCCTGGTTGGTGACCGTGTATGTGTACAGTACGGTGTCATCGGCAACCGCATCGACTGTGACGTTTCGATCGAGCACTTCGGGAGCGACCCGCAGGCTGATCGCTGCGGTGCCGGGCACCACGGTGGCCGTCTTGGCCGCTGCGGTCACGGGCTCTTCGCCAGCTGAGGCGCCAACCCGCTGGGCGCTCACGGTCGCGGTGTTCGTGATCGTGCCGTCATCGATGTGCTGCTGCGAGAGCGCCAGTGTCGCTGTGCCCACCGCTTTCTGGCCGGGGGAGAGCGTTCCTGCTTCGCCAGGCCACGCAATGTCGAGGCGGGGCAGCCCGTCTAACTCGTCGGTCATCGTCACCCCGTCGAGCGTCACGTTGCCGGTATTCGTTGCGGTGACCGAGTAGTCGATGGTGCCCTCAGCAACACTCAGCGTGCCCTGTTTCTCGAGCTGAACATCGGGAAGCTGTGTGAAAATAACCTCTGCTTCGTCGGTATCTTTGGTCGTCACACCGGTAACGGGGTTCTTGGCGGTCGCGCTCGCACTGTTGACGAGTACACCTTCATCAAGATGTTGCTGAGTGAGGGTGATGCTCGCGGTTGCGACCGCTTGTTCTCCCGGTGCGAGCTCGCCCTCTTGCCCTGGCCAAGCGATGTCGAGATTGCTGAGGCCAGGGAGGGAATCGATAAGGCGAACATCGCTCAGCGTCGAGTTACCAGGGTTCGTGATCACGAAACGGTACTCGGCAAGTGAACCGACGGCACCACCGTCATGCGCAGTGACGCTCTTGTCGAGGTCAATCACCGGGGTAGCGTCGAACACGACGAAGGCGTCGTCGTCATCGTGAATGCTCTGGCCGCTGGGAGTATTCGCGCTGGCGACTGCCTCGTTTTTCAAAACGCTCTCGTCGATGTGCGCCTGCGTGAGCTCGAGGCTCGCGGTTGCGTTGGCCGAATCGCCCGGAGCGAGTCGGCCAGGGGCTGTGGCATCGGGCCACGCCTCGAAGGCAATGTCGCTCATGCCAGCAAGTGGGTCGTCAATGGTGACATCACTGAGCGTCAGGGTGCCCGTATTGGTGACCGTGAAAGCGTATTTGACGGTGTCGCCCGCTGCTGCCTGCTCAGGGTCAACGCCCTCAGCGAACATGGCCGACTTCTCAATGGCGAGCGTTGCTACCCCCGCGAGCGGCACGGTCGCGGCCGCCTCTGCGGTGACCGGATTTGGCGTCGCCGACGAGGCTGCCGAAACCGCTGCCGAGTTCGCCGCCGTGCCCTGGTCAAGCTGTTGCTGCGTGAGCGCAGAGGTCGCTGTTGCCGTGACTTCTTGGCCGGGCGCGAGCTCGCCGGGGCTCGGCTCATCGGGCCAAGAATCGAAGCGGATCTCGCTGACCCCCTCGAGCTCATCGCTGATCTTGACGTCGCTGAGTGAGGTATTGCCGGTGTTGCGTACCGTGAACTGCCATAGGATTGGCTGGCCTGGTAGCGGCACCTTCGGTGCGATGCCTTGCTTCGTGAGCTCA
Source organism: Leucobacter sp. UCMA 4100 (assembly GCF_027853335.1). NCBI lineage: Bacteria > Bacillati > Actinomycetota > Actinomycetes > Micrococcales > Microbacteriaceae > Leucobacter > Leucobacter sp. UCMA 4100. The sequence goes on from NZ_JAFEUS010000002.1 coordinate 2,517,020, forward strand.
ACGCGGGGCTCAAGGTTCTGGAACCCGAAGTCTTTCGCATCGGCAACACCACCGCGACCAAGCTCGATGAGTCCTGAGACGCCGTCGCTGCCGTTGCTCGGTGATACGGTGTTTTGCCACTTACCAGTCGTGGGTGGCAGGCTCGCGGCGTCGACGCTCACGACAATGGCGCCAGAGGCGAGTTCTGAAAAACGGTATTCTCCGTGAGCATCGGTTTGCATGCGGTCAACTACTTGATCGCCTCGGGTGAGCACGATGGTGACTCCGCTCAGTGTGTGCTCTGTTTCATCGCGCAGCCCGTCACCGTTTGCATCGTTCCACACGATGCCCGACACCTCGGCTGAGGTGACCCGAGCGAGGGCAGGCGCGGCTTCGGGCAGCACCGTGCTTGCGCCCTTGAGGCTTCCGCTCACGGTGCCAGCGAAGCCATCGCCGCTGCATGATTTCGGGGCGTTGAGCGTGAACGCAAGCCGGCCGATGCTCTCTGCGCCAGAGACGAAGTCCGCCACGACCACGCGCAGGGCAGTGGCCCCTGCGATCTGCTCAGGAGTTGCCTGCTCGTAGTCGATCCACCGGTATTCGGCGGCGGGAGCCGCGGGACGTGGTATCTGGCGCACACCCGCGTCAGTCGTGAGCTGTAGTTTTGCGCCAACACGGTCGCTTGCCGAGAGCGCGGCCTCTGCAAGGGTGATGGGGCCGGTCACGCTCGTGCCGCGCTCATCGCCATTGTAGGGCAGAACGGTCATGAATGAGCTTTCGCCTTGCACCTGGGTAAGAAAGTTGAACCAGTCGATCTCGTACTCTACTGCCTCACCGGGGTCGAGCTCGGGGGTGACTGCTTCGATTTCGACCTTCGTTGCCGGGGCCTGCGTGGCTTTGATGCCCGCGGGTATCCAGGTGGCAGAACCGTCGGCATTATAGATCTGGTCGGCACGCACGGCGGCTTCGAGGTAGAAGTACCCGTCGTCACTCTGCGGCGCGATTTGAGAGGTGCTGACGTCGATGACTACCGGTGAAGCGACGGTTTGTAACGAGTGAAGCGGCAGTTTGTAGAAGAACGTGAGGGGCATGCGACCCTTGTCATCGATCTCGCCGAACTCCCAGCGCCACGCATGGGTGTCGATGCGTGAGAAGTCAATGGTTGAGAGTACGAGGTTTTCAGGCAGGAGCATCTCGAGTTGCAGCCCCGTGATCTTGGTCTGCTTCGCAAGCTCGCTGTCGGCTTCTGGGCTGCCGTCGACCTTTCCCAAGGTGGGCAGCGCGGTGTAGCGAACTGCCTGGCCGGCGATAATGGGGTCTTTACTGCCCACCGGTTTATGGGAGCTGTCGAGCCCGACGCCAGAAATGCTTGGCGATGCCGTGCCCGCACGAACCGTGAGCGATTCGGTTGTGTCGCCGGTGTACTCGAGGTACTCTTCGTGCTGGGTCTTCGCGCTCACCAGCCCGTGCGTATAAATGACGCCGGTATCGGGCATGCCATTGACGTAGCCGCGGGCTACCTTCAGCTGCGTTTCGGCCGAGATCTTTGCCTGGCCTATTTTTTCAACTGGTTCGCCGTTGTTTGGCACGTATGCCTCAACGAATTCGTAACGTAGGCCATTGATCTGCGATCGATCGCCATCGTACGATTCGAGAGGCGCCCAGTTGAGCGTGAGTGCGTTTGCGGTGTCAGGCTCGGTGGCATACTGCGGGCCTGCTTCGTCGGTCACGAACACTCGATAGTCGGCTCCTGGCTGAAGTACCTCGCCTAGCTCAGGTTTCAGCTTTCCCGGGGCGACGAGTGAATACTCAGCGGCATCCCAGAACTCAAAGAAATTCAGCTCTTCGGTGGGTGGCACCTCAGAGGTCGTAGCGTTGTGTTCTTTGAAACCGTAGGGTTGAAAATCGACCCGGTGTATGAACCCGTACCCGGGAAACACTATGCGGTTGAACCGGATCGCGTTGTTCTCATCGACCCGCTTTACTGCCCCCGAAACCTTTGGTTCGAAGAGCGTTGGCGGGCGCGGCGTGTTGTCTTTCTGCCGGTACCAGCCCTGTGCAGTCGTCTCTGATTTACCCGTGTCGCTGAGCGGCTGGCCATCGACCGTGAGCCAAGGCTGCTCGACCGACGGGGCGACAGAGACCGAAACATTGATCGGTTTCTCTGTGGCCGACGGCACGAGTCGCGTGGGTATGTAGATTGAGATCTCGGCCGAGCCAGAACCCGCGAAGAACTGGTCGTCGTTGAGTTTCTCACCTTCAAGCACGAGTTCGAAGGTGCCGGCAGCGGTGTTGATATTTTCGAGCCTGGCGGTAACGCCATAGGTCGGGGCACCCGAGATCTCGACCGCATGGGGAAGCGTTGCCTGGTCAATGCCGTCACCGGTGAGGGAATACTGGCCCGAGATGCGAACGGAATCGTTGCTCCACACCACAGGCCTCGTGCCGGCAACCGTAACGGCCTCGTTGCGCACCGAAACCGTAAATTTGTTTGCAATCGCAGGCTCGGCCCGCTGCCCGAAATCAACGTCCTGTCCTACTGTGGGCGATCCGCCACCGCTCGAACTCAAACGGTTGCGCAGGTCGACCTGGTGCACGCCGACCGACGTGACGGTTTTCGGTGTTCCTGTCGTGCCGATTTCACGGGTTGAATCGCCATCACTCACCGAGACGGTGGGGAAGTATTCGACACCGACCGCATCGCTGATGCGCTTCGGGCCCCCGCTGATATTCGTGAGGTCAACCAGCTGAACCCCGGCATCGGCGCGGTCAGAAGCGATCTTGACGGTGAGTAACCGGCTGCTCTGCGAAAGCGAGTAGGTCGATACGTACCCGTTTTTGCCTTCGGGGTTGTGCAGCCCTGACAGGTCGAGTGATGATCGATCCCAAGCCCAGCCTTCGGGAAGGAGCTGGGTGATGACCCCGTCTTGCAAACCGGTCAGTGTCATCGTCCAACCGAAATTGACCAGGTTGCCGAGGCCCACGAGACCGTCGTTCGGTTCTTTATCGCCCGGAGCGACGCTCGTGCCGTCGTCGAAAACCCGCAGTTCAAAGTCGCTAATCGATCCCGTTGCCGCAGCGGCTGGCGCGGCTCCGGGCCCTGCCGCAACGAAGCCCGTAAGTACAAGCAAGCCGGTGAGCAGGCTTGCCACGACCCTTGCGGTTGCCAAGCGAAACGTTGTTTGTGAGACCACTGTTTTCCCCCGAAATGCCCCTTGAAGCGCAGACCATGATGTCACGCCACATTTCATGTTATACGTGCGACTACGTGTGGAGCTAGTCTCGTGGGCGAGACAGGGGGGGGTTATGCCACCAACCCGGGAAAGTGGATGGGTTTCGCGAGGGCAGTATCGGTGACCGGCTGCTGGCACACGAGAACCGGGGCGCCCGAGGTTTGGTGCACGAGCGGGGGAAGACCTGCCAGTACGGCAGAAGGGTATGGCGGCGCACTCAGCCGAAAGAGCGGGCGGCCGTTGCTGCCCAGCAGCAAGACAGCCTGCATGTTGCCAGCCTGAGTGGTCACGACAGGAAACACGATGACGGCGTGCACCTCAGAAAAGCTGACTCGCTTTGCCCCTGGGAGGGGAATGCGCGAGCGCACCTCGGTGCTTTCAACGACGAGTGCCTGAGCAGGCCAGATGAGCGTGGCCACGCCAAAGAACACCGCACCAATCGCGCCTACGGTGGCGCACACCGTGCCCGTGATGCTGCCAATACCCACTGAGAAGCCAAGCCAGAGCACACCGACGCTCATCACGGTCATGACTAAACCGAGGGTAACCATGATGAACACACGCTTCGGCGAGCTGCGATAAGAACCGGTGGGAAGCGGCGCTGCCTGTTCGAGACGCGGATCATTGAGATACGACAACAGCTGCATGGTTGGTATCGTACGGCTCGAGCCGGGAAAGTGCTAAACGGCCGCGTCTTGCGGCATGCAACCAAGGAATGGTGCGGCATCGAGCGCGGGGCGTTTCGACTCGCTCATGCGCTTGCGAAATGATTCGTCGATGCTGCCGACGTAGAGCCATCCAAGCAGCATCTCGCCGTCTTCCAAGCCGTGAGCCGCGCGTACCTCGGGAGCGTTCGCGAGCATTCCCGTGCGCCACATGACACCCCAGCCGGCCTGCCAGAGCGCGAGCTCGAGCAGGTGTCCGGCCCCGGCGGCCGTCGCGAGCTGCTCCCACTCGGGTACCTTCGGGTGCTCTTTGGGACTCATCACGAGTGCGATGAGGAGTTCGGCACGAAGCGGCTTGGTGTTCACCTCGCCGGGCTCGCGGCTTACCCCATCGGCAGCGTCGAGCGCTTCGCCGAGTCTGAGCCGGTCGTCGCCACGCAGAGTAATGAGCCGCCATGGTCGCAACGACTTATGGTCAGCCACCGGAGTGACCGCCGCGAGCAGTCGAGTGAGCTCCTCGTCGCTCGGTGATTCGGGCCCGACCTTCGAAACGGAGCGCCTCGCGGCCATCGAGTTGAGAACCGGGTCATCGAAAAACTTCATGGCCCCATTCTCGCAAGTGACCCTGAACGAGGCAACGGTCGCCGGTTGTGCAATACGCTGTTCTGGTACGAACAACCCGGGAGCGTGAGTGACAAACGAACACAGCGGTGAGGGGCATCGCGCCGACAGGCTCTATTCGGCCCTTGTGAAGCGAAACCCCGAGGCAGAGCAGCAGCTCCCTCCCGAGGTGCAACAACACATTGCCCCCAACGGGCTGAGACAAGTGCTCGCAAACGCACTCCAGTCATCGGGTGACCAAACCGTCAATGCGTCGACTGTCCTGCCATGGCTCTTTTCGGCCCTCGGTGTGCCGCCGGCGCTCACTGGTCTGCTGGTGCCCATTCGGGAGTCTGGGTCGATGCTGCCGCAGGCGGCCCTCACCCCGCTCGTCGTGAGAGTGCGATACCGCAAATGGATTCTCGTCGTGGGCGCCCTGATTCAGGCGCTCTCGGTCGCCGTCATGGCGGGCACGGCAGCGCTCGGCTCTGGCCTCGCGGCGGGCCTGACGATCATCGTCGCGCTCGCCGTCTTCTCGTTTGGCAGGTGCCTCGCATCGATCGCCTCAAAAGACGTGCTCGGGCGCACCATTCCCAAGGGAGAACGCGGCCAGATCAACGGTCTCGCAACGACCGCGGCCGGGCTCGTTGCCATCACGCTCGGCCTCGCGATCCGCATCATTGGCGGCGAAGAGCTTGCTGCGGGCCAAATCGCATGGCTGCTCGCCGCCGGTAGCCTGCTCTGGTTTGGGGTCGCGCTCGTCTACGCCGGCATTCGCGAGCCCGCGGGCGAGCCTGGCGAGCGGCGTGAAGCGAAACCCGAGAGCGAATACGCGCACCACTGGTTTCGCCAGATGCTCACGCTGCTCTCAAACGACAAACTCTTTCGTCACTTCGTGACCGTTCGTGGGCTCTTGCTTGTCTCGGCGCTCAGCCCGCCATTTGTGGTTTCGTTGTCGATTCAGAGCGGATCGGCCAGCCTTGCCGGCCTCGGCGGCTTTATCATCGCCTCTGGCGTTGCAGCGCTGCTTGGCGGCAGGGTATTCGGCAAGCTCGCCGATCGGTCGAGCGGCCGTCTCATGAGCGTCGGGGCGGGAATCGCCTCTGGCATCATCATCGTGACGGTGCTTATTGTCTCGCTGCCGGGATTTCACGCCGACGGTTTCTTCGGCAATCTGCTCTTCATCGCGGTGTACTTCATGATCACGCTCATGCACACCGGGGTGCGTGTTGCCAGGAAAACCTACGTGGTCGACATGGCAGAGGGTGACAAGCGCACCGCCTATGTCGCCGTATCGAACTCTGCGATGGGCGTCATCTTGCTCGCTGTCGGCGGGGTGAGTTCGGCGCTCGCCGCAGTGCACACGGTGTGGGCGCTGCTCTTCTTGGCGTTGCTCGGACTCGTTGGGGTTTTCGTCGGAGCGCGGTTGCCGAAATAGCGGCTGAGCCACTTCGCGGTACCCACAGGGCTAGACACCCTGTCGCGACTGGAATACCGTGAAAGGTATGCAAGCGTGGGTTGGTTGGGCACTCTTCGGCGTTGGAGCCGTGTCGTTTGTCTTCGCAGGGCTGCGTTTTCTCACGTTGCAGCGGGGCCGACTTATTTCGTACCGGCATCGCTCACCGCTTGTGCCGCGTTGGCTCTTGGCGCTGTGCGCGCTGTCAATCGTGACCTACACGGCTGGCGCCGCCCTCGTCACGAAGGCAGACACCGTGTGGTGGTGGCTCTTTCACCTGGTTCTTTTCGTGTTCCTGCCGGTGTGGAGCACCGTATGGGCTCATAACTTTCGCGTTCTTGAGCGCCTGGATGCCCCGAAAAATCAATGACCGGCTCATGGTTCAGCGCGTAGCATGAGGGGGTACCCGAACAACAGGAGAGCACCGTGGCACCTTCACCCCTGATATCTGTCGACGAGCTGAGCGAGGCGTTGCGTGGGCCGAAGCCGCCCGTGTTGCTCGATGTGCGCTGGTCGTTGCAGCAGCCAGATGGGAGCGAGGCCTACCGCTCGGGTCACTTGCCGGGCGCTGTATACGTGTCGCTTGACACCGAACTCTCGAACTTTGCTGATGAGCCGACAGAAGGCCGCCATCCCCTTCCAACGACCGCGGTGTTGCAAGCGTCTGCTCGCTCGTGGGGTGTTAACGATGGCGACGAGCTCGTCGTGTACGACGACGTTTCGGGGCCAGCCGCAGCACGTGCCTGGTGGCTTTTGCGCAGGAACGGCGTGCGCACGGTTCGTGTGCTCGATGGCGGTCTGCAGGCCTGGATTACTGCGGGCGGCCGGCTTGAAGAAGGCGAGGTGCGCCCGACCAGCGGCACGGTCACCCTTGTGCCGACTCCTGAGGTGGCCCCGGCGATCAATCGTGATGCGGTGCCAGGCTACGCTGCGAGCGGCATGCTCGTTGACGTGCGGGCTCCAGAGCGTTTCTCGGGTGAATCAGAGCCGGTCGACCCCGTCGCGGGCCACATCGAGGGCGCGGTGAACCTTCCCATGTCACACCTGACGCGTGATGGTGGCATGGCCGAGCCAGGGCTGGTTCGCGCCGAGCTTGAACGCCTTGGGGTTGACCTTGAGGGCGAGGTCGCCTTGTACTGCGGCAGCGGCGTGACCGCCGCGGGCGCGGCTCTCGCGCTCGAGTCGGCCGGGGTACGCGCTGTCGTGTACCCGCCGTCGTGGTCGGGGTGGATCGCCGAGTGACTGGAACCGCTATCGATGTTCCCGGCGAAAGATGAGTAGCGCGTCACGAACGAGGTCGTGAGGGTAGTGATCCCATACGATCTCGGTCATGGCAACAGGACTCAGGTGTCTCGAGAGAATCGCTGCGCAGTCGTCAATGAGTGGGGTGAGGTTGTCGCCGCGCTTGAGGTCGGCGACGTTCCACACGACGTGGCCGCCGGGCGCGACGACGCGTGCGCACTGAGCGGCCACGAGTTCGAGTTCTGCGAGGTATCGCTGGTAATCGCCGCCATCGGCTTCGTACGCGGTGAGCGGATCGGGCTCGGCACCATGCGCCGCCATGTAGGGCGGTGATGTGAGCACGAGGGCGATCCGCCTACCGACGAGATCTCGGGGAACGAGGCGCAGGAGCTCGCGTGCATCGCCCTCGATAACCCGCGCTTCTGGGGCGAGGTTCGCGAGCGCTTCGACGCGCTCAGGCAACAGCTCGATGCCGAGCGCCGATCGGCCGAGCTCGAGCGACCTGGTGAGTGTCGTGCCGAACCCGGCGAAGGGATCGAACACGAGATCTCCGGGTTCTGAGAACGCCTTGAGTGCATGATCGGTGACCACTTGGTGCATGTGCACGTCTTCGTCGGCGTGCGCGGGGCGGTGCGCGATGAACTGCTCGTGGGTTACTGAGAGCTGTGCATCGAAGGTGTTCGTGTGACTGGGTGCGATGGTTGAGGTCATCACCGGTGGGGTCATGCCCAGAAGTGTATCGAAGAGTCGAGGCAGCGCTCCTTGATCTCAGGACCTCGGCGCGGCGGACGAATTGCTCCAGAACCCCGAGATTTTTCTAGATCGCAGAAATTCGGCGTTTCTTCACCCCCAAATTGTGCTCTCGGTGCTGTTTGTGGGGTGCAGAGTGAGAAGTACCCCGTTAGATCACCGAGGTCGTGATCAGGTCATCACTACAAAGGAGTCACCATGACTGCATTCCAGAACGACATCGAAGCCGTAGAGGCTCTGAAATCTGAGCAGGGTTCTGCTTGGGCAGAGATTAACCCCGAGTACGTTGCTCGAATGCGTGCGCAGAACCGTTTCAAGACCGGTCTTGAGATCGCCCAGTACACGGCCGATATCATGCGCCGCGACATGGCTGAGTACGATGCCGACTCATCGGTGTACACGCAGTCGCTCGGCGTGTGGCACGGTTTCATCGGTCAGCAGAAGCTCATCTCGGTGAAGAAGCACCTGAAGACGACGAACAAGCGCTACCTGTACCTCTCGGGGTGGATGGTCGCCGCAATGCGCTCAGAGTTCGGTCCGTTGCCCGACCAGTCGATGCACGAGAAGAACGCGGTCCCCTCGCTCATTGAAGAGCTGTACACCTTCCTGCGCCAGGCTGACGCCCGCGAGCTCGATCTGCTCTTCGAACAGCTCGACTCGGCTCGCCTCGCTGGCGACGAGACGACCGCAGAGTTTGTGCAGTCGCAAATCGACAACTTTGAAACGCACGTTGTGCCGATCATCGCCGACATTGACGCGGGCTTCGGTAACCCTGAGGCGACGTACCTGCTCGCGAAGAAGATGATCGAGGCGGGGGCCTGCGCGATCCAGATCGAAAACCAGGTTTCAGACGAGAAGCAGTGTGGCCACCAGGACGGCAAGGTCACGGTTCCTCACGAAGACTTCATCGCGAAGCTCAACGCCGTACGCTACGCGTTCCTTGAGCTCGGCATCGAAAACGGCATCATCGTGGCCCGCACCGACTCGCTTGGCGCGGGGCTCACACAGAAGCTCGCCGTATCAAACGAACCCGGTGACCTCGGTGACCAGTACAACTCGTACCTCGATGTCGAAGAGATCTCAGAGTCTCAGCTCGGCAACGGCGACGTCGTGATCAAGCGTGACGGTAAGCTGCTGCGCCCGAAGCGTCTCGCTTCGAACCTCTACCAGTTCCGTCCCGGAACGGGCGAAGACCGCGTCGTGCTCGACTGCATCACCTCGCTTAAGCACGGCGCCGACCTGCTGTGGATCGAAACTGAGAAACCACACGTTGAGCAGATCGCTGGCATGGTTGACCGCATTCGCGAAGCCGTGCCGAACGCAAAGCTCGTCTACAACAACAGCCCGTCGTTTAACTGGACGCTGAACTTCCGTCAGCAGGCGTACGATGCCATGCTCGAAGACGGTCAGGACGTTTCGGCGTACGATCGCGACCGTCTCATGAGTGTCGAGTATGACGAGACCGATCTCGCTCGTCTCGCCGACGAGAAGATTCGCACCTTCCAGCAGGACGGCTCGGCTCGCGCGGGGATCTTCCACCACCTCATCACCCTGCCGACCTACCACACGGCGGCGCTCTCGACCGACAACCTCGCGAAGGGCTACTTCGGTGACGAGGGCATGCTCACCTACGTTCGCGACGTGCAGCGTGAAGAGATTCGTCAGGGCATCGCGACGGTGAAGCACCAGAACATGGCCGGTAGCGACATCGGTGACCGCCACAAGGAATACTTCGCTGGCGACGCGGCGCTGAAGGCCGGCGGCAAAGACAACACGATGAACCAGTTCGGCTAAACACCGCTGACTGACGCACAAAAAGAGGGCCTGGCTTTTCACGAAGCCAGGCCCTCTTTCATGACTATGCGTTGGTTAAGGCCTCCGAGCCCGGAGCGCCGTCACAACTCCAGCGAGCATGAGTAGTGCTGCTGCGGAGAACGCCACAGCGGGCAACATCGAGCCGGTGTTCGGGAGAGCCTGATGCGTCTTGCCATCAGCGTTTGGCTGTTTCCCGTCTCCTGCGTGAGGCGGCTGGGGCGTCTCGTCCCCTCCGCTGTTGCCGCCATTGGTTCCTTGCCCGGGCTTGGTGGGGTCGGGAGTTTCAGGGCCTGTGCCCGGGTTAGGGTCTGGGTCGACCGGGGTTCCCCCTGAACCGCCCGGCTCGTCGATGGCAAAGCGCACCTCTGTGGTTGCGGTGCCAAAGGCGTCATCGACGGTTACCGTGGCGGTCAGTGAGCCAGACTGTTCTGGGGTTCCTGAAAGCACCCCCGTCTCGTGGTTCAGCGTAATGCCCTCGGGAAGCGGTGTAGCGCTCCACCGCTGGTCACTCTGCGCTTTGGCGGTGAGAGCCACCGGCTCGAGTTCTTCGCCCGCGACGCCTCGAACCGTTGTCGATGTCGTCGTGAAACTCGGAGCGGGTGAGGAGATGGTGACGGTCTTGCTCGTGCCACTCTGGTTCCAGAAGTCGTCATGGTACGTGGCCCGGTATTGCAGGTGAGCCGTTGCCGCGCTGACCTCGAATGTGAGCAGGGGGCTCGTTGCTCCGTCAATGTCTGACCAGGTGACGCCGTCGGTCGAGCTTTGCCATTGAACGCCGCCGGCTTTGTCTTCTTTGATGCCTGTTGTTTCGACGCGAAAAGCGACTTCGTCGCCGAGGAGCTGTACCGGCGTCGATACAGGATCGGTCATGCTCGGTGTTTGTAGCACGGTGATAACAGGCAACGACTCACGCTTACCGTCAAGGCCGTTTGAGACAACGAGCTCGCCATTCGGGCGCTGTGCCACGTTGCCGGGGCCGCCGGGAACGGCTCGAAAGCCCTCGGGCCGCGTGCCAGTCTCGTAGTCTGCGAGTTGGACAAGGCTGTAGTTCAGGGATGTGCCCCATGCGCGGTTATCGATGGGGCTCCCAGCAAAGCCAGTCATGGCGCTGCCGACAGAAACCTTCTTCATGCGTTCTGCGTCGCTGAGCTCTGCGTTCTCGTCTACGTTCAGTCGAAAAATGTACTGGAAGTAATCAACGATGTAGAGCTGGCTGGCATCGTCGCCAGCAAAACCCAGGTCATAGAAGAACCACACGTCTGGGGCGGTGATGGCTGGACCAATGGGGTCAAATGTGCGTGCATCAACGAACTGCACCGACATATCTGAACCTTCCCGGGCCAGGATCAAGCGTTCTCCGCCAGGGGCCAGACGGATCGTTTCGATCGCATTGCCCGGGAGCGTCTTTTCGGTGAGCGTTTCGCCAGTTTCGAGGTCGAATTGGTAAAGCTTTGTTCCGGGGCCGAGCGCGTAGGCGGAGCGGCCGTCAGCCGATATCACCTCTTCGCCGAGGTTGCGGGGGAGCGCTGTGAGTTCTGACACGATCTCGTGTGTCGTTGTGTCGATGACCCACCACACCCCATTCGCGGGGCGAACCAGTGCTCTGTTGCCGGTTTCACTGACGGTGAGCCGGCCGAGGGTCTCTCCCGATACTCCGTCGATGGTGAGCACGTGACGGTTCTTCGTGAGATCAACGACGTAGATCTTGTTGTTGACCCGGTCGGTCGCATAGACGACATTCCCGTCCTGCGTCAGGGTGAGACGGTTCGGTCGCGCATCACCGGGGCTCATCTCGGGTGAATCTGGTGACGAAGGGTCAACGAGGAGTGGAATCTCGCGATCCAGGCGGTCGCTCAATCCTCGATCTTCGTCCTGCTGCGGGTCACCCATCGGCTCACCCTCGGTTGGCGGGGGATCGTGTGGTAGCTCGACCTCTGGTTGTGCGGTGTTCGCGGCCTTGGGTGCCGCGTGTGCTGCTACCCCTGTGAGCGAAAGACCGAGGCCTGCGCTGAGCATGATCGCTGCCCCCACGCTCGTTGCCCTAGCCACCTTTGCTCGGTGTGTTGACAGAACCTTCACTGTAGAAACCCCCTGGTGCGACATGGCTGATGGGGGACAAGGCTCGCGGGTATTCACGCGAACCAAGTCTCCCGATTACCCCAACCGTCACTGTATCGCGAACCGTGAGCCTCTCACAACGGGCCTATGCCTCGGTACTCGGGTTTACGTGGGGCTATGCAAATCACCCAAAACCCGTGAGACTGGAGGCATGTACACGAGGGAGTTGGCTGAGGCCGCTATCGCGCACCTGCGCGAGCGGGGTTGGCAGTGCGAGCCGGTGAGTGTCTCAGAGACACCACTGCCAGAGGTGCTCGAACCCGCCCCAGACGAACTCATCACCTGGGTGTCGTCTTTCTCGTACCTCGCGTCGCCTGATGAGACGGTCTGGTTTTTGGCCCGAGACGACTACGGGCCAGAAACCGACGACACCTTTAGCTGGGACGCCTTCGAGCGGCTGAGCATCAGGGAGGCTGTGACCGAAACTGAACGGGAGGCCGTCACCGAGTTCTGGCGCGATTACCTTCCGATCTTGCTCTCGGTTCGAGGTGGCTACGAGTATCTGGCGCTCGCCGCAGACGGGTCGGTCGTGCACGGCGAGGCGCCCGATTTTGAGGCAACGACCACGGTCGCCGAATCGCTGCACACGTTTCTCGGAGCCATCGCGGGAGAAACTGAGGGGCTTCCTGAAACCCAGACCCCGCTTTCTGAATCGTTTGAGCGGCTGCTCTTCGGGGTGGTCTCGCGCAGGTGAGGTCAGTGCTCAGCTGACCGAAACGCTCTGCTCACCGCTCGCGAGAGAACGCCCAGTTGCATCCATAGGGCAAAGCGATAGAGCGGGCTCATGATGAAGCCCACGAGCGGTGCGGGTTTGCGCCCGGCGGGTCGCTCCCACGCGTGACTGATTGCGAGCTGTGTTCCCGAAGCGGCGGGTTCGAGCGAGAAGCTGATGAGCCGGGCGTTGGTCTGTGGCTTGTCGGGAAATTCGAAGCGCCAGGCGAGCGTGTGCTCAGGCTCATGCAGCACCAGAGTCACGAATTGCTTCTCGAAGCCGGCTTTTTGGCGCAACGGCTTGCCGTTTGGCAGGGTGGTGAGTTGCGTGGTGATCCACTGCTGGGGTTGTTGGGCGTCATTCCTTATGACGGGCGTGACGGTCGCGACGAGCTCCTGCCACAGCGGCAGGTTCTCGGGTGCTTCGAGCAGCGCCCAGACCTCGCTCGGTGGAGCGGGGATGAAAGCGGTTGTTCGGCCTCGCAGTTTGCGGGCCTCGATCGTGGTGCCGGTTGCGGGGCTGAGGTTACTCGCCGCGTGTTCGAGGGTTGCGAGTACCGCCTCGGGTGAAGCATCGCAGCGCCGTATGATCGCGCTCGCCGAATGGTTCTGCTCTGCGCAGAGCTTTGCGAGCACGGCGCCCGGGTAGCCCGCGGGGTGCTTGGCGTCGGCGCCTTGCAGTACTGCCAACGCTTGGTCGCTCCACTCGTACCCGCCCGTTGAGTGAAAAACGATGGGCCCGGGGGCATAGCTCGACTCAACGCCGATCGAGGCGAGCTGAGCTGCCTGCTCTTGTGCGATGGCGTCACGCGCAGCCTCGATGGTGACGCCGTTTGCGCGGAGTGCCTGGCCAGCGATACCTTCGTCGACCGTCAGTGCGAGCAGCAGGTGCTCTATCGTCGCGGTGCGAAGCCCGACCCGCGAAGCTTCTTCCATAGCCGTGATCGAGAGGGCCTGCGATGCGGCAAGCATGCGGGTGAGACGGCTCATGCGTTTCTCCGCGGCATCGGAATGCTCTGGTCGACCTTCTTCGCGTACTTCTTGTGCGCCGCTTGACGGGTCACGCCGAGCGCCTCGGCAATGTCGGGCCAGCCCATGCCTTCGCGCAGGGCTGCCTCGACCTGCGCGAGTTCGAGGCGGTCGGTGAGGCTACGCAGGGCAGCGACGGCCCTGAGTCCATCTCGTGGGTGCGTTGTGTCTGCCGCGGCTTCGGCAATGTGAGTTGCGTGCATGGTGTCAACCTACGTTGCTTGATTGGGTTTTGTCAACCCTGGTTGCTCAGAGTTGGTTGGCCTTGAACGCTTTCACCTCGGCCGCGAGGTTCGCCCTGGCGCGTCCCTCCCACAACTCGTGCGCCGGAGCGGTCGCGTAGATGCGCTCACGTTCAAGGTAAGCGTCAAGAATGCGCGAGCGCCCCTGCCGAAACTGGTCGTCGGGTACGTGCGCGTACTCGCGACGCACGGCCTCGCGATACTCGGTGTATCGCGACTCGGGAGCCGCGAAAATCGCGAGGTCGGCATCGAGCAGGTGCCGGGCGCCCTCGTTCCCGGCAGCGCCTGCGCCGCCCGGTATCGTCTCGATCACGAGCTCGCCGACGAGCTTCGAAAGCCGCGGATCGAGGCCAGCCGAGTCGAGCCGAGCGACCGCGAGGCCCGCCGAGTCCCGTTCATCACGGTTTCCGTGGCCCGTGTATACGGCATCGTGAAACCAGGCCGCGAGCAGCGTTTCGACCGCGATCGCTTCGCCACGAATTGAGAGCTGGTCGAGCGCGAGCAGTACGTCTTCGAGGTGCGTGAGCGTGTGGTAGGCGCGGTGCGGCTCGGCCCAACGGTCGATGAGTTCGTCGCCGAGCGAGACCCAGCCCTCGATCTGCGGCGCCGAGCCCGCGGCGGTGAGGAGCGTAGGCAGCGCCCGCCACTCCTCGGTGAGGTAAGCGAGTCTTCGGGCAGGCCGCAGCGCTTCGCGGTCTCGTGACTTCACGCGAAGGCCCGAGCCGCGCAGCCGGTGCACGAGTTCGCGAGGGTCGACGGCAATGGCGCCCGCGGCGATGAGCGACGCGTAGCGCGTCTCGGGAACGTCGTAATGGTCGAGGTCGAAGCTGCGTCTCGCGAGCCCCGAAGCGCGAGCAAACTCGTGCAGCTCGGCGTAGCTCGAGTCAGAGACCAGGTGGCTCCACAGCATCCCGTGGGCGGGCCAGAGCGGTGCGTCGATGAGTATGGCCATGGGGCCAACACTACTCTCAGTCAGGGCCACGCCAGTGCCGAAATCGGCCGTAAAGGGGTCGGCGCGCGATACGCTGTACCCAGACCAACCGCACAGAGGCCGCTACGACCGCAAGCGGCATGCCGAGGAAGAAGGAGGGTGCGTGTACCTTAAGTCGCTCACCCTGAAGGGCTTCAAGTCGTTTGCGCAGCCCACGACCTTCGAGTTTGAGCCTGGCGTGACCGCGATCGTTGGCCCGAACGGCAGTGGTAAATCAAACGTCGTTGACGCTCTCGCCTGGGTCATGGGTGAGCAGGGTGCGAAGACGCTGCGCGGCGGCAAGATGGAAGACGTGATCTTTGCGGGCACCTCGACTCGCGGGCCGCTCGGCCGCGCTGAGGTGAAGCTCACGATCGACAATAGCGACGGGGCGCTGCCCATCGAGTACACCGAGGTGACGATTAGTCGCATTCTCTTTCGCAATGGCGCGAGTGAGTATGCGATTAACGGAGAGGGATGCCGCCTGCTCGACGTGCAGGAGCTCCTGAGCGACTCTGGGCTGGGGCGCGAAATGCACGTCATCGTGGGGCAGGGACAGCTCGACGCCGTGCTGCGGGCCACACCCGAAGACCGCCGCGGCTTTATCGAAGAGGCAGCCGGCATCTTGAAGCACCGCCGTCGCAAGGAGCGCACCCTGCGCAAGCTTGAGGCGATGGAGACGAACCTGACGAGGCTCAACGATCTCGCTGGCGAGATTCGCCGTCAGTTGAAGCCCCTCGGCCGTCAGGCAGAGGTTGCCCGCCAGGCCCAGCACATCGCTGCCGAGGCACGCGACGCGAAGTCGCGTTTGCTCGCCAACGAGGTTTTTCACCTGCGCGAAGAACTCAGTGAGCTGACCAAGGATGACGCCGCGAGGCATTCAGAGCGCATTGTTTTGCAGGAGCAGCTCGAGCAGAAGACGCTCCGGGTGAAGCGCATCGAACAAGAGCAGCACGGCGATGACGTCGACACTGCGAGGCGCGTGACGCTCGACCTTGAGCGCGTGCAGCACCGGCTCCAGGGGCTCTACAGCCAGGTGCAGCAGCGCCTCACCTTTCTTGCTACCCAGGCTGAAACCGGCGAGCAACTGCAGGGTGTCTCGCAGCACGCGATCGAAGAGGCCGATGCCGAGGCAGAACGCTTGGCGGCGCTCATTCCCGATGCCGAGGCAGCATCAGTAGAGGCACAGCAGGCCACACGCATCGCGGCGCAAGAGCTTGACGCCATCGACGAGCACATTGCTCAGCAGAGTGCGCTCGTGTCGCAGCACGACCTTGAACTTGCGGGGTTGCGTGGTCGCGTTGAGACGGCCAAACAGTCGCTCGAGACGCTCATGCGCGAGGCGGGGCGTAGAAGTGAAGCGCACGCGCAGGCCGAAGAGCGACTCACCGCCGCGCAGGCTGCCCTCGCCGAGTTTACCGAGGCGAGCGAGGCCGAAGCGCTGCCCGAAACTGAAGAGCTCGAACGCTCCTATGCCGCCGAGCGCGAGCGGCACGCGAGCTTTGAGCAGGCGCGCGATCAGGCGCGCGATGCTGTGCACGAACTCCAGCGTGAGCATTCCGCCCTGAGCGCGAAAATCTCGGCACTGCTGAGCGCAACCGAGGTGCGTGACGCGAGCGGGGCGCTCGAAGCATCGAGCCTCGGTCGCGTCTCAGATCACGTGCAGGTAGAAGCCGGGCACGAGGCCGCGGTGAATGCCGCGCTCGGGGTCTTTAGCGACGCGGTCCTGGTCGCCGACTCTGGGGCGGCCCAACGCATCATCGAGCAGGCGCGCGACGGGGCACTCGGCAGACTCGGCGTCGTCATCGCGAGCGCCGCGGCCCGGCCGGGGCCTGAGATCGACGGGCTCGTGCGCGTGGCCGATGTCGTCACCGCACCAGACGGCGTGCTCGGGGTACTCGGCGCGAGTTATATCGCGAGCGATCTCGCAGCGGCCATCACCAGCGAGGCCAAGCTCCGAGAAGCCCTTGGCGGCGGATCGTACACCCTGGTCACCCCCGAAGGTGACGTGCTGACACCGCACACCATGTCTGGCGGAGCCGGCGAATCGCCCTCGCGCCTCGAACTCATAGCCGAGCGCGACCGGGCGACCGAGCAGCTCGAAGCGCACGAGGCCACGCTCGAGAAGGCACGGGCCACCCTCGAAGAGCGCCTGCAGCGGGCCAAGACCTCTCAGGAACGGGTCGACACGCTCTTCCAGACCCTGCGAACCGCCGACGCAACCCTCGCCGAGGCCAGGGCCAAAGAGCGTCAGCTCGTTGCGAAGCACGAGGCGGCCGCGTCAGAGCTCGCTCGCGTTGCCGAGGGGCGCGAGGCGACGACGACCGCGATCCGCGAGGCTGAGGCTCGGGTGGCAGAAGCAGAACGGCTCTACGAAAAGGCGAGCACGAAGCCCAGGCCGATTCTCGACGCGAGCTCGCGAGATGAGGCCGCGGCGTTCGTCGAGAAGAAGCGCGACGAAGAGGTCGAGCTGAGGCTCACGCTTGAGACCGCGAGAGAGCGGGCCCGCGCGCAGGCCGCGAGCCGGGACGCGCTCGTCGCCCAGCACGAGCGCGAACAGCGGGCGGCCGAGGAGGCCGCGAGGAGGGCCGTGCTTCGCGCGAGACAGGTCGCCGAGGCCGAGCGCGTCTCGGCGCTACTGCCAGCGATCACCGCCGCGTGCGACCGCTCACTCGCCGAGGCGCGCGTCAAGCAGCAAGAGGCCGAGGCGCTGCGTGCGAAGCAGAGCCAGGAGCTCACCCTGCTTCGCTCTGAAGAGGCGGGGCTGCGTGCGAGGCTGCAGAAGCTCACCGAAAGCGCGCACTCTTCTGAGCTGAGGCTTTACGAGCGCAAGCTGCATCTCTCGAGCCTGCTTGAGCGGGCCGGGCAAGAGCTGGGCCTCGTCGAAGAGGTGCTCATTGCCGAGTATGGCCCCAACGTGCCGATTCCCGTCGCGACCACAGACGATGCCGAGCCGCAGACCATCGCCTTCGACGTTGCCGAGCAAGAGGCCAGGTTGCGCAAGGCCGATCGGGCACTCGCCGAGCTTGGGCGCATTAACCCCCTCGCGCTTGAGGAGTTTGCGGCGCTCGAGCAGCGGCACAGCTTCTTGAGTGAGCAACTCACTGACCTGCAAAAAACGCGCGCCGACCTCGTGTCGATCATTGAAGAGCTCGACTCGAAAATGGAGGGCATTTTTGTCGAGGCCTTTGAGGATACGAAGAAGGCGTTCGGCGAGATTTTCCCGATTCTCTTTCCCGGCGGATCGGGCGACATCTCTCTCACCGATCCCGACAATATGCTCGAGACCGGCATCGACGTCGCCGTTCGTCCCGCGGGCAAGAACATCGAGAGGCTCTCGCTGCTCTCGGGCGGCGAGCGGTCGCTCGCGGCGGTGGCCTGGCTCATCGCGATTTTTCACGCGCGACCCAGCCCCTTCTACATCATGGACGAGGTCGAGGCGGCACTCGACGACGCGAACCTCGGGCGTCTGCTGCAGGCCTTTGAGACGTTGCGTGAGCACTCTCAGCTCATCGTCATCACGCACCAGAAGCGCACGATGGAAATTGCCGATGCGCTCTATGGTGTCTCGATGCGCCAGGACGGGGTTTCGGCCGTGATTGGTCAGCGGGTCGGTAAAGAAGAAACCGGGGCCAAAGCGGGGCTATGAGCCACGGTTCGAGGTGTTCTCGAGCATCTCGGTGAGGGCGATCCACGTCTCGTCGAGGTTGGCGCCTGGCGTAAACCTGCCGGCGAGTTCTAAGGCCACGAGGCCGTGCGCTGCCGCCCAAGCGACGCGCGCTTTCGGGTGCTCTGACGTGCTTTCTCCGAAGTAGGCAAGAATCGCCGACATCGCCTGCTCTTCAACCCCGTCTTCGAGAAGATCGTGGTCGAGCGGGCGCGACATCATGAGCTGGTAGAGCGCGGGGCGTTCGTGCGCCCAGTGTCGGTAGAGCCTGGCAAACCTCGCGAGGGGCGTCTCGCCCTCGAGTGCTGCTTCGGTAAAGGCCTCGGCGAGGCACGTGAACCCGCGTGAGATGAGCGCGTGCTCGAGGTCGGCAGCGCTCGAAAAGTGTTTGTACAGGCTGGGGGTCTTGATGTTTGCTGCCCTCGCGAGCACCCCGAGCCCGAAGGCGTCTGGCCCGAGCTCTTCAAGGAGCGGTTCTGCGAGATTAAGCAGCGCTTCGCGTCGAGTGGTCATGCCCCTACTGTACGCCGCGCACTGGCTGGATGTCCTGACCGCAATGGGGAGCCTGAAGCGAGTGCCTTCTTCGCTACAATGAGTGCATGAGTCAAGAGAAGTCGTGGTCGTTCGGCAGTGCCTTTCGGAACCTGTTCGGTGGTGGGGCACCCAAAGATGTTCCGCAGCCCATTACCGACGAGACCTGGGACGACATTGAGACGGCGCTCATTACCGCCGACTTTGGCCCTGAAATCGCCGAGGGCATCATCGACGACCTGCGTGCTGATGCCAAGCGTCTGCACATCGACGACGCACGCGAGCTCCGCAGTGTGATGCGTGACGCGATCGAAGAGCGGCTCGCGAAGTTTGACCCGACGCTCTCGCTCAAGAATCGCCCCGCGGTTATTCTCGTGGTTGGGGTTAACGGGGTGGGCAAGACGACGACCATCGGTAAGGTCGCGAACTACCTGCGCTCCTTCGATAAGCGTGTGATCTTGGGGGCTGCCGACACCTTCCGTGCCGCGGCGGTCGAGCAACTGGGCACTTGGGCCGAGCGCTCCGGCGCCGACATCGTGAAGCCTGAGCAGCAGGGGCAAGACCCCGCATCGGTCGCGTTCCAAACGGTGCAGCGGGCCATCGAGGGTAACTACGATGTCGCGATCATCGACACGGCAGGACGTCTGCAGACGAAGTCGGGGCTCATGGATGAGCTCGGCAAGATCCGCCGGGTCATCGAGAAGCAGGCAGACATCGCCGAGGTGCTGCTCGTGCTCGACGCGACCACCGGACAAAACGGTCTCGCTCAGGCCGAGGCCTTTCTCGAGGTCGCCGGTGTGACCGGTCTGGTGCTGACGAAGCTCGACGGCAGCGCCCGCGGCGGTTTCGTACTGGCGGTGCAGCAGGAGACGGGCCTGCCCATCAAACTCGTGGGCCAGGGTGAGGGCATGGGTGACCTGACCGGCTTCACTCCGCACGTCTTCGCGGCGCAGCTCGTCGGCTAGCGACACGCCCGACTGCGGCTTGAGAGGCTCCTGCTGGAGCGGGCTTTGCCGAAACCTCCCATGCTTTGGGAGTCAGTCGGGGTCGAACTGGGGGCTTTGGCTAATAAGCTTAGCTTTTGGCGAACCCGCGTGACTTTCCGGCCGAAAGAGAGTAAACCTAAGAGGTGAAGCGGGAAAGACCCGTCACAACGGAGTCCCGCGAAAGGCGCCCGGAATTCAAGGGTGCACACCTTCGAAAGGGGACCCCTACTATGCAACACCTCACAGTGCTTGGTACCGGCGTGCTTGGCTCGCAGATTATCTTTCAGGCGGCCTATTCAGGCAAAGACGTCGTGGCCTACGACATCTCTGACGAGATTCTCGCGAAGCTGCCCGAGCGTTGGGAATACCTGAAGCCGCTCTACCTGCGCGATCTTCCCGATGCCACCCCCGAAAAGCTCGACGCTGCCGTCGCACGCATTCGCGCCTCATCAGACTTGGGCGACGCGCTCAAAGACGCAGACATCGTGATCGAGGCCGTTCCTGAGCGCCTCGACATCAAGCAGCAGACCTGGGAGAAGGTCGGCGAGCTCGCTCCCGAAAAGACCATCTTCTGCACCAACTCTTCGACCCTCTTGCCGAGCGACATCGCAAAGTTCACCGGTCGCCCCGCACAGTTCCTCGCGCTGCACTTCGCCAACGAGGTCTGGATCAACAACACTGGCGAGGTCATGGGCCACGCCGATACCGATCCCAAGGCGTTCGAGGCCGTCGCGGTATTCGCTGAAGAGATCGGCATGGTGCCGATCCGCATTCATAAGGAACAGCCGGGCTACGTGCTCAACTCGCTCCTCGTGCCGTTCCTGAGCGCCGCCGGCCAGCTGCTCGTGCGCGGCGTCGCAACTCCTGAAGACATCGACAGCACGTGGAAGATCGCCACGAAGTCGCCCCTCGGCCCCTTCGAGATCTACGACATCGTCGGCATGATGACGCCGTACATGCTGAACAAAGACAGTGACAACCCCGTCATGCGCGAGTTCGCTGAGATGATCAAGCGCGACTACATCGACAAGGGCTACCTCGGTAAGGGTGCCGGTCGCGGGTTCTACACCTACGAGTAGTCACTCACCGTACCGAAACAGCCCCGGCGCACACTGCTCGCCGGGGCTGTTTGCGTTTGCGGCAACTGAAGCGCCCGACCTCGGGTAGAATCGAGACCATCATGGCTACTTTTGGAAACCTGTCACAGCGGCTGACCGATACCTTTAAAAACCTTCGCACGAAGGGAAAGCTCTCGGCGAGTGACGTTGATGGTACCGTTCGCGAGATTCGACGCGCGCTGCTCGAGGCCGACGTCGCGCTCGACGTGGTGAAGAGCTTCACCCAGAAGATACGCGAACGTGCGCTCAGCGACGAGGTCAACCGTGCACTGAACCCAGCCCAGCAGGTTGTTCAGATCGTGAACGAAGAGCTCATCGAGATTCTCGGTGGCGAGCAGCGCAGGCTGCAGTTCGCGAAGAACCCGCCAACCATCATCATGCTTGCGGGCCTTCAGGGTGCCGGTAAGACGACGCTCGCGGGCAAGCTCGCCAAGTGGCTCAAGGGCCAGGGGCACCAGCCGCTGCTCGTCGCCTGTGACCTGCAGCGCCCGAACGCCGTAACCCAGCTCAAGGTCGTTGGCGAGCAGGCCGGCGCTGCTGTGTACGCACCGCACCCTGGCAACACCGGAGTAGAGACCGACGAGATCGTTGGCAACCCCGTCAAGGTCGCCAAAGAAGGCGTCGAAGAAGCCAAGCGTAAGCAGCACGACTTCGTGATCATCGATACCGCCGGCCGCCTTGGCGTCGACGAGGTGCTCATGCAGCAGGCCGGCGATATTCGCCGTGCGACGAACCCCGACGAGGTGCTCTTCGTCATCGACGCGATGATCGGTCAAGACGCCGTGACCACGGCCAACGCGTTCCAAGAGGGTGTTGACTTCACTGGCGTTGTGCTCACGAAGCTCGATGGTGACGCCCGCGGTGGTGCGGCGTTGTCGATCAGGCAGATGACCGGTCGCCCGATCCTCTTCGCCTCAACGGGCGAGGGCCTCGACGACTTCGAACAGTTTCACCCAGACCGTATGGCGAGCCGTATTCTCGACCTCGGCGATATTCTCACGCTCATCGAGCAGGCCCAGCATGCCTTCGACGAAGACGAAGCACGCAAGATGGCCGAGAAGATCCAGAAGGATCAGTTCACGCTCGATGACTTCCTGGGGCAGCTACAGCAGCTTCGTGGTGCCGGCTCGCTCAAGAAGATGGTCGGCATGCTGCCCGGCATGGGCAAGATGAAAGACCAGCTCGACAACTTCGACGAACGCGAAATCGTGCACACCGAGGCCATCATCCAGTCGATGACCAAGGCCGAGCGCGATAACCCGAAGCTGCTCAACGGTTCACGCCGCCTGCGTATCGCCAAGGGATCGGGCCGTACCGTGACCGAGGTGAACCAGCTCGTGCAGCGCTTCGAGCAGGCTGCGAAGATGATGAAGACGGTCGCTAAGGGCGGCGTTCCGCAGATTCCAGGCATGGGGCCCGTTCCCGGCATGGGGGGCATGGGCGGCCGCAAGAAGCAGCAAAAGGGCAAGAAGAAGGGCGCATCGCGCTCGGGTAACCCGGCAAAGCGGGCTCAGGAAGCAACCCAGAAGCAGACCGGCGCGGTGAGCTCGAGCGGGTCAAGCTTCGGCGGTGGCCAGGCGGCCCAGGCACCGAAACAGTCTGATCTTGACGACATTCAGCAAATGTTGAAGGGCGCCAAGCGCTAGCCACGTGCCCACCATGTGAGTAGAGCGCGCGCGAGCGCGAGAAAGAGGCGCACATGACGAACTGGTACAGGGTAGGGCGTGACATGCTCGCTCGCGATATCTGGACCGAGGTTCCGCTCGATTGGAGTGAGCCCGAGGGTGAGCAGATTCGCATTTTCGCTCGCGAGTTCGCCGACCCGGCGAGGCTGCAGGCGGGCCTCGACGACGTGCCGGCGATTGTCTACCTTCAGGGTGGGCCCGGTGGCAAGGGCGCTCGGCCACTCGCACGCGATCCGTTTCTCACGGCCGCGCTCAAACGCTTTCGTGTTGTGCTGCCAGACCAGCGCGGCACGGGGCGCTCGACCCCTGCCTTAGGTAGCGAATACGCGAAGCTCGACGCTGAGACCGCAGCAAAGCGCCTTTCGCTCATGCGGGCTGACTCGATCGTTCAAGACTTCGAGGCGCTGCGCAAGGAGCACTTCGGTGGCAAACCATGGTGGACCATGGGGCAGAGCTACGGCGGTTTCTTGACCCTGCACTACCTCTCGGTCGCGCCCGAGGCCGTCGTCGCGAGTGCGATCACGGGTGGGCTGCCCAGCATCGATGCTGACCCCGATGAGGTGTACCGCCGAACCTTCCCGCGTACGCTCGCCAAAAATGAGCAGTTCTTTGCCCGTTTCCCGCACCTGCAGGCCCGCGTCGACCGCATTGCCGACCTGCTTGAGCGCGACGAGGTGCTCATGCCGGGCGGTGACCGTCTCACCGTCGAACGTTTTCAGACCCTCGGGCAGAGCTTCGGAGTCGAGATCGGCTTCGACCGCGTGCACTGGCTGCTCGACGAGGCGTTTGCCGACGAGGCCGAAACGGTGCTCAGCGAGACCTTCGTGAACGAGGTATTCATCGCCACCGGCTACGCCTCGAACCCGCTCTACATGGTGCTGCAAGAGAGTATCTACGGCGCGGGCCCGACCAACTGGTCGGCCGAGCGTGAGCGCGGCCTGCACCCCGAGTTCAACCCAGCCGCGAGGCCGCTGCGCTTTACCGGCGAGATGACGTTCCCGTGGATGGCCGAGCAGTTCGCCGAACTGCGCCCCTTCGCTGAGGGCTGGCGTCTGCTCGCGAGCAGGGCCTGGCCCATCGAGCTCTACGACCACGAACGCCTCGCGGCGAACGAGGTGCCCATCGAGGCCGCCGTGTACTACGACGACATGTTCGTCGACGCGCAGCTCTCACTCGACACCGCGAGCCGCGTCAAGAACCTGCACGCCTGGGTGACGAACGAGTACGAGCACGACGGAGTTCGCATGGGCGACGTCGTCGAGCGGCTCTTCACGGCTCTCGAGATGCGCATCGCCTCTCGAGGCTTGTAGCGCGACGTATGCGTGCCCCGAGTTGCTGCGCGCACCCCGTCTCTCGCTATGCGCTTCGCTCAGCAACCATTGCGTGATTTTAGAGCGATTTTGGCCTCAAAACCTGCTTTCTGGGGCTTAAGATCAGGCAATAGTTTGCCGCGGGCACGAGCACTGGCGCGGGCACAGGCGCGGGCGCGGATCGGCGAGAGCTAGTCTCGGGGCGCGACCCGGCTGCGGCCCAGATCCGCGAATTCTGTGCGTGTAGCGTCACGATCACGTGGCAGCGCTCATGAAAACCCCAGGTCACGCAATACATTGCTTTTTGGTGCTATTGTGTGTCAAAATTAACGAGGCTTGCGCGACTACCGCGCCTTGTCTCAAGACATCAAGATTTTGGAGAAATTCATGGCTGTAAAGATTCGCCTGAAGCGCATGGGTAAGATCCGTGCACCGCACTACCGCGTTGTTGTTGCTGACTCACGCACCAAGCGTGATGGCCGCGCGATCGAAGAGATCGGTCAGTACCACCCGACCGAGAACCCCTCGGTCATCAAGATCGACTCAGAGCGTGCACAGTACTGGCTCTCGGTTGGCGCACAGCCCACCGAGCAGGTTGCCGCTCTGCTCAAGCTCACGGGCGACTGGGCAAAGTTTACCGGCGAGGGTGACACCGAGTCGAAGGTGCAGTTTGCTGGCGACAAGGAAGAGTTCGTCGCTGACACCTCGAAGAAGTCGGTTATCAAGCCAAAGGCTGAGAAGCCTGCTGAGGCTCCCGCTGAAGAGGCTCCTGCCGAAGAAGCAGCAGCTGAAGAAGCACCTGCCGCTGAGGCAGCCGAAGAGAGCGCAGAGTAGTCTTGTCGGCGGTTCAGACCGATGCGGTGCTTGAGCACCTGATTCAGGGAATCGTTGATCACCCTGCAGATGTGAAGATCAGCACCCGTGAGACCGCACGCGGCGACATTCTCGAGGTTCGTGTGAACCCCGAAGATCTCGGCCGTGTGATCGGTCGAAGCGGCCGCACCGCGCAGTCACTGCGCACCGTTGTTGGTGCGCTTGTGCAAGACCGCCGCGTGCGCATCGACGTTGTCGACACTGATAACCAAGATTCCGTTGGCTGATCCGCGTTCACGTCAAGAGGCTCCCCGACCCGATCTGGGTTCGGGGGGCCTTCGTGTCGGTCGACTCTCGAAGCCGCACGGGCTCAAGGGCGGAGTCAAGCTCGAACTGTTCACCGATAACCCCGAGCTGCGTTTCGTGCCGGGAGCGGTATTTCACCTGCAGGTGCCCGAAGAGTCGCCCTGGTTCGCAAAGACCATCACGATGCGCGAGCTGCGTTGGTACAACGACATGCCCGTCGGCTTCTTTGCAGAGCTTCCCGACCGCACCGCGGTCGAGGGCGCAGTGCGAGCAATTTTGTGGATCGACGAGGTCGCGGTTGAAGCTGGCAGCGAAGACAACGCCTGGTACGACCAGCAGCTCGTTGGCATGGCCGTCAAGCGTGATGGCGAGGTCATCGGCGAGGTTCGTGAGGTTCAGCACATGCCTGCCCACGACCTGCTGCTCGTGAAAACGACCGCGGGTGCTTCGGTGCTCGTGCCGTTCGTTGAAGCAATCGTTCCCGATGTCGACGCCGAGGCTCGCGTTGTGACGGTGACTCCGCCGCTCGGGCTCTTTGAAGAGCTCCCCGAGCAAGAGGCTGATGCCGAGGGGCCAGCCTCATGAGAATTGATGCGGTCAGCATCTTTCCTGAGTATTTTGACGTGCTCGGCATCTCGCTGCTCGGTAAAGCGAGCGAGCGAGGCATCATCACCTTCGAGGCTCACAACCTTCGTGACGTGACAACCGATCGCCACCACACGGTCGACGGTAAGCCGGCCGGGGGTGGTGCGGGCATGGTGATGCAGGCAGAACCGTGGGCGCTCACGCTTGACCCGCTCATCGAAAAGAGCGATGATCCGCTCATTATTTTCCCGTCGCCAGCGGGCGACGTGTTTACGCAGGCGATGGCTCGCGAGCTCGCGCGCGAAGATCACCTTATTTTTGGCTGCGGCCGATACGAGGGCATCGACCAGCGCGTGTTTGACGAGTACGGAGAGCGTGCGCGGGTTCGTCTCGTGAGCATCGGCGACTACGTGCTCAACGGGGGAGAGGTGGCTTCGATCGCGATGATCGAGGCGATCGCCAGGCTCATCCCGGGCGTCGTGGGAAACCCCGAGAGCCTCGTCGAGGAGTCGCACGAGAGCGGTTTGCTTGAGTACCCGAGCTATACAGCGCCTGCCGAGTGGCGGGGCCGTGAGATTCCGCCAGTACTCTTGAGCGGTGACCACGCGAAGGTCGCTGCATGGCGTCACGAGCAACAGATTGAACGCACGAGGCGTGTGCGGCCCGACCTGCTGAGCGACGACGAATAGACCGTCGCGCCGGCTGGCGTGGGAGCCCCCGAGTGTGGCATAATAGGCGTTTGTGTCATGGTGCACGCTGCCGCAAGGGTTTGCACAACGCATGACGCCAAATACTTTTTCACTTTAATCACAGCGTTTCGACTTGCGGCGGGCGCAGAGAGATACAGATGCAGAAGCTTGACTTCATTGATGCAGCATCGCTGAAGAGCGACATTCCCGAGTTCCGTGCTGGCGACACCGTCAAGGTGCACGTCAACATTGTTGAGGGTAGCCGTTCACGTGTGCAGGTCTTCCAGGGCCTCGTCATCGGCCGCCAGGGCGATGGCGTTCGCGAGACCTTCACCGTTCGCAAGATCAGCTTTCAGGTAGGCGTCGAGCGTACGTTCCCCGTTCACTCACCCGCGATCGACAAGATCGAGGTTGTGAGCCGTGGCGACGTGCGTCGTGCGAAGCTCTACTACCTCCGCGGTCTCACCGGTAAGAAGGCGAAGATCAAAGAGAAGCGCGAAAACTAAGCGCAACAGCATGAATGGGCTCCGGGATTTTCTCGGGGCCCATTTTGTTTGTCTCAAACGAATGCGGGCCGGCCAACCCGTGAATATTCAGAGCAAACCGAGACCGGGTGACGAGTAAGCTCGGGTGGGTACGGAGAAAGACGAGGCAAGAATGGCACAGCGCGCAGAAGAAACGATCTCTGGCACCGCGAAGGTATTCAGGTTTTTTCGAGATCTTCTCGTCATCGTCGTTATCGCCTTCGTTGCCTCGTACGCGCTCAAGACGTTTCTCGTTCGCGCCTTCTACATTCCCTCTGGCTCGATGAAAGAGACCCTGCAGGTGAATGACCGCATTCTCGTCAACCAGCTCGTGCCGAACGTGCAAAAGGTTGACCGAGGCGACATCGTCGTCTTTCGTGACCCGGGCGGGTGGGTATACCCACAGGCAATGCCAGAGGCGAACGGCTTTCAGAAAGTGCTGCAGCAGATCGGCCTCGCCGCTGAGGTCACCGACGAGTACGTCGTCAAACGCGTGATTGGTGTTGGCGGCGACCACGTCGAGTGCTGTGACATGAACGGCCTCATGATGATTAACGGTGTGCCGATTCGGGAGCCCTACGTGGTCATGCCCGAGGGTGCAACGAGGGTTTCTGAGATCGACTTTGACGTGACGGTTCCCGAGGGTTCGGTCTGGGTTATGGGCGACAACCGGTACGCGTCGAAAGATTCACGCTACAACCAAGACCAGCCGGGCAAGGGCTTCGTGAGCGAAGACGAGATCGTGGGCCGGGCCTTCCTGCTGAACTGGCCGCTCAACCGTTTTGGGCTGCTTGACAGCTACTCTGACGTGTTTGCCGGCCTTGACGATGCGAAGCAGGGTGACGGCGAGCCGCAAGAGGGCGGCGACGATGCCCAGCGCAACGAAGACGACGAAAAGCCCAAGGAGCAGTAGCGGTGCGGGCGCTTGCACCTGACCCCGAGAAAGACCCGACGCTTGCGTTTGAACACGAGCAGCTTGAGCGTTACCCCGACTACCTTGGCGTGATCGGCCTTGACGAGGCGGGGCGCGGCGCGATTGCGGGGCCTGTCTCGGTCGGTGCGCACGTTGTTCAGCGCGGCACGACCTCGTTTCCCGAGGGACTGCGCGACTCGAAGCTGCTGAGCGAAGCGAGGCGGGAGTGGATCTTTCCAACGGTGCTCGAATGGGGCGTCGGCGCGGTTGGCTTCGGTCAGCCGGGCGATATCGACGAGCACGGCATCACGACAATGCTCGGTAGAGCGGGACGTGATGCGTTGCTCTCGGTGCACGAGCAGGGCATCGACGTGCGCAAGTGCCTCATCGTGGTCGACGGCTCGCACGACTGGCTCTCTGAGGCCCTCCTGCAGCCCCTGCACGTGTTGACGCGCGTTGGCGCTGACCGGCAACACGCGAGCGTCGCGGCGGCTTCGCTGAGAGCTAAGGTCGAGCGTGATCGACTGATGCTCGAGGCACACGAATCGCTGCCGCACTACGCGTGGAACAAAAATAAAGGCTATGGCGCCACGGCACACTACGACGGCATCAGGCAGTACGGCCTCACCCCGCAGCACCGGGCGAGCTGGATCAAGCCGAACACCATCGAGCGCGCGGTACACTAAAGACCGTGCTCAACGAAACGCTTAACGCCTCGGCGCCCATCGGGGTGTTCGATTCTGGGGTCGGCGGCCTGACGGTGGCGCGAGCTATTCGCGACCTGTTGCCGCACGAGTCACTCATTTATGTCGCCGATACGGCGCACACTCCTTACGGCCCACGGCCTATCGCCGAGGTTCGCGAGCTCGCCCTGAGGGTGCTTGACGACCTGGTCGCGCGTGGCGTGAAGATTCTCGTGATTGCCTGCAACACCGCCTCTGCGGCGGTCTTACGCGACGCCTACGAGCGCTACGATGTGCCCGTTGTTGAGGTTATCGCCCCGACGGTGCGTAGCGCGCTCGCGATCACGAAGACCGGCAGGGTAGGGCTCATCGGTACCGAAGGGACGATTACCTCGCGCGTGTACGACGATCTCTTCACCGTGCGCCCCGATGTGACGCTGAACTCGGTCGCGTGCCCGCGTTTTGTCGAACTCGTTGAGGCGGGAAAGACCTCTGGCGAAGAGGTCGTGCAGGTCGCAACTGAGTATCTCGCGCCGCTCATCGACGAAGACATCGACACGCTCGTGCTCGGCTGCACCCACTACCCGTTTTTGCGTGGAGCAATTCGCCAGGTGGTGGGCCCGCGCGTCACGCTCGTCTCGAGCGACATTGAAACCGCTAACCAGGTCTACGAAGTACTGAGCGACCTGCACCTCAACGCCCCCGAGAGCGACCACGATCCCGTCGTGACGTTCGAGGGCACCGGGTCAGAGTCGGCGGTGCAGCGAGAGCTTGCCAACCGAATGCTCGGCGTGAGCATTCCGAACATCATGAGACAACACACGAAGCAACTGACAGCGCCAAGCGCGACACCAGCGCTCAAGGCCCTGCCGCTCGAAAAGGAGTAACACCATGACCCAACGTGCCGACGGTCGCAGCCCCGACGAACTGCGCGAGATCACGATCGAGCGAGGCTGGAGCGCCCAGGCTGAGGGAAGCGCCCTTATCTCGTTCGGTAACACGAAGGTGCTGTGCACCGCATCGTTTACGAACGGTGTGCCGCGCTGGTTGAAGGGTAAGGGCACCGGCTGGGTCACCGCCGAGTACTCGATGCTGCCTCGCTCGACGAACGAGCGCATGGATCGCGAGTCGGTTCGCGGCAAGATTGGTGGCCGCACGCACGAGATCTCGCGCCTTATCGGCCGCTCGCTTCGTGCCATCATCGACACGAAGAAGCTGGGCGAGAACACCATCGTCATCGACTGTGACGTGCTGCAGGCCGACGGCGGAACCCGCACGGCAGCCATTACGGGTGCGTACGTTGCTCTCGTCGACGCGGTTGAGTGGGGCCGCAAGAATGGCTTCATCTCGCAAAAGGCCGAGGTGCTCACCGACAGCGTCGCGGCCGTCTCGGTCGGCATCATCGATGGAACCCCCATGCTCGATCTCCCTTACGTCGAAGACGTGCGCGCCGAGACCGACATGAACGTTGTCGTGACCGGCAGCGGTGACTTCGTCGAGGTGCAGGGAACCGCCGAGGGCGCACCCTTTAAGCGCGACGAGCTTGACGCGCTGCTCGATCTTGCCGTGGGCGGAGCAAAAACGCTCACAGGCGTGCAGGCCAAGACGCTCATGGAGAAGCTCTCGTGATGCGCGTCGTTCTCGCCTCGCACAACCGCAAGAAGCTTGAAGAGCTCCGTCGTATCATCGGCCCGAAGGTGCCCGCGATCGAACTCGTGGGCTACGACGGCCCCGAGCCGGTTGAAGACGGCACAAGCTTCGCCGAAAACGCCCTCATCAAGGCCCGAGCCGCAGCGGCTCACACTGGCCTTCCAGCGATCGCCGATGACTCTGGCATCGCCGTTGATATTCTCGGCGGATCGCCGGGCATCTTCTCGGCTCGCTGGGGAGGCCCGGCTCGCGACGATCTCGCGAACCTCGAGCTGCTCAAGTGGCAGCTGAGCGATGTCGCGCACCCGCACCGTGGTGGCGCATTTATGTGTGCTGCTGTGCTCGTCGCGCCGAACGGCGACGAGGTGACCCGCATGGGTGAGTGGCGAGGTACGATTCTTGAGCAGCCAAGGGGAGCGAACGGCTTCGGCTACGATCCGCTGTTTCAGCCCGATGGTTTCGAGCGTTCGGCGGCAGAACTCACGCCCGCCGAGAAAGATGCCGAGTCGCATCGCACGCGCGCCTTCACGGCGCTCGTTGCTGATCTCAACCGACTAGCTGAGTAGAGCGAGCAGCACCTCTGCGAGAATCGTGAGCGCCACGAGAATGAACACGGCGCCCGCGACGACGTCGAACCATGGAGCAACGCGGCCGAACCAGGCCCGAAAGGCTTGTGAAGACGATGCGAGGGCTACGGCGACAAACCAGACGACGCCGGTTGACACCATGACCGCGATGATGGTCGCACTCGTGACCCAATCGGTGTGGGCCGGAAGAAACTGGCTGAGCAGTGCGGTGAAGAAGATGAGCGCCTTCGGATTGGCAATGTTCGTCACAAAGCCGAGCAGAAATGGGCGGCTCGTCACGGTGACGTCGGGAGTTTCGCTGCGCTCACGCAACTGAGCGATGCCACCCCGAAGGCTCTTCACGCCGAGCCAGATGAGCACGCACGAGCCCGCGACCTGCAACGTCGGTAACAGCACGGGGAAGGTGCGAATGAGCGCACTCATACCGAGCACCGATGCCGTTGCCCACACGAGGTTGCCGGTCATGATGCCGAGCGCCGCGAGCACGGCGGGGTGACGGTCACGAATGCCGAGCTTGAGGAGCAGGAAGATATCGGGCCCGGGCATCGCAATAGCGGCGAGCCACGCGATGAGCAGCGCGCCCCAACTTGCGGCGGTCACGCGTCGAACCCGACGGCTCGACGAGACACTCGTGTTTCGTGACTTTCGTCAATGACGGTGGGGCTTGAGAAGGGTGGTTTGCAAGGCACCTCACTATCATTTCAGATTGCGTGAGCAGCCGGTTACCATCGCATGCATGAACCTGTATTTTCGTCTGCTGATGCTGTATTTAGGGCAGTGGCGTCGCTCGAAGCTTGGGGTGTGGAGCACGGGAACGAAGACGTTTCGTGTCATGCCCAACGACCTCGACCTCTTGGGCCACATGAATAACGGTCGCTACCTCACCCTCTGCGATCTGGGCCGCATGGACCTCATGATGCGTTCTGGGTACTGGAAACGGCTCACGGCAGCGGGCTGGTATCCGGTCGTCGCAGGCCAGATGGTGAGCTATCGTCGCTCGCTCAACCCCTTTCAAAAGTTTCAGCTCACCTCACGTATGCTCGGATTCGACGAGCATGGTGTGTACATCGAGCACACCTTCCGCACCCGAGAGCATGTGTGCGCCCAGGTGCATCTGCGTGCTCGTTTCCTCAAAAAGACCGGGGGAAAGGTGAGTGACGACGAACTGCGAGCATTCCTCGGGAGCGACCTTGCTGCCATGCCAGAGGTGCCTGAGTGGCTCTCGGAGTGGGCTGCGAGCACTCGTTCGTTACGCTAAGCGACGCTTCGGCGCGCCACGCGTGGTGCAACCTGCCTCATGCACGCTAGACTTATCTGGTTCGTGCAATGAAGCGAGCGAGCGCGAGTGGCGGAATTGGTAGACGCGCTGGATTTAGGTTCCAGTGTCTTTGACGTGGGGGTTCAAGTCCCCCCTCGCGTACCGTAAGAAAACGTAGGGGCGGAAGCATTCGAATGCTTCCGCCCCTACGTTTTTGATATCTGACTTCTTTGCCGGGCCTGAAGGTTTACGGTTGCCCCTCAAACGGGCAATCGTAGCCAGCTCACCTGTCTTGCTACGGCAGCAACGGCCCGATCGAGATCATGAGGCTGTAGGCCATGATGATGATGAGCGAGAAGCGGAACATGCGGCGGGCCCAAGCGTTATCATCTTTCGCTTTGAAGCCCTGCACGCCAATGACGAGCCACCAGATGCCGAGCACCCCCATGACCGCCGCATACACCCAGCCGGTGTACCCGAGCGGGGTGAGGGCGATTGATGATGCGACGTAAGCGACGGTGTAGATGAGAATCTGCACCTTTGCCGCTGGCACGCCATGGACGACCGTAATGACGGGCACACCGGCGCGGGCGTACTCGTCACGGCGGTACACCGCAATCGAGTAGAACTCAGGCATCTGCCAAAAGAAAATCGCGAGAAAGACGAGCACCGCGGCCGCGTCGATGCTGCCGGTGACAGCGACGTACCCGGCGAAGATCGGTGCCGCTCCCGAGATGCTGCCGACGAGAGTGCCGTGCACGCTCATGCGCTTCGAGAGCATCCCGTACAGCACAACGTAGGTGAAGAAACCGGCGAGTCCGGTGATCACCACGAGCCAGTTGGTCCAGGCGACGAGCATGGCGTTGCCAACAACGAAGAGCACGATTGAGAAGACCACAGCGTTGCGCACGCTGATGCTGCCCGAAACGGTTGCCCGCTTCTTGGTACGTTCCATGCGGTCATCGATGTCGCGGTCGAGTACGTTGTTCAGCACGCATGCAGCAGCGATGACGAGCGTCGTGCCGAAGATGGTCGCGAGAAAGAGGGGAGTATCAAATTCGCGGGCGACACCAGAGGCCAGCAAAAAGCCGGCAGCCGCGGTGAGTACGTTGCCATAGAGTACGCCAGGCTTCGTGAGCGAGTAGTACCTGGCAAATGTGGCTCTGAACGTGTCGCCGTCGGCCCGTGACGCGATTTTTGCGTCGGTGCCGCGACTGCGTTCAGAGAAGACCGCTGCGTCTGCGAGCTCCGAGAATTCGGGAGCCGCAACACTCTCTCTTGCAGCGGCTTCGCGATCGTTCTTGGCAGTTGTGGGAACGTTCGAAAGCGGTTGGTTATCTTCTGAGAACCCGCTAGCGGGCATGCGGATCTGACCTTTCTCAAGCCAGTGCGACCTGTGACTTGGGATGCCGCGGTTGGGTGCGGCGTGTTCGCATCGTCACGGTGCCGGGACCGTGACGCAAACTATACAAACGTATGCATTAAATATACCGCCCCAATATATGTACAAGCTTGCAGAGCCCCGAGTGGCGCTCGGGGCTGCCGCGCAGAGGCTCGCTTGTGAGCGGTGAACGGGATGAAAGATTTTTTATGATCCGCTGCGAAACGAGTGAAATCGGAGAAAGTGCTAGTCAGCTCACACTTTTGCGACAGGTGTCGTGTCGCCTGCGTGATCCGGCGACACCGTAATTATGCATCAGGGTGGGTTTCAAGTTGTGACGCGGGCTCAGCTCTTTCTATGCTGGGTACATGGCATCATTGAAAAAGATCACCGCGTTTACTACTCTTGCGCTCGTTGCGACCCTCGGCTTGACCGGTTGCGGCGATGACGCTAAGCCGGCTTCGGCACCGAAAGGCCAGGAGCAGGCAGAGAAAGCTTCGACGAGCGAGCTCACGGCCGATACTTTTGTGCAGCGCATCAATGATGCTCAGTACAAGGCTGGTTCAGCAAGCATGCTCATGGAAATGTCGCAGATGGGAATGGACATGGAGGCAACCGCCGATGTGGTCATTTCTGAAAAGCCTGAAGACGTTGCGATGAGCATGACCATGAGCATGCCTGGCACCGACAGTGAGATGAAAATGATCATGATCGGTACCGACGCGTACATGAACATGGGCGAGATGACCCAGAACAAGTTCGCCAAGCTCTCGCTCGATGAGCTTGATGGCGCTGGCATGGGCAATCTCGAATCGCAGAGCAACCCAGCAGCACAGTTTGAACTTTTCGAAAAAGCACTCACCGACTTCAAGGTTGGCGACACTGAAAAGATCGACGGCGTTGAGACCACGAAGTACACGCTCTCACTCGACACGAAGATCGTTGTTGAAGAGGGCGGGCAAGAGATGACCCCCGAGGTGAGCGAGCTCCTTGGCGATACCCTCACCTACGAGATGTACGTCGATAGCGATGACCTTCCAAAGCGCATCGTCATGCCAATGGGCGATGGCGAGACGGTTATTACCTTCTCTGACTGGGGCAAGGACATGAAGGTTGAAGCTCCTGCTGACGATGAGATCGTAGAGTTCTAAGACCAGTCTTTAACGCGATTGACGGCGTAGCCTCGTAGCGAAGCGCCGAAGCGCCGAAGCACGACAACGTCGGCCTTATCCTCACGGGTAAGGCCGACGTTGTGTTTGTGGCCACCGTTCCGGGGCGACCAAGTCAGTGCGATGTACTGGGAGGCCGCCACGCCGGTGCGCCCCGGCCGGGGCGAAATGCTGAAACGGTCGGGTCGCCTGACAGCCAGAAGCGCCATGAAAAGTCAGTACCCCCTGCATGACCCGCAACCCCCACTCGCGGGCCGCTCATGATTGATGCGGTGGGAGCGGGGGATGGGAACTCCAAATGGAATGGGGCGGCAAACAGATCGAGCCCGTCGTGCGTTTCGCGGGTGATGCCGAGAGCTGCAGCGAGGTTGCCGGGGCCCTTCGCGAGAGCGGCGTGCGCGATGGGGGTAGCCGTGCTGCGCGATCCGCGTTTTTCAAGGCGCCTGGTGATCGCGAGGTCGGCGCCATCGACGACCTCGGCTGAGCGCACGAGAACCCCAGAGGCGATGCCGCTTGGCGAACACACAAGGTTCAGTGCGTAGTGCATGCCGTAGTTCAGGTAGACGTATGCGTGTCCGGGATCACCGAACATTGACGCGTTGCGATCGGTCTTGCGATCTTTCGAATGCGAGCCAGCATCGTATGGCCCCGGCACGCCGACTCCGTGATAGGCCTCGACCTCGGTGATGCGCAGCGTGACCTGTCCGGCTGGTGAGTCGACCGTGAGCAGCGTACCGAGCACGCGTGGTGCCACCTCGAGCGCGTGAGCGAAGAAAAACGAGCGATCCATTGCACTCAAGTATGGCACCGAGGCTGTGAAGACGCGGGTTTTCAGTCTTGGGAATAAACCCTGCAGGGGCGGCGTTACACCATGCATACGCCAATTGGCGTGACACGCTTATCACGAAGGGAAACCCTTATGACCATTACCGCTGAACAGATTCCTGGCTACCAAGCTGGCACCTGGACCATTGACCCGGCCCACTCAGAGGTGACCTTTTCAGTGCGGCACATGGCGATCAGTAAGGTCAAGGGCCGTTTTGAGAACTTTGACGCCACGTTCGTCACCGCTCCGAACCCTCTCGACTCGACCGTGAAAGCGACCGTTGAGGTTGCCTCGGTGAACACGAAGCAGGCGCAGCGCGACGAACACCTTCGCACGAGCGACTTCTTCAAGGCTGACGAGTTTCCACAGCTCACCTTCGAGTCGACCGGTGCTCGCGAAGAGAACGGCGAACTGAAGGTTGACGGTAACCTCACGATGCGCGGCGTTACGAAGCCCGTCACCTTCGACTTCGAGTTCGGCGGCGTTGTCGTTGACGGCTACGGCCAGACGAAGGCGGGCTTTGAAGCGAAGACCGTGGTGAACCGCGAAGACTTCGGTGTGAACTGGAACTCGGCGCTGGACCAGGGCGGTTTCGTGCTCGCCAGCGACGTCACGATTGCACTCGACGTGCAGGCCACACTTCAGCAGTAACGGGTTTCATGAGCGGCAATGGCCGTGAGAACGGGCGGCGAGATTCTGTAGAGAGTCTCGCCGCTTCGTCGTTTCTGAGTGCCTGCTCGCGGTAGGATGGCCTGAACACCACAGTTATATCGAGGAGGCACTGGTGACACGCACCATCAAGCTTGCAGTTATTCCCGGCGACGGAATTGGGCCCGAGGTTGTACAGCAAGCGAATCGCGTGATCGATGCCGTCACTCGCGACAGCGACGTGGTGTTCGAGCGAACTGAGTTCCCGCTCGGTGCCGAGCGGTTTCTCGCGACCGGCGATACCCTGCCCGAAGATGAGCAGCGTGCCATCGCCGAGCACGACGCAATTCTCTTCGGAGCCGTCGGTGGAGTGCCCGGCGACGAGCGTTTGCGTGGGGCAAACATTGAGCGAGGCCTGCTCCTGAAGCTGCGCTTCGACTTCGACCACTACGCAAACGTGCGCCCCTGCACGCTCTTTCCCGGGGTCACCTCACCACTCGCGAACCCGGGCGACATCGACTTTGTTGTCGTGCGCGAGGGTACCGAGGGCCCGTACGTTGGCAATGGCGGATCGCTCCGCAGCGGCCCCCACGAGGTGGCGACCGAGGTCTCGGTGAACACCGCGTTCGGCGTCGAACGTGTGGTGCGGTACGCCTTTGAACTCGCGCAGTCGCGCCCCCGCAAGAAGCTCACCTGGGTGCATAAGACCAACGTGCTCGTGCACGCGGGCAAGATCTGGCAGCGCGCCGTCGAAGCCGTCGGCGCCGAGTATCCAGACGTGCAGGTTGATTACCTGCACGTTGATGCCGCAACAATCTTCTTCGTGCAAGACCCCGCACGGTTTGACGTCATCGTCACCGACAACCTCTTTGGTGACATCCTGACCGACATTGCTGGCGCCATTGGCGGCGGCATTGGCCTCGCGGCCTCGGGTAACGTGAACCCCGATAAAACCTTCCCGAGCATGTTTGAGCCGGTACACGGCTCAGCGCCCGACATTGCGGGTAAGGGTATTGCTGATCCGACCGCGGCGATTCTTTCGGCAGCGCTCATGCTCGATCACCTCGAACTGCCCACCGAGGCGGAGCGAGTGAGGCAGGCCGTTCGCGCCGATCTTGCGAGCCGAGACGACGCGTCACGATCAACCGACGAGATCGCCCAGGCAATTCTCGCTCACCTCTAATTTTTCTTCCGTTCTTTTTCATCATGAGAGAAGGCACACTGATGACGAACATCACTTTCACCACGACCGAGGCTGAGCGCCGCACTGACGCAGAGCGCGAGGCGGTTCTTCAGAACCCCGGGTTTGGCACGCACTTCACCGACCACATGGCATCGATTACCTGGAGCGCCGCCGAGGGCTGGCACGACGCAGAGATTCTGCCCTATGGCCCCATTCCGGTCGACCCTGCCTCGAGCGTGCTCCACTACGGCCAGGAGATCTTCGAGGGTCTCAAAGCATACCGTCACGAGGATGGCTCGATCGTCGTCTTCAGGCCCGAAGAGAACGGCCGTCGACTCAACGAGTCGGCTGTGCGTCTCGCGCTGCCAGAGCTGCCCGTTGAGCTCTTCGTCGAGGCCGTCAAGCAGCTCGTCACGATCGATGCCGACTGGGTGCCCCGAGGCGAAGACCAGAGCCTCTACATTCGTCCCTTCATGATCGCCGACGAGAGCTTCCTCGGGGTTCGTGCGGCCGAGCGCGCCAGGTTCATCGTCATCGCAAGCCCTGCCGGTGCCTACTTCACCGGGGGCATTAAGCCCGTGTCGATCTGGCTTTCGCAGGAGTTCTCGCGCGCGGGTCACGGCGGTACCGGTGCCGCAAAGTGTGGCGGCAACTACGCCGCTTCGCTCTTGCCACAGAACATCGCGGCCGAGAACGGCTGCCAGCAGGTACTCTTCACCGATTCGAACACGGTCGATACTATCGACGAACTCGGCGGCATGAACCTCTTCCTCGTGCGCTCAGACAAGACGCTGCTCACTCCGGCACTCAACGGCAATATTCTCGCGGGTATTACCCGCAAGAGCCTCATCGAGCTCGCCGAGGCGCGCGGGTACCGTGTCGAAGAGCGCGCGGTCACCGTGAGCGAGTGGCGCGAGGGCGTTGCCGACGGAACGATCACCGAGGCTTTTGCCTGTGGCACGGCAGCGGTCATCACGCCGATCGGCGAGTTGAAGTCGCCCGACTTCTCCATTTCGTTCGGCGACAAGGCTCCCGGCGAGCTCACGATGTCGCTTCGTGAAGAACTCACCGGCATCCAGACCGGCACCCGTGAAGACACGCGGGGCTGGCTCACCGAGATCGTTTCAAGCGAGCAGAGCGCGTAGGGGGTTCTCATGCGGGTAGCACGATTTCGCGCGGCAGATAACACGATTGCCTTCGGCGTTTTTGACGAGGCCGAGAATGGCGAGGGCGAGGAGCTTGTAGAGCTCGTCGCCGATCCGCTCGTTGCCGGTTACGAGACCACGGGTCGCCGTTTCTCGCTCGACGAGGTGACCCTTCTCGCGCCGGTGATTCCACGATCGAAGGTCGTGTGCATCGGTAAGAACTACCTCGATCACGTTGCCGAGATGCAAGAACGGGGCATGGGAGGCGAGGCTCCCAAAGAGCCGCTGCTCTTCCTGAAGCCCAACACAGCGGTCATCGGGCCAGACGATGCAATCGTGCGACCATCACTGTCGAACCAGGTGGAGTTTGAGGGTGAGCTCGCGATCGTCATCGGCGCCCTCGCTAAAGAGGTTCCCGAAGAACGCGCGCTTGAGGTTGTCTTTGGCTTCACCTGTGGCAACGACGTGACGGCTCGCGACCTGCAGTACGCCGACGGGCAGTGGGCGAGGGCCAAGGGCTTCGACACGTTCTGCCCGTTGGGGCCGGTCATCGAAACCGATCTTGACCTCAGTGATCTCGCGATCGAGACCCGCGTTAACGGCGAGGTCAAGCAGCGCTCGTCGACGGCTCACCTGATTCACTCGATCCCTAAGCTCGTGGCGCATGCCTCGCAGGCCTTCACGCTGCTTCCCGGCGACGTGATTCTCACGGGCACGCCTGAGGGCGTCGGGGCGCTTGAACCCGGCGACGTTGTTGAGGTCGAAGTTGAGGGCATCGGCGTTCTGCGTAACCCCGTTCGCTAGGGCTCGGCACGGCCCGGGGCGCGCCGAAGTGCCCTGGGCAACGCCTCAGGGCGACTGTGAGAGAATGGGACACTATGGATCCCACAAAACTCGCGCACACCGACGGCAACGGCTACCGGTCAACCAGGCCAAAACAGGTTCGCCCGAAGGCCGAGGGCTGGGTTCAGGCGACGAACCCAGACGGCCGCCCGACCCTGCAGTTTGCCTCGCCGCGCGTGAAACAGCCGCCGCAGCACCTGGCCGACATGACGCTCGAAGAGCGCGAGGCCGCTATCAAAGAGCTCGGGTTGCCCGGGTTTCGTGCGAAGCAGATCTCGAAGCACTACTTCGAGCACTACACCTCAGACACTGAGGCAATGACCGATCTGCCCAAGGATTCACGCGCGGCGATCACCGATCGTTTCTTCCCGCCGCTGCTCACCGAGGTAAAGCGGCTGCAAACCGACAACGGTGACACCATCAAGTTCCTGTGGCGACTCTTCGACGGTGCCCTCGTCGAGTCGGTACTTATGCGCTACCCGGGCCGCATCACGCTGTGCGTCTCAAGCCAGTGTGGCTGCGGTATGAACTGCCCCTTCTGTGCGACGGGGCAGGCGGGCCTCACCAGAAACATGTCGACCGCCGAGATTCTCGACCAGGTCGTGCAGGCAAACCGCATCATTCGTGCCGGCGAGCTTGGCGGCACGAGGCGCGGCTCGGTGCACTTCTCAGAAGAGCGCGTCAACAACATCGTGTTCATGGGCATGGGTGAGCCACTCGCGAACTACAAGCGCGTCATGAACGCCGTGCACCGCATGGCGGCCGAGGCTCCCGAGGGCCTCGGGATGAGCGCGCGCGGCATCACGGTCTCGACCGTCGGGCTCGCGCCGGCGATCCGCAAGCTTGCCGACGAGAACCTTCCCGTCACCTTTGCGCTGTCATTGCACGCGCCAGACGACGAACTGCGCGACGAACTCATCCCGGTGAACAGTCGCTGGAAAGTCGACGAGGTGCTCGACGCTGCAAAGCACTACTTTGACACGACCGGGCGACGCGTCTCGATCGAGTACGCCCTCATTAAAGACATGAACGATCACGCCTGGCGTGCTGATTTGCTCGCCGAGCGGCTCAACGCAAGGGGGAGGGGCTGGGTGCACGTGAACCCGATTCCGCTGAACCCGACCCCTGGGTCGATCTGGACCTCGAGCGATCCCGACGTCACCGACGAGTTCGTGCGCAGACTCAATGCCGCCGGCATTCCAACGACACTGCGTGATACGCGCGGTAAAGACATCGATGGTGCATGCGGGCAGCTCGTTGCAACCGAGGCCGATAAGCAGGAAGCACAGCGCATCGCGGCGAGCGATTCATAAGATCTTCAAAAGAGTTATGCGATAAAGCATGCAATCGCTTATACTGCGGGTATGACCACGCTGCGTAATGCCGAGTCGTATGACTCAATTGACTCAACCGAGATGCGCATTCTTCATGCGCTCTCGACCACCGGGTCGCTCACCCAGGTCGCTGCGACCCTGGGGCTGAGCCAACCCGCGATCAGCCAACGACTGAAGCGCCTCGAGCAGCGGCTCGCGGTGCCGCTCATCGAACGGCAGGGGAGGGGTGTTCGGCTCACCCCGGCAGGCCAGATTCTCGCCGATCACGGGCGTACCGTGGTCGCCGAGATCGACGCCGCTCTCGCAGCCATCGATGACCTTCGAGGCGACCGCGGGGGAGTGTTGCGCATGGCAGGATTCCCCTCGGCCTCGGCCACGGTGATTCCGCGGCTCATGCGCATGCTGCAGGAGCAGGCACCTCAGGTGACCTTTCAGTACCGCGAGCAGGAGCCGCCAGAGGCGATTCAGCTGCTGCGTGACGGTGAGGTTGACTGCGCGCTCGTCTTTCAGTACTCAGAGTCTGAACCCCTGCCGACGCTCTTCGAGTTCACGCCGCTCTGGCGCGAGGAGATGTGGCTCGTCGTTCCCGAAGAGCGCTCGCAGGGCATGGAACGTGCGGCGCTTTCCGCGTTTCGTGATGACCAGTGGATCGCGGGCTGCACCCGCTGCCGCGGCCACCTGACCCGCGCGACCAAGCGCCACGGCTTTGAACCCGAGATTGTGCAAGAAACCGACAATATGCCGGCCTCGATCGCGATGGTAGCCGCCGGTAACTCGGTCTCGATGGTGCCCGGCTTGGCGCTCGCTGCGCAGCCGACGCTGCCTGCGGGAGCTCGCGCGCTGCGACTCGAAGAGCCTGAGTATCGAACGATTGGTCTCATCAACGTTGACACCGCCAACGAGAGCCCCGCGGTGAAACTCGCGAAGCGGCTGCTCGGCAACATCGACGGCAGTACCTGGAACCTCCTCACCGAACGAGTCGCTCGGTGACCGCCGCGAGCCCCGTCGAGGCACGGCACAGTCGGTACCCGCTGGAGCGCGGCGGCGCACTGCAACGAAAAACGCTCTGGGTGCTCTCTGCGGGCACCATCCTCGGCGGTCTCGGCGTTGGCGCCTCGCTCTCGGTCGGGGCCCTGTTGCTTGCAGAGGTGAGCGGCTCGGCCGGCATCTCGGGGCTCGCCTCGGCGATGTTCAACATGGGAGCGGCGCTCGCGGGTATTCCGCTTGCAAAGCTCGCGGCCGCGAAGGGCCGCCGCCGCGCAATCGTCACCGGCAACAGCGTCGCGATGGTTGGTGCGGTCACCGCGGTCTACGGCACCTCGATCGGGGTGTGGCCGGTGCTCGCGCTGGGTATTCTCGTGCTCGGTGTTGCGAGCTCGGTTCAGCTGCTCGCGCGCTTCACCGCGACTGACCTCGCACTGCCGCAAAACCGCGCGCGCGATCTCTCGCTCGTGGTCTGGACCATCACGATCGGCGCTGTTGTCGGCCCGAACCTCATGGGGCCGGGGGCGTGGATCGGCGGAGTGCTCGGCATCAACCCGCTCGCGGGCGTGTTCGTCTTCACGATTGCCGCGCAGCTGCTCGCGGCCACCGTGAGCTGGTTTGGGCTGCGGCCCGATCCGCTACTCACCGCACGTGACCTCCCGGCAGAAGACGTCTCTGCCGCAGGTTCGAACGCTCCCGTCGCCGTGCCCATTAGTCGCGGCGGCCAGGCGCGGGTCATCGTGCTCATCGCCATGGCGCAGGCGGTCATGGTGGCGCTCATGGCGATGGCGCCACTCCACATCATGGACACGGGTGGCACCCACGAGCGCGTGGGCTTCACCCTGAGCCTGCACATCGCCGGCATGTACGTGCTTTCTCCGGTCTTCGGCA
Organism: Leucobacter sp. UCMA 4100; assembly: GCF_027853335.1. NCBI lineage: Bacteria > Bacillati > Actinomycetota > Actinomycetes > Micrococcales > Microbacteriaceae > Leucobacter > Leucobacter sp. UCMA 4100. Next base: position 2,559,539 of record NZ_JAFEUS010000002.1, read on the forward strand.
TGCTCGCGATGAAGATCGGGCGCCCCGCGGTGGTGAGCATCGGCTGGGCCATTCTGCTCGTCTCGGTTGGGCTCGCCTTCGTAGCTCACACCTCGCCCATTGTGATGGAAGCGTCAATGATGCTGCTCGGCGTCGGCTGGGGAGCCGTTACGGTGGCAGGCGCGACGCTCATCACCGAGCTCACGCCGGTCGCTGACCGCACGAAACGCCAGGGCCAATCAGACGCGATTATGAGCGGATCGGGCGCGATCGCCGGCGTGCTCGCAGGCATCGCTTTTGCCGTGAGCGGGTACCAGCTCATTGCGCTCGTGTGCCTCGTGCTCATCGCGGTAGGCATCATCGCCACCGTGGCTGTTGCCCGCGAGTCGGCACGCGCACGAGCCGCGAGCGGGGCAGATTCTCAGAAGGCAGAGTAAAGTGGTAGTGATGTCTACAAGTGATTCTGCTCCGAAGTTTTCAACCGCTACCGGAAGCGACGTTCGCGTACGCTTTTGCCCCTCGCCGACCGGCACGCCGCACGTCGGCATGGTGCGCACAGCCCTCTTCAACTGGGCCTACGCACGCCACACCGGAGGCACGTTCGTCTTTCGTATCGAAGACACCGACGCCGCCCGTGATAGCGAAGAGAGCTACGGCCAAATTCTTGAATCGATGCGCTGGCTCGGTCTCGACTGGGACGAGGGCATCGATGTTGGCGGGCCGCACGGCCCGTACCGCCAGTCACAGCGTGGCGAAATTTACGCCGATGTCGCGAAGCGCCTGCTTGAAGCAGGGTACCTCTACGAGAGCTTCTCAACGGCAGAAGAGATCGATGCCCGCAACGAGGCCGCTGGTCGACCAAAGCAGCTCGGGTACGACAACTACGACCGCACGCTGACCGACGAGCAGAAGGCAGCGTTTCGTGCCGAGGGTCGCGAGCCCGCGTTGCGCTTCCGTATTCCTGACGACCTTGACCTCTCGTTCGACGACCTGGTGCGTGGCGAGATCTCGTTCCCTGCCGGTTCAACCATTGACTACGTGGTCGTGCGCCCGAACGGCGCTGCGCTTTACACGCTCACGAACCCCGTCGATGATGCACTCATGGGGGTGACGCACGTGCTGCGCGGCGAAGACCTCCTTTCGTCGACGCCGCGTCAGATCGCGATGCACAACGCGCTCGTTGAGATTGGTCTCGAGACCGCGATCCCACGTTTCGGCCACCTGCCATACGTCATGGGTGAGGGCAACAAGAAGCTCTCGAAGCGTGACCCAGAGTCGAACCTCTTGCATCACCGCGCGCGCGGTTTCATTCCCGAGGGGCTGATTAACTACCTCTCGTTGCTTGGCTGGTCAATTGCTGCCGACCGTGACATCTTCTCGGTTGACGAGCTTGTCGCGGCCTTTGACGTCGAAGACGTGAACCCGAACCCTGCCCGATTCGACCAGAAGAAGGCCGACTCGATTAACGGTGACCAGATTCGTCTGCTCGCAGAAGCCGACTTCACCGAGCGCATGGTGCCTTACCTCGTCGATGGCGGCCTCATCGGCGAGGAGCCCTCTGTCGAAGAGCTCGAGATTGTTCGCGCGGCAGCACCCCTCGTGCAGTCACGCGTCGCAGTCATGAGCGAGGTTGTCGGCCTTACGGAGTTCCTCTTTGCGAAGAGCGAAGACATCGTCTACGAAGATGATGCACTCAAGACACTCAAAGACGGCTCGCTCGAGGCGTTGAAAGCGGGGCGTGCCGCGCTCGAAGGAGTCGAGGCGTCGGCCTGGAACACTGAGTCGATTCAGGGAGCGCTGCAGGACGCGCTCATTGACGGTCTTGGCCTGAAGCCCCGAATTGCGTTTGGGTCGTTGCGAGTAGCCGCATCTGGCAAGCGTATCTCGCCGCCCCTGTTCGAATCGTTTGAGATTTTGGGTAAGCCCGAGACGATTGCACGTCTCGATCGCTTCGCCACCTTCCTTGAGCACCGGGAGTAATCGTTGCAGCACGCTGAGATCGTCATCATCGGCGGCGGCCCCGCGGGGCTTGCCGCCGGCCTGAGCCTCGTTCGTAACCTTCGCAGGGTCACGATTCTCGACTCGAATCGGCCGAGACACTCAGCAACACTCACGGCTCACGGCTTTCTCACGAGAGACGGTATCGCGCCCAGCGAGCTTCGCCGCATCGGGCGCGAAGAATTTGAGGCGTACGAACACGCCAACTTTCACCAGGCGAAGGCGACGAGTGTTCGTCCGCTTTCGGCTGAGGAAGCGCGTGATCAAGGCTTCAGCGATGGGATCGGCTTCGAGATCACAGCTTCGGGTGTGAGGGGCAACCCTGACGTGCACCTCTTCACCCAGCGTGTACTCGTGACTGCGGGTCTCGTCGAAGAACTACCAGCCTTTGCTTCGATCCGCGTCTTCTATGGCACGGCATTGCACAGTTGTGTCGAGTGCGACGGCTTTGAAAAGAGCGACGCGCCGCTCGCGCTCATCGGTGAAACCACCGATCTCTTTCAGCGTGCGCTGCTCGTGGGGCGCTTCAGCAGCGACCTTGTCGTCTTCACGAACGGTGCCGACACCATCAGCGAAGCTGAAGAAGCTTACTTGCGCTCCATCGACATACCCGTCGATCGACGTGAAATCGATGATCTCGTCGGGGTACAATCGGAGATGACCGGTGTGCGGCTCAAGGATTCAACTGTGATTCCGAGGGTCGGTGGGTTCGTAAGGCCCAGGTGGCACGCGCCGGTTGAATTCTTGTCAGAACGCGAGATTGAGCGCAATGACTGGGGTCTTCTTCTCGTCGATGCACGCGGTGAAACCTCGGTTCAAGGCCTCTATGCTGCGGGAGACATCGTGCCGCCAGGCCCGAGGTCTCTCATGATTGCAGCGGGGGCCGGCGCTCAGACCGCCCTTCGTATGAATATGGATCTGATTCGTGCCACACACCACCTCGGCCCAGTACCGAACCCCAGAAATTCACGGTAGCTACGCCGTCATTGTTGCGCTGTTCACGGGCTTGCTCGTGATCTCAAACGTCGTAGCGGTCAAGCTCATTTCGTTTGGCCCGCTCACGGTCGATGGGGGAGTGTTCCTATTTCCGCTCGTGTATATCGTGGGTGATGTGCTCGCCGAGGTCTACGGCTTTAAAGGCACTCGGCGAGCTATTTTCACGGGCTTTGCGCTCTCAATTCTCGCGACAGCAACGATTCTGCTCGTGCAAGTTTCACCAGCCGCGGCCGAGTGGGGCGGTCAGGCTGCCTACGAAGAGATTCTCGGGTTCGTTCCCCGCATTGTTGCCGCGAGCATGGCCGGCTACCTCGCCGGTCAACTCGTTAACGCATGGGTACTCGTGAAACTGCGAGACCGGGCACGGCAGGCGAAAGGGCCAGCAGCATCACTCTGGTTCAGGCTTATTGGCTCAACCGCGGTTGGCCAGCTTGTTGACACGACGGTGTTTTGTATAATCGCGTTTTACGGCGTGATCGTCGGCTGGCAGTTTCTCGGGTACACCGTGCTCGGCTACGTCATCAAGGTCGGGGCAGAGGTGGTTCTCTTGCCGGTTACGACCCGCGTGATTACGTGGGTGCGCAGGCGCGAGGGCGTGACCCCCGAGCTCTAAGCCACGCGCGTTGCGAGAAACTCCCTGAGGAAGTCGGGCCCGTAAAACTTGCCGATGACTTCTTCGCGGAGCTCGACGAAGGTGTCGTCTTCGATGCTCTGCCTGATGCGGTCGACGAGTCGCACGTGAAAGCGCTCGTTGTGAATGGTCGAGAGGGTCGACGCGAGCATCTCTTTTGACTTGAAGAGGTGGTGCACGTAGGCCGCGGTGTAGTTTTCGCAGGTGTAGCAGTCGCACTCAGCGTCGAGAGGTTCGAAGCGGCGACGCTGTGCGGCAGCTTTCGCGTTCAAGCGCCCATTCCAGGTGTAGAGCGTGCCACCCCTCGCGCCACGCGATGGCGCAACGCAGTCGAACGTATCGGCGCCCGCGGCAACCGCGACGAAGAAGTCATCTGGCTCTGAGATGCCGAGTAGGTGGCGGGGCTTATGTTCTGGGAGTTCGTCGGTGACCCACGAAACGATACGGCCGAGGTCGGCTTTCTCGAGGGCGCCACCAATACCGAAGCCATCAAACATTTGCTCGGGGTGTTCGCTGCCCGTCATCTCGGCGAGCCCTCGTGCAGCATCGCGGCGAAGGTCTTCGTACTGCGCACCTTGGACCACGCCAAAGAGTGCTTGATAGGGGCGGTGCGTGCGCTCGGCGGTGAGCTTTGCGTGTTCATCGAGGCACCGCACTGCCCAGCGAGCGGTTCGTGCAACCGAGTCTTCCTGGTAGGGGCGCGTGTTGAGCAGGGTCGTGCACTCGTCGAAAGCGAACATGATGTCGGCGCCGAGCTGATGTTGAATCTGCATCGAAACCTCGGGCGTGAAACGGTGGGTGTCACCGTTGATGAACGACTTGAACGTCACGCCGTCTTCGTCGACGCGTGCGAGTCGATCTTTTGTTTTCGCGATGACCTCAAGGTCGGTGTGCTCGGCTTCGGTCATTGAGATGACCTTCTTGAAGCCGACACCGAGTGACATGACCTGGAACCCACCTGAATCAGTGAACGTGGGGCCGGGCCAGTTCATGAAGCGCCCGAGACCGCCAGCCTCATCAACGAGGTCGCTGCCCGGCTGCAAGAAGAGGTGATAGGCGTTCGCAAGAAGCGCCTGGCTGCCGAGGTCATCCATCGTCTCGGGAAGAACCGCTTTGACGGTTGCTTTGGTTCCCACCGGAATGAACGCGGGGGTACTGATCTCGCCGTGAGGGGTGCGGATCGTGCCCGTTCGCCCGAGAGGTCGATCGTCGGTACCTCGAAAGCTCCCTTCGTTTTGACGGGTACCGAGGGCAAAGGAGAAGGGGGCTTCGGTGGGCTCTGACTGGTTCGTGTTCACTCGACTATTCAACCATTAGCGGGTGACAAAGATGAGAAACCGCGTGAATAGGCGAAGACACGCCCGGGGTTTGCTGCCATTTGCAGGCATGGGCAGATCGGCGTAAAGTTTTCATCTGTTGGCCCGCACGGCGGAAAGCCGGAAGGGCCAGAACAACTAGCAAAGCAGCTTGCAGAATCTAAAGCCTCGTGCTAGATTATGTATCTGCTGCTCTTCTTACTGAAGTTGATAACACTTCAGTGATTATAAGAGCGTGCTACAACTCAAGCGCCCCATGAGTGTTCGGTGAAACGAATAAGCGTGGAGGGCCTGGTCCTTGAGAACTCAATAGTGTGCACTAAATTGTCAAATGCCAATTTTTTGTAATCCTCCGTTTTTGGAGAGATTCCTTTTTTGGATTAACATAATTTCGGCCAGTTTGAGCCAGTTTTTCTGGTTCTACGGTTTGTTTTTATTTAGTCAGATCAAACTCGCTGCATGTGCCCTTATTCCGGGTGTGTGTATGCATTCAGTTTTTACGGAGAGTTTGATCCTGGCTCAGGACGAACGCTGGCGGCGTGCTTAACACATGCAAGTCGAACGATGAAGCCCAGCTTGCTGGGTGGAAGAGTGGCGAACGGGTGAGTAACACGTGAGTAACCTGCCCTTAACTTCGGGATAAGCGCTAGAAATGGCGTCTAATACCGGATATGAGCAATGATCGCATGGTCGTTGTTGGAAAGATTTATCGGTTTTGGATGGACTCGCGGCCTATCAGCTTGTTGGTGAGGTAATGGCTCACCAAGGCGACGACGGGTAGCCGGCCTGAGAGGGTGACCGGCCACACTGGGACTGAGACACGGCCCAGACTCCTACGGGAGGCAGCAGTGGGGAATATTGCACAATGGGCGAAAGCCTGATGCAGCAACGCCGCGTGAGGGATGACGGCCTTCGGGTTGTAAACCTCTTTTAGTAGGGAAGAAGCGAAAGTGACGGTACCTACAGAAAAAGCACCGGCTAACTACGTGCCAGCAGCCGCGGTAATACGTAGGGTGCAAGCGTTGTCCGGAATTATTGGGCGTAAAGAGCTCGTAGGCGGCTTGTCGCGTCTGCTGTGAAAACCCGAGGCTCAACCTCGGGCCTGCAGTGGGTACGGGCAGGCTAGAGTGCGGTAGGGGAGATTGGAATTCCTGGTGTAGCGGTGGAATGCGCAGATATCAGGAGGAACACCGATGGCGAAGGCAGATCTCTGGGCCGCTACTGACGCTGAGGAGCGAAAGCATGGGGAGCGAACAGGATTAGATACCCTGGTAGTCCATGCCGTAAACGTTGGGAACTAGATGTAGGGACCATTCCACGGTTTCTGTGTCGTAGCTAACGCATTAAGTTCCCCGCCTGGGGAGTACGGCCGCAAGGCTAAAACTCAAAGGAATTGACGGGGGCCCGCACAAGCGGCGGAGCATGCGGATTAATTCGATGCAACGCGAAGAACCTTACCAAGGCTTGACATAACCGAGAACACTGTAGAGATACAGGACTCTTTGGACACTCGGTTACAGGTGGTGCATGGTTGTCGTCAGCTCGTGTCGTGAGATGTTCGGTTAAGTCCGGCAACGAGCGCAACCCTCGTCCTATGTTGCCAGCGGGTTATGCCGGGGACTCATGGGATACTGCCGTGGTCAACACGGAGGAAGGTGGGGATGACGTCAAATCATCATGCCCCTTATGTCTTGGGCTTCACGCATGCTACAATGGCCGGTACAATGGGCAGCGATACCGCGAGGTGGAGCGAATCCCAAAAAGCCGGTCTCAGTTCGGATTGGGGTCTGCAACTCGACCCCATGAAGTCGGAGTCGCTAGTAATCGCAGATCAGCAACGCTGCGGTGAATACGTTCCCGGGCCTTGTACACACCGCCCGTCAAGTCATGAAAGTCGGTAACACCCGAAGCCGATGGCCTAACCTTTTGGAGGGAGTCGTCGAAGGTGGGACTGGTGATTAGGACTAAGTCGTAACAAGGTAGCCGTACCGGAAGGTGCGGCTGGATCACCTCCTTTCTAAGGAGCACTCATCACGTTTGTGATGTAGAGAAGCCTGGTTCAAGAACGAATGTTTCTTGCTGGGTGCTCATGGGTGGAACATTTGATGATGATGTGTGGATGCGTTTCATGCTGCGAGTACATTGGGATTTAGTTCCTGGTAGGAAAGGGTGTGGGGTGTTGAAGCAGGTCGTGGTGCATACTATTGGGTCCTGAAGGCCTAGGCGGCACTCTTTGTGGGTGTTGGTTTGGTCTTTCGGGCATGCTTTCATGAACGTGTTGTCATGGGGGTGTGTATCGACCGTATGTTGAGAACTACACAGTGGACGCGAGCATCGACAACAGATGATCTGAACTTTTGTTTGGGTTGTGTGTTGTTTATGTATCATTGGACTCTGCTCACACGTTTGTGTGGGTGGTTTCAAATGATTCTTTTGGATAATTTTTAATTAATAATTTACTTATGTGATTTCAAGTTGCTAAGAGCGAACGGTGGATGCCTAGGCATCTGGAGCCGAAGAAGGACGTAGTAATCTGCGATAAGCCTCGGGGAGCCGATAAACGGGCTGTGATCCGAGGATTTCCGAATGGGGAAACCCCGCCAGGGCGCGTGCGTACCTGGTGACCCGCACCTGAATATATAGGGTGTGTGGGGGGAACGTGGGGAAGTGAAACATCTCAGTACCCACAGGAAGAGAAAACAACATGTGATTCCGGTAGTAGTGGCGAGCGAACCCGGATGAGGCTAAACCTTTGGTGTGTGATAGCTGGTAGGCGTTGCATCAGAGGGGTTGTGGGACGCATGGGAAGGCGCTACTGAGCCTTCAGCGTGAGTGTTCAAGTGATAGAGGAACAGGTTGGAACGCCTGATCGGAGAGGGTGAGAGTCCCGTACTCGAAATTGCTTGACCGCGTCGTGTGTATCCCAAGTAGCACGGGGCCCGAGAAATCCCGTGTGAATCTGTCAGGACCACCTGATAAGCCTAAATACTCCCAGATGACCGATAGCGGACTAGTACCGTGAGGGAAAGGTGAAAAGTACCCCGGGAGGGGAGTGAAATAGAACCTGAAACCGTTTGCTTACAATCCGTAGGAGCCTCCTTGTGGGGTGACTGCGTGCCTTTTGAAGAATGAGCCTGCGAGTTAGCGGCATGTGGCGAGGTTAACCCGTGTGGGGTAGCCGTAGCGAAAGCGAGTCTGAATAGGGCGATTCAGTCGCATGTCCTAGACCCGAAGCGAAGTGATCTATCCATGGCCAGGTTGAAGCGTGTGTAAGAACACGTGGAGGACCGAACCCACTTAGGTTGAAAACTGAGGGGATGAGCTGTGGTTAGGGGTGAAAGGCCAATCAAACTTCGTGATAGCTGGTTCTCTCCGAAATGCATTTAGGTGCAGCGTTGCGTGTTTCTTACTGGAGGTAGAGCTACTGGATGGCCGATGGGCCCTACAAGGTTACTGACGTCAGCTAAACTCCGAATGCCGGTAAGTGAGAGCGCAGCAGTGAGACTGTGGGGGATAAGCTTCATAGTCGAGAGGGAAACAACCCAGAACACCAATTAAGGTCCCAAAGCGTGTGCTAAGTGGAAAAGGATGTGGAGTTGCTGAGACAACCAGGAGGTTGGCTTAGAAGCAGCCACCCTTGAAAGAGTGCGTAATAGCTCACTGGTCAAGTGATTCCGCGCCGACAATGTAACGGGGCTCAAGCACACCACCGAAATTGTGTCATTCATATAACAGGTAGGCCTTCGTGGTCCAGCCGTATGGATGGGTAGGAGAGCGTCGTGTGGCGAGTGAAGCGGCGGAGTGATCCAGCCGTGGATGCTACACGAGTGAGAATGCAGGCATGAGTAGCGAAAGACGGGTGAGAAACCCGTCCTCCGGAAGACCAAGGGTTCCAGGGTCAAGCTAATCTTCCCTGGGTAAGTCGGGACCTAAGGCGAGGCCGACAGGCGTAGTCGATGGACAACGGGTTGATATTCCCGTACCGGCGAAGAACCGACAAGAACCTAACGAGTAGTGCTAAGAAAACTGAAGCTTTGCTTTCACCTTCGGGTGTTTGCTTTGTGGATGCTTCGAACCCGAACTCGGGTGGTTAACGTATTAACAGGTGTGACGCAGGAAGGTAGGTGATCCCAGGCGATGGTTGTCCTGGGCTAAGCATGTAGGCCGAGTGGTAGGTAAATCCGCCATTCGTTAAGGCTGAGATGCGATGGGGAGCTCCTTTTTGGAGCGAGTCACTGATCCTATGCTGCCGAGAAAAGCATCGACGTGAGGTTCTAGCTGCCCGTACCCCAAACCGACACAGGTGGTCAGGTAGAGAATACTAAGGAGATCGAGAGAATCGTGGTTAAGGAACTCGGCAAAATGCCCCCGTAACTTCGGGAGAAGGGGGGCCATCCACTTATACGGATTTACTCCGGAAAGGGTGTGGTGGCCGCAGAGACCAGTGGGAAGCGACTGTTTACTAAAAACACAGGTCCGTGCTAACAAGCAATTGGATGTATACGGACTGACGCCTGCCCGGTGCTGGAAGGTTAAGAGGAGAGGTTAGCAACTTCGGTTGCGAAGCTTTGAATTTAAGCCCCAGTAAACGGCGGTGGTAACTATAACCATCCTAAGGTAGCGAAATTCCTTGTCGGGTAAGTTCCGACCTGCACGAATGGCGTAACGACTTCCCAGCTGTCTCAACCATGAACTCGGCGAAATTGCATTACGAGTAAAGATGCTCGTTACGCGCAGCAGGACGGAAAGACCCCGTGACCTTTACTATAGCTTGGTATTGGTGTTCGGTGTGGCTTGTGTAGGATAGGTGGGAGACTGTGAAGCGGATACGCTAGTATTCGTGGAGTCATTGTTGAAATACCACTCTGGTCATATTGAACATCTAACGACGAACCCTGATCGGGTTTTCGGACAGTGCCTGGTGGGTAGTTTAACTGGGGCGGTTGCCTCCTAAAAAGTAACGGAGGCGCCCAAAGGTTCCCTCAACCTGGTTGGCAATCAGGTGGCGAGTGTAAGTGCACAAGGGAGCTTGACTGTGAGACTGACAGGTCGAGCAGGGACGAAAGTCGGGACTAGTGATCCGGCAGTGGCTTGTGGAAGCGCTGTCGCTCAACGGATAAAAGGTACCTCGGGGATAACAGGCTGATCTTGCCCAAGAGTCCATATCGACGGCATGGTTTGGCACCTCGATGTCGGCTCGTCGCATCCTGGGGCTGGAGTAGGTCCCAAGGGTTGGGCTGTTCGCCCATTAAAGCGGTACGCGAGCTGGGTTTAGAACGTCGTGAGACAGTTCGGTCCCTATCCGCTGCGTGCGTTGGAAATTTGAGAGGATCTGACCCTAGTACGAGAGGACCGGGTTGGACGAACCTCTGGTGTGTCAGTTGTTCTGCCAAGGGCATCGCTGATTAGCTACGTTCGGGATGGATAACCGCTGAAAGCATCTAAGCGGGAAGCCGGCCTCAAGATGAGATTTCCGTGCCCTTTAGGGTGTGAGGTTCCCAGTAGACGACTGGGTTGATAGGCCAGATGTGGAAGCATAGTAATGTGTGGAGCTGACTGGTACTAATAAACCGAAGACTTGATTTCTTCTCACCGTTTGTGGTGGGAAACATAATGTTTCAAAAGATTTTGCGTAACGATGAATTCGCGTTCACTTTGTGGTTCTCAACCTGCGGCCCACATTCACTAGCCCTGTTTTGGGTTGGGTGTGTGTTGATAGTTTAATAGTGTTACGGCGGCGATAGCGTCAGGGAAACGCCCGGTTACATTCCGAACCCGGTAGCTAAGGCTGACTGCGCCGATGGTACTGCGAGGGGGACCTCGTGGGAGAGTAGGACACCGCCGGACTTCTTTTTAATGGAAAGGGGCTGGTCTCAGTATCGAGACCAGCCCCTTTTTTCATAGTCGGACAGAGTTCGACTAAGCTATACATTGTAGGGAGGTGCCCATGGGATGGTTTACTGGCACAGTGATTGTGCTGGTTTTCACGACCCTTACCGCACACCCAGTAGTACGACGCTTCGGGCGCAATGGCTTCCTCTATGGAGTCTTTGTGCTCGGAGCTATTTGTGTTTCATACCTCACGTTCATTCCTCAGGTGGCTGCAGGCGAGGTCATTGAAGAAAACATCGAGTGGCTGCCGCAGCTCAGCCTCAACCTTGCCTTGCGGGTTGACGCCCTGAGTCTTTCGCTCGCGTTACTCGTGACCGGGGCAGGTGCGCTCATCCTGCTCTACTCGCGGTGGTATTTCCACCCGAACGACCAGGCCACAGCCCGCTTCACGGCGATCTTCCTCGCGTTCTCTGTCTCCATGCTCGGCCTGGTCATCTCTGACAACGTCTTCCTGCTCTTCATGTTCTGGGAGAGCACAACAGTCTTCAGCTTCCTCCTCGTCGCGCACAACCACCGCTCGAGCATCGCCCGATCAGCAGCGCTACAGGCACTCGTCGTGACCACGCTCGGTGGGCTCGGTATGCTCGCAGGCTTCGTGATTCTCGCGAATATGACCGGTACAGCGTCTCTCGCTGAAATGCTTGCGAACCCACCGGCCGCTTCGGGAACCCTCACGACGGCCATCATGCTTATCATGCTGGGTGCGCTCACCAAATCGGCGATCTTCCCGTTCCACTTCTGGCTTCCAGGCGCAATGGCGGCGCCGACACCGGTGAGCGCATACCTTCACGCAGCCGCAATGGTAAAGGCCGGCGTGTACCTCATTGCGCGTTTCGTGCCCGCCTATAGCTTCGTTCCAGGGCTGCTTCCCATGCTCGTCTTACTCGGCGCCATCACGATGGTGTGGGGCGCGATGAGGGCGTTGCGCCAGTACGACATTAAACTCATCATTGCTCACGGCACCGTAAGCCAGCTCGGTATGCTCGTGATGCTCTTCGGCCTTGGAATGCCAGGCATCGAGTATGCGGCGCTGACCCTCTTGTTTGCCCACGCCGTCGCAAAAGCCCCCCTCTTCTTAACCGTCGGTATCATCGATCACTCAACGAGTGAGCGTGACCTTCGTAACCTCAGTGGCATCGCCAAACGGCATCCCGGACTTGCGATCATCGGTACGATCGCTGCAGCATCGATGGCTGGCCTCCCGATCTTCATTGGCTTTGTTGCCAAGGAAGCGGCACTGACCGCGCTACTCACCGAACGCAGCGACTCCTGGCTCGTCTGGGTCGCCCTGGTCGCCTTCGTTGGGGGCAGCGCGCTGACGGTCGCATACATGGCCCGCTTCGTTTGGGGCGCGTTCGGCAACCGCAAGGGCGTGCCTACGCCACCCGAGGTACACAAGGTTTCGAAGTGGATCTACGTCGCCCCAACGGCGTTCGTGGTTCTCGCGACGCTCGGCGGTCTTTTCTCGAAGAAGTTCGAGTCTTGGCTCACGCTGATGACCGACGGCAGGGCTGTGAGCGAGCTCGGGCTCTGGCACGGTATCACGCCGGCGCTGATCGTCACACTGCTCATGGTTGCGACAGGCCTCATTGTGTTTGCAGCGATCCGCGATCACGAAGCGCACCTGCCAACGATGCCCGAGCGGTACAGTGCTTCGCACGCCTACTGGCGCGTTATGAACCTGCTCGACGTCATGTCGGTGAAGACCACGGCGACCACGCAGCGAGGCTCGCTGCCCTTCTACATCGGCACTATTCTTATCACGATGATCGTCGCCCTCGCGGTGCTGTTCCTCGTGCCTGGTACATGGCCTGACGAGTACACGTTCCTGACGAACTGGGCCCAACTGCCGCTCGCGATCATCATGATCGCGGCGACGATCCGCGCTGCTCAGGCGAAGACCCGCTTTAAAGCGGTCGTGCTCGTCGGCGTGACCGGCTACGGCATGGTCGCTATCTTCGCGCTGCACGGCGCCCCTGACCTCGCGGTCACTCAGGCGCTCGTTGAGACGATCACGATGATCGCCTTCATTCTCGTGATTCGTCAGCTGCCCATCGACATTAAAGTCACGGCCTCAACGAAGGTCAAGATTTTGCGCGGTGTTATCGCCGTCACGGTTGCCTTGGGCCTCGGCATGGTTGCCTTGCTGTCGCTCTCGGCACGAACCGCAACACCGATCTCAGAGTTCTTCGGCGAGCTCGCCGTGAAAGGCGGCCACGGCGTCAACGTCGTGAACGTGACCCTCGTCGACATTCGCGGTTGGGACACCATGGGAGAGCTCTCGGTGGTTCTCGCTGCAGCAACCGGTGTCGCCTCGCTCATCTTCTTGAACACGCGTGGCGACAATCTGCCCAAGACCGGGCGCAAGGCAGCCCGCCTCAACATGCGCCAGCACCTGAAGCGCGTTGCCGACCCCAACGATCCGACAAACCTCACGAGGTGGAGCCTCGCCGGCTACAAGCTGTTGCCAGAGCACCGCTCGATCATCCTTGAGGTCGTCGTACGCCTGCTCTTCCCGGCGCTCATCATCGTCTCGATCTACCTCCTGCTCGCTGGACACAACGCCCCTGGCGGCGGTTTCGCTGCAGGCCTCGTGGCGGGTCTGGCGCTCGTCGCGCGGTACCAGGCTGGCGGAAGGCACGAGCTTGCCGCCACAGTGACGCTCAACGCAGGGCGCATTCTTGGGCTCGGGCTCATTCTTGCGACAGGAACCGCGCTCGTGCCGCTCTTCTTCGGCCAGGCAGCGCTTGCCTCGTCGTGGTTTGACCTCTCGCTTGGGCCCTTCGGTGAAATCTCATTCGTCACGTCGACCATCTTTGACATCGGCGTGTACCTCGTGGTCTTTGGACTCATGCTCGACGTGCTGCGAAGTCTCGGGTCTGAGATCGACGAACAAGAAGAACACGAACTGGCCATGGCAGAAGAGGAGGCCGAGCAATCATGACGATGCCCCTCATTCTCGTGATCACGATGGTGGTCATGTACGCCTGCGGCTTCTACCTGCTGCTTGACCGAAGCCTGACGAGGGTGCTCCTCGGGTTTTTGCTGGCCGGCAACGCGACGAACCTGCTGCTCTTCCTCATGAGCGGGAGCTTTGGTGCCGCGCCGATCATGGGTGCCGAGGGTGAGACCTCCGATCCGCTGCCCCAGGCCTTCATTCTGACAGCGATCGTGATTACCTTCGGCGTGACCGCGTTCATGCTCGCCCTCATTTATCGCTCGTGGAGCCACGCGAAAGATCTCGACGACGCGGTGCAAGACGACCTTGAAGATATCGAGCGGGCGCAGACCACTGACACGCTCACGTTCGAGGAGATTTCAGACGAAGACGTTGCCGAAACGCCAGAGTTCAGTGACGGCGAGAGCGATAACGACGCTGAGACCGACAGTGCTCGCGGCGGGAAAGGGGCGCGCTCATGAATAACCTGATCCCGCTCCTCGTGCTCGTGCCGCTCGTCTCGGCTGCGCTCACGATGATTATTCCGAAGCGCCAAAAGGTGAAGCAGGGCATTACGGTGCTCGCGCTCGCGACAATCGTGGTGCTGAGCGGCGTGCTCATGTACGGCGTCACGCAGTACGGTGTGCTCACGATGGAGATTGGCGGCTGGGCCGCGCCCTTCGGCATCGTGCTCGTCGTAGATCGGCTCGCGGCGCTCATGGTGGGTGTCTCGGCGATTGTGCTACTTGGCGTGTACTTCTTCTCGCTGGGGCAGGGCCTTGCCGATGGCGACGATGAGGCACCGGTCTCGATCTACGCACCGACCTACCTTGTGCTTGGGGCGGGCGTCACGAACGCGTTTATTGCGGGCGATCTCTTCAACCTCTACGTCGGCTTCGAGATCTTGCTCGTGGCGAGCTACGTGCTCATTACGCTCGGCGGTACCCCGCAGCGCATCCGGCAGGGCACGACCTATATTGTGGTCTCGCTCGTCTCGTCGGTTATTTTTCTTGCCGCAATCGGTTTCATTTACGGTGCGACCGGAACCGTGAACATGGCGCACCTCTCGTTGCGCATCGCCGAGTTGCCCTATGACGTGCAGCTCATGCTCAACCTCTTGCTGCTCATTGCGTTCGGCGTGAAGGCCGCGGTCTTCCCACTGGCGTTCTGGCTTCCCGACTCGTACCCGACGGCGCCGGCTCCCGTCACCGCCGTGTTCGCGGGCCTGCTCACGAAGGTTGGCGTCTACGCGATCATTCGCAGCCAGTCATTGATCTTCTACGACTCGAACATCAACACGCTGCTGTTCGTGATTGCCGGGCTCACCCTTGTCGTCGGTATTCTGGGTGCGATCGCCCAGCTCGATATTAAGCGGTTGCTCTCGTTCACGCTCATCAGCCACATCGGCTACCTCATCTTTGGTGTGGCAATGGCCTCGAAGGCCGGGTATGCCGCCACGACCTACTACATTGCGCACCACATTATTGTGCAAACGACGCTCTTCCTGGCGGTCGGCCTCATTGAGCGGCAGGGCGGTACGACATCGCTGCTGCGGCTCGGTGGGCTGCTCAAGAAGGCGCCGTGGATCGCGGTGCTCACCTTCATCCCGCTGCTCAATCTCGGCGGCATTCCTCCGTTCTCGGGATTCATCGGCAAGCTCGCTCTCTTTGAAGCGGCGGCCGAACTCGGGACCGCCGAGGCATACTGGCTCATCGGGGTCGGCGCCGTGGTCTCACTGCTCACGCTCTACGCGCTGCTTCGCGCCTGGGGCCTCGCGTTTTGGCGCAGCCCGAACCAGACCCCGACCGTCACCAATACGCTCGGTTTTAAGTCGGTGCTCTCGCAGCTTGATGCGCAGGAACACGTTGAGGTGCAGGAACGCCGTGACATTCCGAAGCTCATGAGCTGGGCGACCGGTGGCATGGTGACGGTGAGCCTCGCGCTGACGGTGTTCGCAGGCCCGCTTTTCACCTACGCAACGGCTGCGGGCGAGACGCTCATGTCGCCACAAACAATCATCGACGCCGTGCTCAACAACCCCGACTCGGGGCAGGGAAGCGGCGACGGCGAAACAACGGTTCCTGACTCAGAGATGAAGGAGGTCGTGCCGTGAGTGTCGAAGGTCGCAAGATTGAACGCCAGATTCGGCGGTACGAGTTTCCGCTCCTGCTCGGGCTCGTCATCACGTGGATGGCCCTGTGGCGCGAATTCTCGCTCTTCACCTTTATCGGTGGCGTGGTCGTGGCGTTTGTCGTCATGCGCGTCTTTTACCTGCCTCCGGTAGAGCTCGCGGGCCGCTTTAACCTGTGGTGGTGCCTGCGGTACGTTGGCTACTTTTTCTCGCAGGTCGCGATTGCCTCGCTCGAGGTGGCGTGGATCGCCGTACGCCCGAAGCCCGTGCCACTGCGCTCGATCATTGCCGTGAGATTGCGCACGAACTCCGACTTTATTGTGACGCTCGTCGGTCTGACGATCTCGCTGATTCCTGGCTCGTTCATCGTCGATGTTGATCGCGAAAACCAGGTCTTGTTCCTCCACGTTTTGAACACCCCCGACCAGGAAGCGGTCGAGAAGATGCGGCGCGAGGTCGCACACATCGAGCGACTGCTCATTCGTACGCTGGGGTCTCGAGAAGAGGTGAAGCTCGTTGGCTGAAACCATTGCAATGTGGATCACGGTCGTTGCCGGCGCAGGCTTCGCGGTAACGGCTGTGCTTGCGCTCATTAGGGTCATCTTCGGGCCCACGATTCTTGATCGCATGGTCGCCTCTGACGTGCTCGTAACGACCCTCATGCTCGTTGTTGGTACCGAGATGGTCATCAACAAACACACGACAACGATCGGCCTCATGGTGCTGCTCGCGGCGACCTCGGTGCTCGCGACCATCATGGTTGCTATTTACGTGCGGCGCAGGCAGGGAAGAGCGGTTCCACCGGTGGAGGGTTCGTATGAGTGATTTCTTCTCGGTGATTCTTCCCGCGATTCTGCTGCTCGGGGCCTCGCTGCTCTCGGTAGCCGCTGGCGTGGGTCTCTTGCGCTTCACTGACGTGCTCACGAAGCTGCACGCGGTGACGAAGCCTCAGGTTCTCGGCCTGATTCTCGTAATTCTCGCGATCGTGCTGTCGATGCAGTCTTGGGTCGTTTTCTTCGCGCTGCTGCCGGTCTTCGTGTTCCAGTCGCTCACGGCCCCCGTTGCAGCTCACATGGTGGGGCGTGCCTCGTACCGTACGGGCGACATTGATACTGAGCACCTGCTTGTTGATGAGCTGGCCCCCGCGGTTGCTGAAGTGCCCGAGGAAGCCGACGACGCCGACGAGGTTGACGCTGAAGAGGACGCGGGCGGTGCCGGTTCTGACGGTGGTACCGAGACCGGTGCAGCTCCAGACACTACCGTTTCCTGAGACCGCGTCGTACCCTGGGGTATGGCCATTGATCTCGAAGCACTCTACGTTGACCTTCACACGAACCCCGAGCTGTCGTTTCAAGAACACCGCACGGCAGATCTTCTTGCCTCGCACCTGCGTGCTTTAGGGTTTGCGGTTACCGAGGGCGTCGGTAAGACCGGGGTGCTCGGCGTGCTTCGTAACGGAGAGGGGCCGTGCCTGTGGCTACGCGCAGACATGGACGCCCTGCCGGTGCAAGAGCAGGGTGAGCATTCTCACGCGAGCCGGGCAACCGGTATCGACGAGTCTGGTGAAACGGTTCCCGTGATGCACGCATGCGGCCATGACATGCACATGACCGCAATGGTCGGTGCTGCAGAACGGCTGAGCCTTCAGCGTGACACGTGGGCTGGAACCGTCGTGATCGTGTTTCAGCCGGCCGAAGAGCTCGGCGCCGGGGCGCGAGCGATGCTCGACGATGGTGCGCTCGACCTCGCGCCACGGCCAGACCTCGTGCTCGGGCAGCACCTGTACCCGGCGCCAGCGGGCACCCTGCGCATGCACCCCGGCACGCAGAACGCCGGCTGCGACACACTGCGCATCACATTGCACGGGCGCGGAGGCCACGGCTCGAGGCCCCACACCACGGTTGACCCGGTCGTGATGGCCGCGGCGACGGTCATGAGACTGCAGACGGTCGTTTCTCGGCACATCGATCCGCTTGAGGTGGCCGTTGTTACCGTAGGGGCGATGCGCGCGGGCCATAAGGACAACATCATTGGCGAGGTCGCAACTCTCGACGTGAGCATTCGCTACGCGAAGGAGAGTGTGCGTGAGCAGTTGCTTACCCACATTCGACGCATCGTTGAGGCCGAGGCCCTTGCGTCGGGGGCCGAGACGCTCCCCACGATCGAGGTGACCGAGACACTGCCGCCGACGATCAACGATGAAGCGGTCGCCCACCGAGTGATGGCGGCGTTTCGTGACACCTTTGGTGATGCAAACGTGAGTGACCCAGGCATGTCGCCAGGCAGCGAAGACGTGTCATGGTTTGCGCGCGACGCCGGCGTTGCGCTCGGCTTTTGGTACTGGGGTGGCTGGGACGCTGCCGAGTATCACGATGCCGAGGCCCGGGGCAGCGTCGCAACAGACATTCCCACCAACCATTCGCCGCGCATGGTTCCCGTCGTGCAGCCGACGATCGATACCGGAGTGAGGGCGTTGTGCACCGCAGTGCTCGAGTTTCTCGGTGATGGTGCCGAACGTTTGTGATCAAACTGAGACGAGAAGCCCTTAAGAAGCGACGGGCGATTAGCTAGGCTCGAGGGTAACCGATCGACTCTGTCGTTCTTTTGCGCGCTGAAGCGCTGACCTTGGAAGGATGCAAAGATGCACCAGACCCCGCTCCGAAGACTCGGAGGATTGCTCGCCGGTGGCCTCGCTGCCGCTCTCGTTTTGACGGGTTGCGTTCAGAGTGAACGTGGCAATGGCGGCGAAGGGGGTGCCTCGAAAGACGTCGACGGCACCTTCGTTTTCGCCGCTTCGAGTGACCCGGCAAGCCTTGACCCCGCGTTTGCGCAGGATGGCGAATCGTTCCGTGTCTCACGCAACATTTTCGAGGGCCTCATCGGCGTGAAGCCGGGAACGGCTGACCCCGCTCCGTTGCTCGCTGAGAAATGGGAGTCGGCTCCCGACGGCATGTCGCACACCTTCACCCTCAAAGAGGGCGTGACCTTCCACGACGGCACCGACTTCAACGCTGAAGCCGTGTGCACGAACTTCGAGCGCTGGTACCACTGGGAAGGCATCGCAACGAGCCCGACCTTTGCCTACTACTACGGCAAACTCTTCCAGGCCTTCTCGGATGACCCCGAGAATGCCGTGTACAAGTCGTGCACCCCGAATGGCGACCACGAAGTGACGATCGAGCTCAACAAGCCCTTCGCAGGTTTCATTGCGTCGCTCTCGCTGCCCGCGTTTGCGATGCAGAGCCCCAAGGCGCTTGAAGAGTTCGAGGCAGACAACGTTGGCGGTACCGAAGAGTCACCGAGCATGTCTGAGTACGCGACGAAGCACCCGACGGGCACTGGGCCCTTCGAATTCGTCGAGTGGGCGCCGGGCGAGCAGATCAAGCTCAAGGCGTACAAAGACTACTGGGGCGAGCAGGGACAGGTGACCGACATCATCTTCCGTGTCATCGACGACCCAACAGCACGTCGCCAGGCACTCGAGTCGGGCGCGATCGACGGGTACGACCTCGTCGGCCCCGCTGACACCGAAGCGCTTGAAGAGGCCGGCTACCACATGGAGTCACGCCCACCCTTCACCATCCTGTACCTCGCCTTCAACCAGGCAATTCCCGAGCTGCAAGACGTCAAGGTTCGCGAGGCCATCTCGTACGCGATCGATAAAGACGCGCTCATCAGCCAGGTCATGCCTGCGGGCACCCAGAAGGCAACGCAGTTTATGCCAGAGGTGGTCAACGGCTACAACAAGTCGGTGAAGACCTACGATTATGACGTTGAGAAGGCGAAGTCACTGCTGGCAGAGGCCGGCTATGACGAGAGCAACCCGCTCACGCTCGATTTCAACTACCCGGTAAACGTTTCGCGCCCGTACATGCCGACCCCCGAGCAGACCTTCACGGTGCTCGCGAGCCAGCTTGAAGAGGCCGGAATCAAGGTCAACCCGATCACGAACGAGTGGGTCGACTACATTAACCTCACGACCGGAACCGATAACCACGGTATTCACCTGCTCGGCTGGACCGGCGACTACAACGACTCAGATAACTTCGTCGGCGTGTTCTTCGGCCAGGAAAGCCTCGAGTGGGGCTTCAGCGATGCAGCGCTCTTCGACGCTCTGCAGGCTGCCCGAGGCGAGCCAAACCTCGAGAAGCAGACCCCGCTCTACGAAGCGATTAACGAACAGGTGGCAGAGTTTGTGCCAGGTGTGCCACTCGCGCACCCAGCACCAACGCTCGCCTTCTCAGACCGCGTCGAAAGCTACCCGGCTAGCCCGGTGAACGACGAGGTCTACAACGAGATCGTTCTCACGAAGTAGTTCGTCACTGATGCGCTGGGTCGTCGTTTGCGAAAGGCCCAGCGCATCAGTGCTTTACCCAACGGAGGTTTGAGTGCTTCGTGTAATCGGCAAGCGACTGCTGCTGCTCGTTCCCACGATGATCGGTCTGAGTATCCTGCTCTTTGCCTGGGTGCGTGCACTCCCGGGAGGGCCCGCCGTGGCGCTCCTCGGAGAGAAAGCAACCCCAGAGGCTATTGAGCGGGTCAACGAACTGTATGGTTTTGATCGCCCCTGGTATGAGCAATACTTCATCTGGGCGGGGCGGCTGTTGCAGGGCGACTTCGGAACCTCGATCCAAACCTCAAGGCCCGTGGTCGACGAGTTCATGCGCCGTTTCCCGGCGACGCTCGAGCTGTCACTTCTCGCGCTCATCATTGCGGTTGGTATCGGCGTACCGCTCGGCTACTTTGCAGCACGCCGTTACGGGAAAGTGAGTGATCACGCTTCGGTCATTCTGAGCCTCGTCGGCATCACCATTCCGGTCTTCTTTCTCGCGTTCATTCTCAAGTTCATCTTCGCGGTCAAGCTCGGCTGGCTGCCATCAGACGGGCGGCAGAGCCCCCGCATCGACGCCACACACCCGACCGGGTTCTATGTGTGGGATGGCATCATCACCGGCGAATTCGATGCCGCGTGGAACGCAATCGTGCACCTCATCTTGCCCGCCGTCGCACTCGCAACGATCCCCCTCGCAATCATTGTTCGCATCACGCGAGCGAGCGTGCTCGAGGTGCAAAACGCCGACTTCGTTCGCACGGGCAAGGGTAAGGGCGTCGCACCCCGCACGCTCCGCACGCGCTTCATCATGCGCAATGCGCTTCTGCCGGTCGTGACCACCATTGGCCTCCAAGCGGGCCTACTCATCTCAGGAGCGGTGCTCACCGAGACCGTCTTCGCTTTTCCTGGCATCGGATCGTTTCTCGCGACGGCGATCTTCCAGCGAGACTTCCCGGTGCTGCAGGGCTTCATCATCTTCATCGCACTCGCGTACGCGCTCATCAACCTCATCGTCGATGTCTCGTATACGTTGATTGACCCGAGAGTGAGGGTACAGTGACGCAACTCCCGACACCCCCAGAATCACAGGTGCCCGTCGACACCGTGGCCCACGCCGTTCAGGCGAAGCAGCGCAGCGAAGATACCCGCGGCGGCTTCTGGAACGACGTTTTTCGCCGGCTGAAGCGCAACCCAACCGCGTGGATCGGCGCCGTTATCGTCACCATCTTCTTACTCGTCGCGCTCTTTGCGCCGCTGCTCACGCTCTACCCTGAGACGGCTCTGCCCGGTGCGCGGCACATTACCCCGACGAACATTCCGGGACCCGGTGAGATCGACGGCTTCCCGCTGGGACTCGACCGCTTCGGCGGCGACGTCTACTCGAAGCTCATCTGGGGCGCCCGTGCCTCACTCATCGTGGGCGTCCTATCGACCGCGCTCGGCCTCATCGGTGGCATGATTCTGGGTCTTCTCGCCGCCACATTCGGTGGCTGGGTCGATTCGCTGATCATGCGCTTCGTCGACATCATCCTTTCGGTGCCGAACCTGCTGCTCGCGGTCTCGATCGCGGCGATCCTCGGTCAAACCCCGATGGCGGTGATGATTGCGATCGGTGCTTCGCAGGTTCCCATCTTCGCAAGGCTCCTGCGCTCGTCGATGCTGCAACAGAACATCTCTGAATACGTGCTCTCGGCGCAAACCCTGGGCCTTGGCCGGGGCAAGATCACGATGACCCACACGCTGCCCAACGCGATCGGACCGGTCATCGTGCAAGGCACGCTCACCCTCGCAACCGCCGTGATCGACGCCGCTGCGCTCTCGTTCCTGGGCCTCGGCGGCGGCCGGCCGGAAACGGCCGAGTGGGGGCGCATGCTCACCTACGCTCAGAACGAGCTCTCGATTGCACCGCAACTCGCCTTCTTGCCGGGCATCTGCATTGCGGTGACGGCGCTCGGGTTTACCCTGTTGGGTGAGGCGCTGCGAGAAGCGATGGATCCGCGTACCAGGGCGCGGTAGCGGGCGGCGTTCCGCGCTCGCTCGGGCACGTGCTCGCGCTCGCGCTCGGGTAGCTGTTTGCACGGCGTTTTCTCGTTCACTTGACGAAAAGCAGGGTGTTCCGCGGCAAACACCCTGCTTTTCGTCAAGTAGACGCCGACAGCCGCAGAAGCCGACGCGCAAACCGCCGATGGCTCGCTGGCGGAGCCGGCCTACGCGATGTTCAGCGCGTTGCCCGGAATCGACGCGAGCAGGCGGCGCGTGTACGGGTCGCGGGGGTTTGCGAAGATCTCCTCGCTCGTTGCGGCCTCGACGAGCTCGCCATCTTTCATGACGCAGACGTAGTCGCTGATGAGGCGAACGACCGCGAGGTCGTGCGAGATGAAGAGGTAGCTGAGGCCTTGCTCCCGCTGCAGGTCGCTCAGTAGCGTGAGAATCTGGTCTTGCACGAGCACATCGAGCGCCGAGACCGGCTCGTCGCAGACGATGAGGTCGGGCTCGAGGGCGAGAGCGCGGGCGATTGCGACGCGCTGCCGCTGGCCGCCCGAGAGCTCCGAGGGGTAGCGGCGCATGAGCGACTGGGGCAGGGCGACCTTGTCGAGTAGCTCTTTGACCCGCTCGCGGCGCCATTTGGCATCGCCGCGCTTGTAGAACTCGAGTGGCTCGCCGACGAGCCTCTCGATCGTGAACATCGGGTTGAGGCTCGAGTAGGGGTCTTGGAAGACGGGCTGCACTCGCTGACGAAAGTCTCGGGTTTCGGCCTTCGAAAGCTTCGAGATGTCTTTACCCTCGAAGCGGATCGTGCCGTTTGTCGGTTCGATCACCTTGAGGAGCATGCGTGCGGTGGTCGTTTTGCCTGAGCCCGATTCGCCAACGATCGAGACGGTCTTGCCCCGTGGGATCTCGAGCGAGACGTTGCTCACCGCATGAAAACCGTCTTTCATGCCGCGCACGGGATACACCTTCGTGAGGTTTTCAATCTCGACGATGGTGTCGGTTGGGGCGGTCTCGGCCGCGTCGCGCACGGCAGGCTCGTGAGCGGCAGGCTGCAGACGGGCGGCGGCGACCGAGGGGGCCGCCTGCACGAGCGACTGCGTGTAGGGATGTTGCGGGTTCTCGAGAATCTCGAGTGCGGGGCCCTGCTCGACGATGCGGCCTCGGTACATGACGATGACGCGCTCGGCGCGTTCGGCTGCGAGGCCCAGGTCGTGAGTAATGAGGAGCACGCTCGTGCCGAGTTCGGTGGTCATGGCGTCGAGCTGGTCAAGAATGGTTTGCTGCACCGTTACGTCGAGCGCGCTCGTGGGCTCGTCGGCGATGAGCAGGCGGGGGTTGCAGGCGAGGCCGATCGCGATGAGTGCGCGTTGGCGTAGGCCACCCGAGAGTTCGTGCGGGTACTGCTTGGCGCGCCGCTCGGCTTCGGGAATGCCCGCTGCCTCGAGCGCCTCGATCACCTTGGCATCGACCGTGTGTCTCGTCGCGAGGCCGTGGGCAAGGAGGGTCTCGGCGACCTGGGTGCCGATCTTTGAGACGGGGTTGAGGTTTGACATGGGGTCCTGCGGCACCATGCCGATGTCACGGCCGCGAATGCCGCGGAGCGTCGACTCTGACGCCCCCACGAGTTCGTTGCCGTCGAGGGTGATGCTGCCTGAGACGACGTGGCCGCCCGAGGCGAGAAGACCGATGAGGGCCATGGCTGTTGTTGACTTGCCCGACCCTGACTCGCCAACGATGGCAACGGTTTCGCCGGGCGAAATCTCGAAGCTGACATCTTGCACCGCGTGAACCACACCGTCCATCGTGCGAAAGTCGATCGAGACGTCACGTGCGCTGAGCAGAGGAACAGTTCGTTCTGTTGTCATTACCCTATTCTCACTGGGTTTGTGTGCGAAGTACAGACCGCACAATAACGTTTTGCTCGCATTGTGGCCGTCTCCCTGACCACAATGCGAGCAAAACGCTGGCTTACTCTCTTACTCGGTTTCGACGAGGTGTGTGCTGTAGGCCGAGACCGTCAGGAACGTCGGGAAGGTCTCGCCGAGGGCAACCTCTGCGAAGATCTCTGCCGCGGTATCGAAGCGATCGCCCTCCTGTCGAGGGGTGTTCTCGAGGAAGTCGGCGATAAGCTCGCGCACCCACGCCGCCTTGATCGGGGTTCCCTCGGCCGTCTTCTGGTCTTGGTGGATCCACTGCCAGATCTGTGAACGGCTAATCTCGGCCGTCGCAGCGTCTTCCATGAGGTTGTCGATCGCTGCGGCGCCTACGCCGCGCAGCCACGACTCGATGTAGCGAATGCCGATCGAGACGTTCTCGCGCACGCCCTCGTTGGTGATGTCGCGACCGATGTGCATGTTGAGCAGGTCGGCCTCGGTGACGGTGACGTCGTCGCGCTGACGCTCGAGCTGGTTCGGGCGGTCACCGAGCACCTCGGTGAAGGCTGCTCGTGCGATGGGAATGAGGTCGGGGTGTGCAACCCAGGTGCCGTCGAAGCCGTCGTTTGCCTCGCGCTCCTTGTCTGCGCGAACCTTCTCTTCGGCGTTGCGGGTAACCTCGGGGTCACGACGGTTCGGGATGAACGCGCTCATGCCGCCGATTGCCATTGCTCCGCGGCGGTGGCAGGTCTTCACGAGCAGCTCGGTGTAGGCCCGCATGAACGGCACCGTCATGGTGACCTCGCTGCGGTCTGGCAGAACGAAGCGGGCGCCACGACCGCGGTAGTGCTTGATGATCGAGAAGATGTAGTCCCAGCGGCCGGCGTTCAAGCCCGAGATATGGTCACGCATGACGTAGAGAATCTCTTCCATCTCAAACGCGGCGGGCAGCGTCTCGATAAGTACGGTCGCGCGAATCGTGCCGTGCTCGAGGCCGAGCGCTGACTCGGTGTACGTGAAGATCTCGTTCCACAGCAGCGCCTCTTCGCTCGACTCGATCTTCGGAATGTAGAAGTAGGGGCCGCGGCCACGCGCGACGAGCTCGGTTGCGTTGTGGAACGCGTAGAGGCCGAAATCAACGAGGCTTCCTGAGGTTGCGCTGCCCTGGCCGTGAGGCGTGATGTAGCGCAGGTGCTTCTCGACGAGGTGCCAGCCGCGAGGCCTCATGACGATCGTCGGGGTCTGCTCCGCGGTGACGCGGTACTCTTTGCCCTCGGGGCTCGTGAACTCGAGCTGGTCACGAATCGCGTCGAACAGGCTCAGCTGGCCGCCGATCACGTTGCGCCAGGTGGGGCTCGTCGCGTCTTCCTGGTCAGCGAGCCATACGTTCGCGCCTGAGTTCAGGGCGTTGATGGCCATCTTGGGGTCGGTCGGGCCGGTGATCTCGACTCGACGGTCGGTGAGGCCGGGCGCCGGGGGAGCGACCTTCCATGTCAGGTCTTCGCGAATGTGCTTCGTGTCGGCACGGAAGTGCGGATCGCGGCCGTTACCGATTTCAAAGCGACGACGCTGGCGATCAGCGAGGCGGTCGTGACGGCCGCTCGCGAACATGCGGTGCAGGTCGGCCACGAACTGGAGAGCCTCTTCGGTGAGGATCTCGTCGTAGCGGTCGTGCATGGGGCCGATGACCTCGATGCGATGGCGCCCGGCGACCGGGGGAGTCACGGTGGTCGTCGCGTTCGTTGAGAACGCTTGGCCGTTATCTGCGTGAGTGGGAGACATGGTGAGAGACATGAGGTGCTCCTTGTTCTTCGTTGAAAATGAGTGGGTTGATTACATTCTGAAGCCCGTCAACCCCGTCAGGTCACCAATTTGGGGGTGAAGAAATGCGATATTTCTGTTTGTGAGAAATAACCCTCGTGTGCCATCATGAGGGCATGATTGAAGACGCTCACGAAGTCGATGACGACCAAGAATCGCTCGACGCGCTCACCCTCGGTCGCAACATTCGCGCTCGCCGCAAAGAGAGCGGTTTGACCCTTGAGCAGCTCGCGGCAAAGATCGACCGGGCCCCCTCGCAGCTCTCGGCGATCGAGAACGGGCGACGGGAGCCAAAGCTCACGATGATCCGCCGCATTGCTCAGGCGCTCGGCACGAGTGCCGCATCGTTGCTCGACATTCATGAGGTGGGCGAACGAGAAGCGCTCGAGATCGCCGTCGAACGAGCGCAACGTGGGCCGGTCTTTCAGACGCTCGGCATTGAGCCGATCCGCGTTTCTTCGGCGACGAACGACGAAACGTTGCGCGCCGTGCTCGCGCTGCACGAAGAAGTCACGCGGCTGCACCGGGAACGGGCGGCAACCCCCGAGGAGGCGCGGCGCACGAACACCGAGCTTCGCAAAGACATGCGGGTGCGCAACAACTACTTCGCCGAACTCGAGGCGCATGCCAAAGAGCTGCTCGCTGTTTCGGGTTACACGGGTGGTCCCGTCTCACAGCGCACCGTGGCCGATATCGCTGAGCGACTCGGCTACTCGCTGCACTATGTGAACGACCTGCCGCACTCGACGCGCTCGGTGGTCGACAAGCGTAACGGGCGCATCTACCTTGGGAGCCACGGCAACACGCGCTACAGTCGAACGCCGATTGTTCGTGCGCTCGCGAGCATCGTGTGCGGCCACGAAGAACCGACCGGCTATGACGAGTTCTTGCGGCAGCGCGTCGAAGCGAACTATCTGGCCGGCGCGGTGCTCGTGCCGGAGGAGCCTGCGGTCGCCTTTCTCGAGAACGCACGAAAGCAACGGCAAATCTCGATGGAAGATCTGCGCGACGCCTTTGCGGTCTCGTACGAGATGGCAGCCCACCGTTTCACCAACCTCGCGACCGAGCGCCTCGACATTCCCGTGCACTTCATGAAGGTGCACGAGTCAGGCACGCTTATTAAGGCGTATGAGAACGACCACGTGCGTTTTCCGAGTGACGTGCTCGGGGCTTTCGAGGGGGCGACCGTCTGCAGGCGATGGACGGCGCGCACCGTGTTCGGGCAGGCAGACCGCTTCAACCCCTGGTATCAGTACACCGACATGCCAGACGGGCGAACCTACTGGTGCACCTCGCGCATCGAGGGGGCAAAAGAGGGCGACTTCTCGGTGAGTGTCGGAGTGCCTTTCGACGAGGTGAAGTGGTTTCGCGGCCGTGACACCCCGCACCGCACCCGCTCGTGGTGCCCGGAAGAGTCGTGCTGTCGTTCGGCGCCAGATGACCTGGGCGAGAAGTGGGGGCATAACGCATGGCCCGAGGCTGCGACGCCAACGAGCCTGCTCGCAGCGCTGCCGACCGGCACCTTTCCCGGTGTCGATTCGCTGCGGGTTTTTGAGTTTCTTGAGCGCCACGAAAAGCCCGGCCGGTCATAAACGAAAACTTCAGTCGCAATCAGACAAGAAATTGTGCGTGTCTCAGCGACCTACGGTAGCGTAGATGGGACAGTCAATAGAGGGTAGGAGGTTCGGTGAACATCGAAAGTTCAAGTCGCAAGCCGGCAGACGGAGGCGTCTTTCAGACGGAGCGTTTCCGTGAAGATGTGAACTCCGTGATTCGGTCACGCGTAACCGACCTCTCGGTCGACGAAATCGAAGCCGTGAAGTCGCTGCCATCAGGCGCCGCACTACTCGTCGTTCGTCGCGGCCCCGATCTAGGAGCACGTTTTCTGCTCGATCAGGCTTCGACGGTCGCGGGCCGTCACCCCGAGGTCGATATCTTCCTCGACGATGTGACGGTATCGCGCAAGCACGCCGAGTTCAGCCGCGAGGGCACCACGTTCTCGGTTCGCGACCTCGGCTCGTTGAACGGCACCTTTGTTGGTGGCAGCCGCATCGATGGCACCGTGGTGCTCGCCGATGGGGTTGAAGTGCAGGTGGGCAAGTTCAAGTTCACGTTCTTCCCGTCACGGTTTGACCTGGCCGGTGAAGATTTCTCATGACCGCGGCTGGTGCCGCAAAGTCGCGGGGTGATCGCCTCAGCATTGGGCAGGTGCTCGATCGGCTGAGTGCTGACTTCGACGACCTCACGCTCTCGAAACTTCGTTTCCTTGAAGACCGTGGGCTTGTCACGCCAGAGCGAACGAGCTCGGGCTACCGCAAGTTCAGCCAAACGCACATCGACCGTATTCGGCTCGTGCTCACGCTGCAACGAGACCACTATCTGCCGCTCAAGGTCATCGCAGAGTACCTGCAAGACCTCGATGACGGGAAGTCTCCAGAGATTCCAGGCGCGGCAGCAGGAACCACCTCGATGCTGCGTCCCGTCACGATCCTTAATCGTGAAGAAATGATGCGACAGACCGGCGCGAGCCCCAAGCTGCTCGCCGACGCGATTTCTGCGGGGCTCCTGCCGGCGGTCGAAGTGTTTCAGGCTGACGCGCTTGAGCAACTCCGCTCACTCGTGACCCTTGAGCAGCGCGGCATCACCCCGAGGCACCTGCGCATGATGCGCGTTTCGGTTGAGCGTGAAGCAGAACTTCTGCACCAGGCCGCCCAGTTGCGGGCCCGCCCCGACGCAAGTTTGAACGCCCGCGAAGAGGCCCTCGAGATGCTCGAGCACCTCGAAACCGTGCGCTCGGGTATGCTACGAAATACGCTTGTAAGTAACGCTCGATAACTTTTTTGCGACACGACGAAAAAAGGTGAGTCGTTCATTGAAAGTGGGCACCCCTCTGGGTACGGTTAGGGGAGTTCAATACGTGGGAGGCAAACATGCAACAGGGGCCAGATGCGCCGTCGAGTGAATCGAACGACGCAATCGGAGATGCTCTGCTGTTTGACGACGGCCTTCCCAAACCTGACACTGATGGTGGCTACAAGGGTGCTGTAGCAGCTCGCGCTGCCGGCATCAGCTACCGTCAGCTCGACTACTGGGCGCGCACCGGTCTCGTTGAGCCCACCGTTCGTGGTGCGGCCGGTTCAGGTACGCAGCGTCTGTACAGCTTTCGTGACATTCTCGTACTGAAGCTCGTGAAGCGCCTGCTCGACACCGGTATCTCGCTCCAGCAGATCCGCACCGCCATCGAGCAGCTGCACGCCTCCGGCGTCTCAGATCTCGCAGAGGTGACCCTCATGAGCGATGGCGCGGGCGTGTACCTGTGCGTCTCGCCCGACGAGGTGATTGACCTCATGAGCCAGGGCCAGGGCGTCTTCGGTATTGCTGTTGGCAAGGTCTTGCAGGAGGTCTCAACGACGCTCGTTGACCTCGAAGAGCACCGCGAGGTTGTGGTCACTGACTCGGCCGACGACGAGCTCGCCCAGCGCCGCGCCAAAAAGATTTCTTAGCAAGCGACGGGGCGTCTCGTCCCGTCAGTATTGCCCAAGGCTCCGAGCCGCACACCATCGTGCGCTCGGAGCTTTTGCGTTGCCACCTCATCGGGGGTGCATGAGAGCGCGCTACGGCGGGGAGAGGGCCCAGAAACGCCTGTGCCGCACCTCCCAAAATGGGGGTGCGGCACAGGCGGGTAAAGCGTGTTTGAGTGTGCTGCTACTGCTCGTCGTCGGCGTTGACGTCGACAACGGCCTGCGTGGCCGTAATCGAGGTGCGACGGGCCTTGCGCAACGTGTCAACATCGAAGCCGACCGAGTCGAGCACCTGGCCGAGAATCGTGTCGAAGTGCGATGCCATCTCTTGCACTGATTCGCCGGGCCACATGTGCAGCGGCTTTGCCGCACCCTGGGCCTGCTGAAGCGAGGTGCGCTCTGGGAGCTGGGGATCAAGAATGAGCTCGCCGAACATCTCGCGCAGCTCGCGAATGCGGAACTGGTGCTCCATTGACTGAGGCTTCGTGCGGTTAATGACGATGCCGAGTGGCTCGAGACGCGGGCTGATGCCGGTGCGAATCTCTTCGATCGCGCGAAGCGCACGGTCGGCCGCGGCAACGGCGAAGAGGCCGGGCTCGGTTACAATCACGACGCGGTCACTCGCGGCCCACGCAATGCGTGTCAGGGCGTTGAGCGAGGGGGAGCTGTCGATGAGCACGAGGTCGTAGTCGGGCTCAACCGTTGCGAGCGCTTCTTCGAGCTTCCAAATCTCACGCATGGTCGGGTGAGGGCCATCGAAGTTAATCGCTGAGGGGCTACCGAGCAGCAGGTCGATCGCGCCGTCGTGGTGTTTGTTCCACCCACTCGGGAGAATCGCGTCGCGAACATCCTTCGGATTCTCAAGAATATCTGCGATGTTCTTGGTCTCGTCGGTCGGCGATACGTCGAGGCCCGTTGAAACGTCTGACTGCGGGTCGAGGTCAACAACGAGGGTGCGCAACCCCAGCGAGAACGCTGCAGAGGCGAGGCCTAGTGTCACCGTCGTCTTACCGACGCCGCCTTTTAAAGAACTAATACTCAAAACATGCACGCTTTAACTCTACCCTGTGAACCTTGAAAGGCTCGAAGAAAACTGAGCACTGGGCAATATCTTTGGCACAGTTCGTTAGAATTTGTCTCATTGTCTTCTTCACACATCGACTCATGAGATAGGTGGCCTCTTCGTTATGGCTATTCGTGACATTCGCCTCTTCGGCGATCCCGTTCTTGCTGCTGCGTGCCAACCAGTAGGGGACATTGACGATGGAGTGAGGCAGCACGTGCAAGACCTACTCGACACCGTCGACATGGATGGCCGTGCGGGGCTCGCCTCGAACCAGATCGGCCACCAGCTGCGTGCCTTCAGCCTCAACATCGAGGGCAAACTTCAGTACGTTCTGAACCCCGAGATTGTTTCGCTCGAGGGAGAGCCTGTCGCTACGGGCGAGGGCTGCCTCTCGGTGCCCGACCTTTGGTACCCCGTCATGCGGTACCCGAAGGCCACCGTTCGCGGTATCGACCTTGAAGGTACCGAGGTCGTCATCACGGGCGAGGGGCTCCTCGCACAGGCGCTCCAGCACGAGTGTGATCACCTCGATGGCAAGCTGTATCTCGATCGCCTTGAGCGTGCCGAGCGCGGCAAAGCGCTTCGCGAGATTCGCGCCTCCTCATGGTTCTAAAGCGTCAATCGCGCGGCGGTAGGGAACCCGGGTCATGCCGGGCGCGATCCGCCACAATCATACGAGAAAGGGCCCCGCGCAGATCATGCGTGGGGCCCTTTCTCGTGAAGTGGCGAGTGCCTACTTGCCGTGCGTGTGCAAGGCTTCAGTCTGCGGGTTATCGCCGTAGATCTTGTCGATGTCTGCCTGGAAATCACGCAAGATATTGTCGCGCTTGATGCTCATCTTGGGCGTGAGATGGCCCGAATCTTCGGTGAAATCGGTGGGCAGTACCACGAATTTGCGGATCGACTCGGCACGCGACATGTACGCGTTGCCCTCGTCGACCGCTCGCTGGATCTCGGCGAGCACCTTGGGGTGAGCCGCTGCCTCGTTGAGTGACATGTTCGGGTCTTCACCGTTGTTCGTGAGCCAGGTCGGCAGCATTTCGGTGTCGAGGGTGACGAGGGCCGCGATGAACGGCTTCTGGTCGCCGACAACGACGATCTGGCCGACGATCGGGTTCGCGCGAATCGCGTCTTCGAGAACGGCCGGGGCGACGTTCTTGCCGCCGGCGGTGACGATGATCTCTTTCTTACGGCCGGTAATGCTGAGGTAGCCGTCGGCGTCGAGCGTGCCGAGGTCGCCCGTCTTGAAGAACCCGTCTTCGGTGAAGACCTTCTTGGTCTCTTCTGGGTTGTTCCAGTACTCCTTGAAGACGTCGATACCCTTCACCTGAATCTCGCCGTCGTCAGCGATGCGCACGGTGTGGCCTGGCAGTGCGGGGCCAACGGTGCCGATCTTGAACTTGTCGGGCAGATTCACGGTGACCGGTGCGGTCGTCTCGGTGAGGCCGTAGCCCTCGAGCACCTTGATGGTGAGTGAGTGGTAGAAGTGGCCGAGGTAGCGCGACAGGGGTGCTGAGCCCGAGATGGCGTACTTCACGCGGCCGCCAAGGGTCTCGCGCAGCTTCGCGAAGACGAGCTTGTCGTAGAGCGCGTACTTGAGCTTCAGGCCGAAACCGACCTTGCCCTTTTCGAGTGCCTCTGAGTACTCAACGGCGCAGGCAGCTGCGGCGCGGAAGATCTTACCCTTGCGGCCGGCCTCTGCCTTCTGCTCTGCCGAGTTGTACACCTTCTCGAACACGCGGGGTACCGCGAGAATGAACGAGGGGCGGAACGAGCCGAGCGAGGGCACGAGCTGTGAGGTGTCGGGCTGGTGGCCGACGCGGACGCCTGAGTACACGCACAGTACCGAGATGAAGCGGGCGAAGACGTGGGCGAGGGTTACGAAGAGGAGGGTCGAGGCGCCCGGCTCGCGAACAACCTCGTTGAGGCCCGCGGCCGCGTTGCGCGACAGATCGACAAAGTTTGAGTGGGTGAGCACGCAGCCCTTGGGGCGGCCGGTCGAACCCGAGGTGTAGATAAGTGTCGCGATGTCGTCGCCCTTGGCCGCACTGCGGCGCTCTTCGAGGGTCTCGTCGCTGACCTCTGCTCCTGCGGCAGCGAGAGTATCAAGGTCGCCCTCGTCCATGCGCCAGACAAGGTCGATGTTTGGGGTGTTGCCGCGAATCTCTGAGAAGCGCTCGTGGTATTCCTCAGCCTGCAGAATGATCGCGCGTGCGCCCGAGTCTTCGAGGACCCAATGGATCTGCAGTGGTGACGAGGTCTCGTAGATCGGTACCATGACCGCTCCAGCGTAGAAAATGGCGAAGTCGATGAGTGACCACTCGTAGCTCGTCTTGCACATGAACGCGATCTTGTCGCCGGGCTTGATGCCCTGGGCAATGAGGCCCTTTGCGAGGCTGACGACCTGGTTGCGAAACTCGGTCGCGGTAATGTCACGCCACCCGTCGCCCTGCGGAACGGCAAAAAGTGCTTGGTGAGGCGTGGCCTGAACTCGTTCTTCAAGAAGTGAAGTGATATTGCTCTCTGGTGTGAGCGGAACGAGCAGGGGGGTTTCAGTTTGATTCACGGTAGCTCCTTTGATACCTATTCTAGGACGGTAGGTTTGCCGACCCGTTACGGGCATCTTGTCATAACCACCTTAGCCCCGACATGCTCAATACCCTTATCGCATTGGTGCTGGGGTATATTCTTTGAGAGCCTCAACCGTCATTCCTTTGGAGAGAAACTCGATGATTTATTGGATCCTCAAACACCTGATCGTTGGGCCACTCGTCAAACTTATCTATCGCCCCTGGATTGAGGGGGCTGAGAACATCCCGCCGACAGGGCCGGTCATCATCGTGGGCAACCACCTCTCGGTCATCGACTCGTTCTTTCTTCCGCTCATGATCGACCGCCGCGTGCACTTTCTTGCCAAGAGCGATTACTTTACGGGCAAGGGGCTCAGCGGTTGGTTCGTGAAGCACTTCATGCTCGCTACCGGTCAGATTCCCATCGATCGCTCGGGAGGCAAGGCGTCTGAGGCGGCGCTCAACACCGGGCTTGGGGTGCTCGATAAGGGCAACATGCTCGCGATGTACCCCGAGGGTACGCGCAGCCCAGACGCGCGCCTGTATCGCGGCCGCACGGGTGTCGCCCGCCTCGTCGTCGAGTCAGGCGCGGTCGTTGTACCCGCGATCATGGTTGACACCGAAAAGGCGCTTCCGATCGGAAAGAAGATTCCCCGGGTGCGCCGCATTGGTTCGATCATCGGTGAGCCACTCGACTTCACTCGCTTTCAGGGCATGGCCGCCGACCGTTTCGTGTTGCGAAGCGTCACCGACGAAATTATGTACGAAATTCAGAAGCTCAGCCAGCAAGAATACGTCGATATTTACGCCTCAAGCGTACGAAACCGCGCGAAGGCGTAAACACCGCGACAACGATTTGACACCCCGTTTACAATGGGGATACGTCAGCTCGGCGTACTCTCGAAACTTAAGGATAAGTGCGTGGATCACCAGGATATTCAGACGAATCTGCAGTCAGTCGGGATGCAAGGCTTTGATACCTATCGCGATCTCGAGGCGAAACAGCAGCCTGTCTGGAATGACGAGAAGACGCTCAACGGCGTGCTCTCGCAGCTCAGCACGCAACCTCCGCTCGTCTTTGCCGGTGAAGCAGACGTTCTGAAGTCGAGACTCGCCGCCGCAGCCCGCGGCGAGGCGTTCTTACTGCAGGGCGGCGACTGCGCTGAGACATTCGAGGCGGCAACCGCTGATAAGATCCGCGATCGTGTGAAAACGTTGCTGCAGATGGCCGTCGTACTTACGTACGGCGCCTCGATGCCCGTGATTAAGGTTGGCCGCATGGCCGGGCAGTTCGCAAAGCCCCGCTCGAGCGACACCGAGACCCGCGACGGCGTGACGCTTCCGGCGTACCGTGGCGACCTCGTGAACGGCTACGACTTCACCGAGGAGTCGCGCACACCGAACCCCGAGCGCCTGCTGCAGGGCTACCATGTCTCGGCCTCGACGCTGAACCTTATTCGCGCGTTCACCCAGGGCGGCTTCGCCGATCTGCGGCTCGTGCACGACTGGAACAAGGGATTCATCTCGAACCCCGTGAACCAGCGCTACGAGGCCCTCGCGGCCGAGATCGACCGTGCCGTGCGCTTCATGATGGCCTGCGGGGTCGACTTCGGCGCGCTCGAACGCACCGAGTTCTTCGTGAGCCACGAGGCGCTGCTGCTCGAGTACGAACGCCAGCTCACCCGCACCGACTCGCGCACCGGCGACATCTACGACACCTCGGCACACATGCTGTGGATCGGCGAGCGTACGCGCGACATCAACGGCGCGCACGTCGAGTTTCTCTCGAAGGTCAAGAACCCCATCGGCGTCAAGCTCGGGCCCACGACGAAGCTCGACGACGCCCTGCGCCTCATCGATAAGCTCGACCCAGAGCGCGAGCCTGGCCGCCTCGCCTTCATCACGCGCATGGGCGCGGGCAAGATTCGTGACGTGCTGCCTGGCCTGCTCGAGGGCGTGCGCGATGCCGGCGCCCTGCCACTGTGGGTCACCGATCCGATGCACGGCAACGGCATTACGACGCCGAATGGCTTCAAAACGCGTCGCTTCGACGAGATCATGGACGAGCTCAAGGGCTTCTTTGAGGCTCACCGCGAGGTCGGCACCTACCCGGGCGGCATGCACGTTGAGCTCACGGGCGATGACGTCACCGAATGCTTGGGCGGCGCAGAGAACATCGACGAGCTCGCACTCGAGGCGCGCTACGAGTCAGTGTGCGACCCACGCCTCAACCACCGCCAGTCGCTTGAGCTGGCCTTCCAAGTGGCCGAGGAGCTGAAGCGCCGCCACTAGAGGGTGGGCTGGGGCGCTGCGGGCCTTCCGGATGGCGGCTGCCGCGCCCTCCGCTCGGGCCGGTCTCGCCTTTCGGGTGGCCGCTGCCGCGCTGTTTGCCTTTTTGTGGTTTACTTGACGAAAAGCAGGGTGTTTGAGGAGAAACACCCTGCTTTTTGTCATATGGATTGCGCGCGCTGGCGAATCGGCCCATTCGCGCAGTGTCGCCAGAAGATCCGAACCGCGACGACCGGTAAGCCTCGACCGGCACGCCATGCCAGGAGCGCGACGACCGCGATGCCCGGCACGTCGTGCGTAGCGTGGATCGTAGCTCGTAGCTCGTAGCTCGTAGCTCGTAGCTCGTAGCTCGTAGCTCACGGCTCGTGGCGCGAGGCTACAGCGAGATAACGCTCTTGACCTGAACCTCGGAGCCCTTCGGCGCCATTTCGCCAGTAGCAGGAACGGTCTCTTTGACCTCGGCCATGCCGCGCAGAATCTCCGGCACGAGCGTGCTCGGCTCGAAGCCAGCCTCTGAGAGCAGGTCCATCGCTTCCTGCAGCTTCATGCCCGAAACATCGGGAACCTCGAAGAGCTCTGGGCCGCGCGAAACGACGAGACCGACGCTGTCGCCGCGGTACATGGTGTCGGCGGGGTAGTGCGCTGAGATGACGCGGTCGGCCTTGACCGAATCGCTGTACTCGAGCCACCCGAGCTCGTCGTCGACCTCAAGGCCGGCTTCTGACAGCTTTTCGCGTGCCTCTGCGTCGCTCAGGTCGCTGATCTCGGGAAGCGTGCCGGCAGAGACCACCACGTCGATGACGCTCTGCTCTGGCATCATCTGCGGAAGCTCGTCGCCGTCTTCCGTGCTCGTCCAGAGCACGGTTCCCTCTGGCTGGTCGCTGAACTGCTCGGCGCGAACCTTGCCGAAGATGAAGCGGGCCTCGTTGATCTTCTTCTGGGCTTCTTCGAGGTTGAGCCCGGTGAGGTCGGGAGTCTCGAGTGATTCGGGACCGATCGAGATGCAGAGGTTCACCGACGACTCTCGCTCGACCCGGGTTCCTGGCGCAGGTTCGAGGTCGACCACACCGCCCACCTCGGTGGTGAGCGCGTAGCACTCGCTCGTGGTGGCGGTGAGGTTCATGTCTTCGAGCGTTTGTGTCGCCTCTTCGGCTGTGAGGCCCTCGAGCTCTGGCACGGTCACGAGGGAGCCGGGGCCAGAGCCGAAGTACCAGCCCGCACCGGCGGCGAGAGCCGCCAGGCCGACGACGACCGCGAGCATGATCGCACCCTTGCGGCGCTGTTTGCGGCCCTTCGTGTACGCGAGCGCGGTGGCCGAGCGAGGCTCGACCGCGTCTTGCGTGTGCGCTTGCGCGTTGGGCTCTGGCTGCTCCTCTGGCAGCGGATCGACGACAGTCGTGCGCGGCAACTGCGTCGTGAGTACTTGCGTTCCGAGCACCTTGGTCGCGAAGTCGGGTGCGGGGCCGTCATGCGAAGCTTCAACGGCTTGCAGCATCTCGGCGGCATCAGCAGGGCGCTTTTCGGGTTCTTTGTCGGTCGCCCAGAGCACGATCGCATCGAGCTCTGGGGTCGACTGCGTGCTGAGGGTCGAGGGGGCGGGCACCTCGTCGTGGGCGTGCTGGTATGCGATCTGCATCGGCTGGTCGCCCGTGAAGGGCTGCTCGCCGGTGAGCATCTCGAACATCATGATGCCGAAGGCGTACACATCGCTTTGTTTGTCGGCGACGCCCCGCGTGACGAGCTCGGGTGAAAGGTACGCGATGGTGCCGAGCAGTGCCTGACCGGTTCCGGTGTTTGCGCTCGCGGGGCGTGCGAGGCCGAAGTCGGCGAGTTTGATGCGACCGTCGTCGGCGAGCAGTACGTTTTCGGGCTTGAGATCGCGGTGAATGATGCCCGCGGCATGGGCGGCGCTGAGCCCCGAGAGAATGGACTCGCTGACCTCGATGGTTTGCTCGGTCGTGAGAAAGCGCTGCTGTTTGAGGAGTTCACGCAGCGTGATGCCCGGCAGGTACTCCATGACGAGGTAGACGGTCTCGCCCTCTTCGCCCTGGTCGAGTACGCTCACGAGGTTCGGGTGCGTCAGCTTTGCCGCATTGCGGGCTTCTTGCTCGAAGCGGTTGCGAAAATCTGGGTCTTCAGCGAGGTGCGGGTGCATCGCCTTGATGGCTACCGTGCGGTGTAGGCGATTGTCAGTCGCCATGTAAACGGTTGCCATGCCTCCTCGCGCGATCCGCGAATGGATCACGTAGCGCCCCTCAAGGGTGTGCCCAATCAGCGGGTCGGAGGAAACAGAAGTCACACGAGAAGTCTACGGAACACTAGGGGCTTCTGGGAGTACACGCGCCGCATTCCAGCGAGCATGCAGTTTTGAAACATTCAGCCGAACCGTGGCAAAGTGTTACCTGTGAATGAAACAAAGCCAGAATACCTTTCGATTCCTGATGTTGCCGAGATGCTCGAAATAACTCCGAGCCAGGTTCGGCGACTCATCGAGGAACGTCATCTCGCGGCTAAGCGCATCGACAACGTCTTGCGCGTGCCAGCGCTGTTCCTGCTGAACTCGGAGACGATCTCTGGGCTGCGTGGCACGCTCATTCTGCTCGAAGACTCGGGCTTTTCGAATGACGAAGCGATCGACTGGGTGCTCTCAGAGAGCGAAGAGCTTGGCGGCACCCCGATCGATGAGCTGCGCAAGGGGCACAAGGCTCCCGTGCGTCGCGCCATTCAGATGCTCGCTTAGCGGGCAGTACGAGTAGCGCGGGCTAGGCGTCGCGGGTCGCGGCGAACTCTGCGAGCGAGATGAGGGCTGCCACGGCCTTCTCGTCGAACGCGGCCTCGGTGAGCGCCTCGCGCGCGAGCCCAACGTTGCCTGAGATCATCGTCTCGACCCGTGCTTTCGCTCCGGTCTGGCTGATGGTGTCTTGCAGTACTTTGACCTGCTCGCGGTTGAGCGTCGGGTCGCCGTGCAGATCGTCGAAGATACGCTTTGGCCCTGCGGGGAGGCCCTCGCGGGCGAGCGTGACGAGTACGGTGCGCTTACCCTCGGTGAGGTCATCGCCGCTCGGCTTGCCGGTGATCTGTTCGTTGCCGAAGACGCCGAGCAGGTCATCGCGCAGCTGAAAGGCAACGCCAACGGGCAGGCCGAAGTCAGCGAGCGCTCCGAGCTGTTTGGGCGATGCGCCCGCCATCGCCGCTCCGATGAGAATGGGGGCCTGGATGCTGTACTTCGCCGACTTGTAGACGAGCACCCTGGTCGAGCGTTCGAGCTGTACCTCGTGTTCGGCGAATGCCTGGTGCTGCTCTTCGAGCACATCGAGGAACTGGCCGACGGCCACCTCGCTGCGCATGCGGTTGAAGTGTTGCCTCGCGCCGAGGGCCGCCTCGCGGTTCGGCAGCGCGTCGAGCGCCCGTTGCAGGGTCTCGTCAGCCCACGACTGCAGAAGGTCGCCGAGCAGAATTGCGGCGGCCTCGCCAAAGTGATCGGCGTCGCCCCGGTAGTCGCGTTCGCGGTGGAGCCCAGCGAAGAAACGGTGTGAGGCGGGCCTGCCACGGCGCGAGTCTGAGCGGTCGATGATGTCATCGTGCACGAGGGCGGCCGCGTGAAAGAGCTCGAGGGCGCATGCCGCGTCGATGACGGCAGAGAAGGCTCCCTCGGGTGAGGCATTGCGCTCGTGGCTGCCGGCTACTGCTTCGTAGCCGAGTACGAGAAATTGGGCCCTGAGGCGTTTGCCGCCCTGCAAGAACAGGTGGGCCTCATCAAGGAGAGGGGCGAAATCGGGACCTATTTCTTTGAGGCCTTCCCGCTGCTGGGCGATGATTTCGTCAAGGCGCTGCTGGGTCATTTCTGCGAGGGTTTGAGTATGGTGCACATTCATAGCCTACTGTGGGGCGGGCAGGGTAGAATGCATAGTAAGCAAGTCCAGTTTCTACGGAGGAAATCGTGGCCCTTTCAGAACACGAGCAGCGGTTGCTCGAGGAGATGGAGCGGGGGCTGTATGCGAGTGAAGCAGACAGCGTCGTTACCAGTCGTGCCTCGGGTGGTGGCCCCTCGTATCGAGCCATTGTCATCGGCTCTCTCATTATTCTTGCCGGAGTAGGAGTTCTGGTTGGTGGCGTTGCCGGTGGGTTGATTTGGCTTGGCCTTATCGGCTTCGTCGCGATGCTCGGTGGGGCGCTCTTTATGTTCGACCCGAAGAACCGGGTGCAAACCACCAAGAACGGTTCGTCGTCAAAGGCTAAGCCTAGAGACTCGTACGCCGACCGTGCACAGCAGCGCTGGGAAGAGCGTATGGATGGCGAACGCTAGCCCATACCGTCTCAGCCGCTTCAGCTGAACCCCGAGCGAGAGCTCACAATACCGTCGAGAAATCGGCGGTATTTTTTATGCCCACGCGCCGCCGAAGATCCCGAGTGCGTGAAGACGGGGGCGGATCGCGGGGCAGTGGAGCGCCGGGATCCGCTTGATCGTGCGCGAGTTGGCCGCGGGGCGGCTTTGCGCGCCCAAAAGTGGGCAAAAGTGCTCCATTTCCCTCCACCTCTCAAAATGGCTCAAATAAAGGGCAATATTTGCGCAAGCTCCGAAATCTATATGAAAAAGAGTGCTTTGTGGTTTGAAGTGGAGTAAAGTGGGGCTCAATGTGAATCGCGAGCCGAAAGGGAGAGGAGGCGCCCGGTGTTTCTTGGCACGTTCTCTCCCAAGCTTGATGAAAAGGGCCGCGTCATTCTTCCCGCGAAGTTTCGTGATGAGCTCGGCAACGGGCTCGTCATCACCCGAGGGCAGGAGCGCTGCTTGTACGTGTTCAGCGAGCGTGAGTTCGGTGAACTGCACGAGCGCGTGCGCCAGGCCCCGATCACCTCGAAGCAGTCGCGTGACTTTATGCGTGTGTTCCTCTCGGGCGCTCACGCAGAGGTGCCCGACAAGCAGCATCGAGTGACGATTCCGCAGGCGCTGAGAACGTATGCGGGGCTTGACCGTGAGCTCGTGGTCATTGGAGCCGGTTCGCGTGCCGAGATTTGGAACGCCGAGGCATGGCAGCAGTACCTCGATGAGCAAGAGACCGTGTTTGCCGAGATTGAAGATGAGGTGATTCCGGGCATGTTCTAGCCCGTGATGATGAACGAAAACACTCAGACACCTCAGAGCGATGCGCGCGAGATGGGTTCGCCCGACGAGATCGCCGAGCTTCACGACCCCGTCATGCTCGACCGCTGCATCGAGTTACTTCAGCCCGCGTTTGAGGCTGAGAACCCCGTTGTCGTTGACGGGACGCTCGGCATGGGCGGTCACAGCGAGGCGCTGCTCGACCGATTCCCGCAGCTCACGCTCATTGGCCTTGATCGCGATACCGAAGCGCTCGGGCTCGCCTCGAAGCGCCTCGCTCGCTTTGGCGATCGTTTTCGCCCCGTGCACACGGTGTACGACGGGCTCATCGACGCTGTCGAGCAGCAGGGCTTTGAGCGAGTGCACGGCGTGCTGCTCGACCTGGGCGTTTCGTCGCTTCAGCTTGATCAGGCAGACCGGGGCTTTGCTTACGCGCAAGACGCACCGCTCGATATGCGCATGGACCAAACCTCGGGCGTTACCGCCGCCGAGATCATCGCACAGGAGCCCGAGGGTCGCCTCAGAGAGCTGTTCGAGGTGTACGGCGACGAGCCACTCGCGGGCCGCTACGCACGGGCGATCGTGAGGGCACGAGAGATCGAGCCGATCCGCCGCTCTGGACAACTCGTCGACGTGCTTCAAGAGGCGACGCCCGCCGCGGTGAAGCGGCAGCGGCACCCCGCAAAGCGCGTGTTTCAAGCGCTGCGCATCGAGGTGAATAACGAGCTTGGGGCGTTGCAAGGGGTCATCCCGCAGGCGCTCAAGGCCCTCGCGGTTGGCGGCAGAGCCGTTGTTATGTCGTACCAGTCGCTCGAAGACCGCATGGTCAAGCGCGCGTTCCAGAAGGCGACACAGTCGACCGCACCCGCCGGGTTGCCGGTCGAGCTCCCAGAGCACATCGCAAAGTTCTCGCTCGTGACGAAGGGCGCCGAGACGGCCCCGCAGGCAGAGCAAGAACGCAACCCACGTTCTATTCCCGTACGACTTCGCGCCATTGAAAGGGTGAGAGAAGATGGCTAATGCGTTGAAATTCACCGCTGTACCCCAGCAGGCACCGAGCGCTCCCGAGCCTCGCAGGCACCTGGGGCCCGTTCAGGACGCCCCGGCTAACCAGGCAAAGCCCGCGACGCTCATGCTCGTGATCGTCGCAATCATCGCTGTGCTCGGTATCTTCGCGACCCAGCTATGGCTGAGCGTTGCCACCTCGGCCGGTGCATACCAGGCCAACGACCTCATTCTTGAGGAGCGCGAGCTCGTGCGTGCCGAGCGCGTCATGCAGCAAGAGGTCGAGCTCTACAGCTCACCGCAGAACCTCTCGCAGCAGGCCGCTGGGCAGGGCATGGTGCAGAATGCTCAGCCCGCATTCCTCGCGCTTGCCGGTGCGGCAATTGAAGGTGAGCTCACGCAGCGCAGTTCAGAAGCGCGCGCCAATACGATCGCAAATGCTGCGCTGACCGAGTTCACCTCACCAGAGGCCGACAAGCGCAAGGCCGAGCGTGCCGCTGCGGCCGAAAAGAAGGCCGAGGCCGAGAAGAAAGCGGCGGCCGATGCAGCCGCCGCAGAAACAGCTTCTGCTAAGCCTTCGAAGCCTGCTGAGCCGGTAGCCTGGAGCGGATCCCTCCCGGCACCCGCCACGCACTAAGAGGGCACGAGGAGCAGCATGACGAAACGCGTGAAACGCAACGCCAGGAGCGTTGCCGCGATGGTTCTCGTCATTCTCGTGACGATGATTTTTTCGGCACGGTTGTTTCAAATTCAGGTGGTTCAGGCCTCGGCATACAACGAGGTTTCGAAAGACAAGCGAGCCGTTCCCGTTTCGATCCCGGGCCTGCGCGGCGACATAGCTGACCGCAACGGCGTCGTGCTCGCAAGCACCGACGAACGGTACGACGTGCAGCTTTCACCGAAGAACACGCTCGTGCGCGACGGGGTCTTCTACCGGCAGGCTCCAGAGGGGCAATCGGGCACCGTCGCGGTGACGACCGAGGAGGCCTACACCGAGATCGCTGAGATCACGGGGCAGACCGCCGGCGAGCTCCGTGACATCGTTGACTCGGCGCTCGCGAAGAATAAGAAGTCTGACTTCGCCTACGTGCAGCGCGAGATCACGCTTGATCAGTTGAACGCCCTCAAGGCCCTCAAAGTGCCCTGGCTGACCTTTGCCCCGAATTACCAGCGGTTTTATCCGAACGGTGGGGTAGCCGGGAACCTCATCGGGTTCTCGAGTAGCGACCAGATACCGCAGGCCGGGGTCGAACGCTCGCAAGATGCGTGCCTTGCCGGTACCGACGGTGTTGAGACGTACGAGAAGGGCGCCGACGGTGTCGCGCTGCCTGGAAGCCACGTCGTGCGTGAGAAAGCTGAGAACGGCGGAACCGTTGAACTCACGATCGATCGCGACCTGCAGTGGCAGGCTCAGCAGCTGGTCGACGAATACAACGCTCGGCTCGGTACCGAGTGGGTCTACGCGGTGCTCATGGACGCGAAGACGGGAGAACTCCTTGCGGTAGCCGAAGACGGCTCGGTTGACCCCGGCGACTTGAACGCGGGCGACCCCGAGAAGCGCGAGGCAAGGTCGTTCGTGCGCCCCTACGAGCCCGGCTCGACACACAAGACCGTGACCGTCGCGACGTTGCTTGAAGAGGGCGTTGCGACGCCACTCACGCCGTATGACACCCCGTGGACGATGCAACCAGAGGCTGGCGTTCGCTTCTCAGACTGGTTCGAGCACGCGGTTGAACCGTGGACCCTGACGGGCATTTACGTGAAGTCATCGAACGTTGGCACCGCGATGCTCGGCACACAGGTGCCGGCCAAAACCCGGTACGAGTATATGCGCAAGTTTGGGCTCGGCGAATCAACCGAGACGGGACTGCCGCTCGAAGACTCGGGCCTGCTCTACAAGCCAGAGAAATGGGACGCGCAGACAAGTTACAACGTCACCTTTGGGCAGGGCTTCTCGTCAACGATCATTCAAACCGCAGGGGTCTACCAGACCATCGCGAACGGGGGAGTGCGCATACCGCCAAAGCTCGTGAAGGGGTGCCGCGCGCAAGACGGCAGCTTTACTCCGCATGAGTCTGGTGACCCCGTGAACGTTGTGTCTCAAGAAACTGCGAGCTCGATCTTGCAGATGATGGAGACCCTCGTTGACGACACTTGGAAAGACTTTTTGACGATTCCCGGCTATCGCATCGGCGGTAAAACGGGAACCGGCGAGCAGAGCGACGGGCAAGGGCACTACCGCACCGATTACGTGCACTCCTTCGCCTCGATCTTTCCCATCGACGATCCACAATATGTCGTTGTTGCGTCGCTCGGATTTCCCGATTCGTACACGAGCGGCACTACCTCATCGGTGAGTCTCGTTCGTGAGATCGAAGAAGCGGCCATCCGAACCCTCCAAGTTGCGCCTTCAACGGGCACGTTTGAACCCCTTCCCATATATTCCGAATAGAGTAGGTGGGTGCATTACGTGAAACGACACTTTCAGCGATCAGGGCTCACCGCATGAGCGAGGGAATGACGATCAGGCCAAAACGGGGGGAACCGGCCGAGACCAGGGCACTTGCTGCCGCGCACGGTCTGCGTATCATCGAGGCAGTTGCGCCTCAGGGGAACGAGGCTACGATCTCGGGAATTACGCTCGATTCGCGAGACGTGAGGCCCGGCGATCTCTACGTCGGCATGCCCGGTGCCAAGCAACACGGTGCATCGTTTGGCGCGCAGGCGAT
The DNA here is from genome assembly GCF_027853335.1 of Leucobacter sp. UCMA 4100. NCBI lineage: Bacteria > Bacillati > Actinomycetota > Actinomycetes > Micrococcales > Microbacteriaceae > Leucobacter > Leucobacter sp. UCMA 4100. The sequence goes on from NZ_JAFEUS010000002.1 coordinate 2,603,721, forward strand.
CGGCAACGGTGCTGTCGCGATTGTGACCGATGCTGCTGGGGCTGAGAAGCTCGTCGGTGTGAGCGTTCCGGTGCTCGTGACCGAGGTTCACCCGCGAACGCTGCTCGGCGCTCTCGCGGCCGACATCTACCGTACCGGTGAGCTTGACGCTAAGGTCTTCGGCATTACCGGCACGAACGGCAAGACGAGCGTGGTCTACATGCTCGATGCGCTCCTGCGACTGGTCGGGCACACCACCGGCATTTCGACGACCGCCGAGCGCCGCATTGGCGACGTCGCGATCGAGAGCAATCTCACCTCTCCTGAAGCCTCAGAAATGCACGGACTGCTCGCTCGCATGATCGAAGATGACGTCACCGCGGTGGCGCTTGAGGTCTCGGCTCAGGCGGTCGTGAGGCACCGTATCGACGGCATCATGTTCGACGTCGTCGCCTTCAATAACTTCTCGCAGGATCACCTCGACGAGTTCGGTGACATGCAAACCTACTTTGCTGCGAAGCAAGCGCTTTTCACGAAGCAGCACGCGGCACGCGGCGTCGTGGTGGTCGACTCACCCCACGGCCAGCGCATCGCTAAAGAGAGCGAGATCCCGGTCACAACGCTCTCGACCGCCTACGGTCAGTCGGCCGACTGGCATCTCGCGATCACGAACCACACGGTCGATGGGGTCTCGTTTGTGTTGCAGGGCCCCGACAACGCGTACTTCCGCGGGCGGGTTCCCCTCTTCGGCACCTTCATGGCAGAGAACGCCGCGCTCGCGATCATCATGATGCACGAGGCAGGCATCGACCTCTCGAACCTTGAAGCGTTGCTCGCCACAGAGCCGATTCCCGTCTCCATTCCCGGGCGCCTCGAACTCATGAACCCCGGTGCGAAGGGCCCGAAGTTCTTCGTTGACTACGGTCACACGCCCGGCAGCTTTGAATCGATGCTCGATGGCCTCGGCGATGTCGCGACCGGCAACATCATCTTCATGTTTGGTGCCGATGGCGACCGCGACACCACGAAGCGAGCCGAGATGGGGCGGATCGCTGCCGCTGGTTCGAACACCCTCATCATCTGCGACTACCACCCGCGCTTCGAAGACCCGGCGTCAATTCGGGCGCAACTGCTCGAGGGAGCACGGCAAGCCGGTGGACGTACGAGCATTCACGAGATCGCCGACCCCCGCGAGGCGATCCGCTTCGCGATCAGCGCGGCAGGACCCGAAGACATCATCGTCTATGCGGGGCCGGGGCACGAGACCTACCAGGAAGTGGCGGGGCAGATGCTCCCGTATTCAGCAAGGGATGAAGTACGCGGGGCACTCCGCGAGGCAGGACTGATGGCGTGATTACACTCACACTCGCCGAGATCGCAACCGCGGTCAACGGTACGTTGCTTTTGGGCTCAAGCGGGCTCACGGCCGATGCCACGATTGACGGTATCTCACAGACCGACTCACGAGAGGTGGGGCCCGGCCAGATCTTCTTCGCCCGCCGTGGCGAGGAGACCGACGGCCACCGTTTCGTGGAGCCGGCCGTCGAACGAGGCGCAGCGTTGCTCGTGGTCGAGCGTGATGTGCTTGACACGGTGCCGCAGGTCGTGGTGAGCGACGCGACCGATGCGCTCGCAATGCTCGCGACCGAGGTGCTCGCTCGGGTGAATGAGCGCGGCCACCTGCTCACGGTAGGCGTGACTGGCTCGAACGGAAAAACCACGACCAAGAATCTGCTGCAGCGCATGGCCGAAACGGTCGGATCGACCGTGGCCTCAGAGAAGTCGTTCAACAATGAGGTCGGAGGGCCGCTGACGGCGCTTCGCGTCGAGGAAGACACTCGGGTGCTTGTCGCCGAGATGGGGGCGAGCGTCGAAGGCGATATCGCTCGGCTCGTGCGCATGGCGCCCCCGAGCATCGGTATCGTGCTGACGGTCGGTCTCGCTCACGCGGGCGAGTTCGGCGACATCGAAGCAACGTTCCGGGCAAAGAGCGAGATGGTTCGCGATCTCGCGCCGACCTCGGTCGCTGTGCTCAACATTGACGACCCGCGTGTTGCCAAGATGGCGGCGCTCACCCGGGCAAGGGTGCGCTGGTTCGGCATGTCAGATCGTGCCGATGTATGGGCTGACGACGTGACGACGAGCGCCAAGGGCACCCGCTTCACCCTTCACGCCGACGGGCAGCAAGCGCCCGTCTCGTTCCCGGTACTCGGCGAACACCACGTCATGAACGCCCTCGCGGCAGCGACCGCTGCGCTCGAGCTCGGCGTGACGCTCGACACGATCGTTGAAGTGCTCGAGAAGACCACCCGGCCCGCGAAGTGGCGCATGGAGGTGCTCGGGGGCCGCGATAACATCACGATCATCAATGATGCCTACAACGCGAGCCCGGACAGCATGGCCGCTGGCCTCAAAACCCTCGCCCAGATCGCGCAGCCAGAGGCGCGCACCGTTGCGGTGCTGGGTGCAATGAGCGAGCTCGGTGAGTACTCGGGTGCTGAGCACGACCGGATCGGTCTGCTCGCGGTGCGCCTGCGCATCAGCCAGCTTGTGATTGTCGGCGCCGAGGCGCGCCGCATGCACATCAGCGCGATCAACGAGGGTGCATGGGACGGCGAGAGCGTGTTCTTCGAAACGCAAGACGAGGCCTTCGACTACGTGCAGGGTCTCTTGCAGCCCGGCGACACCGTGCTCGTAAAGTCGTCAAATGCCGCTGGTCTGCGCCATCTCGGGGATAGACTTGGGAAGGAATTCTCATGATTGCTATCATCGTTGCCGCAGCCTTCTCGCTGCTTTTCTCACTTACTCTTACCCCGGTCTTTATTCGGGGCTTCAAGCGACTGCAGTGGGGCCAGTTCATTCGTGAAGACGGGCCAAAGTCGCACTACTCGAAGCGAGGCACCCCGACGATGGGCGGCCTCATCTTCATCTCTGGTTCGGTGATCGCCTACTTCGTCGGTCACCTCGCCGCGGGGTCGCCCCCGACCGCATCAGGCCTGCTCGTCATTCTCATGACGGTCGGCCTAGGCGTCGTCGGCTTCATTGATGACTTCCTCAAGACCCATAAGCAGCAGTCACTCGGACTCGGCGGTTGGGCAAAGATTTTCGGCCAGGTCGTTGTTGCGGTGCTCTTCGCGCTGCTCGCGATCCGCTTTGCAAACGCCCGCGGTCTCACGCCTGCGTCAACGAGCATCTCGCTCTTTCGAGACCTGCCCTTCGACTTCATGCAGTTTGGCCTCATCGCCGGCACAATCCTCTTCGTGATCTGGATCATCGTGATCGTCACCTCGACCTCGAACGCGGTCAACGTGACCGACGGTCTCGACGGTCTCGCAACGGGGGCCTCGATTCTCGCGCTCTCGGCATACGTCATGATCGGCTTCTGGCAGCACAACGAGGCCTGCGCCATTCGCATTGAGCCCGGCTGCTACGACGTGCGCGATCCGCTCGACCTCGCCGTCATCGCCGCAGCGCTCATCGGCGGCCTCATCGGCTTTCTCTGGTGGAACACGAGCCCCGCACACATTTACATGGGCGATACCGGCTCGCTCGGCCTCGGTGGCGCGATTGCCGCACTCGCGATTCTTACGCAGACCGAGCTCCTGCTCCTGCTCATCGGTGGCCTCTTCATCATCGAGACTGGCTCGGTCATCGTGCAACGCCTCTACTTCAAAATCACTAAGGGGCAACGCATCTTCCTCATGAGTCCCATTCACCACCACTTCGAGCTCAAAGGCTGGGCTGAAGTCACGGTCGTTGTGCGGTTCTGGATCATCGCCGGTGTGCTCGTGCTCGCGGGCATCGCGCTCTTCTACGGCGAGTGGGTGCTGCAGCAGTGAGCGAGTGGAATGCAGAGCGGGTTCTCGCGCTGAACAGCTGGCACGACGATTGGAAGGGCCTGCGAGTCGCGGTGCTCGGCCTCGGCGTGACCGGCTTCTCGGTCGCAGACACCCTCGCCGAGCTCGGGGCAACGGTGCGGGTTATCTCGGCGAACCCTGACCCCGATACCGAACGCATTCTCGACGTGCTCGGCGTCTCGCACACGGCAATTGCCGAAACCGAGGGCCAGCTTGCCGATCTCAAGGGTTTTGCAGCCGACCTCGTGGTCGTTTCGCCCGGCTATCGCCCCGATCACCCGCTCACCGTCTGGGCAGAAGAGGCGGGCATTCCCGTCTGGGGCGATATTCAGCTCGCGTGGCGACTGCGCGACAAAACCGACCGCATCGCCGAGTGGGTGTGCGTGACCGGCACCAACGGGAAAACGACGACCTCGCAGCTCACCGCGCACATGCTTCAATCGGGCGGGCTCAAAGCCGCGCCCGTTGGCAATATCGGCGTGCCGATTCTCGATGCGATCCGCGACCCCGAGGGCTTCGACGCGCTCGTGGTTGAACTCTCAAGCTTTCAGCTGCACCGCCTCGGCGAGATCTCGCCGCACTCGAGCGTCGTGCTCAACATCGCCGACGATCACCTCGACTGGCACGGCTCGCGCGAGGCCTACGAGCTCGCGAAGGGGCGCGTGTACGAGAACGTGCGCTTTGCCTGCGTGTACAACCGCGCCGATGCCGTGACCGAGCGACTCGTAGGCGATGCCGACGTGGTCGAGGGGGCGCGGGCCGTGAGCTTCGGGCTCGACACCCCGCCACCGAGCGGCCTTGGCATTGTTGAAGGCCTGCTCATCGACCGAGGCTTCCACGAGGAGCGCCGTTCAACGGCCCTCGAACTGTTGAGCGTCGAAGAGCTCGATGGGCGCGGCTTGGCTGCACCACATCTCGTCGAAGACGTTCTTGCGGCGGCAGCGCTCGCGAGGTCGCTCGGGGTCACCCCTGAAGCGATCGCGGCTGCGGTGCTCAGCTTCGCCCCCGACGCGCACCGTGTACAGCGCCTCGGCACCCACGACGGCGTCGCCTGGATCGACGATTCGAAGGCGACGAACCCGCACGCGGCCGACGCCTCGCTCCGAGCTTTTAGCCGGGTGGTGTGGATCGTCGGTGGGCAGCTCAAAGGCGCATCAATCGATGAACTCGTGACCAAGAACCTCGCGCGGCTGAGCGCCGCCGTCGTGATTGGTGAAGACCGGAGTGAAGTGCTTGCGTCGCTTGGAGCACATGCCCCTGAGCTCACGGTCGTTGAGGTGTCAGAGACCCAGACCGAGGCGATCATGCCCCGGGTCATCGCGGTTGCCAGTGAGCTCGCGACCACGGGTGATACGGTTCTGCTCTCACCGGCCGCCGCCTCGCTCGACCAATTCACGGGCTACAGTGATCGCGGTGAACGCTTTCAGGCAGCGCTTCGAGACATGATGGAGGGGGAAGATAATGCCGCACACCGAGCAGAATCCCCAGGAGCCTCAGACGACGCCGCTGACCACTAGGGTCGTTCGCATTCGGCTCACGAAGGGTCGTGTTGCCGAATCGAACGTCACCGTGCTCATGCTGTGGGGCATTACCCTGCTCTTTGTGGCCTTCGGGCTCATCATGGTGCTTTCGGCGTCGTCCATTACCTCGTACTTAAACGGTGCGGGGTTTCTCGGCGGCTTTCAGCGCCAGGCGCTTTACGCGCTCTTCGGCCTGTTGCTCATGATCATCGCCTCTCGCATACCGCTGTGGTTCTGGAAGAAGTGGGCGTGGGGCTTTTTCGGCCTCGGTCTCGTGCTTCAGATGCTCGTGTTCACGCCGTTGGGTTTCGAAGTTGGCGGTAACCGAAACTGGGTGCGCATCACCGAGACAATCGGCCTGCAGCCTTCCGAGTTCCTGAAGCTCGCGATGATCGTGTGGATGTCGACGGTACTGCAGTTCAAAGAGAAACTCATCGCGAAGCCGATTCATGCGCTCATTCCAGCGGTCATTCCCGGTGCCGTGCTGGCCGTTGCGACGGTACTCTTCGGTGGTGACCTCGGTACCGCGATGGTCATGTTTGCGATCGTCATTGGTGTGCTCATCTTTGCCGATATCGACTGGAAAACGATCGGTCTCGTGGTGGCAGCAGCGGTTGCCGCTGCTCTGCTCTTCCTCGTGACGAGCGAGAACCGCATGCGAAGGCTTATGGGGCTCGTGAGTAACGAAGAAGACTACAGCGGCCACGACTGGCAGCCACTTCACGGCATCTGGGCGCTCGCTGGGGGCGAGATGTTTGGCTCTGGCCTCGGGAGCTCGAAAGCCAAGTGGTCATGGCTTCCCGCAGCTGACAACGACTACATCTTCGCGATCATCGGCGAAGAGTTCGGGTTCGTCGGCGCCGTTGCCACGATGCTGTTGTACGTCGGCCTCGCCTACCTGCTCTTCAAGGTCATCGGGATGTCACGCGACCGCTTCGGTAAGGGCGTCGTCGGTGGGGTGCTCGTGTGGATCGTGGGGCAGGCGCTGCTCAACATCGGCGTCGTCGTTCGGTTGCTTCCCGTCATCGGCGTGCCCCTGCCACTCATTAGCTCTGGAGGAACAGCCCTCGTCGCGACCCTGATCGCCATGGGTGTTGTCTTATCGATTGCGCGCGACGGTGCTCAGTATCAGGAAGAATTGCGCACGGGAACCGTGCAAACGAAAGGAACGGGTGCATGACGACGTATCTTCTCGCGGGGGGTGGCACCGCGGGGCACGTGAACCCGCTGCTCGCCCTCGCCGATCTCATTCGTGAGCGGGAGCCCGAGAGCAAGATTCTCGTGCTCGGAACCAAGGAGGGGCTCGAGGCGCGTCTCGTTCCGCAACGCGGTTACGAGCTGCGCACCATCGACCGGCTCCCGTTTCCGCGAAAGCCGAGTGGGTACGCGTTGAAGTTCCCGGCGAAATACTTGCGGGCGGTCTCGATCGTGCGCGAGATGATCCGCGACGAAGCCGTTGACGTTGTTGTCGGTTTCGGCGGCTATGCCTCCGCTCCCGCGTACCGCGCGGCGAAGCTCGAGAACGTGCCGACGGTCATTCACGAGGCGAACGCAAAACCGGGGCTCGCGAATAAGCAGGGCGCGAAACGAGCGGCCGCCGTCGCCGTGACCTTTCCTGGCACGCCGATTCAGGGAGCGATTGTCACGGGCATGCCGCTTCGCCCCGAGATCACCTCGCTTGACATCACCGCCGCGAGGCCTGCCGCGCGCGAGCACTTCGGGCTTGACCCCGAGCGCACGACGCTGCTCGTGACGGGCGGTTCGCTCGGCGCAAAGGCCATCAACGAGGGCATCTCGGCAAACGCGCGTGCGCTCGTTGCCGAGGGTATCCAAGTGTTGCACGTGTGGGGCGGCCTCACCGAGATGGTCGACCCTGGTGTCGAGGGGTACCACGTCATCGAGTACTGTGACCGCATGGATCTTGCGTTTGCGGCGTGCGATCTCGTGGTCTCCCGTGCCGGCTCAACTGCAGTGAGTGAAATCTCGGGTCTCGGTATTCCGTCGATTCTCGTTCCCTACGGCTTCGGCAACGGTGAGCAAGCGTTCAACGCGAGTTCTGTTGTTGAGTCCGGCGGCGCGATCCTCGTCGCCGATGAAGTGCTGACGCCCGAGTGGGTGCTGCGCGAACTCATTCCGCTTGCGACCGACCAGGAGCAACTCGAACGCATGGGGGCCCTCGCCAAACAGGTCGGCACGTTGACGGGCACAGAGCAGCTCTATGATGTCGTGCTCGACGTGCTGCGAACGCGCTAACATCCCACAGCCGCGCGGCTCAGCCCGACTACAGCCGTAACGCGCTACCCTCGACATCGAAGAGCTTAGGAGCCCAGCCCATGATCTACCCTGACCTGAACGTCACGATTCCCGAATCGCTCGGAAACGTTTGCCTCGTTGGCATCGGCGGATCGGGCATGAGCGGTATCGCGCGAATGCTGCACTCCGCTGGTGTTCAGGTGAGTGGGTCAGATCGAAGCGAGAACGCGAACACGCGGGCGCTTCAAGAACTCGGCATCTCGATTGGCATCGGTCACGACGAGAAGCATGCGCACGGGGCAGACACGCTCGTGGTGACCGGTGCGCTGTGGCAGGACAACCCTGAGTACCAGTACGCGCTTCGAAACGATATCCCGGTGCTGCACCGTTCACAGGCGCTCGCGTGGTTGTCGCGCGGCAAGCGAACGATCGCCGTTGCCGGGGCTCACGGGAAGACCACGAGCACCGGCATGACGGTCAACGCGCTGCATGAACTGAAGCGGGACCCCTCGTTTGTCAACGGCGGCGTCATCGAATCGCTCGGCGTGAGCGCGGCGCACGGCGACGACGATCTCTTCGTGCTCGAAGCAGACGAGTCAGACAAATCGTTCCTGCTCTATGACACGGCGATCGCGCTTATTACCAACGTCGATCCTGAGCATCTTGATTTTTACGGCAGTCGCGATGCGTTTATGGACGCGTTCGTCGAGTTCGCCGATGGCGCTCGCGAGCGCATCGTCATCTCGGGCGATGACGCCGGAACCCGCGAGATTCTGCCGCGGCTCGATGCCAAGAAGGTCTTTACGTTTGGTGAGAGCGAAGGTTGCGACCTGCGCGTTGTTGATATCGACGACACCGACACGGTTCGGCTCACGCTCGAATACGACGGCCAGCGCGCGACCACCGGTCTGTCGGTGTACGGCAGACACAACGCCGTCAACGCGGCGGGTGTTGTCGGCGTGCTGCTCACGCTCGGCTTCAGCCTCGAAGAGGCGGCGGCCGCGGTGGCATCGTTCGGGGGAACGAGGCGCCGGTTCGAATTTCACGGTGAGGTCGCAGGCGTTCGGGTCTACGACGACTACGCGCACCACCCGACCGAGGTCGAGGCGCTGCTCAGCTCGATCAGGCCGGTGGTTGGTGAGGGGAGACTAATCGCGATCCACCAGCCTCACCTCTTCAGCCGCACGCAGATGTTCGCTCAGGAGTTCGCCGACGTTCTCGAGCAGAACGCCGATTACACGCTCGTGCTCGCGATCGATGCTGCCCGCGAAGACCCGGTTGAGGGGGTCACCGGTGAGATTGTGAGCTCGAAATTTCGCGATGGGGCGAAGGTGTCGTTCCAGCCAGAGTGGCAGGGCGCCGCAGAGCATCTTGCTGAGATCGCGCGGCCCGGTGACGTCTGCGTGACGATGAGCTGCGGCACGGTGTACCAGATCATTCCGCAGCTGCTTGACGCGCTCGAGCGAAAGTTTGCCTAGGGGCGCCCTGTGAAACGGCCTAAGGGATTTCGGTATTCAGAAGGAACCCCGGGAGAGTGGCCACGGCCTCGTGATCACGAAGAACCGGGGGAGAGAGAACCGTCGGGTGAGCCCGAAGCGCCGCATGTTGTTGCGGCACAATACATCGGTGGGCAAAGCGACGAGACCTCAGCCGAAACGGTACAGCTCTCGAGCGGAACCTCGGCGCGGTTTGACGGTTTCGGTGAGCTGCCGGCTCTCGACGATGCTCTTGACGCCGACGCATTTGATGCGCAGCTCGGCGATGGTGTAGCTCGCGAATATCCTGCTCACGACGATGCGGTTGGCAGCGGATCGGGGCAGGCCGACGAGGCAGATGAGGGCGCGGAAGCGGGCTCGTGGGGCGACGATGAAGATGCCCAGCCGACGGTCTCGATTGTGCCCGCAGGAGTCTCGCGATTTCGAGGGAAGGCGGGCGCTCAGCTCGAGGCTTTTTCAGACCGACGTGCCGCCGACGCGCAGTACCGTGATGCCAAGAAAGAGGTTCGCGCCGCCGAGCGTGGCAGGAAAAAGCGTGAACGGCACGAGCGGTTGCGATTTTCACAACACCAGCGGCAACGACGCAGGGTGCAACTCATTGCGTTGAGCGCGGTGAGCATTCTCGTGCTCTCTGTGCTCGTCGGCGTTTTCACGCCGCTCATGTCGGTTCGGGTTATCGAGGTGCGCGGGGCAGACCGCGTGCCCGAGGCCGAAATTATCGACGCACTCGATGGGGTTAAAGGGATGCCGCTCGCGCTCGTGACCGATGACGCGGTGCACGAGAAGCTCGAGGGGCTCACCCTTTTGCAGAACTTTGAGGTTGAAAAGATTCCGCCGCACACGCTTACTGTCGTCGTGCAAGAGCGTGTTCCCGTTGTTGCCGTGCCGCAGAACGAAGAGGTCATGCTTGTTGATGCTTCCGGTGTTCGCATCGACGTGGTGCCACAGGCCGAACGGCCAGAGGGTATTCCGCTGGTGCGGGGCGTGGGAACCGACTTTAGCTCTGACGCGTTCACCGCTATGGCGACCGTGCTGAGCGCGATGCCCGACGTGACGCGAAACCGCATCACCGAGATCAGCGCAGAAACCCCGCAACAGGTGCAGGTCACACTGGGTTCTGGCGTTCCGGTGTTGTGGGGCGACTCGGCGAATAACGCCAGAAAGTCGGCGGTTCTTGAGGCGATGCTCACGGCGCTCGGTGACGTCGCGCTGCAGAGCATCGACGTTTCTTCGCCCGACGCGCCCGTCTATATTCCGGCGGGGTAGGGTCGAATCTCAATGTTTCAGCAAAAAAGTTGTCTCATCGGTGTGTCGTGCTGAGCCTTTGGGCATCACGCCGTACCGTGAAGGCATAAAGGTATACGCAGCATATACTTTAACCCTCTAGTAGAGGTTTAAGGTTGCAGAAAGAGCGGAGACGAACTTGTCCACCCAGAACAACCTCGCCATTATCAAGGTCGTCGGCGTTGGCGGCGGCGGCGTCAACGCGGTGAACCGCATGATCGAGCTCGGGCTTCGCGGCGTCGAGTTCATCGCGGTCAACACCGACGCTCAGGCCATGCTTATGAGCGAAGCCGACGTCAAGCTCGGTATTGGGCGAGTGCTCACCGGCGGTCTTGGTGCCGGGGCAGACCCCGAGGTGGGTCGCCGCTCGGCTGAAGATCACGCCGACGAGATTGAAGAGGCGCTCTCTGGCGCTGACATGGTTTTCGTGACCGCGGGTGAGGGCGGTGGCACCGGAACCGGTGCGGCCCCCGTTGTGGCCCGTATTGCCAAGTCGGTCGGTGCCCTCACCATTGGCGTTGTCACCCGCCCCTTCGGGTTCGAGGGCAAGCGCCGCTCGGCCCAGGCCGACGCCGGTGTTGAAGCGCTGCGCGAAGAGGTTGATACCCTCATCGTCGTTCCGAACGATCGCCTGCTCGAAATTACTGATCCCGGCATCAGCATGATTGAGGCTTTTGCGGCCGCTGACCAGGTGCTGCTCGCGGGCGTCCAGGGCATTACCGACCTCATCACGACCCCGGGTCTCATTAACCTTGACTTTGCCGACGTGAAGTCGGTCATGCAGGGTGCCGGTTCGGCGCTCATGGGCATTGGCTCGGCGCGCGGCGCTGACCGTGCGATCAAGGCCGCTGAGCTCGCCGTTTCGTCACCGCTGCTTGAGGCTTCGGTCGAGGGTGCGCACGGTGTGCTGCTCTCGATTCAGGGCTCATCGAACCTTGCACTGCACGAGATTCACGAGGCTTCGTCGCTCGTGCAAGAGGTCGTGCACCCCGAGGCAAACATTATCTTCGGTACCGTCATTGATGACACGCTCGGCGACGAGGTTCGCGTGACCGTCATCGCGGCAGGATTCGACGACAACAAGGCTGTGGCTGAGCCACAGGTCGAGCGAGGCCGTCGCGGCATTCACGTTGACCCTTTCACAGCCGCTGCCGAGGCAGAAGAAGAGGTTGTCGCCTCGATCACGGGAGACTCGTCACGCGATGCGGCCGTTGAGGGGCTCCTCGGAGCCTCAACGCCGACCGAAGACGATGCCTTCGTGAGCGGCGATGACAGCGACCTCGACATTCCTGATTTCCTCAAGTAGGCCGACGTACCTGAGCCCAAACGCGAAGAAAGGGTATTGCTGTGACTGAAGAAGCGCATGTTTACGCCGAGCGGATCGCCGAAATCGAGCAGCGCATTGAGCGGGCATGTCGCGAGAGCGACCGCTCGCGAGATGAAGTGACGCTCATCGTGGTGTCAAAGTTTCACCCGCAGGAGACGGTTCGTGCTCTCGCGAGCATTGGGGTCAAGGACTTCGGCGAGAACCGCCACCAGGAGGCGAGGGCAAAAGCCCGCGAGACCGAAGACCTTGATATTCGCTGGCACTTTGTCGGTCAGCTGCAGAGTAATAAGGCTCGTCAAGCTGCGCAGTATGCCTCGTCAATTCACTCGCTTGACCGCGAGGCCGTCATTGACGCGCTCGCGACCATCGAGCAGCCCATTGACGGTTTCTTGCAAGTCAACATGACTGCAGACGAGGGTCGGGGCGGTATCGAACCGGCCGACCTTGAGCGCATGACCGAGCATGTGCTCGGCGTCGAGGCAATCACGCTGCGCGGTGTTATGGCGGTTGCGCCTCTTGGCGAAGAAGCAGGACGGGCGTTCGAGCGCTTGCGCGGTTACTCTGAGCGGGTTCAAGCGCTCGCCCCCGAGGCCACGTCGATCTCTGCTGGCATGACCCACGACTTCGAAGAAGCCTTGCGGTGGGGCGCGACACACCTGAGAATTGGCAGCGCAATCACCGGAAATAGAGCGTACTGACACTACGCTCGAAGTATCGAGACACGAAACGCAGGGAGAAATCCATGAGCAATCCACTCAAGAAAACGATGGTCTTTCTCGGCCTTGCCGAAGAAGAGCTCGAAGAGATGCCCGTGGAGCAGCCCAAGGGCCAGGCGCCAAAAGCTGAGAGCGCGCCCGTCGCGCCTGTCGCCACTGAGGCCAAGGCCCCGGTGACGCCTCTGCGCCGTGTGACTCCCGTCACGAAGCCAGCAGCAGGGACCATGAACGAAATTTTGACCATGCACCCGACGCAGTACAGCGACGCACAGACCGTTGCTGAGAATTTCCGCGCGGGTATCCCGGTGATCCTGAACCTCTCACGAATGAATGAGAACGACGCTAAACGTCTCATCGATTTCTCGAGTGGTCTCGTGATGGGCCTTGGCGGCAAGATCGAGCGCGTCACGAGCAAGGTCTTCTTGCTGAGCCCCGAGCACATCGAGGTGAGCGGCCCGCAGGAGCAGGTGAGCCACGAGTCTGGCTCGGGTTCGTTCTTCGTAACCGCTCAGTAAGCCGTGTCGATTCTTTTTGGTGTCAGCTTCGGTCTTCAGATCGCGCTGCTCATATACACGTACGTTTTGTGGGCGAGGCTCATTCTCGACTGGGTTGTTGTCCTCAAACGTGATTTTCGGCCCAAGGGCTTTTTCCTCATTCTCGTTGACGGTGTCTACCGCCTGACCGATCCACCCTTGAGGCTTGTGCGCAAGGTGATTCCACCCATCAGAATCGGCAACATCATGCTCGATATTGCGTGGATCGTCGTGATCGTTGCCTGCCGAATCATCATCGCAATCCTTCCGTAACCGAGTGCCGTTACCCGATCTGATTGCGCTGCCCTCCAATTTATTTGGTAGCGTATATGCAGAACGCTTGGCATGAAATCCCAACGAAAGAAGAAGTAGGACATGGCCCTTACCTCAGATGACATTCTGAACCAGAAGTTTGCCATCACGAAATTCCGTGACGGCTACGACATGGATCAGGTTGACGACTTCCTCGACAAGATTGGCGAAGACCTGCGCCAGGTCGAGGTTGAGCGCGACGAACTGCGTGCCAAGGTTGAAGAACTTACCGCACAGCTGGAAGAGCAGCGCGCTGCCGCCCAGGCTCAGCCGGTTTCAGCTGTGCCTGCAGCGCCGCAGGCTGCCGCTGCACCCGAGGTGCCTGCAGCAGCGACCGCAGAGGCTGTTGGCGCGACCAACCCCGATGCGATCAAGTCGAGCGCAATGCTGCAGCTCGCACTCGAACTGCACGACAAGTACGTCAACGAGGGCGAATCGACTCGCGACGAGCTCATCACGGTTGGTGAGAAGAAAGCACGCGAACTCGTTTCCGAAGCAGAGAAGCAGCGCTCAGACGTGCTCGACGACCTCAACGGCCGTCGTCTCGACCTGCAGAACCGCATCAACGACCTTCGCGACTTCGAGAGTGAATACCGCGGCACGTTGCGCTCATACATTGAGGCGCAGCTGCGCAACCTCGATGGTTCGCCAGAACCCGGTGATAAGCCGGGCAACCTGAACTAGTCGCGTATTTTGGAGCCCCTCGCGTCTCCGAACGACAACGTGGCAGCGAGCACGGTAGCCACACGCTACCGTGCTCGCTGGACCGTATTTGCCGTTCTTGTTGCGGCCGTGGTCATTACTACTGACCAGGTCACGAAGCAGTGGGCGCTGCAGAACCTCACCGAGGGAACTCCGGTTCCCGTTTTTGGTGAGGCCCTGCAGTGGATGCTCATGTTTAACTCGGGCGCCGCGTTTTCCTTCTTGAGCAATGCGACCTGGCTGTTTACGATCATTTCGAGCCTCGTGGTTGTCGTGATCGCCTTCTACCTGCGTAAAGCCCAGTCGACGCTGTGGGCCGTAGTCGCGGGCCTCGTGCTCGGTGGCGCTCTCGGGAACGTGCTCGATCGCTTCTTCAGGGAACCTGGTTTTGCCCAGGGGCATGTGGTCGACTTTGTTTACACCCCATGGATGCTGCCCGCCATTTACAACGTTGCTGATATCGCAGTTGTCTCGGGCATGGGCCTCTTTCTCATCTGCATGCTCCTGGGGGTGGGCTTCGACGGCAAGCGTGAGCCACGTGAACGCCAGGCTGCCGATGCCACAACCGAGACCACGCACACCGACCCTGAGTCGGGCCTGGAGCGACGATGAGTGAGCTTCGTCACCTTCCCGTGCCTGATGGGCTCGTAGGGGAGCGTGCTGACGCTGCGCTCGCAAAGCTGTTGGGCTTTTCACGGGTGTTCGCACAGCAGGTGATTGCGGCGGGACAAGCAACGCTCGACGGCGTTCCGCTGCAAAAATCTGACCGTCTGCACGCTGGTGGCATGCTCGTCGTTGAATGGACTCCGAAGGCAGAGCCAACAATCGAGCCCGTTATCGTTCCCGAGCTCTCGGTCATTCACGACGATGAACACATCGTCGTTATCGACAAGCCGGCCGGTGTTGCAGCGCACCCATCGCTCGGCTGGAGCGGCCCGACCGTGCTGGGCGCGCTCGCGGGAGCGGGTTTTCGCATCTCGACCTCGGGTCAGCCAGAACGGCAGGGCATCGTGCAGCGACTCGACGTTGGGACGAGCGGACTCATGGTCGTCGCGAAGAGTGAACACGCTTACACAATGTTGAAGCGGGCATTTCGCAATCGAGAGGTCGAAAAAACGTACCATGCGGTGGTTCAGGGGTACCCCGATCCGCTGTCTGGCACCATTGATGGCCCGATTGCCCGCAACCCGAAACACGAGTGGAAGTTCGCGGTCGTGCACGGCGGGAAACCCTCGATCACGCACTATGACACGCTCGAGGTGTTTCGCGCTGCTTCGTTGCTTGAAGTCGGTCTTGAGACCGGGCGTACGCACCAAATTCGTGTGCACATGTCAGCACAGCGGCACCCGCTCGTGGGCGACCCTATGTATGGCAGCGACCCCGTGATGGCTGAACTCGTCGGGCTCGACCGGCAGTGGTTGCACGCGGTCAAGGTTGGTTTTGACCACCCCGCAACCGGCGAATGGGTTGAGTACGAAAGCGGTTACCCCGACGACCTGCAACACGCCCTAGCGATCCTTCGCGCACAGTAGTCTCAGCGCAAACGTCAGTGGGGAGCGGTACCCTTGAGGTGCGTGATTTGGAGGATGAGTGGCCGAAAAAAGTTTTGTACATCTGCACTCGCACAGTGAGTACTCGATGCTTGACGGGGCTGCCCGCGTTAAGCCCCTCATTGATGCGGTCGCCGAGCAGAACATGCCGGCGGTCGCGGTAACCGACCACGGCAATACCTTTGGCGCGTTCGATTTTTGGAAGACGGCAACCGACCGTGGCGTGAAACCGATCATCGGTATCGAGGCCTATGTCACGCCCGGCACGCACCGTTCCGAGCGCACTCGAGTGCGCTGGGGCGACGGGGCAGGCGACGACGTTTCGGGTGCCGGTGCCTACACGCACATGACCTTGCTCTCTGAGAGCACCGAAGGCATGCACAACCTCTTCAGGCTTTCATCACTTTCATCGATTGAGGGCTACTACTTCAAACCGCGCATGGATCGCGAGTTGCTCCAGACCTACCACAAGGGCCTCATCGCCACGACCGGCTGCCCCTCTGGCGAGATTCACACGAGGTTGCGCCTCGGCCAGTACAAAGAGGCGCTTGCTGCCGCTGCTGACTTCCAAGACCTCTTTGGCAAAGAGAACTACTTCTGCGAGATTATGGATCACGGTCTTGAGATTGAGCGCAGGGTCAAGACCGACCTGCTCGCGATCGCGAAGGACCTTTCGATTCCGCTCGTTGCGACGAACGACCTGCACTACGTGCACTCTGCCGACGCCGAGTCGCACTCGGCTCTGCTGTGCGTGCAGTCGGGCTCGACAATGAACGACCCCAACCGATTCCAGTTCAGCGGCAACGGCTACTACCTGAAGAGTGCGGCAGAGATGCGGCACCTCTTTCGTGAGCTACCCGAGGCGTGCGACAACACGCTACTCATCGCTGAGCGATGTGAAGTGGCCTTCAACACGAGCGCCAACTATATGCCGAAGTACCCCGTTCCCGATGGTGAGACCGAAGAGACCTGGTTCATCAAAGAGATCGAGAAGGGCCTGCACTACCGTTACCCCCAGGGCATCCCCGATGACGTGCGTAAGCAGGCAGAGTACGAGACCGGCGTCATCGTGCAGATGGGCTTTCCCGGCTACTTCCTCGTCGTTGCCGACTTCATCAACTGGGCGAAAGACAACGGGATTCGCGTGGGCCCGGGGCGTGGCTCGGGAGCAGGCTCAATGGCCGCTTACGCAATGCGCATCACCGACCTTGATCCGCTTGAGCACGGGTTGATTTTCGAGCGGTTCTTGAACCCAGACCGTGTCTCGATGCCCGACTTCGACGTCGACTTCGATGATCGCCGCCGTGGCGAGGTCATTAAATATGTGACCGAGAAATACGGCGATGAGCGTGTAGCGCAGATCGTGACCTACGGCACGATTAAGTCGAAGCAGGCGTTGAAAGACGCCTCGCGCGTGCTGGGCTTTCCCTTCGGCATGGGTGAGAAGCTCACGAAGGCGATGCCCCCTGCGGTCATGGCCAAAGACATTCCGCTCTCGGGCATCACCGATTCGAAGCACCCTAGGTACAAAGAGGCCGCTGAGTTTCGAACGGTTCTCGACGAAGATGCTGACGCCAAGCTCGTTTACGAGACCGCGCTCGGGCTCGAGGGGTTGAAGCGGCAGTGGGGCGTGCACGCGGCAGGCGTGATCATGTCGAGCGATCCGCTCATCGACATTATTCCGATCATGAAGCGCGAGCAAGATGGGCAGATCGTCACACAGTTCGACTACCCGACCTGTGAAGGCCTCGGCCTCATCAAGATGGACTTTCTGGGGTTGCGTAACCTCACGATTATCTCTGATGCGCTCGAAAATATTCGCTTGAACCGTGGCGAAGATCTTGACCTTGAACACCTTGAACTTGACGACCGGGCTTCGTACGATCTACTGGCAAAAGGTGACACTCTCGGGGTGTTCCAGCTTGATGGCGGGCCCATGCGTGGGCTGTTGCGCCTCATGAAGCCCGATAACTTTGAAGACATTTCGGCCGTTCTCGCGCTCTACCGCCCTGGCCCCATGGGCGCCGACTCCCACACGAACTACGCGCTGCGCAAGAATGGGCTGCAAGAGATCACCCCGATCCACCCAGAGCTTGAAGAGCCACTCAAAGACATTCTCGACACGACCTACGGTCTTATCATCTACCAGGAGCAGGTGATGTCGATTGCGCAGCGGGTTGCGGGCTTCTCGCTCGGCCAGGCAGATATTTTGCGCCGTGCAATGGGCAAGAAAAAGAAAGAGGAGCTCGACAAACAGTACGAGGGTTTCGCCGGGGGCATGAAAGATCGGGGCTTCTCAGAGGCCGCGATCAAGGCTCTCTGGGACATTCTGCTGCCCTTCTCTGACTACGCGTTTAACAAGGCACACTCAGCTGCCTACGGTGTGATTTCATACTGGACCGCATATCTCAAAGCTCACTACCCGGGTGAGTACATGGCGGCGTTGCTCACGAGTGTTGGCGACTCGAAAGACAAGCTCGCCGTGTACCTCAACGAGTGCCGCCGCATGGGCATTCAGGTGCTTCCTCCTGACGTGAACGCATCATTTGCGAACTTCTCTGCGGTAGGCAACGACATTCGCTTCGGTTTGGGCGCAATTCGTAACGTTGGCGCAAACGTGGTTGCCGGTATTCGTGAGTCGCGTGAAGCGAAGGGCTCGTTCGAGTCATTCCACGACTACCTCAAGAAAGTGCCGCAGCAGGCCATCTCAAAGCGCACCGTGGAAGCCCTCATTAAGGCCGGAGCTTTTGACGAGATGGGCGCGACAAGGCGAGCGCTCTTGCAGATTCACGAGGGAGCCGTAGACCAGGCCTCGAAAGAGAAGAAAGATGCCGAGCACGGAAACCTCGGTTTCGACTTCGACTCACTGTTTGCCGAAGAGGGTGACACCAGCAACATCGACTCGCGTATTCCTGATACTCCCGAGTGGTCAAAGCGTGACAAGCTTGCCTTCGAACGCGAGATGCTGGGTCTGTACGTCTCAGACCATCCACTGAAGGGACTTGAACTCGTGCTCGCGAAGCAAGCCTCGACGACGGTGCTCGAGGTCGCCGAGAGCGAAGCCGATATCGACGGTGAAATTGTGACGCTCGCGGGTTTGCTTACCAGCGTGCAACACCGCACTGCGAAGTCGGGCAACCTTTACGGCATGGTGACCCTCGAAGACTTCAGTGGTGAGATGCAAGTGCTGTTCATGGGCAAAACCTACCTTGAGTTTCAAGACGTGCTGCAGCCCGACGTCATCGTTTCGATTCGTGGGCGCTTGAACCAGCGCGACGATGGTGTGGCCATGCACGCGTACGGGGTGAAACCGGTCGACACGGGGCAGATAGACGACGGTGGTGAACTCACTATCTCGCTCACTGAGACACGTGCGACGCCAGCGGTGATGGAAGACCTCAAGGCAATGCTCGAGCGCCACCGCGGCCCTCATCCCGTGACGCTCCGGCTACACACCGATACGTCGATTCGACTCTTCGAACTGCCGATGCAGGTCAAGATTGCGAGCGACCTGTTTGGCGAGCTAAAGGGGCTGCTCGGCCCGAACTGTTTGAGCGTATAGGAGAAACCGCATGACATCACGTGCAGACATTGCTGAAGCCCTTGGTGTGACCACCGAGGTACACCCGCATGCCGAGATTCAGCGACGCGTCGACTTCCTCGTCGAATATGCGACCTCGATTCCCGGCAACCGAGGCTTTGTCCTAGGAATTTCTGGGGGGCAAGACTCTACGCTCGCTGGAAAACTGTGCCAGCTCGCGGTCGAACGTTTGCGAGAGATCGGGCACGACGCGAAGTTCTACGCAGTGCGCCTGCCGTACGGTGTGCAGAGCGATGAAGATGACGCGCAGCGTGCCCTCTCGTTCATCGCTCCCGACGTCTCGTATGCGGTGCAGATCAAAGACGCTGTTGACGCGACCGTTGAGTCGGTCGCCTCGGCGACCGGTGAACCCGTGACCGACTTCAACAAGGGCAATATCAAAGCGAGACAGCGCATGGTCGTGCAATACGCGATCGCTGGTGACCGCAATCTTCTCGTCGTTGGCTCTGACCACGCGGCTGAGGCACTGACCGGCTATTTCACGAAGTTCGGTGACGGAGCAGCCGATGTGATGCCGCTCTCCGGGCTCACGAAAGAGCAGGGAAGGCAACTCCTGAGAACGTTGGGAGCCGACCCAACGCTCATCGAGAAGCCTCCGACAGCCGATCTGCTCGATGAACAGCCTGGGGACCTTGATGAAGACTCGCTCGGGGTGAGCTATGAAGCTATTGACGCGTTTTTGACCGGCGAACCCGTGAGCTCAGACGAAGAGGGGCGATTAAGCGCGCTCTTCTCTCGTTCTCAGCACAAGCGCGAACTACCCGTAACTCCGAGAGATGATTGGTGGAGAACACTATGACGAAAACAACTGAAACCTTCGTGCTTGCTGGCGGCTGCTTCTGGTGCCTCGACGCGGCTTACCGCGTGCTTCGCGGGGTGACCTCGGTTGACTCGGTGTACACGGGAGGAACGACCGAGAACCCGACCTACGAGGCAGTGTGTGCCGGTCACGGGGGCCACACAGAAGCCGTGCGCGTTTCGTTTGACCCTGAGGTTTTGCCACCCGAAGTTGTGCTCGACGCATTCTTCACGATGCACGACCCGACTCAACTCAATCGACAGGGTGCCGATATTGGCCTTCAGTACCGGAGCGAAATGTTTTACGATGGCGAGGCCCAGAAAGAACTGTTTGAGGCCGCTCGCGAGCGTGCCAGGGAATGGTACCCCAACGAAATCGTGACCCGTATTTCACCTCTTGGGGCCGTCTGGAAAGCCGAAGAACACCACCAGGATTTCTTCGCGAACAACCCTGAGCAGGCGTACTGCCTTGCCGTGGCGGTGCCCAAGGTGCAGAAGGTTCGCGCGAGTTTTCGTAGCTACATTCTCTAGTGAAGGTGAGTCAGCAACATGATTACGTACTTCTCGTCTTCGAGCGGGTACACGCATCGTTTTGTCAATAAGCTGGGGCTGCCCTCGGTGCGCATCCCCCTTCGGCCTCGCGTTGAAGGCATGATCGAGATTACTGAGCCATGCGTGCTCATCATTCCTACCTACGGCGCCGGGCCGCATTCAAAGGCCGTCCCGAAACAGGTTGTGCAGTTCTTGAACCTCGAACAGAACCGTCAATTCATTTGGGGCGTTATTGGGGCTGGCAACACGAACTTTGGCGAGGCCTACGGTATCGCTGGCGACATTGTGTCGAACAAGCTCCAGGTGCCGCTGTTGTACCGCTTCGAGATTTTTGGCACGCCAGAAGACGTCGACCGAGTGCGCACGGGAGTTCCCGAGTTTCTGGCAAGGCGCGCTCAAGAGCTTGGTGTGCCTGCGCCGGCTGGTGTCGAAGCGGCGCTTGCCTCGCAGTAGCCTCGTTCTTCGTTCACAGGAACGGTCTCGTCGTGTTTACGCAAAGGCCCCGTGCATAACTGCTGCACGGGGCCTTTGCGTAGCAACACTGGTAGTGCGGGAGATCCCGCGCTTAAGAAAGCGAGAACCCTATGTCTACTACCGTCAGCGTCGTTGGAACCGTAGCGACTGAACCCAAAACCGTCACCCTTCCATCAGGGGCAGAGCTCTGTACTTTCCGTCTCGCCGATGGCGAGCGTCGCTACGACGCTGAGAAGAAAGAGTGGATCGACGGCCATACCAACTGGTTTACCGTGAATGCCTTTCGTGCGCTCGCCACGCACGCCGGCGAGTCACTCAGCAAGGGAGACCGGGTGATTGTTGCTGGTCGATTGCGCGTTAAACAGTGGGAGAAAGACGAGCGCAGCGGCACCGCTGTTGAAATTGATGCCGATGCTCTCGGGCCGGAGTTACGGTGGGGTACGAGCGTGTTCACGAAGCGAACCCATGCTAAGCAGGGAAGTGGAGCAACCACTGCGTCTCAGTCGAACGCTGCCCGAGCCGACGATAGCGGCGCTGAGCTTGCGGTGAGCGAGGAAGCCGGGTTTACCCCTGAGGCTGATGCTGGGGGAGCCACCACCGCAGAAAGCTCCTCAAGCCCTGGCTGGTTTGTTCCTGAAACGAGTGATGATCCGTTTGACGCGGCAGAGTGAGCTGTCTGGCGTATTCCGGCAGGTGTTTTCAGCCAGTGACAATATGATGACCACGTGCTGAAAAAACATCTGCAAAACCGCAAGTCAGGGTTCCGGTCGGTTGCGACCGCTGCGTCTGCCGCTGTCATTGCCATCTCACTCGCGGGTTGCTCGCTGCTTGACGGGCCGACACCCGAACGTCCCGACCGTCCGGTCGTCGTTGCCCCCGATGAAGAAGCGACGTATGTTGAGGGTGGCTCAGCAGAAGATAACCTGCCGGTCTTCCTGAAAACGCTCAGTGACGCGTCGAAGCAAGAAGGCGCCTTTGAATCACGGGCACTTGCTCAACGCTTTATCGATGTCGGGTTTGCCGTTGAGAGCATGCAGGTGTCGCAGGACCGCACCAAGACCGACCTTGAAACCGAGAGCATGTTTGTGAGCGCTCGGTTTGGCGACCAGTGCCTCGTCGGCCAGATTGTTACGGCCGACCGCACCATCGAGGCTGAAATCATGCCCACGGTTGGCCCCGACAATGATCTGTGCCTGATCGGAAAAACAGAGCCGCTGACCGACGAGTGATCGCGGAGGCGCTTGCCCTCCGCGATCCGCTCAAGAGGTATTCTGTCGAGTCTCGGAGGCAGGGTGTGAGGTGCCTGGCGAACGGGGCTGAAAAGCCGTGACCTCTTTATAGGCGCGGTGAGGTACCCTAGACAGGTACTGACAGAGACCACGTATTTCAAGGAGATAGGGCGCTTCGTGTGCCCACAATTCATATGGCTGAATACATTTACCAGATGGTTCGCGCGAGAAAAGCGCACGGCGACAAAGTTATTCTTGATGACGTAACCATGGCCTTCCTGCCCGGAGCAAAAATTGGTGTTGTCGGCCCGAACGGTGCTGGAAAATCGACGATCCTCAAGATCATGGCAGGCCTTGATACCCCTTCGAATGGCGAGGCCATTCTCACTCCCGGCTACTCGGTCGGTATTCTCATGCAGGAGCCAGAGCTCGACGAAGAGAAAACTGTTCTCGAGAACGTGCAAATGGGCGTTGCCGAGATCAAGGGCAAGGTTGACCGTTTTAACGAGATTTCTGCTGAGATGGCAAACCCAGACGCCGATTACGACGTGCTGCTCCCAGAAATGGGCGAACTGCAGGAAGCAATCGATGCGGTTGACGCCTGGGACCTTGACTCGCAGCTTGAGCAGGCCATGAATGCGCTGCGTTGCCCTCCATCAGACGCGCAGGTGAAGCACCTGTCGGGTGGCGAGAAGCGACGCGTGGCACTCTGCAAGTTGTTGCTTGAAAAGCCCGACCTGCTGCTCCTTGATGAGCCTACGAACCACCTTGACGCAGAAAGCGTGCTCTGGCTGGAGCAGCACCTTTCGAAGTATCCCGGTGCCGTCATGGCCGTGACGCACGATAGGTACTTCCTCGACCACGTTGCGACCTGGATCTGTGAGGTTGACCGCGGTCGCCTTTACCCATACGAGGGCAACTACTCGACCTATCTTGAAAAGAAGGCTGAGCGCCTCGAAGTTCAGGGTCGTAAAGACGAGAAGATGCAGAAACGACTTAAAGAAGAGCTTGAGTGGGTTCGCTCAAACTCGAAGGGTCGCCAGGCGAAGTCGAAAGCGCGTCTCGCGCGGTACGAAGAGATGGCTGCCGAGGCAGAGCGCACTCGCAAACTTGACTTCGAAGAGATCCAGATCCCAGCGGGGCCCCGACTCGGTAACCTCGTGCTGGAAGCCAAGAACCTCAACAAGGGATTCGACGGGCGAACGCTCATTGACGGTCTTTCGTTCACGCTTCCGCGCAACGGTATCGTCGGTATTATCGGCCCGAACGGTGTTGGTAAGACGACGCTCTTCAAGACGATCGTTGGTCTCGAGCCTCTCGACGGCGGCGAGCTTCGCATCGGTGACACCGTCAAGCTGAGCTACGTAGACCAGTACCGTGGCGGTATCGACCCCGATAAGACGGTTTGGGAGGTCGTTTCAGACGGTCTCGACTACATGCAGGTTGGCAACACCGAGATTCCTTCTCGCGCCTATGTCTCAACCTTCGGATTCAAGGGACCCGATCAGCAGAAACCAGCCGGTGTGCTTTCAGGCGGTGAGCGTAACCGTTTGAACCTCGCGCTGACGCTGAAGCAGGGCGGCAACGTGCTGCTGCTTGACGAGCCGACGAACGACCTCGACGTCGAAACGCTGTCGAGCCTCGAAAACGCGCTGCTCGAGTTTCCCGGTTGTGCCGTGGTGATCACGCACGACCGCTGGTTCCTCGACCGCATCGCAACGCACATTCTGGCGTATGAGGGCACCGAAGAGAACCCCGCGAACTGGCACTGGTTTGAGGGCAACTTCGAGGCCTACGAGGCGAACAAGATTGATCGTCTCGGCCCTGAAGCGGCCAAGCCATCAAGCGTTACCTACCGCAAGCTCACACGCGACTAGGGCTCGTTCATGGCGAGAATTCACGTTGAATTGCAGCAACGTTGGTCTGATATGGATGCATATCAGCACGTCAACAACGTTGCCTACGCGAGGTACTTTGAAGAGGCTCGAATAAAGCTTTTCTTCATGGGGGACACCCGTGAAGATACCGGCCTCGAAAAGCTCTTTCGCGATGACAGCCCGGGCGGCATGAAAATGGTGGTTGCGAGTCAGACCATCGATTTTCTCGAGCCGATCGTGTATTCGTCGGAGCCTTTGAGCATCGAGCTGTGGCTCGGTCGTTTGGGTGGTGCAAGTCTCGACATCTATGGCGAGCTCTTTACCCACGGCCCCGAGAAGCGTGTTGCAGCGAGGTGCGTTACGACCGCTGTTGTGGTCGATGGCACGACGATGCGGCCGAAGCGGTTGACCGAAGAAGCCCGTGAAGCGGCTTCGAAGTGGACCGACGAGCCGCTGAAGCTCGGGAGACGCTAGCGATAGAAAAGGGGGCTGTGCGGCAACGAATGTCTGCCGCACAGCCCCCTTTCGCGTACCAAAGGGTTACTCCTCGGGGAGCCTCACCGCGGTCTCCTGCGAAACGCTCGCGACGAGTTCGCCGCTCATGTTAAAGAAGCGCCCGTGCGAGAGGCCTCGGCCCGACTGCGCCGTTGGCGAGGTGATCTCGTAGAGCAGCCACTCGTCAACCCTAAAGGGGCGGTGAAACCACATCGCGTGGTCGAGACTCGCGCCCTTCATGCCTGGCGTGGCCCAGGGAATGCCGTGTTTGCGCATGACCGGCTCCATGAGCAGGTAGTCACTCGCGAAGGCTAATGCGGCACACTGAAAGCTGTGCGGGCCAGGCATGTCGTTGCGTGACCGGAGCCAAACGTGTTGCGTTGACCGGTTCTCAGGGACATTGAGCACGATGTCACCCTCGACGTGTCGAAAATCGAAGGGGCGATTGAGTATCCAGCTCGCTTGCCGGTCGAGCGTCAGGTGACCATATCGATCCCAAATGCTCGGGATGCTCTCTGGCTCGGGAAACTGGGTGATGTCGATGCTGTCTTGGTGCTCGACGCCTGCACTGTCGTCTTGAAACGACGAGATCATCGACATGAGCACCTCGCCATTTTGGTAGGCCTGCGTGCGGCGGGTCGAATACGTACGCCCGTCGTGCAGACGAGCGACCTCAAAGGTCATGCGTTTCTCGCTGTCGCCCGGCCTCACGAAATAGCCGTGCATCGAGTGAATCTTGCGCCCCTCTGGCAGCGTCTCGCTGGCTGCGGCGATGGCCTGGCCCAGCACCTGCCCTCCAAATGCGCGACCGTGGGGCGTGGGGAGAGCGGGGCCGGTGAAAACGTCGTACCGTGTGCGTGCGTCTAGGTCGATGACCGCGAGCATGTCGCCGAGATTGGGAACTCCAGCAAGCATCTTGCCTCCTTCAGTGCTGACAATGGTCACTATTCTATGCGTTCTGGCTGACGCCCGCGCTTGCGGGCCGCACGCGGCGAGCCGCGCTGGTCAGCATGGGAGGGCGTCGCTTATGGGCATTCCTCAAGCCGCTCGGGGTAGCGTGTGCGTGTGAACGAAGTTTTTCTAGAAGACGAGCATGCGGTGAGCGACCTTGTGCAACTCATGCAGCGTCTTGATCGTGTTGGCGGATCAGAAGTGCGTCTGAGGGCAGAGAACGGCTCTCTCGCCTTGTTCGGGAGTACCCAAGCGCCGGCCCATTTGGGTGATGCGACGCAGTTGGTGCTGGTGCACCGTGCGGTTGGCCTTGGGGCCCCGCTCGCAGAAGCCGTTGACACCGTGGTCGAGACCCGCGCGGTGCTTGACCGGCTTGCTCGCATTGACGAGGCGCCATGGGCTCTGCCGATTCCTCCGGTGAACCTCGCCGTTGCTTGGGCTGGCATGCTTCCGCCGCGTTCTGGGTGGCAGCAAGAGGCAACGCTTGAGGCTGGCCCGCTCCACGACATCGCCATTCAAGGGGCCGACCGGGTTGCCCAGATGTTGCCAGAGAACCCGGGTCAGCTGCTCGTCGATAAAGCGCGGGCAGCGGTCTGGTCGTTGGAAATTGCGCCGGGTATTCCTGCCGCGGCCGCACTCGCTCTCGACTCGATGGGATTTTTGCGCGATCAGAAACTCGTGCTCGTTTCGAGAAGCCGCACGTGGCTGCGTCTCACGACCGAATACGGTGACGTATTTGTGCGCGATCAGATCGGAATGCTGTGAGGCTTTCAGGCTGCAGTATCAGTCAGGTAAGATAGAGAGTTGGAACAAGGAGAACACTATGTCGAACGGTATTATCGAACCCCCCATCGACGAGCTGCTCAAGCACGTTGACTCAAAGTACGCACTCGTGACGTTTGCCGCGCAGCGTGCACGCCAGATCAATAGCTACTACACCGATCTGCACGACGGAAACCTCTTCGACAACGTGGGCCCTCTCGTTGACTCGTCGGTTGATGACAAGCCCCTCTCGATTGCTCTTCATGAGATCGTCGAGGGCAAGCTGCAGATGACGCAGATTGACGAGGAGTAACCTCGCTTAAACACTGACCCCAGAGTTCAGCCTCGAATGTCAGTGGCGCCAGCTATCTTTGTGAGAGAGCTGGCGTTCTTTTATTGCTTAGTAACGCACGAACCTTCAGACGGAGCACACCATGGCACTGCGACTTTTTACCTCAGAATCGGTCACCGAGGGGCACCCCGACAAAATCTGTGACCGCATCTCAGACTCGATCCTCGATGCGATGCTGTGTGATGACCCTGCATCTCGCGTTGCGGTTGAAACGCTTGCGACGACGGGCCTCGTGCACGTTGCTGGTGAAGCTCGCACACAGAGCTATGTTGCCGTCGCAGACGTTGTGCGCGAGGTGCTCAACGAGATCGGGTTTGTCTCGAGCGAGATGGGGTTTGACGGGAACTCGTGCGGTGTTTCAGTGTCTATCGGGCAGCAGTCGCCCGATATCGCAGCGGGTGTTGATACCTCACTCGAAGCACGCCAAAACCGAGGGGTTGACGAGCTCGACCAGCTTGGGGCGGGCGATCAGGGCATCATGTTCGGCTACGCCTGTGACGAGACCCCCGAGCTGCAGCCGCTTCCGAGCTGGCTTTCACACCGCCTTGCCGAGCAGCTCACCGCGGTGCGCAAGAACGGCACGCTCGCGTACCTTCGCCCTGACGGGAAAACACAGGTCACGGTGGGCTACGAGGGTGAGACCCCGGTATCGGTTGAAACGGTTGTTGTTTCAACGCAGCATGCTCCCGGCGTGACCCAAGAGCAGATTCACGAAGACATCGAGCGGGAGGTCATTCGCCCGGTTCTTCAGTCGGTTCCTCAGCTCACTTCAGACGGTGCGCAGTTGCTCATTAACCCTGCGGGACCTTTCGTCGTTGGCGGGCCTATGGGCGATGCCGGGCTGACCGGACGCAAAATTATTATTGACACCTATGGTGGTGCCGCCCGTCACGGCGGTGGCGCCTTCAGCGGTAAAGACCCCTCGAAGGTTGACCGTTCAGGTGCCTACGCGATGCGCTGGGTCGCAAAGCACTGTGTTCGCGCGGGCCTTGCACGCCGCATCGAAGTGCAGGTTGCATACGCGATCGGTCGGGCAGAGCCTGTTGGCATTTATGTCGAGGCATTCGGTACCGAGACCGTTCCACTCGAGACGATTGAGCGAGCTATTCGCGAGGTCTTTGATCTGCGACCCGCTGCCATTATTCGTGACCTTGACCTCTTGCGGCCAATCTATGCGTTGACCTCTGCTTACGGCCACTTCGGTCGTGAGTTGCCAGAATTTACATGGGAGCAGACGCCTCGCGTCGACGAGCTGCGTCTCGCAGCAGGCCTCGAATAAGGGCGAGTACGGTGGAGCGTCAGGTGCATACCCCAGCAACACCGAGGGTTGCGCGTGTGCTCCTGGACTCCGGGCTTCCGCAGCTCGACCACCTTTTTGACTATGAGGTTCCCGAGCCACTGAGGCAAGAGATACGGGTGGGGCAGCGCGTTAAGGTGCCTCTTCGATCGCGGCAACGTGACAGTCTTGGGTTCGTTATCGAACTTGTCGAAGAATCAGCGTTTCAGGGCGAGCTGGCGCAACTCTCGCAGATCGTCTCTCCGGTGCCCATGCTCACGTCAGAGGTATGGCATTTGGTGCGGGCTGTTGCCGACAGAGCTGGCGGTAGCGCGGCCGACCTTATTCGGCTAGGGGTACCAAACCGTCACGTTCGAGCCGAAAAAGCCTACTTTGCCTCGAAAGAGAGTGAGCTTTCGGGCGAAAGCGAAAGCGGGCAGCCGCTCGAGAGCGCTGACTCGGCTTCGGTGAGCGAGGGCGACGGTGGCTTCGCGGCAGACCCCGTACATATCGCCAATACCGAGGCGGTGAACGCGGCCGAACAGCTGTGTGGTGGAGCACGTCTCGCTCTGACCGTCTCTGGCGCGCCCGTGCGACTCGAAACCGGAGAGTGGGTGAGCGCATGGGCTTATCACTTTGCCTCAATTGCGCTTGCAACGGTCGCCTCTGGACGAAGCGCCATCATCGCAGTGCCCGATTACCGTGACCTTGATCAACTGGATGACACGCTCAAAGCACTGGGAGCGCAAGAGGTCATTCGGCTCGACGCCCGCCGCCCTGCGGCTGAGCGATACACGAGCTTTCTCAACGCGCTAGAAGCACGCCCGAGGTTGCTCATCGGCAACCGCTCTGCGCTCTACGCTCCAGCCCATGAGCTGGGGGCTATGCTGCTCTGGAACGACGGCGATCCGCTCTTTGAAGAACCGCTTGCTCCGTACGTGCACGTGAGAGATGCTGCGCTCGTTCGGGCGCAGCAGAGCGGGGCAGGGCTGCTCCTGGGGTCGCACGTTATGAGTGCAGAGGCGCAGCGATTCGTTGACATGGGCTACTTCGCTGAAGGTGCCACGGGTGCACGGCGGCAAAAGATCATGCACTCGGGCTCGCTCACCGCCGACGAACGGGTCATTGGCCGTATACCGGAATTCGCAACGAAGAAGCTTCGCGAGGGGCTGCTCGAGGGCCCGGTGCTCGTGCAGGTTGCGGCTCCTGGCTACGCGCCGGTCATGGTGTGTGCCGAGTGCCACGATATGGCGCGGTGTTCACACTGTCGAGGCCCGCTGGGGCAATCGGCTGGCGGTACCGTTTCGTGTCGCTGGTGTGGTTCGAGCGCACGTGGAATCTCTTGTGAAACATGCCGCGGCACTCGATTTGAGATACGTGGCGCTGGTTCTGAGCGCACCGCAGAGCAGTTTGCGCAAATGTTTCCCGAGACGATGATCGTCGTGAGCGACGGGAATCATCAGCGAAGCCGAGTCGATGCTCGGCCACAGGTTGTGGTAGCGACGAGAGGTGCTGAGCCCATCGCAGCAGGCGGCTACCGCGCAGTCGTGTTGCTCGATGTCGACCGAATCGTGAGCGCTCCCTCGCTGAAAGCGGGCGAAGACGCGCTGCGCTGGTGGCACGGGGCAGCTTCGCTCGCGAAAGAAGAGGCTCCGATCGTGATTACCGGCGGTGCAGGGCCCATGGTGCGTGCATTCGTGACGGGGCGTGAACATGACTGGCTGCGCAGTGAGCTCCGTGACCGCAAGCAGCTACGCTTTCCGCCGATGGTTCGCATTGCAACCGTGACGGGTGCTCGCGAGCTGGTGCAAGAAGCTCTTGACGCGGTCTCGGGGGTTCAAAACCTTGACGTGCTGGGACCAACACCGGCTCCAGACTCAACCGTACGAGCCATCGTACGTTTCGGGTACTCGCATGGGGCTGAGGTCGCCGCGAAACTTCGTGCGGTTCTCGTCTCGCAAGCCGCTTCTTCGGCAGCGAAAGCATATGCGGCACGCAAAAAAGGCGCAAAACGTGGGGCTCCAGCAGGTGCCCTGCGACTACGATTTGACGACGCGCAGGCGTTTGACGAACAAGGAGACGAACTCGAATGAGGGTAGTGTTTGCAGGAACGCCGGAGGTCGCGACCTCGGCTCTCAATCAACTCGTGGCCTCGCGCCATGAGGTTGTAGGGGTGATCACGCGAGAAGATGCCCCGCTTGGAAGAAAACGCGTGCTTACCCCGTCGCCCGTGGCAACGCTCGCCGACGAGCACGGAATTCCTGTGGTCAAAGCGAACCGACTGGGCGAAGAGGTCACTGAGTGGGTTCGTGATCTCAACGCCGACCTGGGCGTCGTGGTTGCCTACGGCGGTCTCCTGAAGCCAGCGTTGCTTGAAACGCCACGCCTCGGGTGGGTGAACCTGCACTTCTCATCGTTACCACGCTGGCGCGGTGCGGCGCCCGTACAACGCGCGCTCATGAACGGTGAGCAAGAGCTTGGGCTGAGTGTGTTTCGGCTTGTTGAGGCGCTTGATGCTGGCGACATAGTTGCCAACGCGACGGCGCGGTTTGAACCTGGCACCACGGCAGGCGCTGCGCTTGAAGCACTCGCGGTCGAGGGCGGTCCGCTTATTTTGCAGGCGCTTGATGCGCTTGAAATCAACCCTGAGGTGGGAACGGAGCAGGTGGGAGAGGCGAACTATGCGCACAAGCTTGAGCGCAGCGATGGCAAACTCGATCCAGCCGAACCCATGGAGACCTTCATGGCTCACTGGGCAGGTGTGACCCCCGAGCCAGGAGCCTTTGTGCTTGCCGATGGCGAGCCGGTGAAGCTTCACGAGATTCGAGCGGGAGAAACCGAAGAGCCGCTCTCTGCGGGTACCGCACGCATCGTCGGTAAACGAGCCTTGCTCGGTACAGCCTCCGGCCCGGTAGAGCTCGTGCGTGTGCAGCCAGCAGGCAAGGGCGCAATGGACGGTGCGGCTTGGCTGCGTGGTCGCGGCGGCGAGCAGGTGATCTCATGAGCGGGGCACAGCATCGCAAGAAGCCCCACTGCTCGCCGGCACGGTTTGTCGCTTACGAGGTGCTGCGAGACGTTGCCGATCGTGACGCCTACGCCAACCTTGCGCTGCAAGCCCGCATCCGTGAAGCGCGGCTGAATGACCAAGACGCGGCCTTCGCGACAGAGCTCACCTCTGGAACGCTGCGCTTTGCAGGGAAGTACGATGCCATCATCGAACTCGCAACGGGCAGGAAGATCTCGGCGATCGACCCCGCGGTGCACACCGTCTTACAGCTTGGCGTGCACCAACTCGTCACGCTCGAAACCCCAAAACACGCCGCGATTCACGAACAGGTTGAACTCGCGAAGGGAGTCGCCGGAATGCGCACCTCCGGCTTCGTCAACGGGGTACTTCGCACGGTTTCTCGCACGAGTCCCGAAGACTGGGAAGCCCGTATTGTCGAGGGCATCGATAATGATCGAGACCGGCTC
This sequence comes from Leucobacter sp. UCMA 4100, assembly GCF_027853335.1. Taxonomy (NCBI): domain Bacteria; kingdom Bacillati; phylum Actinomycetota; class Actinomycetes; order Micrococcales; family Microbacteriaceae; genus Leucobacter; species Leucobacter sp. UCMA 4100. The sequence goes on from NZ_JAFEUS010000002.1 coordinate 2,635,091, forward strand.
GCGACGCTGCATTCACACCCGAGGTGGATCGTCGACGCGCTCGCTGATGCGCTTGACGCCGAAGGCCGTGGCAGCGAACTCGAGGCGACCCTTATCGCCAATAACGAGCCGCCGAGAGTGCAGCTTGCGATTCTCGAGGGTGAGATGACCCCTGAGCTTGCAGGAGAAACACTGATCGCGACGGGTGCTTCACCCCTTGCGTATGAGCTCAGCTCAGGTAACCCAGCTCAGGTTATTGCAGCGCTCACCGGTGCCGGCGTTACCGCCAAGGTGCAAGACCAGGGCTCACAGCTCGCAGCCCTGACCCTAACCGAGGCGGCACCAGTGCGCGATGGTGAAGCCTGGCTTGATCTCTGCGCTTGGGCCCGGCGGCAAAACCGCGGTGCTTGCGGCTGCCGCGAGGCAGCACGGGGCGACCGTTCGTGCGAACGAAGTGACCCCTCACCGTGCAGAGCTGGTGCGTTCGTCAGTGAAAGACTTTACCGACGTCGTGACTATCGTTTCGCACGATGGGCGCTCGGAAGAGGCCTACGACGCAATCGAGTACGACCGCATTCTTGTTGATGCTCCGTGCAGCGGGCTGGGGGCGTTACGCCGCAGGCCAGAAGCACGGTGGCGTAAGAAACCGTCTGACATTGAACCGCTGCACACCCTTCAGCGCGAACTGTTGTCGGCTGCAACCGCACACCTGGCGCCCGGTGGCTTCCTGGCATATGTGACGTGCTCACCGCACCTGCACGAAACACGGGACGTTATTGAAAAGCACCTGCGCGAACACGAAGAGCTTGAACTCTGCGAAAGCACGGTTCGAGTGAACGATGCGGGCGACCACCCGACTGCCGTGCAACTGTGGCCGCACCGCGATAACGCTGACGCAATGTTTATTGCCCTCATGCGCAAGAAAGACGCGCGCGGGGCAGAGACCACCGAGAAGCCTTAGGATACATAGTTGTGAAGAGCCCCCGCATTAACCCCAGCATTCTCTCTGCCGACTTCGTCAACCTCCAGGCAGAACTCGAGGCGATTGCTAGCGCAGACCTCGTGCACGTCGACGTGATGGACAACCATTTCGTGCCAAATCTCACCATGGGGCCGCCCATTGTTGAGCGCATCCAGGCGGTTTCACCCGTGCCCCTCGACATGCACCTCATGATCGCCGACGCTGATCGCTGGGCGCCAGGGTATGCAGAACTCGGCGCCTATTCAGTGACCTTTCACGCAGAGGCAACGAACGATCCAGTCGCCCTTGCCCGAAAGATTCGCGACATTGGCGCCCGTGCCGGCATCGCGCTCAAACCAGGTACCGACGTTGCGCCATACCTCGAGCTGCTGCCGGAGTTCGATCAGCTGCTCGTTATGACCGTCGAGCCGGGTTTTGGTGGTCAGGCGTTCATGCCCGACATGATGCCCAAACTGCAGCAGGCCTCAGAGGCGAAAAAAGCGCACGGGCTCGACATCTGGCTTCAGGTTGACGGAGGAATTACGGTCGATACCATCGGCATGGCCGCCGAGGCAGGCGCAGACACCTTCGTTGCTGGTTCGGCCGTGTACGGCGGGGTTCCAGAGCAGCGCATCGCTGAGCTGCGAGCAGCAGCAAACGCACATGTGCACACCAAAGCCTAAGAATCGCGGTACGATGGTGAACGTGAAAACCTTTGACACACTCTTTGTCGAGCTGACTGAGAAAGCACGTACGCGCCCAGAGGGCAGCGGAACGGTGAAGCAGCTCGATGCCGGAGTACACGCAATCGGCAAAAAAATTGTCGAAGAGGCAGCCGAGGTATGGATGGCTGCAGAGTACGAGAGCGACGAAGCGCTCGCTGAAGAGATCAGCCAGCTGCTGTACCACCTTCAGGTGATGATGGTCGCGAAGGGTCTGACGCTCGACGATGTCCATCGACATCTGTGATCGAACGCACTCAAACCTTCTCTGTTACCTCACTCTGAAAGGCCCCCATGCTTCGCGTAGCGATTCCAAATAAGGGTTCACTCTCTGAAATTGCAGCACAAATGCTTGCAGAAGCCGGCTACAACGGCCGTCGCGACTCACGAACACTCGTTTCAGCCGACGAACGAAACGGCGTTGAATTCTTCTACCTCCGTCCAAGGGACATTGCGACCTATGTGGCATCGGGTGCGCTCGATGTGGGCATCACCGGCCGTGACCTGCTGAGGGATTCAGGAGCCGGAGCCTACGAAATCGCCGAACTGCAGTTCGCAGATTCGACGTTCCGCTTTGCCGCTCCCGCAGACAGCATCACCGACCTCGCGCAGCTCGAAGGCAAGCGCGTGGCAACGAGCTACCCGAAGCTTGTCGACGATTTCCTGCTTGAGCGCGGCATTCACGCGGTCACCGTCAAACTTGACGGAGCCGTCGAATCAGCGGTGCGCTTGGGTGTTGCTGACGCGGTCGCCGACGTGGTTTCGACCGGGGCAACCCTGAGGGCCGCAGGCCTCTCAATCTTTGGCCCGGTGATTCTCGAGTCAACCGCACTCTTGATCGGTGGCCCGAATGAACACAATGGCGCCGTCGATCGACTACTGCGCAGGCTGCAGGGCGTGCTCGTGGCGCGTAACTACGTGATCATGGATTACGACCTGCCCGCCGAGAAGCTCGAAGAAGCAACGGCAATTGCCTCAGGGTTTGAATCGCCCACGGTTCAGCCGCTCTTTGATGAAGAGTGGGTCGCCGTTCGCGTCATGGTACCGGCCAACGAAGCTGCCGACATCATGGACGAATTGCAGGCCATCGGGGCGAAAGCCATTCTCGTAACCGCGATTCACGCTGCGAGGATTTGACACTACACACTCATTCCGAAGGGAGCTGAAATGGCAGCCGTGCACGTAATTCCATGTCTGGACGTTAACGGGGGGAGGGTTGTCAAGGGTGTGAACTTTGTCGACCTCCAAGATAAGGGCGACCCCGTTGAATTCGCGAGGCGCTATGTCGCCCAGGGCGCAGACGAACTCGTCTTTCTTGATATCTCGGCCACGGTCGAAGAACGCGGCACCACGGTCGACATGGTGCGCCGCGTCGCGGCAGAGATTCCGATTCCGTTCTCGGTCGGTGGTGGCGTTCGCTCGGTCGACGACGCGAAGAAACTGCTTGAAGCGGGTGCAACGAAGGTCGGCGTCAACAGCGCCGCGATCCAACGTCCTGAACTCGTAACCGAGCTCTCAGAAGCCATCGGGCCTGACGCGCTCGTGCTTGCGATCGACGTCAAAGTCGATAAGGCGCAGGACTCGGGCTACACCGTGCTCACACACGGCGGTAAGACCTCAGCAAACGTTGACGCGGTTGCCTGGGCCGAAGAGGTTGCCTCGCGTGGTGCGGGGTCGATTCTTCTGACCTCGCTCACCGCCGATGGAACCCTCGACGGTTATGACCTTGACATCACTGCCCAGATCGCAGCCGCCGTGCAGGTGCCCGTGATCGCCTCGGGTGGAGCCGGCAAGCTCGAAGACTTTGCTCCCGCGGTGCAGGCAGGCGCGGCACACGTGCTCGCGGCCTCCGTGTTTCACGATGGCACCCTCACGGTTCAGGCCGTCAAGGAGACGCTCGCCGCAGCAGGGTGCGAGGTAACCAAATGACGCTGTTTCGCGACGAGGTGTCAGAGGAAGAGATCACTCCGTATCTTGACCGCATCACCTTCACCGATGACGGCCTCGTGCCCGCGATCATTCAGGACGATGAGTCGCTCGACGTACTCATGCTCGCGTGGATGAACCGTGAGGCGCTCAGACGCACCTTGACCGAGGGGCGCGTGACCTTCTGGTCGCGCTCACGCTCTGAGTACTGGCGCAAGGGCGATACTTCCGGGCATAGGCAGTACGTGCGTTCAGTGTCGTTTGACTGCGACCAAGATACGATGCTCATCAGAGTTATTCAACAGGGCGCCGCTTGCCATACCGGCACCCGAACCTGCTTCATCGACGGCTATGTTCCTGCTGTCGTCACCGAAATCACCGACGAGTAAGCGACCCGATGACCCTCACGACAACCCGTGCCGCCTTTGACCAGGCGGCAGCAACGAACCCGATCGTTTCTGTGTGCCGTGAGGTATTCGCAGACTCTGATACTCCGGCGAGCATTTACCGAAAGGTCGCGGCATCGCGACCCGGAACCTTCCTGCTCGAATCGGCAGAGCAGGGCGGGGTATGGACCCGCTTTTCGTTCGTTGGCGCCGGCTCTTTCGGTGTCCTGAGTGAGCGAGACGGGCGCGCCTACTGGGCAGCGAGCCCTGAATCGGCGATGACTGAAGAGCGACTCTTGCCAGGGGGCGTCGTCTCGCTTGAGCCACTTGAGGCGGTGCAGGCCGCCTACGAGCGTTGGAAGGCCGATCAGGTTGACGGGCTGCCGCCGCTGACAAGCGGGTTCGTGGGGTACATCGGGTGGGACACGATCCGCCAAATTGAGACGACGTTGCCAGACCCAGGCTTTGGCCCGGCCGCGGTTCCCGTGCAGGGGCTGAGCTTCGTCTCTGAACTTATCGTGATCGATCACCGCGAGGGCTCGGTCATTCTCATCGCCAATGTTTTGACCGACGAAGAGGGAGTGCCGCTCGACAACGCATGGGACGATGCGCAGGCCCGCCTCGACGGGCTGCAACGTTCACTCGCCGCGAGTGCGGCGGCGCCGGTCGCGACGCTCAACCGCGAGGCGGTGACCGAGGCGAAGCGGGTCACGCCGCAGGCCGAGTACCTCAGGCTCGCTCAACTCACCATTGACCGCATTCGTGAGGGCGAGGCCGGCCAGGTCGTAGTCTCGCAGCGGTTCGACAGCGAGTGCACGGCCGATCCGCTCGACGTATACCGCGTGCTGCGACACCTCAACCCGAGCCCTTACCTGTACCTGCTCTCGTATGAGGGGCACGATGGTGAGCCGTTCTCGGTCGTCGGTTCGAGCCCTGAAGCTCTGATCACGGTCAACGGTGGCCGGGTGATCACGCACCCGATTGGCGGATCGAAGCCGCGCGGAACCGACGCGAGTCACGACCTGCAGCTCGAGAAAGAACTGCTCGCCGACAAGAAAGAGCGCACCGAGCACGAGATGCTCGTTGACCTGTCAAAGCGTGACCTCTCGACCTTCTGCGTGCCCGAGAGTGTGCACGTGAGCGACCTCATGCGCATCGAGCGCTACAGCCACGTCATGCACATCGTTTCGACAGTTGAGGGTGAGCTTCGACCCGAGGAATCGCCGGTGTCGGCGCTCCGGGCAACGTTCCCGGCGGGCACGCTGTCAGGAGATCCGAAGCCGAAAGCACTCGCGATCATCGATGAGCTCGAAACGGCAAGCCGGGGAGTATACGGCGGGGTTGTCGGGTACTTCGGGCTCGGGGGCGATGCCGACCTCGCGATAGCGATTCGAACGGCCACGATCCGCTCGGGTATTGCGACGGTTCAAGCGGGTGGGGGCATCGTTGCCGACTCGGTTCCCGCCTCGGAAGACGAGGAATGCCGCAACAAGGCGGCCGCGCCGCTGCGTGCAGTCGCAATCGCAAACACACTCGTTGAGGAGAAGTAACGTAGGCATGACCAAACGCAACCTTGTTTCGCTGCTGCTGCTACTCGCGGTGGCGATGCTCTTCGCGAGTACCAGGCCCTGGCTTGAACTGCAGCTCATCCCGAGTGCTGCCGCCCACGGTGACGTGACAGTGACGGGAACCGCGGGGAACAAGGCGCTCATGCCGGTGGCGATTGCGCTCCTGGCTATCGGCGCCGTGCTCGGCATTGCGGGCCGCGCGCTCAGGGTTGCCCTCGGCGCGCTCACCGCGGTGTTTGGCGGGTGGATCGCCTGGTCGGCCTTCGCTGGAGTGCTCGGCGGGCAAGATGCCGAGATCGACTTCGCAAAAGCTTCGATTGCCGAGGCGACGGGCATTCTCTCGTCATCGCCCATCGAGGTCGTTGACCTCATGCAGGTCACGGTGTGGCCGACGGTCACGGTGGTGCTCGGTTTGCTTGTGCTGCTCGTGGGCATCGGGGTCGCGGTGTTTGGCTGGAAATGGGCACAGGGCGGCAAACGGTATGAAGCGAAGGGCTCGCCGCGCGAGAAGAAGGCGCCGCGTCCCGATGGCTCAGCCGACCGGATTGCCGACTGGGATGCACTCTCTGAGGGCGACGATCCGAGCGATGAACTTGGGCCAGAAGACTTCGGTGGCGGCGACGACAGCGCAGAAGCGCCGGGTCGCTCCTGAACCACGCCGGGCGAGAGTTCGCTCATTTGCGAGCGACCGGCTAAACTGTGATGTGAAGACTTGATAAAAGGAGATTCATGACTGACCGCCTTGATGAGTATGGCCACGGAGATTCACCGGCTGCATGGACTGCAGTGCTGATTATGCTGCTTGCATTTGCTGTGGGCACGGTTGCTTTCTTCTTCCACCAGGCTTGGCTGGTGTGGATCAGCGCCGGCGTGCTCGTGCTTGGTCTCCTGGTAGGCGTGATCATGGCTAAAGCAGGCTACGGCGTTAAGGGACCAAAGTTCGTTCCTAAGTCTCACGACTAACCCGTGCTAGACGACCTGCTTCGCGGGGCGCTTGACGATGCTGCTTCGAGGGAGGCTCAGCTACCACTGAGCCACCTCGAAGCGCTTGCGTTAGAGGCCCCTGCAGCGTTGAACGCGCTCGAGTTTCTTGCTCCGGCCGATCATATGAAGGTGATTGCCGAGGTCAAGCGTGCGAGTCCTTCTCGCGGCGACCTCGCCGAGATTCCCGAGCCTCACGAACTTGCGATGCAGTACGAGGCTGGCGGTGCGAGCACCGTGAGCGTGCTGACCGAGGGACGCAAGTTTAAGGGGTCGCTCGACGATCTGCGCAGTGTTCGCCAGCTTGTGAACATTCCTGTGCTGCGCAAAGACTTTATTGGTAACGCGTACCAGGTGTACGAGGCGAGGGCTGCTGGGGCAGACCTCGTTTTGCTCATCGTTGCGGCGCTTCCGCAATCGACGCTCGAGTCGCTGTATAAACTCATCATTGAGCTCGGGATGACACCACTCGTCGAGGCGCACTCTGACGAAGAGGTTGACCGCGCGATTCAGCTGGGTTCCAAGCTCATTGGCGTCAACGCACGTGACCTGACGACCTTTGAGCTCGATCGCGAGCTGTTTGGTCGCGTGAGCGACGTGATTCCGAAGGGAACCATCAAGGTTGCTGAATCGGCTGTTCGTGGCGTCGACGACGTCGAGCATTACCGCCGTGCCGGGGCTGACGTGGTGCTCGTCGGCGAGGCACTCGTGATCGAGGGCGCACCGCGCGAAGCTGTTCGCGCATTCACCCAGGTTGCCTAACCATCAGATAACACAGATAGAGGTTTCGATGACGAAGCAAGAGGGGCTCGGCCAAGCTCAGGGCCCATACTTCGGAGATTTTGGCGGTCGGTTTGTTCCCGAATCGCTCATTCAAGCGCTCGACGATCTCACGGTTGCTTGGGAAGCCGCCAAGGCTGACCCCGCCTTCCACGAAGAACTCGACGCACTACTCAAGGACTACACGGGACGGCCCTCGCCGATTACCGAGGTGCAGAAGTTCGCGGCACTCGCTGGTGGTGCGCGCATTTTCCTGAAGCGCGAAGATCTGAACCACACCGGTTCGCACAAGATCAACAACGTTCTCGGTCAGGCTCTGCTGACAAAGCGCATCGGCAAAGATCGCATCATCGCCGAGACGGGCGCGGGGCAGCACGGTGTCGCGACCGCGACGGCGGCAGCGCTGTTCGGGCTCAAATGCACCATCTACATGGGGGCGGTCGATACCGAACGCCAAGCCTTGAACGTCGCCCGGATGCGCCTGCTCGGCGCCGAGGTCATCGCGGTCCAGGCGGGCACTCGCACGCTCAAGGATGCGATTAACGAGGCATTTCGCGACTGGGTGACCAACGTCGAGACCACGAACTACGTGTTCGGCACGGTCGCGGGCCCTCACCCTTTCCCCGAGATGGTGCGCGACCTGCAACGTGTCATTGGTGTCGAGGCGCGCGAGCAGATGCTCGAGCGAACCGGCAAGCTTCCCGACGCGATCGCAGCCTGTGTGGGCGGCGGGTCAAACGCGATGGGCATCTTCCACGCCTTTCTCGACGACGAAGCGGTTGCGCTGTATGGTTTCGAAGCCGGCGGTGAGGGCGTCGAGACCTCGAAGCACGCGGCAACACTGACGCTTGGTCGGCCCGGCGTGCTGCACGGTGCGAAGAGCTTGCTCTTGCAAGACGAAGACGGCCAAACCCTCGATTCTCACTCGATCTCGGCAGGGCTCGACTACCCGGGCATCGGCCCCGAGCATGCGTGGCTGCACTCGATTGAGCGCGCTCAGTACCAGCCCGTGACCGACGCCGAGGCGATGCAGGCGCTGCTCGACCTCTCTCGAACCGAGGGAATCATTCCCGCGATCGAGTCTTCGCACGCGCTCGCTGGCGCACTCAAACTTGCCGCGACGATGAGCCCAGACGAGACGGTGCTCGTGAGCCTTTCGGGGCGCGGCGACAAAGACATGGAAACCGCGGGCCAGTACTTCGGCCTCTTCGATTCAGCAGGCCAGGAGGCGTCATGAGCCAAGTCACGAACATGATTCGCACTCGCCGTGACGACTCGCGGGGTGCCCTCATCGGTTACCTGCCGGTCGGGTTTCCCGATGTGGCGACAAGCATCGATGCGGCAGAGGCTCTCGTGCGCGGAGGCGTCGACATTATTGAATTCGGCCTTCCATACTCAGACCCGGGCATGGATGGTTCTGTGATTCAGGCCGCCACCGTCGAGGCACTGAAAAACGGTGTCAAGGTCGCTGACGCGTTCACCGCGATCGAAGAACTCACGAAACGCGTTGACGTTCCGGTCGTCATCATGACGTACTGGAATCTCGTCATGAGCCAGGGCGTTGAACACTTCGCCGAGCGTCTCAAGAACGCGGGTGGCGCGGGCCTCATCACTCCAGACCTCATTCCCGACGAGGCAGCTGAGTGGATCAGCGTCTCTGATCAGTTCGAACTGGATCGCATTTTTCTCGCGGCCCCGACCTCGACCGAGCAGCGTCTTGAGCGTATTAGCGAACTGAGCCGTGGCTTTGTCTACACGGTCTCGACCATGGGCGTCACGGGTACTCGAACCGACGTCGACCATGCAGCGCGTGAGCTTGTCGGCAGGCTTCGTGACGTGGGCTGTGAGAACAGCTGCGTTGGCCTCGGCATTTCGTCGGGAGCCCAGGTGCGCGAGGTGCTTGAGTACGCCGACGGCGCCATTGTGGGCTCTGCGCTCGTAAAGGCCCTCGCCGAGGGCGGGGTAGCGCGCGTGCAACAGGTCGCTGAAGAACTCGCGACCGGAAAACTCCGCTAGACGAACCTTGGCAGAGCCTCAACGCTCAGCCGCACACTGGTATTACGCCGTCTAAGATGGTGTGAGACGTTACCGACAAGAAAGTAGGCTGCATTGATGCTTTTCATGAGCATTCCGAGCCCTGACACGAACTCGTTTAACATCGGGTCTGTTCCGATTGCATACTACGCACTGTGCCTCATCGCCGGCATGGTCGTTGCTCGCATCTGGACGGGGTCACGCCTCACCAAGCGTGGGGGAGAGCCTGGTGTCGCGCTCGACTTCACCCTCTGGGCGGTTGCGCTCGGTATCGTTGGTGCGCGCCTCTACCACGTGCTGACCCACGCGGGCGACTACTTTGGCCCCGGCAAGAACCCGATCGAGATTATTCGTATCGACCACGGCGGCATCGCAATCTTCGGTGCCTTGCTGGGCGGTGCACTCGGTATTCTCATCGCGTCACGCCTCACGGGTGTTCGCTTTTTCTCGTTCGCAGACGCGCTCGTTCCTGGCCTGCTTCTTGCTCAGGCTGTTGGCCGCCTCGGCAACTGGTTCAACCATGAGCTTTTCGGTGGCCCGACCACGCTGCCCTGGGGTCTCGAGATCGAGACGACGAACCCGGCTTTTCCCGTTGGCATGCCTGAGGGAACGCTCTTCCACCCGACCTTCCTCTATGAGATCATCTGGAACATTCTGGGCATCGTTGTGCTGCTCGCAATCGAGAAGCGCCTCGCGCCTCGCTGGGGCCAGTTCATCGCGCTCTACTTCATCTGGTACGGCATCGGCCGCGCGTGGATCGAGTCGGTGCGCGTTGACCCGAGCTACCAGTTCTTCGGCTTCCGCACCAACGTGCTCATGGCCTTTGCGATCGTTCTGCTCGGCGTCGTACTGTACTTCGTCCAGCGCCGCAGGCACCCAGGCCTCGAAGCATCGGTGTACCTGCCCGGCCGCATGCGCAACGATGAACTCGCGCTCGTCGCAACGAACGACCCCGAAGAGTACTACCACGTGCTCGAGCACACCTCACCAAAGCTCAACCCTCAGCCGGCCAACTAGGCCATTAGGAGCATCATGCGTCACGCAAAGATCGTCGCCACGTGGGGCCCAGCGGTTTCAAGCTACGGCAACACCCTCACCCTCATTCAGGCTGGTGTGAACGTTGCGAGGATGAACCTCTCACACGGTGAGCACTACATTCATGAGGGCGTGTTCCGCAACATTCGCCGCGCCGAAGAAGAGGTCGGGCGACCGATCGCGATTCTCGCAGACCTGCAGGGTCCCAAAATTCGCCTCGGCAAGTTTGAAGGCGGACCATACTCGCTCGAAGAGGGCGACGAATTCGCGATCACGACGCGCGACATTGTTGGCGACGCAACGATCTGCGGCACGACGCACAAGGCGCTCCCAGGCGATGTGAGTGTCGGTGATCCGCTGCTCATTGACGACGGTAAAGTGACGTTGCGCGCGACCCGCGTGACCGAAGACACCGTGCACACGGTTGTCGAGGTGCCAGGAGACGTTTCGAACAACAAGGGCATCAACTTGCCCGGCGTTGCAGTCAACGTTCCCGCGCTCTCTGAGAAAGACGAAGACGATCTGCGCTGGGCACTCAAGCTCGGCGTCGACTACATTGCGCTCTCGTTTGTGCGTGACGCGAAAGACATTGAGCGTGTACACGAGATCATGGACGAGGTGGGCGTTCGCCTGCCAGTGATCGCCAAGATAGAGAAGCCGCAGGCTGTCGAGAACCTTGCAGAGATTGTCGACGCTTTCGACGGCATCATGGTTGCTCGTGGCGACCTCGGTGTTGAACTGCCCCTCGAGCAGGTTCCTGTTGTGCAAATGCAGGCGATTTCGTTGGCCCGCGAACACGCGAAGCCCGTCATCGTTGCGACCCAGGTGCTCGAGTCAATGATCGAGAACCCGAGGCCAACGCGCGCCGAGGTCTCTGACTGCGCGAATGCCGTGCTCGATGGTGCTGACGCGGTCATGCTGTCAGGAGAGACGAGTGTTGGCGCGTGGCCCATTGAAGCGGTCTCGACCATGGCTCGCATCATCAAGTCGACCGAAGAACAGGCGCTGGAGCGCATTGAGCCGATGCGCACGCGGCCGAAGACCCAGGGTGGCGCGCTCACGCTCGCTGCGGCAGAGGTCGCGGCAACACTCGGAGCGAAGAGCATCTGCATTTTCACCGAGTCGGGCGACACGGTTCGCCGAGTCTCACGCCTGCGCACCCCGATTCCCATCTACAGCTTCGCCCCGAGCAGTTCGGTGCGCCGCCAGCTTGAGATGACGTGGGGCGCGCGAAGCTACGAGACGGCACGCGTTGCCTCGACTGACGAGATGTTCGCCCAGGTTGATGACGTGCTGCTTGAACGTGGCCTTGAGCACCTCGGCGAGACGGTCATCGTGATCGCGGGCACTCCGGCGGGTGTCGTCGGCACGACGAACACGCTGCGCATTCACCGACTGGGCGAAGCGAGCGGTCGCCTCGAGCCCGGTGCAAAGGTTGCCTCAGAAACGAAGTAATCGCGCAACAAATTTTTACGGAGGGGCTGCCGTAGGGTAGTGTTACTTCGTGGCCGAAAGGCCGAATGCCGGATTGGCGGAATCGGTAGACGCGGCGCACTCAAAATGCGTTGTCGAAAGACGTGTGGGTTCGAGTCCCACATCCGGTACCAAACACGAGGGGCCCTCTCGCTTGATTGCGGGAGGGCCCTTCGTGCACTCTGCGAAAAGCCGTGGCGGATCGATCGCGATTGCCGTGACAACATCGCTCTAGCGGGGAGCGGAAACCCGCAAACGAAAGAACGGCGTTCATTTTTTCCACAGTGGTCGGCCAGAATGGAGCATTCTCGCAAAAAAACTTCACGGAGCTGTGAGGAATCAGCATGGAGTTTTCACGTTTGTGGCGTACGCTAGTGGTGTGACTGACGAAGAAATTACCCCTAGTACCAAACGCCGCGTTGTCGTGGCCGAAGACGAGTCTCTCATCCGCATGGACATTGTTGAGACCCTTCGCGACAACGATTTCGACGTTGTCGGCGAAGCCGGCGACGGTGAACGTGCTGTTGAGCTGGTGCGCGAGCTTGAGCCCGACCTTGTTGTCATGGACATCAAGATGCCGAAGCTTGACGGTATCTCTGCGGCAGAAGAGATCAACAAAGAGCACCTCGCTCCCGTTGTTCTCCTGACTGCCTTCAGCCAGAAAGAGCTTGTCGAGCGTGCAACCGACGCGGGCGCCCTCGCCTACGTGGTGAAGCCCTTCACGCCTGCTGACCTGCTGCCTGCCATCGAGATCGCAATCTCGCGCTTCCAGCAGATTACGGCGCTCGAGAACGAGGTCGCTGACCTCGCAGAGCGCTTCGAGACCCGTAAGCTCGTTGACCGTGCCAAGGGCATTCTCAACGACAAGATGGGGCTCAGTGAGCCTGAGGCGTTCCGCTGGATTCAGAAGGCGTCAATGGACCGCCGTCTGACGATGCAAGACGTCGCAAAGACCATCATCGATCAGCTGGGGGCGCAGACGAAGGCGTAACGCTTCGCTCGCTTGCGGGCCGCCAGTCGGCGCCCGCAAGCGCCTCAGCTCGATCGAAAAGACCTGTCCCGAACCTAGTTCGAGGGCAGGTCTTTGTACATGTTCGTGATGCGAACGGTCGAGCAGCGTCGCCCGGCCTCATCGCTAATGACGATCTCATGGACGCTCAGTGAGCGGCCCACGTGAATCGGGGTGCAGACGGCTGTCACCGATCCGCTTGTTACCGAGCCGGTGTGCGTCGCGTTGATGTCGATGCCCACGCCAACCTTGCCTTTGGGGGCGATGAGGTTCGAGTGCATCGACCCGAGGGTCTCTCCGAGCACACAGTAGGCGCCGCCGTGCAGCAGCCCGATCGGCTGGGTGTTGTCTTCGACCGGCATCGTTGCCACGGCGCGCTCACGCGAAAACTCTTTCATGGTGATGCCCATGCGGTCGGCGAGAGCTCCGAGCCCACGTGTGCGAACGAATTCGAGACCGTCGAGGTTTTCTGCTGGCGTGTGCTGTGTCATCTTTGCTCCTGAATGTTTCGGCGAAGACTTGTAGTCTTAGAGGGTGTCGAATACAGCTCAGCCTACACTCATGATCATTGACGGGCACTCGCTTGCCTTCCGTGCTTTTTACGCGCTTCCCGTCGACAGTTTTCGTACCGCCGACGGCCAACACACGAATGCCATTCACGGCTTCATCTCGATGTTGTTGAGCCTTCTGCAAAACGAAAACCCCGATGCCCTCGCGGTCGCCTTTGACATCTCGCGGCACTCGTTCCGCACCGAGGAGTACCCCGAATATAAGGGCACTCGCGGCGCGACGCCCGAAGAGTTCAAGGGGCAGATCCCGCTCCTCCAAGAGGCACTGCACTCGATGGGCATCACCACGATCGAAAAAGAGCAGTACGAGGCCGACGACATTCTCGCGACACTCGCTACACAAGGTTCGGCCGAGGGCTTTAAAGTGCTCGTTGTGAGCGGTGATCGCGACACGATTCAGCTCGTCGACGACAACGTTCTGCTGCTGTACCCCTCAAAGCAGGGCGTGTCTGAACTGACCCGCTACGATGCCGACAAGGTCATGGAGCGGTACGGGGTGCGGCCCGAGCAGTATCCCGAAATCGCAGCGCTGGTCGGCGAGACGAGCGATAACCTGCCCGGCGTGCCGAAGGTGGGCGAGAAAACCGCGGTGAAGTGGATCAACCAGTTTGGTTCGCTCGACGAGATTCTGCGCAGGCAGGACGAGATCGGTGGCAAAGTTGGCGAGAGCCTGCGCGAGAACGCGCACCTCGCCGAACGGAACCGCCGGCTGAACCGCCTCGTTCGCGACGTCGAACTCGACGTGGCGCCGAAAGACCTCATGCGGCCTGAAATCGATATGACGGCAGTGCAGCCCATGTTCCAGCGACTCGAGTTTCGCACCCTGCTGCAGCGCGTTGCGAAGCTCTCGGGGCAGGAAGTGCCGGCCGCGGGTAGCGACGCTGGAGCCGCAGCCGAGGTCGCAACCCCAGAATTTCCCGAGCCGAAGCTGCTCATTGACGAAGAGCTTGATGCGTGGCTGCGCCGGGTCGAGAATCCCGCGCTCACCGTTGTCGCCGAGGGGCCGCAGCTGACGGTCGGCATTGCGACCACCGACGAGGCGGTTGAGTTTGTATGGGAACCTCAGGGGCGCGACTACGCTCTGTTCGAGGCATGGCTCGCTTCTGATGCACCCAAGGTGGTCTACCAGGCGAAGCCACTCGTGAAGCTGCTTGCGGGCCACAGTGTCGAGCTCGGCGGCCTCGCCGGTGACGCTCATCTCGCCGCATGGCTCGTGCGCCCGACGCAGGCCGAGAAGAGCTTCGCCGACGCCGTGCTGCGCTATCTCGGTGAAGAGGTTCCCGAGGGCGATCCGCAGCAGCTCGTACCAGAGGAAGGGTCGATCGCGACCCCCGCGATGCTCGCGTGGTACACCCGCCGCTTGCACACGCAGGTCGAGACCTTCTTCGAGGATCGCACCGGCGAGGTCTATCGCGATATTGAGTTGCCGCTCGTGACGGTGCTCGCGAAGCTCGAAATGCGCGGCGTCGAGATCGACACCCCGCTGCTCGAAGCTCACCATGCTGAGCTCACCGACCGCGTGCAGGCCGCGCAGCAGCGCGCCTTTGACGCGATTGGCCGCGAGGTGAACCTCTCGTCGCCGAAGCAGCTGCAAGAGGTGCTCTTTGACCAGCTCGATATGCCGAAAACCCGCAAGACGAAGAGCGGCTACTCGACCGATGCCGCGTCTCTCGCTGATCTGCAGGTGAAGAGCCCGCACGCCTTCCTCGACGCGCTGCTTGAGCACCGTGACGTCAACAAGCTGCGCCAGATCGTCGAGGGGCTCATGAAGTCGGTCGGCGACGATGGCCGCATTCACACGACGCTGCAGCAGATCGGTGCGAGCACCGGTCGCCTCGCCTCAGCCGAGCCAAACCTGCAGAACATCCCGGTGCGCTCAGAAGAGGGCCGCCGGATTCGCGAGGCCTTCACCCACTCGGCCGAGACCGAGTGCCTCATGACCGCCGACTACTCGCAGATTGAGATGCGCATCATGGCGCACCTCTCGCGTGACGAAGGGCTGATCGAAGCCTTCAACGCGGGCGAAGACCTGCACCGTTTCGTCGGCTCTCGCATCTTCGGCGTCGAACCCGCCGACGTGACCTCAGAGATGCGCTCGAAGGTGAAGGCCATGTCGTATGGCCTCGTCTACGGCCTTTCAGCGTTCGGCCTCTCAAAGCAGCTCGGCATCTCTGCCGGCGAGGCCAAGCAGCTCATGCTCGACTACTTCGACCGCTTCGGTGGGGTGCGCGACTACCTCCGCTCGGTCGTCGAGCAGGCCCGCGTCGACCAATACACCGAGACGATCTTCGGCAGGCGTCGTCCCTTCGGCGATCTCGCAAGCCCGAACCGGGTGCTTCGCGAGAACGCGGAGCGTGCGGCGCTCAACGCGCCAATTCAAGGCAGCGCGGCCGACATTATCAAGCTCGCGATGATCCGCATTGAGCACCGCATGCGCGAGGCGAAGCTCGCCTCGCGCATGCTGCTGCAGATTCATGACGAACTGATGTTCGAGGTGGCACCTGGCGAGTGGGACGCTCTCGAAGCGATCGTGCTCGCCGAGATGGGTGGCGCCGCCGAGCTGGCCGTGCCGCTCGAGGTGCAGGTGGGTCGCGGCGAGAACTGGAACTCGGCGGCGCACTAGCAGGCCGGTGGCCGGCTGCGGTTCGTCGCTCGCTGCCTGCCGGCCGCTCGCTGCCGCTTCGCCGGTCGCTGTCCGCCGGTCGCTGCTCGTGTTTTTCCCGTTTACTTGACGAAAAGCAGGGTGTCGACGCGCAAACACCCTGCTTTTCGTCAAGTAGATGCCGGGGCGGGGCGAAACGAGGGCGAAAGCTCCGCAGCAGCCCAGCAACAGCTCCGCAAGAACCCCGCAAGAACCCCGCAACAGCCCAAAAACGGCGGCGGATCGCGCAGCTTTCACCCTGGCCCAAGCAGTAGTTCGCGGTAGCAGGCAGGTGCCCCGCGACACGCCCGGGTGAGAAGGCCCGAGCCGCTTGAAGTTACGCAGAAAACTGCGGTAAGCTGAGATGTCACTTTTGTGATGATTTCTGTCCACTGCGCGTGGAATCCAGGGGCCAAACTGCAACGGCTTCTCCATGCGCCCGATTACATACTCATATCGGAGTTTAATTACATGAAAAACGAAACGACCGCCAAGGCGCCGAAGCAGGTTGCGATCAACGACATCGGCTCTGCAGAAGACTTTTTGGCCGCGGTCGAAGAGACGCTGAAGTTCTTCAACGATGGCGACCTCATCGAGGGCACCGTTGTGAAGATCGACCGCGACGAGGTTCTGCTCGACGTTGGTTACAAGACTGAGGGTGTTATTCCCTCACGCGAACTTTCAATTAAGCATGATGTGAACCCCGACGAGGTCGTTGAAGTTGGCGACACCGTTGAGGCTCTCGTGCTCCAGAAGGAAGACAAAGAAGGTCGTCTTCTGCTCTCGAAGAAGCGTGCACAGTACGAGCGTGCATGGGGCGACGTCGAGAAGATCAAGGAAGAAGACGGCGTCGTTACCGGTACCGTCATCGAGGTTGTCAAGGGTGGTCTCATCGTTGACATCGGACTCCGTGGCTTCCTTCCTGCTTCGCTCATCGAGCTGCGCCGCGTTCGCGACCTGACCCCTTACCTGGGCCAGGAGATCGAGGCAAAGATTCTCGAGCTCGACAAGAACCGCAACAACGTTGTTCTCTCACGCCGCGCTCTGCTCGAGCAGACGCAGTCAGAGAGCCGCTCAAGCTTCCTCCAGGACCTCACTCCTGGCCAGGTACGCAAGGGTGTCATCTCGTCGATCGTTAACTTCGGTGCGTTCGTCGACCTCGGTGGCGTTGACGGTCTCGTTCACGTTTCAGAGCTCAGCTGGAAGCACATCGACCACGCTTCAGAGGTCGTCGAGGTTGGCCAGGAAGTCACCGTCGAGGTGCTCTCGGTCGAGATGGATCGCGAGCGCGTTTCACTCTCGCTCAAGGCAACGCAGGAAGACCCCTGGCAGGTATTCGCCCGCACCCACGCAATCGGCCAGATTGCACCGGGCAAGGTTACCAAGCTCGTTCCGTTCGGTGCGTTCGTTCGCGTCGCAGACGGCATCGAGGGCCTCGTGCACATCTCAGAGCTCTCGGGCCAGCACGTTGAGCTCGCCGAGCAGGTTGTCTCGGTCGGCGACGAGTGCTTCGTCAAGATCATCGACATCGACCTCGAGCGCCGCCGCATCTCGCTCAGCCTCAAGCAGGCTAACGAGGGCGTCGACCCAGAGGGCACCGAGTTCGACCCCGCACTCTACGGCATGACCACCGAGTACGACGAGAACGGCGAGTACAAGTACCCAGAAGGCTTCGACCCTGAGACGCAGGAGTGGAAAGAAGGCTTCGAGACCGAGCGCGAGAAGTGGGAGCAGGAATACGCTGCCGCACAGTCACGCTGGGAGGCTCACAAGCTGCAGGTTGCCGAGGCAATCAAGGCAGAGGCAGAGGCCATCGCCAACCCCGCAGAGTCGTCATCATCTTCGGCATCACAGAGCGCACCCGCTTCGGCTGGTACCCTCGCCGACGACGAGGCACTCGCTGCACTCAGGTCACAGCTTGAAGGCAAGTAACTCCCGCTAGTTACTCCGCGAATTGGCCCGGTGCGCACGAGCGCGCCGGGCCTTTTTCATACCCCGAATCGCGACCCAGACGAGGGCGATGAGTAGCACGAGCCCGATAAGGGGAGCGATAATGGCCGCGAGTGAGAGGCCCACGGCACCCGTGTCTTCGGCAACGCTCACGATCGGGGCGGCGGCTCCGGCACTCAGTGTGTTGAGCACGGGCCGTGCGATTGCCTTGAACAGGTGGGGAAGTAACGCAATGACGATGCCCGCGACCATCGGCCACCAGAACGAGACGTCGCTGAACGCCCCGGGGTCAGCCACCGAAACGGTATCGCTCGAGAGACCTGCGCTGAACACCATGCCGCCCGATGCGGGGCGCACCACGGTTTGCGCGATATCGTTGACGAAATCGAGCGCGGGCACCTTGTCGACGACGACCTCGATGACGAAGAGCACGGCGAGGGCGATGAGTGCCCAATCGCTCGCGATCCACGACCATGTCTCGGGTAAGTCGATGAGCTGGGTGAAGCGCGCGAGCAGGCCGAGCGCGAGCAGCGGAACGTAAGCGTTGAGGCCAGCGGCAGTGGCGAGCAGGAGTCCGGTGAGCATCGCGATCATGTGAACAGTGTATGGCGCTTTTCGCGGTGACTGGGCGGCGGTATCATCGAGAGATGTTCTTCATCGGTCTCACCGGAGGCATTGCCTCGGGCAAATCAACGATCACGCGGCGGCTTGCAGAGCTCGGGGCCGTGACGCTCGACGCTGACCAGCTCGCGAGAGTCGTCGTCGAACCAGGAACGCCGGGGCTGCAACAGGTGCGCGAGGCGTTTGGAGACGGCGTCATCGCGGCCGACGGGAGCCTTGACCGTGCGGCGCTCGGGGCGCTCGTGTTTCGCGACCCCGAACGGCTTGCGGTGCTGAACGGCATCGTGCACCCCGCGATTCAGCAGCACGTCGCGGGCGTGATCAGCGAACTTGAGGCCGAGAACCCTGATGGGGTGCTCGTGTATGACATCCCGTTGCTCGTTGAGAGCGATCATGATTACGTCTGGGATCTCGTGGTCGTCGCCGACGCGCCCGATGAGGCGCGCATCGAGCGCATGGTCGAACTGCGCGGCATGACCGAAGATGAGGCGAGGGCGCGTATCGCGAACCAGGTCACGAACGAGGCCCGTCGCGCGGTCGCCGACGTCGTGATCGATACCTCAGGAACCGTCGAAGAGACGATTGCCCAGACCGATGCGTTCTGGCACAAACTCGTGGCGGATCGAGGCCTTCGCGCAGGCAAGAGCGAGCGCGAAGGCGGCAGCGGGGTCTAGAAAGCGCCGATTCCGAACTCGGTGAAGAGCCAGTTCAAACGGAACTGGGCGGCGGTTGCAATCGCGATGAAGTTGAGCACGATGATGACCCAGGCCCACTGGGTGAGGGTTGTGCCAACGTTTCGGAAGCGTTCTGAGCCGCCGAAGAGTCCGCGTGACCAGTTCGTGAAGAGCGAGATCCACCACAATGGAATCATGACGGTCCACACGACCATGCACCAGGGGCACAGGGTGCCGAGGTCATAGATGCTCTGGTACTGCAGCCAGCACACGAACACGTAGCCGCCGAGCAGTCCGAGCTGGTAAACGATCCAGAACCAGCGCTTGAAGGTTGCCCCGGCAAGCAGTGCGACACCGACAATGATCGGTGCAGTGAAAGCGGCGACGCCAATGATGGCGTTCGGGAACCCAAAAATGCTGCCCTGCCATGAGGCCATGTTGGGGCCGCAGGTGACGAGCACCGAGATGTCGCAGTTGGGCGAGTAGTCGGGCTCAACGAGGGTTTTGAGGTACTCGGTGAGCAGCTCAAATGAAGCGAAGAGGCCGATGACGCCAGCAATAATGCTGAACACGCTGTAGGCGGTGCGTCGTGAAGGGGGAAGCTGGGCGGTTTCGGTTGCCATAGTCATTATTCTTACGCAAGAAACCTGAAACTTTACAACATGTGTGTTGAGTCCGACCACATTCCTGCGCCGCATGGCATAATAGACGCAGCACAACATGCAGATGTATGTGCGTTAAGTTTTCTCGCTGATCGATGAAGCGAGCGACCGGCACGGTCGAGCAGGGTGAAATCCCAAAGAGTTTTCGCGAGAACCTTCTCGCAACAAGAGTTCCGTGCAACGTTAAAGCACGGGTATAAGGAGTTCACCAGAAATGGTGCAAGAGACACAATACGAATCAGAGCAGAACGAACCCGGGGCAGAGCAGGCCGTGGGCGAGACCCCGGAGGCAGGGTCTCCCGAGACGCAGCCTGAGCCCCAGGACACGAAAGCTGTGGCTTCTGAAGCGCAGCCCGAGGCCGTGGCTGATTCGGCTGCAGCGCCCGAGTCAGACGAAGCGGCTACAGCGGATCCTCAGGCTTCCGAGGCCCCTGAGGAGCCCTCCGCGGGAGAAGCCGAGACTCAGCAGGAGCCGGCCGCCGTGAGCGAAGAAACTCCCGAGCCACTCACCCCACTTGAGCAGTTCATGGCGAGTAAAGAGTTGCTCTTTATTGCCCCCGATGTGCCACCTATTCAGCCGAGGTCGCGCCGCTCAGAGGCGATCGATCTTGATGAGTTGCTCGACCGGGAAACCCAGTCGAGCGAGAACGACGCGACATCGCGCCGCACCCGCAACCGCAGTGGCCGTCGTTCACCGCAGGATTCGCAGCGCGCTGATGAGCAGCCCCAACAGCCACAGCGCCAGGAGCGCAAGCAGGCCGCACCCGTCTCTGAACCGCAGCGGCTCAAAGGCTCGACCCGGCTTGAAGCGAAGAAGCAGCGCCGCCGCGAGGGGCGCGAGGCAGGCCGCCGTCGCACCGTCATCACTGAGTCAGAGTTTCAGGCGAGGCGCGAGTCGGTTGACCGCCAGATGATTGTTCGTTCGCTCGACGATCGCATTCAGATTGGTGTGCTCGAAGACAACGTGCTCGTGGAGCACTATGTTGCGCGCTCGAGCGAGACCTCGCTCATCGGCAACGTCTACCTCGGCAAAGTGCAGAACGTGTTGCCGAGCATGGAGGCGGCGTTCGTCGACATCGGGCGCGGCCGCAACGCAGTGCTCTACTCGGGCGAGGTTGACTGGTCATCATTTGACGGTGCACAGTCGGCGCGCAAGATCGAGAATGTGCTGAGCCCCGGTGACAAGGTGCTCGTGCAGGTGACGAAAGATCCGGTTGGTCACAAGGGTGCACGCCTGACGAGCCAGGTCTCACTGCCTGGCCGCTTCCTGGTCTACGTTCCTGGCGGTGCCATGAACGGCATTTCGCGCAAGTTGCCCGACACCGAGCGTGCGCGCCTCAAGAAGATCCTCAAGGAGGTCCTTCCCGACGGCGCTGGCGTCATCGTGCGTACCGCAGCTGAGGGTGCCAGCGAAGACCACCTGACGCTCGATGTGCAGCGACTCACCAAACAGTGGGAGTCGATTCAGGAGCGCTCGAAGAAGGACAACGCGCCGTCGCTTCTGCACTCAGAATCGGACATGCTCATCAAAATCGTTCGCGATGTCTTCAACGAAGACTTCCAGAAGATGATCATCTCGGGCAACGACACGTACGGCGTTATCTCGCGATACCTCGAGCAGGTTGCGCCAGAGCTGTGTGAGCGACTCGAGCATTACCAGGACGAGCGCGACATCTTCGATCGCTACCGCATCAGCGAGCAGATCTCGAAAGCGCTCGACCGCAAGGTTTGGCTGCCCTCTGGCGGCTCGCTCGTGATTGACCGCACCGAAGCCATGACCGTTGTTGACGTGAACACCGGCAAGTTTGTCGGCTCAGGCGGCAACCTCGAAGAGACCGTGACGAAGAACAACCTCGAAGCGGCCGAAGAGATCGTGCGCCAGCTGCGTCTGCGCGACATTGGCGGCATTATCGTTGTCGACTTCATTGACATGGTGCTTGAGTCGAACCGTGACCTCGTTCTGCGACGCATGGTCGAGTGCCTGAGTCGCGACCGTACGAAGCACCAGGTTGCTGAGGTAACCTCGCTCGGGCTTGTTCAGATGACGCGTAAGAAGCTTGGTCTCGGCCTGCTCGAGTCATTCAGCGAGCCCTGCGAGATCTGCGCCGGTCGCGGGCTTATCGTGCACCAGGAGCCGGTGCACCGAGAAACCCAGCACCGCTCGAGCGGTAAGCGGGGCAAGCAGCAGAACCACCAGCAGCAGCAACAACAGCAGCAGCAAAGTCAGCAGCAGTCGCAGCCGCACGCGATTAGCGACGGCGCGAAGAACATGCTTGCCCAGGTTGCTGCTTCAACAATCGCTCCCTCTGCTGAGGGAGAGCAGGCAGCTGAGGCTCCCGCGACGAAGCCCCGCAGGGCGCGCGCGAAGTCACAGCAGTCGCAAAAGCGGGCCCAGGCGGCGCAGAAAGCCGAGGCCAGCCAGGGCGAGCAGCAGCCATCAGGCGCCGACCACGGCGCACGTAACGAGCAGGCTGCCGACATTGCCGCGGCCGTTCAGCAGGCGTTCACGGCTCCAAAGACCGTCGACAGGGCCGCGGCAGCGGCTCCGAAAGATCTGCTCGATTCGGTTCTCAACGCGCTCCCAGACGCGCCTGAGACCGGTGAGAGCCGGCTGTGTTCGCGACGAGCGACGCGCAGGCAGCAGGGCGTCGACCCCAAACAGCTCTTTACTGAGCTTGAAGATCAATAAATAATTCAGAGAAAACTCCGTGTCATTTGACCGAACCAGCAGTTTTGCCGTAATATTGATTGCTGGTGCAACTCCGCGTGAGTTGCTTGATGAGCAAGGCCCACCCGTGTGGCTAAAGCTCCAACACGGACAAACCAGAGAAAAGGTACACAAGTGGTTTACGCAGTAGTGCGCGCCGGTGGGCGTCAGGAAAAGGTTGAGGTTGGCTCAGTCATCACCATCAACCGTGTTGCTGGCGACGACAAGGGCAAAGTAGAACTTCCCGCAGTGCTTCTCGTTGATGGTGACAAGATCACCACCGACGCTGACAAGCTCGCGAAGGTCAAGGTCACCGCCGAGGTTGTTGAAGACCTCCGTGGCCCCAAGATCATCATCCAGAAGTACAAGAACAAGACCGGCTACAAGGCTCGCCAGGGTCACCGTCAGGAGCTCACGCGCCTGAAGGTTACCGGTATCAAGTAGTTCGTCTTCATAAACGTTAAGATCTAAGGAGAAAGACCATGGCATCAAAGAAGGGTGTGAGTTCAACTCGCAACGGCCGTGACTCAAATGCTCAGCGCCTTGGCGTGAAGCGCTACGCTGGCCAGGTTGTTAACGCCGGTGAAATCATCGTTCGCCAGCGTGGAACCCAGTTCCACCCAGGTGCAAACGTTGGCCGTGGCGGCGACGACACGCTGTTTGCTCTCTCAGCAGGCGAAGTGGAGTTCGGTACCCGCGGTGGGCGTAAGATTGTGAATATCGTCGCAGCTGCGTAATCGATCATAACCACGTGAAAGGCGAGCTTCGGCTCGCTTTTTGCGTATACAGGAGGAAAAATGGTGTCGTTCGTCGATGAGGCGCCCCTGCACGTACGGGCAGGGCGCGGAGGTGACGGCTGCGTGTCGGTGCGACGAGAGAAGTTTAAGCCCCTCGCCGGCCCAGATGGAGGCAACGGCGGGCACGGCGGCGACATCGAACTCGTGGCTGATCCGCAGGTGACGACCCTGCTCGAGTTTCAGCGTAGGCCGCACCGTGCTGCCGACAATGGCGGCTTTGGTATGGGTGATATGAGGGGTGGCGCGAACGCCGAGCACCTCGTGATTCCCGTGCCGGTCGGTACCGTCGTGCGCGATAACGATGGCAATGTGCTCGCAGACATGACCGAACCCGACGCGCGGTTTCTCGCCGCGAAGGGTGGTCTCGGCGGGCTTGGCAACGCGAGTCTCGCGAGCCGTCAGCGTAAAGCTCCCGGCTTTGCCCTGCTCGGAACCTCCGGCGAAGAACGCAGCCTGCAGCTTGAGCTGAAGACCATTGCCGATGTGGCGTTCGTGGGCTACCCCTCGGCGGGCAAGTCGAGTCTCATTGCCGCGATGAGCGCCGCGAAGCCGAAGATTGCCGACTACCCGTTCACAACGTTGCGCCCGAACCTTGGCGTCGTCGAGGCCGAAGAGTTCCGCTTCACCGTCGCTGATGTTCCTGGGCTCATCGAGGGCGCCAGCGAGGGCAAGGGGCTCGGTCTCGAATTCTTGAGGCACGTTGAGCGGTGCAGCGCGCTGCTGCACGTGCTCGATTGCGCGACCCTTGAACCAGGCCGCGATCCGCTGTCAGATCTCGAGGTCATCGAGCGTGAGCTCGAGGCCTACGAGGTGCCTGAGGGTCAGGTGCCACTGCTTGAGCGCCCGCAAATCGTCGCGCTCAACAAGGTCGACGTTCCTGAGGCGCGCGAGCTCGCAGAGTTCGTGAAACCAGAGCTTGAGGCGCGCGGGTTCACCGTCTTTCTCATATCAGCCGCGGCGCACGAGGGGCTTCGTCAGCTCTCGCTCGCGCTCGGCAAGATCGTGACCGACCACCGCCAGCAGGCCATCGCCGAAGCCGAGGCCGCGCCTCGCATCGTGCTCACCCCGAAGGCTGTGCGCGAGCGCCCCTTCGAGATCTCGATTGAGGGCGGATCGTACGGCAACCTCTACCGCATCACCGGCACGAAGCCAGAGCGTTGGGTCGAGCAGACTGATTTTGCGAATGACGAGGCCGTGGGCTACCTTTCTGACCGCCTGCAGAAGATCGGGATCGATGACGCGCTCGTGAAGGCCGGGGCAGAGCCCGGTTCGACCGTTGTCATTGGCCAGGGCGCGGGCATCGTGTTTGACTGGGAGCCAAGCCTCACGAGTGCCGCCGAGGTCATGCTCGGATCACGTGGTCAGGACGACCG
Organism: Leucobacter sp. UCMA 4100; assembly: GCF_027853335.1. Lineage (NCBI taxonomy): Bacteria > Bacillati > Actinomycetota > Actinomycetes > Micrococcales > Microbacteriaceae > Leucobacter > Leucobacter sp. UCMA 4100. Next base: position 2,659,939 of record NZ_JAFEUS010000002.1, read on the forward strand.
GCTTGATCCGCGTAACAGGCGAACCACTGCAGAGCGTCGCGAGCGCCACCACGCGCGTATGGACGCGAAGCAGGAGGCACGCGACGAGCTTGAAGAGGAGCGTCGCGCCGGGCTCTGGAGCGAAGACGATGACTAGCGTGCAGAAGATTCTCGAGGCACGCAGGATCATCGTGAAGGTTGGCTCTTCGTCAGTAAGCGGCGAGAAGGCTCACCAGATTCCGCAGCTCGTTGATCTGCTCGTGCAGCTCAAAGCACGAGGTATCGAGGTCGCGCTCGTTTCGTCGGGCGCGATCTCGACCGGGGTGCCATTCATGCAGCTCGAAGAGCGGCCTGACGACCTCGCGACGCAACAGGCCGCGGCGGCTGTGGGGCAGAACGTACTCGTGAACCGCTATCAGCGTGCGCTGAGCGAACACAACGAGATTGCGGGGCAGGTACTGCTCACCGCTCAGGACATTGAGAACCCGACGAGCCGCGATAACGCTCGCCGTGCCCTTGAGCGCTTGCTCGAACTCGGTGTGATCCCGATCATCAACGAGAATGACACCGTCGCTACGCACGAGATTCGCTTCGGCGACAACGATCGGCTCGCTGCCCTTGTCTCGCGCATGCTTGAAGCTGACGCACTCATTCTGCTCTCTGACATCGACGCGCTCTACACCGCGCCGCCGACCGAGATTGGTGCTGAGCGCATCGCCTCGGTGCCTTACGGCGACACCCTTGAGGGCGTCAAGATCGGCGATGCGCAGTCGGGCTGGGGCACTGGCGGAGCCGTGACCAAGGTCTCGGCCGCGAGGCTGGCAACCGAGAAGGGCGCGACCGTGCTGCTTACCGAGGTGAGCCTGCTCGCGGGCGTGCTCGAGGGAGCCGACGCGGGAACGTGGTTCGAGGCGGCTGACGCGATCGTCTAGAATGGTGCCCATGGCACTCAGCGACGATTTTTACACCCTGCTCGGCACCACCCGTAAGGCAGCCCGCGGGCTTGTGACGGTCAACACGCAGCAAAAGAATGCTGCGCTCGAGGCAATTGCCGAGGGGCTCGAAACGTCGGTGCCAGAGATCGTCGAGGCAAACCAGCGAGATCTGCAGCGTGGAGCCGAGGAAGGCATCGCGGGCGGTCTTCTCGACCGGCTCTTGCTTGACGAGAAGCGCATTATCGCTCTCGCGAGCGCTGTGCGTGATGTGATCGCGCTCCCAGACCCCGTCGGGCAGATCGTGCGTGGCAACACCCTCGCAAACGGCGTACGCATCAGCGAGGTGCGCGTGCCATTCGGCGTGGTCGGTGCTATCTACGAGGCACGCCCAAACGTGACGGTCGATATTCTCGCGCTCGCGCTCAAGAGCGGCAATGGAGCGGTGTTGCGTGGCGGGAGCGCGGCGGCCCAAACGAACCAGGTGCTCGTCGCCGTCATGCAGCGAGCGATTACCGGGGCAGGGCTTCCTGGCGAAGCCTTCCTCAGCATCGACGACTTCGGCCGTGAAGGCGCGAGCGCGCTCATGAAGGCTCGTGGCTACATCGACGTGCTCATCCCACGCGGTAGCGCCGACCTCATTCAAGCGGTCGTGCGCGAATCAACCGTTCCCGTGATCGAGACGGGGTCGGGTGTCGTGCACGTGTACGTTGACGCGAGTGCCGAGGAAGCGATGGCTCTCGACATCGTGCGCAACGCAAAGACACATCGACCCAGCGTGTGCAACGCTGCCGAGACGCTGCTCGTGCACGAGTCGGCCGCCGAGCGTTTGCTGCCAGCGCTCCTCGAGATGCTCACCGAAGAAGGGGTCGAGATCTTGGGTGACGAAACCGCGAGGTCGCAGCACAGCGGCGTGCATGCTGCGAGCAGCGAGACGTGGCGCACCGAGCACCACTCGCTCGCGATGGGTGTCAAGGTCGTTTCGAGCATGGACGAGGCGATTGACCACATCGCCGCATACTCGACCCACCACACCGACGCGATCGTGACCTCAGACTTCGCCAACGCCGAACGCTTCTTGACCGAGGTTGACTCAGCGGTTGTCATGGTCAACACGTCAACTCGCTTCACCGACGGGGGAGAATTCGGCTTTGGCGCCGAGGTTGGCATCTCGACCCAGAAGCTCCATGCGCGCGGCCCGATGGGGCTCGCCGATCTGACGAGCACGAAGTGGCTCGTGCGAGGTACAGGGCAAATTCGCCACTAACAGTGTCAACACAATCTCTCTGGCTGAAAACGGCTACACTTGGAGAGATAGACCATTTACGTCACGAGGAGAATTTTCGATGTCATTGATCACTTCAGTCGCCGCTGCCAGCGAGGCTGTTCATGTCGTGAACGAACTTCCGTTCCCCGCACCAGTGTTCGGTGCGATCACGCTCACCATCTTTGTCGTACTCGGGTTCGTGACCTTCAGCTTCCGTGACGTCGCAAACCGTCACGCAGACAAGGCTGAGGCATACGCGCGTGAGCACGGCTCAGAGACGCACTAATCCCGTCGATGCAGCCCGCCCGCGCCGAATTGGCGTCATGGGCGGGACATTCGACCCGATTCACCACGGTCACCTCGTCGCGGCAAGTGAAGTTGCAGACAGCTTCAATCTCGACGAGGTGATTTTCGTGCCCACGGGCGAACCCTGGCAGAAGCTGAGGGTCACCGAGGGCGAGCACCGTTACCTTATGACGGTGATTGCGACCGCGTCGAACCCGCAATTTCGGGTAAACCGCGTCGATCTTGATCGCATCGGCCCGACCTACACGGTCGATACGCTGCGCGATCTCAAAGCCCTGTACCCGCAGGCAGAGCTGTTTTTCATCTCGGGGGCCGACGCGATCGCCCAGATTTTCAGCTGGAAAGACGCTGACGAGCTGTGGGACCTCGCGCACTTTATCGGTGTTTCACGACCGGGGCACGAGCTTTCTCTGCACGGTATTCCCGAAGAACACGTAAGCTTACTAGAAATACCAGCCTTGGCTATTTCATCAACAGACTGCAGAAGCAGGGTGCGCTCGGGTAAACCCGTGTGGTACCTCGTTCCTGACGGAGTGGTGCAGTACATAGCCAAGCACGATTTGTATCACAACGGGGAAGGCGACGAATGAGTGACAACGCTCCAGAACGGCCGCTCACACGCAGAGAACGCCGTCAGCTCGAGATGGAACAACTCGCGCAAGAAACCGACACCACACTTCCGGTAGACGAGACCGAAGAGGCTCAGGCCGCGGTTGAAGAGACCGCTGCCGAGGGGGTCGAGACCCCCGAAATTGAGATCGACGAGTCACTCATCGAGGTTCCCACGGTTGATGCCGAGGGTAACCAGCTGTCACGGCGCGAAATGCGGCAGCTGCGCGAAGAGGCTATTGAGGCTCTGCGCCAGGAGAAGCTCGCAGAGCTCGAGCGTGAACGCGAGGCCCAGGAGGCTGCCGAGGCTGAAGCCGCTGCCGAAGCGGCAGAAACCGCAGAGGCTGAGGCGGATCCCGTCGCCGAGCCCGAGGTCGAGGAGCAGCCGGCTGCAGAGCCCGTTGTTGACGACGAGGAGCAAAGCGACTTTGAGGCACATGAGGTGCCCACCGAAGCGCTGACGCTTGAAGATCTTCAGGAGATGGCAGAGGGCGACGCTGTCGGGGCTGAGGCTGAGGCTGTCGAGGTAGAAGTCGAGGTCGCTGATGAAGAAGCGCCCGAGGCTGAGCAAGAGATCATTGTCGAGGAGCCAGCGGAGGCGGCTGCTGAGACGCCCGCGACCACCGCAATGCCAGCGGTTGCTGCCGACGAAGACGGCTACACGTTCCCCGACATTAAGCCGCTCGAGGTTGACCGGCCGATCTTCGATGATCCATCGCAGCGTTCGGTAACGAATGGAACGGCTACCGGCACCGGCTTTGAAGACATGATCGAGCGCGCGGTTGCTGATGAAAACGCATCGGTGCACTCGGGTACCTCTTCGCTCATTCTGCCAACGTTGCCCGGCTCTGACGGCATCTCGGGAGCCATCGGCTCAACGGGTGAGCTCTTTGTTACCGGTTCGATTGAGCTACCGAAGTCGATCGGCGAGACTGGCGGTCACGCGAAGCTCCAAGAGTCGGTAGACGGGGCAGGGACGGCAGAGACCGACCCAATCGACATGCTCAACCTCTCTGACATTTACGAGACGAACGAGTTTGACTCGGCCCCGGTCTCGGCTAGCAAAGCGGTGAGCGCCCGATCGATCGAGAAGACCGGCATCACCGCACCCGAGGTGAAGCACAACAACAAGAAGTCGCTCGTGTACATGAGCATCGGCGGCGGTCTCATTCTCGTGCTCATCGGCGGCGGCATCTGGGCCGCTCAGTCGGGACTTTTTGGATAATAAGACGGTAAGGAACACTGGTTTGGCATTAGCCCCCGCAACACAGCCCATGTTGGAGATCGCGGCAGAAGCTGCCGACGCGATGGGAGCAGCCGATCCGGTCGCTCTCGACGTGTCAGAGCGCTTCCCGTTTGCCGACGCCTTTCTCATCGTGACGGGCGAGGTTGAGCGTAACGTTCAGGCGATCGCCGACCGAATCGAAAAAGAGATGAACCTTGGCGGTCACCGCACGAATCGTCGTGAGGGCCGCGAAGGCGGCAGGTGGATCTTGCTCGACTTCGGCGAGCTTCTCGTACACGTTTTTCACGCCGAAGAGCGCGATTTCTACGAGATCGAACGCCTCTGGCGCGACTGCCCAACGCTCGATTTACCCACGCCGAGCGTCGGTTTGCCAGAGCGGGCATAAGTTCGCTAAGGTAGACGATGTTGTCGGGCGAGCATTCGCCCGACTTCGTTCAGGGCCTATGGCGCAGCTGGTAGCGCACCTGCATGGCATGCAGGGGGTCAGGGGTTCGAGTCCCCTTAGGTCCACCACTGAACTCACGACATTCCATTACGTTGTTTATGGAAAAACAAAAACTCACCCATAGCGGTGAGTTTTTTTATTTCTCAGTTCGAGCTCTACAGCGATGACTCTGCTCTCTTCGACGCTACGAATCCCGACCCTGCTCGACGAGGCGCTCTTTGCCGTGTGTATCATGACAAAGACAGGTGTTGCGTGGAAGCAGCAGGTGCAGATAACGGCTGGAGGCTAGTTTGAAGGTCCTCATCACTGGTGGAGCAGGGTATATCGGTTCAACCATTGCGGCATGTTGCTCAGACAGCGATATCACGCCCGTCATCCTTGACGACTACAGCAAAGGGCTGAGGGAATTCTCGCAGCCGTATGCGAACTACGAAGGCGACATCGCCGATGTCTCTCTGATCCAGCGCATCGTGTCTGAGCACCCTGACATCGACGCGGTCATCCACTGTGCAGCGAAGATTGTCGTGCCCGAATCTGTGTCGGTGCCACTCGACTATTACGAGAACAACGTTGCCAAATCGATCACCCTTCTGCGGGAGCTTTCACGGCTTGGGGTGCGCCGTTTCATCCTGAGTTCGACAGCCTCCATGTATGAAGCCGGCGATGACTATATGGTCGATGAGTCTGGCGCGGTCGCTCCTCAGGGTCCTTATTCAGCCTCGAAATGGATGTTAGAGCGGGTGCTCCGTGACTTCGCAGCAACCGGGGCGATGAACTCGATTGCGTTGCGTTACTTTAACCCGATTGGGGCAGACCCGAGTATGCGGAGCGGTCTTCAAGACCCGCAGCCTACCCACGCCCTTGGCAAGATGATCGAGGCGTATCGAAGCGGTGGTGCCTTCACAGTAACAGGTGTTGATTGGCCGACGCGAGATGGTTCAGCGCTTCGTGACTATGTGCACGTGTGGGATCTCGCACGTGCCCACGTGGCGGCGCTTCAAAAGTTTGATGAGGTCATCGCTCAGTCTGAGGTGGCCGGGTTCGACGTTATCAATCTCGGCACCGGAACGGGAACGACGGTGTTTGAGCTCGCCAACGCATTTGGCGACGCGACAGGCAAACCCTTGGAGGTGCAGACAGCTGCCCCTAGGCTTGGTGATGTTGTGGGGTGCGCGACGCTGACGGCGAAGGCGGCACGACTTCTCGATTGGAACGCCGAGCTGACCATTGCTGACGGGGTAAGGGACTCTCTCGCGTGGGCCGAGAAGCTTCCGGCCGTGCTTCACCGAGAGTGAAGAGGCGCTCGATGAATGGAGACCGGCTGATGCCGTTAGCCCACTTATAGCGTGAGACCGGGTCACCTGGTTTCGAGAATGATCGGCCTTTAGGTGCATAACGTTTACAGGACCGCACGTGGTGCTGCCCTCGGAGTTCGACCTGGCGGGGCTCGACACGGGTGCGGTGGCTACTGCGACACTCGCTGCCGCGCAATTGCACGCTGCGAGGCATTCGACGGTTCTCGCCCCCGTTGCGATCGACAGTGCCGAAGCGTGTGCAACGTTCGAAGCCGAAAAGCTCTTCACTCCGGTCGGTTGGGCTCTGCCGTCGCTTTGGGATCCACTTGCTGGTAACTATCGCGCTGCCGATCGGTGGATCAGGTTGCACGCCGCGTGCTGGGAGGGTCGATAGGCGAAGCGTGTTCACCGAAGCGATAACAACGTGACCACGGCGATGATAGCGAAGGTCATGAGCGGAAGAATGTTGAGCGCGAGAAGTGCCACGCTTTTCGTTGTCTTTGTGAACTGAGGAGAACGATAAACAAAGGCAAGGGGGTAAGCGAGCAGCACAATGCAGTACATGCTCAAGGTGGTATTGAGATAGACGTTCTGAATGCTGTGAAGGCCGTGCACCCAATAGGGGAGCATCAGGATCCCAGCAAAGATGCTGATTTTTCCGAGAGCGTCGATGGTTACGCCCGATATAAACCAGTCACCTGAGCCATTCTGGAGTGTCACTGCTGACACGGTTGCGACGCCTAAGAGTCCGAAAGCGAGTGGCATCACGGCGATGTATGCCTCATCGGTATTGAGCAGGGGGAGCAGCGGCAAGCCGAAGACGATGAGACACAGCGCTGCCAGGTAGACGACCCCTTTGAGCGCCTCAGCGGTGATCTTCATCAACGTCAAGCGTGTCATTTGGTCTTCGCTTCGGTACCTCGACCGTGAGAAACGTTTGCTGCGGGTGGCCACTGGTTCGTGCCTTTCGTGAGACAGGGGCTACCCGCAATGAACACTTTCAAAGAACCTGCGCGCGATTGAGCCAAGTGTATTCGAAGGACTATGCGGCTTCAAGCGGCGGGGCGCTCGACCGGCCCGTTGCTGAGACGCCGCTGTTTCGAACAGGGCAATCAGAAGGGCAGTAAGAAAAACGTTGCCAGCAGCTCGCTCCGTGCGATACTGACAGTTGAGAGCATCACCCGCCTGAGTAACGGAGAATGGCAATGGACGCTAACGTGAACCCCCTTATGTCCGCTGGATATGACGTTGTGTGGATCGCTTTCGTGGCTTGCACGGTCGTCATGATCGCCATTGCGCTCGTCTCTATCAGGAGAAATCGCCAAAGTCTTACCTCGTGGCAAGCGTTGATCTGGGGCCTAGTCGTGATTTTCGTGCCGATCATCGGGCCAGCTGCGTGGTTGCTTGCCGGGCGCCCCGCACGTTTGCCTGCAGCCACGGAGTAGCCGCGCGCTTTCCTGAGCTGCTTGAGTGGTGCAGTGTGTCAACCCTGCAGAGGTTGACAGCATGACTAGTTAGAGATACAATCTAGTTATGCAAGAGAAGCGCAACGTTGTCGACGCGCAGTCGCCGGAATGGCCGAGTGACTGGATGCGAGCGGTTCTTGGCTTACTGACGCTCCAATCGTTGGAGCCGGGACCGTCGTACGGGTACGCCATCATCGCCGATTTAGAAGCCAACGGTATGGGGTCTGTGAAAGGCGGCACTCTGTACCCGCTCTTGACCCGCTATGAAGCGGCGGGACTCGTGGGCGTTGAGTGGCGGCCAGGAACAACTGGCCCCGGGCGCAAGTACTTCTCGCTTACCCCTCTCGGGCATAGCGAGCTAGAGCGTATGCGTGCCGATTGGTTGCTCTTCGCTCGCAGCACCAGCGACTATCTCGACAGTACGAAGATGAGGAAAGAAGGGCGCTCATGAACGCAACAATGACTGACCAAGACTGGATCGATCTGTTGATTGTCGAGCTGCGCATGCGTCGAGTTCCCGGCCCGGTGATCGGCGACGCGGTCGCCAGCGTCTGGGAGTTCATTGCAGACTCGGGGCAGGGCGCTGAAGAGGCCTTTGGGCCGGCGCGTGAATACGCTGCCTCGCTTGAGCTCCCTACGAAAGGGGCAGGTTACCAAGCGTTGAAAATGCTCTTCTTGCCGGCACTGGGCCTTTTGGCGTTCCTCGCCTTCGCTCTCGCAAGCGGTCCTTGGTTCGCAGGAAGCCCCGTGTTGCTTTCGGTACCCCAGGCGCTTCTGATGTCTGTTCCTGTGCTGCTGGTCGTGCTCTTTTCGTTCCCGTTCTACGCCCGTGCAGTGTTTCGAAAACGCTGGCTTCTCGTGGTGCTCGCTCTCGGTATCGCTGTCACGAGTGCAACAGCGAAGCTGTTTGCGCCAACGGCGGAGGCCGAGGCCTGGCTTGTGCTGTCGCCGCTCGCTATTCTGGTGACCTCCGGTGCGGCAATCGTCATCTTGGCCATCATCGGCACCATTGCGACGCTGCGCGGCGGTAATGAAGACGAGGTCGTCGATCCGCTTGAGGTGCAAGATGAGCCGGCGAATGGGCGAGAGAAGAAATCATTTCCGCTCTTCGTCAACTGGATCTTCGTGTTCTTTGCGATTGGCATCTTCGGTATTTCTTGGATTGCCAGCCTCGCGATGGCGTGAGCGTGACCCGTGTGAGTGTCACACTTTACCTTCCGGATGGTAAAGTGGAGAGATGACCGCTGATACCCCCGTACGAATCATGCAGGCCGCGAAAGAGATCGTGGCCGAGCACACGAAGCTCGAGGGCGTTGCGCTCTCGCTTGATTCGGTTGCGAAACGCGTCGGGCTTACGAAGCCTGGCCTCATGTACTACTTTCCGAACAAGCAAGCCCTGATGGTGGGCCTGGTCGAATTTGCGGCGCAGCAGTGGCACGACATGCTGCGCGAGCACGCGGGGGCAGAGCCCGCGGAGCTCTCGGTGTTCGCTCGGTATCGGGCCTACGTTGAGGTTGCCACGACGGCTGAGGTGTCGCGTGCAGACTACTGGATCTTTTCTGACGCGCTCTACCATCCCTCGCTATCAGGGGCGTGGCAAGAGTGGCTTGGTCCTTGGTTCGCGCTTGAGGGGGCGTCTGAGCATGCACGAGGCCCACTGACCGCGGCCCGGTTCTGCGCTGATGGGGCGTGGATGTCAGAGGCGACAGGCGTCATGCAGGCAGACGACCTCGGGCCTGTTCGTGCCCACGCGCTCGAACTCATCGAGATCGCCGAGGGGAGGGCTGCTCGATGAGGGCCTGGGTGTTGCTCTCGGGATCGATTATTTGCGAGGTTACCGGCACCCTCGCGCTCCGTGCAACGGTTGAGCACCCCGCCTGGGTCGCGCTCACCGTCGCCGCCTACCTGGCAGCGTTTATGCTTCTCGGCTTTGCGCTGCGGGCGGGCATGCCGATCGGGGTTGCCTATGGGGTGTGGGGTGCCGTCGGGGTGGCGTTGGTCGCACTTCTTGGAGCGATCATGTTCGACGAGATGTTGAGCGTTCAAGCGGTCATCGGAATCGCGGTCATCATTGTCGGGGTATTCCTGATTGAGGCCGGGTCGCGGCCAGAGCCAAGCTCAGATGGCGGATCGGAGCAGGTGCTGACGTGAGCTGGGTCTGGTTAAGTATCGCTATTCTGTGTGAAGTGGTGGCAACGCTGAGCCTCCGCGCTTCGAACGGGTTTCGTCGCAAGGTCTGGCTCGTGCCGGTGGTGGCGGGGTATGGTCTCGCGTTCACCGCTCTCGGCTTTGCCCTTGCCGCGGGCATGCCAGTCGCCGTCGCTTACGGCATCTGGACCGCCGTTGGCATCGCCCTGATCGCGGTTCTCGCCCGAGCGATTTGGCGTGATCCGCTCACCAAGCGAATGCTTGTCGGTATCTGTCTGGTCATCGCGGGCGTGATTCTCGTCGAACTCGGATAAGCCCGTGATTATTGAATCTTTCGCAGATTCATGGTTTTGTGGAGTGGAAGGTCTACGGTAATGACTCGGGGCGAAGAGGGGGCTCTTGATGAAGTTCACGTCACGCAAAGCGATCATTGGATACTTCGCAGGAGGTGCCGTTTTCGCGGTGTTCTCATTGCTCATGGGTGCAAACGTTGGGTTCTTCCTGTGTCTCGCGATGCCATTCTTCGCAACGGGTTTTGCCTTGATCGCAAGGCGAAATGAACTCGCAAAGCGAAATGATGCAGCTCACCCGCGCGACCTGCGCAGCAACCACACGAAATAGGGTGCGCCGACGAGCGCGACCATGAGGCCGGCGGGTAGCTGTGCCGGCGAGATGAGCGTTCTGCCGAGCGTGTCGGCGACGAGCACGAGCAGCGCGCCCAGCAGCATCGCGACGGGTATCACGCGGGCGTGGCGAGCACCAACGAGGGTGCGCGCGAAGTGGGGTGCGACGAGTCCCACGAAGCCGACGACGCCGACCGCGACAACCGAGACCGCTGCGAGAACCGCGGCGATGGTGAGCACCCACAGCCGCGTTCGTTCGAGACGGATCCCGAGAAGTCTCGGGGTGTCGTCGTCGACCGAGAGTAGATCGAGCTCGCGGTGCTGCGAGGCGAAGAAGGGCACCGCGAGGGCGAGCACGGCAGCGCCGGGCAGCGCATCCCAGAACGACCTGCCGTAGGTTGTGCCCGAGAGCCAGGTGAGAATGCGCGGGGTCTGCCAAGGGTCTGAACTCAGCAGCATGAACGTGGTCACGGCGGTCAACGCGAAGCCGCAACCGATGCCAATGAGCACAAAGCGATCGGGAAGAAGGCCGCCGCGCCATGACAGCAGCGTCACGAGGGCGAAGGTCGCGAGCGCCGCGAGCACGGCCATCACGACGAGGGGCAGTCGCCCTCCGCCCGCAAACCCTGTGGTTACGACGAACACGGCGCCCACGCCGGCACCTGCCGAGATGCCGAGCAGGCTGGGCTCTGCCAGCGGGTTTCGGGTGGTGCCCTGCACGACGGTTCCGGCGAGGGCCAGTGCAGCGCCGCCCACGAGTGCCGCCGCCACCCGAGCGGCTCGCTCGTCGAGGGCCCTGCGAACGAGGTCGGGGGCGCTCGACTGCGCCCACAGGGCGAGATCGCCGAGGCGCAACCACACGTTGCCCGCGAGCAGGCCGACAACAATCGCAGCGATGAGCAGCGAGGTGACGATCACGAGAACCGTGACGAAACGGCGATGGGTGCGGATCGACGACGCACTCGATGCGACGCGTGCCGAACCCGCGTCGCGCAGTCGCATGGCCAAGACAATAATGATGATGCCGCCGATGAACGCGGTGGGAATTCCGGTGGGAATCGTGGTGGCGCCCTCTGGTGTGAGCGCGGCCCTCAGGAGCGCATCGGCGAGCAGAATGAGCAGGGCGCCGAGGAATCCAGAAGTGGGAATGAGAAAGGCGTGTTTGCGCAGTGCCGCGACCCGGTTTGCGAGGAGCCGGGCGAGCACGGGGCCACCGAGGCCGACAAAGCCGATGGGGCCGGCGAGCGTGACTGAGGTACTCGTGAGCAGAACGGCGTAGATGACCGCGGTCATGCGGGTTGATCGCACCGAGACCCCGAGCGAGGCGGCGGTATCGTCGCCGAGGCCGAGAGCGTCGAGCCGGCGGGAGAAGAGGAGGGCGAGGGTGAGCACGACGGCGATGAGCGGTGCCGCGCGAACCGAGGCGTCGATGTTGAGCTGCGCGAGTGAGCCGTTGGCCCAGGCGAAAAGCCCCTTCGTGCTTTCTTTGAAGAGAATGAGCAGCATGGCGGTGCCTGCGCTCAGCGCCATCGAGATTGCCGAACCCGCGAGAATGAGGCGGGTGTTTGCCGAGCCTGCCGCACTGCCGGTGAGCCCGAGCACGAGCGCGGCGGCGAGCACCCCGCCGAAGAACGCCACGCCACTCGAGGCCCAGAAGGGAACCGACACGTTGAAGGCCGCGACCGCGGCTAATGCGAAGTACGAGCCAGAGGTGATGGCGAGGGTGTCGGGCGAGGCGAGAGGGTTTCTCGTCACCGACTGCAGGAGCGCGCCAGCGACGCCGAGCGAGAAGCCGACGGCAACGCCGGCGAAGAGGCGGGGGAGTCGTGAGCCGAGAAACACGGCATCGACCGAAACGCCGCCCACGTGAACCGGCTCGCCGAGGAGCCCTCTGAAGAGGTCGGCCGCGGTGAGACCGGAGGTGCCCTGCGTCAGGTGCCAGAGGCCCACCGCTGCGATGATGACGACGAGCCCCGCGAGTAGCGCGAAACCGCCGGCCAAACCCCTGCGTTCAGGAGCCCGGCCGGCAGCGCCGCGGGTAAGGGTTGTTGTCACCTGTCGGTGATCACGTCGACGAAGGCGTCGATCGCCTGCTCGTTTGAGCGTGGACCGCCGGCTCCCCAGATGCCGGGAGGGAACTCGAAGGCGCGCTCGTCTTTCACTGCCGGCAGCGACTTCCAGATCGGGCTCTTTTCGAGCTCGAGCACATAGCTGTCGGGGGTTCCGTCATTGGCGAAGATGAGATTCACGTCACCGACGCCAATGAGGCCCTCGATGTCGGTCTGCGCGAGGCCGTAGGCGGGGTCGACCCCGCCGCTGCCGTAGGAGGCGTCAACTGAGTCGGTCCAGGCCCCGGTGAGCCCGAGCTCTTCGCCGAGTTCGGTGAACAGGGCGCCCTCGCCATAGGGGCGAATGACGACGTTGCCTGATTCGATCCACCCGTCAAAGAAGACGAAGTCTGTGGTCGGCAACGAGGCTGTCGAGACCTCGGTCTTCGCCTTCGCGAGGTGATCGTCAAACTCGCCGATGACCTGTTCGGCGCGCTCGGTGCGTCCGGTTGCCTCGGCGATGAGCGAGAAGACCTTCTTCATGTTCTCGATCTGACCGCTGGTGTCGGTGCCCACGGTCGCGAGAACCGGCACGTCGCCCTTTTCGAGCTTCTTGAGCAGTTCATCATCGGGGCTGTTGGCCTCGATGATGATGAGGTCGGGATCGGTCGCGTAGATGGCGTCGAGATCTGGCTCGCCGCGCTCGCCGACGTTCACGACCGACTCGGGCAGAGACTCGGCGTTGATGTAGGTCGCAAAGCCGTCGATCGAGGCCGCGCCGACCGGGGCAATGCAGAGCGTCAGCAGGTCTTCGGTTTGCTGCCACTCGAGCACGACGATTCGCTCAGCCGGTTTGTCGAGCTTGATCTCGCGACCGTGGCTGTCGGTCATCGAGACGGGGTCGGTCGAAGTTTTGGTCGTGTCTGCGGTGCAGCTCTGCGAGATTGCCGCTTTGTCAGCGGTCTCTTCGGCTGCATCAATGTCGGTCGTGCCACACGCTGAGAGCGTGAGCGCGACGATTCCCGCGACGGTGACGGCGGTAACGCGCCTGGGTGTCTTCATGTGGTGTCCTTTCGAGTGAGAGAAGTGGGTAACGATTGTTGGTCTAGCGCGGCACGCGAGCGGCATGGCGCCTGAGCGGATCAATGCGCAGCCTGCCCGCTCGCTCGTCAACCGTGACCGACACGCGAATCTCGTAGGCCGCAAAAATGTGCGCCTCGGTCAGCACCTCGAGCGGGGTGCCCTCTGCGACGATACGTCCGGAGTGCAGGAGGACGAGGTCGTCGGCGACGCTCGCCGCGTGGTCGAGGTCGTGCAGCACGACGCCGACCGCGACACCGTAGTCGTCGGCAAGGTCGCGAATGAGGTCGAGCGTTTCGGTCTGGTAGCGCAGGTCGAGGTGGTTTGTTGGCTCGTCGAGCAGGACGATGCCGGTCTGCTGCGCGAGGCAGGCGGCGAGCCAGACCCGCTGCAGTTCGCCGCCAGAGAGCTCGCCCGTTGCACGGTCAGCCATATCGGTGAGGCCGGTTGCTCGGAGAGCCTCGTCGATGGCGTTGCGGTCTTCAGCTGTGAACCCAGCGAATCGCCTGCGATAGGGGTGTCTGCCAAACGCGACGACCTCTCGCAGGCTGAGCCCCTGCGGCGCCATGCGTGACTGTGCGAACAGGGTGACCTCTTGCGCGAAAGCGCGGGGAGGCATGGTGTGAATAGGAGTGGGCTGTTCTTCGTGTTCCCGCTCGAGAACCGTCGTGCCTTCTGCGGGAGTGTGCAGTCGCGCGAGGCTGCGGAGGAGCGTCGACTTGCCCGAGCCGTTCGGGCCGATGAGCGCGGTGACGCGGCCTGGCCTCAGTGAAACCGAAACGTCATCAATGGCTTTGCGGTCCCGAAAGCTCATGGTGAGTCCCTCGGCGCGGAGAGAACTCGCTGCGCGCCCGGGGCCACCGTGCGAGGGTGATGGCTCCGCTGACTGGGCAGAAAGAAATGGGGTAGTGATGAGGGGCTCCTGCGCTCAAAATGTTGGCACGAAACAGGGCCCAATGCATCATGCGTTAAGTCTGATGTGAATTAGGGCAGCCTTGCTTCACCAAGAGTAGCCGCGCTCAAATCAATGCGCAATCAAGTAATCAGGACAGGGAATGTGGCGAATCAGACACCGTTGAGGTATAGGAGCCAGGGGTCGTACCCAGCACGCGCTTGAACGAGGCGATAAAGGTGCTCGGCTGAGAGAACCCGAGTTGCTCCGAAGTCTCGTTCACTGAGAGACCCTCGCTGAGGAGTGCAACGGCGTGGTGGATGCGGAGCACCTGGCGCCACTGCAGGAAGGAGAGACCCGTGTGTTTACGAAAGAGCCTCGCCACGGTTCGGTCGCTGATGCCCACTTGCTCGGCCCACTCGGCGAGGGAACGGGTATTCGTCGGGTCTTGCACGAGCGCCTCGACGATGACGGTGATGTGCCCTTCGCCCGGAAGCCTGAGGCTCAGCTGGTGTGGGGAAGGCTCGACAACGTCGAACACGACGGCCTCCGCGCGACACCTCTCGTCGACTGAGAGGCTGGACTGCTCGAGGTGCGTGAGCAGGCTCGCAACCAGGGGAGTGATGCGCACCGCGACCGGCTCGGCAAAATCGAGCGGCGAGCGGGCTGGCTCGAAGAGGGCATCAATGAGCGAGGCCCCGGCGGTGACGCGACCCGAGTGCACGGTGTGCGCAGGGATCCACAGCCCTTGGCCCTCGGGAATCGTGACCACGCGGTCTGGCAGTTTCACGGTCATGGTTCCGTCGCACACCCACACGAGCTCGTGCAGCCGGTGTGCGTGCGGTTCGAACTCGAGGGGCACCGGAATGAAGGCCCGCTCGACGGCAATGCTGAAGGGGCTCTCGACGCTCGTGGGCGAGTCAATCTCATCGACGATGAAGGTATGGGGCTCGCGTGCCCATGCCCCGCGGGAGGGTGTCGTCATCGGGCGAGCCTGACCGCGCCCACGATGCGCTCGCACATGAGATCTGCGCCCTCGTGATCGTCGGCCGTAACGGTGACGACCGCGTCGCCGGTGAAGACAACGAGCTGGCCGTAGGCTCCGTGGAGCCGCCACGCCGCTCCCGGGCCATCCCAACCCGCGAGCGCGTAGCGCTCATAGCCGCGCGGGCCCTCGCAGACTGTCCAGTTCGAGTGCATCGCCGTGATCCACCTCTCGTCGACAAGGCGAGTGCCCTGCCACGTGCCACCGTCGCGAATGAGCTGCGCACAGCGCGCAAGCTCATTGAGACTGAGATGCAGCCCGCCTCCCGCGACGACCCAGCCGCCCGGGCAGCGATCCCAGTGTGGCTCCTGAATGCCGAGCGGTGCGAAGAGGCGTGAGTTCACCCACGCCGAGACGTCGCCGACTGCCGTTGCGAGGGCCCGCATCGCTGTGTAAGTGCTCGCGTTCGAGTACTGGAAAGTTCTGCCCTGCGTCGCTCGCGAGAGGAACTCGTGTGCGAGGTCGGGCCAGTCGGTCATGAGGGTTGGCGACCACGGTAGGTCGATTCCACTCGTCATCGAGAGCAGGTGCCGTACCGTGACGTGCTCGACGCCCTCACCGAGCGTGACGTTCGGGAAGTACTGTGACACCGGGCCGTCAATATCGAAGATTCCTTCGTCGGCAGCCATTGCGGCGGCGATAACGCAGACGGCTTTTGCGACCGATTGCACATCGCGGCGCGTGTCGTTGTGCCACAGATGCGATGCCGCCTCGTCGCCCACGAGCACGTGTATGCCGATCGCGCGAAAACCGTCGGCCTCTACCGCGTCGATGAGTGTGTCGAGAATGTCTTGCGCGCGGGCCATCTCATTATTATGCACGAAGAGCGTTGGAACCCTCTCGAATGTTGTCGACGGCCCAGCCCAGCGATGCGGGGCGATGTGAGCGGCTGGCGTGAGCTGTAGGTGATTGCGTTGCTCGGTTATTCCTGCGTCACAGAGCGTCGCCATGCGGCTAAAGCGTAGAGTGACGTCGCAACGAAAAACAGGCCGTACAAGGCCGTATTCCAGGAGAATATTGTTCCCGCTGTGGCGATTGATAGCCAGGTCAGCCCGCCGGCAAGTATCGCGCCTGAGGTCCATCCAAACGCCTCAGTGCGAGCCTTTCTGCTCGCCTTTAGGCTAAACCGTGCTGCGTAACTCTCTGGCGCGCCAAATTCGTCGTGGAGCGAGCTTTTTGCCTCTCGCGCGTGTGCTTGTGCTTCGCTCACAATGCTTCGAATCTCAGTTTCGGAGATGTCTTGACGGAGGCGAAGCTGTTCCATTAAGCCTCTGCTCCACTGGTCATCGGGCAATGGTGAAGTGTGCTGGTCTTGAAGGCGGCGTCGAGAGGGAGAGGCTAAGAGACGGCTGAAGCGAGACAGCAAAGCGTAGACGGGTATCGGGGCGAGAAGCCACAGTGTTGAACCGGTGCCGAGCACTACAGTGTTGCTCGCAACCGCGAGGCCACCGAGCGCTACCCCCGCAGCGAGCAGAAAGATTCCCGTTACCGCGATCGCCTTCGGGCGAGAGAACTTTCGCAAGGCAAGTAGCCAGATCTGTCGAACCGATATGCTCATCAGGCCGATGGCTAAGGGTAAAAGAACCATCGGTAGGAAAACCTTGGTTGTCCAGCCATCATCGATGAGTGTGACGAACATGGTGAGCGCCGTCACCCACAGCGCTACCGAGAAGGTTAAGCTCAGGAACGTTGCGAGGGTGAGTGGTTCGTCTCGGCTGTACGCTTGCACACCTGTCTCGCGCCACCACTGCTGTTGTTCACGCGCCCAGGTGTGTGCGGACCCGAAAAGGTCTTCTGCGGGTTCGTTGGCGTCCTGTAGCAACGGCACCAGCTGTGTGAGCGCTGTCTCGGCAACTTTAGGGCTGACGTCGTCGAGCAGTAAGCGGGCCTGCGCCGAACGGGCCCAGTGTTCGTCGGCGTCGGCTCCACGTGCGTCACGGAATGCGGTATTGACCTGGTCGAACTGAGAAGGGTTCGAAGGCTGGGAGTTTTCGTGAGTCATGCTGTGCCTCCTGTGTTGTGCATTGCATCGACAAGAGTGCGCCACGCTTCTCGTTCAGACTGCAGCCGAGCTTTGCCCTTCGGGGTGAGAACGTAGTTTCGCTTTCCTGGCCCGTTCTGTCCCTCCTGCCACTCTGTGACAACCGCACCGTCGTGCTCCAGCGCGGCCAAGAGCGGGTACAGGGAGCCCCCTTTTGGGCGCCCAAACCCCCGTTCACTCACTGCCTGTGCGATGCCGTAGCCGTGAAGTGGGCCAAGCTCGAGACTTGCGAGCACGGCAGTCCCGAGAGCGGCACGTGACCATGGAGCTGGCCAGCGTTGTTCCTGTTGCGCGTCACTCATGTGCCTAAGTATTGCATATACCTAGGTAGTGTTCGCAAGGGGAAGTTTGCGATGCCGCCTCGGGAGTGCTTGACTATGCCGTTACCACCGCCTGGAGACGCTGCTGTACGAGGCGGTCGGCGGCCTCGATGGTGGTGATGCCCGAAGCCTGCGCCTCATCGAACACCTCTGAGAGTGTTTGGCTGATGGCATCGATGCGCTCGATTTTCTCATCGATCGACGCGTCTTCGGCGCCGAGGTAAATCACGCCACCAGCGTTCACGAGGTAGTCGGGTGCGTAGAGGATTTCGCGCGCTGCGAGCGCCTCGGCGCCTGAAGGTTCTGCGAGCTGGTTGTTAGCGGGGCCGACGACGGCGCGCGTGTTGAGCTCGCTAATGACCTTCGGGGTGAGCATGCCGCCAACACCCGCGGGCATGAACACATCAGCCTCGACGGTGTGCGCGGTCTCGGGTGAGACCCACTCGGCGCCGAGCTCGTCGGCGAGCGACTTCTTGGCGGTGTTGATGTCTGAGAGTGTGAGGTGCGCACCTTCTGAGGCGAGCTGTGTCGCGAGTGCCGAGCCGACGTGGCCGAGGCCAACGATCGTGATGCGGAGGCCGCTCGCCGATGTTTCGCCGGTCAGTCGACGCAGCGTCTCTTGCAGCGCGGCATGAACGCCACGAGCGGTGTATGCGCCGGGGTCGCCGAGCCCGCCCTGACCAGCAGGCAGGCCGACCACGTGCTTGGTACGCTCTGAGACGCTCGCCATGTCGGCCGCGGTGGTGCCAACGTCTTCTGCCGTTTTGTAGAGCCCGCCGAGCTTTTCGACGATGTCGCCCAGGTCGAGAAATGCTGCGTGGCGCTCTTCGGGGCTCAACGTCTGTCCTGGTGCGAGAGCGATAACGGCCTTGCCGCCGCCCGAGCTGAGGCCTGCGAGCGCGTTCTTTGACGTCATGCCCTCTGAGAGGCGCAGTGCGTCAGCCACGGCCTCGTCACGGCTGTTGTAGCTCCACAGCCTGCAACCACCGAGCGCGGGGCCGAGAGCCGTGCTGTGAAGGGCTACGGCGATGGTGAGACCCGAGCGGGTACCCGTCGCGACCGTGAGCTGCTCGTGATCGAACGTGGCAAAAACTGACTGCATGGTGACCTATTCCTCTTCGTTGATGGCGGTGGTGTGCCTACCGACGATCTCAGTACCTTTTTACGTTTTGTGCAAGAGGGTAACTTCTCATTGATCAGAATGATCAATCTCATCGGGTGCATGAGCGCTATTCTGATCAGTATGAGTGAACTTGACGCCACTGATCGGCGTATTCTTTCGGCCCTCGAACATGACCCGAGGGCCACGGTGCAAGCGCTCTCACAGCGCCTGGGTCTTGCGCGAGGCACAGTGCACGCGCGAATCGAACGGTTGCAGAACGCCGCAACGTTGCGGGCGCACTCGCTACGCATCGACCCGACCGCCCTGGGGTGGCCGATGCGGGCGAAGATCACGGTCGAGACTGATCAAGAGTTGCTGAACCATATGATCGCCGATCTCGAGCAGATTCCCGAGATTATTGAGTGTCTCGTGGTCTCAGGCGGCAGTGACCTCGCCCTCGAAGTGGTTGCCCGCGACTCTGACGATATTTACCGCATCACTCAGAAAATACTTGATTGTCGCGGAGTGATTCGTACCTCAACCTCGATTGTGCTGAGAGAGCTCATCGAGCGCCGCCAGCATCAGCTGCTCTAGTCTCGGCGCTAGCTGATACCAGCGCTCCCGGCCCAGGTGTCGCCTTGCCCTCGTGAGCCGCGGCGATCGTGTGGCCGCTCTCGCACTGCACAGCGCTTGAGAGCGGTGATCCGCAGCCTCGGTGCGTCACGGTGATCGCGGGGCCGGCCTCGTCGGCGTAGTACTTGTCGCCCCAGGTGAGCAGCGCGATGATGACGGGAAACAGGTCGCTGCCCTTTGGCGTGAGCTCGTACTCGCGGCGAGCGCGCATGCCGGGCTCCTGGTATTCGACGGCGCGCAGGATGCCGGCGGCGACGAGCTTGTGCAGGCGGTCGGCGAGTACCGAGTCTGAGACGCCTAGGTGGTCACGGATGTCGTCGAAGCGATGAATGCCGTTAAACGCCTCGCGCAAGATGAGCAGCGTCCACTTCTCACCAATCATCTCGAGCGCCCGTTTGACCGAGCAGTTTGAGGCGTCGTAGTCGAGCCACTGCATGGTGCTCCTTTGGTTGACACGTGGTAGCCGAACTGGCTAACTTTGATTATACAAGTCAGCTAGGAATGAAGCCAGCAGTCGCTGGGGAAGCCGGCTTTGAAGCGAAGGATAGCGATGACGCACCGTGAGAAAACTATTACCTGGCAAGACCCCACCGACGCTCTCGACGCGATGCCTGGCCTTTCTGGCATCGAGTACCTGCGCAAGATGCAGGCGGGCGAGCTTCCCGGGGCGCCGATCGCCGCTCACGCGGCAATGCAGCTCGCCGAGGTGGGTGAGGGAACGGTGACCTTTGTCAGCGAACCCGATGAGTCGCACTACAACCCGATTGGTGCGGTGCACGGCGGCCTTGTCTGCACGCTGCTCGACTCGGCCCTCGGCTGCGCTGCCCACACGACGCTGCCCGCTGGGGTCGGCTACACCTCGATCGAGATCAAGATCAACTACCTGCGTCCGGTGACGAAAGAGAGCGGGCCGCTCATCGTCAACGGCAGGGTGACGAAACCCGGAAGGCGAGTCGCTTTTGCCGAGGGCGAGGTGCTCGATAAGCACGGCAAGGTCGTTGCGACGGCGTCGAGTAGTCTGCTCATCTTCCCGCTCGGGTGAGACAGCAGTACGGCTCCGGCCGCTAACGGGTAACCCGCGCGCCGACCTGCTCGGCGAAGAGCTCGATGGCGCCGAGCGCCTCGGCAACGGTCACGCTGCCGCCCGCCACGATGTGAAGCCCGTAGGCGTCTTCGAGTGCTACGAAGTTCATCGCGATGGTGTCGAGTGGCCCGGTGAGTGTAAAGCTGCCGTCGGCAACGCCTTCGCCGAGAATGTCCCGGTAGAGCTTCAGCTGTGCGTCGTAGAGCTTGCGCACGAGCTCGTCGTGCAGCTGTGACTTGCCCGCGAGCATGTCGAATTCGTAGAGCAGACGCATGAGTGCATCGTCTGGCCCGTGGGGCAGTCCCGCGTGAATTGCGACGGTGAGTTTCTCGGTCGCGCTCTGTTTTTCCTGGACGAGTGCCTCGCGCTCGGTGACGACGCGCTCCATGCCGGCGGCGTGCGCCTCGACGAGAATCGCCTCGAGGTCTTGGTAGTAGTAGAGCAGGGCGCCGCGGGTGACACCGGCCTGGTTTGCCACGTCGGTGAGCGAGAGTTCACGCAGCCCGTGCTCTGAGGCTGCGGCGAGCGCCGCGTTCACCACGTCTTGTCTGCGCTGCTGCTGGGTGCTCGGTCGTGCCATGCCAACAGTATCTCACTGCCTGAGGGCAACCTCAAAAGAGTTTTTTGACATCTGAGTAAAATAACTTATTCTTGTGTGAGTACGGTGCCACAAGCGCACCACAGATTTCTCGGTTCGCGGCGAGACCGCGGGCGATAACACCAGGAGTGGCGACGATGCTCGATACCTTGTACACCGGCGGCAAGATCCGCACCTTTGATCCCGAACAACCGTGGGCCGAAGCTCTCGGCGTGACGGGCGACACGATCACCTACGTGGGGCCGAGCGCCGACGCGCCAGCCGCTCGCCACACGGTGCAGCTTGAGGGCCGCCTCGTGACCCCGGGCGTCGCCGACACGCACAACCACCTGCTGCTCGGCTTCGACGACCTCGCGGTGAGCCTCGACCAGGTCGAGAGCCTCGATGTTGTGCGTTCGCGCATCGCCGAGTTCGCTGAGACGCACCCCGAGCTCGAGTGGATCTGCGCCGAGAACGCGCTCTACTCGGTCGTCGAGGGGCGTAGGCCGAATGCCGACGACCTTGTGGGCGTGACCGATAAGCCAGTGTTCATCACGACCTACGACCAGCACTCGGTGTGGCTCAATAGGCCCGCGCTCGCGAAGCTCGGCATTCTCAACGGGGCCGAGATCGCGTGGGGCAAGCCCGAGCGCGACAGCGTGACGGGCGAGCCCACGGGGTGGATCACCGACTTTTACACGAGCGCCATGACGATCTCGGGGCTCGCAGAGTTGCAGCGGGATATTCCCATGTACTCGCCAGACCGCCGCTACCGCAAGGTGACGAACAGCCTCGACATGGCCGCTCGCTTCGGCATCACGACGGTCGTTGAGCCGCAGGTGCCCCTTGCCGAGCTCGACCTCTTCGCGAGGGCGAACGACGAGGGCAAGCTGACCTCGCGCACGATCGCCGCGATCTACCACCCGGTTGGCGCAGACGGTGATTTTCGCGCCCGCATCACTGAGGCGATTGCCGAGACCCCGCAGCACGAGCGCTTCAAGCTCGGGCCGGTGAAGCTCTACGCCGACGACGTGATCGAGCCGCACACCGCGGCGATGCTCGAAGACTACGCCAACCGCCCGGGGCACAGGGGGCACACGAGCCTCGAGCCGACCGAGTTCACGAAGCTTTTCATCGAGCTTGACCGGCTCGGCTACCTCGTGCACACGCACGCGATTGGCGACTGGGGCACCCGCCTCACGCTCGACTCGATCGAGGCCGCACAGCGCGCGAACGGCACACGCAGCCGGCACGGCATCGTGCACGTTGAGTGCCTCGCACCCGATGATCTTCCTCGTTTTGCCGAGCTCGGCGTGGTCGCGGCTATGCAGCCACGCCACGCATCGCCAGACCTCGTTGCGGGTACTTGGATGGAGAACGTTGGTGAGCAGCGCTGGGACAGGGCATGGCGGTACCGCTCGCTCATCGAGTCGGGTGCCAAGGTGACCTTCTCGAGCGACTGGCAGGTCGGCGAGATGGATCCGCTCGTTGGGGTCTACAGTGCGATGACTCGAGCGCGCCTCGATGGCAGCGACGGCTGGACCCAGGGCGAGCGGCTCGACCTTGACCGCACCCTGCACGCCTACACGCAGGCTGGCGCCTTCGCGTTTCACCAGGAGAACAAACTCGGCATGCTGCGGGCCGGCTACCTCGCCGATCTCGTTGTGTGGTCGGGAGACCTCTACGCGATGGAGCCGGCCGAAATTCTGCAGCAGTCTGCCGACCTCACGGTTGTTAGGGGCGAAGCCATTCACGACAGTCACGGCGAGCAGGGCGGGCCACAAGCCGCCCCGCACGCAGCAAACGCCAGTGACTGGAGCGTGGGCGAGAGCTCGTGCGGCGACGCCGCGCAGGGCATACCTCACCAGCACAATTCATAGCCGAGAACCTCATACAGAAAGAAGTGATCATCGATGTCAACGTTGCCATCAGCACCCAGTGCGACGGGCCAGAGCGGCACACCCTCAAATAAAAAGGGGCAGGAGGGGCTGAAGCGCACGCTGAAGCTAAGGCACCTCGTCTTTATCGGCCTGGCGTATATGGCCCCGCTCGCGGTATTCGACATGTTCGGTATCGTCGCAGAAGAGACGCGTGGCCATGTGCCGCTCGCGTACCTCGTCGTCATGGTCGCGGTGCTCTTCACCGCGTACAGTTACTCGAAGATGGTGAAGTTCTTTCCCATCGCGGGCTCGGCCTACACCTACGCCAAAGAGGCGATTAACCCACACGTAGGTTTCCTCGTGGGGTGGGCGGCAACGCTCGACTACCTGCTTTTGCCCATGATCAACGCGATTCTCTCGGGCATTTACATGGGCGCAATCATGCCCGATGTGCCGTTCGGGGTGTGGGTCGTCTTGACGATCGCGATCTGTACGGTGCTGAACCTCGTCGGGGTGAAGCTCGCGGCGAGCATGAACATGATTCTCGTGGGCATTCAGCTCGTGGTGGCGGTCATCTTCGTGGTGCTCACCGTAAAGAACATTATGAGCGGTGCCAACGATGCTGCCTTTACGATTGCGCCGTTCTTCTCGAGCGATATTCAGGTCGTCTCAATTGCAGCCGGTGCCGCGATTCTCGCGCTCTCGTTCCTGGGCTTCGATGCGGTTTCGACCCTCGCCGAAGAGGCAGAGAAGCCGACCCGAGATATTCCACGGGCGATCTTCATCATCATCGCGGTCGCGGGCGCCTTCTTCATCACCGTGACCTACGTCATGCAGGTGCTCTTTCCTGATGTGACCGAGCTGGGCGACATCGTGGGTGCTTCGCCCGAGATTGCCCAGTACATTGGCGGTGCCGCTTTCCAGGCTATCTTCGTTGGCGGCTACATGATGGCCGTGCTCGGCTGCGGCATTACGCAGCAGATGAGCGCTGCTCGCCTGCTCTATGCAATGGGCCGCGATGGCGCCCTGCCCAAGAAGGTCTTCAGCTCGATCAACAAGCGCACGGGCGTTCCCGTGGTCAACGTCATGATCGTTGCCGCGATCGCACTCACCGCGCTGTTCGTCGACCTCGATCAGGCAGCCTCGATGATTAACTTTGGAGCGTTTATCGCCTTCACCTTCGTGAACCTCTCGGTGATCTTCGTCTTCTTCAAGTTCTTGCAGCGACGAGATCTGAAGAGCGTGCTGCTGTTTGTCATCGTGCCCGGCATCGGGGCGGCGATTAACATCGGGCTCTGGGCGAGCCTCGACTCGCTCTCGATGATGATTGGAGGCGGGTGGATCATCGCCGGCTTCATCTACCTGCTCGTGAAGACGCGCGGCTTTAAGAACCCGGCTCCTGATCTCACCGGCCCCATCAACATTGGAATGTACGAGTAGGTGGCCTGAGCTGGCAAACAGATCTCGTCGAGTGAGGCGGGCGTGAGTGCGTTCACGCCCGCCTCACTCGCATGAGCCCCGCCGCCGCATGTCTGGGTCTGAGATGAGCCGCTCTGCGAGATTGCCCGTGAGCGTGACGGCGCCGCTCTGCTCAACCTCGATACCGGTGAGGGTGAGCCCCGCGGGGAGAGCATCTGCGACGCACACGGAGCGTTGCTCGCTCATGGTCGACTGAAGGAAGCTTGCGACGGGGCCTTCCCCCTGCACGACTACGTCGTGGGGAGTGACGAGCACCTCGCCATTGACGGCTTCGAGGTCGATGGGAGCTTCGTAGGCGATTTCAAAGGCCGGGCTCTGGGGCAGGTCGAAGTGCTCGTCGGTGAGTACTCCGCTCATGACGAGCTGCCCCTCGCGCATCTCGCCGTGACTAGCGAGCCCTCGGCTCATGATGCTGACGATACCGTCGAGGTCGTCGGCGTCGGCCGTGAACGTGGCCGTGCCGTCATGCAGCTTGCCGAACGTGGGCAGGAGCGGCATGCGGCCAACCGTGAGGGTCACCGTCGCGTCGACCTCTGGGGTGAGCGGCACACCAGAGGCGGTCACCGTGACGTCGCTGATGCGCCACGCGAGGGCGTTGAGCAGGACTGAGCCGCGCGTCTCAACCGTGACGGTCTCGGCTTTCGGAACGCGAAGGGCGAGTCTTGCGCCCGTTTCGACGAGAGAGGGCAAGATCGCACGAAGGCACAGCTCGAGTAACACCCCGAGCACCGCGATCACTCCGAGGGTGATCGCGAGGCGCTGAAGAATCTTCATAGTTGTGAGATTAGCCGAGCGGTGGCCCGGGCAACAGAGCTATCTCGTGATCCACGTTTCTCGGGAATGGTGCCAGCCCGACCGCCGGTAGGTTCCGGGAGGCATGCCGTGCTCTTTACGAAAGACCTTTGAGAGGCCGCTCGGGTGGGCGTAGCCGAGCTTGCGTGCGGTCTCTTCGACGCTCCAGCTGCCCTCAAGGTGCTCGCGAGCAAGCGTCATGCGTAGCCCCACTCGCCAGTCTGAGAAGTGCTGGCCCGTGCGCAGGGCGAACGCGGTTCCGAGCACCCCGGCTTCAACCCCGAGCTCATCAGACCACGCTGCGAGCGTGCGGTCGTCACCGGGGCTGTGATGCGTATGGGCGATGATGCGGTCGACCGCCCGCTGGGTGGGGCTGTTGTGGCTTGGCCTTGACCGCCTCGTCTTGCGTACCTCGTCGGAGAAAAGCCTCGCGATGAGTGAATGGCGGTGGTGCTGTGGGGCGAGCCTCGTGTAGTTCGCGACGACCGTGCGCAGGAGCGCCGACTCGCTTAAGGGGGCAACACGCAGCGTCGCGCCCGGCTCGATATCGGAGCACTGGCCGGCGGGCAGTGAGCCAAGGGGGAGTACGACGGCGCCCGGTTCGAGCTCAAGCGTGTTCGCGATGCCCGCCGGTAGCCACGTGGCCCAGCCCTCGCAGAGCCGTTGTTCGCGGCCGCCAATGGTGACGCGGGCCCCGCCGCGGTACGCCCAAACGATGACGTGAAAGGGGTTGATTCGGCTCCACGTCGACAAGCCCTCGGTCGGTGCCGGGGGTTGGTGCTCTCCGGGAGCGGGGAGCGTCACACTCGGCGTTCGCGGCTGAGCGACCGCATCGATGCGGGAACGGTAGGTGCTCGGGAGCATGCCAGTGCGTGCAGTGAATGCCTTCGTGAAGCCCGCGAGTGTTGCGAAGCCGACCCTCGTCGCAGCGTCTTTGACGAGGAGCCCCTCGTGCATGAGCTGGGCGGCAACGCTCACGCGCGTTGCCGTATGCCACTGGCCGAGTGCTAGTCCTGTTTCGTCGGTGAACTGTTGCTGGAGTGCGCGGGCCGAAAGGTGTGCGAGCGAGGCGAGCGAGTGTACGTCGCCCTCATGCTGAGGGTGCTCGATGAGGTGGTTGGCGACAAGACGGGCTTCGGGTGAGAAGGGGAGCTTGGGCGAGCTCACCGCGGCCGCTGCGGTTCGTGGGTGCGGTTTCGGGGGGGGGGGGGGGGGGGCGCATGGCTCTGAGCGCCTCGAAGAGGGTGTTCGTGTGGGCGGGACCTCGCAGGTAGCCAAGGCTCAGGGCAAATTGATGCAACAGCGCCGTGTGCCATTCGGTGCCCAGGGTGATGGTCAACGTGTGGGCGAAGGGTGTCGGCCCCTGCGACTCCGGGGTGAAGGCGATGGGGATGACGGTGCTTTCGGGCGCGGGGTGAATCGAGTAGGGAACTCCCGGCGGAATAAGCAGCACGGTGTCGGCGGTGAGGGGGTGCCGCTCAGTTCCCGTGCGAACGATCGCGGTGCCCGAGTGCACCCAGATGGCGGCGGTGTCGTGTTCGTTGATGAAGGTTCTCGGTTCGGTCCAATGGGCATTGATATCGGGTGCCCATGGGGTCGTCGTGTGCAAGCCTCGCCCTCCGTTGGTTCGCAGGGTACGTCTCGTGCACCCGGGATAACTGATCTGCTTTGGGTAAGGCTAGCCTAACTCGGTGGGTTGCCGCTTGGCAGCTCTGGAGCCGTCGCAGCGTGTTGCAGGAAGTGGGGAACGGGTGTCTCAAACGGGTCGGCGAGTGAGCCTGATCGATGTCGTGGTGCGCGAGCTCGAGGTCGTGCGGGTGAGTGACGTGAGCCCCGCAATGAAGCGCGTGACCCTCGCTGGCGAGGCGTTGTGCACAGAAGCGTTCCCGCCGTTTGTCTCAACGGGTTTCGACGACGACGTTCGGATGCTCTTTCCGTATCCGGGCGAGGCCTTGCCGGTCTTACCTGAGATCGACGAGAGCGGGCGAGTGCAGTTCGCTCCAGGGCGGAGGCCAATTGCCAGGGCATACACGGTGCGCAGGCACGATGCCGACGCCGGTGAGATCGATCTCGACGTTGTGTTGCACGGCGACGACGGGGTGGCCTCGCAGTGGGCTCAGGCGGCCCGGCCGGGCTCACCGATGCACATCGTTGGCCCAGGGCAGACGAAAAGCCTGCCCGAAAGCCCTGACTGGTGGCTCGTGTACGGCGATGACACGGCACTTCCCGCGATCGCGAGATTGCTTGAAGAGCTTCCAGCCAGCGCGCGTGGCCTCGCGGTCATCTCGGTCGCAGAGCATGCGCACCGCATCGAGCTCACGCATCCCGCTGCCGTGAGCGTGCACTGGATAGACCGGGCCGAGCACACCGCTGAACACGGCTCATTACCCGTCCCAAGCGACCTCTTGCGTGTCGCTGAGTGGCCTGAAGGCGAGCCCTTCGTGTGGCTCGCGGGTGAACAGTCTGAGGTGCAGGGTCTCAGAAGGTTTCTGCACCACGTGCACGGAGTGCCGAAAACCGACATTGACTTTACCGGCTACTGGAAACACCACCGGCACGATACCGATGCCGCAAACGAAAGGTAATCATTGAACACCACATCCACACGGTTCTTCGGGTCGGTCGGCCTCGCGCTGAGCCTCACCCTCCTCATGAGCGGTTGCGCGAAGAACGCTGACTCCGACGCCGAGGCCTCAACGAACAGCGGCCAGAGCGCTGAGTCATTCCTGCCGGCTGCTGAAGGCAAGACCGAATACCCGCTCACGCTCGAAACGCCGTACGGCGAGACAGTGCTTGAAGAGCGCCCAGAGCGAGTGGCTGCGATCGTGCCAAACGCGATCGACACCGAACTGCTCCTCTCGCTTGGCGTCACGCCGGTTCTGAGCTCAAACTTTGTGAGTGAGGGAGGCTACCTTGCCGAGCACGGAGCTGAAGAACTCACGACCTACGAGTACATGATGGGCGAAGATATCCCCATCGAGGCGATCGCAGCGAGCGAACCCGACCTCATCATCGCGGTGGGTTGGGTGCCGGGCTTCGGCGACCTGGGCGACTCCTACGACCAGCTCGCAAGTATCGCTCCCGTTGCTGCGAGCCCGGCCTCAGACCAGCGCATGATCCGCTGGCAAGACTCGATTGAGATCATTGGTGAGGCGCTCGACCTGAGTGATACCGCGCACTCGGTCATCGAGCAGCACGACGAGCACTTCACCGAGATTCGTGAAGCGCACCCAGAGTTCGCTGGAAAAACCGCAACCTGGGCCATTTACTACGGCCCCGCCAACGGGCTGCAGTACTTCTCGCAGGAAGGCTCGGCGCCCGAGGGCTTCCTCACCGACCTGGGCTTTGAGAAGAATCCCGAGGCCGCGTCATTTAGCGGCGATACGACCGTGAGTGACGAACTCGTCGGCAAGATTGACGCCGACGTGCTCCTGCTCGGTCAGAGTGCTGCGGCAAGTGATGCCGAACTCGATGCGCTCACGGGGCGCGACCTCTTCCAGAACCTTGGGGCGGTCACCTCTGGTCGCTTTATTCAGCTGCCTCCCAAAACCGAAGATGGTGGCGATCTGCTCTGGGCCATCACGAGCGGTGGGCCAATCGGCAATGCCTGGGCCGCTGACCACCTCGTGCCCTTGCTCGCCGACACCTTGTAAGCCAGCAAGAGTTCCATGACCCGTTCTTGGTGGGCGCCGCCGCTTCGGTGCCGCCGCCCACCAAGAACGGTTGCCCGAACGCCAGATAAGGAGAACCCGTGACCGCACTCGGTCAAGCGAGCACCCCACCGCGCGGAATGCCTGAAGGCTCACAAGCCGTGAGGGCTGACGAACACGGGAGCACCCGCCGCACGGTCGCGGCTCGTCGCGCCCTCGGGGCGGTCGTGCTGCTCGCCCTGCTCATACTCGGCATTGCGTTGAGCCTGAGCGTCGGGGCCAACCCGCTCAGCCTCAGTGACGTCTGGCGGAGCATCGTGAGCCCCGATGGCTCTGAGACCTCGTCGATCGTGTGGGGTCTGCGTGTGCCGAGAACCCTGGTAGCGATTGTTGCTGGTGCCGCCTTTGGTGTTGCCGGTGCGCTTATTCAGGCGATGACGAGAAACCCCCTCGCCGATCCAGGCATTCTCGGTGTGAACGCGGGCGCGGGCTTCGCCGTCGTGCTCGGGGTCGGGTTTTTCGGGGTAGCCGACATCATGGGCTATGTCTGGTGCGCGATGATCGGGGCCGTTGTCGCCACCGTTCTTGTCTACCTCGTGGGGGCTGCTGGCTCTTCGTCGCCCTCGCCGGTGACGCTCGTGCTCGCGGGCATTGCCCTCACCGCTGTCTTGATGGCGTTCACGACGTTTCTCACGCTCATTGATGAGCAGACCTTTCAATCGTTTCGTCGCTGGGGGCTGGGGTCGGTTGCTCGGACCACGGTCACAGAGACGCTCACCGTCGTGCCCTTCATTGCTCTCGGGATCTTGATTGCCCTCATGATCGCGACATCGCTGAACGCGGTTGCCCTCGGCGATGACCAAGCCGTGGCTCTCGGGGCAAACGTGATGCGCACTCGGGTGCTTGGCATCGTCGCGGTGACACTGCTCGCGGGTGCCGGGACGGCACTTACGGGAGGCATCGCGTTCATCGGTCTTGCGGTGCCGCACCTCGTGCGCTGGTTCACCGGTCCTGATCAGCGGTGGATCATCGTCTACACAGCGCTCGCCGCGGGTGTGCTCGTTCTCGCCGCAGACGTGCTCGGAAGGGTCATCGTGAGGCCCGGAGAGATGGAGGCTGGCGTCTTGACCGCACTCGTTGGTGCCCCAGTGCTCATCGCGCTCGTGCGCCGGAAGAAAGCGAGCGGTCTATGAACGCGGGTCTTGAAACGCAGCCTCCGGTTCGCTTCGGGTATCGGGCTGTTACGGTACGCCGTGGCTCGGTCGCACTGCGTATGGGGACGAGAACCATGGTCGTGTGCACGGTGCTCACACTGCTCGCCGTCATCATGGCGTTTCTCTCGCTCGGCTTTGGCGACTATCCGCTGAGCCCCGGGCAGGTGTTTGAGGCACTCGGCGGAGGAGGTGAGAGCTTTCACCGCATGGTCGTCACAGAATGGCGGCTTCCCGTCGCGATCGCAAGCGTGCTCTGCGGCGCACTGCTCGCAACCGGGGGAGCGGTGTTTCAATCGCTCACGAAAAACCCGCTGGGTTCACCCGACGTCATCGGGTTTGACGCAGGTTCATATACCGCCGTCGTTCTCGTGGTGCTCATTGCGGGCAAGAATAACTACTGGTCGGTGGCGCTCGCCGCAATGGTTGGCGGGCTTCTCACCGCGCTGATCGTGTATGCGCTGTCATATCGCGGCGGCACCCAGAGCTTTCGCCTCATTATCGTGGGCATCGGGGTTTCAGCAATGCTCGGCTCGATCAACTCGTACCTCATCACGAGGGCCGATATTGAAGACGCAATGAGCGTCGGGTTCTGGAATGCAGGATCGCTGGGCCGAATCAGCTGGCAGGCGCTCGTCCCGGCACTGCTGCTCGCCTGCGGGTTGCTTGTGGCGCTCGCCGCACTCGCCCCAGCCCTCAGACAGCTTGAACTGGGTGATGACACGGCGGTCTCGCAGGGAGTGCGCGCGGTGACCGCGAAGCCGCTCCTGCTCGTCTTGGGTGTTGCTGCCACGGCGATTGTGACGGCCGCGGCAGGCCCGATTCCCTTCATCGCACTCTCTGCGCCGCAGCTCGCGAAACGACTCACGAAGAGCGCGGGGGTAACGCTCGGAGCCTCGGCGTGCATGGGTGCCGCGTTACTCGCGGCGGCACAACTGCTCGCGCTCACGAGCGCACACTTCTTTCGCACGGTGCCCGTTGGCCTCATCACCGTGTGCCTTGGCGGCCTCTATCTCATGTGGCTGCTCATTCGAGAGACAAGGAAGCACTCATGACGAACGCGCAGGTAACCCGCGCAACCTCAGAAACGGCGGGCGCACAGACCTCGCGACTGCGCGCAGAAGACGTGAGCATCGGCTACGAGCGGACACTCATTAGTGAGAACCTGTCGGTGGCGATTCCCGACAACTCGTTCACCGTCATCGTCGGGCCAAACGGTTGCGGTAAGTCAACGCTCCTGCGCGCACTCGCGAGGCTCATCAAGCCGAGCCACGGCGAGGTGCTGCTCGACGGCAAGCCGCTGAGGCGTTACGCGCCAAAAGAGGCTGCCAAGAAGCTGGGGCTCTTGCCACAGAACCAGGTCACCCCAGACGGCATCCGCGTCGCTGATCTTGTCTCTCGCGGTCGTTTCGCTCACCAGGGGCTCGTGCGGCAGTGGTCGAGCGCCGACGAGGCGGCGGTGCGGGACGCGATGCGAATGACGGGCGTGACCGAGCTCTCGGAGCGCTTCGTTGCAGAGCTGTCGGGCGGTCAGCGCCAACGGGTTTCGATCGCGATGGCACTGGCCCAGCAAACCGACATCTTGCTGCTCGACGAGCCGACCACCTTTCTCGACCTCACTCACCAGATCGAGGTGCTCGAGCTGTGCACTGACCTGCATGAGCAGGGGCACACGCTCGTCGCGGTGCTACACGATCTCAACCAGGCTGCCCGGTATGCGACACACCTCATCGTTATGCATGAGGGCCGCATCGTTGCTGAAGGCCCGCCTGATGAGGTCTTAACGGTTGACCTCGTCGAGCGGGTGTTTCGGGTTCGCTGCCTCATCACTGACGATCCCGCCGTGGGCACCCCGCAGGTCGTTCCGCTCGGCCGCGAGCGGGGCCGTGCTCGGGCCCGCGAGCGGGGTTGTGAAGGCGGCGGCACAGGCCAGCGGCCAAGCGAGCAACCGCTCAACACCGAACGCACCGAACCCGAGGGGGCACTGCAATGACACGACACCGAACCGCAAACGGCGCCAGAGCGGAGCGAGGCATGATCGCGAGTGCACTGCGGCCGAGCCGGGCAGGGCTCGCGAGCGCGGTGCTCTGCGCGTCGCTCTCCGGTCTCCTCTCGCTCGCCGCGCTCTGGGGACTCATTGATGTGATCGTTCAGCCAAGCGTGCGGCAGGTGGTCGTGGTCGGGGCGCTGTGGGTTGCGACGGCTGTGAGCGCCTCGCTCTCGAGCTGGCTCGCGCACAATGCCGAGGCTCAGTTCTCGGCCCGGCTGAGCGAATCGGTGGTGGCTCACCTCATGCGGTTGCCTGAGAGTACCGTCGCGCGCTACAGTGGCAACGACCTGCGCAGGCTCGTGACCGACAACATCACGGCTCTGCACCACATGGTCGCGCACCTGCCAGCAGAGATTGCCGCTCTCGTGGTCGTGCCGGCGGCTTCGATCGTGACGCTAGTCACGGTTGCCGGCCCGCTCTCCTTGCTTGCGCTGATTCCAGGGCTCATCGCCTCGGGGTACTACCTGTGGGTCGTGCCTCGCACCTCGGCAAAGCACGGAGCCGAGAGCATGCGGGTCATGGGCGACATCGTCACGGCGGTCGATGATTACACGCGCGGCATCGCCACCTGCAGGCTCTACAGTGCAGAGGCCGGTGCTCGCGCCGACTACGAACGCGAGAGCAGGGCTTTTACCAGTGGCATGGTGACGTGGATCAAACGGGTCGCGACCCTCGGCAGCGTTGCGGTGGCAGCGATGCAGGCCGCAGTGACCTATGCGGTGGCGTACCTCGTGGGCTACGGGAACAGTGTTGAGGTGCTGTCGGTGCTGCTCATGTTCAGCCTCGCGGTCGTCACACCCGCGCTCAGGCTTGGCCACGGCCTCGACTACGTTCGTGCGGGGCGCATAGCCGCCGGTGAGCTCAAAGCCTTTGCGGCGGAGGCCGAGACGCGAGGCCCAACGATGATGCAAAGCGGGATCGATGTGGGTTCTCCTGGTGCTCGTCCCGTAGACGCGGTGATTTCACTCGACCGGGTCTCGCTCCAGGCAGAGCAGCGTGTGCTCTGGCGCGACCTCAGCCACGACTTTCGCCCTGCAACGATGACGGCCATTCGTGGCGTCTCAGGAACGGGCAAAACGACGCTTCTTCGCTGCATGGCGGGTCACGAAGATCCAACGAGCGGCAACGTCGTGCTGCACGGCGACCCGGGAGAGACGGCGGGCGAGCGCCCGCTTCACGAGCGGGTAATGCTCATTATGCAGGGCTCCGACGTACTCGCGGGCACCGTGCGCGAAAACCTCGCAGTGGCCGCGCCCGCTGCGAGCGATGCTTCGATGCTCGAAGCCCTCGACCGAGCCCAGCTCACGGTTGCGCTCGATGCCGACGCCGCAGTGCTCTCAGGAGGCGAGAAACAACGGCTTGGTCTCGCGAGGGTGTTTGTGGGCGACGCGCGGGTGGTGCTGTGCGATGAACCGACAAGCGCGCTCGACCAAGATACGGCGCAGCGGGTCATGCGAGAGCTCCTCATCGAGTGTGAGCGAGCCGAGATCGCACTCATCGTCGTCACTCACGATGACGAAGTCGCAGGCTTGGCGCACGAGACCCTGGTGCTCGGAGAAAGCACGGGGGAGCGCAGCGGAGACAATCACCAGGAAGAACAGTGCGCGCGCACAGAGCGCGTAGCGGCACCAGAAGGAGCACAGGATGCGCGGTAAGACACGCAAAAGATTGGCCGTCATCGCACTCGGGTGGGTGGTCGTCGCCGTTAGTGAGGCTGCGGCCTATATCGTTCTCGCGCTCAGCATCGTTTCTGGAAAGGGGCCTGGGGCGGTTGCCGTGGCGAGCCTCGTTGCGCTCGGAGTGACGGTGCTGGTGCAGCGGTCGGGGTACCTCACTGGCGCCAAGCTCGCCGGCGATCTTTTTGAGAAGCTCGGCGGGGCACTCGCGGAAACGAGGCTTTCGTGGTTTACCGAGCGCAACAGGTCGCTCGTGACGGGCGTCGCGTCGAGAGTTATTCCCTCGATGATGAGCGTTCCAGCGCACACGCTGCAAACCTTTATCGTTGCTCCGCTCGTTCCGCTGCTGCTCGTTGGAGGGATGGCGTTCGTTGTGCGGCCATCGGCGGCGCTTTGGGTTGGCGTGGGTCTCGGTGTCGCTCTTTGCGCACAGTATGTGGCACAGCGTTCACTCGCTCGGGCCGACCAAGGGCGAGCAGCCTGCGACGAAGCGGTTGCCGTGGGCGCCACCGAACTGCTTGAGCACCGAGAGCTCCTTCGCGCGATGGCTGGCCCAGAGCGCGCGAGTGAGCGGCTGCGTGCCGCGCAGCGTGACCAGCAGCAGCTCCTTCGACGCATCAACCGCGCCTCGGCGCTCGCTACCGGGGCAGCGAGCGCCGCAACGGTAGCACCGCTTGCCGCTGCAATGCTCACCCTGGTCTGGGGCCCCGGCAGCAGCCCCGCCGAGGCGCTCGCTCTCGTGCTCCTCACGATGCGAGCCGCGGCTCCCCTCGAAACGCTCGTCACCGCGGGGCTGTCACTGCGTGACCTGCAAAACTCGCTCAGACAGTTCCGTGAGGTCACCGGTGCTCCCGTGCTACCAGAGGCTGAACAGCCACGCACACCCCAGTCGGCTGAACTCGGCATCTCGGTGCGGTCGCACCGAGGCGTGCTCGGTCCGCTCGACGAGACGATTGCTGCGGGGGAGCGCGTCGTTATTTCAGGCCCCACCGGCAGTGGGAAAAGCACACTGCTCGGCCTTCTCATGCGCTTTGAAGACCCTGATGAAGGGGCGATCACCCTCGGCGGGGTGCCGCTCACCGAACTGCGCTACTCAGAACTCGCCAACCGCGTCGCCTACGTCGCGCAAGACCCCGTCATCTTTTCGACGAGTCTTGCCGACAACATTCGCCTCGGCGATCCGCTCGCCAGCGACGATGACGTCTTGCGCGTGGCGCGTCTCGCAGCGCTTGAGGGGGTGCTCGGGCGTGATCCGCAGGGAATTCATCAGCGGGTCGGGCATCGTGGCAGCACCCTCTCGGGAGGAGAAAAGCAGCGTGTTGCGATTGCGCGGGCGCTGCTCAAGAACGCCCCCGTTCTGGTGCTCGACGAAGCAACCTCGGCGCTTGACGCGGCGACTGAACAGCGCGTCGTGAACGCTCTCAGTAAACATCCAGAGACGACAATGCTGATTGTGGCCCACGGTGATGTTCAGGTATGGCGCCCCACAAGAGGGATACCATTAGAGTTTGGTCGTGAGATCGCAGAAACGGCTACTCCCCTGACGAATGGGGGTAGCGCTTCGCTAGGGGCGAGCCGCGTGCAGCACTAACGTCAGCTCCCGGAACACTTGTAGCGGTATCAACGACAGTGGCGCGGTGAAATTGTATGTTCTCACCAGGCGCATATACTCGATGATGCTAGGAAAAGGGGTGCGATGCGTAACGTTTGGCGAGTTTTTACTCGCGACTTCAAGAGAGTCGCACGCGTACCCAAAGCGTGGATCATTATTGTTGGCGTAATTGTGACTCCGTCGCTCTACGCCTGGTTCAATATCGCCGCGTTTTGGGATCCATACTCAAACACTGAAAATATCGCCGTCGCCGTGGTGAACCTCGATGAGGGGGGCAACCTCGGAGGCGACGGGTGACATCAATATTGGCGAAGAGCTTGAGACACAGCTCCGCGATAACGATGATCTCGGGTGGCAGTTTCTCGGTGAAAAAGAGGCCCTAGAGTCGGTGCGCAAGGGCGACACATACGCCGCGATCATCATTCCGGCCGAGTTCAGCGAAGACTTCGCGGGGCTGGCCGATGGCAAGATCGAACGCCCGACGCTTCAGTACTACGTCAACGAAAAAGAAAACGCGATCGCCCCCAAGATCACCGACGTCGGCGCATCAACGCTCGACGCCCAGGTGAATAGCGCGTTTATCTCTGAGGTTGCCAAAGCCGTCACCGAGGCGCTCAAGGGTGCTGGCGAAGACCTCACCGACAAGCTCACGAGCTCGCAGCAGGGCACAAGCGACGCGCTTCGCGAAACGGCCGACAAGGTCGATGAGACGCGCGAACGCATCGCCTCGCTGCAGGGCACGATGGACGGTTTCTCTGGCAAGATCGCCACGGCCCAGCGCACGATCGATTCGATCGATGCGACGCTTGGCGACCTGAAGAGCGCCGTTGCCCAAATCCAGACGCTCTCGGTCGAACTGCAGAGCGAGGTCGTGAAGTTCACCGACACGGTGCTGAACGCCTACGTGACCGCAACGGGCCGTATTGCCGACGCGTCGTCGAAGGTGAACGATACGGTCGTGAAGCTCACGACGAGCGTGCATCAGGCAAACGGCGAGGTCACGACCGCGATCGACACCGTCGAAGCAAGCGTGGCGGCCCATGGAGCGGTGCTCCGCGACCTGCAGAGCATGCTCGAAGACGCCGACCCGGCCTCAGACCTCGCCGACAAGCTTTCGAAGGCGATTGCTTCGGTCGAGGCGAGTAACGCAGCGCATCAAGACATGCTGAAGAGCCTGAAGAGTTTGAACGGTGACCTCGATTCAACGATGGCCGCGACACAGGCGACGGCCGATTCGTTGAACGACGCCGTGCAACAGGCAGCCTCATCGTCGGCAAAGACCCGCGATAGTCTCGCGCAGGTGGTGCCAGACTTGAACCGTGCAATCTCACTGCTGGGTTCGAGCGCCGAGGCCTTCTCAGCCACGATCGACGGCCAGCGCACGCAGCTCGTGCAGGTCTCGAATTTGCTCGACAACTTCGAGACGCAGCTGGGCGGCACGAATGATGCCCTCGCAGCGCTCGACAAGAACCTTGCGGCGACCCAGAAAAGCCTCGAGACGATTCGCACTGATGTGCTCGCACTCAGCAGCGCCGACACCTGGAACAAGCTGCAAACCCTCACGGGGCTGAATGCCGAGCGCATCGCGCACTTCATGGCGTCGCCAGTCGAGGTCAACGAGCACGTCCTCTTTCCCGTCGAAGCATACGGCGACGCTATGGCGCCGCTCTTCATGAACCTCTCGTTGTGGATCGGGGCCTTCGTGCTCATGGTTATTTTCAGGCTTGAGGTTGACCGCGATGAGGTGGGCGATATTACCGTGCGCGAAGCGTACGTTGGCCGCTGGCTGTTCCTCGCCGTGCTGAGCGTTCTGCAGGCGGTGCTCCTGTGCGTCGGCACGCTCATGCTCGGGGTGCAAACGGTGAACCCTGTCGTGTTCATTACAACGGGTGTGCTTATTGGCCTCGCCTACTTCAGCATCATCTACGCCCTCTCGGTGTCGTTTGGCTACGTGGGCAAGGGTCTCTGCATCATTCTCGTGATCATGCAGATTCCTGGCGCGGCGGGTCTCTACCCGATTGAGATGATGCCCGAGTTCTTCAAGATGTTGAACCCGTATCTGCCGTTCACCTATGGCATCGATGCGATTCGTGAAACCGTGAGCGGTTTCTACGGCGGCGAGTACTGGCGCTGCATGGGCATTCTCGCGATCTTCTTCGCGCTTGCTGGGGTGCTCGGGCTTGTCTTGCGTCAGTACCTCGGCCACTTCACCCTCTTCTTCAACCGCAATATCGCTGCGACGCACCTGCTCGTGAGCGAAGACGTACAGGTAGTCGGCAGCCGCTACCGCTTCGGGCGGGTGATTCAGGCCCTCTCGAACCAAGAAGGCTACCGACGAGAGGTTGTTCCCAAAGCTCTCAACTTCTTGCGACGCTACCCAATGATTGTGCGCGTGGTCATTAGCGCTGGTATCGCGATTCTCGTGCTGCTCGGCTTTGCTGCGTGGCTAAACCCCGACAACGCAGCGACCTACCTTGGCCTCTGGGTTGGCGTGTGCCTGTTCATTATCGCGAGCCTCATCATTCTCGAGTACCTCAGACAGGCGCTTCGCTCGGCGAGCGAGCTTGGCGACATGAGTGAGGCAGAGCTTCGTGAGAAACTCATCCTCTCGGCTCCTATGGGAGCAGGGTGGGGCGGCACGCTGCCAGATGCTGAACCGACCGCAACGGCGGTGTTGCCGAAGCAAGATATCGCAGAGACCACCGTCGCCGATGAAGCTTACCCAGACGGGCTTGCAGTACTTGAAGCGATGCTCGAACGTGAGCATGAGCGAGTAGAACGTGAGCGTGAGCACGACGATCATGACCGGGGTGAGCGAGAATGAAAAATATCGCACAGGTTTTTCTGCAAGATATGCGACGTGTTTCGCAGAACATGACGGCCATGATCGTCGTGTTCGGCCTCATCGTCATTCCCTCGCTCTTCACCTGGTTCAACGTGATTGCGAGCTGGAACCCGTTCGAGAACACGAAGGGGCTCACGGTCGCCGTTGCGAACTCTGACGAGGGGCACGAGAGCGAGCTCTTTCCGTTGCGCATCAATGTGGGTGAGCAGGTGCTCTCAGCGCTGCGTGCCAACGATGACCTCGACTGGGTGGTAACCACCGAGGAAGAGGCTATTGAGGGCACGCAGACCGGCGAGTACTACGCCGCGATCGTGATGCCGAAAGACTTCAGCACGCGCATGCTTTCGTTCTATGCCCACGGCAGCGAGCGAACCGAGATCGAGTACTACACGAACGAGAAGAAGAACGCGCTCGCGCCGAAGATCACCGAGCAGGGGGCTGGAACGGTCTCGCGACAAATCAACGAGGCCTTTACGAAGACCCTCAACGAGGTCGGACTCACCGTCATCAACTCGCTCTCGTCGTACATCGACGACGCCGACACGCAAATTGCCCTGTCGAAAATGCAGGCCCACGTGGGTGAAATCTCGGCGCAACTCAAAGCCGGGGCAGAGACCGCGCAGATGTTCAGCACCCTCATTGGTGCAAGCACATCGCTCGTGACGAGTGCTTCAGACATTGCCGAGGCCGCCGGCTCGTCGTTGCGTGAGGTTGCCGATGCCTCAGGCACCGCGGTGCAGGGCGCAAACGAACTCAAGAACACGGTTGACGTGGCGCTCTCGGCGCTGGGTCAGGCCTTTAGCTCGAGCGCCGAGAGCTACGGGGCGGTCGCCGACAAGCTCAATACGCTGTACGGCGCCGCCGATCAGCAGGCTGGCAGCCTCGCATCAACGACGACCGCGGCAGCGAAGAGCATCGACACGCACATCGCGAACTTTAGGTCGGTGCGCAACGAACTCGTGAACACCGTTGGGCCGATCTTGCCGCCCGAGAGCAAGCCTGGCTTTGACGCGGTCGTCAAGAGTATGGACCGTGCGATTGATCGGCAGCAGGCGGCGAGCGACCGCTTGCACGCTGCTGCGAAGAGCATCACTGACTCGCGGGCCTCACAGCAGCAGACGAAGCAGGACATTCTTGCCCTTGTGAATGAGGCGAAGGGCGCTGTGCAAGACGCGGCAGACGCCTACTCGAAGAGTCTCGAACCCAAGCTTCAGCAGCTCGCTGCAACCCTCACCGATGTGAAGGCGGGTGTCTCAAGCGTTGGCGCCGACCTTTCAAGCCTCACCAACGGACTCTCTGGCGCTGGCTCGCTCGTCGAAGCGCTCACGAGCGCCGAAGAGACGACGGCCGAGGCGGCT
Source organism: Leucobacter sp. UCMA 4100 (assembly GCF_027853335.1). Taxonomy (NCBI): domain Bacteria; kingdom Bacillati; phylum Actinomycetota; class Actinomycetes; order Micrococcales; family Microbacteriaceae; genus Leucobacter; species Leucobacter sp. UCMA 4100. Next base: position 2,699,630 of record NZ_JAFEUS010000002.1, read on the forward strand.
GACGATCTCACCGAGGTAGCCGAGCGCTTCGACAAGCTCTCGAAAGCTCTCGAGAAGAGTCTCGACTCTGGTGACCTCACGGCTATTTCAGACGTCATAGGCGCGAACCCAGAAATGCTCGCTGCCGTGCTCTCAGAACCGGCAAGCTTCAACCGCATTCCGGTGTTCGAGGTTTCGAGCTTTGGTACGGCGATGGCTCCGCTCTACACGGTGCTCGCACTATGGGTCGGTGCGTTGCTCGCCGCCGTATCGATTCGCGTCGGGGTTTCGCGCCACGGCATGGAGCTCGAAACGCCGCTGACGCCAACGCAAACGTACATTGGCCGCTACGGCATCTTTGCACTCGTCGGCCTCTTCCAGAGCACCGTCCTGTGCCTTGGTCTCATGCTCTTTGTGCAGGTGCAGCCAGCCCATCCGTTCTTACTCGTCTTTGCCGGCTGGGTGATCTCAACGGTCTTCACCATGCTCATTTACACGCTCGTTGTCGCCTTCGGCAACGCCGGCAAGGCGATCGCGGTGCTCTTGCTCGTGATTCAGATCTCGAGTTCAGGCGGCGCATACCCGCTGCAGCTGCTCCCTCAGTGGTTCCAGAACATCAGCCCATTCCTGCCGGCAACCCACGCGGTGAGTGCGCTGCGCTCGGCGCTCGCTGGCACCTATCAGGGCGATTTCTGGATCTCGATCGGTTCGCTCGCGCTCTTCCTCGTGCCCACGCTCTTGCTCGGGCTCGTACTGCGCAGGCCGCTCATGAAGGGCAACCAGAAGCTCATCGAGGCGATCGAGTCGACCAGGCTTATGTAGTGGGCTTGCCGACTCGCGAGAGCAGTTGGTCGACCACGACGTACACGTAGCCGAAGCCAATGAGCGCGACGCTGAGGGCAATGATCCACAGCGCAACGCCGCCGACGCCGAGTTCGGCGACGTTCATGAACGGGTATGGGTAGGTCTGGCCGGGGTTGAACTCGACCCCGGCTGCCCCCGCAGTAAAGGCAAAAACGAGGTACGCATAAGGAATGAGCGCCCAGAGGGGCGGCTCGATCCAGCGAAACGATCCCTTCGGCACGAAGAGTAGCCAGTCAACGATCACGAGGCACGGGGTGATGATGTGCACGAGGTTGTCGGTGAGTGAGAAAACCTCGTAGTCGCCTGCCTGCTCGAAGGTCGTGGGAACGAGCACGACGAGATAAATGAGCATCGTCACTGTGATGGCCATCATGATAGCCCCGCTCACGCGAGCTGAGGGCGTCGAGGTGCCGTGTGCTCCAGAAGTGGCGAGGTCGCGAAGGGTCACGACGATGAGGGCTGCGACCCACAGTAGGCACAGGATGTTGCTCTGCACCGTGAAAAAGAGCAGGCTGTCCCACGAGGGTGATCCGCTGAAAAGCCCGGTGATGCGCGCGATACCCATCGCGATCGCGATAATCGCCCCGGCCCGGTACGCGAGGGCGAGCCAACGGTGAGCGATTGCTCCACGCTCGACGAACCTTCCTGAGGTTTCGGCTGCCCTGGTGGGCAAGTGGTGAGCGGTGGCCTGAGTCTCGTTTCGCTGCGTCACGTGCATACCCCTCACTGTATCGCGTTGCTGCGCTTACTCTGCGCTCGTGAGGTCCCTCAGCGCGGCGCCGAGCTCGCGAACGCCCTCGGCGATTTGCGCTGGTGTTGCCGCGCCGAACGAGAGCCGTATGAATGGTGCCGGGGGTTCGTTCACGAAGAAATGTCTGCCGTCGCCCACGAGGAGTCCAGCGCGATACGCGGCATCGGTGAGCTGCGAGGTGTTGGTGCCGCTCGGCAATTTCGCCCAGAGGTGCAAACCGCCAGTGGGTCTCGTGGTGACCGTGGCCTCGGGAAGCGAAGTCTCGAGGCTTGCGAGCAGTGCATTGCGTCGTTCGGTGAGCGCGGTGCGCAAGCGCCCCAGGTGTCTCGGCCAGGCTTGCGAGGTGAGCAGTGCCACACCGATCTCTTGGGTGAGGGGAGAGACGCACAGGTCGTCGGCGGTGCGCGATGCTCGAAGACGCTCGCCAGCGGGCCCGCGTGCGATGATCGCTCCGAGCCGCAGGCCTGGCGAAGCGGGTTTTGAAAAGGTCGTCACCGTGACGACATGGCCGTGCGGATCGTCGCCAAAGAGTGGCGGCGGAGGCTGCTGCGCGAACGCAAGATGTCTCGCCCAGTCGTCTTCGATGATGAACGCGCCGTGTGCTGCAGCGAGCTCGATGACGGCTGCCCGACGCGATGGGCTGAGCACGGCTCCGGTTGGGTTCGCGAAGCTTGGCTGGAGATAGATGATGCGGGCCTTGGTGCGCTCGAGTTCTCCCGCGAGTCGCTCGACGATGATCCCGTCGGCGTCGGCCGGAACAGACGCGATCGAGAGCCCTGCGCTCTGGGCTGCGAGAATTGCGCCGGGGTAGCTGGGGCTCTCGGTAATGACCGTTGCGCCGGGTTCGGCGAGGGTGCGCATCGCGAACACGAGTCCCTGTTGGCCGCCAGAGACGACGAGCACATCGGCGGGGTCGGCTCGATACTCTGCTGCGATGACGCGGCGGAGTTCTGGCGAGCCCGCAGGGGCCGTCATGCTCCAGGAGCGAGGGTTCCTTGCGGCTCTTGAGGTGATGCGTTGCAGGTCTTCTTGCGGGAGGATATCGCCCGAAAGGTAGCCCCACGAGAGGGGTAGATGCTCGCCCGAACCGTAGCTGCCGAGCCGGCTTGCCCGGTCGGCATCGACACGCGCTGGCCCGAGCGTTTGTGACTGCCAGGAGTAGTCGGGCTCACTCGTGCGTTTGGGGCCTGACGCGAAGGTGCCACGGCCCGGCTCAGTGCGCACGAGCCCGTGGGCCGCGAGCCGCGCGAGCGCGTCAGAAACCGTCGCCGCACTTGCCTGAAACCGCTTTGAGAGTTCGCGCACTCCGGGAAGTCTCTCACCAGTGCGCATACGAGCGACCTCATAGGCGAGAGTCGCGGCGATTGCGTCTGCTCTGTTATCGTGGATCATGAAGCTATTAGATAACGTTACTCTCAATTTTGCAAGAGCGTTACTGGGTGCTCTTCGGTGAGGGAGTGTGTTCAGGGCCGTGCCCCGCCATCGCTCGGCGCACTGGCGCGTCGCCCGAGAGGCGAGCACAATTGAACGTACCCACAGAAAGAAACCCATGACTGAACAGAACACCCTCACCGTACGCCCACTCGAAATGGCCGACGAAGCCCGCTGGCGTGAACTCTTTCGCGCATACCGCGAGTTCTACGAGCTCGAACCCTCGGAAGCCGTCGTCTCGACCGCTTGGGGGTGGATGATGGACCCGACGCACGAGTGCAAGGCGCTCGTCGCCGAGCAGCAGGGAACACTCCTTGGCATCGCGCACCATCGCCGAGTCTCATCGCCCTATACGGCGACCACGAGCATCTTCCTTGACGACCTCTTCACCGACCCTGCCGCGCGTGGTCGCGGTGTCGGGCGCGCACTCATCGAACGGCTCCAGGCCATGGCCGCAGCCGAGGGGCGTTCGGGAGTCGAGTGGGTCACCGCCGACGACAACCTCCAGGCCCAGGCCCTCTACAACACGCTCGCGACGCGGGCGAGGTGGGTGACCTACGAGGCTGATCCGCTGCCATCGGCATAACCTGAGACGCGCGGTTGCTCGCAGAACGTTCGCCGGCAACCGCGCGACAAGTTACGACTTCACGAGCCGCGCGATGGCGTCAGAGGCCTCTTTGAGCTTTGCCTCGGCTTCGGGGCCGCCCTGTTTCGCGGCGTCGACGACGCAGTGGCCGAGGTGGTCACTGAGCAGGCCCAAGGCGACGTTTTCGAGGGCCGAGGTGATCGCGCTGATTTGCGTGAGAATGTCGATACAGTAGGCCTCTTCATCGACCATGCGGTGCACGCCGCGTGCCTGCCCCTCGATGCGCTTGAGGCGCGCGAGGTAGCGGTCTTTATCGCTGATGTAGCCGTGGTGTGCGTGCTCGTGCTGAGGTTCGGCGGTCATGATGCGGCTCCTGATCGTGCTGGGGTAGGTGGCGGGCTCTGAATGGCAGGGCCTTCGAGAATGCGGGCGATGCTCTGTTCTGGTGCGAGGTCGAGGCGCCGCAGCAACTGCGCATTGGCGGCGACCACAATTGTAGACGCTGACATGAGTATTGCGCCGACGCTCATCGGCAACACGAAGCCGATGGGAGCGAGCACGCCCGCAGCGAGTGGGACCGAGAGAAGGTTATACCCTGCCGCCCACCAGAGGTTCTGCGTCATCTTTCGGTACGTCGCGCGCGAGAGCTCGATGATCGACAGTATTGATCGCGGGTCAGATGAGGCGAGGATCACGCCAGCCGATCCAATGGCCACGTCGGTTCCCGCGCCAATCGCGATGCCAACGTCGGCCTGCGCGAGAGCCGGGGCATCGTTCACGCCGTCGCCGACCATGGCGACCCGACGCCCCTCGGCTTGGAGCTCGGCGACCTTCGCGGCCTTGTCTTCGGGGCGCACGCCTGCGTAGACCCGGTCGACACCGAGTGCTTCGGCGACGGTCTCGGCGATCGCCTGAGCGTCGCCCGTGATCATGACGACCTGCACGCCTGAACGGTGCAGTGCTCTGACCGTATCGAATGACTCTGGCCTGATCTCGTCGGCGAGCCGAAGGGCTCCAATGACGGCCCCGTCTTCTAGTACATGCAGAATGATCGCGCCCTCCGCTCGCCACTCGTCAGCGACGGGTAGCTCGCTCGCCGAGTGTTGCTCGAGCAGGTAGGGGCCTCCGACCTCGATCGTGGCTGCGCCGACCCGCGCGCGAACTCCGACGGCGGGCGACGACGAGAAGTTGCTCGCGCCGCTCACGCTGAGCCCCTTCGCTTCGGCTGCGCCGACGATGGCTCGAGCTAAGGGGTGCTCGCTACGGTGTTCTGCCGCCGCGGCGAGCTCGAGCACGCGTTGCTCAGTGAAACCGCGGGCGGGTTCGACGGCGGTGACGGTTGGCTCGCCCTTCGTGAGCGTTCCGGTCTTGTCGAAGAGCACGGTGTCGACCTGGCGCATCGACTCGAGCGCGAGGCGATCTTTCACGAGCACCCCGGCGCGAGCCGCGCGTTCGGTTGCGATCGAGACGACGAGTGGAATCGCGAGGCCGAGCGCGTGAGGGCAGGCAATGACGAGCACCGTGATGGTGCGCACCACGGCTGCGTCGGGCAACCCAACGAGGGACCAGGCGACCGCCGTGATAACCGCAGCACCGAGCGCGAACCAGAAGAGCCAGCCAGCAGCGGTGTCGGCAATGCGTTGGGCACGAGAAGACGAGGCCTGGGCGCTGGCAACGAGTTGCTGAATTCCCGCGAGCGCCGTGTCGTCGCCCGTCGCGGTCACCTCGACCCGAAGCCCCGAGTCGGTCGCGATTGTTCCCGCGACAACGTGCTGGCCGGCATCGCGGCGCACCGTCTGCGACTCGCCCGTGATCATCGACTCGTCCATGCTCGCAGAGCCATCAACGATGCGGCCGTCGGCTGGCACGGCTGCTCCTGGGCGCACCACAACCGTGTCGCCGACAGAGAGGTCGGTCGGCGAGACCGTGATGATCTGGTCGCCCACGATCTTTTCGGCCTCGTCGGGCAGTAGGGCCGCAAGTGAATCGAGTGCAGAGGTGGTTTGGGCGAGCGAGCGCATCTCGATCCAGTGCCCGAGCAGCATAATGACGACGAGCAGGGCGAGTTCCCACCAGAAGTCGAGCTCGTGGCTCAAGAGGTCGAGGCTTGCGCCCCATGATGAGAGAAACGCGACGGTGATGGCGAGGCTGATGAGGAGCATCATGCCTGGTTTGCGGTCTCGCAGCTCTCCTGCGGCGCCCCTCAGGAATGGCCAACCGCCAAGGGCGTACATGAGGGTGCCGATGATTGGCGAGACCCATGCAACCCAGGACGCAGAGGGGAGCGTATAGCCGAGCAGGCTCGCAAACATGGCGTTGTAGCTCACGACGGGAACGGCCAGTACGAGCATGACCCAGAAGAGTCGTCTGAACTGGCCGGCGTGGTCGGCGTGGCCGCCATGGCCATCGTGATCGCTGTGGTTTGCGTGCGGATCGAGCCCGGCTGGCGCTTCGTGGCCATGGTGATCACCCATCGCTGCCGGATGGGCCTCGGGATCGTGATGATGGTGATTGCTCTGCATGTGTTCACCATATACCCCCGCGGGGTATATTTCTAGGGTGGGGTGTGAATGTCTTTGGCGGTCGGCACGGGGCAGTGCTGTGAAGCGCATTGTGTGAAATTGCCATTGACGGGAATACCCCAAATGGGTATATCGTTACAGGTGAACATACCCCCTCGGGGTATCTGATGAGAGGATAAAGACTATGACAACGACCGAGTACACCGTCACCGGAATGACCTGTGGACACTGCGAGATGTCGGTTCGCGAAGAGGTCTCAGAGATCGCAGGCGTTGAGAGCGTGCAGGTAAGCCATACCGACGGCAAGCTGATTGTGAACGCAACGACTGATGTGAGTGATGATCAGGTCTTTGCCGCCGTCACCGAAGCCGGATACTCGGCTGTGAGGGCCTAATGCGAGCCGGCACGAAGCTCGCCTTTTACGGGGCGGGGCTCATCGTCGCCTTCGCGGCCGCATACGGGCTCGCGGGCGTGCTCGTGCCTGACTCGGTGGTTCATGACTGGAACGAGCGGGCTGCAACCACCGAACACCACGGCGAACATCACTAACACCACCCACGGTATGCCCCAGCGCTGACGTTAGGCAGCGACGCAGGGGTTGAGAGGAAGACATCATGACCGCACCGGCAGAGGCCGCAGGCGTCACCGGTTTCGAGCTTGAGATCGGTGGCATGACGTGCGCATCGTGCGCAAATCGCATCGAGCGTAAACTCAACAAGCTCGATGGCGTTGAAGCCACTGTGAACTATGCGACCGAGAAAGCACGGGTCACGGTTCCGGCGGGTTATGACCCGGGGCTGCTCGTTGCCGAGGTTGAAAAAACAGGCTATACCGCGGCGCTTCCCAAGCCCCCGAAGGCGCCAGGTGCGAGCTCGGCTGATGACGGCGAGACAGCCGACGACCGCGAGCTCATCGCGCTGAGGCACCGGTTGATTGGGTCGGTCTGGCTCACGGTTCCCGTCATCGCGATGGCCATGGTTCCCGCTCTGCAGTTCACGTATTGGCAGTGGGCATCACTCGCACTCGCTGCTCCCGTCATCGTGTGGGCTGCTTGGCCGTTTCACAAGGCCGCCTGGGTCAACCTCAAGCACGGCACCGCGACCATGGACACGCTCATCTCTATGGGAACGAGCGCCGCATTTCTTTGGTCTCTCTACGCGCTCTTCTTCGGCACTGCGGGCGAGCCCGGGCTGACGCACGCCTTCGAGTTCACGATCGCGCCCTCCGACGGGGCATCGAATATCTACCTCGAGGTTGGTGCTGGCGTCACCATGTTCATTCTCGCGGGCCGCTATTTCGAAAAACGCTCGAAACGTCAGGCCGGGGCAGCGTTACGCGCCCTGCTCGAGTTGGGGGCGAAAGAGGTGGCGGTGATCCGCAACGGGGCAGAAGTGCTCATTGCGACCGCCGAGCTACAGGTCGGCGACGAGTTCGTCGTGCGGCCGGGCGAGAAGATTGCAACCGATGGTCTCGTTGTTTCGGGAAGCTCGGCCGTTGACGAGTCGATGCTCACGGGTGAATCAGTGCCCGTCGAAGTTGTCGAGGGCGACGCCGTCACTGGTGCCACCGTGAACGCAGGGGGCCGTCTCATCGTGCGCGCCACGCGTGTGGGAGAAGACACCCAGCTCGCGCAGATGGCGAAGCTCGTCGAAGACGCACAAACGGGCAAGGCAGAGGTGCAACGCCTTGCCGACCGTATCTCGGGCATTTTCGTGCCCATCGTCATCATGGTCGCGGTCGTCACCCTCGGCGCGTGGCTCGGGGCAGGTTTTCCCGTCTCAGCCGCCTTCACTGCGGCGGTCGCGGTGCTCGTCATTGCGTGCCCCTGTGCTCTCGGCCTCGCGACACCCACTGCGCTGCTCGTGGGTACCGGACGCGGCGCACAGATGGGCATTCTCATCAAGGGGCCCGAGGTGCTCGAGTCGACTCGCAAGGTTGACACCATTGTGCTCGACAAGACCGGCACCGTGACGACGGGCAAAATGTCGCTCGTCGACGTCATCACCGAGCCCGGCACCGAGCGTTCGCAGCTCTTGCAGCTCGCGGGAGCGATTGAAAACGCCTCAGAACACCCGATCGCGCAGGCCATTGCCACAGCGGCGACGGCCGAGGTTGGTGCGTTGCCCACGCCCGAAGATTTTGCGAACATCGTCGGGAAGGGCGTGCAGGGTGTCGTCTCAGGACACTCGATTGTTGTTGGCCGCGAAACGCTGCTCGCAGACTGGGCACAACACCTCACCCCCGAGGTCGCGGCAGCGAAAGCAAAGGCCGAGAGCGAGGGAAAGACCGCGGTCGCGGTTGGCTGGGATGGCGAGGCGCGAGGCGTGCTCGTGGTTGCCGACACGGTCAAGCCAACGAGTGCGGCCGCGATCGCAAAACTCCGCGAGATCGGTCTCACCCCGATGCTGCTTACGGGCGACAACGAGGCTGTCGCACGTCACATCGCTCACGAGGTGGGCATCGACGAGGTAATCGCTGAGGTATTGCCAAGCGAAAAGGTCGACGTTGTGACGCGGCTGCAGTCAGAGGGCAAGATCGTGGCGATGGTGGGCGACGGCGTGAACGACGCCCCGGCTCTCGCTCAGGCCGATCTTGGCCTTGCGATGGGGACCGGAACCGACGTCGCGATCGAGGCCTCTGACATCACCCTCGTGAGGGGCGACCTCATGGGGGCCGTCGATGCGATTCGGCTCTCACGTAAAACGCTCAGCACCATCAAGACGAACCTGTTCTGGGCCTTCGCCTACAACACCGCAGCGATTCCTGTCGCCGCGCTCGGCATGCTGAACCCCATGCTCGCCGGTGCCGCGATGGCCTTCTCCAGCGTGTTCGTCGTTGGCAACAGCCTGCGGTTGCGCGGTTTCAAGAGCGTTACTCCCTAAGCGCGCTGTGCACGAGCCGCCCGAGGCTCTCGATCCCGTCTCGCGAGAGGATCGACTCAAGGTGCCCCTGCACCGAGGCAAAGCCAGGACCCCGCAACGCGTGCACATCGCCGGTTGCGGGGTCGCTCGCGACCTCGGGCCCGCCGAGCGGTACTCCGCCCGCCGCGATGCGTGCCGTAAACGTGTTGTAAAAACCGATTGTCGCGGGCTTCCCGAAAAGATCTACCGTGAGCTGCACGCCCTGCCTCGGCTCGGGGAGTCGAGCGAGTGCAAAGCCGTTGAGGTGCGCAAGAATCTGGTGGCTGAGGCACACTGCAAGTAGCGGCAGCCCGGCCTCGACGCGAGCCGCGATGATTGCGTGCATGCGGGCGATGCGGGGGTCGGTCACGTCGAGCGGATCGCCGGGCCCAGGGCCCGCAACCACGAGGTCGGCTCCAAGCGATCCGGTGCTCACGTCGCTCCACGGGACGACGGTTACCGTGAAGCCGAGGTGGCGTAGTTGGTGTGCGAGCATGGTCGTGAAACGATCTTCGGCGTCGACCACCACGGCGGTCATGCCCACGTATGGTGCGTTTGGGGCGACGCTCTGCGGGTTGAGCCAGAACGGGGTGAGTCGCTCGTTGCGGGCGTGCAGCAGCGCTTGCTCGTCAGCGGTGCTGAGGCGTGGCTCGTGATCGTCATGTGCTTGGCCGTGGTGCTCGGGCGTGCCAGCGGCACGGCGACCGGCATCGCCGAGCACCCCGAGCGCCCGCAAGACCCCTGCGGCCTTGCCGTGTGTCTCGCTCACCTCGCCAGCTGGATCAGAGTGTCGCACGAGCGTTGCCCCGACCGGTACCCGAACCGTGCCGTCAGCGAAGTACGCGGTTCGAATGAGAATGGGGGCGTCAAGGTCGTGCCCGCTCCCACCTGCCGCGGGCGTGAACAGCGCGGCGATTCCCGAATAGTAGCCTCGGGGGCGTGCCTCGTGCTTGGCGATGATTGAGCACGCGTTTTGCATCGGTGAGCCGGTCACGGTCGGGGCGAACATGGTGGCGCGAACGATGTCTCGCGGATCGAGTGAACTCGTGCCCCGCAGTCGGTACTCGGTATGGGTGAGCTGCGACATGCGTTTGAGTGAGGGGCCCGTTACCTGGCCGCCAGACGAGCACACCTCAGCCATCATCTTGAGCTCTTCATCGACGACCATGAAAAGTTCTTCGGTCTCTTTCGTGTTGTCGAGAAAAGCGGTGAGCGCTTGTGCCGTGGGGCCAGAGGTGCCGTGCCTCAGGGTTCCCGAGATGGGGTTCATTGTCACCGTTCCGTCGTGCACGGTCACATGAGCCTCGGGGCTCGCGCCAACGGCCAAGAGATCGGGGGTGACGATCATGAAGGTCCAGTACGCGCCGCGTTCCTGGGTGATGAGCGACGCGAAAGCGTTGCGAGCGGCCGCGAAATCGCCACCCTTTACCGTGCCGACGTAGTCGCGGCGTATGACGAAGTTCGCGCCTTGGCCGCTACCGATCTCGTCGGTGATGACCCGGCGAACCGTCTCGGCGTATTGCTCGTCGCTCTGATCGAAGGCGCCGCCCTCGATGGTCGTTGGGGTTTCCGTCTGTGCGTGGGCATCAAGAAATGCTTGTGTGGTGACGGTGCTGCGGTCGGTGACGACGAGGCAGCGCAGCGGAGCGCCGTCGTCGATGCACTCGAAGCCACGTTCTGTCACCTGGCGGTATGGCACGAGGCTGAGGACCTCTTGTGGGCGGCCATCGGCGGTGTTGAGTGGAATCTCTGCGATGGTCGCCACGTCTTCAAGCGTTCCCTGGAGCACCTCGATGGAGCCTGGCGTACGGCTGAGAAGCGCATACGAGTGTTGCTGGGCGAGCAGTTCGGTGAGCGTAAGGGCCATGATGTTCTCTCTCTTGGCGAAGAGACGGCCCATGCTCTGGCGCAAAGAAAAAGACCGTCTCGTGCGACGGTCTGTGAAGGGTTTGCAAACACACCGCCTAGAAGGCGGGCCACCAGAAACGGATTGCAAACATAGCGGTAATCGTAGCAGGCAAAACCCCGGCAGCGCGAGCCCTCAGAAGGGCTTGCGAACATTTTTTGCGACCAAACAGGCGAGTAAACAAATGTTCAGGTTCTGTTAAGCGACCAAACGGTCGGTTCAGGGTAGGCTAATCGGGTGAGTTCAGACATTCGTAAGCATGCGGGCCCCCGCGAGTGGGGCGCCCTCGTCGTATTAACCCTCGCGGTCGGGCTGATCGCCATTGACGGCACCGTACTCGGCCTCGCCGTACCAGCGCTCTCGGCCGACCTGAAACCGACGGCAACCCAGATCCTGTGGATCGGCGACATCTATTCCTTTGTGATAGCCGGTCTGCTCGTGACGATGGGCAATGTGGCCGACCTCATCGGCCGCAAACGACTGCTGCTCATCGGCAGTGTTGGCTTCGGCCTCGCCTCGGTGCTCGCCGCATACTCGCAAAGCGCAGAGATGCTTATCGCCGCGCGCGTGCTGCTCGGCGTGAGCGGCGCGACGCTCATGCCATCGACGCTCTCGCTGATCCGCAATATTTTTACCGTGCCAAAGGAACGCACCCGAGCTATCGCGGTGTGGTCAGTTGGCGCGACCGCTGGCTCGGCGCTCGGGCCGCTCGTCGGCGGTGCGCTGCTCGAACACTTCTGGTGGGGTTCGGTGTTTCTCATCAACGTGCCGGTCATGCTCGTGCTCGTGATCTTTGGTGCGTGGCTGCTGCCCGAGTCGAAGAACCCGAACGCACAGCCGCTCGACTTCATCTCTTCGCTGCTCTCGATCGTCGCGATCGTGCCCATCATCTATGTGATGAAGCAGCTCTTTGGCAAGGGCCTCAGCCCCGTGCTCGTGCCGCTCCTGCTCATCGGGCTGCTCGCCGGCTGGGCCTTCGTGCGCAGGCAGAAGCGGCTCCCGGTGCCGCTCGTCGACATCACGCTCTTTAAGATTCCCGCGTTCTCGGGCGCGATCTTCTCGAACATGATCGCGATCTTCGCCTTCAGCGGGCTGCTCTTCTTCTTCTCGCAGTACCTGCAGCTCGTGCGCGGCTTCTCGCCACTACAGGCAGGGCTGGCCGAGCTGCCGCTGACGATCGCCGCGATCACCGTCGTCTTTCTCATCGGGTTCTTCATGCGCACGCTGGGGCTTGGCCGCTCGATCGCGGTCGGGCTGTGGCTCGGCGGCATCGGGCTCTTTGCCCTGGCTGTTGCCGAAGGCCTCAGCGACTACGTGTGGATGGCGGCCGTGCTCGTCGTCATTGGCCTCGGCGTCGGCGTCGCCTCGACGCTCTCGACCGATGCGGTGGTGGGCTCGGTGCCGCGTGAGCGTGCGGGTGCGGCCTCATCGGTCTCTGAAACCGCCTTCGAACTTGGCGTGGCGCTCGGCATCGCGGTGCTCGGCTCGCTCCAAACGGTCTTCTACCGTGCCCACCTTGCAGTGCCTGAAGGGACCCCGAAGGGTGCTGCTGATGCGCTGAACGAGTCGCTCGCGACCGCTGACGGCGTACTGCACGGTCAGGGCGGCGGGGCAGAGGCACTGCTTGAAATGGCGCGCGCCGCGTTCACCGACGCCATGCAGTTCACCTCGGTCATTGCCGGAGTGATCACCCTCGTAGCCGGCTTTATCGCCTGGAAGCTCATTCCGTCGTCGGTCGATGACATCACGGGCCCCATCGAGGTCGTCAGCGAGGAGGAACGGTGAGCCAGGTCAACCAGGTCAGGGACGCCGAGCGCACAAAGCGCCACATCCTCGACAGCACCGTACGGCTCCTCTCGGCCGAGGGTACGGGGGTCACGCTCGCGCGCATCGCGCAAGACGCGGGCGTCTCGAAGGGGGGCCTGCTGCACCACTTCGAGAACCGCGATCATCTGCTCTACGCGGCGCTCATCGACGCGAACGAGCGCTTTCGTGAAGAGGTCATGCAGTTCGTCGATCTCTCAGAAAACGTTCCAGGCAAGGTGTTGCGCGCCTACGTGCGGGCCCTCTGTGGCGGCAGCGAGTTCGTGATGCGTGCGTTCTCGAGCTCTGGCTTGTGGACCCAACTGCAGAGCTACGCGGGCGCCAAAGAGATCTTTCAGAGCGACTCGGTGCAGTGGGAGACCGATCTTGCTGCCGACGGTCTCGACGACGACGTCATTCTCATCGTTCGCCTCGCAGCAGAGGGCGCGGTGGGGGCTTGGCTCGTTGAATCAACCTTCAGCGACGATCACCTCGTGCGGGCAAGGGATCGGCTGGTTGAACTGACCTTGCCTGATGGCGACCAGCCCGCGAGCTTGAGAACGCCCGGTAATTAGGCGCCGCGGTGCTCGATGCGCAGTGAGACCTGCTCGCGCAGGTAACGGTCGAAGGGCACGAGACTTGCTCCCACCATGCGCGGGTTCCAGCGAATCATGAGCGTATCGCCCTCGGTGCTCAGAAGCGATCCGCCTGCCAAAGGCTCGCCGGGCTCAAGCGTGATCGGCTCCGAATCGAAATAGATCACTTCGCCCGGCGTGAAGCCGCTCTCTGAAGCGACGCGCGTGAGCTCGCGGCGTCGCTCGCGCTCGGCTGAGACGTGGCCGGGGTAGCCGGGGGCAACCGCACGCGTCGTCTCGCCGATAGTCATGAGCGACTGTTCAGGGGTCAGCAAAAGAACACCCAGCGGCCAGGCCCACGCGACGTCTTCAAAACGTGCTTTCTGGGTGAGCAGCAACCGCTTTCTTGGCGCGACGTACTGGGCGACGCGAACGGTTGGCAAATCGGCCTCGGTGAGCGCTTCAACGGCCCAGGCGAGTGACGCCTGGGCCGCAGCGCAGTGTTCTTCGGTGAGCAACTGGTTATACCCCGTAGTACAGATCGAACTCGTAGGGATGCGGGCGTAGCGACATGGGCTCGAGTTCGAGCGTGCGCTTCATCTCGACCCAGCTCTCGATGAGCGCGGGGGTAAATACCTCGCCACGCGTCAAGAACTCGTGATCGGCCTCGAGGCAGGTGAGGGCCTCTTCGAGATTTGCCGGGAGCATGCGAATATCGCGCGCCTCCTCGGCGCTCAGCGAGTACAGGTCTTTGTCGACCGGGGCAGGCGGCTCGATGCGGTTTTCAATGCCGTCGATGCCGGCCATGAGCTGTGCGGCGAACGCGAGGTAGGGGTTGCCCGAGGCGTCCGGCGCGCGAAATTCGATGCGCTTAGCCTTGGGGTTTGAGCCCGTGATAGGAACGCGGATCGCTGCCGAGCGGTTACCCTCTGAATACACGAGGTTAATGGGGGCTTCGAAGCCCTTCACGAGTCGACGGTAGCTGTTCGTCGTCGGATTCGTGAAGGCGAGCAAAGCGGGAGCGTGGTGCAGAATGCCGCCAACGAACCAGCGTGCCGTGTCAGAGAGCCTTGCGTACCCCTCGGCGTCGTAGAAGAGCGGCTCACCGCCCTTCCAGAGGGACATGTGCGTGTGCATGCCCGAACCGTTGTCGCCGAAGACTGGCTTTGGCATGAAGGTTGCCGTTTTGCCGTGTTGGTCGGCGGTGTTCTTGACGATGTACTTGAACTTCTGCATGTCATCGGCTGCCTGCACGAGGGTGCCGAAGCGATAGTTGATCTCGGCCTGCCCGGGCGCACCAACCTCGTGGTGCGCGCGTTCGACCGTCATGCCCGCCTCGATGAGGTGCAGCGAGATCGCGTCGCGCAGGTCGGCCTGCTTGTCCTGTGGTGAGACGGGGAAGTAGCCGCCCTTTTCGTTGATCGTGTGGGCCAGGTTGTGGCCGTCACGGGTCGCGCCCGAGTTCCAGTAGGCCTCGTTTGAGTCGATCTCGACGAGCGAGCGGCGAGGAGTTACCTCGTGGCGTACGTGATCGAAGATGTAAAACTCGGCCTCGGCGCCGAAAAATGCCGTGTCGGCGATGCCGGTTCCCGCGAGGTACGCCTCGGCGCGTTTCGCGACCTGGCGCGGATCGCGCTCGTACATGGTGCCCGTACGAGGGTTCCTAATGTCGCACACGATGACAAGGGTGCGGGCGACGCGGAACGGGTCGATATAGGCACTCGTGAAGTCGGGAATGAGCTGCATGTCTGACTCGTGAATACCGGCGAAGCCTCGCAACGATGACCCGTCAAACATCTGGCCGGTGTCGAAGAAGTCGTCATCAACCGTCTGCGCAGGCACATTAAAGTGGTGCTGGCCGCCAGGCAAATCTGAGAGGCGGATGTCAAGAAACTTGACGTCGGTTTCCTTGATAAAGCGAATAACTTCGGCTGGGCTCTGAAACATTGAGTTTCCTTAACTGTTTGACCGCGTACGGATCAGCGGTACAGCCATAATTCTAAGCACGAAAGGCGTGCGGGCGCTGAAAGAAACGCACGCACGCCTTTCACAAGTGGGCATCGCCGGGTTCGATAGAATCGAGCACATGGCCAACCCACGTACCCCTCAGAAGTTCGGTGACCTTGAACCCAGCGCATGGCCGGGTGAACGGCTTGGGCTTCCCAACGAGGGTCAGTTCTCGATCGGTCGCGTCGGCAGGCGCGTCGGAGCGATCATTATTGACTGGGTTGCAGCCCTCATGATCACGATGCTTATTCCTGTTTCGGGCTCGGCCGAGGGCTTCGTGACCGGCGCGATTTTCGCCGTCATGCAGATCATCTTCATCCCGACCATTGGCGGATCGGTGGGACACCGTGCCATGGGCATGCGCGTCATCAAGCTCGGTGGCGGCTGGGTCGGCGTGTGGCGACCCGCTGTGCGCACGCTGCTGCTCATGCTCATTCTGCCCGTTATCGTGTGGGATTCAGACCAGCGCGGCTTCCACGACAAGATTGCCGGCACGGTGCTCGTTCGCGCGTAAAGCGCGATGTGCCGCTGAGCGGCAGCCGCGCTCCACAGTGGGGCGCGGCTGCATTGCAACGAACAACCGCCCCGAGCGTAGCCGCCCGAAAGCGAAAGCCCCGATCTCTACGATGAGACCGGGGCTTTCGCTTTGCCCCGTGGCATGGGAGCCAGGCAAGGGGCGGGTGGTTGATTTAGCGTGGGCGCTGAGCGCGCGCACGCATGGGGTCGATGCCCTTGGGAATGCCCATGGGGCCGTTCTGCTGCAGCGACATGAGTCGGTTCTGAATCTGCGTGACCTGAGCTCGCTTGAGCGTCTTCGGCATCTTCACGAGCGTGCGTGAGAGACGTTCGAGGGGCACCTGGCCCTCTTCAACGCCGACGGTGAGGTGCGTGACCTTCACGTTCGGGAGAATGCGCTTGACCTTGCGCTCTTCGTCACCCCGCAGTCGCTGCATACGTGACTCTGAACCCTCGGTGATGAGCACGATGCCACCGCGGCCAACCACACGGTAAATTGCCTCTTGGGTGCGCGGGTTCACGGCGACGGGCATTTCAGTGCCCTGCCAGCCGCGACGCAGGGCGTTTTGAATCACGGCCCCAACGGCGCCGGTTTGCCCAGCGATTTGGCGGTATGCGGTTCGCTCTGCGCGTCGACCAAGCACGATCATCGCGAGCAGAACGCCCACGAGAATGCCCGTGATCGGCCAGAGGATCATCGAAGCGATGCCGCCCTTGAGCAGTACCGCGACGAGAACACCAGCGAGAATCGGCAGAATCAACGAGAGCAGTACGAGAGCGGTGAGTTGCTTATCGTGCTTGCCCGTGGTCTGAAAGACCTGCCACATCTGCTTAATGCGGCCCGGTTCTTTCGGCGCGCTCGTCTTCTTGTCTTTAGCCATACCTCATAGGATACCGGTTCTCGGCGCCTCGTATGTTCACCGTTCACCACAGACGTAAAAACCCGTGTGGTGCTTCACCTGTGAACGATGACCGGAGGTGCTTCACACTCCGTCATGCTGATGGCATGCACACGAATGACCTGCGGGTACGAAGGCTCTCACACCTCGTCTGGTTACTCATCGAGGTGCTGCGGCTCGGTGCGCTCATGCGGGAGGAAGGGAAGTGCCTCGGTAACCTGCGCTTGAGGCACCTCGAGGTGGTCGATCAGCGGCTTCGTCGTGCTCAATCGACGATTGCTAGCCGAGCCCGAGACCGGTTTGCTTCGTGGATTCACGAGGCAGCACGGTGGCAACGGGTGAGCCATGACGCTGGCTGCGGGGTGGTGGGCGTCCCGCAACGAACGCTCCTCGCGCTCCTGAAAGCCTGCGATGGAGTGCACGGCAGGCTGCTCGTCGAAGAGGCCATCGTGCGTGGCGTTCGTGACGCGGTGGCCGGGGCAGAGGGGCGCGTTATTGCTCTCGAGCAATGGCGCAGTGTGCAGCCTGAGGTTTCGGTCGAGAAGCTCATTATCGATGAACTAGCCCTTGTCGCGCATCCCAGGCCACCTCACGATACAGCGGCGCCCCGGCAGTCGAAAGTGCCGGGGCGCCGTGAAACGAAACTCGGGAGGTCTTAGATTCCCAGGTTTGCTGCGAAGTTACCCTCTTCGAGGCGGTTCTTCAGCTGGGTCAGGAACCGGGCTGCGTCTGCGCCATCGATGATGCGGTGGTCGTACGAGATAGCGAGGAACACCGTCGAGCGGATCGCGATAGCGTCGCCCTCGGGGCCGCTCACGACGGCTGGCTTCTTCACGACTGCGCCAGTGCCAAGAATGGCGCTCTGGGGCAGGAACACGAGGGGCGTGTCGAAGAGCGCGCCGCGTGAACCGGTGTTCGTGAGGGTGAAGGTGCCGCCCGCAAGCTCATCTGGGCTGAGCTTGTTGTCGCGGGTACGTGCCGCGAGGTCGGCGATCTCAACCGCGATCTCAGCGAGGTTCTTATCACCCGCGTTGCGCAGAACGGGGGTAAGCAGGCCACGCTCGGTGTCTACCGCGATGCTGAGGTTCTCAGTCTCGGGGTACACGATGTTCGTGCCGTCAACCGTTGAGTTGATGATCGGGTAGGTGCGCAGGCCCTCTGCCGCAGCCAGTGCGAAGAAGGGCAGGAACGAGAGCTTTGCGCCGGTCTTGGCGAGGAACTCGTCTTTGTGCGCCTGGCGGAAGGCCGCCACGCGAGTCACATCGACCTCAACCATGGTGGTCAGCTGAGCGGTCGTGTTGAGTGATTCAACTGCGCGCTCTGAGATCACGCGGCGAAGACGGCTCATGCGTGCCGTTGTACCGCGAAGCTCTGAAACCTCGACCTTGGTTGCCGCTGCCGGTGCTGATGCGCCAGCTGCTGCGGGAGCTGAGGTCTGTGCGGCCTGAACGTCTTCCTTGCGAATGCGGCCGCCGGTTCCGGTGCCCTTCACGGTCGAAAGGTCAACGCCAAGCTCGCGTGCAAGCTTGCGCACGATCGGGGTGACGTAGCCGGCGGTTGCGGCGGCGCCAGCGGGTGCCTGCGCGGCAGCAGGAGCGGGAGCTGCGGGAGCAGCGGGTGCGGCTGGAGCTGCAGGTGCCGCTGGAGCGGCAGGGGCCGCGGGCGCAGCGGGGGCTGCTGCAGGAGCAGCCGGAGCTGCGGGCGCAGCTGCAGGTGCTGCCTGCGCGGCTGGCGCTGGTGCTACCGCCGGGGCTGGTTCTGCTACGGGCTCAGCGGGAGCCGCCGCGGGTGCCTGGCCACTGCCAACACGGGCGAGCACGGCGCCGACCTCGGCGGTCTCGTCTTCGCCAACGAGAATCTGGGCGAGAATGCCTGCGACGGGTGAGGGGATCTCGGTGTCGACCTTGTCGGTCGAGACCTCGAGCAACGGTTCGTCGACCGCGACCTCTTCGCCTACCTGCTTGAGCCAGCGGGTAACGGTGCCCTCGGTGACGCTTTCACCCAGTGCGGGAAGAACGATGTCTTCGGCTGCGCCAGCAGCGGGAGCTGACGATGCAGCGGGAGCAGCAGCCTCGGGAGCGGGCGTCTCGGCTGTAGCCTCAGCAGCGGGCGCAGCCGCTGGCTCTGCAGCAGGTTCTGCTGCTGGAGCCTCGGGCGCAGCGCCCTGGCCTGAGCCATCGCCGACAACAGCGAGCACAGCGCCGACCTCGGCGGTCTCGTCTTCGTCTACGAGAATCTGCTCAAGAACGCCTGCGACAGGTGAGGGAATCTCGGTGTCGACCTTGTCGGTCGAGACCTCGAGCAACGGTTCGTCGACCGCGACCTCTTCGCCTACCTGCTTGAGCCAGCGGGTAACGGTGCCCTCGGTGACGCTTTCACCCAGTGCGGGAAGAACAATGTTCTCACTCATAAAAATTTCTCCTAGAAAAGTGCGGCGACTTACATCGTGTGCAGGGGCTTGCCTGCAAGGTTGAGCATTGCCTCTGCGATAGCTTCGTTCTGGCTCGGGTGCGCGTGAATGAGCGGTGCCATGTCTTCTGGCGTCGCCTCCCAGTTCACAATGAGCTGCGCTTCACCAATGAGCTCACCAACACGGCCGCCGATCATGTGCACGCCGACGACAGGGCCGTCGTTCTCGCGCACGACCTTGACGATGCCGCCGGTGCCGATGATTTCGCTTCGTGCGTTACCCGCGAGGTTGTACTCGAAAGCGGTAACGTTCTCAGCGCCGTAAAGCTCTTCGGCCTTCGCCTGGCTGAGGCCGACCGAGGCAACCTCGGGCTCGCAGTAGGTGATCTTCGGAATATTGACGTCTTCGATGATGACGGGGTTCAGACCGGCGATCTCTTCAGCGACGAAAATGCCCTGCTGGTAGCTGCGGTGTGCGAGCTGGAGACCGGGAACAATGTCGCCGATGGCCCAGACGCCGGGAACGTTGGTCTGCAGGCGCTCGTTCGTGAGAACAAAGCCGCGATCCATCGTGATACCGGCTTCTTCGAAACCGTTGCCCGCGGTCGCAGGGCCGCGGCCTACAGCGACGAGCAGGTAGTCTGCCTCGATCGTCGTGCCGTCTTCGAGCGTGATGACAACGCCGTTCTCGTCTTGCGTAACGCCCTGGAAGCGAACGCCAAGCTTGTAGTTGATCTTGCGCTTGCGGAAGGCGCGCTCAAGCTGCTTCGAGAGCGTCGCGTCTTCGTTGGGAACAAGGTTGGGCAGGCCCTCGATAATCGTGACCTCTGCGCCAAATGACTTCCAAACGCTCGCGAACTCAACGCCGATAACGCCGCCACCGAGAATGGCAACGCTGCCGGGAATCTCTTGCATCTGGAGGGCATGCTCGCTCGTGATCACGCGGCCACCAATTTCGAGACCGGGCAGCGAGCGTGAGTATGAGCCCGTGGCCAGAACGACGTTCTTGCCGACGTACTGATCGTCGCCAACCTGTACGGTGTTGGGCGCGACAAGCTTGCCCTCGCCGTCGACGACGGTGATGTTGCGGGCTTTGATGAGGCCCTGCAGGCCCTTGAACTTCTTGGAGACGATGCCATCGCGAAACGCGCCAACGGCTTCGATGTCAATGCCCTTGAACTCTGAAACGACGCCCCAGTGTGCGCTGTCGCGTGCAACCTCGGCGACCTCTGCAGCCTGCAGCATCGCTTTGGTGGGAACGCAGCCACGGTGAAGGCAGGTGCCTCCAAGCTTGTCCTTTTCAATAACGACAGCGGTCATGCCGAGTTCAACAGCGCGGATCGCTGTTGCGTAACCGGCGCTTCCGCCACCTAAAACAACAATGTCAAAGTTTTGAACGGCCAAGTGTGTTCTCCCTAGCTGGTGGTAGTTGCATCGAGATGCGGGTGGGTCCGTGTCAGATTGTGGTCGAACACGTTTCACTCCTTCGACAAGCCTACTACTCTGAGCAGTCCGATAGGACATGGTAATGCGCCATGAGCGAAACTCATCCGTCCCTGCATGGGGATTCAGGAGCGCTCTTTAGAATATGGGTGTGGATAAGTCACTGTACTCAGTAGTTCATGCGGAGCGGCTCGAGCGCGCGCCCAGGGGCCTGCCGCTGATTATTTCACTCGAGGGTTTTAGCGACGCGGGCAACGCGGTTGATCAGCTCATGGACCATATCTTGAGCGACGAATCGATGACACTCCTCGCCGAGTTCTCGAACGACGTCTTTCTCGATTATCGAGCGAGGCGCCCAACGATCACCTTCATTAAAGATCATCTTGCCGACTACCAGCCCAAAAAGCTTTCGCTGTACCTTGGCGAAGATGAGATCGGTGAGCCGTTCCTGTTTCTTGCCGGCTACGAACCCGATTTTCGCTGGGAGACGTTCGTACGTGAGGTCTCCTGGATCGTGCAAGAGTTCCGCGTAACCGTCACAACCTGGGTGCATGCGATTCCGATGCCTGTTCCTCACACGAGGCCCATTGGCGCAACCGTGAGCGGATCGAAACAACCGCTCATCGACGCAACGAGCATTTGGCAGCCGACGACGCAACTTTCGGCTTCGGTTGGGCACGCGATTGAATATGCGCTCTTTCGTGCGGGGCACGAGGTTGTGGCATTCGTGTTACTTGTCCCGCACTACCTTGCCAACACGCAGTACCCGCACACGCTCACCGCGAGCCTGAAGAACATCATGAATGCGACAGGGCTGCTCTTTTCGACGGCAGAAGTTGAAGCTAGAGAAGACGCGTTTACTCGTCAGGTCACCGAGCAGATTCGTGAGAACGGAGAGTCGCTAGAGATGGTCGAAGCGCTCGAGCAACGCTACGACGACTTTGTGCGGGAGCGCGTTCGTGAGGCGAGCGAAACTGACGAGCCAGATTCGCTTGCCGAGGCTGAAGAGTTGCCAACGGCAGACCAACTTGCGACGCAGCTTGAAGAATACTTGGCGCGATACTGGGGTGAGAACCCTCAGGAGGGTAACGGTCCCGGCATCGCTGGAATGTAGCACTGGTTGAGCGCTCCCTGGGAGCCGTCACGGGGTCTTGACGTGTTCTCGGCTATAATGAAAGGGAAACCTGTGCCAACTGCTGTTGAAAAACACCAGACTTGACACGGGCTTTAGGAGTTTATGCGCGTTTCGCTGATCTACAGCGAAGCGCTTGGCACGTACTAACACAGAGAGGCGGCTGCGTGGCCACTGAAACCTCAGCGAAGGTGTCTGAAGAGACCCCCGCCAAGAAGACCACGGCTAAGAAGACCACTACGACCGCGGCCAAGAAAACCACCGCGGCTAAGAAGACAACAGCCACCGCAACGAAAAAGGCAGCAGAAGAGAAGGCAGAGAAGAAGCCTGCAGCGAAGAAACCCGCTGCAAAGAAGGCTCCTGCCGCGAAGGCTAAGCCCAAGACTACGAAGTCGAAGAAGGCTGCAGAGGCTGAAGAGTTCGAAGAACTTGAAAACGACGCCGAAGGCACCGAAGTTGACGAAGACCTCGAGGCAAGCGACGAAGAAGAAGCCGAGACCGAAGAGAAGGCAAAGCCTGAGTCGGTTGAGCCTTTGCCTACCGGCGCGATCGTACTGAAGGCCTCTGACGAGGTCGATGTCCCCACCGTTACGACGGCGATTCCCGGTGCAACAGCCGACCCGGTGAAGGACTACCTCAAGCAGATCGGTAAGGTCGCGCTGTTGAACGCGGCCGAAGAAGTCGAGCTCGCGATGCGTATCGAAGCCGGCCTCTTCGCCGAAGAGAAGCTCGCAACCGAGACAGACCTTTCGAAAAAGCTCACTCGCGAGCTGAAGTGGGTTGCTCGTGATGGACGCAAGGCGAAGAGCCACCTGCTCGGCGCCAACCTGCGACTCGTTGTCTCGCTCGCGAAGCGCTACACGGGCCGCGGTATGCAGTTCCTCGACCTCATTCAAGAGGGAAACCTCGGCCTCATTCGCGCGGTTGAGAAGTTTGACTACACCAAGGGCTTTAAGTTCTCGACCTACGCCACCTGGTGGATTCGTCAGGCGATTACGAGGGCGATGGCAGACCAGGCCCGTACGATTCGTATTCCTGTTCACATGGTTGAGGTCATCAACAAGCTCGCGCGCGTACAGCGCCAGATGCTCCAGGACCTTGGTCGCGAACCAACCCCTGAAGAGTTGAGCCAGGAGCTCGATATGACCCCTGAAAAGGTCATTGAAGTGCAGAAGTACGGCCGCGAGCCGATCTCACTGCACACCCCGCTTGGTGAAGACGGCGATAGCGAATTCGGCGACCTCATCGAAGATACCGAAGCGGTCGTTCCGGCCGACGCGGTTGGATTTACGATGCTACAGCAGCAGCTTGAGTCGCTGCTCGACTCGCTCTCAGAGCGTGAGGCGGGCGTGATCCGCATGCGTTTCGGCCTGGGCGACGGGATGCCGAAAACGCTCGACCAGATCGGTGACACTTTCGGAGTGACCCGTGAACGTATTCGTCAGATTGAGTCGAAGACGATGGCGAAGCTTCGCCACCCGTCACGCTCGCAGCAGCTGAAAGATTACCTCGAGTAATACTCGGGGCACAGAGAAAGGGCCTGGTCGTTTTACCGGCCAGGCCCTTTCTGTTGATCATCGCACCGTGGCGATAACCGATTGATGCGTCTCGTTACGATTCGAGCTTGTGCGTCTCGTCGTGCCAGAAGTCTGCAATTGATTTGAGCTTAGCCTCATGCTGTTTGGCGTGATGGCCGCAGAAGAGGAGCTCGCTTCCTCCGAGCATCGCGCGCACGTAAGCCTGCGCCCCGCAGCTGTCACAGCGATCGAGGCCACTGAGCGTGCGCGTCGCAAGCTGCGCATCATCGGTCGCAGTTTCAACGCCGGTGTGCTCCATCGTGGGTTGTTCTGTTGTAGTCATGATCGAACTCCCTCCTCTTGTGTGTGACCCTATCCAAGCACAGAAAACCTATAGGTATGAGAATAACGTGGTGTATTTCGCGGGGAGCGTACTGCTTCGCACGATACTCGCCGCTCGCCTGTGCAGAGATGTCTGGGGTGTGAAGTACGCTATGTGGATAGTCTCAGAAAGGTACTAATGTGGCTGAATCAAGCTATTCCGCGCGACACCTAACCGTGCTCGAGGGGCTCGAAGCGGTTCGCAAACGACCCGGTATGTATATCGGGTCGACCGATTCGCGTGGTCTCATGCACTGCCTCTGGGAAATTATTGACAACTCAGTTGATGAGGCGCTCGGCGGCTACGGCGATCGTATTGAGGTGCGGCTGCACGCTGATGGAAGCGTGACCGTCACCGACGAGGGGCGTGGCGTTCCCGTCGACATCGAGCCTAAATCGGGCCTTTCTGGTGTCGAGCTGGTGTTCACGAAGCTGCACGCCGGAGGTAAATTCGGCGGTGGTGGCTACTCGAGCTCGGGCGGTCTGCACGGCGTCGGTGCTTCGGTCGTGAACGCACTTTCTGCAAGGCTTGACGTTGAGGTTGATCGCGACGGTAAGAGCTGGGGCATGTCGTTTAGGCATGGTGAGCCGGGCACCTTCGCCGGTGACGAGCCGACGAGTGCTTTCTCGCCTTTCACCGATGCGTCAAAGCTCACGGCAAAAGGCAAGGTAAAGAAGGGCGTTACCGGCACCAGGGTTCGCTACTGGGCCGACCCAGAAATCTTCCTGCCGACTGCGCAGTTCGAGCTTGACGCGCTCAAAGAGCGTGCCCGACAGACCGCATTTCTTGTGCCGGGGCTCGAGATTATTGTTGCTGACGAGCGCGGTGAAGAACCGGTGGTTGACAGCTTCAAGTTCGATGGCGGCATCTCAGAGTTTGTCGAATACCTCGCCGTTGACGGCCCCGTCACCGACGTCTGGCGCATGACCGGTTCCGATACCTTCAGCGAGAAGATCCCCGTGCTGAACGAAGCGACGGGCCACATGGATCTGCAAGAGGTCGAACGCGAGTGCGAGGTCGACATCGCACTGCGCTGGGGCACTGGCTACGAGACTGAAATCCGAAGCTTCGTGAACATCATTGCGACGCCGAAGGGCGGCACCCACCTTGCTGGTTTTGAGCAGGGCCTCGTGCGGTTCTTCCGGAAAGAGATCGAGAAAAACGCTCGCCGGTTGAAGGCCGGCAGCGATAAGCCAGAAAAAGATGATCTGCTCGCGGGCCTCACCGCCGTGGTGACGGTGCGCTTTCCCGAACCGCAGTTTGAGGGGCAGACGAAAGAGGTCTTGGGTACGGCAGCGATCCGCTCAATCGTGCAAAAACAGCTGACGAACCACCTCTCAACGCTCTTCGAGTCTGCGAAACGCACCGACAAGGCTCAGTGCGCGCTGCTGCTCGAGAAGATGGTCTCAGAGATGAAGTCGCGCATCTCTCTTCGTGCTCAGCGTGACACGCAGCGGCGCAAATCATCGCTCGAAAGCTCGAGCTTGCCAGCCAAACTCATTGACTGCAGATCGCGCGACGTTGAAGGCACTGAGCTCTTCATCGTCGAGGGCGACAGCGCCCTCGGTACGGCGCGCCCCGCTCGTGACAGCGAGTTTCAGGCTCTGCTGCCCATTCGCGGCAAGATTCTTAACGTGCAGAAAGCGTCACTCGCCGACATGCTGTCGAACGCTGAGTGCAGCGCGATCATCAAGGTGATCGGTGCCGGCTCTGGTCGCGACTTCGACCTTGACGCCGCCAGGTACGGGCGAGTGATCCTCATGAGCGACGCCGACGTCGACGG
Source organism: Leucobacter sp. UCMA 4100 (assembly GCF_027853335.1). Taxonomy (NCBI): domain Bacteria; kingdom Bacillati; phylum Actinomycetota; class Actinomycetes; order Micrococcales; family Microbacteriaceae; genus Leucobacter; species Leucobacter sp. UCMA 4100. Next base: position 2,725,035 of record NZ_JAFEUS010000002.1, read on the forward strand.
CGCGCACATTCGAACGCTCCTGCTCACCCTCTTCTTCCGGTACATGCGACCCATGCTCGAGGCAGGGCGTGTGTTTGCGGCGGTTCCGCCGCTCCACCGGGTGGTCGTGCAAAACAGCGGGCGTAAACCGAACGACCTTATTTACACCTACAGCGAGCGCGAACTCGAGGTGCTGCTGAAAGACCTCAAGAAGCGGGGCAAGAAGTACCAGGAGCCCATTCAGCGATACAAAGGTCTCGGCGAGATGGACGCTGATCAGCTGGCCGAGACGACCATGGATCGCGACAAGCGCACGCTGCGACGCGTTGGCGTTGCTGACGCACAGCAAGCGTCGCGCGTCTTTGAGCTCCTCATGGGCAACGAGGTGGCCCCTCGAAAAGAATTTATTATCGATCACGCCGACGACCTCGACCAAGAGCGAATCGACGCGTAGGCAGGATCATGCAAACGCACACTACTCAGGCGGCCCCTGTGGGCAGCGGCAAAACTCACGCGAAGGTCATCGTGCTTGGCGAGCACTCGGTTGTCTACGGCAACCCCGCCATCGCGTTTCCGGTGCTTTCGCTCGAGCTTGAGGCCAAGGTGACGGTCTCGGGAGAGGGGCACCGGGTAATTACCCCGTTCCACTCGCTCGACCGCGAGACGGCACAAACCGTCGAACTTGAACGCAAGCTTTCTGAGATCGCGCTGAGCAACACGCTCGAGTTTCTCGAAGAAGCTCCGAGCGGTATTGAGGTGCGAGTGAGCGGGCTCATTCCTCCCGCTCGCGGTCTCGGGTCAAGCGCGGCGGTTGCGGGCGCGATCGCCCAGGCGGTTTCGCGTGCGTACGGACGTGAACTGAGTCGTGACGAACGTTTTGAACTTGTGCAGTCGGTCGAACGGGTAGCCCATGGTACCCCGAGCGGACTTGATGCCTACGCGACAACCGAGGCAGGGCCGATCTGGTTTGAAAAAGGCGAGGCTAAGCCCCTGCGCGTACTCAGCGAGCCGCGGCTGCTCGTCGCCGACACCGGCATCGTCGGGCACACCGCAGAAGCGGTGCGTCGCGTTCGAGCCCTGCACGATGAGAACCCACCCCGTGTTGAAGCCCTACTGGCCGAGGCCGCGCAACTCGCGCAAGACGCCGGAACCGACCTTGCAGAGGGCGATCATGAGCGGCTCGGCGCGAAGATGGATCGCAACCACGAGATTCTGCGGGAACTCGGCGTGAGTGCTGATCCACTCGAATCACTCGTGAAGGCTAGTAAAGACGCGGGCGCGCTCGGCGCCAAGCTCACCGGCGGCGGGCTTGGCGGTTGCATGGTCGCCCTCGTCGGTTCAGAACGAGACGAGCACACGGTACGCAACGCGCTCCTGAGCGCGGGTGCGAAAAACGTCTGGCCAGTGCACAAGGAGCAATCATGAGCACCGCAATCGCGCAGCCGAACATCGCCCTCATTAAGTACTGGGGCAAGGTTGACGAGGAGCTCATTCTTCCCGCAACCGACAGCATTTCACTGACGCTCGACGGCTTTCCGACGACCACCACGGTTGAACTGAGTGATGACGAACTCGATACCATCGTGCTCAACGGTCGACAGCTCACCGAAGCCGAAACGATGCGCATGCGCCGCGTGCTCGACCGGGCCAGAGAGCTCTCGGGAGACCATAGAGCGGCCTCAATCACCTCGACCAACACGATCGCTACGGCAGCGGGGCTCGCGTCTTCAGCGGCGGGTTTCGCCGCACTCGCGACCGCGGTCAACAATGCGTATGCGCTCGGTCTTGATGCGACGGGCGTTTCTCGTCTCGCGAGGCTCGGCTCGGGCTCAGCCTCTCGATCAGTATTCGGAGGCATGGTGCGCTGGCACCGGGGGCACGACGACCTCACCTCGTACGCCGAACCAATCGACTGGAACGGCCCTGACCTCGCCCTCGTTATCGTGCAGCTGAGCGCGGCGCAAAAGGCGATTTCTTCACGCGTGGGTATGACGAGAACGATCGAGACCTCACCCTTTTACGAAGGCTGGGTCACCTCGAATCAACGGCTCGTCGAACAGGCCATGGCGGCCGTTGCTGAGGGCGAACTTGCTGAGCTCGGCCAGCTCACCGAACTCAGCACGATGCGCATGCACGCCTCGATGCTCGGCGCGGTGCCGCCGATTCGCTACCTCACCGGCGAAAGCTTCACCGTGCTTGACGCAGTTGCTGAACTGAGAAATGAAGGCTTGACCGCGTACGCGACCGCTGACGCGGGCCCCAACATCAAGGTACTCACGACGGTTGCCGAACTCGACGATGTTCACGCCTGGCTGTCAGAGCGTTTTCCCCAAGCGACAACACTCACCTCTCGTCTCGGGGCTGGCGCCCATCTCACCGAAGCTGCGGTGGCATGACCCGCTATTCGGCCCAGGGCAAGCTCTACCTCGCCGGGGAACACGCGGTGGTTACCCCAGGGCAACCCGCGATACTCATGGCGGTCGACCGGCTCATGCACGTCGACGTCGCCGAAGTACCCACCGGAGAAGCCGGAGCGTGGGGAAGAGTGCACTCGACGCACTACGTAGATCCGCCTCGCTGGAGCGCGAACGCCGACGGCGAGATTCGCTTTGCTGATCCAGAAACCGAGCGAATACCAGACCTTGTTTCTGAGACGCTCGTGCGCACCGCAGAGCTCGCCAGGGCTCGCAATCTTATTCCCCGAGCGCTTGAGCTCACCATTACGAGCGAGCTCGTCGACGCGCACGGCACCAAATTTGGGCTTGGATCGAGTGGCGCCGTCACCGTGGCGCTCGTGCAGGCACTCGCTCAGTCATGGCGGCTCGAACTCACCGACGAAGAGCGCTACCGTCTCGCCCTTCTCATCACGCTCAGGTTTTCACCGCACGCGTCTGGCGGCGACCTTGCAACGAGCACACTCGGCGGCTGGGTACGCTATGCAGCTCCCGACCGAGAAGCGGTCGCCGTGATGCTCGCAGAGCGCGGCCTCGTTGCCACGCTCGAGGCAGACTGGCCAGGACTCGAACTGAGGAGCCTCCCCGTACCTCGATCGGTGCAGTGGGCGGTTGGCTGGACGGGCAGCCCGGCCGACACCGACACCCTCGTAGCAGAGCAACGCTACGATGCGGCATCACGCGAGCAATTCCTCACCGAGTCACGGGCGGCGGTTGACGATCTCACTCGAGCGGTCGAACGCGACGACGCCGAAGCGATTCTTCAAGGCTATGCCGCCTCTCGCGACGCGCTGCTCGGGTACGACGCCCGAGGCAACGGCGGCATCGAGACGATGAAGCTTCGAAAACTGCGTGAAATCGCCGAAAACGAGGGCGCTATTGCCAAACCCTCGGGAGCTGGCGGCGGCGACTGCGGCGTTGTAATGTGCGAGAGGCATAGAGAACTCCATAGAATGAAGAGTGAGTGGCACAAAGCAGACATCACCGAGCTTAGCCTCTCGGCCTATCTTCAGGAGGAGTCCCGATGAATCACGCAAATGTGACGACTTCAGCCTCCCGAAAAGATGATCACGTGCGGCTCGCTACCGAACAAGCCGATGCTCGCCAGCAACCGGGCGACTTTGATGATGTCACATTCATGCATCATGCGCTTGCCGCGGCCGACTTCGACTCGGTGACGACCGAGACCCAGATTTTCGACGGTTCATGGGGAAGCCCCATTTACATCAATGCCATGACGGGCGGATCAGCATCGACCGGCCGCATCAATGAGTCGCTCGCCCGTGTTGTCGCCGAGACCGGAACCGCGATCGCCTCGGGCTCGATGAGTCACCTCTTGAAAGACGAGGCCTCGGCCTCAACCTTCACCTCGCTGCGTAAACTCAACCCCAACGGCTTCGTGTTCGCGAACCTCAGTGCAAACGCAACCGTCGCCGAGGCCCGTCGCGTGGTCGACGCGGTCGAGGCGAACGCCCTGCAAATTCACATCAACAGTGCACAAGAGATCGTGATGCCAGAGGGCGACCGAAGCTTTGGCCACTGGACTGAGAACATTGCGGCGATTGTGACCGCCGTAGGTGTTCCCGTGGTCGTCAAAGAGGTCGGGTTCGGGCTGAGCGCCGAGACCGTTGCGCAGCTCGCTGCCCTCGGTGTTCGCTACGTCGACGTCAGCGGCCGCGGAGGAACGAACTTTGCCGCGATCGAAAACGCGCGTCGCGACCAGAACGACTATGCGGCCCTGCTCTCGTGGGGTCAGAGCACCGCCAACTGCCTCGTCGACGTTGCCGAGACCGCTGAGCGCGAGAGCGTCACGGTTTTAGCCTCCGGGGGAGTACGTGGCCCGCTCGACGTAGCCAAGGCGCTCAGCCTCGGCAGCGTCGCCGTCGGGGTCGCGGGAGGCTTTCTTCATGTCTTGCAGCGAGAAGGTGAGGCGGCTCTCATTGCTGAGATCCACCGCTGGAATGCACAGCTCCGTGCGATCCAGGCACTCACCGGCGCGGCGCGCCCGAGCGATTTACTGCGAAGCGACCTGCTCATCACCGGTGGTGTTGCAGAGTTCGCACGACTCAGGGGAATCGACATTACTCACTATGCCCAGCGTGGCGCGCACAAACGTAGGAGCTTGCATGACGGCTGATGAACCAGAGCAGTTATTTGCCCCGGTGCCACTTCGGTGGCTCGGGCCCATTCGTATCGGTGGCAACGTGTTTCAGGGCGAGCAAGAGGTTCCTCTCGCGACCTACGAAACGACCCTGTGGCCGTCGGTGAGGCGCGGTGCGCACGTTTCAACCCTTGTTGAGGGCGGCATTCAGTGCACCCTCATTGACGAGCGCATGACGCGTTCGGTGCTCTTCGAGTGCGGAACCGCCGCGGCGGCATACGAGGCTGCCCAGCGGATCACAGCGAGCGAAGAGCAACTCGCGCAGGTTGTGACCGAGACGAGCCGCTTTGCAAAGCTCATTCGCATCAACACTGAAATCGTGGGCAACCTGCTCTTCGTGCGCTTCGAATTCACGACGGGTGACGCTGCCGGCCACAACATGGTCACGCTCGCCTCAGAAAAGCTCATGGACGCGATCTTGCGTGACCAGCCGACCCTTCACTATGGGTCGATCTCGGGCAACCTCTGCACCGATAAGAAAACCTCGGCGGTCAACGGTATCTGGGGTCGCGGTAAAAACGTCGTTGCTGAGATTCTCATTCCCAAAGAACTGCTTGAGCGTCGCCTGCGCACGACCGCACACGAAATGGAACAGCTCAACATTCGCAAGAATCTCGTTGGTGGCACGGTCGCGGGAAGCCTGCGTTCGGCCAACGCGCACTACGCGAATATGCTGCTCGGCTTCTACCTCGCAACGGGGCAGGATGCCGCAAATATCGTTGAGGGGTCGCAGGGAATTACCCACGCCGAGAACCGAAATGGCGACCTCTACTTCTCATGCACGATCCCCAATCTCATTGTCGGATCTGTAGGAAACGGTAAGGGCTTAAGCCTGATTACAGAAAACCTTGAGAGACTGGGATGTCGAGAAGAGGCACACGCTGGCGAAAATGCACGTAAGCTTGCTGTGTTGTGTGCCGCCACCGTGTTATGTGGCGAGCTATCGTTGATGGCAGCCCAGACGAACCCGGGCGAACTTATGGCGGCCCATGTGAAATTTGAAAGAGAGTCAAAATGAAGATCGGGATCCACGACATCGCCGCGGCAACTGGAAGTCTGGTTCTCGATTTAGCTGAGATCGCGACGAACACCGGCACTGACCTCGCAAAGTTTCATCGCGGCATCGGCCAGTTCGAGATGAGCATCAACACGGTTGATGAAGACATCGTCACGATGGCGGCTCGCGCGGCGAAGCCCATTCTTGACCGTCACGGCAGCGACAACATTCGCACCATTCTCTTTGCCACGGAGTCAGGCGTTGACCAGTCGAAGTCGGCCGGTGTCTTCCTGCACGGCCTCCTCGGCCTTCCCGGAAACTGCCGCGTCGTCGAGCTCAAAGAAGCCTGCTACTCGGCAACAGCCGCGCTGCAGTTCGCCGTTGCCATGGTTGCCCGCAAGCCCGAAGAGAAGGTGCTCGTGATCGCGAGCGACATCGCCCGTTACGAGCTCGACTCGAGCGGCGAGCCAACGCAGGGCGGCGGCGCGGTCGCAATGCTCGTGAGCGCCGACCCGGCCCTTTTCGAGATCGAGCCGGCAACGGGACTCTGGACGAGCGACGTCATGGACTTCTGGCGCCCGAACGACCGCTCAACCGCGGTCGTCGACGGCCACTACTCGATGCAGGTGTACCTCGACAGCGTTGGCAAAGCATGGAGCGACTTCCAGCAGGCCGGCGGCAACAGCTTCGACGAGATCGACTACTTCTGCTACCACCAGCCCTTCACCCGCATGGCGGTCAAGGCGCACCGTCGCCTCACCGAGATTTGCGAGGTCGAAGACGTCGATGCCTCGGTTGCGACCCTCGAACCGACGATGATCTACAACCGTAGGCTCGGCAACAGCTACACCGCCTCGGTCTTCTTCGCGCTCCTGTCACTGCTCGATAACAGCGAGAACCTCGCTGGCAAGCGTGTTGGCCTCTTTAGCTACGGATCGGGCGCAGTCGCAGAGTTCTTCACGGGCATCATTCCCGAGGGCTACGAGAAGCACCTCCGCGTTGCACACCACGCCGAGATGCTCGACCAGCGCACGAACATCGATTACGCCGACTACCGTGCCCGTCACGCAGCCTACGACGAGCTCACCGGCAGCTACGAGACCGAGCGACAGACGAACGGCGACTACCGCTTCGCGGGCGTCGTTGACCACAAACGCCAGTACCGCAACGCCGAGTAGTGCGTCGCGGGTAGAGCGCGCTAGAGCGGGCATCGCCCCGTAAGCGCCTCCACAACGTCAAGAGGGGCCCCACAGTGGTGAATCACTGGGGGCCCCTCTTCGTGTGTACGACGCCGCTACGGCGCGCACAGGAGCGCTCGGAGCCGGGCTCTACTCGGCCTCGGCGGTCGGCGCACTCCCGACATAGGCGATATCACCGTCGTGCTGCAGGTAGCCTGAGCCGTCACGGCGCCCAAGTTCTTCGGGGAGCTCGCGCACCTCGCCGTTCTCACCGAGGGCACGAGGCTCGCCGGCGCCGATCCACGCCGCACACAAGCGATCTTCGCCCTTGAGGAAGCGGTGAGCTCGAACGCCGCCGGTTGCGCGCCCCTTTGCAGGGAACTCTGCGAAGTCAGAGACCTTCGTGCTGCATGAGGCAACACCGGGGAGCGAGTCAGCCCCCTGCGCCACGGTCACGACCTGAGCCTCTGTCTCCTCGGGCAAAGCTGCAGCGAAGAGCACCGCAGCACCAGCCTTGACGTTCATGCCGTTCATGCCGCCCGCGCTGAGGCCCTGCGGTCGCACGAGCGATGCCGAGAAGCGCAGCAGCTGCGCGTCAGAGGTCACCGCAGCGAACTCGGTGTTGTCAGGGGCCTCGAAGACGCTCACGAGCACGTCGGAGTCTTTGAGCGTGATGATCTCGAAGGTGTCTTTGTTGGGCAGCGTATCGAGCGAGGTGCGCTTCACGACACCGTCCCGGGTGAACATGCCGATGGGGGTCTCTGAACCAAGCGCGACGAAACCGACCACGCGTGGGCTCTTCTTCTCATCGAGGCCGAGGTAGCGCTCGATGGGCACACCGGCCTCAAACGAGATGCTGTTTGCGGGCACATGCGGCAACTCGACGGGGGTGAAGCGGTGCACCGTTCCGTCGGCGAGCACAGCACCAATCTCGGCGCGCGTCGTCGTGTGAATCTCGCTGCGCACGGCACCGTGGGGTTTTGGGCGTTCGATCGCTGCGGTGAGCGTCGACTGGCCCTCGGCTGCCTCAGGCAGGTCGATGCGCAGGGCGAGGCCGGTTGCCGAGAGCAGCACGCGGCAGGGGGCGTCCTGTACCTCGAGCGCGGCCTTCTCTTTGCTGCGGGTCGGGCGCAAGACGGCACCCGTGAGGAGCGTGCGACGCGGGGTGCCGTAGCGCTCGGCCGCCTCGTCCATCTCTGAAGCGACGACGCCGTACAGACGGTCGCGGTCAGCGAGAATGGCCTGCAACGCTTCGATCTCGGCGATGAGCGCGGCCTGTTCGGTCTCGAGCTCGACCCGCGAAAACTTCGTGAGTCGGCGAAGTCTGAGCTCAAGAATGTACTCGGCTTGCAGATCAGAGAAGTCGTAGGCAGTCTTGAGACGGTCTTTTGCCTGCTCGGTGTTTTCGCTCGCTCGAATGATCTGAATGACCGCGTCAATGTCAACGATCGCAAGTAACATGCCTTCAACGAGGTGCAGCCGCTCTTTGCGCTTCGTGAGTCGGTGGTTGCTGCGGCGCGTAATGACGCTGATGCGGTGATCGAGAAAGACCCGCAGCATCTCTTTGAGACCGAGCGTCTGCGGTTGGCCGTCGACGAGCGCGACCGAGTTGATGCTGAACGAGTCTTCGAGAGGCGTCGTGCGATAGAGCTGCTCAAGCACGCCCTCTGGTGAGAAGCCGCTCTTGAGCGTGATGAGCATGCGCAGGCCGTTTTTGCGGTCGGTGAGGTCGACGACGTCGGCGATGCCCGAGATCTTCTTGTTCTCGACGCCGACCTTGATGCGCTCGATGACCCGCTCGGGCCCGACGAGGTAGGGAAGCTCGGTCACGACGAGGCCTGTGCGGCGTGCGCTCACCTTTTCGACGGTGACCTTCGCCCGGGTCTTGAACGCGCCGCGTCCCGTCTCGTAGGCCTCTTTAATGCCGTCGAGGCCGACGATAATGCCGCCGCCCGGAAGATCTGGGCCAGGAATGAACGACATGAGGTCTTCGGTGGTCGCCTGCGGGTTGTAGAGCAGGTGCTTCGCCCCCTCGACGACCTCGATGAGGTTGTGCGGTGCAAGGTTCGTGGCCATGCCAACGGCAATACCACTCGCGCCGTTGACGAGGAGGTTGGGCACGGCCGAGGGCAGCACGCCGGGTTGCATGAACTGGTTGTCGTAGTTCGGCACGAAGTCGACCACGTCTTCGTCGAGGTCGGCCGTCATCGCGAGGGCAGCGCCGGCGAGGCGGGCCTCGGTGTACCGCGAGGCGGCGGGCCCGTCATCGAGCGAGCCGAAGTTGCCGTGGCCGTCGACGAGGGGCAGGCGCATCGCGAAGGGCTGTGCGAGACGCACGAGCGCGTCATAGATCGACGAGTCGCCGTGGGGGTGCAGCTTGCCCATGACTTCACCCACGACACGTGCCGACTTCACGTGACCCTTGTCGGGGCGCAGCCCCATGTCGGTCATCATGTACAGAATGCGTCGTTGAACGGGCTTCAAGCCGTCGCGGGCGTCGGGCAGTGCGCGCGAGTAGATGACCGAGAGCGCGTACTCCAGAAACGAGGTCTCCATTTCGGCGAGAACATCGACATCTTCGATGCGTTCGCCGTGAAGGGGGTGCTGCTCGAGATCAAGCGAAGAATCTGACACTCGCGGGTGCGCCTTTCTCGTGACGGATACGATGGAGTTTATGCTACAGACTCCAACAGAAAACGGTGCGAGGCTTGCCGCAATTATGCCAACAGCGCTCTCGCTGCTCGAGGCCGAACCCGGGGTGGGCGAGGGCTCCGCGATCGACTGCGTTATCGTGATTGTCGCCGATGGCCTTGGCTGGCATAATCTCCGCGCGAATGCGGGCTATGCGAGAACCCTGTCGAAGCTCACGAGTGAGCGCGTGAGCACGGTCTTTCCGAGCACCACGGGAGCGGCCCTCACCGCGATCACCACGGGAACGCTTCCGGGGCAGCACGGCCTCGTCGGGTACCGCATCATGCACCCAGAGCTCGGCCTTCGCACAACGCTCACCGAGTGGCAGGGCATTGAGCAGGTGCGGGACTGGCAGCTGCAGCCAACCGTCTTCGAGCGCGCAAGTGAGGCAGGTGTTGCGGCGCACGTGATTGGCCGCGCCGCGCACGAGACTGGAGGGCTCACGAGTGCGATCTTGACCGGCGCAGCCTACGTCGCTGAAGACGCGATGGAGGCCCGGTTCGACCGCGCGATTGAGCTGGCCTTTGGCGAGGGCTCTCGCCTCGTCTACCTGTACGTTGACGAACTTGACCGTGCCGGCCACGAGCGCGGTGCTGCGAGCGACGCCTGGGTCGAGCAACTTGAACGGCTCGATAGCCAGGTCGCGGGCCTGCTGCGGCGCGTGCCCGGCAACACCGGCATCCTGATGACGGCGGATCACGGCATGGTCGATGTGAACGCCGAAGCGCACATCGAGATTACCGCGGGTGACGAGGTGCTTGAGGGCGTCTCTGCCGTCGGGGGAGAGCCCCGTCTCAGGTACTGGTATCTCGAAGACGATGCGCGAGCGGAAGAGATTGCTGAGCGAGCGAGATCATTCTTCGGCGAGCGGGCGAGCGTTGCGACGAGGCAAGAAGCGGTGCACGCCGGCTGGTTTGGTCGAGTCGCGCCAGAGGTCGAGCAGCGCATCGGCGATGTGGTCATCGCGGCTCTAGGAGAGACCGCAATCTACGGCGCTGAAGATTCCCCAGCGAGCAGGCGCATGGTGGGGCAACACGGGAGTATCTCTGAGATCGAACGTGACGTTCCCTTGCTCATGGCCGGTGCCATCCCGAGTGAGGCGTTTCTCGAGGCGATCGAGCGTAACGCGCGCTCGATCGGGGCCGTACGGAAGCCCCGCAAAAAGCGTCACTGAGCGGGCCACCGCGGTCGCAGTGGCCCGGAGACGCGTCGAGGCTAGTCGTCTTCGCTTCGTGTGCCGAAGAGAATCTCGTCCCAGCTCGGAATGCTCTGGCGACCCTTCTTCGAGCGTTTCTCGTCACCCTGCGGTTCTGGCTCGCTCGCTTCGGCTGGCTCAGCAGCCGCAGACTTCACAGCCTCGGGCTTTGGAGCGGCTGTGGTTTCTTCGGTTTTGGCTTCAGAAGGCCCGGCGGGCGGTGCCCAGATATTGACGTTTGGCTTGACTTCGGGCTGTGGCTCGTCGGCAGGCGTCGATCCGCCCTCTTCTGCCGATTCGTCTGCCGATGCTGCGGGGGTCACCTGGATGACCTCTTGCGTGCGAGTCTCTGGCAAATCGAGGTCGAGCTCGAGGTCTTGGGCATCGCGCTCACTACGGCGCTTGCGAAGCGCATCAAGCAGGTCTGAAGTCTGGCCGAGGTCGCGCGGCTCTGGCTCGGTCGCGATGGTGCGCTGCTCGATGGCCTGGCGACGCTCGAAATCGGAGTGCGGCGAAACGGGCTCTTCGGTCTCGGCCGGAGCCTCGTTCTCGGCTGCTTCGGCTGGCTCTTCGGCCGCCTCGGGCTCGAAGTTCACGGCGTTGAAGCTGCCGCGCTCCTCGGGGCGGTCGACGGCACGCAGAGTAGGGATGAGCTTGTCTCCCACGTCGCCCTGCTTTGAGAGGTTAATCGCGTCGGGCGTGATCGGGGTGAGCAGACGCTTGCGGTGCTCGAACGCCCAACGCGCCTCGTGCTCAACGTCGTGCGAGGTGAAGGTGAGCAACACCATCCAGCCGTCTTCGGGGTCGCGCCAGGTGCGCCACGCATGCGTCGTCGCACCGAGCTTCGCGAGGCGGGCCTCGATGACGGCGCCAAAGAACTGTGGCTCGTCCTGATCGGCCACGTCTGCGCGCACAGGAACACCGAGGGCGAGGTCGAGAATGAAGCGGAACTCTGCGTTGATCGGCTCGGCGTAGCGCTCAACGTCTTCTTCTTCGATGTTGAGGGCCACGGCAACCTCGATCACGCTGTTGCCCTCTCGCAGCATCGTCTGTACCTCGCGGGGGCTGACTTTCGTCTCGCTCGCCTTGGCCTGCTGGGCCCGGGTAATGACGTGCACGGCGGTCACGACTTCTTCGGTCACCTCGAGGGTGAACTCGGTTCCATCGATCGACTCAAGTACCAGGGTTTGATCGCGCCGCTCAATCAAGCGAAGATCTTGCATGGGTAAACACTCCTCACGGCTTTGGTAGAGAGTGTGGCATGAAGCGCCATGGTTTTGCCAGATTGACGAGGGTGTGGCATAAATCTCTTAGGCATTTCGCGAGGCGTGCGGCAGATTCACAGCCTGCCAGTTTGCGTCTTTGGCCAGCATGGACCAAACTAATGCCGCAGAGAATGCGACGCCGAAAGGCACAGGAAGCAAGAGCAGGAGAGCATGGCTACCGATTACGATGCACCACGCAAGTCTGAAGAAGACAGCGCCGACTCGATTGAGGCGCTGAAGGAGCGCGTTCCCAGCCAGTCTGGTTCAGCAATTGATGCAGAAGATGCCGATAATCCAGGGTTTGAGCTTGCGGGCGCAGACCTCTCTGACGTTGAGCTTGACGTTGTTGTCTTGCCTCAGCAGGATGACGAATTTACCTGCATGAACTGCTTCTTGGTGCGCCACCGTTCACAGGTGGATCACCAGAGCGATCTCGGCCCTATTTGCCGAGAGTGCGCTGCTTGAGTCTTCTCAAAGGTTCACAGAAACACCTGAGCCCCCGCCTCTCGTATTGATGAGAGCGGGGGCTCAGGCGTTCAAGCGGTTGCTTATGCCGCGCTGGTCGATGCTCCCTGAGCCTCGCGGATCGCTGCGGCAAGCTGTTTCGGCTTGCGGCTCGTGACCACCCAGTAGGGGGTGTTGTCGCTGGGGTCGGTGATGGTGACGCGCACCCCGCTGTGCACCCAGCCGCTCACGCACAGGTAGGCGCGAGCGTCGAGGCGGCGACCGATGGCGACGCGCAGCTGCTGTGAGTCGAGCACTTCGATCTCACCGAGGTGCTTGACGTCGATCTTGACGCCGCCTGCGTTGAACACCCCGTCTTGAACCTCGACCTTGCGGCTCGTCAGGATGAAAATAGCGCACACGAGTGCGTACGCGACAACGCCTGCGATGATGCCGGCCTGGAGCGAGTAAGGGGTAAAGAGCACGGTGAGTGCTGGAATGAGCAGCAGCACCGCGAGAAAGAATGAGGTCGACGGGTACAGTCGCTCGGCGAATGTCCCGGGAGTGTGTTCTGCCATATTCGTATTATCGCCTGTTCACCTGAAGAAAATCCTGCGTGCTGGCGACACCACCCTGCGTGAAACAGTAAAGTTCGATACCCTCGGAAGGTGATTGAACGATGCGAAGTGCTCATCAAGGCCGACGATATTCCCGTGTATGCACACCCCGGCGATGCTGGGGCCGACCTGAAGAGTAGTGAAGCCGTGGTGCTTCAGCCAGGCGAGCGCAAGCTCATTGGCACGGGCGTCTCGATTGCACTGCCCGATGGCTTCGCCGCTTTCGTTGTCCCGCGCAGTGGCCTCGCAGCAAAACACGGAATCACGGTCGTGAACTCGCCCGGCACGGTCGACGCTGGCTACCGCGGTGAGATCAAGGTGACGCTGCTCAACACCGACCGCGAGAACGCGTTCGAGGTCGCGGTGGGCGATCGCATTGCACAGATGATTATCATGCCCGTCACGCGCGCAACCTTTGTGCCCGTCGAAACGTTGCCCGGCAGTGACCGCGGCGCCGGCGGCTTTGGGTCAACGGGTGTTCGTGACGAGGGAAGGAAGTAACGAGATGACTGAACAGGGTTCTGAAGTACACGAGCCAGAGGTAGAGGCTCAGGAGGTCGAAGAAGAGCTCGACACGACGAAGTCGGCACCCGCCGACCGCGCCGAGAACGGCCCCTTCGACATTCTCGAGGTGCCCGCAATGCGCCCCTACGTCGACCTCGGCAGCATTAAGGTGCCGCCCCGCGAGGGGCTGCAGATGCGGCTTGACGTTGACGAGCAGGCCAAGCGCATCGTCGCGGTGTCGCTCGACTTCGAGGGCTCGACCCTGCAGGTGCAGGCGTTTTCGGCGCCAAAGAGCACGGGCCTCTGGCACGAGGTACGCCGCCAGGTCGGCGCACTGCTTACCAAGCAGAAGGCCCAGTTCACCGAGCGTGAAGGCTTCCTCGGGCAGGAGATCGTCACGAGCGTGCGCGTTCCTGAAGAACGCGGCGGCGGCGTGACCCCCGTGCGCTTTATCGGCGTCGACGGCCCGCGCTGGCTTCTTCGCGGATCGATCACGGGTAAAGCCGCTGCCGATCCCGAAGCCGCAGCCCAGGTCGAGCAACTCTTCCGCGAGCTCGTCGTCGTGCGCGGCGACCTCCCAATGCCTCCCAACGAGCTGCTGCCCATGAAGGTTCCCGCGGGCGTGCAAGGGAAGTCATAGGTCGTGACTGACGAAGAACGGGAGGCGACCTCGCCTTCGCCCGAGGTCGCGCCCGATCTGCCCCTGGAATCAGCTTCTCAGGCTGAGCCATCACCATCGCTGGTGCAACGTGGTGGTCTTGCCAAGGGCATTTCTGCTGGGCTCAGCGGTGAAGAGGTGAGCGGGCAAGGGATCCTCGAAGCGATCGGGGGAGTGCGCGGCATTACCGAGGCGCTCCTGCCCGGTCTTCTCTACCTCGTGATGTTCATCATCACGCAAGATGCTCGATTGAGCGTCATCGCGCCGGCCGCGATTGCCGTTGCCGCCTTTGTGTGGCGTTTGGCTCAGCGGCAGACCCTCGTGACCTCGCTCTCGGGCTTGCTCGGCGTTGGCATTTGCGTTGCCACGACCCTCATGAGCGGCAAAGGTGAAGATTTCTTCTTGCCCGGTTTTTGGATCAACACGGCTTGGTCGGTCGCGCTCGTCATATCACTCGTCGTGGGCTGGCCGATTCTCGGCTTTATCGTCGGGGCACTCCAGGGCGATATCACCGGCTGGCGCCGCGTGCCGAAGATTCGGCGCACCGCAACCGTTGCGAGTCTCCTGTGGCTCACGATGTTCCTGCTGAGGCTCGCGGTTCAACTACCGCTCTACTTTGCCGAGAACGTGGCGGCACTTGGTGTCGCGCGCCTTGTTATGGGAACGCCCCTTTTCGCTCTCGTGATCCTCGCCACCTGGCTCATGTTTCGCAACATGCCGTCGCCTGAACGGACCTCTGAAAAATAACTGCTAAACTATCTTGATGTAGAGATAAATTATGCATCAATTAAGGGTCTCCTTAGGTGCAAAAGGCTCGCAAAAAAGGCACAATGGTCTCACACGAAGGCAATAATGACACGAAGAGGAGTCTGGTCATGACAGCTGTTAATAGTTATGGTGCGAAAAGCACTCTCGAGGTAGGCGGGAAATCCTACGAGGTGTTCAAGATTGACCAGGTTCCTGGAAGCAGCCGTCTTCCGTACAGCCTGAAGGTCCTTCTCGAGAACCTGCTTCGCACCGAAGACGGCGCGAACGTGACGAAGGAGCACATCGCGGCGCTCGGCAACTGGGATCCGAATGCCCAGCCCGACACCGAGATTCAGTTCACGCCAGCCCGCGTGATCATGCAAGACTTCACCGGCGTTCCATGTGTGGTCGACCTCGCAACGATGCGTGAGGCCGTGCGTGATCTCGGTGGCGAGCCCTCGCAGATCAACCCGCTCGCTCCCGCCGAGCTCGTCATTGACCACTCGGTCATTTCAGACGTTTACGGCACCCCGACCGCGTTCGAGAAGAACGTTGAGATCGAGTACCAGCGCAACGGCGAGCGTTACCAGTTCCTCCGTTGGGGCCAGGGCGCCTTCGACGACTTCAAGGTGGTTCCTCCTGGGACCGGCATCGTGCACCAGGTGAACATTGAGTACCTGGCGCGCATCACCTTCACCCGTGAGGTTAACGGTGTGCTGCAGGCGTACCCCGACACTTGCGTCGGCACCGACTCGCACACCACCATGCAGAACGGCCTCGGCGTTCTGGGCTGGGGCGTTGGCGGTATCGAGGCAGAGGCCGCAATGCTCGGCCAGCCGATCTCGATGCTCATCCCTCGCGTCGTAGGCTTCAAGCTCTCGGGCGAGATCCCCGCTGGCGTGACCGCGACCGACGTCGTGCTCACGATCACGCAGATGCTGCGCCAGCACGGCGTTGTCGGCAAGTTCGTCGAGTTCTACGGCAAGGGCGTGAGCTCGGTTCCGCTCGCAAACCGCGCAACCATCGGTAACATGAGCCCCGAGTTTGGCTCGACCGCTGCAATGTTCCCGATCGACGATGTCACGCTCGACTACATGCGCCTCACCGGCCGCCCAGAAGAGCAGATCGATCTCGTTCGCGAGTACGCACAGCAGCAGGGCATGTGGCTCAACCCAGACGAAGAGCCCGAGTTCAGCGAGTACCTCGAGCTCGACCTCTCAACCGTCGTTGCCTCAATCGCCGGCCCGAAGCGTCCCCAGGACCGCATCGAGCTCACGAACGCAAAGACCCAGTTCGAGAACGACCTCAAGAACTACGCCGAGGCTGCAAACCCAGCCAAGGTGAAAGATCCCTCGGGCAGCGAGTACGAGATTGACCACGGCGCGGTAACCCTCGCTTCAATCACCTCGTGCACCAACACCTCGAACCCCTACGTGATGCTCGCCGCCGGCGTGCTCGCGAAGAACGCGAACGCTCGCGGCCTCAAGGCGAAGCCCTGGGTTAAGACCACGCTCGCTCCTGGTTCAAAGGTTGTTACCGACTACTACGAGCAGTCAGGCCTCAAGTCACACCTTGAAGATCTCGGCTTCTACCTCGTCGGTTACGGCTGCGTGACCTGCATCGGTAACTCGGGCCCGCTGAACGAAGAGGTCTCGGCCGCGGTACGCGAAAACGACCTTGCTGTCTCGGCAGTGCTCTCGGGTAACCGTAACTTCGAGGGGCGCATTAACCCCGACATCAAGATGAACTACCTCGCGAGCCCTCCGCTCGTCATCGCGTACGCACTTGCCGGCTCGATGGACTTCGACTTCGATACCGAGTCACTCGGCACCGATACCGAGGGCAACGAGGTCTTCCTGCGCGACATCTGGCCTGACCCGACCGAGGTTCAGCAGATCGTTGACAGCTCGATTGACTCGAACATGTTCATCGAGAAGTACGCGGGCGTTTTCGACGGCGACGAGCGTTGGACCTCGCTGAACACTCCTGATGGCGACATCTTCGAGTGGGATGCAGAGTCGACCTACGTGCGCAAGCCACCGTACTTCGACGGCATGACCCTTGAGCTGACTCCGGTCAGCGACATCACGGGTGCACGCGTGCTCGCGAAGCTCGGCGATTCGGTCACCACCGATCACATCAGCCCCGCAGGTAACATCAAGGCCGACACTCCAGCCGGTCAGTACCTCACCGAGCACAATATCGCTCCGCGCGACTTCAACTCGTACGGCTCACGCCGTGGTAACCACGAGGTCATGATTCGCGGTACCTTCGCGAACATTCGTCTGCGCAACCAGCTGCTCACCGACGTTGAAGGCGGTTACACCCGCGACTTCACGCAGGAGGGTGCTCCCCAGGCGTTCATCTACGACGCGTCGCAGAACTACCAGGCCGCGGGCATCCCGCTCGTCGTGCTCGGTGGCAAGGAGTACGGTTCAGGCTCGTCACGTGACTGGGCTGCAAAGGGCACCTCGCTGCTCGGCGTCAAGGCCGTCATCACCGAGAGCTTCGAGCGTATTCACCGTTCAAACCTCATCGGCATGGGTGTGCTGCCGCTCCAGTTCCCCGAAGGCCAGAGCGCTGATTCGCTCGGGCTCGACGGCACTGAGCACTTCGACATCACCGGCATCACCGAGCTGAACGAGGGCAAGACGCCCAAGACGGTGAACGTGACGGCGACGAAGGCCGACGGCCAGACGATCTCATTCGACGGCGTAGTTCGCATCGACACCCCGGGTGAGGCCGACTACTACCGTAACGGCGGCATCCTGCAGTACGTACTGCGCTCGCTCGTCTAAGACGCGCGCAGCTGCTCGCCCCGCGCGAGTGCGCTCCTGAAGGGGGCGGAACCCGACTCCGTTCGGGCTCCGCCCCCTTTGGCGTTTGTGGGCGAGCTGCCGCGTCGACCCCTGTGGCAGCGGTCGTGGCTTGACGAAAAGCAGGGTAAATCTGGCGAAACACCCTGCTTTTCGTCAAATGGACTGCCGCTGGTGTTTTTGATCGCCGCTCTGGCGTTTACTTGTCACAAAGCAGGGTGTTTCGCGACAAACACCCTGCTTTTCGTCAAGTAGTTGGGATGGCGTCGAAGCCCGAAGCCCGAAGCCCGAAGCCCGAAGCCCGAAGCCCGAAGCCCGAAGCCCGAAGCCCGAAGCCCGAAGCCCGACGTCGCGGCCCGAAAGGCCGCAGAAACGCCGGAGGGGGCAGGAGCCGCT
Organism: Leucobacter sp. UCMA 4100; assembly: GCF_027853335.1. NCBI lineage: Bacteria > Bacillati > Actinomycetota > Actinomycetes > Micrococcales > Microbacteriaceae > Leucobacter > Leucobacter sp. UCMA 4100. The sequence continues at coordinate 2,743,136 of NZ_JAFEUS010000002.1, forward strand.
ATGGCTTCCTGCCCCCTCCGGGGTTAGTGGTGCTCGGGGCGCGTGGCCGCGAGCACCACCGGGTGCGTGGTGACGCTACTGCTTGGCCGCGATCCGTGGCTCGTGGAACGCTCCGCCGAAGGCGCGCTCGCTGGCGCCGACACGGTCGAGGTACGGGGTTGCACCGCCGGCCTGGAACGGCCAGCCTGCGCCGAGAATGAGGCAGAGGTCAATGTCCTCGGCCGCGGCGACAACGCCCTCGTCGAGCATGATCTTGATCTCGCTCGCGAGCTCGTTCTCGACACGCTCGAGCAGCTCGGCGCTCGTGGCGACGGTTGACCCGAAGGTCAGCTGCTTCTTCGCGGTCTTCGAGAGGTCTTCGACCTTGCCGTGCTTGTTCTTGACGAGTGGCTCCTCGATGTCTGCAAGCTTGTGCAGGTTCTCAGAAGCGTAGAAACGCTCGGGGAAGGCCCCGACCATGGTGTCCTGAACGTGCGCTGCAACCTTCCAGCCGACGAGGTCGATGAGCTCGAAGGGGCCCATCGGCAAACCAATGGGTGCGAAAGCCTGCTCGACGGTGGGAAGCGGGGTTCCCTCGTCGAGCGCGCGTGCTGCCTCGCCCATGACCTTTGCGAGGAGGCGGTTGACGACGAAGCCGGGGCGGTCGGCCGTGATGACGGCGCTCTTGCCGAGCTTGCGTGCAACGACCATCGCGGTCGAGAGGCTCTCATCGTTTGTGCTGTCGATCTTCACAACCTCGATGAGCGGCATCACTGCAACAGGGTTGAAGAAGTGGAAGCCGACGAGGCGCTCCGGGTGCTTCAGGTTTGCGCCGATCTCGGTCACACTGAGTGACGAGGTGTTGGTCGCAATGATCGCCTCGGGGCTGATGATCGGCTCGATCTCAGCGAAGACGGCCTGCTTGACCGAGAGCTCTTCGAAGACGGCCTCGATGACCCAGTCACAGTCAGCGTAGAGCGACTTGTCGGTCGTGCCGGTGACGAGTGCTTTGATCTGGTTTGCATCGTCGCCCGAGAGGCGGCCCTTCGCGTGCATCTTGTCGATCTCGCCGTGGATGTACGCGATGCCCTTGTCAACGCGGCCCTGGTCGAGGTCGGTGATGAGCACGGGAACGCGCAGCTTGCGTGCGAAGAGCAACGCGAACTGGCTTGCCATGAGGCCTGCGCCAATGATGCCGACCTTGTTGACCGGGCGAGCGAGCGCCTTGTCAGGAGCGCCAGCGGGGCGCTTTGCGCGCTTCTGCACGAGGTCGAAGGCGTAGATCGACGCGGCGAACTGGTCGCTCGCGATGAGCTCCGAGAGCATCTCGTCTTCGCGTGCGTAGCCTGCCTCACGGTCGCCGTCTTTTGCTGCTGAGAGCAGCTCGAGAGCGGCGTAGGGTGAGCGGGCAGCGGTGCCGAGTCGAGCCTGCAGCGTCTCGCGCGCCATCTTGATGGCGATGGGCCACTTGGTGAGACGCTCCATCTTGCCGGGAACGTTGGGTCGCTCGACCTTTACTGCACCCGTGAGTACCTGATCGGCCCACAGAATCGACTGCTCGAGGAAGCGTGCGGCAGGGTAGATCTCGTCGAAAAGGCCGAGCTCGTGAGCCTGCTTGGGCTTGAGCATACGGTTCTGCTTGACGGGGTTCGAAACGACGACCTCGAGGGCGTTTTCAATGCCGATGAGGTTTGGCACGAGTGTCGCGCCGCCCCAGCCTGGGATGATGCCGAGGAAGACCTCGGGAAACGCGAGCGCGGCTGCCGAAGCATCGACCGTGCGGTAGTCGCAGTGCAGGGCAATTTCCATTGCGCCGCCGAGCGCGAGCCCGTTGACGAAGGCGAAGGTGGGTACGCCGAGCTTGTGGAACTTGCCGAGAACGTAGTGGCCGTACTGGGCCATGAGCAGTGCGTTGTCCTTCGTCGCCATGGTCGAGACCTTTGAGAGGTCAGCGCCTGCGGCAAAGATGAACTGCTTGCCAGTGATGCCAACGGCCTTGATCTCGCCAGCGGCAGCGCGTGCCTTCTGCGCCTCGATCACGGTGTCGAGCGCCTGCAGGGTGCGGGGGCCGAGCGTGTTGGGGCGGGTGTGGTCACGACCGTTGTCGAGCGTGATGAGCGCGAGCGTACCGCCCGAGGGCAGTGTGACGTCGCGTACGAACGATTCGGTGATCACCTCATCTTCTGACGCCTCAATGATGGGAGAAAAATCGATCTTGCTGTAATCAGTCAACGTTACTTACCCTTCTTGCCGTCGAAATAGGGGTTTTCCCAAATGATGGTGCCGCCCTGGCCAAGGCCAACGCACATTGCGGTCAGGCCGTAGCGAACGTCGGGGCGCTCTTCGAAGTGGCGTGCGAGCTGCAGCATGAGGCGGGTGCCCGATGCGGCGAGGGGGTGGCCGAGCGCGATGGCACCGCCCCAAGGGTTCACGCGCGGATCATCGTCAGCGATACCGAAGTGGTCGGTGAACGAGAGCACCTGAACGGCGAACGCCTCGTTGAGCTCGAAGAGACCGATGTCGGTGATCGAGAGACCAGCGCGCTTGAGCGCCTTCTCGGTCGAGGGGACGGGGCCGAGGCCCATGACCTCTGGCGCGACGCCAGCGAAAGCGAAGCTGACGAGCTTCATCTTTGCGGTGAGCCCGAGCTCGTTCGCCGTGTCAGCACCGGCGAGCAGGCCCATGGTTGCACCGTCGGTGAGGGGCGAGGCGTTGCCAGCTGAGACGCGGCCGTGGGGGCGGAACGGGGTCTTGAGCCCTGCGAGTGCCTCCATGGTCGTGCCGGGGCGGCGGCCCTCGTCTTCGGTTGCGAGGCCCCAGCCAGCGCTGCTCTGCGTAGCGATCGGCACGAGGTCTTTCTGAATGTCGCCGCGATCGTATGCGGCCTGTACGAGCTCCTGGCTGCGCATGCCGAAGCGGTCAGCGCGTTCCTTCGTGAGCTCGGGGAAGCGGTCGTGCAGTCGCTCCGCGGTGATGCCCATGTTCAATGCGTCGGGGCTGACGATGCGCTCCGAAACAAAGCGGGGGTTCGGGTCAGCGCCGATTCCGATGGGGTGACGCCCCATGTGCTCGACGCCACCGGCGATTGCGATGTCGTACTGGCCTGCGCCAATCGCACCGCCCATAAATGCGCTCGTCGTGAGGGCGCCTGCGCACATGCGATCGAGCGCGAAGCCCGGCACGGTGACGGGCAGACCCGCGAGAATTGCTACGCTGCGGCCGAGGGTGAGCCCCTGGTCGCCCTGCTGCGTGGTGGCGGCGATACCAACATCGTCGACACGGTCCAGCGGCAGGTTGGGGTTGCGCTCGATGAGACCCTGCAGTGCTTTCACCGCAAGGTCGTCGGCACGGGTACCCCAGTACATGCCCTTTTCGCCTGCGCGTCCAAACGGGGTGCGTACCCCGTCGACAAAGACGACTTCTCTCATTGTGGCCACTCTGCCTTCCTTGGCTGAAATTTGACGGTAGTGATTGTATTTTATGAAAGCAATCCTGAGTTAGACATTCGGCATTGGATAACCGGTGAATCGCCGCCGATGAAACCGCGAGACGTTATTGGGTCTCTACAAAACTGCGGGCAATAATCTGTGAGGTCGCATCACGCTGCCACGGCCTCGCGCCGAGCTTCTCGAGCTGCAATGCGACGGCCTCATCGCTGATGACCTCGGGCGGAGCCCAGGCAAGTTCGCGCAGCATGATTGGCTTCAGGAGATTTTCGAGGGGAATGTTGAGTCGCTCAGACTCGGCCTCGAGCGCCGCCCTGGCCGTAACGAGACGCTGGTGCGCCTCAGGCTTTTTGCGCTCCCAGTTGCGGTGATGCGGAAACGCGGATCGCTCCGCGGTGCGCAGCGAGGGTAGGTCATCGCTCTTCTTTCCACGCAAGATCGCGAGCCACCAGCGGCGTAGCTCGCTGTGGCTCGCACGCCCCTTGAAGTCTTTGTTTTTGGCGAGCTCGCTCATCGAGCGGGGTTGCTGCAGACTCGCCGCAACGATCGCCGAGTCGGGCAGCAGTCGGCCAGGCGCGGTGTCAACGGATTGGGCGAACTGGTCGCGTGCGATCCACAGTTCTCTCGCGATCGAAAGGCCCACGCGGTTCTTGACCCGGCCAAGGCCCGAGATTTTGCGCCATGGCTCGAGCGGTTTCTCTTTGGGCGGGGCGTGCAGCACCGCTTCGAACTCTTGCGAGGCAATGTCGAGCTTCTCGGCGTCGACGAGTTTGTCGTGCATGGCGTCGCGCAGGTCGGGCAGGTAGCTCACATCGAGCGCCGCATACTCGAGCCAGTCATGGGGCAGGGGGCGCTTCGACCAGTCTGAGGCCGAGTGCGCCTTCGCGAGTTCGACGCCCAGCAGCTCGTTCACGACGGCGCCGAGTCCGACCCGCTCCATGCCGAGCAGCCTCGCCGACAATTCAGTGTCGAAGAGGCTCGGGGGCGTGAGGCCGATTTCTTGGAGGCAGTCGAGATCGGCGATGGCCGAGTGCAAGATCCACTCGTCATCGTCGATGGCCTGAGCGAGCGGATCGAAGTCGTCGATGAGCGTTGGATCGAACACGAACGTTCCCGCTCCCCGGCGAGACATCTGCACGAGGTAGGCCTGCGAAAAGTAGGTGTACCCCGATGCGCGCTCGGCGTCGACGCCGACGGGCCCGAGGCCATTCGCTAGCTGATCGGCCGCCTGAAGGAGTGCTTCGGGGCTTTCGACGAGGGTCCACTCTTCGTGTGGCAGCTGCGGTTGAGGCACGGTGGCAAATGCTCCTAAATGGTTATCGCTTGTGCGCATTTCTGAAGGCGTCGAGTGACACGGCGCCCTCCTGATGCGGGAAACCCGCTATAGAGCAGAGTACCTCAGCCCAGGCTTCGGCGTGCGCTGCGAAGTTCGTATCTTTGGGGCTCCACGAGGCGCGGAGCTCGAGCTGCGAGCCCTTGCCGTGGCTGCTTAATTGGCCGAAGCCCTCTGAAATGATTTTGGTCGCGGTGCCCGCGAGATGCTCGTACTCGGCGCCGCGCAGCGTGAGGGCGTCGCGAAGCCAAGCCCATGCGACCTCGGCAATGAAGGGGTCGAGCCCGATCTCGAGCTCGAGGGGGGCCTGCACGAAGCACACCACTCGAAACGCAGAACCCCACTCATCAAACGACGCGGGGTCGTAGAGCAGCATGAAGCGACCGGCGCCCGATGGCGAATCGATCGACGAAGGGGTGTCTGAGCCCTGCTTGACTCCGGCCGCGAGGGCGAGCGAATGCTCGACGGTGCGCTCGGGTGAAGGGATCTCTTGCCAGTCGAGTTCTGGGCGAATCTTCGCACCACGGATCGACTCACATGCGAGGTCAAACTCGTCGTGGAATGATTCATGTATGGTCGCCACAACTTACACAGTAGAGAGCCAGCGGCTGGTTGCTACGGAGCCACGCCGCAGGAGGGATCGAAAATGAGCCCTGCACGCAAGACCTGGGGGTTCATTGCCTCGGCTACGGCGATTATTGCCAGCATCGCCGCGGGAGGCTACGGGCTCGCCGTTGCGTTTGGGCGCGCAGTCGTGACGCCAGCCCGGGTGCCAGCGGCGCCGCTTACGGTGCACGAGGTTCGGCGCTCTGCAAACGGTGACACCATCGTGCTCACGCAGGGCGAAGACGCTGCGCTCGCGGGTGATCAGTCCTTTATCTTTGCCGAGGGGAACGGCCACGCAAGGGTTGGTGCAGTCGTGCGGGAACAGCACGGCACGGTCGAGCGCGAGTTGCTTTCGATCGAGCGGGGCAGGCTCGATGCCGGCGCGACTGGGCGCATTACCGGCTGGTGGTTTACGGGCCCTGATGAGGTGAGTGATGACTGGAGCGAAGTCACGGTTCCCGGGCCGCTCGGCGACTTGCCAGCGTGGCGCATCGGCGAAGCCGGGCAGGGAAGCCGAGCGTGGGCGATCCACGTGCACGGCCGCGGTGCACGTCGGGAGGAGACGCTGCGCGGGGTCGATCCGCTGACGAGGGCTGGTTTCTCGCACCTTGTGCTCAGCTATCGCAACGACCTGGGAGCCCCGGCGGCGCCCGATGCGAAGTACGGGCTTGGGGCCACCGAGAGCGAAGACGTCTCGGCCGCGATTGCCTATGCCGTAGCGAACGGCGCCGAAACGGTGTTGCTCGTGGGCTGGTCGATGGGGGCCGCGGCCGCACTGATCGCCGCAGAGCGAGCCAAGCATGGGCTCATCGCTGGCATCGTGCTCGAATCCCCCGGAATTGATTGGCCAGGCATCTTGCGACACCAGGCGCGCCGCTCACGCGTTCCGTCGCCTGCCGCGAGGTTCGGTGCTCGTCTGCTTGAACGCGGATCGCGTGCCACCGGAGTGCTCGGCCCCGTACCGGTTTCGAGGCTTACTCCAGAGCGTTTCGCCAGTGGGCTGCGTGTGCCGGTGCTGCAGCTGGTGAGCAGGGAAGACACCTTTGTTCCCGCGGCTGGTGCTCTGCGGCTCGCTCGGCTGCGCCCCGATCTTGTGCGTACCGTCGAGGTACCTGGCGCCGAGCACGTGAAGCTCTGGAATCATGATCGCGCCGTGTGGGAGGCTGCCCTCTACGGATTTGGGCGGCAGTGCCTGGGTGATGGGTCGCGCGGCTAAGCCTTCTCCTCTGTGACGAGGCTCCTATCTGTCGTGAACCCTCTCTCTATACAGCCGTGCCCCGGTCATCGCGTGTGAACGACGACCGGGGCACGATGCGTGCGCAGCAGCTGCTTTTCTAGCGGGTGGCAGCGGGCTCAGTGGCGACGCTGGCCAGCTGCTTTTCTGGGCCAGGCTGCGAGTCGCTCGTAGCTGGTGGCTCTGCCGCCTGCGATACAGCGCTCGCGTCGGCATTATCGAAGGCGAGGCCATTACGCGGTGCGTTGTAGAGCTCGTGATCGAGAATGCCCTCGCGCTTTGCGACGATGGTCGGCACGAGCGCCTGGCCGGCGACATTGACCGCGGTGCGGCCCATATCGATGATCGGATCGACCGCGATCAAGAGACCGACTCCCTCGAGCGGCAGACCGAGGGTCGTGAGCGTCAGTGTGAGCATGACCGTTGCGCCCGTCGTGCCGGCGGTCGCGGCCGAACCGACGACCGAGACGAACGCGATGAGCAGGTACTGGATAAGGGTGAGCTCGATACCGAAGAACTGGGCCACGAAGATCGCCGCTACCGCCGGGTAGATTGCGGCGCAACCATCCATCTTGGTTGTGGCGCCGAGGGGAACAGCGAACGAGGCGTAGCCGCTCGGGACGCCGAGGTTGCGCTCAGTGACGCGCTGCGTGAGTGGCAGCGTGCCGATCGATGAACGGCTCACGAAGCCGAGTTGCACCGCGGGCCAGACGCCAGAGAAGTACTGCTTCACCGAGAGCCCGTGCGCCTTGATGAGAACCGGGTACACGACAAAGAGTACGGCCGCGAGACCGATATACAGAACCACGACGAACCAGGTGAGCGAGCTCATGGTGCTCCAGCCGTACTCGACCACCGCAAAACCGATGAGACCGAGGGTGCCGATGGGGGCGATGCGGATGATCCACCACAGAATCGTTTGAATAATGCCGAGCGCCGACTGGGTGAACGCGATAAACGGGGCAGACTTTTGGCCGAGCTTGAGCGCCGCGATGCCGACGACGGCAGAGACGACGATCACCTGCAAGATGTTAAACCCGGGCGCCACGTCGAGCGCGCCCGTTTCGAGGTCGGCAGAGCCGCTCACGGTGAGGCCAAGGAAGTTCGACGGGATGATACCGGTCAAGAAGTCGACCCAGCTGCCAACCCGATACGGCTCTGACGGAGTGAGCTCGGTGCGCGAAGCGGTTGCGCCCGGCTGCAGCGCGACGCCGAGGCCGATGCCGATTGTCACCGCGATAAGGGCGGTGATGGCAAACCACAGCAGGGTTTGGCCGGCGAGGCGTGCCGCGTTCGTGACCTGTTGCAGGCCCACGATGCTCGAGACGATGGCGGTAAAGATGAGCGGAACAACTGCCGCCCGCAAGATCTTCACATAGCTCTGCCCAATGGTTTGGAGGGTTGCGTGAAGCCAGTTGGGTTCGTCGTTCGGGCCACTGCCGATGCTGAGTGCGACGCCGCCGAGTACGAGACCTAAGAGGAGCGCGATCAGAATCTGGGTGCCGAACGAGGCGTACCACCGGGGCCGGGCCGGTTCTGCGGCCGGAGCTTCGGCTGAAGCTGTGGCTGGGGAAGAAGACACGGTGTTCCTTTCTGCTGAGCGGTTGGAGTGCAAGATGCCAAAGCAAACCTTATCAGTATCATTAGAGTGTCTTATGTTTAGTGTGACGAAATATGACAAATGACGCCGCCCGCACGCCCTGTGCCGCGGCGGCGCCGGGCCAGGGATAGAATGATCGTGATGTCTGACGATGCACAAAGAACCCCAGCCCACCTGGTCAACCGAACGCCCACGATTTCAGGGGCAGAGATTGTAGCGACGCTGGTACCACCACCGCAGTTCGCCGAGGCGAGTTTTGACTCGTACCGGGCAGACCCCGACCACCCATCACAGGGTGAGGCGAAGGAACTGCTGCAAACATTTGTGAACCCGCCGAAAGCCCAGCAGCGGGGCGGCTTCTTCTCGTTCGGCAAGAAAAAGGCGCCAGCAGAGCCACAGCCAGCGCGCATCACGCATCAGGGCGTGTACCTCGACGGTGGCTTTGGCGTGGGCAAGACCCACCTGCTCGCTTCGGCATGGCACGCGGCCCACGGGCGTAAGTATTTCGGCACCTTTATTGAGTACACCTCGCTCGTTGGCGCGCTCGGTTACGCGCAAACCGTCGAAACGCTGAAGGGCGCACAGCTCATCTGTATTGACGAGTTCGAGCTCGATGACCCGGGCGACACCATGATCATGACCCGACTCATCGGCGAACTTACCGCGACGGGCACGAAATTCATTGCCACCTCGAACACGCCCCCCAACGCGCTCGGTGAGGGGCGGTTTGCGGCGCAAGACTTCATGCGCGAGATTCAGGCGATGAGCGATCGCTTTGTGACGATCCGCATTGATGGCAATGACTACCGCCAGCGCGACCTCGAGGGCGAAGCAGTCGTCCTGACCGACGAGGCCTACCGCTTTATGCTCGCCGACGGGATTAACTCGGGCGACCGGGTCACCGACGACAGCTTCGACGCGCTCATTGCGCACCTGGCGACCGTTCACCCCGCGACCTACTCACGTCTCGTTTCGGGCGTGAACATTATCGGCGTGCGAGAGGTGACGCAGCTCACCGACCAGACCGAGGCGCTCAGGCTCGTCGCATTCATTGACCGCGTGTATGACGCGCAGATCCCGATTCGCTCGACCGGTATTCCCTTCACCGAGGTGTTCGGCGGCGGCATGCTCGACGGCGGCTACCGCAAGAAGTATCTGCGCTGCATGTCGCGCCTCAACGCACTCACCTCTGGCGTGATGTAAGCGTATGAACGAACTCCAGTCGCTCTTGGAGGAGCTGCCGCAGTGGGCGCAAGCCCTCGTTCTCGGGCTCGTTGTCGTGGCCGGGGTGCTGCTCGGGCGCAAGGGCACCAAGACCCGTCGGGGCGGCAAAGGGCGCGGGGCCAGTGGGGCGCGGCCGACGCTGCGTACAGAGCACGCGAGCCCGCGTGATCTCAGCCCCGCTGAAATGGGGGCGCTCAACTTCACATATGCGCCATCGAAAGACGGCGCACCAGACCCCGGTGAGGTCGTGTGGGCCTGGGTGCCGTACGCCGAACATGACGGGCGCGGTAAAGACCGACCGGTGCTCATCATTGCGCGTATCGACTCTCGTACCGTCGCTGGGTGCTACCTCTCGACGAAGGAGCACCGCGGCTTTCTCGAACTCGGAGCCGGGCCATGGGACGGGCAGGGAAGACCGAGCTATCTCAACCCCGAGCGGGTACTCAGGGTGCCCCACGACGCCATGCGGCGCGAGGGCGCGGTGCTTGACCGGCAGCGCTATCGAGCGATGACTGAGGCCATCGCTCGCCGGCATGCCTCGTAAAGAGGATACAAAAAAGGGCTTCGCAGCAGTGCTAGCGAAGCCCTTTCACGAGCTGTCTCAATAACTCGAGTGGGCGATGCGGGACTCGAACCCACGACCTCTTCCGTGTGAAGGAAGCGCGCTAACCAACTGCGCCAAACGCCCGTGCATGTCTTTCGACTCAATCAAGTGTACACACCTTTTCGAGTGCGAGAAAACGGAGCCGTTACTCGGCGGTGGGAACGGTGCTGTCGATCTGGTTGTTGAGCTCGAGTGACAACTCGCCGAGCGATGCGAGCTCGCTGCTGAGGCGTTCATACTCGTGAATGCTCTCTTGCAGGGTGTTCTTCCAGTGTTCGAGGTTCCCGCGCCGATCATCAAAGTCACGCTTCAGGCGGTTGAACTCTGCCTCGTTGTCAGAGAACTCGTATGCGTCGTTTCGGGCGACAAAGCTCTTCCAGTCGGCGTTGAAGGCCTCAACGTCGCTCGTGTACGAGGCAGACTCACCCTCGAGGCTCTCGTGCATCGCGTCGAGCCGCTCTTTAAGCTCTTTGGCCTCCTGCTCAACCGTCGTGAAGACTCCCTGGTAGGTGTCGTAAAACGTGACGACGGCGTCGCGGTCGGCAAGCCATGCCGAGTAATGCTCTTCGAGCCAGTCGGGAAGATCCCGCACCTCGGTCGCGAAAATCGAATGCAACTCGTTGGCGAACTGCGACGCCGAAAGGCTCGCGTATACCTCCATGCGCTTCTCGAAGTCGGGGTCGGTCTTAATGCGCTCGCTGTAATAGCGGTTGAGTTTCGTTGCGAGGGCATCGCGCTCAGCGGTTGAGAGTCTCGCGTAAGCCGCGTGCATGAGTTCGTGGGCTGCCGTAACCTCGACAACGCTTTCAAGGCGCTCGTCAGTGACCGAGAAGAGGTGAATCTTCCCGTTCGCGTAGCAGCCGAGAAGGTGGCCACTGTGTTCGGTCTCGGCATTGCGGCAGCGATCATTGAACTCATCGGCCGATTCAATCGCGGGGTGGGTAGCGAGCAATATGCGTCGCCCGGCATCAGTGAGCTCAATGTTGGTGATGACCGTCTGCATTTCTGCCGTGGGCTTGAACTCCCGACCATCGAAATAATCTCGAATAGTCTGGCGCTCCTGACAGGCTACGAAGGCGCCAGCAGCAAAGACGAGAACGACGATCGACCAGATGACGCGCCTGATGATGCGTGGCCCCCGTGATTCCATACTCCCTAGTATTGCGAATCTCTCGGGGCGAAAGGGAGAAATCCCTGAAAGGTTACGCGGCCGAAATGTTCCCCCCGACACGCCGTAGAGCCCGCTGTTTGTCTCGGTTTTGCATGTCGATTTTGTATTCGCATTATCGTTCACTAAAGTATTACAAGTACCAAGCAGGTACGAAATGCGGATGTAGCGCAGTTGGTAGCGCATCACCTTGCCAAGGTGAGGGTCGCGAGTTCGAGTCTCGTCATCCGCTCTGGTGGATCAGTTCGTCTGATACACGCGGGCGAAATCCCGTACCGGTGGCGTGGCCGAGAGGCGAGGCAACGGCCTGCAAAGCCGTGTACACGGGTTCGAATCCCGTCGCCACCTCGCTGAAAAGCACACGATGGGCGATTGGCGCAGTTGGTTAGCGCGCTTCCCCGACACGGAAGAGGTCGCTGGTTCGAGTCCAGTATCGCCCACCAGTTCAGACAAAAAGCCAGATCGAAAGATCTGGCTTTTTGCATTTCTGCCCTCGTTCGAAGGGCCTCGCGGGCGACTCCGCAATGTCACAGGGACAAGCTCTGTACTTTGGCCCGGGCTTCTCTTAGGCTTCGCAAGTAAGAACGTTGAAAGGATTTTCATGCTTGCACAGTCAATGGCGACTGAGGTTGCTGCCGCTCGATCACTCACACTCGGCGATACCCTTCGTCGAACCGCAGCGCGGTACCCCGCCAAGGTCGCGCTCATCGATGGCGACACGAGCCTCACCTACGAAGAGTTCAACACCCGGGTGAACCAACTGGCGAATGCCCTCACGCAGCGGGGCATCGTGAAGGGTGACCGGGTGACGATGCTCAGCAAGAACTGCTGGCAGTTTCTCGTCGCTTCGTATGCCACCGCGAAGATCGGGGCGATCTTCACGCCCATAAACTTCATGCTGAAGGTTGATGAGGTGAGCTACCTACTTGAAGATTCGAGGCCTGCGGCCTGCATCGCGCAAACAGGGTTCACCGAGACGATGCGGCGGGCACTCGAGCAGAGCGGCATCACACCCGCGGTGCGCATCGAGATCACGGTGGGGCAGGCTGCGTCACCCGAGTGGCAACCGTTCGACGTCTTTTCGACCGCGGCCTCGTCTGCTGAGCCGACAGCCATGATTGGAGATGACGATGCGCTACGCCTCATGTACACGAGCGGCACCGAATCAAAGCCGAAGGGCCTCTTGCACTCGAGTCGCTCGCTCATTGCTGAATACGTGAGCTCGATTATCGACGGAGGAATGTCGCATGACGACATCGATCTGCACAGCCTGCCGTTCTATCACTGCGCTCAGCTCGACTGTTTCATCGGCCCCGATGTATACCTTGGCGCAACAAGCATTATCTTGCCCGGGCCTGATTCTGCGCGGGTGCTCGCGACCATTGAACGCTATAAGGTCACGAAATACTTCGCCCCGCCAACGGTGTGGATCGCGCTGCTCAACTCCCAGAGTTTCGCGATCGCCGATCTTTCATCGATGAAGAAGGGCTACTACGGCGCCTCACCGATGCCGGTCGAGGTGCTCAAAAAACTGCTCGCAGAGCTGCCAGACCTCGACTTTTGGAATTTTTACGGACAAACCGAGCTGGCCCCTGTCGCGACGATTCTGCCGCCCCATGAGCAGGTCTCGCACGCCGGCTCGGCTGGCCGCCCGGTGCTCAACGTTGAAACGGCCATCATGGCCGAAGACGGCACCATCTTGCCGCGTGGCGAAGTGGGCGAGATCGTACACCGCGGCCCCCAGATTGCCCTCGGCTACTGGAACCGTGATGAGCTCACGGCCGAGGCCTTCAAATACGGCTGGTTTCACTCTGGTGACCTTGGCGTATTCGACGCCGAGGGCAGGCTGACCATCGTCGATCGTGTCAAAGACATGATTAAGACGGGCGGCGAGAACGTTGCGAGCCGCGAGGTCGAAGAAGCGCTCTATGGGCACCCGGCGGTGGCCGAGGTCGCGGTTTTCGCGACGCCCCATGAGAAGTGGATCGAGACCGTTGCAGCCGCCGTCGTTGTTCGTGAGGGGCACGAGGTGACCGCGGAGGAGCTGCAGGCGTTTGCTTGTGAGCGACTCGCGACATATAAGGTACCGACGGTCGTGAGGTTTTACGAGGCCCTGCCGAAAAACCCAAGCGGCAAAATCATGAAGCGTGACCTTCGGGAGGCCTTCTCCGAGTAGCGCAGCAGAGCACATTTCGGCACCTTCAGGGCTTCTGCGCCCGAACGTGCTCGACTGCGAGTAAAGTTGTTGCTGTTATACCCGCAGTTCAAACAAGGAGCGCACACCGTGGCAGATGGCTTTTCGCTGTTCACCGACCGTTCCGTCGTCGCTATGCGCGTCGACGGCGAGCTGAAAGATCTCGCCGCAACGGTCGAAGAGGGGCAGACGGCCACGCCCGTCACAATCGATTCACCCGACGGGCTCGACATTCTGCGCCACTCCGCGGCGCACGTGCTCGCGCAGGCGGTGCAGCGCATTAATCCCGAAACCGAACTCGGCATCGGGCCTCCCATCACCGATGGTTTCTACTACGACTTTGACCCGGCCGAGGCTTTTACCCCCGAAGATCTCAAAGAGATCTCGAAGGAAATGCAAAAGATCATCAAGCAGGGCCAGCGCTTCGTGCGTCGCGTCGTGAGCGAAGATGAGGCCCGTGCCGAGCTTGCGAACGAGCCGTACAAGCTCGAGCTCATCGGGCTCAAGGGCGGTGGCGACGATAACGAGAGCGTTGAGGTCGGCGGGGCTGAGCTCACGATCTACGACAATGTCGACCCGAAAACCGGCGAGGTCTGCTGGAAAGACCTGTGCCGCGGGCCGCACCTTCCTAACACCCGCATGATCGGCAACGGCTGGGCGCTCATGCGCGTCGCCGGCGCGTACTGGCGCGGTAGCGAAGCAAACCCGATGCTGCAGCGCATCTACGGCACCGCTTGGCCGACGAAAGACGAGCTGCGTGAGTATCAGACTCGCCTTGAGGAGGCCGCGAAGCGCGACCACCGTAAGCTTGGCGCAGAACTCGATCTCTTCTCGTTCCCCGATGAAATTGGATCAGGGCTCGCGGTGTTCCACCCCAAGGGCGGCATCATTCGCCACGAGATTGAAAACTTCATGCGCGATGAGCTGCTGAAGAACGGCTACGAGGTCGTCAACAGCCCACACATCACCAAGGGAACGCTCTTCGAGACGAGCCAGCACCTCAACTGGTACAAAGACGGTATGTTCCCGGCGATGCACCTCGATCACGTCGAAGACGACGAGGGCAACATCGTTAAGCCGGGGCAGGACTACTACCTGAAGCCCATGAACTGCCCGTTCCACAACCTCATCTTCCGTGCGCGTTCGCGCTCGTACCGTGAGTTGCCGCTGCGCCTTGCAGAGTTCGGGACCGTGTACCGCTATGAGAAGAGCGGCACGCTCGCGGGGCTCACCCGCGTGCGCGGCCTTACGCAGGACGACGCGCACATCTACGTGACCGACGAGCAGGTGAAAGACGAGATCAAACGCCAGCTTGAGTTTGTCTTTGCGACGCTTCGGGCCTACGGACTCGACGACTTCTACCTCGAGCTCTCAACGCGTGACCCCGAAAAGTCTGTCGGCACCGATGACCAGTGGGCAGAGGCAGAGCAGACGCTGCGCGAGGTCGGCAACGAATCGGGTCTTGAACTCGTCGACGATCCTGCAGGCGCCGCGTTCTACGGCCCGAAGATCTCGGTCCAGGCGCGCGACGCGATCGGCCGCACCTGGCAGCTCTCTACCGTGCAGCTCGACTTCAACCAGCCCGCGCTGTTTGAACTCGAGTACGCCGCGGCAGACGGGACGCGCAAGCAGCCGGTCATGATCCACCGCGCCCTGCTCGGCTCGATCGAACGCTTCTTCGCGATTCTGCTTGAGCACTACGCTGGAGCGTTCCCGGTGTGGCTCTCGCCAACCCAGGTTGTCGGCATTCCCGTGGCTGAAGAGTACGGCGAGTACCTCGACGGGGTCATCGAGCAGCTGCGCGCCGAGGGCGTGCGTGCCGAGGTCGACCACAGCGATGATCGCATGCAGAAGAAGATTCGCAATCACACGAAGGCGAAGACCCCGATTCAGCTCATCGCCGGTGAGCAGGATCGCGGTGCTGGCACGGTGAGCTTCCGCTTCCGTGACGGGTCACAGCTCAATGGTGTGCCGGTCGCCGAGGCGGTCGAGCGCATTCGCGTCGCGATTCGTGACAAGGAGCAGGTGAACACCGCATGGCAGGAGTAGACGGCATGCATGGCGTCGAAAGCGCGGCGCACCTCGCCGGGGTTCCCGATTCGTTCCAGCGTCTCTGGACCCCGCACCGGCTCGTGTACGTGCAAGACACGACGCAGCCAGAGGAAGACACGTGCCCGTTTTGCAAGGGGCCCGAAATGAGCGATGAAGACGCGCTCATCGTGGCGAGAGGTGAGCATGCCTACGTGCTGCTGAACCTCTTCCCGTACAACACGGGGCACCTCCTCGTGTGCCCGTACCGGCATATCTCGACCTACGATCTCGCGACTCCCGAAGAGGTCGCCGAGATCGGCTCGCTCACGCAAACGGCGATGCGGGTCGTGAAGCAGGTCTCGCACAACGACGGTTTCAACATCGGAATGAATCAGGGGGTGGCCGCGGGCGCAGGAATCGCGGCACACCTGCACCAGCACATCGTGCCTCGGTGGGCGCAAGACGCCAATTTCTTCCCGATCATTGGGCAGACGAAAGCGCTGCCAAAACTGCTCGGCGACACGCGGCGAGAAATCGCAGAAGCGTGGCCTGAGCTACCCTAGTTAATACATCCGTACATCTCGAGAAAGAGGACGTACCGTGGCAGGTCACTCAAAATGGGCGACAACGAAGCATAAAAAGGCCATCATCGACGCCAAGCGCGCGAAGGCCTTCGCCAAGCACATTAAGGCGATCGAGGTCGCTGCCCGCATCGGCGGGCCAGACGAATCAGGCAACCCGGCTCTCGCCGAGGTCGTGCACAAGGCGAAAAAGAACTCGGTTCCCGGCGATAACATTCAGCGTGCCATCAAGCGCGGCGCTGGCCTCACCGGCGACTCGGTTGAATATCAGACCATCATGTACGAAGGCTACGGTCCCGGGGGAGTCGCGATTCTCGTCGAGTGCCTCACCGACAACAAGAACCGCTCGGCAACCGAGGTGCGCACCGCGATGACTCGCAACCACGGCACCATGGCCGACCCGGGCAGTGTCGCCTACAACTTCGAGCGCAAGGGCGTCATCGAGGTTCCCGCCGAGGGCACCAGCGAAGACGACATTCTTATGGCCGTGCTCGACGCGGGCGCCGAAGAGGTCACCCCGGCTCCCAACGGAGAGTTCTTTGAGGTCATCGTCGACACCGCGCAGCTGAACGCCGCTCGCACCGCACTCGTCGACTCGGGCATCGAATACGACTCGGCCGAGTCGCAGTTCGTGCCGAACCTCAAGGTCGATATTGACCTCGAGGTCGCGAAGAAGATGTTCCAGCTCATCGACGCGCTCGAAGATAGCGACGACGTGCAGAACGTCTACGCCAACTTCGACCTCTCAGCTGAGGTGCAAGAGCAGCTCGCAAACGAAGAGTAAGCACTCTTCACCGTGCGCATTCTGGGTATTGATCCCGGCCTCACCAGGTGTGGGGTCGGGATCATTCACGTTTCAGCGCGCCGCCAGCTCTCGTTCGAGCACGTCGAGGTGCTGCGTTCAGCGCCTGACGCGCCCTTGCCGAGCCGCCTCGCGTTGCTCGGTACGGGCCTCGAAGCAATCATCACGCGGGGCGATGTTGACGCCGTGTCACTCGAGCGCGTTTTCGCCCAGCAAAACCTGCCGAGCGTCATGGGCGTCGCCCAAATCTCGGGCATCGTCATGTTCCTTGCCGAGCGCGCCGGCGTTCCCGTGACGCTCTACACCCCAAACGAGGTGAAGTCGCGCGTGACCGGCTATGGCGCCGCCGACAAGAGCCAGGTCACCAACATGGTCATGAAGCACCTCGGCCTTAAGACGCCCCCGAAACCGGCAGACGCGGCAGACGCCCTGGCCCTCGCCATCACCCACGCTCTCTCGACGCCGTACGCTGGTCGCAAGACGACCCCGCTTGGCTCGGCAATCGCGGCTGGGGCCGCTGCCGCGACCGGCCCACGCGGCGGATCGGCCACGACTCCCGCGCAGGAAGCGTGGCTCGCGGCCGAGCGCGCGGCGAAGCGGCGGTAGCGGGTCTCGCGACCCGGTCGTCGACTGTGCCTTGCGCAATCCACTTGACGAAAAGCAGGGTGTTTTCGCGCCACAACCCTGCTTTTCGTCAAGTAGACGGCAAAAGTGCTGCTGTACGTCGAGCATCGCCGGGTTCCGGAAGCCCGCAACGGTTCTCCCCGAGCACCGGCACAGCGAGAAGGCCGCGCTACCGCGACCTGCACTGGCTTATCGCGACCGGCGCCGACCTTCCGCGCCGCTGTAAGTCTGCCGACCTTCCGCGCTACCGTGAGCTCCGCCGACCGACCGCGACCGGCACCGCGCTATCACGACCGGCGGCGGCCCCAGCGCGAGCGGCGCCGTGGCTGCCGGGCGCGGCTGCGGCTTTGGGCGCGGCTGGAACCGGGGCGGGGGCTCGCGGGGCGATCCGCTGCGGTTTCGGGTTGCTCGTCGTCGGCGAGAGCGAGGCGGCTCAACTCGTCGATGTCAATGACGCCGGTGCGAAGCGCCTCGATGGTTTCGGTTACCTCGCGCATCTGGCGCTGGCGGCGCTGCTTGATGGCGCGCTGTTCGGGCAGACTCCAGCCGAAGCGCACCGCGAGTAGGCGCACGAGGGTCGTGACGACGACACAGACGATCCCAGCGATGGCGACGCTGGCTCCGAGTAGGAGCGAGACGATGATGCTGACGCTGCCCGCGAGCGCGGCGATGGCGTAGAGCGAGCCGACCTGCAAGACCGAGATCGGGATGTTCAGTAAGAGGTCGCGCAGTACGCCGCCTCCGACTGCGGCGAGGGTTCCGACGAAGAGGGAGGGCACGACGGGAAGGCCCGCTGCGAGGGCCTTGGTGGTTCCGAGGGCCGCGTACATACCGATCGAGAGTGCGTCGAGCAAGGTGATGAGCCCGTCGACGCGCATGAACAGCTGGTTGAGTAGCATGCCGATGAACGACCCGAGCACGGCCACGAGCAGGTACCAGTTCGATTGGAGGGCCGCCGGGGTGACGCCGAGCATGATGTCACGCAGGAGGCCTCCGCCGAGGCCGGCGACCGTGCCGATGATCGACACGCCGAGCAAATCAATGCGCTTGAAGCCCGCGGCAAACATGGCGCCCTGAATGCTGCCGAGCGTGACCGCCGAGAGGTCGAGCGAGAGCGGGAGCTGGAACGCGTCGACCGCGGCAAAAGCTTGCACAGGGGCCTTCTTTCGGGCGCTTGGGTTCGGCGCTTTACCAACCGAATGAGAGATACTTTTCGTATGGCAGTTTACCGCGATCAGGGAATCGTGCTGAGAACGCACAAGCTCGGCGAGGCCGATCGCATCATCACGATGTTTTTGCGCGAGCGAGGGGTCACGCGGCTCGTCGCGAAGGGGGTGCGCAAAACCTCGTCGAAGTTTGGTGGGCGGCTCGAACCCTTCATGCTCGTCGATATTCAGGCGTACGAGGGCCGCTCGCTCGACACGATCACGCAGGTGGTGACGTTGCAGGCCTATACGCAGGCGCTGGCGCACGACTACGACCGCTACAGCATCGGCAGCATTCTCGTTGAGACGAGCGAGAAGCTCGCTGAAGACGGGGGAGGGCGGGCCCACTTTAACCTGCTGCTCGGCGCCCTGCGAACGCTCGCTGAGGGCGAGATCGATCCGGAGCTCGTGCGCGACGCGTACCTCATTCGCGCGATTGCGCTGTCGGGCTGGGCCGCTGGCTTCGTCGACTGCGTCGTGTGCGAGGCGCCCGGCCCACACCAGCGACTCTCGGTGCAGCACGGTGGGGTGCTGTGTGAACGCTGCGGCGAAGCCGGCATCATGCGGGTCACGCAAGAAACCCCTGAGCTGCTCGCGGCACTCTTCTCTGGAGACTGGCCGACCGCGATCGCGGCGGGCGATCGAGCGAGAAAAGAGGCGGCGAGCTTTGCAGCGTCGTATACTCAATGGCATCTTGAACGCGGCCTCAAATCAATGCGGATCGCTTCGCACTCACAACGGTAGGAATCCCTTTCGCGCATGACAGATCCAGTCACCTCAGTCGCACCGAGCGGCATCGTTCCCCTCGATTGGACGGGGCAGAGCGCCCCGGTGTTTCGCGGGCCTGCTCCGAAGCACATTGCGATCGTCATGGACGGCAACGGCCGGTGGGCAAATCAGCGCGGTCTGCCGAGGGTTGAGGGCCACAAGGTCGGCGAACAGGCACTACTTGACGTCGTGGCTGGGGCGATTCAGGCGGGGGTTAAGCACCTCAGCGTGTATGCCTTCTCGACTGAGAACTGGCGCCGCTCGCCCGACGAGGTGCGTTTTCTTATGGGCTTCAACCGCGATGTGATGCGCCGCCGCCGCGAACAGCTTCATAGCTGGAACGTGCGCGTGCGCTGGTCCGGTCGGCGACCCAAGCTCTGGCGCTCGGTCATTAACGAGCTGAAGCACACCGAACGGGTCACCGCGAACAACACCGGTCTCACGCTCACCATGTGCGTAAACTACGGGGGTCGCAACGAGCTCACCGACGCGGTTCGGGCAATAGCGGCCGAGGTCGAAGCGGGCCGACTCACCTCGAAGGGCATCACCGAGCGTACGATCGAGCGGCACCTGTACGTGCCTGAGGTTCCGGGCGTTGACCTTTTCATTCGCAGTTCGGGAGAGCAGCGGTTGAGCAATTTTCTTATCTGGCAGTCGTCGTACGCCGAGATGGTCTTTCTTGATACGCTCTGGCCTGACTTTCGTAGGCACCACCTTTGGGAGGCGATTGACACCTTCCACTCAAGAGATCGGCGTTTTGGCGGGGCCATCGATGGCGCCCCGAGCCGCGCCCCTCAGTGTTATGGCGCAACGTCTGAGACAATAGACGAGTGAAAGAGACTGGAACCCTAGAACCGTTGCGCATCGGCAACCTCACGATCGGCTCGCCCATCGTGCTGGCGCCGATGGCGGGCATCACGAACACGGCGTTCAGGAGGCTCTGCCGAGAGTACGGCGAGGGCCTGTACGTGAGCGAAATGATCACCTCGCGGGCGCTCGTCGAGCAGACTGACACCTCGCTCAGGCTCATCAAGCACCACGAGAGCGAGACGCCTCGCTCGATTCAGCTGTACGGCGTTGATCCGCACTATATGGGTGAAGCCGTGCGCTACCTCGTCGAGAACGATCTCGCCGATCACATCGACATGAACTTTGGTTGCCCAGTGCCGAAGGTGACCCGCAAGGGCGGGGGAGCCGCGCTGCCATGGAAACACGACCTCTTTACGAGCATCGTGAAGGCAGCGGTACGCGAGGCCGGCGACGTTCCTGTCACCGTGAAGATGCGCAAGGGCATTGACGACGACCACCTGACGTTCCTCGACGCGGCCAAGGCCGCCGAAGACGCCGGCGTCGCGGCGATCGCGCTGCACGGACGAACCGCCAATCAGCACTACTCGGGAGAGGCCGACTGGGAGTCGATCCGCACCCTCAAAGAGGCGATCACGAGCGTACCGATTCTCGGCAACGGCGACATCTGGTCGGGAGCCGACGCGGTGCGCATGGTTGAAGAGACCGGCTGCGACGGCGTCGTTGTCGGGCGCGGTTGCCAGGGGCGCCCGTGGCTGTTTGCCGATCTGAACGCGGCGTTCCAGGAGCGGGCCGGCATCATCTCGCCAGAAGAGGCGCGCGCTGCTCAGGTGAAGCCACTGCTCGGCGGCGTCATGGACACGATTCGCCGCCACACCGAACTGCTCATCGAATTCTTTGATGGCGAAGAGCTGCGCGCCTGCCGTGACATTCGCAAGCACATCGCTTGGTACCTCAAGGGGTACGGGGTTGGCGGCGACGTGCGCCGTTCGCTCGCGGGCGTTGAGACGCTCGAGCACATGGACGAGATCTTCGAGACGATGGATCGCGAGATTCCATACCCTGAAGAGGCCGCCGAGGGGCCGCGGGGCAGGGCCGGCAGGCCCAAGCGCACCGCGTTGCCCGACGGCTGGCTCGACTCGCGTGAGACGGCCTCGGTCGATTTCACCGAGCTCGAAGAAGCTGAGAGGGACGACTCAGGTGGCTAAAGCTCAGTACACGGCGCACGACGCCGAGCGGTATCTCGACGAGTCGCACGCGAGCTCGCGCAGCCCGTTTGTGCGCGATCGGGCGCGCGTGATCCACTCGGGTGGGTGGCGCAGGCTCGCCGCGAAGACGCAGGTGCTGAGCCCGACCGCCGGCATCGACTTCGCGCGCAACCGCCTCACGCACTCGCTCGAGGTCGCACAGATTGGCCGCGAACTCGCGACGTCGCTCGGCCTTGACGAAGACATCGTCGATACCGCCTGCCTCGCCCACGACCTTGGGCACCCGCCCTTTGGCCACAACGGTGAGCGCGCCCTCGACCAGTGGATGACGGGCTACGGCGGCTTCGAGGGTAACGCCCAGACGCTGCGCATTCTCGCAAGGCTCGAGCCCAAGCGCTTCACCGCTGACGGCAAGAGCGTTGGCCTGAACCTCACCCGTGCGACGCTCGACGCGAGCTGCAAGTACCCGTGGAGCCTCGACGAGGCTGTCGCGAAGCTCGCGGTGCCGCTCGACCACTCGCCAAAGTTCGGTTACTACGCCGACGACCTGCCGGTGTATGAGTGGATGCGCGAGGGCGCGACGCCCAGGACGAAGTGCGCTGAGGCTCAGGTCATGGACCTGTCAGACGACATTGCGTACTCGGTGCACGACTTCGAAGACGCCGTCGTGAGTGGGTTCATCGACCCCGAACTCTTGAGCAGCCGCTCTGGCCACGACAGCCTCATCGAGCAGGTGCGCGAGTGGGCCGGGGAAGACTTCACGAACGAGCAGCTCGCGCTCGCGTTTGATCGCATCGCCACGATTGATTCGTGGCTTTCGTCGTGGCGCGGATCGAACCAGGACCACGCGCAACTCAAAAACTTCACGAGCGATCTCATCGGCCGCTTCGCGCGCGCCTCGATCGATCTCACGCGAGAAGCCGCGGGATCCGCAAATATCGCCCGCTACGGAGCAAACATCGTCGTGCCACGCCACGTTGAAGAGGAGATCGCGGTGCTCAAGGGCATCGTTGCCGCCTACGTTATGGCTTCCGGGCGACGACAGCCGACGTACCGGCGCCAGCGGGATCTGCTCGAAGAGCTGCTCACCGTGCTCTGGGAGAGCGGGCCACAGCACCTCGAGGTGCCGTTTCAGCACGAGCTCATCGCCGCCGAGAGCGAGAGTGCCGCGAGGCGTGTCATCGTCGACCAGGTGGCCTCGTTGACCGACCAAGGAGCGATTGCCTGGCATCAGCGCCTGTGTGTCGCTCCCCTGGTATAGGGCTAAAGTATTCTGCATGGCAGGGCGTATTCGGGCACAAGATATTGACGAGGTCAAAGCTCGCGTCAATATTGCTGACGTGGTGAGCGACTATGTCGCGTTGAAACCAGGCGGTGTCGATTCGATGAAAGGGCTGTGCCCCTTTCACGACGAACGCAGCCCGAGTTTTCATGTGAGGCCCGCGCTCGGCTACTACCACTGCTTCGGGTGCGGCGAGTCAGGCGACGCGATCTCGTTCATTCAGAACATGGATCACCTTTCGTTCGCCGAAACCGTTGAACGGCTGGCGGCAAAGGTCGGCTACACCCTCACCTACGAAGAGGGGGGAGCGCCGCAACGCTCAGGCCCGAACCGCACGAGGCTGTTCGCCGCAAACGACGCTGCGGCAACGTTCTTTGCCGAGCAGCTCGCGAGCGACGAAGCGGCGATCGGTCGCGACCTGTTGCTCTCAAGGGGCTTCGACGAGGCCTCGTGGGCGAGATTCGGTGTCGGGTACGCGCGCAACTCGTGGGAAAGCCTCAAGCAGCACCTCGGCAAGCTGGGCTTCACCGAGGAAGAGATGTCGCTCGCTGGGCTGCTCTCGCAGGGGCAGCGCGGCACCTACGACCGTTTTCGCGGCCGCCTCGTTTGGCCGATTCGTGACACGAGTGGGCAAACCCTCGGCTTCGGCGCGCGTAAGCTCCGTGAAGACGACAACGGGCCCAAATACCTGAACACGCCTGAAACGCCGATCTACCACAAGTCGAAGGTGCTGTACGGTCTCGACCTCGGCAAGCGGGCGATCTCGCAGAACAAACGCGTCATCGTCGTCGAGGGGTACACCGACGTCATGGCCTGCCACCTCGCCGGCATCACCGAGGCCGTCGCAACCTGTGGCACGGCATTTGGCAAAGAGCACATTTCGCTCCTGCGACGGGTGATGGGCGATGACGTGTCGGCCGAGGTGATCTTCACCTTTGACCCCGACGAAGCGGGGCAGAAAGCCGCGCTGAAAGCGTTCGCCGACGAGAAACAGTTCAGCGCCCAGACATACATGGCGGTTGCGCCCGACGGGCTCGATCCCTCTGACCTCAGGCAACACCGTGGCGACGAAGCGCTCACCGCAATGTTCGAGGCGAAGAAGCCGCTCTTCGAGTTTGCGCTGCGCCAGGCTATCGGCCGCTTTGACCTCAACACGGTTGAGGGGCGTTCGTCGGCATTGCGAGCAGCGGCACCGATCGTCGCCGACATTCGCGATGAGGGCGTGCGCAAGGGGTATGCGCGTGAGCTCTCGCTCATGCTGGGCGCAGATCTCGCCGACGTGCAGCAGGCGATGCGGTCGGCCCACGCCAACCAGCAGATGGTCATCGAAGAACCCCCAGCGTGGATGCCGCCGCCCGAAGAGACCGCCATCGAGCGCCAGATCACGCTGCGTATGCTGCCCAACACGCCGCCCGTGCGCGCCGAGCGTGACGCCCTCATGGCGATGCTGCAGTACCCCGAAACGGTGGGCGTCGAGATGCTCGCGCAGGCCGTCGCGGTGCAGTTTCACGAGCCGACGTTCGGAGTCGTCGCGCAGTCGATCGCGCAGCAGCTCACGAGCCTCGACCAGCCGGGCTGGCTCGACCGCGTGATCACCGGGGTGCCCGAGAACATGCAGAGCGTCGCGCGCGAGCTTGCACTCGCCCCGATCCCGCAACGCAAAGTCGAGGGCATCGCGCACTACGTGACCGCGATCGTGAGCTCGCTCATTGAGCGCGACCTGCTCCTACTCAAACAGGAGATGCTGTCACGGCTGCAGCGCATCGAAGACCCGCAAGACGCGATGTTTCGGCAGTTGCAGGAACAGATACGCATGCTGGAGCAGGCTCGACGTTCACTACGACCCGAATAACCGCGACCGGTACGCTGGTACTGGGACGAATGCCCCGTGCCACGTTGAACAGATAGGAAGAACGCATGAGAGACATCGATACGCAGGCCGATCCGGCTCTGTTCGCATCAGACCTCTCGCTCGGCTATCAAGAGCGTCCCGGCAGATCGTTTCAAGCCGTCGAGGGTGTCTCGGTCGAAGTTGCTCGTGGTTCGTCGCTCGCGCTTCTCGGCGAGAGCGGATCGGGCAAGTCGACCCTCGCGAAATACCTCGCCGCGCGAGCCAACGACGTCGTGAGCAAGACCGACCGCATCCAGCGCATCTCGGGCGAGGGGCGCGTGCTCGGTACCTCACTCACGAAGCTTTCAAAGAAGGCCACTCGCAACCTCACGGCGCACGTCGGCTACCTGCAGCAAGACGCGGGCGCGAAACTGCCGCCCGAATACACGGTCGGCGATATCATCTTCCTTCCCATCGAGGAACGCATCAAAGGCTTCGACCGCTCCCAGCTCGGTGAGCAGATCGCCGAGATGTTCGACATCGTCTCGCTGCCGCTCACCTACCTGCAAAAGTATCCCTACGAGCTCTCAAAGGGCCAGCGCCAACGCGTCGCGGTCTTGCAGTCGCTGATCCACTCGCCAAGCGTGTACATTGCTGACGAACCGACGCTCGGCGTTGACGCCAACAATAGGCCGAAGATCGTCGACCTCATTCAGTGGTACCGCGAGCGTACGAACCCGACCATGCTCATCATCAGCCACGACATCGGGCTGCTCGAGGCGCTCATCCACGACGTGCTCATTCTCAAGGGAGGCAGCGCCGTGGGTCTCGGTAGCATCGACACGATCTTCAGGCACGCCTCGCACGAGTACGTCGTCAAGCTGGCGGAAGCGCTTCGGGCGAACGCCTACGACGAGATCGCGGGCGACTAGTGCGGCTAGCAGCTTGCTGGGCTTGCGCTTCACGGAAACACTGAAGCGCTGAAGCGGTTGGCGACGGCTTGGCCGCGAGGCTGGTTGGCGTGTTGATTTTTGTGCGAGCCCAATATGCAGTAGTATTTTGAGGTGCCCGCGGGTGTAGCTCAATGGTAGAGCCCCAGTCTTCCAAACTGGTTGTGCGAGTTCGATTCTCGTCACCCGCTCCAATTCTTTTGTTTCTCCAGCCGGTTTGGTGTCTTTGGCGGTCTTTCCTTCTCTGCGGCATGGGTCTCTGAGTGAAGCTTGTCTGCCTCGGCTGGCCTATGCCTTTCAGTCAGACAGTCAGACAGTCAGACAGTCAGACAGTCAGTCGGTCAGCCGGCCGTTGGCGTTATCGACAGGGCTGTCAAAGCGCGCCTCCCGGCCCGGCCGTCATGTGCTGCGGCGCGTCTCGGCTGGGCGTCTCAAATGTTCGTGACTGAAGCGGTGTCGATTTGCTCTCGGGTGCAATTCGTTGATAGTGTTATTCCCGTTGCCAAGGCACATTCCCCTGTAGCTCAATGGCAGAGCAGCCGGCTGTTAACCGGCAGGTTGTTGGTTCGAATCCAACCGGGGGAGCGAACGGCCCTCACTCTTCGGAGTGGGGGCCTTTTGTTGTTTACAGGGTGGCGGGGGTTTTCGGGCTCGGGATCGAGCTGCGCCGATCCGCCCTCATCGTGTGGTCACTTTCGTGCCTTGTGTGGCCACAAAGTGCTGAAAAGGGTGAGCAGTTTCGACACTTTGTGACCACACGGCGCGCGTGAAACGCGAAACGAACCGGTCAGAGCCGGGGAAACGCCGGCGACATCTGCATGGAGGTGTCGGCGCTGCGCTGGAAAGCGTCGATTTGGGGCACGAGCCGGCGAAAGTGCTCGGTGGCACAGTGGGCGTAGAGGGCGGCGCGGTCGGGGCACTCCTCGAGGAAGATGAAGTGCCCAGGGTCTTCGCGGCCGATGCGGCGTGTGTACGAGATGCTTGGCGGTTCGAGCCGGGTGGCCGCACGAGAGCCTCGGAGAGCGCTTCATGAACAACGCATGCGTGTTCAGAGCCCACAACCGTCTCAAAGCCTTCGCAAGGCCTCGGTCTATGCAAACTCAGTTTAAGAAGTGAGTGCAGAAAGAGCTCGTGACTGAGGGGGCTGCGGTATTGCTGAGTTCACGACACATATGGCAATCACTCAGGACTCGATCGATGCGAAGGAGTTCTTCCTTGACAGGGTTGTTGAGGTCGAGCCTGAGCCATCGACTTTCATAGTTTGTGAGGGGCTGGCTTGTGCCGACCCCTCACAACGGAATCGTGATGCGCTACAGGCGCTTACTTATTTCCGGGTGCTCAAGAGTGAAGCAGCAGCCTGGTTTTTATCCCGTTTAGCCGCTTTCTTCTCTTTTGCAGTCTTAGAAGCTGGTTTTTTGCCAGCTTTCTGGCCTCTATCTTTGGACATTCATTGTCCTTCCTACTGACGGGGGATACCCGTTTTGACAGTAGCGCTCCATGATGTGAGAGCTTCAAGAACTGTCAGGTTGTGGCGCAAAGTTAGAGAGCTACGATGTTCGCGGCTTGCATGCCCTTGTCGCCCCGTTCGGCGTCGAAGCTAACCTTCTGGTTTTCTTCAAGTGTGCGAAATCCATTGCTTGTGATTGCGCTGAAGTGGGCGAAGAGATCTGCTGAACCATCGTCGGGCTGGATGAAGCCGAAGCCTTTGTCAGCGTTGAACCATTTCACGGTACCTGTTGCCATGTTCTTTATCCTTTGTTTGTTTGATCACTTGGTGATCAGCCAGGTGCTCCTTGTAGGCAGCACGATGTGGTTAGTGACGGGTTGTTGCCGTTTCGGCTTCTTGCTGTGCTCTTTCGAGGGAAGCGTAGGTGCCGGTAGGGAACCCGTGAGAATTGTGAAGCGTGTACCCGTGATCATCACAGGCAATAAATCCGGCGAACTCTCCGTCGACCGTTGCAGCTGTGACTTCGTGTGACGCTTGACGCCATGTAAATGGGGCACTTTTGGTGCTAATGAAAGAGATGTTTACCGTTCAGATATTTTCGACGTAGTGTCGCATGAGGTGAGACGTGAATCAATGTTTGCCAGGTCATATCACTGGCATTAAGTCGGCCCGGCTTTTGCCGGCAGAAACGCAACTTCCTGTGTCTCGTTCATCACTCTACTGCATAGGGATTCTTTTCCAGCTGGGAAGCTGGGGCGAAAGTGCTCATTTGGGAGTTCAACGGGTCACCTTGGCGATGGCTTCTGGTTCTACGCCAGTCAACCATGAATGATGAAACGTGGCACAGACAGCTGTCATATGGGCTACTCTGGCGAGCAATCATAGTAGTCCCCCGGCTCTGATCGTTGTGCAGAGCGAGACCCCGGCGGGTTGACCGTGCTGAAACGGTCTGTCGAATCTGCTCTCGGCGTGTTGGTTCTGTATCGGGCCCAGGAAAACGCTAAGCGGAGAAGACAATGACCATCTGTTTGAGTGCAGCGTGCTCCTCGAGGCACGCCCGGCTGTGAACCGGCAGGTTGTTGGTTCGAACCCAACCGGGGGAGCGAACGGCCCTCACTCTTCGGAGTGGGGGCCGTTTGTTGTTTACAGGGGGGGGCGGGGGTTTTCGGGCTCGGGATTGGTCTGCGCCGATCCGCCCCTCATCGTGTGGTCACTTTCGTGCCTTGTGTGGTCAAAAAGTGTCGAAAATGGTGAGCAGTTTCGACACTTTTTGACCACACGGTGCGCGTGAAACGCGAAACGAGCCGGTCAGAGCCCGGGAAACGCCGGCGACATCTGGATATAGGTGTCGGCGCTGCGCTGGAAGGCATCGATTTGGGGCACGAGCCGGCGAAAGTGCTCGGTGGCACAGTGGGCGTCGAGCGCGGCGCGGTCGGGCCACTCCTCGAGGAAGATGAAGTGCCCAGGGTCTTCACGGTCGATGCAGAGTTCGTACGAGATGTTTAGCGGTTCGAGCCGGGTGAGCCGCACGAGCTCCTCGTAAAGGGGCATGACGGTCTCGATCGCGTCGTGCCGAATGAAATCTTGGGCGATGACCTTCAGCGTCATGCTAGGCTCCTTCGCCGGTGAGAGCTTCGCGAATACCGTTTGAATGCTCTGCTCCCGCAACCGCCTCGAGCGCCTTCGCAAGGCCATGGTTGGTCTTTACGACGCTGTTGAGTGTGAGCGCGATCATCGCCTTGAGCACCTCGGTGCTCGGGGTCTCGATCGAGAGGGCTTCGGCCGCTTGCGAAAGGAGCTTCGTGGCCTCTCGTGATTGCACTGCCGCCTCTTCAAGAAGGCGCAATTGTTCTGCGTTCATGGCCACTGTCATAACTCCTGTCAGCCGCGAGTGCGGTGCCTGAATCGCCGCACGATACTTCAGTACTGACCGTACATGAGGGCACCGACAAGAAGGATGTATGGGGCACCGCTGAGCGTCTCTAACGGCTAGGGTAGAAACATGATGGCAAGGCCTGAAAACCCTAGACTCGCCCGCTGCTTTGATGATTCACTCTCGCGTGGCTACGAGATCCGCTATGCCGATGAGACGCAGGTGATCGCCTACCGCAAGAACACCTGGGGCTGCTTTGGCCTCATGTTCCTCTTCGTTATCGGAGTGCTGACGGCGTTTATCGTGCCGATCATCCTGCTCATCCTGGGGGCTTTCGCCCCGGGCGGTCAGGTGATCACCTACCGGCTGAAGCGCAACGGCAAAGTCTCGAAAAAGCGCCGGGCCGCCTAGCCCCGCTCCATACAGAACGAGGGCCGGGAGATGAGTGCGTCTCCCGGCCCTCGCGCTTAGTCGCTGCCGTCGAGTGTGATGATGTCTTCGTCTTGAAGGTCATCGCGCTGGTTCTCGTCAGCGGTTTCGGCGTCTTCTGGATGTTGTAGGGCGTCGGCCGACTCTGCTGCGCCGAGATCTCGCCCTGGCCACGGTGTGTTGGTTGTTTCTGTGATGTTACGTGAATGCTTCATGGTTGCCTCCTTGCGGGGGTGGTGAAGAACGAACACGCTCTCGTTCGAGTGCTACCCGAAGGGATTCGCCGACTTCTTCTCGGTGTCAGGGTGCCGAATCAGGGCTGGATCAGTGAGGCCCTTACGAGGGTCTTCATCGCCGCGAACTTCGTCGTTGGCGCCATCCATGACCGGTTCGTCAAGTGTCTCTTCGGTTTTCTGTGCGGCTGTTTCGTTGTCTTTCATAGCGACCTCCTTATGAGCCGTATGGCCAGTCTAGAAGCTGGGGCACGGCTTGCAAAGGGGTGTTCAGGCGATCGTCAGGGGCCGTTCAGGCGGGACTAAGACTCGCAGAAAGGGGGTGTCAGCCGATGGCGTCGAGGCACGGCTGGATGACCGCCATAAATTCGTTGACCGCTTCCTCGCTGTCTTCGAGCTTGTTCTCGAGCGCCGTGTAATCCTCGATATCGTAGGTCTTTTCGAGCGTGTCAAGCGCACACTTGCAGTAGCCGCCCTGGCCGTTCGAGGTCTGCTTGCAGGCATTCATGAAGTTGGTCTTCACCTGCTTTGGCCAGTCACTCAGCGACGGGGTCGGCAGAAGGCTACAGGCTGAAAGCGCTGCCGCGATACTGCTGGCTGCCGCCACGGTAAGGGTCATGCGTCGTAGAGTGCTCATAGGGGTACATTGTAGCGGCAGAATCGCTCGTTTCGTGGCGTGATGAGGTGTACGAGAAGCTGGCAACAGGACAACGCACATGAACTCGGGGCGCTCCTTGTCGAGTCTTTACTGCTGGCTGTGGAGCTTAGGCAACGACACCCCGGTACCCCTGCTTCAACAGGGAACACCGGTTCACGGATCACGCGCCGAAAACCCATGCGGCGGATCACGCAGAGCTCCCGCTCCCGCTCACGCGCCGACCACGCGTCCGGCTCTGAGCCGGTCTCCCTGGTAGTGTTACTCGCAGCCGATGCCGTCACCATCGCGGTCGAGGTGCGGTCCGTACCCGGGATCGCCCTGGTATACGGGTGCTGCTCCCGCGGCACGCGCCGCGGTGCAGTTCTTGAAATAGGTTGGCGTCGTTGCTGGTTCGGGTGTTGACGCGAATTGTCGAGGAGTGCTGTTGGCGACCGCCTCAGCCGCGGTCGCCCGTGCTGTGGCTTCCGCTTCCCGCTGTTCGGCTGCTTCTTGGAGAGCAACGGCTTCGAGGTGAGCCGCCACAGCCTGCTCTTTTTCCTCCATCGCTTTCGCTACATCGTCTTTACTGGTGGCGAGTTGCTCTGCAAGCGCATCTCGATCCTCCGTGATGTGCGCGACCGCTTTCTTATGCGTTTCCTGTTGCTCTTTCAATTCACTCGTTGTGCTTTCGAGTTCTTGTTTGAGTGCTTTGTGTTCTTGCTGGTCGATGGCATTGACTGAGCTCGTTGTTCCGAGCGATATTCCGAGGAAAAGAGCAACGGTGCCGGTAGTGATGGTGCCCCAGAGTGGCACGGTTCGGCGGTTCTTTTTCTCGGGGCCAGGATTGGGAGGCGTTTCATGGGACGGCTTATTGCGCGAGAACGTTTTGTTCTGTAGCTCACGGAGCCGGGCGAGCGCTTTTGCGGTCACGCCATCTTGTGAAGAGAAGTCGGTCATGTCTCGGATCATGACACAGTTTCAGTGAGCAGGCTTTTTTGTGACGTATTCGTTATTTGGTGAGTGGGGTGCGCCGAGCGATGAGAGCGTGAGTCGCCCGACGTTGCGTCACGAGCGCGGCGACACGCCGATCCGCCGCAAATGTGGCTTGCGGGTGTTTGCCGGTATCTTTCGCTGACAGATCGCCCGTGAATGCAGGCTTCTCGCTGAGGTTCTCAGGCCGAGGAATTCCGGGGACGAAAAAGTGTGTATGATCATCGTTGTGCCTTCAGTGTCGTAGCCCGCATTATTGCGGCAAGACTCCGGCACCTACCAACGTGCGCTTTCAGGCTCACATGAGGTAGTGTTGATCCTTGGTTCTCTGTGAATCAAACCCAGCCCGCCCAATGTGGTTGCTTGCGACAACATGGGGTAGGGTGATCTCGGTGCAAAACCGGGGTGTAGCTCAGCTTGGCTAGAGCGCCCGCTTTGGGAGCGGGAGGCCACAGGTTCGAATCCTGTCACCCCGACTCGGCGTTACGCCGAAGGCACCGAATGACCAACACACACCATTATGTGAGGGAAACACTTTGTCAGAAACGACCGTTGAAAAGCTCACCCCGACTCGCGCAAAGCTTACCGTCACGGTAACGCACGCCGATCTCGAGCCGCACCTTGAAGGCGCATACAAGACCATCTCAGAGCAGGTTTCTGTTCCTGGGTTCCGTAAGGGCAAGGTCCCGGCTCCGATCATCGATCAGCGCGTCGGCCGTGAAGCGGTCATCGAGCAGGCAGTGAACAACTCACTCGATCACTTCTTCCGCGAGGCGCTCGAGGGTAACGACATCGTTCCAATGGGTCGCCCCTCGGCTGACGTTGAGCAGTGGCTCGACGCGAAAGACCCCGAGAGCACCATGACGCTCGTCTTCGAGGTTGAGGTTCGCCCCGAGTTCAAGGTTCCCAAGTACGGCCAGATGAAGATCACCGTTGACGACGCCGAGGTTGACGAGGCTGCGATTGACGCAGAGCTCGATCGCCTGCGTGAGAGCTTTGGCACCCTCGTGACCGTTGAGCGTGCTGCTGAGAAGGGTGACTTCGTCGAGCTCGATCTCGTTGCCCGCATCGATGGCAACGACGTTGACCAGGCAACCGGTGTCTCGTACGAGATCGGTGCAGGCAACCTGCTCGAGGGCATGGACGAGGCCGTTGAGACCCTCACCGCTGGTGAGTCGACGACCTTCACCTCACAGCTGCTTGGTGGCGAGTACGAGGGCCAGGACGCCGAGATCGAGGTCACGATTACCGCCGTCAAGGTTCGTGAGCTTCCCGAGGCTGACGATGAGTTCGCAAAGACCGCGAGCGAGTACGACACGATTGCAGAGCTGCGCACCA
The DNA here is from genome assembly GCF_027853335.1 of Leucobacter sp. UCMA 4100. NCBI lineage: Bacteria > Bacillati > Actinomycetota > Actinomycetes > Micrococcales > Microbacteriaceae > Leucobacter > Leucobacter sp. UCMA 4100. The sequence goes on from NZ_JAFEUS010000002.1 coordinate 2,775,560, forward strand.
GCCTTGCTGAAGAGGTTGCGAAGAGCGCAATCTTCACGCAGGGTGCCCAGGCACGCGACCTGCTCATCGAGAAGCTCCTCGAAAAGGCCGCTATCCCCGTTTCAGAAGAGCTCGTGAACGAAGAGGTGCACCGTCACCTCGAGGCAGAGGATCGCCTCGAAGACGACGAGCACCGCGCAGAGGTTGAAGAGCAGACCTCGAAGCAGCTCCAGATGCAGCTCCTTCTCGACGCGATCGTTGAGCAGGAAAAGGTCGAGCCGACTCAGGAAGAGTTCTCGCAGTACATCTTCAACTCGGCTTCGCAGTACGGCATGGAGCCACAGCAGTTCATCCAGGCGCTCTCACAGGGTGGCCAGCTGCAGCAGGTGCTCGGTGAGGTTACTCGTAACAAGGCCCTCGCAGTTGCTCTGTCGAAGGTCAAGGTTGTGACGAAGTCAGGCGACGCCGTCGATCTCAGCGAGTACACCGCTGTTGACAAGGGCGAAGAGAAGGCTGACGAAAAAGACGCGAGCGAAGAGTCGGCTGAGTAGTTTCTCACCGCTTTCACGCAGGGCAGGGCTTCGGGGTTTCCCGGGGCCCTGCCCTTTTGTGTGCCGAGGGCGAACACCGCGATGTTTGCGAGAATTCTTCGGTAGTCTCGATCCCAGTAGATACGTTGAATGGAGCTACACATGGTTGAAACGGCAATGCGCCCCGACAGTGTTTTTGATCGCCTCCTGAAGGACCGGATTATCTGGCTCGGCTCTGAGGTGCGAGACGAGAACGCCAATGAGATTTGTGCGAAGATGCTTCTGCTCGCGGCAGAAGATCCAGAGGCAGATATTTACCTGTACATCAACTCGCCTGGTGGATCAATCACCGCTGGCATGGCCATCTATGACACGATGCAGTTCGTGCCCAATGACATCGTGACCGTTGGTATCGGCATGGCGGCATCGATGGGGCAGTTCTTGCTCACCGCAGGCACCAAGGGCAAGCGCTACATCACCCCGAACGCTCGCGTACTCTTGCACCAGCCCCACGGTGGCTTTGGCGGCACCGCGAGCGACATTCAGACCCAGGCTGCGCTCATCGTCTCGATGAAGAACCGTCTCGCGGCGATTACCGCGGCTCAGACCGGTAAAACGGTCGAGCAGGTCAACGAAGATGGCGATCGTGACCGTTGGTTCACCGCTGAAGAAGCACTTGAGTACGGCTTTGTCGACTTCATTCGTGAGTCGGCGAGCGAGGTCGTTGGCGGCGGCGGAACGCACGCGTAAGCACTGAATAACGGAGAACCAGACATGTCACAACTGCAAATGCCCGAATCACGGTACATTCTTCCCTCATTCGAAGAGCGCACAGCGTACGGCTTCAAGAACACCAACCCGTACACCAAGCTCTTCGAAGACCGCATCATCTTCCTCGGTGTGCAGGTCGATGATGCCTCAGCCGACGATGTTATGGCCCAGCTGCTCGTGCTCGAGAGCCAGGACACCGAGCGCGACATTACGATGTACATCAACTCACCCGGCGGATCATTCACCGCGATGACCGCTATCTATGACACGATGCAGTACATTAAGCCGCATATCCAGACCGTCTGCCTCGGCCAGGCAGCCTCGGCCGCAGCGGTTCTGCTCGCTGGCGGAACCCCGGGCAAACGTCTCGCGCTTCCGAACGCACGCATCCTGATTCACCAGCCTTCATCGGGCCAGGGTGGGCAGGGTCAGGCCTCTGATATCGAGATTCAGGCGAAAGAGATTCTGCGCATGCGTGAGTGGCTCGAAGAGACGCTCTCGAAGCACACGAACAAGTCGATTGAAGAGGTGCACCGCGATATCGACCGAGACAAGATTCTCGGCGCCCAGGAGGCACTCGAGTACGGTCTCGTAGACCAGGTGCTCACAAGCCGCAAGAACCCGCTCTAAGCAACGAATGATCGACGCGCCACGGTAGCCCCGCGGCGCGTCGATCATCTTTGTCAGTGGTACATACTAGGCTCGAAGCAGTACGAAACTTCACGACCAATCGGAAGGAACATTCATGGCGAAGATCGGTGAAACTGGCGATTTACTCAAGTGTTCCTTCTGCGGCAAATCGCAGAAGCAGGTCGCCCAGCTCATCGCCGGCCCGCAAATCTATATTTGCGACGAGTGCGTGAACCTCTGCAACGAAATCATTGAAGAGCGTACCCAGGAAGCCGAGGCCGTCGAAGAAGAGGCGTTCTCGCTTTCAAAGCCCAAAGAAATTGCTGCCTTCCTCGACGAGTACGTCATCGCTCAGAAAGACGCGAAGCAGTCTTTGGCCGTCGCGGTCTACAACCATTACAAGCGAGTGAAGGCACTCCAGCGCCTGTCGCCGGCTGAGGCCGCGTCAGAAGACGTTGAGATTCAAAAGTCGAACATTCTGCTCATGGGGCCCACCGGTTGCGGCAAGACCTACCTTGCTCAATCGCTCGCGCGTCAGCTGAATGTTCCCTTTGCTGTTGCCGATGCGACCGCCCTCACCGAGGCCGGCTACGTCGGCGAAGACGTCGAGAACATTCTGCTCAAGCTCGTGCAGGCTGCTGACTACGACGTGAAGCGTGCCGAGACCGGCATTATCTACATCGACGAGATCGATAAGATTGCCCGCAAGTCCGAGAACCCCTCGATCACCCGCGATGTTTCAGGCGAGGGCGTGCAGCAGGCGCTCCTGAAAATTCTCGAGGGCACCGAAGCCTCAATTCCGCCCCAGGGTGGGCGCAAACACCCCAACACCGAGATGATCCATCTCGACACCACAAACATTCTCTTCATCGTTGCCGGCGCCTTTGCCGGCCTTGAAGAAATTATTGCTGCCCGAACGGGTAAGGGCGGGGTAGGCTTTGGCTCACCGCTCAGCACCAAACAAGATCAAGATGATCTCTTCTCACGTGCGCTTCCCGAAGACCTCCACAAGTTTGGGCTCATCCCAGAGTTCATCGGCAGGCTCCCAGTCATCGCCACCGTCAAGCAACTCGATATTGAGTCGCTTGAGCGGGTGCTCACCGAGCCGAAGAACGCGCTAGTGAAGCAGTACCAGCGCATGTTTGAACTCGACGAGGTCGACCTCGAATTCGAGCCTGGTGCGATCACCGAGATTGCGAAGCTCGCAACCGAGCGTAAAACAGGCGCGCGTGGTCTGAGGGCAATCCTCGAATCGGTGCTGCAGCCCATCATGTTCGATATCCCAAGCAACGAAGCGGTCTCGAAAGTGATCATTACCGCTGAGCTCATTCGCGGTGAGGCGCCACCACGCATGCTTGGCACGCGCCCGGCCGCAGCCGCAGAAGAACAGTCGGCCTAGGCTCGGCTGAACTGCACCACCAGCAGTGGCATGCCCGGTCTATCGCTAGCCAGCGTTCAGCGAGCACTCAAAGTTCACGAGCATGGCGGCATCAGTAGCCTCGCCATCAGTAAACGCCAGCACTTCACAGAGCCCGCGGTCGCTCGTCAGCGTTTGTGCGATTTCATCGCCAGAGGTCTCTTCGCTGACCTGCGTAAAGCCGCCGTCGCTCGCAAACTGCTTCAAGAGCGAACTTGCGGCGTCCTTGTCAGAGGCTTTGACAACGATAAACCATGAGGTGGCCGATCGTTCACCCGCATCATCAACGCCCTCCTGAGAGAACGGGAACACGTCGAGCGGCAGGCTTGACGGTAGCGTCGTGCTCTTCTCAACGGGAGTGGGCTTGCGCCCCTCGATATCGGTGAGCGTACTGGGATCATCAACTCCGAGTGCGGCGCCGCCGTCTTCTTGCTCGCCAGGAATCTTTGAGCCAGGACGAGGCGGGACACTATCGGCACCCGTGGCGGCGGAAGAGAGATTGCCGATCTGACCCGGTTTCAAGAGGGAACCGGGCGCGACATCACTCCCGGCACAGCCACTCAGCGCTACGACGAGAGCCGATACGGCGGCTCCGATCAGGATCTTCTTCGCAGGAGTCATTTACTCACTCAGCCAATCATCGTCGTCATCATCGTCAACAGCATCACTGACGGTGCTCCCCATAGTACCGGTCACGACTGAGCCGGTTCTATCGAGCGTAATGACCGCATCGTCAGAGCGAGTGCAGACGGGAAGCCCCTCGAGCCAGGTCAGCGTCCAGCTGCCCTGAAATCCATCGGCGTCGAGCGTTGCGATGGCGTCATGCAACTCGGCCGGGACCGTGGGGTGCGGGCGAGTGCCTGCACCCCAACGGACTCCAATGCGCATGAACTATCGATCCTCGAGCTGCAGATCAACAGCGAGAATCTCGATGTGAGCTGCTTCGGTCGCGGTGTACACAAGCTCTTCGATGTGACCCACCGAGGTGAGGTCACCCTCGGCTGCACGAAGCTGCTCGAGCAACGGCTGCGGGCCGCCAACCTCAACGCGCGTCGCAACCGTCTTCTGTGAGACCTTGGCCGTTGACTTAGCGCCACGAATGCCGATGAGCGCCTGGCTTACGGCGTCAAGTGTGGCTGACGTTGCCTCGCCCGAGTGCTCGGTGAGTTCTTCGGCGACCGGCCAAGCAGCCTGGTGCACCGAGCCCTCGTTGAACCACGACCATACCTCTTCGGTTGCGAACGGAATGAACGGAGCAAAGAGCCTGGCGTATACCGAGAGCGCAACGCGCAGGGCGGCGACGGCCGAGGCCTGGGCCTGGCCGACCTCGCCATGGGCGCGGTCTTTCACGAGCTCAAGATAGTCGTCGCAGAAGGTCCAGAAGCTCGACTCGGTGATCTCGAGCGCGCGGGCGTGATCGTACGACTCGAACGCGGCGGTCGCGTCACGGACGACTCCCGCGAGGGTCTTCAGCATGCTCTGATCGAGCAGCTCAGTGACCGTTGCACCCGGCGTAGCCTCGAATCCGAGCGTGAACTTCGACGCGTTCAGCACCTTGATCGCAAGGCGTCGGCCGATCTTGATTTGCGTCGGGTTCTGCGGATCGAATGAGGCGTCGGTACCGAGCTTCGCTGAGGCTGCCCAGTAGCGTACGGCGTCAGAACCATGCTGGTCGAGCATGCTTGCTGGGGTGACGACGTTACCCTTCGATTTCGACATCTTTTTGCGGTCGGGGTCGAGGATCCACCCTGAGATGCCCGCGTTCTTCCAGGGCAGGGTCGATGCCTCGAGCTCTGAGCGCAGAAGCGTTGAGAAGAGCCAGGTACGAATAATGTCCTGGCCCTGGGGGCGAAGATCGTAGGGGTACACGAGGTCGAAGAGCTCGGCATCGCGCTCCCAGCCGCCAGCGAGCTGCGGAGTGATTGATGAGGTCGCCCACGTGTCCATGACGTCGACCTCGCCGATGAAGCCGCCTGCTTCTCCGCGCTGCTGTTCGGTGTAGCCCGAGGGCACATCACTCGATGGGTCAACCGGAAGCTGAGCCTCGGTCGGCAGAATCGGCGCGTCAAAGTTTGGCTCGCCGGCGTCGTTGAGCGGGTACCACACGGGAATGGGCACGCCGAAGAAGCGCTGGCGAGAAATCAGCCAGTCACCCGAGAGGCCCTCAACCCAGTTCTCATAGCGAACCCGCATGAAGTCAGGGTGCCACGAGAGTGCCTTGCCGTGAGCAAGGAGACGCTCGCGGAGTGCCTCATCATGGGCGCCATTCTTGATGTACCACTGCCTCGTCGAGACGATCTCGAGCGGCTTGTCGCCCTTCTCAAAGAACTTCACGGGGTGGGTGATGTTGCGAATCTCGCCGATGAGCTCACCCGAGGCTTGAAGCGCCTCTACGATGATCTTCTTTGCGCTGAACACAGTCTTGCCGGCGATGCTCTCGTAGTGCTCGCGGCCTGCCTCGCTCGTGATCGCCTCGGGGGCTTCTGAGAGAACGCGGCCGTCGAAACCGAGAATTGCACGGTTTGGCAGGTGGAGCTCGCGCCACCACACCACGTCGGTCACGTCGCCGAAGGTACACACCATCGCGATACCCGTGCCCTTGTCTTGCTGAGCCAGGTGGTGGGCAACGATGGGAACCTCGACGTCGAAGAGCGGCGTGCGCACGGTCGTACCGAAACGGTCTTTGTAGCGCTCGTCATCGGGGTGAGCCACGAGTGCGACACAGGCGGCTAGGAGCTCTGGCCGTGTCGTGTCGATGACGATGTCGTCGCTGCCATCGGTTGGGTGGAACGCGAGGGCGTGATAAGCGCTTGGCTGATCGCGGTCTTCAAGCTCGGCCTGGGCAACAGCGGTGCGGAACGTGATGTCCCAGAGCGTCGGAGCCTGAGCCTGGTACGCCTCGCCTCGCTCGATGTTGCGAATGAAGGCGAGCTGCGAAGCACGGAGCGACTCGGGGCCGATTGTGCGGTAGCTCTGCTTCCAATCGACCGAGAGGCCCAGGGTGCGCCAGAGGTCTTCGAAGAGCTTCTCGTCTTCGAGGGTCAGCTGCTCGCAGAGCTCAATGAAGTTGCGGCGCGACACGGGCTGCTGGTCTGCAGGCTTGATGTTCTTGCCGTCGGTGCCCTGGTGTGGGGGCACGAAATTGTCGACGTAGGGGAGCGAAGGATCGCAGCGAACGCCATAGTAGTTTTGCACGCGACGCTCGGTTGGCAGTCCATTGTCGTCCCACCCCATGGGGTAGAAGACGCGCTTGCCATTCATTCGTTGGAAGCGAGCTACGACATCGGTGTGCGTGTAGCTAAAGACGTGGCCGACGTGCAGTGAACCTGAAGCGGTTGGCGGGGGAGTGTCGATGCTGTACACGCACTCACGAGTGGCGCCCTCTCGGTTGAAGGCGTAGGTGCCCTGCGCTTCCCAGGTTTCACCCCACTTCTCTTCGAGACCTTCAAGCTTTGGCTTGTCGGGAATGGCAGTCATGACGCTCCTGGATCGTAGTAATGGGTGTGCCACCGTGAAAACACGGTGGCACATCGTGGCTCACTGCATCATTCTAGCGGGTCTGAGCGGCGTGGCCGCTGCCCGCGATGCTTGCGTGAGAAGGGCGGGAATGGTGGTTAGATTTGCAGAATCGCTCGTGCGATCAAGAAGTAGAGCACGAGGCCGGTCGCATCGACGAACGTCGTGATGAACGGGTTCGAGAAGACCGCTGGGTCAACCTTGATGGCCTTTGCCGCGATCGGCATCGCGCCACCGATCGTCGCTGCCACGGTACACACCGCGATGAGGGTGAGGCCGATGACGGCGCCGATCTTAAAGTCATAGATGAAGCCGGTGATGGTGAACCCGATAAGCCCCAGCATGCAGCCCAGCAAGAAGCCGACTCGAACTTCGCGGCCGATGACCTTCAAGATGTCTTCGGTTCGCACATCGTCGAGCGCGAGCGCACGGGTCACGGTCGTCGCTGCCTGGTTACCGGTGTTGCCACCGGTGCCGATGAGTAGTGGCACGAAGAGCGCGAGCACGGTCACCTCGGCGAGGGTGTCTTCGAACACCGAGAGCACCTGCACCGTCAGCGTCGCGCCAATGGCCAGTACGAGCAGCCAGACGATGCGCGAGTTGACGAGGGTTGAGATCGGCGTCGAGAGGTAGGGGCGGCGCAGCGGCTCAACACCACCCTGTCGAGCCGCATCTTCTGAATCTTCGAGCTCAAGAATGCGCACCGCGTCGTCAATCGTGAAGATACCGACGAGACGACGCTCGCGGTCGACGATCGGCATCGCGTTCACCGTGAGGTCGGCCATGCGGCGTGCGACAACCTCGGCCTTCTCGGTCACGACCGCGGTGTAGGGGTCTTGCATGAGCGTGCCAATGAGCGTTCCAGGCTCGGCGCCGAGCACTTGCCTGAGGCTCACCACGCCAACGACGTGGCGGCTCTCGTCGATGACCGGAATGAGGTAGATGGTTTCGGCATCGTTGAGGTCTCGCTTCACGCGCTCCATCGTCGTCTCGACGGTGTAGCTCTCTTTGGTCGAGATAAGCTCGGGGCTCATGCGTCGCCCGATCGAGCCGAGTGGGTAGCCCATGAGCGCCGAGGTCACCTGGCGCTCTTCAGACGACAACCCCTTCAGGAGCCGCGGGGCAACCTTTGACGGCAGCTCGTCGAGCAGCCAGACCCGGTCGTCAGGGTCGAGCCCAGTGAAGATCTCAGCAACCTCTGAGTCTTGCAAACCGTGCAAGAGATCACCCTGCAGCGCGGGGTCGAGCAGTTCGAAGACGGCGAGGGCTCGATCTTTTTGGAGCAGACGGTAGAGAACAGCACGGTGCTGCTCACTCAAGCGCTCGAGCACGAGCACGATTTCGTCGACTGAGAGTGGCGTCAGGGTGTGCGACACGGCGACAAGGTCGCGGTCGGTCACCTGTTGAACCACGGTATCAACGATCTCGTTGATGTTGACGTCTGCTACTTCTGGGGTCATAGCGATCTCACTTTGGTGTTGGGCACGGTGCACATGCACCGCCAAGGAACGATGAATCGTTGGGCCACAAGAGGGCCCGCAAAGCGCCGGAGATCGAAAGCCCGAACCATGAAGCGCGTCGCGCTTCGATTACCGGGTAAAACCATGGAGGCGGATCTCCGGCCTCGGACTAGAACTGTCTGAAGACATCGGGACTTCTCACCTCACTTCGGTAGGGAGTGGAGCGCGGCATGCGCTGGCTGCACCCATACGTGCGCCATATCGTCAACTCTAGCAGGTGAAGCTGTGGCCAATGGTGGCTTGTGAGTGAACGCTTCACGCTCCGAGTTCAGCGATACAGAGCATATCGGCAGCCGTCTTGCGCTACGCTAATATGCAACGACTTTGAACCGGCAATCACCGGGGAGTTTTTGGAAGAACGGCGCGCGGCAACGTGCGCCCAGTAGAACCGAACGGTCACGGCCCGTTATCGCCGAATGAAGTGACGCGTCAGTGCTCCTGATACGTAAAGCGGGTGGTACCGCGGGGAACGCTCCCACAGCGATCCTCGTCCCGGCAAAGAATGTATTGCCCGGAAGCCGAAGGACCCCATGTCGTACCCCAAGCAGTCACACAGTAGCGCCGCAGCAGGCGCATCATTTGGAGTAACCCCGTCGCCGCGTTTTCCCGAGATTGAGACGCAGGTGCTCAAGTTTTGGGCCGAAGACGACACCTTTCGTGAGTCGATTCGCCAGCGCGAGGGGTGCGATCAGTGGGTCTTCAACGATGGCCCTCCCTTTGCGAACGGCCTGCCGCACTACGGCCACTTGCTGACCGGCTACGCCAAAGACGTTTTTCCGCGCTTCCAGACCATGATGGGCAAGAAGGTTGAGCGCCGCTTCGGCTGGGACACCCACGGCTTGCCGGCAGAGCTTGAGGTCATGAAGCAACTCGGCATCACCGAGAAGAGCGAGATCGAAGAGATGGGCATCGCGACGTTCAACGCGAAGGCCCGCGAATCGGTGCTCATGTACACCCGCGAGTGGGAAGAGTACGTCACGCGTCAGGCCCGTTGGGTCGACTTCGAGAACGACTACCGAACGCTCAACGTCGAGTTCATGGAGAGTGTGCTCTGGGCGTTCAAGCAGCTCTATGACAAGGGCCTTGCGTACGAGGGGCACCGCGTGCTGCCGTACTGCTGGCGCGACGAGACTCCGCTCTCGAACCACGAGCTTCGCATGGACGATGACGTGTACCAGATGCGTCAGGACCCGTCGGTCACGGTTGCTTTCCCATTCACGGGTGCGAAGGCCGCTGAGCTCGGCATAGAGGGCGTTCGCGCGCTTGCTTGGACGACGACCCCCTGGACGCTGCCAACGAACGCGGCCCTCGCGGTTGGCCCCGACATCGAATATGCTGTCGTCGCGGCCGGCCCGCTTGGCGCGAGCGATGGCGGATCATCGGGCGAGGCCCGATACCTGCTCGCCCGCGAGCTCGTCACGAACCACGCGAAAGATCTCGGCTACGAGAGCGGGGAAGCGGCGACCGAGGCCATCGAACGCACGCTGAAGGGCGCAGAGCTTGCCGACGTGCAGTACGAGCCCGTGTTCGATTACTTTGCCGACGCCGAGGTGTGGGGCACCGAGAACTACTGGCGCGTACTCGTCGACGATTACGTTGGGGCCTCTGACGGCACCGGCGTCGTTCATCAGTCGCCCGCGTATGGTGAAGACGATATGCGCATCACCAATGCCGCCGGCATGCCGACGATCGTGAGCCTCGACGAGGGCGGCCGCTTTATCAAGGCCGTGGGTGACGTGGCAGGCGAACTCTGGTTTGAGGCGAACCGGCCGCTGATCCGCCTCTTGCGCGAATCGGGTCGCCTCTTGCGTGAGCAGAGCTACGAGCACTCGTACCCGCACTGCTGGCGCTGCCGCAACCCACTCATCTACAAGGCCGTCTCGAGCTGGTTCGTGAGCGTCACGAAGATCAAGGATCGCCTGCTCGAGGTCAACGAGGACATCAATTGGGTGCCCGCGAACGTGAAGCACGGGCAGTTTGGCAAGTGGCTCGAGGGCGCGCGTGACTGGTCAGTGAGCCGCAACCGCTACTGGGGCAGCCCGATCCCAGTATGGAAGAGCGACGACCCCGAGTACCCGCGTGTCGACGTCTACGGCTCGATCGAAGAGATCGAGCGTGACTTCGGGCGCGTATCGCGCAACGAGGCCGGCGAGGTCGACCTGCACCGCCCGTACGTCGACGATCTCACGCGGCCGAACCCAGACGATCCGACCGGCAAATCGACGATGCGCCGCATCGAAGACGTGTTTGACGTGTGGTTCGACTCGGGCTCGATGCCGTTTGCCCAGGCCCACTACCCGTTCGAGAACCAGGAGTGGTTCGAAGAGCAGCAACCCGCCGACTTCATCGTCGAGTACATCGGGCAAACGCGCGGCTGGTTCTACGTGCAGCACGTGCTCGCAACCGCGCTCTTCGACCGCCCAGCGTTCAAGAACGTCATCAGCCACGGCATCGTGCTCGGCTCAGACGGCAACAAGATGTCGAAGTCGCTGCAAAACTACCCCGACGTCAATGAGGTGTTTGACCGTGACGGCTCAGACGCGATGCGCTGGTTCCTCATGGCATCACCCGTCGTGCGCGGCGGCAACCTCATCGTCACCGAAGAGGGCATTCGTGAGGGCGTTCGTCAGTTCATCCTGCCGCTCTGGAACACCTGGTACTTCTTCAGCCTCTACGCGAACGCCGACGGCTTCGAGGCGAGCTGGAGCACCGACTCGACCGATCCGCTTGATCGCTACATTCTCGCGAAAACGGGACAGCTTGTGCGCGACGTTGAGCAGCACCTTGGCGACCTCGACACGACCACCGCAGCCGAGGCGCTGCGTGACTACGCCGAGCTGCTCACGAACTGGTTCGTGCGTCGTTCTCGCGACCGCTTCTGGGAAGGGGTCAACGGGGCGAACGGCAAGCCTGAAAACGCTCAGGCATTCAACACGCTGTTCACGGTGCTTGAAACGCTCACCCGGGTGGCCGCTCCCATGGCGCCACTCGTGACCGAGGAAATCTGGCGCGGGCTCACCGGCGGCCGCTCGGTACACCTCACCGATTGGCCTGACGCGAGCGCGTTCCCCGTCGACGACGAGCTCGTCGCGGCGATGGACGAGGTGCGTCAAATCACCTCGCAGTCACTCGCGCTGCGCAAGGCCGAGCGCCTTCGTGTACGCCTGCCTCTCGCCGACCTCACGGTCGTCACGAGCCGCCCAGACGCGATCGCTCCGTTTAGCGCGATTCTGCGCGACGAGCTCAACGTGAAGCACGTCTCGCTCGTGGCCCAGGACGAGAACAGCGCGGCCGAGCACGGCATTGTGCATTCACTCTCGGTGAACGCCCGCGCGGCCGGCCCGAGGCTTGGCAAAGACGTGCAGTTTGCCATCAAGGGCGCGAAGACCGGTGACTGGTCTGAAGAGAACGGCGTCGTGACGGCGGGCGGGTTTGCGCTGGAACCTGGCGAGTACGATCTCACGCTCACCGTGAGTGATGCCGCGACCGAAGGACAGGCAGTCGGTCTCATCGCGGGCGGCGGCTTCGTGCTGCTCAGCACCGTGACGACCCCCGAACTCGAGGCCGAGGGCGTCGCTCGTGACGCGATTCGCGGCGTGCAAGAGGCCCGCAAGAACGCCGGCCTCGACGTGAGCGACCGCATTGAGCTGACGCTCGGTGCCTCGCCCGAGAACGCCGACGCGCTTACCGCCCACGCCGAGCTCATCGCGAGCGAGACCCTCTCAACCCGGCTCGCCGTCGAATCACTCGAGGCCGCGGCTCTTGAGAACGACCCAGAAACCAGTGCCGCAGGGGTTGCCTCACGCGCGAGTGCGCTCGGCGCGGCGAAGGAACCCCTCATCATCACGATCAACGCAACCGCGGCACGTGCCGCGAAGGAGGACTAGTGGGCGCATCGAGCACCGCAGAGGTGTACGCAGAGCTGCTCTCGCGAACTGGCGAGGCGCAGCCGCGACCCAGGCTTGACCCGGTTCGCAGGCTCACCGACCTGCTCGGCCAGCCGCAAAACCTGTTTCCGGTCATACACGTGGGCGGCACGAACGGGAAGACGACGACGGCTAGGGTCATCGAGTCGCTGCTCAGGGCCTACGGGCTGAAAACGGGGCTCTTCACGAGCCCGCACCTCGTTGATTTCACCGAGCGTATTCAGCTTGAGGGTGAGCAGATCAGCGAGGCGGCACTCGTCGCCGCGTGGGAAGAGATGCAGCCTGCCCTCGAGATCGTCGATACCGAACTCGCTGCGAAGGGCGAGCTGCCGATTACGTACTTCGAGGCGCTTGCCGCGCTCGCATACACCGCTTTCGCCGACGCGCCCGTCGAGGTTGCCGTTGTCGAGATCGGCATTGGTGGCGAGTGGGACGCGACGAACATTACCGACGCTGAGGTCTCGGTCATCACGCCGATCGGCCTCGACCATGTGCACATTCTCGGCGATACCGTTGCTGAGATCGCTCGCACGAAGGCCTTCATCGTGAAAGAGGGCAAGACGCTCGTGACCGCGGCGCAGGAGCCCTCGGCGCTCGCTGAGCTCGAGGCTCGAGCCGAGGCGGTCGGATCGCGCATGCTTGTCGCCGAGCGGGATTTCTCGCTGCGCGCAGACGTGAGCGGCGTGGGAGGGCGCATCGTCGAGATCACGGGTATCGCTGGAACCGAGTACGAGGGGCTGTTTATTCCGCTCTACGGGCCGCATCAGGCCGAAAACGTGACGCTCGCGGTTGCCGCCGTCGAGGCGTTTCTCGGGACCGAGCGCCCCCTCCCAGAGGATGCGCTCGAGCAGGGCCTCGGCAGCCTCACTTCGCCCGGAAGGCTGCAGCCGATTGGCGTACAGCCACTCGTGCTCGTCGATGCGGCGCACAACCCGCACGGCGCGAAGACGCTTGCGACCGCGATGAGCGAATCGTTCAGCTTCTCAGATCTCATGCTCATCGTCGGCACGTTCGCCGACAAAGATGCGCGGGGCATTCTTGAGGCGCTGCTGCCGCTCACGCCAAACGTGTACGTGGTAGGGATCCACTCAGAACGGTCCCGTGACCCCGAAGAGCTCGCGAGGCTTGCCCTCGAGGTTCGACCAGACGTCAACCTCCAGCTCTTCGACGAGCTTGAAGAAGCCGTTGAAGAGGCTCGTGGCTGGGCCGAAGAGGCCGACGGCCGCGGCGTGCTCATCGCAGGTTCAGTATTTCTTGCGGGCGAGGCCATCTCGCTCGCCCGCCAGGCAGATTGGGGAGCTGAAGTATGACGCACAATCCTGGGCAAGACGACGATCTCGTACTCTCACCAAGCGAGCAGCGCGCCCACAACCTTGCGCTTCGCGCGAGCGGAACGAAGAAAACCTCGACCCAAAAGTCACTCGCGTCGATCGCGCTCGGCTTCGAGCTGTTCGTCGTGTTTCTTATCGGGCTCACGCTCTTCGGGCTCGGCGTCTTCGACCCAGCCTGGGTTGGGCTCGTGATCGGTGGCGTCGCCTGCCTGCTCATCATCGTTGCCCTCGGGCTGATGCGAATGGGCAACGTTGGCATCATTCTCGGGTGGATCGTGCACGGCCTCTATTTCGTTGGCGCCTTTTTTCTCGTGCCGATTCTGTTCGTTGGCCTCATCTTCACTGGCCTGTGGCTCTACTGCATGTGGAAAGGCGCTCAAATTGACCGCATGCGCGAAGCTAGACTGTAAGTAACCGTTTATCACAACCAAAGGGAATTATTGTGGCTGTTGAAGAAACACTCATCCTCGTCAAACCAGATGGCGTCAAGCGTAACCTCGTCGGCGAAATCTTGCGCCGGGTCGAGGCAAAGGGGTACGAAATCGCTGACCTGCGCATGGTGCACGCCTCGCGTGCGCTGCTCGCTGCCCACTACGAAGAGCACGAGGGCAAGCCCTTCTATGAGCCGCTCGTAGAGTTCATGTCGTCGGGCCCCGTCGTTGCCATTCGCGCGAGCGGCGAGCGGGTCATCGAAGGATTCCGTTCACTCGCTGGCTCGACCGAGCCGACGAGCGCTGCTCCCGGGACGATCCGCGGCGACCTCGGTCGCGACTGGGGAACGAGTGTTCAGCAGAACCTCGTTCACGGTAGCGACAGCACGCTGAGTGCAGAGCGTGAGCTCGCACTCTGGTTTGCATAATATTCGAACACCCGTTCGAAGCTTATCTTGAGCTTAGGGGCGTACGCTAAGGGTATGGAAACTACCCGAAGCGTGCGCCCCTTTGAGGTTATTAGCGAGTATGAGCCGAATGGTGACCAGCCTCAGGCCATCGCCGAGCTGGCCTCCCGCATCAACGCGGGCGAGACCGATATCGTGCTCCTCGGCGCCACGGGTACCGGTAAGTCGGCAACGACCGCCTGGCTCATTGAAGAGGTGCAACGGCCCACGCTCGTGCTCGCCCACAACAAGACCCTCGCCGCACAGCTTGCGACCGAGTTTCGGCAGCTCTTGCCGAACAACTCGGTTGAGTACTTCGTCTCGTACTACGACTACTACCAGCCAGAGGCCTACGTGCCGCAAACCGACACCTTCATTGAAAAGGATTCGTCGATTAACGACGAGGTCGAGCGCCTGCGCCACTCGACGACGAACGCGCTGCTCAGCCGCCGCGACGTCGTCGTGGTGAGTACGGTCTCGTGCATTTACGGCCTGGGTAAGCCTGAAGAGTACTACGAGGCGATGGTGCCACTCGCGGTGGGCGATCAGGTTGATCGCGACGCTATCCTGCGCCGCTTCGTTGACATGCAGTATCAGCGCAACGACATCGAGTTCGTGCGCGGTAACTTTCGGGTTCGCGGCGACACGGTCGAGATCATCCCGATGTACGAGGAGCTCGCGATTCGCATCGAGTTCTTCGGCGATGAGATTGACGCGCTCTACTACCTGCACCCGATCACGGGCGAGACGATCAAAGAGGTCGAGACGGTTTCGGTCTTTCCGGGCTCGCACTACGTCGCAAGCCACGATGTCATGCAGCGGGCCATGGGTGACATTACCGACGAGCTTGACGTGCGGCTCAACGAGTTGCACGCCCAGAACAAGCTCGTTGAAGAGCAGCGCCTCAAGATGCGCACAACGTTTGACCTCGAGATGATGGAGCAGATCGGTTTTTGCTCTGGCATCGAGAACTACTCGAGGCACATTGATGGACGTCAGCAGGGCGAGGCCCCGCACTGCCTCCTTGACTACTTTCCTGACGACTTTCTCGTCGTGATCGATGAGTCACACGTCACCGTGCCGCAAATTGGTGCGATGTACGAGGGCGACTCGTCGCGAAAGCGTACGCTCGTCGACCACGGCTTCAGGCTGCCGTCTGCGCTCGATAACCGCCCGCTCACCTTCAACGAATTTAAAGACCGTGTCGGTCAGACGGTCTACCTCTCGGCGACCCCCGGCAAGTACGAGATGGAGCTCGCCGACGGTGTGGTTGAGCAGATCATTCGCCCCACGGGCCTCGTTGACCCAGAGATTGTCGTCAAGCCAACTCAGGGACAAATTGATGACCTGCTCGAGCAGATCAAGATTCGCGCCGAGAAAGATGAGCGCGTGCTCGTTACGACGCTCACGAAGAAGATGGCCGAGCAGCTCACGGCGTTCCTCGAAGAATCTGGGGTGCGGGTGCGCTACCTGCATTCTGACGTCGACACACTGCGACGCGTTGAGCTGCTGACCGAGCTTCGCGCCGGCGTGTACGACGTGCTCGTCGGTATCAACCTGCTGCGTGAGGGCCTTGACCTTCCCGAGGTGTCGCTTGTCGCGATTCTCGACGCCGACAAAGAGGGCTTCTTGCGCTCGTCGACCTCACTCATTCAGACGATTGGTCGTGCCGCGCGTAACGTGTCGGGCGAGGTGCACATGTATGCAGACCGCATTACTCGGTCGATGCAGGAGGCCATTGACGAGACGCAACGTCGTCGTGAGATTCAGGTGGCCTACAACACCGAACACGGTATCGACCCGCAGCCGCTTCGCAAGAAGATCGCTGACATTACCGAGATGCTCAACCGTGAGGCTGCCGATACTACCGAACTCGTCGAGTCGTCGGCCGCGGGTAAGAAGCGTGCCGGTTCGGGGGCGGCTGCGAAGCGTTCGGGTGCCGATTCTGGCGGCACAGAACTCGAGCAGTTGATCGTTGAACTCACTGATCAGATGCTGGCTGCCGCCGAAGAGCTGAAGTTTGAGCTTGCCGCGCGTCTGCGTGACGAGATCGGCGAGCTGAAGCGCGAGCTTCGTGGAATGGCTTCGGCTGGCCACGCTTAGGCGTGGGCGGCGGTGGCCGTTCGTTTGGAGGCTAGAGCACCGAGTAGCCGTAGCGGGCCGCGGTCGCCTCGATGATGCCGGTGAGTTCTGGCCGATCGAGCGTGAGCAGCGCATCCGGGTGCGCCGGTAGGGCGTCTTGACTGCGTTGCCAGAGGGCGCTGATTCTCGTGTGTGGCATGAGCGACGAAGCCGAGAGCACCCCGTCGATGTCGGGGTAGCGGCGGGCTATCGCGCGTGACCACTCCCTGGATCGCTCACGCGAGCCAGACATGACCGCCGCATTGCCACCGGCAACGGTGAGCCAGTCGCTGTCGCTGAGGTTCAGCAGCGTGAGCTCTCGGGTCACACTGAAAAATGCGAGCGCGGGGGTGTTGAGTTCTCTCGTGATGACTCGTTTGCGCTGAAAGCACTCGATGAGACACGTCGCAAGCGTCGACATCGCCGCATCACCTTCGGTCGTCTCGCCCGCCGTGTTCCCTTGCCTTGTCAGCTGGGCGCTGAGCTCTGGCACCGTGTACATGACCCCGTACCCAGCGTGCTCTTGCGGTGGGTTTGGGTGCGGATCGAAGCGAGAGTCGACGGGCCCGTATGAGCGGTATGCGTTCCAATCGCTGGGGTACGGACCCGCGGTGTGAAAGACCCGAGCAAACATGGTGCCTGCGGCAATCGTGCTGCACCAGGAGTGATCGCTCGGAAGGTCGGGGAACTGTGCCGGGTTCGGAGTCGGAGCCTCTTCACTCATCGTCGTTAGAGGGCCCTGCTGAGTTCGCCCTGCATGATCTGAGCCGCTGTCTCGTGGCTCCCTCCAGCTTGGAGCCACGAGGCGACCGAGTGCTCGACGCTATCGATGGTGAGGAGGGAGGAAGGCCAAGTGAGCGCGCGCTCTACGAGGGTGAGCGGGGTGGCCGGTGGAATCTCTTTGGCAACCGTGCTCCAGCCGGGTAGTTCGTCGCCGTCAAAAAATTGGAAAGCGGGGAAGTGCCAGCCGTCACTGTGGCGCCTCGCGAGGAGCGTGTGGTCGGCGGCACGTTGTCGTACCCGTGCGGTGCTCACGTGGAGCAGGGAAGCAACTTCGGTTGCGCTGAGTGAGATGGTGTCGACTCGACGTTCTGCAAGGAGGGACTGCGTTGTCGTGTTTAGGTGACTCTGCTGTTCGGCCATGGTTGTTGTGACGCCGAACCGTTCGAGGGCTGAGACCTCAGCAACCGTAAGGTTGTGTGTGCTCGGCGATGTGGTCTCGGCGAGGCGCTCAAGGAGCTCTTCAGCGGTTGCAAGCTGCCTTGGGTCAAAGCTCGTGACCAGGGCGAGAACGCGATCACGTACCGGCGCTGTTTCGTGTGCCTGGGCTGACATGAGCTTCTCCTTACGCTTCCTTACGTCAATAATAATCGTAAAGAGTGACGGAGGCAAGGGAAGTGGTGAATCGAATCGATTCGTACATAGGTTCGAATATTCTCAGCTTCAGGGCCTACAATAGAGGGGTGCAAACAGAAGAAGCCACCCCATTGCGTTCATCGGCCGCCCACGCAACACTCAGTGTGAAAGGGGCACGCGAAAATAACCTGGACAATGTTGACATCGAGATCCCTCGCGACTCGATGGTCGTCTTTACAGGGCTTTCCGGTTCGGGTAAGTCGAGCCTCGCGTTCGACACGATCTTCGCTGAGGGGCAACGACGCTACGTTGAATCACTGAGCGCCTACGCTCGGCAGTTTCTGGGGCAGGTCGATCGACCTGATGTCGACCTTATCGAGGGGCTCAGCCCAGCCGTTTCCATCGACCAGAAGTCGACGAACCGCAACCCGCGCTCTACCGTCGGCACGATCACCGAGATTTACGACTATATGCGACTGCTCTGGGCGCGCATTGGCACGCCGCACTGTGCCGTGTGCGGTGCAACGATTCAGGCGCAGACCGTACAGCAAATTGCTGACCAGCTCATGGCCCTTCCCGAGGGCACGCGCTACCAGCTGCTCGCGCCAGCGGTCGTGCAGAAGAAGGGTGAGTTCGTCGACCTCTTTCAAGACCTTCACTCACAGGGCTTCTCACGCGCGGTTGTCGATGGCGAGGTGGTGCAACTCGCCGATCCACCAAAGCTCAAGAAGCAGGTGAAGCACACGATCCACGTCGTCGTCGACCGACTCGTTGCGAAGCCTGATGGTTTGGGGCGTCTGACTGACTCGCTTGAAACCGCCCTCCGCCTCGCCGGCGGTATCGTCGAGGTTGACTTCGTTGATCGCGACGCCAAGGCCGACGACCGCAGGGCAACGTTCAGTGAGAAGATTTCGTGCCCCAACCAGCACCCCGTCACTCTCACCGAGATTGAGCCGCGAACCTTTTCATTCAATGCGCCTTTCGGTGCGTGCTCGACCTGTCACGGTATTGGCACCTCGCAGTCGGTCGACCTCGACCTCGTGCTCGGCGACCCGGAACTCTCGATTAACGAGGGCATTCTCATCCCGTGGACGAGTCAGGGAAAAACCCTGTACAACTACTTCGAGCGCACGCTCGTGGCGCTCGCGAAAGAGCTCGACTTTTCACTGAAAACGCCGTGGAAGAAGCTTCCCGAGGAAGTGCAGGAGGCCGTTCTCTACGGGAATAACTTCAACGTGGGCGTGAAGTGGCGCAACCGCTTTGGGCGCGAGGTGAAGTACACGACCGGGTTTGAGGGCGTTGTCCCGTGGGTCGAACGCCAGTTCCAGGAAGTCGAATCAGATTCACGCCGCGATCGACTCTCAGAGTTTTTGCGCGAGGTGCCGTGCTCGGCCTGCGATGGCAAACGACTCAAACCCGAGGTGCTCGCTATCACGATCAACGATTCATCGATCGCTGACGCCACCGAGCTGAGCCTTACCGACGCGCGCGCCTTCTTCGAGGGCGTCGAGCTGACCGAGCGCCAGCAACAGATCGCGGCGCAGGTGCTTCGTGAGATCCGCCTCCGCTTCGAGTTCTTGACCGAAGTGGGCCTCGGCTACTTGACACTTGCGCGCTCAGCGGGTTCGCTCTCGGGCGGTGAGGCACAGCGCATTCGCCTCGCGACCCAGATTGGTTCTGGGCTCACGGGCGTGCTGTATGTGCTGGATGAGCCGAGCATCGGCCTGCACCAGCGTGACAACCGGCGGCTCATCGAAACACTCGTGAAGCTGCGAAACCTGGGCAATACGCTCATCGTTGTTGAGCACGACGAAGAAACCATTCAGGCGGCCGACTGGATTGTCGACATCGGCCCGGGTGCCGGTGTCGAGGGCGGTAAAGTCGTGCACTCGGGTGGCTATGAAGCCCTGCTTGCCAACACCGATTCTCTCACCGGCGATTACCTCGCCGGCAGGCGTGCAATTGAAACCCCCAAGAAGCGCCGCAAACGCGATTCCAAGCGGCAGCTGAAAATTCAGGGTGCCCGCTCAAACAACCTGCAGAACATCGACGTCAATGTTCCGGTCGGCATCATGACCGCGGTGACCGGGGTTAGTGGCTCGGGCAAGTCGACACTCGTCAACGACATTCTCTACCGCGTCATGGCTAATAAGCTCAACGGCGCGAGGCTCGTTCCCGGCAAACATACTCGAGTGCAGGGGCTCGAAGAACTCGACAAGGTCGTGCACGTCGATCAGGCCCCGATTGGGCGCACGCCGCGGTCGAACCCCGCGACCTACACCGGCGTCTTTGACAAGGTGCGCACACTCTTCGCTGAGACGCAAGAGGCGAAGGTGCGCGGCTACCTGCCGGGTCGTTTCAGCTTCAACGTCAAGGGAGGCCGCTGTGAGGCTTGCTCGGGCGACGGCACGCTCAAGATTGAGATGAACTTCCTTCCAGACGTCTACGTCGACTGCGAGGTGTGCCACGGCCAGCGCTACAACCGTGAGACACTGCAGATCCGCTACAAGGGTAAAAACATTGCCGAGGTGCTCGGCATGCCAATCGCCGAGGCTGAGGAGTTCTTTGAGCCCATCTCATCGATTCACCGGTACTTGAAAACACTCGTCGACGTTGGCCTCGGGTATGTGAGGCTGGGGCAGAGCGCGACAACGCTCTCGGGCGGCGAGGCGCAGCGTGTCAAGCTCGCGACCGAGCTTCAGAAGCGGTCAAACGGCCGTACTGCATATGTGCTTGACGAGCCCACGACAGGCCTGCACTTCGAAGACGTTCGTCGACTGCTCGACGTGCTGAACCGCTTGGCCGACAAGGGCAACACCGTCATCATCATTGAGCACAACCTCGACATGATTCGTGCAGCCGACTGGGTCATCGACCTCGGGCCAGAAGGCGGATCGGGCGGTGGTACGCTCGTCGCGCAGGGAACCCCCGAGCAGGTAGCCAAGGTTGCCGAGAGTCACACGGGACAGTTTCTTGCCGAGATCTTTGCTAAGGAGAAGAAAGAGCGGGCGTGATGACGGGGTTCACTGACACTCGGGCCGAGTGGCGGCCAAAGAACTCTGAGATACCCACACAACCTGGCGTCTATCGCTTCTCTGATGTTCAGGGCCGCGTGCTGTACATCGGCAAGGCGAAGTCGTTGCGTAATCGACTGCTCAATTACTTTGGGCAGATGGATCGCCTCGCTCCGCGAACGCAGCGCATGCTGCAGCTCGCGCGAGGGGTCGACTGGACGGTGGTGGGAACCGACACCGAGTCGCTCATTCTCGAGCACACCTGGATCAACGAATTCTCACCGCCATTTAACGTTCAGTTTCGTGACGACAAGAGCTACCCGTATCTTGCGGTGACGCTTGGCGACGAGGCCCCAAGGCTCGTTATGACGCGCAACCGTCGGTACAAGGGGGCTAAATATTATGGGCCTTACCCCAAGGTATGGGCCATTAAACAGCTGATGTCTGCACTCCAGCAGGCGTTCCCGATTCGCACCTGCAACGATGCCGACTACAACCGAGCGATGCGGTCAGGGCGGCCGTGCCTAGGCGGGCAGATCGGGCGCTGTTTCGGCCCGTGCTCGAAGCTCGTCACGGTCGAAGAACACCGTGCGCGCATTAACCAGCTCGTGGCGTTCTTGAACGGTCAAGATAAAGGCTTCATACGGCGGCTCGAAGACGAAATGCGCACCGCGGCGCTCGACCAGGAGTACGAGCGTGCCGCAGAGGTGCGTGATCAGATCGAGGGAGCGAGACTCGCGCTCGAGCAAAACGTGATGGTGCTCGGCGAGGGGGAAGACCTCGACGTGTTTGGTTTCGCGATGGACGACCTCTCAGCGGCGGTGCACATGTTCATTGTGCGAGACGGTCGCATTCGTGGCGAGCATGCCTGGGTGGTCGATGTCGAGCTTGATAACACCATGGGCCGTCTCGCCGAGTTCGCCCTGCAATCGGCCTATGACCTCGAATCGGTTCCGCCGACGATTCTCGTTCCCGCCATTCCCGAGAGCGCGAAAGAGCTCGTGACGGCGCTCAGTGATCATCGCCCTCGCGGTGGCAAGGTGAACGTTCTCGTGCCAGAACGAGGCGAGAAGAAACAGCTGCTCGACCGCGCGAACTTGAACGCCGGAGAACAGCTCATTCGCTATAACATGCGCCGGGCTGCCGATATCGTGACGAGAACTGACGCCCTCGGTGAAATACAGGCCGCGCTCGGCCTCGCTGAGGCGCCCCTTCGCATCGAGTGTATTGACGTCTCACATCTGCAGGGCACGAACGTGGTCGCCTCTCTCGTCGTGTTTGAAGACGGAATGCCCGCGAAAAACGAATACCGGAAGTACTCAATTGAAGAGACGACCGATGACACCGACTCGATTTATCAGGTGGTCAAACGGCGTGCGAAACGTATCGTCGAGTATCTAGAGAGCGACGGTATCGAGGGTGCCCAGGCCCGCCGGCAGGTGCCCCAGCTCATCGTCGTTGATGGCGGGCAGCCGCAGGTCAACGCTGCGTACAGAGCACTCACCGAAGAAGGTCTCACCTCGGTCGGCGTGTGCGGGCTCGCAAAACGTATGGAGGAGCTGTGGCTTCCCGACGACCCATTCCCGGTCATCTTGCCCCGTTCGAGCGAGGCACTGTTCTTGTTGCAACGCCTGCGCGATGAGGCACACCGGGTCGCCATTACCTACCAGCGCGCCAAGCGGAAGCGAGACATTCACACGCAGCTCTCAGAGGTGCCAGGACTTGGCCCCAAGCGCACGAAGCAGTTGCTCAGCCACTTCGGCTCGGTGAAGCGCCTCCGGGCTGCGGGAGCGGAAGAAATCGCGACGATCCCCGGCTTTAGCGAGACGTTGGCCCGGGCAATTTCTGAGCATCTCGCAGACGTTCACAACCCGGCCGAAAGCGGTATTCTGAATGCAGCCAATAACACCCCCGGAGCGGAAGAGAAGTGATCGTATGACCGTGCACTCGCCAGACCAAGAATTCTTGATCGTCACCGGCATGAGTGGGGCCGGCCGCAGTACGGTTGCCAACGCCCTCGAAGACCTCGGGTGGTACGTCGTCGACAACCTGCCGCTCGCCATGCTGCCGACGCTTGCTGACATGGCTGGCAAGTCGGGCGCGTTGCCAAAGATCGCGGCGGTGATCGACATTCGAGGCAATATGGTGTTCGAAGAGATTCAGGCGACCATTACCGAGCTCAGTGAGTCAACGAAGGTGCGCGTCGTGTTTCTCGACGCTGCCGACGACGTGCTTGTGCGCCGCTACGAAGCGGTTCGTCGACCGCACCCGCTGCAGCGCGATGCCTCGCTCAGTGAGGGCATTAAGCGTGAACGTGAGCACCTGCTTGAGTTGCGTGCGACGAGCGATGTCGTGATCGACACCTCGCGTTACAACGTGCACGATCTTTCGAACCATACCCGCGAGCTCTTCTCAGACGAAGACACACCCGGGTTGAAACTCACCGTTCAATCTTTTGGTTTTAAATACGGGGCGCCGACCGACGCCGACCTTATCGTTGACATGCGCTTCATCCCGAACCCCTTCTGGGATCCCGAGCTGCGCCCGCTCACGGGGCAAGATCCAGCGGTTCAAGAATACGTTCTTGCGCAGGAGGGCGTCACCGAATTTCTCGATCACTATGTCGCCGCACTCGCGCCAGTAACGGCAGGTTTTCAACGAGAAAATAAGCGACACGCGTCGCTTGCTGTCGGTTGCACTGGAGGAAAACACCGCAGTGTCGCAATGGCACGCGAACTTGCCGATAGACTAGCGGCTCTGCCCGGTGTCAGCGTGAGCGTTACGAACCGCGACCTGGGCCGCGAATAAGCAACGCCTCGTCGCGTTGCATCTCGGGATTACTTACCTCTGTTACGACAAGGAGAATCATTGGCGTCGACTGCCGACATTAAAAATGAGCTCGTGACTGTGCGTCCACAGGCCACACGCGAGCGAATTGCTGAAGTGACGACCATTCTGCGTTTTGCAGGAGGGCTGCACGTCATTTCAGGTCGAATTGCTTTAGAAGCTGAGCTGCACACCGCTCACATCGTGCAACGCGTACGCCGCGACCTGCATGAAATTTACGGTGTTCGTGCCGAAGCAAAGCAGATGCGCCCCTCAAGTAACCGGGGGAGTGCTCCCGAGTTCTTGGTTCGCGTGCTGAACGGTGAAACGCTCGCCCGTCAGCTCGGGTTGCTCGACGCGCAACGTCGTCAGATTCGAGGTTTGCCAAACAACGTCACAACTGGCCGTCGCGAAGAGCTTGCTGCCGCATGGCGTGGCGCTTTCCTCGCCCGTGGGGCGCTCATCACGCACGGTCGTTCGATGAGCCTCGAGGTGGTTGCCCCCGGAAACGAGGCGGCGATGGCTCTCGTTGGTGCAGCTGGCCGTTTGGGCATCGCCGCGAAAGCGCGCGAGATCCGCTCGCAGGTCAAAGTGATGATCAAAGACGAAGAAGCGATTGGCGAGATGCTGTTGCTCATGGGAGCGCCAAAGGCTCTCGAAGAGTGGAACAACGTTCGCACGCAGCGCGAGAACCGCGCCAACGCTAATAGGCTCGTCAACTTCGACGACGCGAACCTACGCCGAAGCGCTCAGGCCTCGGTGCACGCCTGCGCAAGGGTGCAGCGTGCCCTCGAGATTCTCGGCGATGAGGTTCCCGAACACCTGAAGTACGCGGGTGAACTTCGCCTTGCGCACCGTGAGGCGAGCCTCAACGAGCTCGGCTCCAAAGCCGACCCGGTGCTCACGAAAGATGCGGTCGCTGGCCGCATTCGCAGGCTTCTCGCGATGGCCGATAAAGAGGCAGAGGATCGTGGCATCCCGGGCACCGATATTACGCTGCCCGAGGACACTCTGTGATCGTCAAGGGTCACGGTCTACACTGGATGAACACGTAACGAAAGGTGAATGATGACGTACACACTTCCCGAACTTGATTACGACTATGGTGCTCTCGAGCCGCACATCAGCGGCAAGATCATGGAGCTGCACCACTCGAAGCACCACCAGGCATACGTAACCGGCGCAAACGGCGCGGTTGAAGCACTGGCTGCAGCACGCGAGTCAGGCGATCTGGCAAACGTGAACAAACTTGAGAAAGATCTCGCGTTTAACCTCGGTGGTCACGTGAACCACAGCATCTTCTGGAAGAACCTGTCACCCAACGGTGGCGGCGAACCAGAGGGCGAAATCGCTGCAGCGATCACCGAGTACTTCGGTAGCTTTGACGGTTTCAAGAAGCAGTTCAACGCCGCAGCAATGGGCGTTCAGGGCTCAGGCTGGTCGGTTCTCGCGTGGGACACGCTCGGCCAGCGCGCCAACGTTCAGCAGTTCTTCGACCAGCAGGGCAACCTTCCCGCTGGTACCGTGCCACTGCTCATGCTCGACGTGTGGGAGCACGCCTACTACCTCGACTACCTGAACGTGCGCGCCAACTACGTCGACGCGTTCTGGAACCTTGTGAACTGGGAAGACGTGGCTGCACGCCTTGAGCGCGCACGCACCCAGACAACGGGGCTCATCTAAATGACTCTTGTGGGGCGGGGCACTTCGGTGCTTCGCCCCACAGCTGTGTTCACCGACCTTGTCCCTTCTCGAAAGGCCTACACTCTTGCGCACGATTGAATCACTCGGCGATCTCACGTCGCGCACCGTTCTGGTGCGCGCTGACCTTAACGTTCCGCTCAATGACGGAACGGTTTCAGACGAGGGACGCATCGTTGCCTCGCTACCGACGATCCGCACCCTCAGCGCGCAGGGCGCACGGGTGATCGTCGTGAGCCACCTTGGCAGGCCCGGGGGAGAGGTGAAACCCGAGCTGTCGTTGCGACCGGTCGCCTCACGCCTCGGTGAACTGCTCGAAACTGACGTGACTTTTGTCGAGGAGACGGTGGGCGCGAAGGCTTCGGCCGCTCGCGCAGCCATGGTCGACGGAGACGTCGTCGTGCTCGAAAACCTGCGCTTCAACGCGGCAGAGACGTCGAAAGACGCGGCAGAGCGTCAGGCCTTCGCAGAACAGCTTGCTCAGGGCGCCGACGCCTTCGTTTCTGACGGCTTTGGTGTGGTGCACCGCCAGCAGGCGAGCGTCACCGAACTCGCTGCCCTCTTGCCGAGCGCCGCCGGTCTGCTGATCGCGGCCGAGTCAGAGGTACTCGAGCGTCTCACCGAGCGGCCCGAGCGCCCCTCGGTCGTCGTGCTCGGCGGTTCGAAGGTCTCAGACAAGCTCGGAGTGATCGCTCACTTGCTCGAGCGAGTCGACACGATTCTCATCGGTGGCGGCATGATGTTCACCTTCCTTAAAGCTCAGGGGCACGACGTTGCCGCGAGCCTGCTCGAGGTTGATCAGCTCGACACCGTACGCGGCTATATGGCAAAGGCTGAAGAACTCGGCGTGAAGCTCGTGCTTCCTGTTGACGCAATTGTTGCCGAGAGGTTTGCGGCCGATGCGGCGCATGAAACGGTCGCGGTCGCCGATATCGCGAAGACGGCATTCGGCGAGAACGGCATGGGGCTCGATATCGGGCCAGAAAGCGCGAAGCTCTTTGCCGCTGAAATTGCTGGGGCCAAGACGGTCTTCTGGAACGGCCCTATGGGCGTCTTCGAGATGCAGGCCTTTGCACAGGGCACCCGTGACGTAGCTCAGGCGCTTGTCGACTCAGAGGCCTTCACCGTGGTCGGTGGCGGCGACTCAGCGGCCGCGGTACGCGCACTCGGTTTCGCAGACTCGTCATTCGGTCATATTTCGACCGGTGGCGGCGCAAGCCTCGAATACCTTGAGGGCAAATCGCTGCCCGGTCTGGAGGTGCTCAAGTGAGCCTCAACACCCGCACCCCGCTCATCGCGGGCAACTGGAAAATGAACCTCGACCACCTGCACGCGATCGCCAACGTACAAAAACTGTCGTGGGCACTCGAAGACGTGAAGCACTCGTATGCCGAGACCGAGGTCGCAGTGTTCCCTCCGTTCACCGACCTCCGTTCGGTGCAGACGCTCCTCGTTGCCGACAAGATGGAACTGAAACTCGGCGCCCAAGACCTCTCACCGCACGACTCGGGCGCCTACACCGGCGACATCTCAGGACAGTTCTTGCAGAAGCTCGAGGTCAGCTACGTGATCGTGGGGCACTCCGAGCGTCGCGCAATGCATGCAGAGACGAACGAGATTGTTGGACTCAAGGCTAAAGCGGCGGTCAAGCACGACCTCGTGCCGATCATTTGCGTCGGCGAAACAGCCGAAGAGCGTGAGACGCGCGCCGAGGCAGAGGTACCGCGCGAGCAGTTGCGTGAAGCACTGCGCGCGCTGACAGCCGGGGCAGAGATCGTCGTTGCATACGAGCCTGTCTGGGCCATCGGCAGTGGTCAGGCCGCGAGCCCCGCAGACGCGCAGGCCGTTATCGGCGCCCTTCGCGAGCTCATTCGCGAGGAGTGGGGCGCAGAAGCCGCAGCCCAGACGAGAATTCTGTATGGCGGATCGGTCGCGAGTGCTAACGTCGCACACTTCATGGCGCAGCCCGATATCGACGGGGTGCTCGTCGGCGGAGCGAGTCTCGACGCGACCGAATTCTCCAAGATTGCGCAGTTCAGGAAGCACGTTATCGCGGGCTGACCCTGAAGTGCGGGTATACTAAAAACGTACTCATGTGCTCAAATCGTCGGAAGGGACGTTCACTGTGATTGTTGTCCAGGTGATTTTGCTCGTAATCCTCGTGATCACGAGTCTGCTCCTGACGCTCTTTATCCTCCTGCATAAGGGCCGCGGTGGCGGTCTCTCAGATATGTTTGGTGGTGGGGTGACGTCAAGCCTCGGTTCTTCTGGGGTTGCAGAACGAAACCTCAACAGGATCACGGTCGTCGTTTCGATCGTTTGGTTCTTGAGCATTATTGCATTGGGTCTCTTGACCCGATTCGCGCTCATTTAAGGAGTGATGGAACCATGGCAATTGGAAACAACGCCATTCGCGGGGCTCGAGTAGGCTCGGGCCCGATGGGCGAAAAAGACTACGGTATTCGTGCAGAGCGCACGGCAATCTCGTACTGGGACGCGATGGGCAACGAAACGATTCGTTACTTTGCCTCTGACGTTTCAGAAGACGATATTCCCGAGCAGATCGACTCGCCTCAGTCGGGTCTTCCTGCCGGCCGCGACAAGAACAACCCACCGGTTCTCGAAAAGCCTGAACCGTACAAGACGCACCTCGCGTACGTCAAAGAGCGTCGCACGCCCGAAGAAGCAGAAGAGCTTCTGGAGCAGGCGCTCCAGAAGCTCCGCAAGCGTCGTGGTACCGCATAGGCGGTAGGGTGACACGAAAAACAACACTTACAGGTGCTGGGCCAAAAGGCTCAGCACCTTTGTGTTTGCTACCCGCAGTGCCATGAGCCTGCGGTCAAGCCCTCGCAACACCTTTTGATCAGCCATGGCCGCGGTTTCGCAGAGCCAGCCGAGGCTTGTGATGGTGCCTGGTACCTGAATGTCGTGCTCGGCCTTCTCGTACACGCTCAAGAAGAGCCCGCCGGGCTGGCCGCCCTTGTGCAGCTGGCCGGTCGAGTGAAGGTAACTCGGTCCGTAGCTTACGGTCGCGGGGGTGCCGCTTCGATCTTCAACGGCTTTCGCGAGTGCTTCGAGCGCTTCGCTTCGTTCGGGCAAGAATGCCTGAATCACGACGTAGGCCGCACCCTCGGCGGCGCCGATAAATTCGGTGAGTAAGGCATCAAGCGTTTCGGGCTTTGTCTTGCTCAGCCCGACCGTCACCTCGAGCCCCTCGCATGGCTCAGTGACATTTGCTGAGAGCAGGTCCCCGGGCTTCATACCCCGTGCTGCTCGCTTCGTGCGCTCAACATCATGCTGGTCGAAGGGATTCACTTCGAGCAGTACACACAGGAGTGAGGTCACGACCTCCCAAAAGTAGAAGTGCACGCCGAGGGGGCCGGTGATGACCATCTCTGGTTCGGCAGCGAGCGAAGTGACCGCGGTCTCGTGTTCGCGCAGGTGCACGACCATGCCGCCCGTGGGGGTGACCGTTTCGCTCGTGCGGGCGATTGGCAGAAGGCCGCGCCCGTCTTTGCCGGTTGATTCGGCGACGAGCTGCTCGATCCACGCGGGAAGACCCGGGAGTTCTGGTGAAAAGAACTGGGCGGTGCCAGAGCGCTCGACAGCGATCTTCAGTGCGCTTGCGACGCGGATCGCGGGGTTGTCAGCGCTGTCACGTGAGAGGGCGCGAACCGTTTGGAAGACGCTCGGGGCCATCTCGTCAAGCTTTGCGCCGGCAACCATGGCCGGAATCATACCGAACACCGTGAGCGCTGAGTAACGACCGCCCACGTGCGGGTGCCCGAGAACGGTCTTGTACCCGCGCAACCGCGCGTGCTCTTCGAGCTCAGAGTCGGGGTCGGTAATAACGATGATGCGCTCTGCGGCATTGATGCCGGCCTTGCTCATTCGGTCTTCGCAAATCGCGAGCTGCGTTCTCGTTTCGCTTGTGCCACCCGACTTAGAGCTCACGATGACGACGGACTCTGCGAGTGACTCGGCGCTCATCGTGGCAGCGATGAAGTCGGGGTGAATCGAATCAATCGCGATGAGGGGAATGGGGGAGTCGTTCGTCATAACCTGCGGGGCGAGACTTGAGCCGCCCATTCCGCAGAGCAGCACCCGTGAGTAGTCGATGGTGCTGAGCTTTGCGCACAGTTCTTCGCCCTGCGCGATGACGTCAACGATGTCGCTCGCGGCCGAAACCCACCCGAGTCGCTCGCTTGCTTCGGCTGCCGCGGCTTTACCCCACAGGCTCGCGTCGCCTTCGCGAAGGCGAGATGCGGCTTTTGAAGCGACGAGGTAGTCGATCGAGGCCTCAGAGAGTGCGGCGTCGTCGATGTCGGCCTTGATGAATGAGCTCATCGTGCGGCCCCCAACTGCTCGGTGACGTTTGCGACGAGCTCGTTCCAAGCGTCGTCAAACTTTTCGAGCCCCTCACGCTCGAGCGTCTCGCTCACCTCGCGGTAGTCGAGGCCAACGGCAGGGAGCTTCGCGATGTTGATCGCTGCTTCACGGAGGTACGTTGCGAGACGATCTGGTGCGACCTCGTCGAGCTCGCTCGCAGCCTGCAGTGTCGCCTCGGGCATCGTGTTCACGGTGTTTGCCGCGACGAGCTCGGTAACGTAGTGCGTTGCTGCGAGCCGTGGATCTTTGACCCCCGTCGATGCCCAGAGCAGGCGCTGCGGCTGCATGCCGACCGAGGTGAGGAACGCTGCACGCTCGGTGCTCGACTGCTCTTCGAAAATTTCGTAGGCGACGCTCGCGTTGGCGATCGCGAGCGAACCGCTGAGCGCCTGCAGCGAGGCATCGTCGCTCGCGTCGAGCGCGGGGTCAACGGCCGTATCAAAGCGTGAAATAAAGAACGAAGCAACCGACTGAATGCGGGTGATGTCATGCCCGTTTGCTCGCGCCTGTTCGATGCCGGTGAAGTAGGCGTTGAGCACTTCACGGTACCGACTGAGGCTGAAGATGAGCGTCACGTTCACGCTGATGCCCTTGGCGAGCGTCGCGGTGATCGCGGGCAGCCCCTCGGCCGTTGCCGGAATCTTGATCATCGCGTTCGGCCGATCGACAATTGCCCAGAGCTGTTCTGCCCGTTCGACGGTGCGCTCTGCATCGTGTGCGAGCTCTGGTTCGACCTCGATCGAGACCCGGCCGTCGACTCCACCGCTGCGCTCGTACACCGGCGCAAAGAGGTCGCACGCCTGGCGCACGTCGTCTGTGGTGAGTCGCGTGAGCGTGTCGGCTGGTGAGAGGCCCTCGCTCGCGCAGGCCGCGAGGGCCTCTGCGTAGCTTTGATCATTGCGGATCGCGGCCGAGAAAATCGCGGGGTTCGTTGTCACGCCAACGACGCTGTGGCTCTCGATGAGCGAGGCGAGGTTGCCCGAGTTGAGACGCTCTCGTGAGAGGTCATCGAGCCAGATGCTCACACCGGCGTCGCGGAGGGCCTCGGTTGCGCGAGTCATGCGCGCACCTCTGCGAGGCTCTCGCGTGCCGCAGCGACAACGGCCTCGGTCGTGATGCCAAACTTCGTGAAGAGCGTCTGGTAATCGGCCGATGCGCCGAAGTGCTCGATCGAGACTGAACGGCCAGCGTCGCCGACGTACTCGCGCCAGCCGAGTGAGAGCGCTGCCTCGACGCTGACCCGTGCACGAACCTCTTTCGGGAGTACCGAAGCGCGGTACTCTTCGCTCTGCTCGGCGAACCACTCAAGGCACGGAGCCGAGACGACGCGCACGCCGATGCCCTCGGCGCTGAGCGTTTCACGAGCTTCAAGTGCCAGTTGCACCTCTGAGCCGGTTGCGATGAGAATGAGATCGACCGAGTCGGTCGTGGTCTCAGCGAGCACGTATGCACCCTTACGCACGCCCTCGGCCGACGCGAGGGTCTGGCCGCTTGCTTCTGCGGTGCCGCGTTCGAAGACGGGCACGTTCTGGCGAGTGAGCGCGAGGCCCGTGGGGCCCTCGTGGCGCGAGAGCGTCTCATGCCAGGCGATCGCAACCTCGTTCGCGTCGGCGGGTCGCACGACCGAGAGCTGGGGAATCGCGCGCAGGGTCGCGAGCTGCTCAATGGGCTGGTGCGTTGGGCCGTCTTCACCGAGCGCAATCGAATCGTGGGTCCAGACGAAAATGCTTGGCACGTTCATGAGCGCAGCGAGTCGTACCGCGGGGCGCATGTAGTCGCTGAAGATGAGGAAGGTGCCGCCGTATGAACGAGTCTTGCCGTGCAGCTGAATGCCGTTCAAGATCGAGCCCATGGCGTGCTCGCGAATACCGAAGTGCAAGACACGACCGTAGTCATTGCCCTGGTAGGCACGGGTCGACCACTCGGCGGGAATGAACGATGCTGCGCCGGGAATCGTGGTGTTGTTCGAATCGGCGAGGTCTGCCGAGCCACCCCAGAGTTCTGGCATCTTCTCGGCCAGAGCTGCAATGGTCTTGCCACTCGCCGAACGCGTTGAGACCGAGGTGCCGCCCTCGAACGTCGGCAGAGCTGCTTCAATGCCCTCGGGCAGCTCGTCACTCTGCAGGCGATCGAAGAGCGCCTTCTTCTCGGGGTGAGCAGCCGCCCACGCGTCGAAAGCTGCGTTCCACTCGCTGCGTCGATCCGCACCCCTCGAAAGAGCCTTGCGGGTGTGCTCGATGACCTCCGGGGCGACCTCGAACGAGGCCTCGGGGTCGAAGCCGAGTGCGGTCTTCAAACCAGCGAGCTCCTCGCCGCCAAGCTTCGAGCCGTGGATGCCACCGGTGTTCTGCTTGCCGGGTGAGGGCCAGCCGATGATCGTCTTGAGGATGATGAGGGTCGGGCGGCCGGTCTCGGCCTTGCCTGCCTCGATCGCCGAGAAGAGGGCAGGCACGTCTTCGACGTAGGCGCCGCTCTCGTTCCAGTCAACCTCGAGCACCTGCCAGCCGTATGACTCGTAGCGCTTCGCGACATCCTCGGTGAACGAGATATCGGTGTCGTCTTCGATCGAGATCTTGTTGCTGTCGTAGATGGCGATGAGGTTGCCGAGCTTCTGGTGGCCCGCGAGTGACGAGGCCTCAGCGGTGACGCCCTCCTGCAGGTCGCCGTCGCCGGCCAACACGTAGATGTGGTGGTCGAACACGCTCGTGCCCGGAGCAGCCTCTGGGTCAAAGAGGCCACGCTCGTAGCGCGCAGCGTATGCCATGCCGACAGCCGAGGCGAGGCCCTGGCCCAGCGGGCCGGTCGTGATCTCGACACCGTCGGTGTGGCCGTACTCGGGGTGACCTGGGGTGAGCGAGCCCCAGGTGCGCAGCGCCTTGAGATCGTCAAGCTCGAGACCGTAGCCACCGAGGTAGAGCTGCACGTACTGCGTCAGTGATGAGTGGCCGATCGAGAGCACGAAGCGGTCGCGACCAACCCAGTTGCAGTCACTCGGGTCGTGGCGAAACACCTTCTGGTGTAGCAGGTACGAAACGGGGGCGAGGCTGATCGCTGTGCCAGGGTGGCCGTTACCAACTTTCTCGACAGCATCTGCTGCGAGTACGCGCGCGGTGTTGACCGCGAGATCGTCAATGTCGTTCCACTCAAGGTTGTTCGTCACAGGGGGCCTCTCAGATGCTGAAGTGTCGTGGGCTTGAACGCCATAATCCGCCACCAACTCTACCGGGTTTGCTCGGCCGCTTTTCGCGCCGCAGCGTGGTTTCAGCAATCTCTGTGCGGCTTCACACCAAGGGCGTATCGCAAGGCCACGAAGAGTGCACAGTATCGCCTGAGATTTCGCTCACATCGGGCACAGCGACTTTCGCGTAGGATCCTTAAGTGATGAATGCTTCTGCCTATGCTCAGTCATCGGGACAGCCGCTCGGGGCCCCGAAGAGTTTTTCGCGCACCCTGAAGGCCTACGTCTCGCTGACAAAGCCCCGGGTGGTTGAGCTTTTGCTCGTCGTTACCGTTCCAGCCATGATCCTGGCCGAGAGGGCCCTGCCGAGCTTCTGGCTCGTGCTCGCAACGCTCATCGGCGGCGCGATGAGCGCCGGCTCAGCCGGTGCCTTCAACTGTTACATAGATCGCGACATGGATCGCAAGATGAACCGCACGAAGAATCGCCCCCTCGTCACCGGCGAGATCAGCGACCGCAACGCCCTCATCTTTTCGTGGGTGCTTGGCCTCATCTCGATCGTTTGGCTCTACTTCACGACGAACTGGCTCGCCGCGCTCTTCTCGGCCCTCGCAATCTTCTTCTACGTCGTGGTCTACACCCTGCTGCTCAAGCGCTACAGCGAGCAGAACATCATCTGGGGCGGCATCGCCGGGTGCTTCCCAGTGCTCATCGGCTGGGCAGCGGTGACCGAGAGCGTCTCGTGGGCACCCATGGTGCTCTTCCTCATCATCTTCCTCTGGACCCCGCCTCACTACTGGCCGCTCTCGATGAAGTACCGCGACGACTACGCAGCAGCCGGCGTGCCGATGCTCGGCGTTGTTCGTGGTCGCATCACGGTTGGCCTGCAGATCATTCTGTACACCTGGGCAACCGTTGCCTCGAGCCTGCTGCTCATCCCGGTCGCGGGCATGGGCTGGGTCTACTCGGCTGTCGCCGTGCTCGCGGGTGCCCTCTTCATCATTGAGGCGCACCGCCTCTACGGCAGCGCCATTCGCGGCCAAGAGGGCAAGCCCATGAAGCTCTTCACCGGATCGATCACGTACCTCTCGGTGCTGTTCGTCGCGATCGCTGTTGATCCGCTCTTGCCGTTCTAATAATCAACACTCAAGGAGTACCCATGTCGTACGTCGTGATCAATGCCCTCAGCGTTCCCGATGGTCAGGGAGCAGAACTCGAAGCGCGCTTTGCCGCACGCAAACACTCATTCGACGCTGAGCCGGGCTACGTCGGCTTCCAGCTGCTACGCCCAACCGCTGGCGAATCACGCTACTTCGTCGTGACGACGTGGGAGACCCGCGAAGACTTCACCGCGTGGCAGGAGCGTCGCGCCTCGGGCGGAGACGCGCATGGCCACGGCCGCCCCGCTGGCGCCGGCGCCTCGGCCGAGGGCGGATCGGCCCACGCCGCAGCCGCCCCAGCCGCCGACTCCCACAGCTCGGCAGCTGGCGCTCACGGTGGTGCCGAGGGTGCGCCCGCCAAGAAGCCCGTCGCGACCGGCTCAGAGCTGCTCGAGTTCGAAACGGTCGACCTTGAGGCGTTCGGCGCCTAGCGTTTCTTCGCCCTGACGAATGTCCAGCCCGGGCTCACCTCTTGGTGGGCTCGGGCTGTGTCGTAGGTGCGGGCGGTTTGCGCTGGGCTGTTCTCGCCGGGCGCTTTCCGCTCGGCGTTTCGCTTGAGGTTTTCGCGCGGCGTTCGAGCGCGGCGTTTTCGCGTTTACTTGACGAAAAGCAGGGTGTTGAGCGACAAACACCCTGCTTTTCGTCAAGCTGCGGTCAAAAACGCGAGCAAGCGCCAACAAACGCAAGCGCCCGCCGCACCGGGCTACGAGGCGAGAAGCCACGGGCCCCGTACAGCGGGCGTTTGCGTGAGAGCGTCAGCGCCACGACCGGCGCGCGCGAGTCGTGAGACGGGGGCCGGTAGCGGCGGAAGCGCGGATCCGCTAGAGAGTCTTCGCGGGAGCAGCCGAGGCGTCGAGAGCGAGCGGCTTCTTGAGCTTCATGATCGTGACTGTCATGGTGGCCGCGGTGAGCGAAGCGAGCACCATGTGCACGCCGACGGCGACCGGGGGGAGACCAGAGCGCGCCTGGAAGACACCGACCAAGATTTGCACGACCATGACGATGAGCAGGGTCAGCAACCATTTGAGGGGGCGCAGGTCGCGCTGGAAGGCCCAGGCGATGAGCACGACGAGCAACGCAAGCGTGATGTAGCCAGGCCATGCGTGCAGGTGGCTCAGGAGCGTTGCGTCGAAGCCATCGCGAATGACGTTTTCATCGCCCGAGTGAGGCCCGTTGCCCGTGGTGATGACGCCCATGACGATCACGATGGCCATGAAGAGGGTCATGACGTGTGAAGTGATCGCGAAGCCCTTCGGCACGTCGCGAACGTAAGGGCCGGGGCCGCTGTAGGCGCGCACGAGATAGGCCGCCGCAATGCAGACGATGATGAGCGAGACCGTGTAGTGGAAGCCGACGAGAACGGCCTTGAGGCCCTCCCATACGACGAAGCCGCCGACGACGGCCTGCAAGAGAATGAGTGCGGTGATGATGATCGACAGCACGAAGAGGTCTTTACGCTCGTTGCGAATTTTGATGCTCAGGATGAGCACGATGAGGGCCGCGATAAGCAGGGGGCCACTGATCGTACGGTTACCGAATTCGATGAGGCCGTGAATGCCGAGCTCTTCGGTCGGCACGAACGAGTCGGGGGTGCATAGGGGCCACTCGCTACAGCCGAGGCCAGAGCCTGTCAGGCGTACAGCGCCGCCTGTTGCGATGATGAGAACATTGAGCACAAACGAGATCCACGCGGCCGGTATAAGAAACCGGGGAAGTGGTGAGCTTGTACGCCTCTGGGGGCTGGGCTGTGAAGACAAAATGATCCTCTCAAACAAGGGGTGTGTCCCGTAACACGCGCCCTCCCATTTTACCGGGAGACCTTGTAGACTAGTCTCGTTGGCGGCGAAGGGGCGCCGGGTTCGTGTGCAATCGACCCGGTGACTGCCTGAGTCCAACTTTACTGCACTGTCTCAGGGAACTCTGTGAAGCTGGCTGAGTGGGGTATACAGCGCCCGCGTAACGAATAATGAGCGCGCGGGGCAGCCTGTAGACAGTACAAATTTTGAGGAGTTGAGAGAGATGTCAGAAGTGTTAATCGACCGACCTGAGCTCGAGGGTTTGGGTCAATACGAATTTGGCTGGCACGATAACGACCCCGCCGGCGAAACCGCACAACGCGGGCTGAGCGAAGCGGTCGTGCGCAATATTTCGGCGTTGAAAGACGAACCCGAGTGGATGCTTGAGCGCCGATTGAAAGCCCTCAAGATTTTTGACCGAAAACAGATGCCGACCTGGGGCGCTGACCTCTCGGGAATCGACTTCGACAACATCAAGTACTTTGTTCGTTCGACCGAGAAGCAGGCGACGAGCTGGGAAGAGCTGCCAGAAGAGATTAAAGAGACCTACGAGCGCCTCGGCATTCCCGAGGCCGAGCGTCAGCGTCTCGTCGCGGGTGTTGCCGCGCAGTACGAATCAGAGGTCGTGTACCACCAGATTCGTGAAGACCTTGAGGCGCAGGGCGTCCTGTTTCTCGACACCGATACAGCGCTGAAAGAGCACCCTGAAATCTTCAAGGAGTACTTCGGCACGGTTATCCCCTCGGGCGACAACAAGTTCGCAGCGCTGAACACCGCAGTATGGTCGGGTGGCTCATTCGTGTACGTGCCCAAGGGCGTGCACGTCGAGATTCCACTGCAGGCATACTTCCGCATCAACACCGAGAACATGGGTCAGTTTGAGCGCACGCTCATCATTGCTGACGAGGGTTCATACGTGCACTACATCGAGGGCTGCACGGCTCCGATTTACAAGTCTGACTCGCTGCACTCGGCGGTTGTCGAGATCATCGTGAAGAAGAACGCTCGCGTTCGCTACACGACGATTCAGAACTGGTCAAACAACGTGTACAACCTCGTGACCAAGCGCGCGATCGCTGAAGAGGGTGCCCTCATGGAGTGGGTCGATGGCAACATCGGTTCAAAGGTCACCATGAAGTACCCATCAATCTTCCTGACGGGTGAGCACGCCAAGGGCGAGACGCTCTCGGTTGCGTTTGCTGGCCCCGGTCAGCACCAGGACGCTGGCGCGAAGATGATTCACCTTGCTCCTCACACCACCTCTTCGATTCTCTCGAAGTCGATCGCCCGTGGTGGCGGCCGTACGGGTTACCGTGGCGAGGTTCGTGTTGAGTCGAACGCGCACCACGCGGCTAACTCGGTTGTGTGTGACGCGCTGCTCGTCGACACCATTTCACGAAGCGATACGTACCCGGCAATCGACATTCGAACCGATGATGCGACGCTCGCCCACGAGGCGACGGTGACCCGCGTGAGCGAAGACCAGCTCTTCTACCTCATGAGCCGCGGTCTTTCAGAAGAGGAATCGATGGCGATGATCGTGCGTGGCTTCATCGAGCCGATTGCGCGCGAGCTCCCCATGGAATACGCGCTTGAACTCAATAAGCTCATCGAGATGAGCATGGAAGGATCAGTCGGTTAAACATGTCACAGCTTGAAACAGAACAGCACGGTTTTCGCGCGCACAGCGACGGAG